>NZ_ANHY01000011.1 GCF_000315795.1 Caenispirillum salinarum AK4
ATGCACCTGCACGGCCACCACTTCCGCATCGTCGAGCGCAACGGTCGGCCGGTTCCGGACGCCCCCTGGCGCGACGGCGAACTGATGGGCAGCGGCGAAACCATGCGCATCGCCTTCGTGGCCGAGGAACCGGGCAAATGGCTGCTCCACTGCCACATGCTGGAGCACTCCGCCGGCGGCATGATGACGTGGCTGCGGGTGACGTGATCGCCCCTCGCTGACCTGTTCGCAAGCGTCAGCGCCTCCTCCGTTCCGGCCTCGAACAACGGAGGAGACGCATGACTACCGCCTGGATGCACTGGTTGTCGGTCGCTTCGCTCGTCATCGCTTTTGCCTGCGCGATCTGGCTGCACGCTGGGGGACATCTGCGCCGAATGGCAACTGGTGGCTGATCCGCAAGGGCATCAAGGAGAAGATGTAGCTTCCGTTCTTGGCGGCTCCGCGAACCCCGGCCTTTATACACAGACCATCTGTTCATCATGAACATTTGACAGTTTGTGGATGTCACATTATCTGATGGAGCCCTGAGACAAAGGGAGTGCCGGCCCGGCCGCCGCCACTACCCGCATCAACACCAGGAGACGGACATGCATTTCCCCCGCCTGCGCGGCCTTCTCTCCGTTGTCGTTCTCGCCGGCATGGGCTTCGGCGCCGCCACCTCCGCCGCCGCCCAGGACGCCAGCCTGCTCGACCAGATCAAGGAGCGCGGCACCATCCGCATCGGCGTGGAGGGCACCTATCCGCCGTTCAACTACACCGACGAACAGGGCAACCTGGTCGGGTTCGAGATCGATTTCGCCAAGGCTGTCGCCGAGGAAATGGGCGTGGAGGCCGAGTTCGTTCCGACCAAGTGGGACGGCATGCTCGCCGGCCTGGACTCCGAGCGCTTCGACGCCATCATGAACCAGGTCACCATCACGCCGGAGCGGCAGGAGAAGTACGACTTCACCCAGCCCTATACGGTGTCGGGCATCCAGATCATCACCACCGAGGACAAGGCGGATGAACTGACCACGCCCGAGGCGCTGGAAGGCCAGGCTGTCGGCGTCGGGCTCGGCAGCAACTACGAGGACTGGCTGCGCGAGAACGCGCCGGGCGCCGATGTCCGCACCTATGACGACAACGTCGCCTCGCTTCAGGACCTGCGGGTCGGCCGCATCGACGCGCTGCTCAACGACCGCCTGATGGCCGGCTACCTGCTGCGCCGCTCGGACGGCGCCGTGGTCGCCGCCGGCGAGCCGTTCTCCAAGCAGCGCATGGGCGTCGCCATCCGCAAGGACAACCCGGAGCTTCTGGCCGCCCTGGATCAGGCCATCGACGACCTGCGCCAGAGCGGCGAGCTGGCCGAAATCTCCAAGGAGTGGTTCGGCTCCGACGTGACCCAGTAAGACCATGGACGGCGTCCTCGCCTCGTTGGCCCAGGCGGCTCCCTTCCTGCTGAAGGGGGCCGCCTATACCGTCGTGCTCAGCATCGGCGGCATGGCCTGCGGGCTGGTGCTCGGCTTCCTCCTGGCGCTGATGCGCCTGTCGCCGCTGAAGCTGCTGCGCTGGCCGGCGCGCGTCTACGTGTCGTTCATCCGGGGCACGCCGCTGCTGGTGCAGTTGTTCATCATCTACTACGGGCTGCCCCAGGCCGGCATCCGGCTTGATCCCATTCCGTCCGCGCTGATCGGCTTTTCGCTGAACATGGCGGCGTACACGTCGGAAATCCTGCGCGGCGCCATCGCCTCCATCGACCGGGGCCAGTGGGAGGCCAGCTACAGCATCGGCATGACGCCGGCCCAGACCATGCGCCGGACCATCCTGCCCCAGGCCGCCCGCGTCGCCCTGCCGGCGCTCGGCAACAGCTTCGTCAGCCTGGTCAAGGACACCTCGCTGGCCGCCACCATCCAGGTGCCGGAACTGTTCCGCCAGGCGCAGCTCATCACCGCCCGCACCTACGAGGTCTTCACCATGTATCTGGCCGCCGCCGCCCTCTACTGGGTGCTGTCGACGGCGCTGTCGTGGGGGCAGCACCGCATGGAAGCCCGCGCCACCCGTCATGTGAGGGTTTGACGCCATGAGCATGATCGAGGCGACCGGCCTGACCAAACGCTTCGGAGAGACCGTCGTTCTGGACGGCGTCGACCTGACCGTGGACAAGGGCGAGGTGGTGGCCGTCATCGGGCCCAGCGGATCAGGCAAGACGACGCTGCTTCGCCTGCTCAACTGCCTGGAGACGCCCGACGGCGGGAGCATCCGGGTCGGCGCCATCACCGTCGAGGGCGACCGGCCGTTGTCGCGGCAGAAGGCGGCGGTGCGGGCGCTGCGCCAGCACGTCGGCTTCGTGTTCCAGACCTTCAACCTGTTCCCCCACCGCACGGCCCTCGGCAACGTCACCGAGGGGCCGGTGGTGGTGAAGGGCTCGTCGCGCGCCGAGGCGGAGCAAAAGGGCCGCGATGTTCTTACGCGCGTGGGCCTGGCGGAGAAGGCCGACGCCTACCCCGCCAGCCTGTCGGGCGGCCAGCAGCAGCGCGTCGCCATCGCCCGTGCGCTGGCCATGGAACCCGACGTGCTGCTCTTCGACGAACCGACGAGCGCGCTCGACCCGGAACTGGTCGGGGAAGTGCTGGCAGTCATTCGCGGCTTGGCGGCGGAGCACCGCACCATGGTCATCGTCACCCACGAAATGGCCTTCGCCCGCGATGTCGCCGACCGGGTGATCTTCATGGAGGGCGGCCGGATCGTTGAGCAGGGACCCGCGAAACCCTTTTTCGACAATCCGCAGGAACAAAGGACGCAGCGCTTCCTTGCGCGGCTACGGGCGGGCTGAGCGTCCCTGGCAGAACCCGGATCGCGCCGCGACGTCAGATCCTGATCTCGGTCGCGCCGGGCGCCGAGGCGGCGTTCTCAAATGCTTCTGATCGTCTGCCTGGACATCCCCGCGCGCATGCTCCACATCCGCTGCAGATTCCCAGAGCGACCGCCAGGAAATCCGCGGTTTTCGCAGCGTAGGAACGGCTTGCTGGGCATCCTGGTCGCCCAGGCAAATCCGCGCTGAAAGCCGCGGAAGTCCTCGAGAAGCGGACGCCCCGGCGGCCGCTTTCGTCGTTAGTACCACCGGGATGCCCCACATCCCTGAAGACTCCGACGGCGAGGCGGCCCGTAAGGAGGGCCGCCTCTCTCGCCCGCAGGATCGTCCGGCTTCTGCAGGCCGCCGTCGCCGGGGCCGTCGATCTGGCGCAGTGGCTCGTCGCACCGCCGCGGCTCGGCCCGCCGCGACAAAGCCGGGTCGGCCCAACCCGGCGCTCCGGGCTGGGCCCTGACCTCAAATCACCTTCTTCCGAAGCCAAGCCGCCACCGCCTCGCCCGCCAGCACCAGCACGATGATGGCGAGCAGGATCGTGGCCACCGTCTGCCAGGCGAAGGTGTCGATGGCGCCCTGCAGGATGATGCCGATGCCGCCGGCCCCGACCAGGCCCAGCACGGTGGACTCCCGCAGATTGATGTCCCAGCGCAGGATCGACACGGCGAAGAACGTGGGCATCACCTGCGGCACCACGCCGTAGAGCAGGATCTTCATGCGCGACGCCCCCGTCGCCTCCAGCGCCTCGATGGGCTTGCGGTCGATTTCCTCGATCGCCTCGCCCACCAGCTTCCCCAGAAAGCCCAGCGAGCGGAAGATGATCGCCAGGATGCCGGCCAGAACACCGGGCCCGAAGACCGCGACGAACAGCAGCGCCCAGATGATGGTGTTGACCGACCGGCTGGAGACGAGGATGAACCGGCCCAGCCACAGGGTCGCCTTGTTGGGGGTGGTGTTCTGGGCCGCGATCAAGGCAACGGGCAGCGACAGGAACACGGCGAAGAACGTGGCGATGGTGGCGATGTTCACCGTCTCAACCAGCGCCCAGGCAATGCCGCGCCACTGGGTGAAGTCCGGCGGCACCATGCGGCCGAACAGGTCGCCCATCTGCTGCGGCGCGTCCCACAGCCATGGCCAGAAGACGTTGATGGTCGACAGCGACCAGAAGGCCGCGCCGGCGACCAGCGCCATGACGACCAGCCGCGTCCAGCGCTCGCGCGGGGAGTGGCGGCTCCAGGCGCGGGCCGCGACGGCGTCCGGTCCGCCGCCGCCTCCGGTCTGGGTGGGTGTGGCCGTTACCATATGTTCCTCCGGATGCGGCCGCTGACGGCCTCGCTGACCAGGATGACGCCGATGATGCAAAGGGTGATGGCGAGCGCGAAGTCGTAGTCGTAGCGCCCGAAGGCGTTCATCAGCGTCGCGCCGATACCGCCCGCGCCCACGATACCCACCACGGCCGAGGCGCGCAGGTTGCTGTCGAGTTGATAGATGCTCAGGCCGATCTGGCGCGGCATGATCTGCGGGATGACGGCATAGAGCAGCGTGATGCCCGTCGCCGCGCCGGCGGCGCGCAGGGCCTCCACCTGCCCCCAGTCGATTTCCTCTATGCGCTCGGCCAGCATCTTGGCGACGAAACCGATGGAATAGACGGTCAGGGTCAGGATGCCGGCCAACGGCCCGAACCCCACCGCCTTGACGAACAGGATCGCCACGATGACGGGATGGAAGCTGCGCGCCACGATGATGGTCGCGCGCCCCACCGCATAGACCGGCTTCGGCGCGATGTTGCGGGCGGCCATGAAGGCGATGGGCACGCTCAGCCCGATGCCCAGCAGCGTCGCGACGATGGCGATCTTGATGCTTTCCAGGAAACCCTCGATCAGCAGGCCGGACCGCTCGAAGCTCGGCGGAAACGCGCCTTTGAAGATTCGGATAGCACGCGGAATGCCGTCCTGGATCCGCTGCCAGTCGAACGGCAGGGTGGATACCGCCCAGACCACATAGGCGGTGGTCAGGGCGATGATCCCCCAGCGGACCCAGGGGTTGGCGATGAAGGGCGGCTTGCGCCAGGCGCGAGGACGATCCTCGGCCGGCGCGGCCCCGCCCGTGGCGGAGGGAGCGTCGGTCATCGCGCGGCGACCTCCCGAAGATGGCCGGTGTGCTCGGCCTCCTCGCGTTCGGCGGCGGGCACGCCGGCGTAGATTTCGTCCATCGCGTCGTTGTCCAGCGCCGCGGGATCTCCGTCGAAGATGATCCGCCCGTAGCGCATCCCGACGATGCGCTGGGTGAACTCGCGGGCCTCCGTCACGTTGTGGATGTTGATGAGGACCGGCAGGCGAAGCTCCGCCGCCAGGGCCTGCAACAGTTCCATGATCTGGCGCGATGTCTTGGGGTCGAGCGAGGCCGTCGGCTCGTCGGCCAGCAGGATTTCAGGCTCCTGCATCAGCGCCCGCACCACGCCCACGCGCTGCCGCTCGCCGCCCGAAAGCTCGTCGGCCCGCTTGTTGGCGTAGTGGGCGATGCCGACGCGCTCCATCAGGTGGAAGGCGCGGTCGATGTCGTCCTGCGGATAGCGCCGCAGGGCCGCCCGCCATGTGGGAATGTAGCCCAGCCGGCCGGACTGGACGTTTTCCATGACCGTCAGGCGATCGACCAGGTTGAAGCCCTGGAAGATCATGCCGATGCGCCGCCGCGCCTTGCGCAGCTGGCCGCTGCTCAGGCCGGTCAGTTCCATGCCGTTCAGGGTGATGCTGCCGGCGCTGGGCTCCACCAGCCGGTTGATGCAGCGCAGGAGCGTGCTCTTGCCCGCCCCCGACGCGCCGATGATGGACACCACGCTTTCCCCCGGAACCTCCAGGTTGAGGTTCTTGAGCACCGGCTTATCGTTGCCGTAGCGCTTCACCAGGTCCTTGATTCGCAGCATGTGCCGCCTCCGGAAACAGACGCGGCGCGGGCCAGGGAGGAGAGGCCCGCGCCGGTCCCAAGGGGTTGATTCCGGACGACACACGAAGTCGTATGGTTGTCGTCCGGCAAGGCCGACTGGCCGCCGCGCCTAATGGCGCGTGAGGCTGCGTGCCGAGTGAACGCAGCGTCGATGATTTCAATCATCGACGCGCATCAAGTCACTGCAGGTTTTCCGGCGTATAGGTGACGCCGTTGGCGGCCTGGATGTCGCGGATGACCTCCCAGTCGTCCTTGTAGCTGATGGGAATGAACTTGGTGACGCCGGTGAACTCTTCGCCCAGCTCGGTGCCTTCCATGTCGAAGGTGAAGAAGGCTTCCTCGATCTTCTCCTTCAGCTCCGGCGCCAGGTTGTGGGCATAGGTGTAGGAGGTGGTCGGGAAGGGCTTGGATTCGTAGATGATTTTCACCTCTTCGGGATCGTAGAGGCCGCGGTCCGCCATGCGGTCGACCACTTCCGACGCCACCGGCGCGGCATCGTAGTCGCCCGCGACGACCCCCAGCATGGACTGGTCGTGGGAGCCGGAATAGCTGACCTCATAGTCCTCGCCCGGCACGATGCCTTCCTTGGGGAACAGGGCGCGCGGCGCCTGGTTGCCTGAGTTGGAGGTGGGAGAGGTGTGCGCGACCCGCTTGCCCTTCAGGTCCTCCATCTTGTCGATGCCGCTGTCCTTGCGGGTGTAGAGCTGCAGCGTGTAGCCGAACCGGCCGTCGTCCGCCCCCATCAGTGCGAAGGGCACCGCCCCCGCCAAGTTGACGGCGAACGGCGTCGGGCCGGTGGAGAAGCCGGCGATGTGCAGGCGGCCGCTGCGCATGGCCTCCACTTCCGCCGAGTTGGACTGCACCGCGAAGAAGTGCACGTCCTTGCCCGTCACCTCTTCCAGGTGGTCGATGAACGGCTGCCAGATGTCCTCATAGATGGCCGGGTCCTCGACCGGCGTGTAGGCGAAGACCAGCGTGTCCGGGTTGACGAGTTGGGACGGGTCGGAGGGCGCGTCGGCCACCAGGTCGCCGTCGGCATCGCAGTACTGGGCGTCCAGGTCGCCCCGGTTCGGGCAATCCTGCGCCCGCGCGTCGGAGGCGCCGACGGCGGTCGCGAGCAGCGCCGCCGCCATCACCGAGGTGAGCGCCGGACCGGTCGTTCTGTTCAGGCGAAAGGGATGCAGCATCGTTTCCTCGCGGTGGTTTCTTGGAGTGGTTTTTTGTCGTTGGACCACCCGGCGGCGCCGGGTGTCATAAAACTGCAACATCCAAAACTCTAAACCGCGAAAGTTGGTTTCCGCAACACGAGTATGCGGAGATTTTTGCCTATGCCAAAAAGCGATGTTGCGATCGCAATATTTTCTCCGCCACAATCGGGGCTCCAGAAAATCGCCGGAGGGTCGGAGATGTCTTGCGCCGCGCACCGGATGCGGCTGCCGACGGGACGGGACCGGCCGCGCATCATGCGGGCCGGTGCCACCCCGATGGTGGGGCCATGAGCGGCAAGCTCAGAAAGGACGCGCGGCGCGAGCGTATCCTCGCCGAGTTGCGGATCAGCCCGCACGTCCGCATCTCGGATCTGGCCGAGACGTTCGATGTGACGACGGAAACGATCCGCCGCGACCTAGACGCCCTCAGCGCGATGGGGTTGGTCTCCCGTGCCTACGGCGGCGCCTCGGCCCGGCCCATGGGCGTGCAGCCGTCGCACCACGAGCGCGGCAGCGAGTACGTCGAAGAACGGGCCACGATCGGCGCGGCGGCGGCGTCCCTGGTCGCGGCCGGTGAGGTCGTGATGATCGACGCCGGCTCGACGACGCTGCAACTGGCGCGGCATCTGGGCAACGGTGACCTGGGCAATGGAGACCTGGGGCTGACCGTCGTCACGAACTGCCATCCCGTGGCGGCTGAACTGGGAAAGCGCAGGTTCCGCATCGTCGTGTGTCCCGGCGAGTTCGATGAGCGGGAGGCGAGTGTCTTCGGCACCGACACGGTGGACTTCCTGCGCCGCTTTCATGCCAACAAGGCGTTCATCGGCGCCAGCGGCATGGCGGCGGACGGCTTCTGCGACGCCAACCGCGGCGCCGCCTGGGTCAAGAGAACCATGCTGGAGCGGGCGGAAGAGACGTGGCTCCTGGTCGACCACAGCAAGTTCGGCCGGCGCCTGCTGGAGATCGTCGCGCCGCTGGATGCGCTGACGGGCGTTGTCGTCGACCGCCCGCCGTCAGGGGCGCTGGCGACCACCCTCGAACGCCTGGGCATAAGGGTGGTGGTGGCCGAGGCGGCTACGCAGGCGGCCTCGGCCTGAGCCCCCTGCCCGTCAATCCCGCTGGGACAGCAAGCGGGAGACGGCGTCCGGCGCCAGCCGGGTTTCCTCCGCCAGGAAGGCGACGTCCACGTCATCGGCCGCCCACCCGGGATCGGCCTGCCGCGCCTGTTCCGCCGCCTTGCGGACAAGCGATGCCCGCGCGCGGTCCAGGTCGAAGTCGCGCAGCGCGATCTGCTCCGGCCGTTCAGGAATGATGACGTCGTGGCCCGGCCGCTCCTCCTCGGGGTCGCCGCGCCGGATGGTAATGCCGTTGGCGCGCGCGAAGGTAAGCTGCGCCGTGGGGTGCTTGCCCGCCCCGGTGTATTCGGTCTCCTGCACCACGATGGTCTGGTCCTCGTCCATCTCGCGGGCCAGGGCGAAGGCTGCGGCGAGCGAGGTGTTGCCGGCTGGGCCGCGCTCCAGCCCCTCCAGTTGCGCGAGCGCTTCGGTCATGTAGAAGACCTCGCCCTGCTTCACCAGGACGTAGCGGTCCATGTAGCGCAGCACGCGCGCGGCGTTGCGCGGCACGTCGGCCCGGTCCGGCCAGGTGGCGAAGGGCACGCCGAAGCCTGTGTGGCCGGTGGTGAAGTGCTTGCGGTTGAAGTCGGTGTCGCTCGCCATGTGCAGGCCCGACAGGTCGACGCTGGCCCCGACCACCTGTGTATCCTCAGCGCCTGCCTTGCGCAGGCCGCGTGCGGTGCCGGTCAGGTTGCCGCCGCCGGCATGGGTGCAGACGACCACGTCCGGCGCCCGGCCGGTCATCTCGGTGGTCTGCTCCACCAGTTCATACCCCAGCGGCTCCACGCCCGCGATGGCGAAGGGCGTATAGAGCGAGGCGTTGAAGTAGCCCGTTTCCTCCAGCACGCGCAGGAAGGTGTAGAACAGCTCCGGCCCCACGGAAAGCTGAAGCACTTCCGCGCCGTAGGCGTCGCACTTGCGACCCTTCTCCAGGATTTCGGGCTGGCCGACGCCCCGGCTGTCGAACACCTCCTGGACCACGATGGCGTCCATCCCGCGCATGGCGCACTGCGAGGCGACGGCGGCGCCGTAGTTGCCGCTGGTGGCCGAGACCGCACCCTTGTAGCCGCACGCCTGGGCGTGGTGGACGGACAGCGACGCCCGCCGCGCCTTGTAGCTGCCCGAGGGGTTGGCGGCCTCGTCCTTGACGAAGATGCGCGCGCCCTTGCCCTTGGGCGAGGTGGCGCGGGCGAGCCGGGTGATGTTTCGCAGTTCCAGCAGCGGCGTGTTGCCGACGCCGTGCTTGCGCTGGATGGCGCGGACCTCGTCGATGGAGTAGTCCACCAGCCCCATCAGCCCCTCGTAGTCGAAGGCGACGGGGCGGGTCATGAAGGGGCCGTAGTCGACGCCCAGTGCGTTGCGCATGATGTCGAGCTTGCGGCCCATGATGGCGGCGTAGCGGAAATCCTTCATCGCGGGCTCTCCTGCAGGATGCGGCGCAGTTCCGGGCCGACGGCCAGCAACTCGGGCACGGCACGACCGAAGTCATGGCCGAATTCCGGGTTGATGGCCTCCATGCGGCCCTCCAGGTCCCGGCCGATGAGCGTGCGGATGCACACCCGGTCGCCGATGCGCGCCGTCCCGTCCAGCAGGAAGCCCTTGGCGCGCGCCTCCAGCGGCACGGCGCGGGTGTCGTCGGGCAGGTTGGGGGCGCGGTCGCCCGCCTCCAGCACAAGCCAGTGGATGCGGACCCACTCGCCGCGTGTCGCCGTGTCGGTCATGCGTTCCTCCGTGCTGCGGATTGCGGATCAAGGGCGGTCCAGGCCGTGGGGATCGGCAGGTCGGCCATGGTCGTCACGCCGGGCGCCGCCGCCAGGACGCGCGGGATCATGTTGACGGCCAGCGCCGCCGTGGCCGCGCCGCCGGGAATTTCGGGCGCCGAGGCCATATGAATGGGGGGCGCGCCGTCGATGCGGATGGTGTCGCCCGTCTCCACCCCGGCCGCCTCGGGCCGAACCTGCTGCGGGTGTTCCAGCACGATCACCGCCCTATCGCCGCTGTAGCCGGTGGCGACATGGCGGCAGCCGGCGACCATGCCCGGCTCCACCGTCACATGCGGCGTCTCGCGGCGAACGTCGGAGATGATGGGCGCGCGCGTCTCCTCCACCCGGTCGATGGACCAGCCGAGCGCGGTGGCGATCATGCCCACCGACTGCGGAAAGCCCACATGCCCCACGACGGAGCCATCCGCCACGCCTGCCGCGAAGGCTTCCGGCGACAGGCCGACGCCCTGGGTGCGCATGACCGTCGGGCCGAACTGCGACAGGTCGTTGACGCGGCTGACGTGGAGGCTCTTGACGGAGGCACAGGCACCGGTCAGCGCCAGAACCAGGCTGTCCATGACGAAGCCGGGGTTGACCCCCGTTCCCAGCACGGAGACCCCGGAGGCGCGGGCGGCGGCGTCCAGCCCCTGCGCCACCACCGGATCGGCGGCCCAGGGAAAGGCCATTTCCTCGGCGATGGTGATGACGTCGGCGCCTGCCTCCACCGCCCGCCGAAGGTCCGGCGCGACGGCGGCCAGGAAGCTGTCGGTGGCGTGCAGCACGATGTCCGGCTGGCGGGCGAGTACGGCATCGGCGTCCTCGGACACGACGGCGCCGGAGGGCTCCGCGCGCCCTGCCAGTTCGGCCACATCCCGCCCCACCTTGTCCGGGTGGCGGTCGATGGCGCCGACGATGGCGACGCCGGAGCGGTCGAGCAGCATGTCGGCCATGCGCAAGGCCATGGCGCCGACGCCCCACAGGGCGATCTTGACCGTCATCTCAAGTCCTCTGTGTTGTGAAGGAAACCCGTCGCGTCACCCGAACCCGAGCAGGCGCGGCAGGGTGGTGGACAGGGCCGGCACGGATGTCACCAGCCCCAGCACGCCGATCACCACCAGCAGGAAGGGCAGGATTTCCCGCGACAGCACCTCCAGCGACACCTTCGACACCGTGCAGGTGACGAACAGGCAGGCGCCGAGCGGCGGCGTCATGAGCGCCAGGTTGATGTTGACGATCATCACGATGCCGAAGTGCAGCGGGTCGATACCCAGGTCCATGGCGATGGGGTGCAGGATCGGCCCCAGGATGATGAGCACCGCCGTCATGTCCATGACCATGCCGATGACCAGCAGCAGGATGTTGACGATCAGCAGGAACACCAGCGGGTTCTCGCTGATTCCCAGCAATCCCTCGCCGATGGCCTGGGGTACCTGCTCCATCGCCAGCAGCCAGCCCAGGATGGCCGCCGCCGACAGGATGATGAACACGCTGCCGCTGGCCCGCACCATGTCGGTCAGCACCGCCGGCATGTCGCTCAAGGACAGGTTGCGATAGACGAAAAACCCGACGAAAAGGGCGAAGACCACAGCCACTGCTGCCGCTTCCGTCGGCGTGAACACCCCGCCCAGGATGCCGCCCAGAATGATGACGGGCATCATCAGCGGCAGCAGCGCCCGCTTGAACGCCCGCCCCACGTCCGCCGCCGAGGCCGGGCGGCCCACCTTCGGCAGGTCCAGGCGCCTGGCGGAAAGGGCGACGTAGGCCATCAATCCCACCCCCACCAGCAGGCCCGGCACCACCCCGGCGGCGAACAGGCCGGCGATGGACACGTTCATCAGCGATCCGTAGATCACCATGATGATGCTGGGCGGAATGATCGGCCCGATGATGGACGACGCGGCGGTCACGGCGGCGGCGAAGGGCCGGCGGTAGCCCTGACGCTCCATGGCCGGGATCAGCATCTTGCCGAGCGCGGCGGTGTCGGCGACGGCGGCCCCCGTCAGCCCGGCGAAGAAGACGGACACGACGATGTTCACATGCGCCAGCCCGCCGCGCAGCCAGCCCACCAGCACGTTCGCCAGGTCCACCAGCCGATCCGTGATGCGGATGCGGTTCATGATGTCGCCGGCCAGGATGAAGAACGGCATCGCCATCAGGCTGAACAGGTCGATGCCGGAATAGAACTTCATCGGCACGATGCGCAGCATGGACAGCATGTCCATCTGCACCATGGTCAGCACCGCGGTCACGGCGAGCGCGAAGGCCACAGGCGTGCCCAGGAGCATGAGCAGGAAGAAGGCGCCCAGCATGAACCAGGTCATCGGCCGGCCTCCCAGTCCGCGTGGTCCTGGTCGGGCTCGGCCCAGTCGAAGACGCCCGCGCGCTCGCCCGTCGCCAGCATCGCCACGCGCAGGATCAGGTGCAGCCCCATGAGCACGCCGCTCAGCGGAATGACCGCCAGCGGCACGGCCATGGGAATGCCCAGCGCCGGCGAGGTCTGGCGGGTCGCCTCCAGGGCCATGCCGCCGCCGATCCAGACCAGCACGCCCAGGAACACCAGAATCAAGGCCGCCACGACCACGTCCACAGCCTTACGCAAGGCGCGCGGCAGCAGGCGGACCAGCATCTCGACGCGGACATGCTCGCCGTGGCGGATGCAGACGCTGGCGCCGATCAGCGCGATCCAGATCATCAGGTAGCGCGCCGCTTCCTCGGTCCACAGCAGCGGATCAGCAAGGACATAGCGCCAGAAGGTGCCGGCGACGACGATCGCCACCATGGCGGCGCCCGCGATCAGCAGCGGCACCATGGTCAGGCGCTCCAGGACGGCGGCGGTCTTGGACAGGCGGGACATGCGGAGGGACCTCCCGGACGGCGGCGGCGATGGAGAACGGACCGGCGGGCAGCGGATTGTCCTCCGCCGCCCGCCAGGCGCCGTCCTCAGTTCTGCGCCGGACCGGCCTGGGCGGCCTCGACCGCGTCCAGCAGGTCGTTGGCGAGCGCCGTGCCCTTCTCGCCCAGGTCTTCCTCGATGGTCTTCATCACGGCGGGAACCGCCGCCTCGCGGAACTGCGCCAGTTCGTCCTGCGTCGGGGCGTAGACCTCCATGCCCGCGTCCTTCAGGAAGCCGACGCCGAAGTCGGTGGCCCGCAGGCTGAGCTTGGCACCCCGGCCCGCCAGCTTCGCGGCCTCCACGGCATCATCAAAGATGACACGCTCGGCGTCGCTCAGGCCGCTGTAGAAGGCGCTGCTGGTCACCCACCAGTCGGCGCCGAACAGGTGGTTGGTCAGGGTGGCGTACTTCTGCACTTCCTGCAGGTTGCCGATCGCCATGATGGGGATCGGGTTGTGCTGGCCCTCGACCACGCCGGTCTGGAGCGCGCTGTAAAGCTCGTCCCACGGCACGGGTGTGGCGGCCGCGCCCAGGCTTTCCATCATGGCGATGTGGCTGGGCACCGACATGGTGCGGAACTTGATGCCCTCCATGTCCGCCGGCGTCTTCACCGGGCGCTCGCTGTTGGTCAGCACGTAGAACCCGCCGGCGTTGACCGCCAGCAGCTTGAGGCCCGTCTCGGCCTCCATGTCGTCGGCGAGCTTCTGGCCGAAGGGACCGTCGAACACCTTGTAGGCGGTCGTCACGTTGGGCAGCGCGAACGGCAGGTCGACGGCGTTGATGGTGGGGTAGAACCCGGCCAGACCGCCGATGGAGGCGATGTTGACCTGGATGATG
Organism: Caenispirillum salinarum AK4; assembly: GCF_000315795.1. Lineage (GTDB taxonomy): Bacteria > Pseudomonadota > Alphaproteobacteria > Rhodospirillales > Rhodospirillaceae > Caenispirillum > Caenispirillum salinarum. The sequence goes on from NZ_ANHY01000011.1 coordinate 13,605, forward strand.
TCGTTCTTGGTCAGCTCCATGCGCTCGCGCTGGTTGCCCAGGTCGCTGGCGGCGTGGATGTCGACGCTCATCTCGCCGTTGGAGCGGCTTTCGATGACGTCCTTGAACACCAGCGCAGAGATGTGCGCGGCGGAGCGTTCGGCGTCGGCCGGTTCCTCGTGGGCGATCTTGATGGTCTTGGCGTCGGCCGTGCCGGCCAGACCGCCGGCCATCAGGGCCCCGGCGAAAACACCGCTGAGCAGGGTGCGGGCGAATGCGTTCATGTGCGAAAGCCTCCGGTAAACGATGAGAGCCTCGGCGGCCGCCTTGTCCGGCGGCCTCGTGTTCGTGTTGTTGGTGCCCTGCGGCACGGGAAGGCTTTGATGCCGGGCGCCACCGCCTTCCGGAACGGCACCCCTGGGACACGCCCGCGGATCACCTCCACGGCCTCATCAAGGCTCGCGTCGGCAAGGGTTCCGCAACAAGCAGCATTTCGCGTCACCGCGTTCGCAAATCGGCAACACTCATGGCGCCGGAGTGCTGGAGGACTCGGCCAGAAGCAGCCCGGCGCGGCTGAGAAAGGCGCGGGTGACGGGCGGCAGGATGCGGCCCCGGCGCACCAGGATTCCCACCCGCGCATCGCGCAGGTTGGCGTCGGCCAGCGGCACCGCCCGCAGGCGCCCGGCGCGGACATCCTTGTGCACCGAGGGCAGCGGCAGCAGCGTCACGCCCAGGCCGCGCGCCGCCATTTCGCGTAAGCCCGTAATGGAATCGCTGGTCAGCACCGGGCGCAGCACCAGCGAGTCGGCCCGCGCCACGCCGTCGATCAACTGGCGCACGCCGTAGCTGGAGTCGGGCGGGATGATGAGCGGCAGGTTGATCAGGTCCCGCAGGCGCGGTCGGGCCGGCAGCCGGAAGCCCGCCTCGGGCGCGACGACGACGTGCAGCGGCTGGACGGCTTCCTGATAGACCTCCACGTCACGGTGCGGCTGGGGGTGAAAGGCGAACCCCACATCCACCGCGTCATCCGCCACCGCGCGCACCACGCCGGCGGTGCCGTCCGTCAGCACCGAGAGCGTGACGTCCGGTGTCCGCGCGCGGAAATCGGCGACGGCATCCGGGACCAGGTCGCCGATCAGCCCTTCCACCGTGCAGACGCGGATATGGCCCCGGTGGCGCCCGGCCAGGGCGTCGATCTCGCCGCGCACGCGCTCCAGGTCCAGCATGGTGGCGCGGGCGTGCTCGTGGAACAGCCGCCCCGCCTCCGTCAGGTGGACGCCGCGGGCATGGCGCTCGAACAGCGGCGTTCCCAGCGTCGCCTCCAGGTTCGCCATCTGCCGCGACAGGGCGGATGTGGCGACGTTCAGGCTTTCGGCGGCGCGGCGGATGGAGCCCAGCCGGGCGACCTCGCAGAAGTACCGGATCGTGGTGTCGAACATGGGCCGGAGCGCCTGCCTCTTTGGAAGGAGGAGAAAGGAAAGGGTTGCAATCGGCTGCGAGAACGCATAGCCAGGAAAAGGACACGCCCGCAAGGACCACTTCCCGGCCCAAAACGACATTGGGTCAGGGAGACGCGCATGCCCAAGCGTATTCTGGTCGGGCAATTCATGCACGAGACGAACACGTTCTGCCGGACGCCGACGGATGTCGACGCCTTCCGGCGGTTCTTCTGTTTCGAGGGCGACGCCGTCCTGTCCGACCTGCGCGACACCAACAGCGAGGTGGCCGGCTTCATCGACGCTGCCGAGGCCGAGGGGTGGGAGGTGGTGCCCACCGTCGCCTGCTTCGCCACGCCCAGCGGCCCCGTCACCCGCGCCGCCTGGGCCCACTTCGCCGGCGCGATTCGGGAAACCGCCCGCACCCAGGGCCCCTTCGACGGCGTGCTGCTCTCCCTGCACGGTGCCATGGTGACCGAGGACGACCGCGACGGCGAAGGCGCGCTGATGGCGGCCCTGCGCGAAGAACTGGGGCGCGACGTGCCTCTGGTGGCGACGCTTGACCTGCACGCCAACGTCACCGACCGCATGGCGGACCTGGCCGACGGGCTGGTCTCCTACGCCACTTTCCCCCACGTCGACATGCGCGAGACCGGCGCCAAGGCCGGCCGCATCCTGGCGAGCGTCTTTCACTCAGGCCGCCGCCCGCGCGTGACCCTGGCCCGCCGCCCCATGCTGACGGCGGCGGAAGGCGGGCGCACCGACACCGGCCCCATGGTGGGGCTGCTCCAGCAGGCGCGGTCCCTGGAAACGCGAGACGGCGTGTTGGATGTCAGCATCAACGCGGGCTTCGCGCTCGCCGACACGCCACAGACCGGCCCCACCGTCACCGTCACCACCACGGGCGACGCCGCCGAGGCGCGCGAAATTGCCGAGACCCTGATGGACACGATCTGGCAGGCGCGCGACCGGGTGATGGAGCACTACTATACGGTGGATGAGGCGGCGGCGCTGGCGCGGGATTTCGATGCGTCACGCGGTCCGCTGGTCATCGCGGACTTCTCCGACAATCCGGGCGACGGTGCCTACGGCGACGCCACCGCCCTGCTCTCCGCCCTGATCGATCACGGCGTGCAAGGCGCGGCGTTCGGCGGCCTCTACGACGAGGCAGCGGCGCGGCACCTCCACGAGGCGGGTCTGGGGACGGAGGTCACGCTCACGCTCGGCGGCCGCAGTGATCGGACCATGGGCGGCGGTCCCCTGACACTGACGGGAACGGTCGCGCATCTGTCAGACGGGAACTTTGTCTGCGACGGCCCCATGTGGAAGGGCATGAGGCAGTCCACCGGGCGCAGCGCGGTGTTCCGGGTCGGCGGTATCGACATCCTGGTGACGAGCAACCTGGTCCAGGCCATCGACCGCCAGATGTTCCTGGCGAACGGCATCAACCCGCAGGCCAAGCGCGTGGTGGCGTTGAAGTCCCAGCAGCACTTCCGCGCGGCCTTCGAGCCCATCGCCGGCAAGGTCATCCTGGCCGACAGCGGCGGGCTCGCCTCGCCCGATTTTGCCCGCCTGCCCTACCGCTTCGTACGCCGCCCGCTGCATCCGTTGGACGCTTCGGCCGGCAAGTGACGAGCGCCAGCCTCAGCGGACACGGCACGTGACGTGAATGACCTTGATGCTCTCGCCGTAGTCAGAATTGCTCGGCAGGTAGGGCTTCGGCTCTGAAACCGTCAGGACCGTCCACAGGCCCTGCTGTTCCATCCGCTCCAGGAGCGCGTCGAAGCCCTTTTCCTCCCAGCGGTCGGTGCGCTGGGTGAAGCACAGGGTACCACCGGGGCGGACGACGCGGCACATGTCGGACAGCAGGGCCTCGGGCGCCTCGATGTAGGTCAGCACGCCCACACAGGCGGCGGCATCATAGGCGTCATCGGCAATCGGCAGCGGCACTATCTGCAGGTCGTGGCGGACAAGATGCCCGTAGCCGCCCCGCTTCTCCGCAAGCGCCAGGGAGGCGGCTGATATATCCATGCCGTCCAGCCGATAGCGGCCACGGCCGAGCACCGCATCAGCCACAAGGCCGGTCCCGCAGCCGACATCAAGAACCCGTGCCCCCTCCGCCAGATGCGGCACGAGTTGGTCCACCGCATCACGGGGCGCCTGATAGTCCCAGCTTGCAAGCGTGTCGTCGTAGGTTCCGGCCCAATCGTCGTAATAGGTCTCGACGGCGCCTGAGTCGGTGGAGCCGTCCTTCAGCGACGTCAGGCTCGGGGAAACGGCGGTATCGTCGGCGCTGCTCATGGCGATCCCTTGCTGGTTGTTGCAATCAGCCGCGGACGCGGGCGCGGGTCGGGTCGTAAAATGGCTTCAGCGACAGGCGCGCCGGATGCCGCACGCCGGCGATCTCGACGCGAAAGTCGCCCCGACTGATCCACTCCGCGGTGACGCCCTCGGGATGTTCGATCCAGGCGAGGCCGACGGCGGCACCCAGCGTGTGACCGTACATGCCGACGGCCACGGCGCCGACGCAGGTGTCGCCATGCCAGACCGGTTCCTCGTGGTGGAGGAGCGGTTCGGGATCGTCCAGGCGGATGGAGACCAGGCGCCGCGTCGGCCCGCCGCGCGCGCGGTTGGCCTCCCGCGCCTTCAGAAGCGCATCCCGGCCGATAAAGTCCCCCTTGTCCCAGGCGACAGTGAAACCCAGCCCCGCTTCCAGCGGCGTGTCCTCGTCGCTGATGTCGTGACCGAAGCTGCGGTAGCCGCCTTCAAGCCGCAGGGAATGCAGGGCGTGATACCCCGCGTGCGTCAGCCCCAGGTCATCGCCCGCCGCCGCGATAATGGCATCGTAGACGCCCCGCGCGAATTCGGTCGGGACATAGAGTTCCCACCCCAGCTCGCCGACGTAGGTCACGCGGGCGGCGCGGACCAGCGCGTAGCCCACCTCGATCTCCTGGCTGGTCATGAAGGGGAAGGCCGCGTCGCTCAGGTCGGCGTCGGTCAGCCGCTGCATCAGGTCGCGGCTGTTCGGCCCCATCAGGCCGATGGTGGCGATGCCGCTGGTCACGTCGGTGACGACGCAGGCCTCGCCGTCGCGGATGTGGCGCTCCACCCAGGCGCGGTCGCGGGTCTGGCAGGCGCCGGGGCTGACGACCATGAAGCGGTCGCGGCCCAGGCGCGTCACCGTCACGTCGGCCTCGATGCCGCCGCGCGGGTTGAGCCATTGCGTGTAGACCACGCGCCCCACCGGCACGTCCATGCGCGCCGTCGACAGCCGATCCAGAACCGCCAGCGCATCGCGGCCCTGGACGAGCAGCTTGGCGAAGCTCGACTGGTCGAACAGGCTGACGGCCTCGCGCACCGCCCGGTGCTCGGCGGCGCTGTAGGGGAACCAGTTCTGGCGGCCGTAGCTGTACTCGTAGACCGGCGCCACGCCGTTGGGCGCGAACCAGTTGGGCCGCTCCCACCCCGCCAGTTCGCCGAAGCAGGCACCGGCCGCCTCCAGGCGCTCGTGCAGAGCGGAGGTGCGGACCGGGCGCGCCGTCTCCGGCTGGCGGTGCGGCCAGTGCATGGCGTAGAGCAGGCCCAGGGTTTCCACGGTGCGATCGCGCAGGTAGCGGCGGTTGCGCTGGAAGGGCATCATCCGGCGGATGTCGACGTCCCACAGGTCCATGGGCGGATGGCCGTCGGCAATCCAGTCCGCCAGGACCACGCCGGCCCCGCCCGCCGACTGGATGCCGATGGAGTTGAACCCGGCGGCGACGAACAGGTTGCGGACCTCCGGCGTCTCGCCCAGCAGATAACGGTCGTCGGGCGTGAAGCTCTCCGGCCCGTTGAAGAAGACCTGCAGGCCGGTGTGCTCAAGCTGCGGGACGCGGCGGATGGCGGCGTCGAGAATGGGCTCCAGGTGCTCCCAGTCCTCGGGCAGTTCATCGAAGCAGAAGGTGTCGGGGATGTCCTCGCCCCGCGCCGGCCAGGGTTTCGCGACCGGCTCGAAGCACCCGATCATCAGCTTGCCGGCGTCCTCCTTGACGTAGATGCAGTTGCCCGGATCGCGCAGGACCGGAAGATCGCGCGGCAGGCCGGGAATGGCCTCTGTGACCACATAGAAATGTTCGGCGGCGTGCAGGGGCACCGTCGCGCCGGCCCGCGCCGCCAGATCACGGCCCCACATGCCGGCGCAGTTGACCACCGTTTCGGCGGCGATGGACACCGGCGCGCCGTCGGGGCCGATAACCTCGACACCCGTGGCGCGGCCTCCTTCAACCCGGATCGACGAGACCTGCACGCCCTCGATGATGCGGGCGCCGCGCTGGCGGGCGCCCTTGGCGAGCGCCATGGTGGTGTCGACGGGATTGGTCTGGCCGTCCCGGGGCAGATGGACCGCACCGACCAGATCATTGACGGCAAGGCCCGGCCACAGGGCGGCGGCCTCGTCGGGCGCCAGTTCATTGACCTCCAGCCCGAAGCGCCGCGCCATGGCCGCACCCCGGCGCAATTCCTCCCAGCGCCCCTGGCCCCACGCCACCGCCAACGACCCGCGCTGCGAGAAGCCGGTCGCCTGGCCGGTTTCAGCCTCCAGGCCGGTGTAGAGATCCGTCGTATACTGGGCGAGGCGCGTCATGTTGCGGGTCGCCCGCAACTGCCCGACCAGGCCGGCGGCGTGCCAGGTGGTGCCACAGGTGAGCTGCCGGCGCTCCAGCAGCAGCACGTCGGTGATGCCCCGGCGGGTCAGATGGTAGGCCACCGAGCAGCCAACGATTCCCCCGCCGACGATCACCACCTGGGCCTGGGTCGGCAGATCGCTCATGGGCAGTCTCCGAATGCTCACTCAGGTCGGGCCGTCGAGCTTCAACTCTTACGGATGACGAGGGTCGCCGTCAAATCGATCGGACGTTGAGACGGCTGCACAGCAGGCCGCTGCCGCCTCCGCTGAAGCGGCGGCCGGCATTCCTTCTGCCGGACATCCCGGCGAGATGCATTACTGGAGCCGTTCACGCGCGTGCCTTTGGCACAAGGGCGCGACCAGCGGTCTCGGGCAGCGGGTTGTCGAGTTGCGGGTGGACGACGACCAGGATGCGATTTGGGCACGGGTCGCGGTTGCCGACAGCGGTGCAAGCTGCCATGTAGGCTACCGGTCTTGCTTCTATCGGGCAATCCCGGTCGGCGTCAGCGCCCCCGATTCTCTTGCCTTGACCTTCACGGAGGAAGACAAGACATTCGACCCGGTCGCTGTCTACGGCGACGCCCCTAACCCAACTCAGCTATGACCGTGATCGCCAGGGCCTCGGTGGAGGCGTTGCGCCGACCACCGTCCCGGAAAGCATCATGCGAAGCAAACGACTGCCCGTGCTCTTCGCCGCCTTGCTCATGTCTTCCGTCGCCGCGCCAGAGCCGGCCCGGGCCCATCCCCACGTCTGGATCGACGCTCGGGTGGCCGTGGACATGACAGAGGACGGCACGGTCACCGCCCTGAAGGTCACATGGCGGCTCGACGAGTTGTACACGCAGACCGTCATCGCCGGCATGGACCAAAACGCCGATGGCACCTACGACCCGTCGGAGCTTCATCCTCTTGTCGAGGAAGCCGTGCAGAACCTTGAAGAGTGGTCCTACTTCACGGACGTCCGCTCCGGCACCACGCGGGTGACGGCGGGGACTCCCGAAACCTACAGGGCATACATGGACGCCGACCGGTTGGTCTACGAATTCACGCTGTCCTTGCCGGACGGAACCCCACCGGCCGGGGAAGACCTCCGTGTGCGCCTCTTCGACCCGAGTTACTATATTTCTATCGCGCTGGAAAAAGCGCGGCCGGTGACGCTCGACCAGGCACCTGATGCCTGCGCGTACCGGATCGAGCCTGCTCCCGGCTTCAAGGAAAGCCTGCTGCTGAGCGAAAGCGCCTTCATGCAGGAAGCGGAGCCGAATACGGAAGGGATGGGCGGCACCTTCGCGGAAACGGTCGTCATCACATGCGGATAAACCTTGGGCTGGTGCTCCTCGCGGCCGTCGTCAGCTTGACGCTGGCCGCCCTTATTCTGATGCCCGACGTCATGACGGCCGCGGCCGGGTGGATACGGGAAACACAAGCGGCCCTTCATGGCGACCTGGCCCAGGCGGTGAAGGACTGGCAGGCGCATCCCGGCCTCGCCAGCCTGGCCGCCCTGGCCACCGCCTGTTTTCTCTATGGCGTCTTCCATGCCGTCGGGCCCGGTCATGGCAAGGCCGTTCTGTCGGCCTATGCGGCAACCGCCCGCGTGCGGCTGCACCAGGTTCTTCTGCTTTCGGCACTGACCGCAACCGTTCAGGCCACCGTGGCGGTCCTTCTGGTGGCGGCGGCGTTCCTGGTGGCCGGGACAGGCATGCGGTGGGTCAGCCGTCAGGCGAGCGACGTCCTGGAACCCGCCAGCTACGCCGCCATCCTGCTGGTCGGAGCCTGGCTCGTATTCGGGGCCCTGCGCTCCGTGGTTCGGACGCTGCGGCCGGCGGACCATCATGACCACGCGGCGCACGACCATGCACACGACGGACACTGCTGTGGGCACCATGCGCCGCAGCCCCCGGCGTCCGGCGATTGGCGGTCCGGCCTCGCCCTGGCGGCCGCCGCCGGGCTGAGACCCTGCACCGGCAGCCTGTTGCTGGTGGTCTTGTGCTTCAGCCTGGGGCTTTGGGGCCTGGGCGTTGCGGCCCCCTACATCGTCGGCGCGGGCACGGCGATCACGGTCGCGTTTCTGGCCGGCGGTGTTCATGCCGCCCGCGGGCCGGCCGCCGGCCTGGCGCGGGTGGTTCAATTGCCGGAAGGCGCGTGGCGTCATGCGGGCCTGACGCTGCGGCTGGTGGGCGGGAGCATCATTCTCCTGCTGGGCAGCATCATGTTGCACGCCGCGCTGTCCACACCGCAGCATCCCTTCGGATGATCGGCGGATGGAGGTCCCTGCCTGCCCCTCGGCCCGGGCTCACCGGAGCACGAAGCGCACCGGCACCGAAACAACCGCCGGAGATGTGATTCCGGCCGCCGCCGGGCGGAACCGCCACCCGATCTGCGCCAGGGGATGAAGACGATCCGTCTTTCGAGGCTGCGGCCATCCTCCGCAGGGGTGTGGGCGGCGGTGGCTGTGGCTTGGCCTCCGGTTGGGGCGGGAGGTGCGGCGGAGCGGGTTCCGGCTTCGGAGGATCCTCGGCCACCTCGGGCTCCGGGCTGGGCTCCGGCCGGGGTGCTGGCAGCTGCTCCGCAGCGGGCATAGGCACCTCCGGCGGCTGCGGCGCCCTGCCGCCGCTTTCGATCGCAGGGGCGGGACCGGCCGGCGGAGCCAGGGAGACCCTCACGACCTGCACCGCCTCGCGCGGCGGGGCGGGCGCCGGCTCCGCGCCCAGTAGAACGGCGAAAGCCGCGCCGTGGACGGCCAGCGCCAGGGCCACCGATACGCCAAGCGTCCGCCTGTCCCGCCCTTCAGGGACCCCGAACGGGCGCTCGGCCGGGTCGGGCCGGGGTGTCATGACCCGGCGGGCGGGATACGCGCGATGAACCGGCCCTTCAGCCGGTCCGGCCACTCGCGGAAGGGCACCACGCCGTCGGGCGACCGGGCATAGCCGCGCAGGTAGTCGGTCAGGGCCGCCGTCATGTCGTCCTCCGGGCTCAGGTCGCCGAGCACGTAGCCCATCTTGTCGGGCGCCCGCAGATGAACCGTGCAGGCCCGTCCGCAGGCCATCAGGCATTTCATGGTGGTGAGCCTCATGCCCTCCAGGTCGGCGCCCGCTTCGAGGATGCCGGTCATGGCCTCGGCGAAGCGGTCGCCGTCGGTGCGGCCGCCGTCGCGCGGACGGCGGTGGCAGGTTTCGCAGACGATCAATTCAAGCTGCATGACGGCTCCTCGTCCAGTCGGTGGATCGGTGTGATGACGGCGCCCCCGTCCAGGACACCGCGGGCGAAGCGCACACCATAGGCGGCGCTCAAGGCGCCGGAGGTCAGGACGGGCTCGGCCGGCCCCGCCGCGCAGACCCGGCCGCCGTCGATGAGGATCAGGCTGTCGCAGTAGCGCGCCGCCAGCGTCAGGTCATGGAGGACGACGGCCACCGCACGCCGGTGCGCCCGTGCTTCCTCCGCCAGCAGGTCCATGACCGCCAGGGCGTGATAGGGATCAAGCGCCGCGACCGGCTCGTCGGCCAGCAGCACCGGCGTTTCCGTCACCAGAACGCGGGCGAGCATGACCCGCGCCCGCTCCCCGCCCGACAGCGTGTCGACACGGGCATCGGCAAGATGCGCTGTGGCGGTCCGGTTCATGGCCGTGTCGACGGCGGCAGAGTCCCGCTCTCCGGGGGTGCCGAAGGCCGGGATGTGGGGCATCCGTCCGAGCGCGATGGTGCGCCGGGCCGTGAGCGGCCAGTGCACTTCGTGCCCCTGCGGCAGGTATCCCACCCGCCGCGCCCGTGCCCGTGAACCCGGCGGCGGCAGAGGCGCCCCGTCCAGCGTGATCGCGCCGGTCTCGGGTGCGACCAGGCCGGCCAGCACGCGCATCAGCGTCGACTTGCCCGCGCCGTTGGGGCCGATGACCCCTGTCACCTGCCCGGCGTGAAAATGGGCGGTCACGGACTCCAGCAGAGGCCGCGGCCCGATCCGGACCGTGATGTCCCGCGCACTCAGCATCGCCGTCATGCCGGCCTCCGGTTCGTGCGCAGGACCAGGACCAGGAAGAAAGGCGCGCCGAGCAGCGCGGTGACCACACCCACCATCACCTCCTGGTTTGTCGGCAGGGTGCGGGCGACCACGTCAGCCAGCACCAGCAGCGCCGCGCCTGCCAGTGCGCTCGGCAGCAACAGGCGGCGGGGCTCGTGGCCGACGAACGGGCGCAGCATATGCGGGACCACCAGCCCGATGAAGCCGATGGAGCCGGACACAGCCACCGCGCCCCCGACCAGAAGCGCCGTCGCCAGGATCACCGTGGCCCGCAGGCGCCGCAGGTTGATACCCAGCGTTTGCGCTCCGTCCTCGCCCAGCGTCAGGGCGTCAAGGCCCCGGCCGGCCAGAAGGACCAGCATCCCGCCCGCCAGCAGGAAAGGCAGGATGAGCAACACGTGGTCCATGGACCGGTCCTTGAGCGAGCCCATGAGCCACAGCAGCATTTCGCTCAACGCGTAGGGGTTCGGCGCGAGATTCAGGACAAGCGACGTCAGCGCCACCGCCAGGCTGGAGATGGCGACGCCGGACAGGATCAGGGTGAGCGTGCCGGTGGTCCGTCGCGCGATCGCCAGCAGAAGCAGCGTTGTCGCGCCGGCTCCGATCATGGCCGACACGGGCAGCCCCCAGGACGTTGCCGTGGCGATGCCGAAATGGAAGGCCACCACCGCGCCAAGCCCCGCGCTGGCCGAGACGCCCACCAACCCCGGCTCGGCCAGCGGATTGCGTAAGAGCCCCTGCATTGCGGCGCCGGCGAGGCCCAGGGCGGCGCCGATCTCCAGCCCCAGCAGCGCGCGCGGAAGCCGGACCTCGCGCACGATGGCGGCAATCCGGGCGTCGCCCGTGCCGGCGAGGCCCTGGATCACGTCCCCCACGCCGTAGGGAATGTAGCCGATCATCAGCCCTGCCATCGCGCCGCACGCCGCGAGAACGGACAGGCCGAAGAGGAGGCCCCCGTTTCCCGTCATCGCGCCAACTCCGCGTTGAGGTGCGCGGCGGCCTCCGCCAGCATCCAGCCGGAGCACACCCACATGGCGCCCGGCACGTCGGCGCGCTTCAGGTTGGCCGCCCGGCGCGTGAAGGCCGGATGGCTGGAAAAGGCGCGGCCCGACCCGGGATACGGGCTTTCAAAGAAGCTGGTGACGATGACCTCCGGCGGGTCGGCGATGAAACGCTCCAGGTCGGTGCTCGCCCAGCCCGCAAGCCCTTGCTCTGTCGCCTTGTTGCGCAGGCCGGCCTTGCTCATGATCGTATCGACGAAACTGCCTGCCGCCGCCGTCCCGCCGCCGGGCCGCAGGTAGAGCCCCATTCGGCCGGCGCCGTTGGGCGCGGCGGCGACCGCCTCCATGCGCTGCCGCAAACCGGCAACCAGCACACGCCCCCGGTCGGCCTGACCCAGCGCCCGCGCGACGGCCGTGGTGGCCTCGGCGACGGCATCCAGAGAATCCACCAGCGGAATTCGCACGACCGTCACGCCAAAGCGTTCCACCATGGCGACCGTCTGGTGGTCCGACCACGCATTGGTCACCAGCACGTCCACGCCCGCATCCAGATAGGTCTCGGCGCTGGGTGACAGGCGTGGCAGCCCCGCCGCCTGTTCCGCCATCAGCGACAGAGTGGGGTCGATGGCGTCCGGCGAGAGCGCTGCGATCTGCACCCGGTCCGCAAGAGCCAGCACGTATTGATCGGCGCAGACCGTGGCGGCGGCGACGCGGAGCGGACGCTCCGCCGCCCACGCCGCCGGCCCCACCGCCGCAACGCCCAGCACGCCAAGGAGAGCCGCGGCGGCGCGCATCAGTGTCCCCCGCAGGGGAGACCGTGGGCCTCCCGGTCGCGCGGGTCGGGCTCCAGCCCCAGGTAGCGCTTGCGGAAGGTGTCCCACATGTGCAGGTGCGACCAGTCGGGCTCCTTCAGCACGCGATCGTCGGGGCCGAGAAGCGGGTTGGGGAAGAACACCGTCAACTGGTTCTCGCCGCTGCCATTGAACAGCCGAAGCTGCCAGCTGCGCGGCGTGTCGTCGGAGTTGAGGATGCGGATCATCTCCGCCCGCCGTGTCCGGCGCACCCGCGCCACCTCAGGGTCGGTGGGGTTGCGACGGGTGCCCTTGTTCTCGCCGATGCAGATGTGGAAGTGCCAGTCGCCGAAGTCGACTGTCAGGTAGCCGTCCAGCAGGCCGACCTTGCGCGGCGCGTTCGGCGCGTGGATTTCGAAGACCGCGCCCTGGATCAGCGTGCCGAAGGCGATCTGGTCCCACCAGTTTTCGAAGACGTCCTGAAGGAGGGTGAACAGGGTCGTCTCGTCGGTCGGCAGGGCGACGATTTCCACCCGGCCGACGCCCGGCTCGGTCTGGATGATCGCGGGGGAGTGCGGGATCGTGGTCATGGCGTGGAGCCTCCTAGAACGTGACGGTCAGGCCGGCATAGGCGGAGCGGTCGGGCGTGCCGTAGCCGACCTCTTCCTCATAGCTTTGGTCGAACAGGTTCTCGATGCGGCCATGCAGCGAAACCGTCTCCGTCAGCGCGTAGCGGAGTGCGATGTCGGCAGTCCAGAACTCGTCGCTTTCGGCGCCGCTGAAGCTGTTCTTTGTCTCGTCGCGATATCGCAGGGACAGTGTCGCCTGAGCCTCGGACAGGAAACGCCAGGTGATAGCGGCGGTCGCCTGATGCATAGGCACGTTCCGGAGCCGCAGGTCGGTCGTCGCGTCCACCGCGTTCTGCCAGGTGTAAGACACTGACGCATCGACGGTGGGACGCGGACGCGCCGTCATGCTCACCTCCAGACCCTGCACGCGGGTCTCGTCGATGTTGACGTAGCGCCCGCCGTTGCAGCCGGCCGAGACCGGCGGCGCGTACAGCCAGTCGATCTGATCCTCGGTCGCGCTCTGGAAGTACGTCGCGCTCGCCGTCATCACTCCTGACCACAGGTCCTGATCCACACCGACGTCCCAGCCCCTGCTGTTCTCGGGCTGAAGGTCGGCCCGGCCGTAACAGGGGTCGAACCGCTCATACAGGCTGGGCGTCTGCCAGGCGGTGCCGTAGCTGGCACGCAGCGTGGTCGCGGTCGGCTCCACGTGATAGGCGGCGGCAAGGCGCCACGTGGCCCCGGAGCCGAATTCCTCGTGCTCGTCGCCGCGCAACGTGGCCGACAGGTCCAGGCCCTCCATCGGTGTCACGCCAAGCGTGCCGAACAGGCCGGTGCGCCAGAACTCGCTCTCCATGCGGGGATTGGCGGGGGAGAAACCGGGCGTGAACTGCTCCATCCGCTCGCGCGTCGCGTCGGCGCCGGCCTGAACGGTGACGCGGTCGCTCGCGCGCCATGTCGCAAGGTAGTCTATGCGGGTCTTGTAGCCGTCATACGTATCGCCGGCCGTGCCCTGCCCCCAGAACTGGCGCGTGATCTTGGTGTCGGAGATGCCCGCCGTGTGGGTGAGCCGGTCGTTGAGGGTGTCCAGCGTCGCGGACAGGCGCAGGAAGCGCTCCGTCTCGTCGCGATTCCAGTCGTTGTCGGCGGTAGAGGCGTCGTAGAACACGTCCTCGCGCTGGTAGCGCCCGATAGCCTCCAGCCGCAGGTCCTCCGTCACCTCGAACCCCAGGGTCGCGGCGCCCGACCACTGGCGGTAGGGGTCGCCCTCCTCGCCGCCGCGATCCTCGTTGAAGTCGGAATACCCGTCCGACCGCGTGCCGGAGGCCGACAGCCGGAAGTCCACCGGTCCCTGCACGCCCGAGACGGCGGCGCGGGCGCGGGCGGTGTCATAGCTGCCGTACTCGGCGCTTGCCTCGCCGGAGAGTGCCGCGTCCGGGCGCTTCGTGATGATGCTGATGACGCCGCCGCCGGTGTCCGGCCCGAAGCGTCCGGGCTGCGGCCCGCGCAGCACCTCGATGCGCGCCACATCGGCCATGTTCAGCTCGCTGACCGGATACTGGGACTGCGACTGGCTGGTGTCGCTCATCTCGATGCCGTCGATGAAGACCCGGACGTTGCGCGGGCCCAGGCCGCGCAGGACGATGGCACGGTTGAGGCCAAGCCCGCGCTGGCCTGAGATCGTCACGCCGGGCGAGAGCGTCAGGGCGTCTTCCAGGCGGCGGATCTGGCGATCCTCGATCTCCGCCCAGGTGATCTCGGTGACGGCGCTGCCGGCGCGCATCTGGGGCACGCCCTCCACAGGCGGCGCGCTAACGACAACGTCCTCCATCACCTGATCGGCGGCGACGGCGGGTGCGGCGGCGGTGAGACCGGCAAGAGCGAAAAGGCTGGTACGAGACAGGGAAAGAACGCGGTGTGACATGACCATGCTTCCATGGCGGGCGCGGCCGCCCGAACGCGCGGCGGCCCCGGCCTGGCCGGGTTGACGACGGACGTCGGGCTCATGCCGGCAGACGCTCCGCGCGGGCGGAACGGTGGTCGGCATGGCGCATCATGTCGGAAACACGGGGAATCGCGTCCGGCACGCTGCGATGACGTCATGTGCGCGTCACCGCAACGGCTTGTCCGCACCCTCGACACACCCCGATCGAAGGTATAGTGACGCCGTCAACGGCAGGTCTCCTGGCTCACGGGTCGTTGGAGCGCACCGCCTTCCCGACGCTTGCGCGTCAGTGGCATGAGGCACGAACCTCGCCGTTCACAGTTGCGGGGACAGCCACGGCTTGAAGGCCCTCTCGGAGTTGGCCTCTTCCGTCGTTCCCTTTTAATCCCCCGATGTCTTCCACCGTCGGGGAACCGCTGACGCTTCATCGCTAGCGGGTTCCACTCGCGATGTCAAGCCGCCGCCACGGTCCGCCTTGACCACCATCAAGGGACCGCGGGACACACCGTGGCAGGAGGGAGCACGATGGCCGTGGCGTTCGCGGCCGTTGCCGGATGACCCGGAGCAGCTTGAAGAAGAATAGGAGGAGCCTGGCATGATCTCCATGCGGACCATCGTCGCGCCCACCCTCGTCGCCGCGTCCCTCGCCCTCGCCGCGCCGGCACTGGCACAGGACGATGCAGACTCGTGGCTGCCGACGCTGATGACCGAGACGCCGCAGGAGGGCTTCGACCTTGCCGTATCCATGGCGCGGAAGGCCGTGAAGACCACGCAGCCCGATGTCGACGCCCTGCACAAGCTGCGCCCCGCTTACGCGCACGATCCCGGCAGCCTGATCGATGTGTCGGGCGTCGTCGCGGAGTACTTCGCCACTATTGCCGAGGCCAATGACTATTGGCGCGAGTAAGCCACGCGCGCCCGCCCGTCCGAGGGTGGTCCGTCCAGGGCCGCCCTGGGACGCGGGGAACCGACGCGCCACGCCGCGACGTGATGGTTATGGCGCATGCGATTGATTTGCTGGAGGACGACGCGGCCGAAGACGTAGCGGCGCCGTTCATGACGGTCGACCCGAAGCGGGACGACCCGTAACGCCCGACGATCTTCCAGATCAATCCGCCTCGCCGCCGCCTCGCGCATCATCCAGGTGCCCGCCGGGGCTGCCGTGCCCAACCGCTGCGGGAGCACGCCGCGCGTGCCTCAGGATGACGGCGACCATCTGGTCGACGTCCAGCGGTTTCGCCACGTGATCCTTCATGCCGGCCTGAAGGCAGCGCTCCCGGTCGGCAGGCAGGGCGTTGGCCGACATGGCGATCACCGGCGGCGTGCCGGCCTCGTCGCGCGCACACAGGCGGCGGGTTGCCTCCAGGCCGTCCATGTTCGGCATCATCATGTCCATTAGGACCACGGCGAACGGTGTGCCCTTGGCCTCGGCCTCCTCCACCGCCGCCACCGCCAAAGCGCCGTCCTCCGCCAACGCGACCTCGGCGCCTTCCTGCTCAAGGATGCCCATGGCGACCTCCTGGTTCAGCGGCGTGTCCTCGGCGACGAGGATGCGCAGCCCGGCCAGACGCTTCGTGTCCGCGCCCGTGCGGTCCCGGGGCGCAGTCTCCGCCAGTTCGACGGCGTCGATCAAGGCGGCCGTGGTCACCGGCTTGCCGATGACGGCGTCGAACAGCACATGATCCTCGGCATTCAGCCGCACGTCGCTGCTGAAGGCCGTCACGGCGACGATGGTGGCGTCGCGGCAGGCGGCCTTCCGCAACGCCCGTGCCGTCGCCAGCCCGTCCATGGGCGCCATGCGAAGGTCCATCAGCACCAGATCGAAGGGCTGCTGCGCCGCCTCCGCCGCGTCCAGCGCCTGCCGACCGGAGGTGGCCGCCGTGGCGCGCCACCCGGCGCGGCGGCACATCTCGGTCAGGATTTCCACGGCCAGCGGATTGTCGTCGACGACCAGCACGTGGCGCGCCTCCGCGCTGTGCACGCGCCGCCGCGAGGGGCGGTGGTCGCGACCGAAGGTCACGGTGAAGGTGAAGGTCGAGCCCTCGCCCTGCGTGCTGGAAACGTCGATGGCACCCCCCATGAGGGTGACGAGCCGGCCGCTGATGGCAAGGCCCAGCCCCGTGCCGCCGTAGCGGCGCGTCGTCGTCGCGTCGCCCTGCCGGAACGCCTTGAACAGGTTGTCGACCTGCGCGGGCGTCATGCCGATGCCGGTGTCGCGAACCTCGAACGTCAGCCGGGCCGTGTCCCGCGTGATCTCGTCGGCCCGCACCGACAGCACCACCTCGCCTTCCTCGGTGAACTTGATGGCGTTGCCGACAAGGTTGATGAGCACCTGTTGCAGCCGCAGGTCGTCGCCGATCAGCGCCTCGGGCACGCCGTCGCCGATGCGGAACAGGACCTCCAGCTTGCGCTGCTCGGCCGCCGTGCCGACCATGGAGCCCAGGCCGTTGAGCAGGCGGTCCAGGTTGAACGGCGCCGGGTTGATGTCGAGCTTGCCGGCCTCGACCTTCGAGAAGTCCAGGATGTCGTTGAGGATGCCCAGAAGGGACTCGGCCGACAGTTTGATCTTGGCGATCTGATCGCGCTGCCGGACCTCCAGCCGCCCCTGTTCCAGCAGGTGCGCCAGCCCCAGGATGGCGGTCATGGGGGTGCGGATCTCGTGGCTCATGTTCGCGAGGAATTCGCTCTTGGCCCGGTTCGCGGCCTCCGCATCGGTCTTCGCGGCGCGCAGGGCCTCCTCGGCCTTGCGCAATTCGGTGATCTCCATGACCACGGTGCCGGCGGCGGTCACGTCGCCCGTCTCGTCGGTGACGGGGAACCAGCCGGTCAGCCAGTGGCGGCGCCGGCCGGGATCGGCAGGCAGCTCGCTGCTTATTTCCTCGGCCGCCAAAGCCGTCCGTTCCGCGAAGACACGATCGACGAGGGCGTTCACGACGGACCCGTCGACGCCCAGGGCCTCGCCGATCGTCCGGCCCAGATGGCCGTCGATGCTCACGCCGTTTATCTCGGCCAGGCGCTGGTTCACGCGAAGGTAGCGGTGGTCGCGGTCGAAAAAGGCGAAGCCCACCGGGGCGTGTTGCAGCAGGGCCTCCAGCTCCGCGTCCCGCGCCTTCAGGCGACAGGCCACCGTGTGGAAGGCATCCGCCACCTCCTGGACCTCGCGCGGGGCGCCGGCAGTGTCGAAACGCAGCGGATCGGCGGCATGGCCGACGGACTCCGCATAAGCCGTCAGCGACCGCGTCCAGCGCAGAACGGAAACGTGCAGCAGCAGCCAAGCGACGCCAAGGGTGACGAGCCCGCCCAGGGCCACCCACGCCAGCCCGCGCATCGTTCCGGCGAACACCGCGTCGTGAATCGGCGCCATGGGCAGCGAAACGGCGAAGACGGCGCCGCTGCTGCCGGGCAACGGGCGGAAGTGCCACATGCGGTCTATTCTATCGGCGCTGACCGCCTGCAGCATCCCGTGCCGGCGGTCCAGCATGTCCTGGACGTGCGGAAGATCGCCGGTATCCATGCCCACCCATTTTTCCGGGTTGGGCTGGCGGGCGACGATCATTCCCTCGGCATCGAGAACGGCAAGAACCGCGCCCTCCGTCTCGCCCACGCTCCCCTCGTCCATCGTCAGAAGGTCGTTGTACCAGCCGAGATCGATGCTGACGCCCACCAGCCGCCGAACCTCGCCGTTCTCGACCACCGGCTGGACGGCCACCAGAATGTGCGAGCCGGTCACCTTGCCCAGCAGGTAGCCGCTCAGCACGAAGTCCTTGGTGCGCATCGCCTCACGGTAATAGGCCCGGTCGGACAGGCTGGGCGGATTTTCCGTGGCGAGCGAGTCACAGAAAACCTGACCATCGGCGTCCGCCACCCAGGCGCCGCTGGCCCACGGGCTCTGGCCGACCAGGTCCGCCAGAAAGGCATGGCAGGCGGCGGGGTCCTCCCGCGATGCCTCGCTTAGGACGGGGACCTGGGAGGCCACGGAAACCACGGACCGGGCCTGGCTGATGACCTGAGTCTGGCGCCACACGCCCTGGTCCACCACCCGGTCCAGCATGGCATGGACGCGGCCTTCCGCCTCCTCCAGCCGATCGGCGAGGTCCACCAGGGCCGCCGCGAAGGGGATCGTGAGGGCGACGAGCAGGACGAGCAGGAACCGCACGCTGATGCGGTTGAGGAAGGCCGGGACGGACATGCTAGCCCTCCGCCGCCGGAGCGTCGGCCGTGACGCGGGGCCGGCAGTCGGCCCGGACCCGGTTCCGCCCGGCGCGCTTCGCCTGGTACAGGCAGTAGTCGGCGTCACCCAGAACGGCTTGCGGATCGCCGCTCAGGTCCGGCACCAGGGACGCGGTGCCGAGGCTGATGGTCACGTGATCGGTGGCCTTGGATGCCTCGTGGGGCAGGTTCAGCGCCTCGACGGCTTCGCGCATCCGCTCGGCGACCTCGGCGCCGCCGTCGGCGGCCGTGTTCGGCAGCAGGCAGACAAATTCCTCGCCGCCGTAGCGCGCCACGAGATCGCCCGAGCGGTTCACGACCGACGCCAGCGCCTGCGCCACCTTCTGCAGGCACGCGTCGCCCTGCTGATGGCCGTAGGTGTCGTTGTAGCCCTTGAAGAAGTCGATGTCGGACATGATGACCGTCAGCGGCGTCCGGTCGCGGGCGGCACGGCGCCATTCGCGCTCGAACACCTCGTCGAAGCGGCGGCGATTGCCCACGCCGGTGAGGCCGTCGACCAGCGCCACGTCGCGCAGCATGTCCCGCTGGCGCTTGAGGTCCAGGTGGTTGCGCACGCGCGCCTTGACGATGGGGGCGCTGACCGGCTTGGTCAGGTAGTCGATGGCGCCGACGTCCAGCCCGTGCGCCTCGTCGTCCACCTCGTCCCTGGCGGTGACGAAGATGACCGGCACGTCCTTGAGCAGCGGGTCCGCCTTCAGCCTCATGCAGACGTCGAAGCCGTCCATGTCCGGCATCATCACGTCCAGCAGGATCAGGTCGGGCGTATGGGCGCGGGCCAGCTTCAGCGCATCCGCGCCCGAAGTTCCGACGATCACGTGGTACTCGTGCTGCAGGATCGAGGCCAGAGCCTTCACGTTAGACGGCACGTCGTCGACGGCAAGGATGGTCGCCCGCCCGTCCTCGGCACGCGCTGTGGCGGGAAGCACCGGCTCGCCGGCGTCCTTGCGGCCGTGCAGGTGCTCGTAGATCATCATGTCGTCGCTGCCGATGTGGCGCACCAGCCACTGCGCCAGGTAATCGGTGATCTCGCGCGCCTCGCCGGCCTTCAGGCGCTCCGACAGACGGTTGCGGAAGGCGGCCGCGTCGATGAGAAGGCGGCGGTGACGCTCGGCGTGGTCGGCCAGCCCCGGCATCCCGATGTTGCGCATGACACGCTCTTCATGCTCGAAGTGCGCCCGAACGGCCGCCAACAGTTCGTCGAACTCCGCCACGACCTCCTGGGGCGGCAGTGCCTCCATGCGCTGCGTGAACCGGAACATGCCTCGGGCGAGCGCCTCGTGCTGACGGTCGATCGATGCCACGTCGACGGACTGCTTTTCCACCCATTCAAGGAGCATCACGGATTCCCCACTGCGGCCCCGACCCGGGCGACGGGCGAGGCAGAACTTTTGGTTACGATCGTACGTCCTTATAGGAGGCGCATATTGGAATTTCGTTAAAACCTACATTATCGTATAGTCGCTTTCTACGCCTTTTGGATGAGCGATGAGAGAGGCCCAAGGAGTCGCCGCGACGGTGGCCCGCGCCGCACTGACGGTCGGCGGCGTCGCCGCGATCGGGGGCGCCGGCCTGCTGGCGGTCGAGCCGGACGCGCTTCGGTGGCTGCCGACAAGCGTGCCGACGCTGCCCGGCGCCTCGGACCTCGCGGCCTTCGTCCTCCTCGGCCTGGCGATGATCGCCCTCGCACTGGGCGGCCGGCGCATGGCCGTGTCTCTGTCGATCGCCGGGGTCCTGGCTGCGGCCGGCGGCGCGCTGGGGACGGATGATGTCCAGGCCCTCGGCCTGTTCCTCTTCGGGGTCAACGCCCTGGCGCTGGTTCTGCTGGGGCTGCCCGCCACGCACCTCTGGGCGCCGCTCTCGGCCCTTTTCACATCGATCCTTTCGACGACGGTCGCGGGCAAGCTGTTCCTGCGCGATGTGGTGACCGAAGGCGATGCCGACATCCTGCTGATGACCGTCAGCGGCGCCAGCCAGGGCGGCCACCTGATCCTGGCGGCCGGTGCACTGACGGCGGCCGTCGCGGCCTGCGCCGCCGGTCTCCGGACGCACCTGCAGCGCCGGGTGATCGCGTCGATCACGCTGTTCGCGCTGGTCGGCGCGGGCGGGTGGACCGTGCTGATGTGGGTGGACCATGACCGCGCCGTGAACGAAATCCAGAACCAGGCGCGCAACGTCGCCCGCCTGCTGGACGAGCACGCACAGAGGTCGCTGGACCCGGTGCGGATCGTCCTGCAAAGGGTGAAGGAAACCGTTGATACCAAGGGGCTGGAGGCCGTCGCCGGTTCGCGCGAGCAGTGGGAGACGTTCCGCGCCCTGCGGACGGATCTGCCGCAACTCGCCAACATCGGCATCATCGACGCCGAGGGGACCATGCGGCTGCTGACGACGCGCTTTCCCCTGGAACCCATCAGCTTCACCGACCGGGAATACTTCAAGGCCCACGCCAACGGCGCGCGCGAGCATTACGGCCACCTCATCATCGCCCGAACGACGAGCGCGCCGGTCTCAACCTATTCCCTCCGGCTGGAGGACGACGAGGGGCGCTTCGCTGGCCTCGTCCTGGCGTCGCTGGAAGGCAACTACTTCCGGTCGTTCTACGAGTCCCTCGACCTTGGGCCTGAGGCCGCCCTCAGCCTGTTCCGGACCGACGGACGCCCGATCATCCGCAAGCCCCTGCCGCCCGACTTCCACACGGTGGACCTGAGCGACAACCCGCTGTTTGCCGAGTACCTGGATCAGGCACCCGCCGGCATCTTCGTCGGACGCTCGCCCATGGACGGGGCGGTGAAAATGGTCGCCTACCGCCGCCTGGAGAACGCGCCCCTGGTGGTGACGGCGGCCATCGACACCAGCGCGACCGTCGGCGCCTTCGAGGCGCGGATGCTGGCCGGCGCCCTGATCCTGCTGGGCGCGCTTCTCGGCCTCGCCCTCGTCGCCCACCTCCAGATCGCGGCTCAGCGCCGCGAGGCCGAGGCGCGGCGGGAGGCGGTGGAGAACCGGGATTTCACGAATTCCGTCCTCAACTCCATCGGCTCCCACGTCGCCATCCTCGACGGCACCGGCAAGCTTGTCTCCACCAACACGGCGTGGCAGCGCTTCGGCCAGTCCAACGACCTGGATCCGTCGCGCGGCAACGTCGGGTCCAACTACTTCGACGCCTGCCAAACCGGCGCATGGCGGAACGACGAGCAATGCACGACGGCACAGGCGGCCCTGGACGGCATCCAGTCGGTGCGCGACGGCCGCCTGCCCGAGTTCACCATGGATTACCCGTGCCACTCCCCGACCGAGCGCCGCTGGTTCAACATGCGCGTCACGCGGCTGGTCGGAACGTCCGACCACGTCGTGGTCAGCCACGAGAACGTGACGCGGCTCAAGCAGGCGGAGGTGGAACTGGCCGAGGCCAAGCAGGCGGCCGAGGCGGCCAGCCAGGCCAAGTCGGAATTCCTCGCCAACATGAGCCACGAAATCCGCACGCCGCTCAACGCCGTCATCGGCCTCAGCCACCTGCTGGCGCAGACCGACCAGACACAGTCGCAGCGGGATTTCACGCGCAAGATCCAGGTTTCGGGCAACGCGCTGCTCGCCATCGTCAACGACGTCCTCGACCTCGCCAAGATCGAGGCCGGGCGGCTGGAGCTTACGCCGGTGCCGTTCCGCCTGGACGGCATCATCGACGACCTCCGGCTGGTGCTGTCGGCGGAGGCCCGGCAGAAGGGCCTCGACCTGCAATTCGACGTCGCGCCGGAGGTTCCGCTGGACCTGGTGGGCGACCGGACGCGCCTGCAGCAGGTGCTTTACAACCTGGTCGGCAACGGCATCAAGTTCACCCATGAAGGCCACGTCCACGTGCGCGTGGACCTGGAGTTCTACCGCGCCCGGCAGGTCACCCTCGCGGTTACGGTGGAAGACAGCGGCATCGGGATCGCGCCCGAGCACATGAGTCGCCTGTTCCAGGCGTTCAGCCAAGCCGACACATCCGTCTCGCGCCGGTTCGGCGGCACGGGCCTGGGGCTCGTCATCTCCAGCCGCTTCGTCCAGGCCATGGGCGGGACCATCACCGCCGAGAGCCGCCCCGGCGCCGGCAGCACCTTCAGGTTCACCGTCCAGCTTGAGGAACACGAGGGCGAGATCGCCGACGGGCGCCCGGCCATGAGCAGCGGGTGCTCCCTGCTTGGCATGAGGGTCCTGGTCGTGGAGGACAATCCCGTCAACATGGAGGTGGCGCGGGAGGTTCTCTCGCAGTGCTGCGCCGCGCCCGTGGCGGCGGACAGCGGCGAGGCCGCGCTCGACATGCTGACGTCCGGGCATTTGCCCATCGACGCCATCCTGATGGATGTCCAGATGCCCGGCATGGACGGCCTGGAAACCACGCGCGCCATTCGGGCGCTTCCGAAGGTTTCCGACATCCCGATCATCGCCATGACCGCCCATGCCATGGCCTCGGACCGGGAGCGCTGCCTCGCGGCAGGCATGAACGACTACCTGTCGAAACCCCTCGACCCAAACGCCCTGCTCGACACCTTGCTGCGCTGGAGCGGGCGCGGCCGCGAGGGGCCGCCCCCTTCCCCCGAACCGCCGCCGCAAGCGGCCCCGACCCCGGAGACGGGCCCGGTCTTGCCGGTTTTGGACACCGAGCGCACCTTGCGCCGGCTGGGCGGCCGGCCGGAGGTCTACCGGCGCCTGCTCAAGAACCTCATGCCCACGGTCGACGACTGCCTGCGTCAGGCCGAGGCCGCATGGCGGGACTGCGCCATGAAGGACCTGGAGCGGGCCGCCCACACGCTGAAGGGGGCCGCGTCCAACCTGGGTGCCGCCGCGATGGCCGAGGCCGCCAAACGGCTTCAGTACGCGGCGGCGGCCGGAAATGCCTCGGCCAGCGCCGACCATCTGGACACAGTCCGCATGGCGCGCGACCCGCTCGCGCGGGCCGTCGCCGAAGAGAGCGGCCAGGAGGCCCCGCTGCCCGCTGCCGGGGCCTCCACCACGGACGCGGAAGACGGCGACCTTCTCGCCCGGATGGACAGGCTGGCGGCCCTGGTGGCGGAGCACGCCTTCGATGCCGTGGACGCCGTCGACCCCATGCGCGCAGGCCTTGAACATCAGTTCGGCAGGAAGCGCACGGACGCGCTGGCGGAGTTGATCGAGGCGCTTCGATTTGACGAGGCCGCCCAGGCCCTGAACGAGATGCGGCAAAGCCTGAAGGACAAACAGGACGCCTGAGTGGGTGCCAGGTTCAGGTGCCGCCCGGAAGCTCTGGGGGATGGTCGACCGAACCGGAGCCCCGACGAAGACCTTGAGGAGGCCGCTTCAGCTCTGGACGCCATCGGGGCCGCACATGCCCCAACCGCGTCGGAGATCGCTCAATTCCTGGCAGAGGCGAAACAGACACCCGGCCCAGACGGTGCGCCGCCTGCGTTCCGCCGCGCATGACGTAACACCACGCGCTGCCCGGTTCCGCAAAGGCGTTGCCAACGGGGCTGATCCCGTTCTCGCGTCTGGCGGATCAGGCTGACGCGCCATATATCGCGTGCGTTTCCCGACGCCGCCGGCCCGCCGGCGGCCGCCGCGCCGGCGCGCGGCCGGTACGCGAGGATATTCATGAGGAAGAAGACGACCATCCTGGGCGGCCTCGCCGCGCTCGGCATTCTCTCGGGCGCCGGCTGGTGGTACCACGGCGTCGAGGCGCGCACCGACGCTCCGCCTCAAACCGTGGCGGTGGAAGTGGGCGACCTGGAAACCACCGTCACCGCGCTCGGCAAGGTGGAGCCGCTGGAGGCGGTGGACGTCGGGTCGCAGATATCGGGGCAGGTGGAGGCGATCCATGTCGCGCCCGGCGACCGGGTGCGCGAGGGCGACCTGCTGGTGGAGATCGACCCCACCGTCTATGAGGCGCAGGTCGCGGCCAACGCGGCCACTTTGCGCGGGTTGGAAGCGCGGCTGGTGGAGCAGAAGGCCATGCTCGACCTGGCCGACCGCACCCATACCCGCAACGAAAAACTCCTCGCCGCCCGCGCCGTCAGCCGCGAGGAACTGGACCGCAGCGCCGCCGAGGCCGAAGCCGCCAGGGCGCGGCTGGCCGTACTGGAGGCCGACATCGAAAAGGCGCGCTCCAGCCTGCAGGCAGACGAGGCGAACCTGGGCTACACCCGTATCTCCGCCCCCATGGACGGCACCGTCATGGCGCTGGAGGTGCGCGAGGGGCAGACAATCAGCGCCCGCCAGGCCACGCCCGTCATCCTGAAGCTGGCGGACCTGGACACCATGACCGTGAAGGCGCAGGTCTCCGAGGCCGACGTGGGCAAGCTGCGCGTCGGCATGGAGGCCTGGTTCACCACGCTCGGCGCGCCCGAGCGGCGGTGGGAGGGCAGCCTGCGCCAGATCCTCCCGACCCCCAAGGTAATCAACGACGTGGTTCTCTACCACGCGCTGTTCGATGTGGAGAACACCGACCGCAGCCTGCTGCCGCAGATGACGGCGCAGGTGTTCTTCGTGCTCGACCGGGTGGAGGACGCGCCGCTGGTGCCCGTCTCGGCCCTGCGCCCGACGGAGGAGCCGGGGCGCTTCACCGTGCGCGTGATGAACGGCGAGAGTGCTCAAACCCGCACCGTCACCGTTGCCCTTCAGGACCGCGTGCAGGCCGCCGTGACCGAGGGCCTGGAGCCCGGCGAACGCGTCGTCGCCGGCGGGAGCATGGGCTCATGAGCACCGGTGCGGACACGGCCGCGCCGCTGATCGAGCTTTCGGACATCACCAAGACCTACCGCAGCGGCGATGTGGAAACGCCGGTGCTGCACGGTGTGTCGCTCAGCATCCGAGCCGGGGAGTTCGTCGCCATCCTGGGCGCCTCGGGCTCGGGCAAGTCGACGCTGATGAACATCCTGGGCTGCCTGGACCGGCCGAGCGGCGGACGCTACCGCGTGGCCGGCACCGATGTGGCGACGCTCGACCGCGACGCGCTGGCTGCCCTGCGCCGCGACGTCTTCGGCTTCGTGTTCCAGCAGTACAACCTGCTGCCCAACGCCACCGCCGCCGAGAACGTGGAGATTCCCGCCATCTATGCCGGGCGCCCGGCGCGGGAGCGGTCCGAACGGGCGCGCGCGCTGCTGGCGCGTCTGGGCCTGGGCGACCGGGCCGACCACCGCCCCGGACAGCTTTCGGGCGGTCAGCAGCAGCGCGTGTCCATCGCCCGCGCGCTGATGAACGGCGGTCAGGTGATCCTCGCCGACGAGCCCACGGGCGCGCTCGACAGCCGCAGCGGGCGCGAAGTGATGGACCTGCTGAAGGACCTGAACGCCCAGGGCCATACGGTCATCCTCATCACCCACGACGCCGACGTCGCCGCCCAGGCCGACCGGCGCATCCGCATCGCCGACGGCCGCATCGTCTCCGACGACGGCAGGACGGCGGCGCCGGCGATTGAGACGCACCTCGAAGGCGCGGCCGCCCGCACGGCCGGGCTGTTCTCCGACGTGGCAGAAACCGCGCGCATGGCGCTGCGGTCCATGCGCGGCAACGCCTTCCGCACCATCCTGACGCTGCTGGGCATCGTCATCGGCGTGGGCTCGGTCATCACCATGCTCGCCATCGGCGACGGGGCAAAGCAGGACATCGTCTCCCGCATCGAGGCCATGGGCACCGACCTGCTGCTGGTGCGCCCGGGCGGCCCCGGCCAGCGCGGGCGCGGTGACGTCACGTCGCTGACAACTGCCGACGTGGCGGCGCTGAAGGGCGTGCCGGGGGTCGCCGGCGTGGTGCCGGAGATCGACGGCAGCGGCACGCTCCGCATTGGCAACCGCGACCACGGGACGTCCATCACCGCCACCAGCGCCGACTTCCCCGACGCCCGCAACTGGCCGGTGGCGCAAGGGGTGTTCTTCACCGAAACCGACGTGCGCGAATATGCGCCGGTGGTGCTTCTGGGCAGGACGGTGGCGGCGGAACTGTTCCCCAATGGCGAGACCCCGCTCGGACAGTACGTATTGATACGGAACGTGCCGTTCCAGGTCATCGGTGTGATGGCGGAGAAGGGCGCGACCTCCTGGGGACGCGACCGGGATGACGTCGCCTTCGTGCCGCTGACCACCGGCGGCCTTCGCCTGTTCGGCAAGCATCACCTGGACTCGATCACGGTCCAGGTGGCCGACACCGCCGCCATGGACACCGTGCAGACCCGCGTGGAGGACCTTTTGCGCGCCCGCCACGGGGCCGAGGACTTCCGCGTGCGCAACATGGCGTCCCTGCTGGAAACGGTGAGCGAGACGCAGGACACCTTCACCGTCCTGCTGGGCTCCATCGCCGCCATCTCTCTGCTGGTGGGTGGCATCGGCGTGATGAACATCATGCTGGTCAGCGTGACCGAGCGAACGCGCGAGATCGGCATCCGCATGGCGACGGGCGCACGCAGCGGCAACATCCAGCTTCAGTTCCTGACCGAGGCGCTGGTGGTCTGCTGCATCGGCGGCGCGCTGGGCGTCGCCGGCGGCATCGGCGCGGCCGAGGTGGTGGAGCGCCTGGGGACGCCGGTCCTCGTGTCGCTGCCCCCGATCGTGCTGGCCTTCACCTGCGCCGCCGTCACCGGCCTGACCTTCGGCTACCTGCCCGCCCGCAAGGCCTCGCGCCTCGACCCCGTCGTCGCCCTGAGTTCCGACTGACCCACGGTTCCGCCATGAAGATGCATCGCCGCCTCGCCACCGCCGCCGCCCTCAGTCTGGCCCTGGGCGCCTGCGCCACGGCCATGCCCGCCCCGGAAACGACGGCACCCGCCGTTCCCCGGACCTGGACCAACGGCGCCCTGGCGGGCGCGGCCGAGCCGGCCGCCGCGCGCGCCGTGCCCGACCGCTGGTGGGAGACCTACGGCGCCGTCGGCCTGGCAGACCTGATCGCGCGGGCGGAGCGCAACAACGCCGACCTCGCCGCCAGCCGCCAGCGCATCGCGCAGGCCCGCGCCCAGGCCCGTGCGGCAGGGGCCGGGCTGCTGCCGACGCTGAACACCTCGGGCGGCGCCTCCCGCAGCGCGCCCGGAGAGGGCCGGGGCTCCAACAGCTTCCGCGGAGCCTTCGACGCATCCTATGAGGTGGATTTTTGGGGCGGAAACCGGGCGCGCGCCGAGGCCGCCGAGGCCAGCGCGGCAGGCGTCCGGTACGACCAGGACGCGGCCGTCCTCAGCCTGCGGGCGGAAGTGGCGCGAACCTACTTCCAGCTTCTCAACCTGAACGACCGCCTCGCCAACGCCCGGCGCATCCTGACCATCGCCGAGGACGTGCTCGGGCTGGTGGAGACCCAGGAAAGCCTCGGCGCCGCCTCGGGGCTTGAGGTCTCGCGCCAGCGTGGTGCGGTGGCGTCGCTGCGCGCCAACATCCCGTCCCTGGAACAGAGCCGGGCAGAAACGTTGAACGCGCTCGCCCTGCTGCTGGGCACCACCCCCGGGGCGGTCATCCTGCGGGCGGACACGCTGGACGACGTGCACCTGCCGGCAGTGACGCCGGGCCTGCCGTCGGACCTGCTGCTGCGCCGACCCGACCTGCGGGCGGCGGAAGCCTCCATGACCGCCGCCGATGCCGACCTGCGCGCCGCCCGGGCGGCCATGCTGCCGTCAATCCGGCTGACCGGCGGCGGCGGGTTCACCAGCGCCGAACTGTCGTCGCTGTTCTCTCCGGCGGGCTTCCTGGCGAACCTGGCGAGCGGCGTCGCGGCGCCACTGTTCGACGGCGGGCGCCTCGCCGCCCAGCGCGATGCCGCCACCGCCGCCGGGGCCGCGGCTGCGGAAGCCTATCGCGGCGCCGTGCTTTCCGCCTTCCGCGACGTGGAGGACGCCCTGGCGGCGACGTCCCATCTGGCCGACGTCGAAACGGCGCGCCGCGAGGCGTTCGAGGAGGCGGAGCAGTCCTACCGCATTGCCGAGGCCCGCTATCGGGCGGGCCGGACGGACTTCCTGGACCTGCTCGACGCCCAGCGCACGCTGTTCCAGCAGGAAGACCAACTGGAGCAGGTCCGCCTGGCGCGCCTGAACGCCTCGGTGGCGCTCTACAAGGCGCTCGGCGGCGGATGGTGCGAGGGCGGCAACTGCGGCGGCCACCGGGTCGCTTGATGGTGGGGCGCCTGCATGGGGCGGCGCGCCCGTCCGCAACTCCACCCGAAGCGCCCGCCCGCCGGGTGCTTGTCGTTGTTCATCTGGCACTGGCCGCTTTGATGACGTTTGCACAACACGCCGCCGCCGGTGCCGATACCGCCGGTTGGCGGCACCCTCTGCCTGCCGCCCTGGAACCGGTTTCCGAGCTTGACGGCGTGGTCCTGGTCGGCCGCACCGTCGATGGCCGATTCCAGGTTTCCGAGATCGAGCCTCTGCACGACCGCCGGACCGGCGCGGCGCCGTCGCCCGAGGCCGAGGCCCAGGAGCCATCCCCCGGGGAGACTCCGCCTTTCGCGGACCGCCGCCGATCCGCCTGGACATGGGCGCCCGAGGCCTGGCAAGGCGACGCAGGAGTGTCGTTGCTGGAACGCGCCGCGCGGATTGGGGTGGAGACCCTTTTCGTCACGGTGCCCCTTGACGCCGCCGGCGACGCGGTGGCCGCGCCGGACGCACTGGCTGCGTTCCTCGGCGAGGCGACGCGGGCCGGCATCGCGGTCTGGGCCGTATCCGGCGATCCCGCAGCCGTTCTTCCAAAGGAAGAGGACGCATGGCGCGCCCGCGCCGCCGCCTACGCGGCCTACCAGGCGGCCGCCGCTCCCGGCTCGCGGCTCGCAGGGCTGCAGTACGACATCGAGCCCTATCTGCTGCCGGCTTATGCCCGGGACCCGGCGCGCTGGAACACCCGCCTCCTTGACCTGTTCGCGGCCCTGAAGGCCGAAGCCCCGTCCCTGCCCCTGGACGCCGTCGTGCCCTTCTGGCTGCTCGACGGGCCGACGGAGCCGGGAACGGCGGACCTGCCGACGCGCCTGGCCGGGCTGGCCGACGTGGTGACGGTGATGGCCTACCGTACCGATGCCGATCTGGTGGCCGACCTGATGCGTCCCTGGCTGGCCTGGGGCGGCAGGACGGGCACGCCGGTGCGCGCGGCCCTGGAGGCGGGGCCCCTTCCCGACGAGGAGGCCCGCGTCTACCGTCCGGCACCGGACGGGCCGTTGCGGATCACGCCTTACGAGGGCGGTGCGGTCCTCGAAATGCTTTCGGACCCGGCGCCGGCGACGGCTGGGCGGGCCTTCGCACTGAGCCATGTTGTGCCGCGCCCCGCCGAACGGTTGACCTTTCACGGCCGTATGGATGATATGATCATCATAATGGACGTCCTGATGGAACGCCTCGCGCCCTGGCCTGCCTTTGCCGGACTGGCGTTGCACGGCGTCGCCGCCCTGGAGGGTCACCCGCAATGACCGCCGCATCCGCCACCCGAATCCTGGTCGCCGAGGACGACGATCTTCTGGCGGAGCTGATCGTCTTCAAGCTCTCGCGCGAAGGGTTCGCCGTGGACCAGGTCGCCGACGGCGAAGACGCCCTGGCAATGATCCGGGAACGGCGGCCCGACGCAGTGCTGCTCGACGGCATGCTGCCCGGCATGGACGGCTTCGACGTTCTGCGCAGCCTGAAGGAAGACCCGGAGACGCGCGGCATCCCCGTCATGATGCTCACGGGCCGGCGGCTGGAAAAGGACGTGGTCAGCGGGCTGCAACTCGGCGCCGACGAATACCTGGTCAAGCCCTTCATGCTGGAGGAACTGATGACCCGCCTGCGCCGCCTGCTGCCGCCGAGCGCCCGCGAGGCCCTCGCATGACGGTCCGGGCGCCGGCGGTCCTGCTGCTCGCGGCCCTTGCGGTGCGGCCCTCCGTCGGCCTGGCACAGGACGCGCCGCCCGTGGAGACGCTTCTCGAACAGGCGGAAGATGCCCGCGCGGCCGGTGATTTCGCGGCCGCCGAGACCGCCCTGCGCGCCGCCGCCGACCGCCGCCCCGGCAATGCCGCGATCCTGCGCCGCCTGGGCATGGCGCTGGCGTTCCAGGAGCGGTTCGACGCCGCCGAGGCCGTCTTGCGCCGGGCGCGCGCCATTGCTCCCGACGACGGCGACGTCGCGCTGGCCCTGGCGCGCGTGCTGGCCTGGACGGAGCGCCATGCAGCCGCCGCCAGCCTGGTGGAGGAGGAACTGGCACGGCGCCCGGACAGCGTGGAGGCCCTGACCCTGCGCGGCCGGATCGAATACTACCGCGGCCGGCCGGCGGCGGCCCTCGGCTGGTACGACCGCGCCCTGACCCGGTCGCCGGACGATGCCGGGCTTCAACGCGCGCGCGCCGATGCGGTGGCGGCGATCGGGACGCAGGAGACCGCCCGCCCTTGGCGCGTCGACTTCGCGACGACCTTCGGCGCCTTCGACGACCCGGCGCGGGAGGACTGGCGGCAGTGGGTTCTCGCGGCGGGCCGGCCGATCGGCGAGCATTCCAGCGTCTTCGCCCGCGCCACCGTGGCGCACCGCTACGGGCTGACCGACACGCAGATCACCGTCGGGGGCGGCCATCGGCTGTCGGAGCGCTGGACCCTCACTGCCGAGGCCGGTGTGACGCCCGAGGCCGACTTCCTGCCCCGCGCCGAGGTTGCCGGCGGGGTTTCCGTCGTCGCGCGGCCCTCGGACGGCGCCGTCGGCGACACCGTGCTCGGGCTGGACGGGCGGTTCCGGTCCTACGCCGACACCGACGTCGTCACGCTTGCGCCGGTCCTGACCCAGTACCTGTCCGGCGACCGCCTGTGGGTCACCGGGCATTGGATCAACACCTGGGACGGCGGCGACCGCCGCGCCGGCTGGCGCGCCCGGTTGGACTGGCGCCCGCTGGAGGACCTGCACCTGCACGCCGGCTACGCCGACGCCGCGGAGACCGAGCGCGGCCGGACGGCCGACACCACGACCGTCTTCGGCGGCTTCTCGGTGACCGTGACGCCGGCCGTGGCCTTCACCCTGGGGCTTGCGCGCGAGGAACGGGACGGAGCGCGCAGCGACACGCGCCGCACCGACCTGACCGGCGGCCTGACCGTACGTTTCTGACGGGCCGGGCGCATGCTGCAGGCCATCTGGTGGACCGCGCTCGCCCTTGCCGGCGCCTCCCTTCTCATCATGCTCATGCTGATCCTGCGCCGGCTGATCGTGCAGCGGGGACAACGGCGGCGGCTCCAGCGGGCGGAGGCCCTGAAGGCACGCCTGTTCGACTGGATCGAACGGACGGACGACGGCGCCGCGCCGACCGCGGCCGAAGCCTTTCCGGTCGACGATCGGGATGCGCGGATTCTCATGGACCAGGGCCACCGGCTGCTCAACACGCTGCGCGGCGCCGCGGCGGAGCGCATCGTGACCCTGCTGCATGCGGTCGGCGCGGTCGAGTCGGAATGCCTGCGCCTGTCCGCCGGAAAGGCCGCCGAACGGCGCACGGCCGCCACGGCCCTGCGCTGGTTTGCCGCCGATGATGCCGCCGTCCACGCCGCCCTGTGCTGCGCCATGACCGAAGACCCCGACGGCGCCGTCCGCCTGGCCGCCGCTCAGGCCCTGACGGATGCCGGTCGCGCCCCCGACGTCGATGCCGCCGTCAGTGCCATGTGGACACGCCAGGACGTTCCCGGCCGGGGGCTGCAGGACCTGTTCCGCGACCTGGCGGCCCAGGCGCCCGATCAGGCGCGCGCCGCGCTTGCGGCGGCCGCAGAGGCGCGGCTGCGCGTGGTGCTGATCGATGCCCTGGGCCACGCCCGCGCCATCGGCGCCGTCCCCGACCTGACGGCGGCCGCCGTTCACGCGGCCGAGTTGAACGAACGGGCCGCCGCGCTGCGGGCGCTTGCCGCTATCGGCCACCCGCGCGCCCATGATGCCGTCGCGGCCGGCCTGTCCGATCCCGCCTGGGAGGTCCGGGCGCAGGCGGCTCTGGGCGTGATGCGCATCGGGCTGTCCGACCTGGCGCCGCGCCTGCCGCCGCTGCTGGACGATCCGCAGTGGTGGGTGCGATTCCGGGCCGCCCAGGCGCTGGCCGCCGGCGGGCCGGAGGGGCGCGCGGCGCTGGAGACGGCGGCGGCCTCGGACGGCGCCGGGCGTACTGCGCGCGTCGCTCAACTCGTCCTGGCGGAGGCGGCGCGATGATCCCCGACGACCTGACGGGCTGGCTGGCGCCGGCCGGCGCCCTATTCGACCCGTTGATCCGGGCCGCCGTCATCATCGGCTACCTGATCTTCGCCAGCGGCCTGATCCAGACGCTGCTGCACGCGGTGCAACTGGCCGTCGCCTACCGGGCGCTGCGCCGGCGGGCGGTGGTGCGTGACCCGCTGGCCGCCTGGTGGACGTTCGCCGAGCAGACCATTCCCATCTCGTTGCTCGTGCCGGCCTACAACGAGCAGACGACCATCGTCGACAGCGTGCGGTCCATGCTGGCGCTGCACTACCCCAACTTCGAGGTGATCGTCGTCAACGACGGCTCGAAGGACACCACGCTGGCGACACTGATCGAGGCCTTCGACCTGCGCCCCGTCGAGCGGGCCCACGAAGAGGCCGTGCCCCATGCCGCCATCCGCGGCCTCTACGCCAATCCCCGCCATCCGCGCCTGCTGGTGGTGGACAAGGAGAACGGGGGCAAGGCCGATGCCCTGAACGCCGGCATCAACCTCAGCCGCACGCCGCTGTTCTGCGCCGTCGACGCCGACAGCCTGCTGGAGACCGACGCGCTGTTGCGCGCGGTGCAGCCCTTCATGCGCGACCCGGACAAGGTGGTGGCCGTCGGCGGCACCATCCGGGTCGCCAACGGGAGCCGGGTGCGCGCCGGGCGCATCCTGAAGGTGGGCCTGCCGCGCCATCCTCTGGCGCTGTTCCAGGTGGTGGAGTATCTGCGGGCGTTCCTCATGGCGCGGCTGGCCTGGAGCGAATGGGGCGCGATGATGCTCATATCCGGCGCCTTCGGCATCTTCCGGCGTACCGTGGCGGTGGACGTCGGCGGCTACAGCCACGGCACGGTGGGCGAAGACATGGAGATCATCGTCAAGATCCACCGCCACCTGCGCGACACCGGCAGCGCCTACGAGATCCGCTTCGTGCCCGAGCCCGTGTGCTGGACCGAGGTGCCGGAAAGCCTGTCGGTCCTCTCGCGGCAGCGGCGGCGCTGGCAGCGTGGCAGCCTGGAGTCCTTCTTCAAGCACCGCGGCATGATCGGCCGCCGTCGCTACGGCATCGCCGGCAGCCTGGGGACGGTGAACATTCTGGTGACCGACGTGCTGGGCCCGCCGCTGGAGGCGCTGGGCTACGTGCTGATCCCCGTCCTCTGGGCGGCGGGACTGCTGAGCCTGGATTTCTTCCTGGCCTACCTGGCGCTGGTCTTCGCGCTCGGGGTGTTCATCTCCGTCGGCGCGCTGATCCTGGAGGAAATCGAGCTGCGGCGCTATCCCGACGCCGGCGATCTGGCGCGGCTGACACTGGCCGCCGTGGTGGAGAATTTCGGCTACCGCCAGATCAACAACGTCTGGCGCATGATGGGCTGGTGGGACTTCCTGCGCCGCAAACAGGGATGGGGCGACATGCGGCGCAAGGGCTTCGGCGGGTCGGAAGGACGAAAAGGATGAAAGTCATCACGGCTCCCGGGAGAGCGCGCTCCGCCCGGTGAGGCCTGACGTCCCTTTGGACAGCCCGCCAGGGCGGCAGAGGGCGGCCGGATCGTCGAGCAGGGACCGGCGAAACCATTCTTGCATGACCCGCAGGAACAGAGGACGCAGCGGCTCCCGGCCCGGTTCGGGGCAGGGTAGCCATCCCACGCCGGCTCTGATGATCCAGTGCCGCGGCGGGAACGGCCGCTGGGACCCCCGCCGGTGTCTCAGCACGCCGGCAACCTCAACACCGCGTGGCCGCCAGTGCCGGAGGGCCCCTCGTCAAGCGCCACGGAGCCGCTGTAAAGCTCCGCCAGGTCGCGCGCAATCGAGAGGCCGAGGCCCGTGCCGGGCACGGCCTCGTCAAGCCGGATGCCGCGCTGGAACGCCGCTTCGCGCAATCTGGGCGGGAGGCCGGGGCCGTCATCGTCGATGGTGATTACGAGGACACCATTCTCAGCGCGCGCCGCGACCCGTATGCGATTGCGGCCCCACTTACCCGCGTTGTCGATAAGGGCGCCCGCCATCTCCTGAAGGTCCTGTGCATCTCCCTTGAAGGCGAGGCCCGCCGGCACATCCATCTCGACCGCCTTGCCGTACAGGCGGCCGATGGTGCGGCAGAGCGGTTCCAGCGTTTCCGCCACCGGCGCCCGGGCACCCGGCAGGTCGCGCGACGCGGCGGCGCGGGCACGGGCAAGGTTGGCCTCCACCTGCCGCCGCATGGCTTCCACCTGCTCCATCAGAACCGCCGCCGGTTCGTCCTGTCCCGCTCCGGCCAGATGCTGCGCCTCGGCGCTGATGACCGCGAGCGGTGTCTTCAGGCCGTGCGCCAGGTCTCCCGCCTGGCGGCGGGCGCGGTGCGTCGAATTGCGGGCGTGGTCGAGCAGGATGTTGAGATCGTCAACCAGCGGCACCACCTCGGCCGGAAAGGCCCCCGCCAGCCGCTCCGCCTTACCGCGGCGTACCGTCAGAACGCGCTCCCGCAAGCGCTGCATGGGCCGGAGCACCACCACGCCCTGGGCCACCGCCGCAAGCATCAGCGCAACGGCGAGCACGGCAAAAGCCCCCAACAGGTCGCGCGTGAAGCGGCCGACCGCCGCCTCGACCTCCGCCATGTCCTGGGCCACCGCCACCCGCAGCGGGGCGTCCCGCCCCGGCAGGCGAACCAGGCGCTCGGCGCTGAGCAATGCGGCCTCACGGGGGCCGCGTATGGCATGCACGTGTACCTGACCGTCGCGAACGGTATCGGCGGGCAGCGGCAGCGCGGCATCCCACAGCGAACGGGACCGCGCCACCGGCGAGCCCACCGGCCCGACCTGCCAATAAAGCCCCGACAGCGGCTGTCGGAAGCGCGGATCACTGAGCGGCGGGAACACGGTTACGGTGCCGTCCGGCTCAACCGTGAGCGCGGCGATCAACTGGTCCATGTCGGTCACCAGCCGGTCCCTCGCCTGGGCTTCGACGTGGTCGCGGAACAGGTCCACCAGAACCCAGCCGCTGGCTGCGAGGGCCACACCGATCCAGCAGACCGCACCGGCCAGCATGCGCAACCGCAACGACGGCGTGGGACGCGTCATGCCTCCGGCACCCGATAACCGAGGCCCCGCACCGTGCATATCAACCCGGCGCCCAGCTTGCGCCGAAGGCGGCCGACGAAGACCTCGATGGTGTTGCTGTCGCGGTCAAAATCCTGGGCGTATACGTGTTCCGTCAGTTCGGCGCGGCTGACCACCTTGCCCTTGTGCAGCATGAGGTAGGCGAGCACCCGGTATTCATGGGCCGTCAGCGACACCGGCTCGCCGCCGCGGGTAACGGTGGCGGCGCGGGTATCGAGTGTCACGTCCCCGACCCGCACCTCCGGCTCAGCCTGGCCGGCGGCGCGGCGGATCAGGGCGCGCAGGCGGGCCAGCAGTTCCTCGGTGTTGAAGGGCTTGGTGAGATAGTCGTCCGCCCCCGCATCAAGCCCCGCCACCTTTTCGCTCCAGCCGTCGCGGGCGGTCAGCACAAGAACGGGCATGGTGCGTCCGGCCGCGCGCCATTGCCGCAGCACGGTCACCCCGTCGAGCCGGGGCAGGCCCAGATCGAGCACGACCACGTCGTATTCCTCGGTCTCCCCCAGCAGGTGGCCGCGTTCGCCGTCATGGGCGGTGTCCACCGCATAACCGGCCGCCTGAAGGGCCCGTT
This sequence comes from Caenispirillum salinarum AK4, assembly GCF_000315795.1. Classification (GTDB taxonomy): domain Bacteria; phylum Pseudomonadota; class Alphaproteobacteria; order Rhodospirillales; family Rhodospirillaceae; genus Caenispirillum; species Caenispirillum salinarum. The sequence goes on from NZ_ANHY01000011.1 coordinate 50,005, forward strand.
CCAGTTGGAGCGTGAGGCGCGGTTCGTCTTCCACGACCAGCACCCTCATTCGTCATGGCCCTCCGTTTTCAGCAATTTACCACTGCGGGCGTCGAAATAATGCTCGATGACGCGTCCCAGCGGCGTGAGCACCTTCAACTCATAGACCAGCCGGCCGTGCTCGCGCTCCAGTTCCACCTCGATCAGCCGGCCCGCGGACTCGATGCCGCTGCGCTCCAGCAGCGCGGCGAGCGGCAGGGTGTCACCGGCCTCCAGCGCGCGGCGGGCACGCTCGTGGTCCTCGTGGTCGTCCTCGTCCGCCAGCACCGGCAGGACCGGTAGCAGCAGCAAGGCGGCCAAGAGGAAGAGGTGTCGTCGTCGCATGATCTCCACCATAGCCCAGGCGGATGAACGCCGGCTGAACGGCCGTGCGCCCTTCAGGTGCGGTTCAGGAAAGCCCTGCTACACCAATGGGCATGACGACAGTTGAGCAGGAGGCATCCCATGATCGTCAAGACAATCATTCAGGGACTGGCCGCCGCGGCGGTGATCGCCGCCGCCGGCCTGGCCTGGGCCGAGGTGGCGGCGCCGCCCGCACCGCCCGCCGATTCCGCAACCGACACTGGCTATCCGACGGCGCCGGAACGCCCGGACGACCGGCAGACGGACCGCATGGCAGGCGGCGGCGACACAGGATACCTGCCGGCGCTCCTTGGCCGTCCGGTCCATGATGACGACGACCTGGAAGAGCGCCACGAGCGCGGGGAGGACGACGATGACTGATGCGCCCCGCCGTCGCCGCCGCTTCGCCATGCCGGCCATGAAGGCGTGGCATGCCGTGGTCGCCGGCGGCTTCCTGGTCGCCTACCTGACCGGCGACAGCGACGACGTCTACATCATGCATCAGGTCGCCGGTTACACGGTTCTGGGCGCCCTCGTGCTGCGTCTGGCGGTCGCCCCCTTCGCCCACAAGCCACCGTGGCGGATGCCGCGCGCGTCGCTGGCGGCGGGGCGCGAGTGGCTGACGACCCGGTGCGGCCGCAACCCGCTGTTCGCCTGGCTCGCCGTCGCCCTGTTCGCTACCGTCGGCGCCGCGGCCGCCAGCGGCATGGCGGCGCACTGGCTGTTGTGGGTGGAAGACCTGCACGAGGCGCTGTCGACGGCCTCTCTCTGGGTCGTGCTCGGCCATGTCGCCTTCATCCTGCTGATGTTCGGCGGCAGGCGGCGGGTGGCGGCCCTGTGGCGCCGCTTTGTCGATGGCCATTCCACCCGCCTGAAGGAGAGTTCGTAATGCCCCGGTTCGCGATGCTCGCCGCCGCGCTTCTGGCGGTGATGACGGGCGGCCCCGCGTCGGCCGGCGACGCCGCCGACCGAGCCGCCATTCTGTCCGGCTATGCCGAGCAGGCCGCCGCCGATGATCCCGGCTTCAGCGGCTTCACGGCGGCGCGCGGCGAGGACCTGTTCCGCACCCGCTGGGCTGGCGGCGATGCCCGCACGCCGGCCTGCACCGCCTGCCATACCGAGGACCCGCGCGCCCAGGGCCGCAACGCCAAGACCGGGCGGCCGATCGAGCCGGCCGCCGTTTCGGTCGAGCCGGATCGCTTCACCGACATCGACGAGGTAGAAAAGCAGTTCCGCCGCGACTGTGATTCCGTGCTCGGCCGGGCCTGCACGGCGCGAGAAAAAGGCGACTACATCACCTTCATGCAGGAGCAGTGACCATGCGCGCAGTCCTTCTCGCCCTCCCGCTGGCCGTCGCCCTGGGAAGCGGCCCCTTGCTGGCCGATGACGACGAATGGATGCCGCCGGTGACCCATACGCTGACCCGGGAAGAGTGCGGCGACTGTCACATGGCCTTCCAGCCGGGTTTTCTGCCGGCGCGGTCGTGGAACCGGATGATGGGCACACTCTCCGATCACTTCGGTGACGATGCTTCCATCGGGATTGAAAAGGCGAACGCCATCCGCGCCTACCTGACCGCCAACGCCGGCGATGTCGACCGGCGCGGCGCGGCGCGGGGCTACATGCGGTGGATCACTCCAGACGGGGTCCCCCAGCGCATCACCGAAAACCCGGCATTCGTGCGCGAGCATGACTTCCGGCCGAGCGTCTGGCAGCGTCACGACGTGGTGACGAAGTCCAACTGCCTCTCCTGTCACAAGGGCGCGGACCGCGGATACTACGAGGATGACTGAGCAGCGGCGACGGCGCGGGCCTACCCCTTTTTGCCGGAGACGATGTCGTCGATCCACGTCAGGGCGGCAACCGCCTGCGGAAATCCCAGCGTGCCGATCGCAAGGATGGCGACCTGCTGGATGGCTTCCGGCGGGATGCCTTCGGACAGGGCACGGCGGCAATGGGAATGGACGCCACCTTCCGAAGCGGCCCCTATGGCAAGCGCCAGCTTCACCAACCTGCGCTCCTTGTCTTCAAGCGGACCGGCCTCCGAGCAGGCCTCCCCCAGCGCGGCATAAGCTTTCCAGACAGCCGGATGGTCCCGTGCAAGATCGCCTGCCGCGGCCGGAAGCTTGTCTTTCATCGTACCTCTCCATATTTGCTGATGATGCCGCTGCTGCTTCCACGCGGCCGCTCTGCGCTCGGAGCCTCACCGCCCGGAACGGCTCCAGGCGCCACGATGAGCCATTCCCGGCCGGTCCCACAAGGGCGGAGCCTTCATACGATCGGCGGCGTTATACCTCTATCGGAGGCTCGCTTGATCGACACCGCCCTGCATTTCCTCTTCGGCCTGCCGCCGGAGCAGTTCATCCGCACCTTCTGGCTGCTGATTCTGGTGGAGGTGCCGCGTTTCTTCGTCAGCTATGCCGTCGTCATCGGCGCCTGGCTGTTCGGGCGGGAGCGCGGTCCGCCCGTACCACCGGCCGGCGGCCGGGAAGCGGCTGATCCTGCCCTCGGCGTCTCCGTTCTGGTGCCGGCGCACAACGATGCCGACAGCGTCGCGCGCACGGTCATCTCCCTGCGCGAACAGCCGCACCGGCCGCTGGAGATCATCGTGGCCGACGACGGTTCCACCGACGCGACGGCCTCCGTCTGCCGCCGACTGGAGCGGCAGGGCATGATCGACCGATACGTGCGCGCGGACTCCCGGGGCGGCAAGTCCTCGGCGCTCAATACCGCGTTCTCGCTGGCCCGCCAGCCGGTCCTCCTGCTGACCGATGCCGACACCACCTTCGACCGCGATGCCGTGGCCGTCGCCGTCGAGCATTTCCGAGACCCCGACGTGGGAGCGGTCGGCGGCACGCTGCGGGTCCGCAACGCCGACGCCACGCTGGTCACGCGGCTGCAGCAGATCAACTACTTCATCGCCATCATGGCCGGGCGGCTGGTCAACAACATGCTGGGGTTCTTCTTCGTGGGCTCGGGCGCCTTCAGCATGTACCGGCGCACCGCCGTCAGTGGCGTCGGCGGCTGGGACTTCGGCCCGGGCGAGGACGGCGACATGATGGTGCGGCTGAGGCTGGCCGGCTGGACCGCGCTGTTCGAGCCCCACGCCGTCTGCCGCACCATCGCGCCGGAAAGCATCGCCCGGCTGATCCGCCAGCGGGTGCGGTGGAACCGGTCGCTCATCCGCAACCGCTTCCGCAAGGCGCGACGCTACGCCCTGGTGCCGCGCCAGAAGGCCTTCGACGGACAACTGGCGGCGGGCATGGTCGACGGGTTCATTTTCACCGCGCTGATCCCGTTCCTCTTCCTGGTCTACCTGGTGGACCAGTTCCTGCTCTACGGCATCTGGTTCATCGCCGTGCTGCTGGCGGTGCAGATCATGTACGTGACGCTTCAGGTGGCGAAATACCTGCTGCTCCTCGCCCTGTCGCCGGACAAGCGCACGGACCTGCGCTACCTGCCCTTCGTGCCGCTCTACACGGTGGCCAACGTCTACCTGCTGCGGTGGGTGAGGCTCTACGCCGTGGTGAACGAGTTGGTCTTCCGCGGTTCCTACAAGGACCCGTTCGTGCCGGCCAAGGTGCGGCGGCAGGCTCCCAGGTACTGACCCAAGGCACCTTCTTCCGCCGCAACCAGCGGGACCGCCGCCTGCGTTAAAGGCGTAGGAGGTATGCCTTTTGACCGAACCGATAGGACCGACCCGAGAGGAGATAGGCACGTCCGTGCGTCTGTTCGTGCGGACGGCCGCGGAGGCGCGCGTGCCGTCGGCCCTTCGCCTGCATTACGATCTGGTGGACGAGCCGGAGCGCGCGGACGTGGCCATCTGCCTGGGCGCGCCCGACGCCGCCCTCGCGCCCGAGCGGCCGACGTGGGCGGGCCTGATGCCGGTGGTCGCGCTGGAAACCCTTTGGCCGCTGGCCGACCATCAGCTGGAGGCCTTCGACGCCGGCCGACTCACCGAAGCCGTGCGGGCGGGGCTCGCGGCGGGCGCGCGGTACCGCGAGATACCGGCGGCGGCGCGGGCCAAGGCGGCGGAAGACCCCTACCTTGGCCTGCTGGCCTTCATCCACATGCGCGACGGCGCCTCCGCCCGGTTGAACGACGCTGCCGGCCCCGGCGTCGCCTGGCCGTTCGAGCGCCTGGCGCCCTCGCGCGGCGACCTGGGCGGCGGCGCGCTCATCGCCGACCTGGGCGCGGCCGGCTACGTTTCCCGCACGGTGAACGACGCCGGCCACCCCTGCCCCGAGTGCGGCAGCCTCAAGGCCCTGCTGCGCGATGTCTGCGCCACCTGCGGCAGCCCCGACATCGGCGAGGAGATGCTCGTCCACCACTTCACCTGCGGCTATCAGGGGCCGGAGCAGGCGTTCGATGCCGAAGGCGGCCTGTACCGCTGTCCCAAGTGCCGGCGGACGCTGCGCCACATCGGCATGGACTACGACAAGCCCGGCGGCATTACCGTCTGCCGCGCCTGCGACGCGCGGGCCGAGGAAACGGCCGTGGCGGGCCGCTGCCTGTCGTGCGCCGAACGCTTCCCCATCGATCGCAGCCCGCGCCGGTTCCTCTATGACTACGCCGTCACGCCCAAGGGACTCGACGCCCTGTTCTCCGGCGTGATCGAGATGCAGGACCCGCACGCCATCCTGTCACGCTTCGTCCCGCTGGTGGGGCTGGAAACACTGCTGTCGGTCGGCCGCAAGCTGCGCGCCCTGGGAGAGCGGCGGGCGTTCGGCAGCAGCGTGCTGACCATCGACGTCGGTGTCGAGAGCGACCCGGCGGCCCGCGGCGACCTGGCCCGGCGCGTCGGCGAGGAACTGGCCGCCCTGCTGCGGACCGAGGACACGGTGGCCTACCACATGTCTCGGCTGACGGTGCTGCTCGCCGGGGCCGGGCCCGAGCATGGCCCCGATGCCGCCGACCGGCTGCGCCAGGCCCTGGGCGGCGTGTTCTCGGACACGGTGGTCGACGCCATGGACATCCAGTGCCGGCCGCTGGACGACGTCCTTGACGGCGACCGCCCGGACAACGCCGGAGAGGGGCCGGAGGGCGAGGCATGAAGCGCATCGCTCCACGGCGCCCCGTCTACCGCGCCCCCGCCGATCCGCGGCGGGAGTCCGTGCGCCTTGGAAAATACATCTACCTGACCCTTCTGATCGCCTTCCTGGTGGTGCTGGGCCATGTGCTGATCGGGCACCTCTACGTGCTGCGCGGCGACGGCTTCGTGCTTGCCCGGCAGCGGGCCGTCGCCCTGCCGTTCGAGGCCATGGTGGAAGACGTCATGGTGGCCGACGGCGCGCGGGTGCAGGCCGGCGAGCGGTTGTTCCACTATGTCAGCGTGCCCCTTCTGTCCGATATCACCGAATTGCGGGTGCGGCTGGCCGACCTGGAGCGCCGGCGGCGGGAGCGCGCCGCGGAGCTGGACGTATCGGCGGCGGAGCTTGAAGTCCTGGAGGATTACGTCGGCCGCCTCACGGCCATGCGCGATCGTCTGGAGACCTTGCGCGAGCAGGGCCTGACGGAGAACGAGCGCTACGGCGACGTCCTGCGCTACCGCCTGCAGGCGGCGCGCGACCTGGCGGGCCTGCGCGCAGACCGGACGGCCGCCCGCGAGGAGGTGGCGGCGCTGAAGGAAAGTATCACCCGGCTGCGGAGCGAGGTCGATCGCCTGCGTGCCGTCTACGGCGACGGTACGGCCCGCGCGCCGCGCGACGGCGTGGTGGCCGGGCTGGACGTGGTCGCCGGCGAGGTTCTGGAGCCGGGGCGCGAGGTCCTGCGCGTTTTTTCGGGGCGGCGCTACCTGGGGGTCTTCTTCGAATCCGCCTCCCTCGTCGGTGCCGAGCCCGGCGATCCGGTCCTGGTGGACCTGCCGGGACGGGCGCTGGAGGTGGGCCGCATCGCCGACCTGCGGGCCGTTTCGCCCCGCCTGCCCGCGGAATTCCAGCCGCGCTTCAAGCCGGCGGACCGCGACCGGCTGGCGGTCGTCCTGCTGCCGCCGGGCGTGCTGCAGGCCCATCCGGTGCTCAGCACGGTGAACCTCTACAAGCCTGTCGGCCTGGAATGGATCGTGGACGCGCCGGAGGTGGGTCCTCCGCCGCCGCTGTTCCGCGAGGCACCGCCTTCCCGGCCGTCGGCCCGTCTAGAGCCACCACAGGTCGACGCCACGGGGAACGACGCCGGGCTCGACTAGCCCCGGCACGTCGGCCACCACGCCGGCGTCCGGCCGGGCCAGTAGGCGCGCGATCAGGGGCCACCCGGCGTCGCGGAAGGCCCGGTGCGCCACCGCCACCAAAACGCCGTCGGCGGGGGCGCAGTCCTCCGGCGCGGTCAGCGGCACCGGCGCGGTCGCGGGCGGCACCACCGGGTCCACCACCTGCACCGTTATGTCGAAGCGCCGCAGGTGCGCGATGATGTCCAGCACCTTGCTGTTGCGCAGGTCGGGCACGTCGGGCTTGAAGCTGAGGCCCAGCACGGTGACCACCGGCGGCCCGTCGCTGCGGCGGTGCATGAGCCGGCGGAGCATTTCGTTTGCGATGAACGCGGGCACGCGCTCGTTCACGCGCCGCGCCGTCCTGACGAGGTCGGCCTCGGCGCCGGCATCTTCCGCCCGGTGCGCCAGGAACCACGGGTCGACGCCGATGCAGTGCCCGCCGACCAGCCCCGGCGTAAAGGGCAGGAAGTTCCATTTCGTCCCGGCCGCCGCCAGGACATCGCGGCTGTCGAGGCCCAGCCGGTGGCAGATCAGCGCCATCTCGTTCATCAGGGCGATGTTCACGTCGCGCTGGGTGTTCTCCAGCACCTTGCCGGCCTCTGCCACGGCGATGGATGGGGCGACGTGCAGCGGCGCCTCGACGACGCGGCCGTACAGGGCAAGCAACCCTTCCGTGGTGACGGAATCGCTGCCGGCGAGAACCTTTGCCGTGTTGGTGAAGCGGTGGTCCGTGTCGCCGGGATTGATCCGCTCGGGGCTGTAGCCGACGCCGAAGTCGCGCCCGCAGCGCAGGCCCGAGGCCGCCTCCAGAACCGGGATCAACGCCTGCTCGGTCGCGCCGGGATACAGCGTGCTTTCGAAGACGACGGTCCCGCCCGGCCGCAGATGCCGGCCGACGGCGTCCGCCGCCGCCCTGACCGGCTCGAGGTCGGGAACATGAGCCTCGGTGACCGGCGTCGGCACCGTGACGATGTGAACGTCGGCCTCGGCCAGGGCGGCCGGATCGTCGGTCAGGCGCAGGTCGGCGGCCTTGAGGTCCGCGGCGGAAACCTCGCCCGTTTCATCCACGCCGCGCGCGAGAGCTTCAACGCGGCGTGGGTCGGTGTCGAAGGCAATGAGCCGGTGAGAGGCAACGGACGCAAAGGCCAGCGCCACCGGCAGGCCCACGTAGCCGATGCCGACGACGGCGATGCGAGGGCGGCCTTCCAGACCGGACACGCGGTCGCTCGTGGTAGTCATGCACCACGAACGGCGCGCGAAGGCGCCGCGTTCCGCACGACACGGCCCGCGACGACGCGAGCGCCCCGGCGCAACCGCCCACCTGCGCCGCCCCGCTCAGCTCCGGCCGGCTGCTGAACCGCATCAGGACCGCCGCCGCGCCACCAGGCTTGCGGCGGCGGCCACCGGTCCCGTGTCCCGCAGGCCGAGCGCGATGGTCGTCATGGCCGGCAGGAAGGTCAACGACACGACCGCCGCCCCCAGGATGCCGAACAGCACGATGGCGCCGACGCCGCGGTACAGCTCCGTCCCCTCGCCCGGCACGAAGACCAGGGGCGCCAGGCCGCAGATGGTGGTGATGGTGGACATGACGATGGGCCGCAGGCGCGACGCCACCGCCTCGCGCACCGCCTCATGCGGCGAGGTCTCCGGGTCGCGCACGTTCTCCATGGCGCGGTGGACGATGAGGATGGGGTTGTTCACCACCGTCCCCATCAGGATCAGGAAGCCCATCATGGAGATCATGTCGAAAGGCTGGTGAATGGCCTGGAAGCCGATCAAGGGCAGCATGCCGCCGATCAGGTTCAGCAGTTGCAGCCCGACGATGCCGCCCGCCGCGCCCAGCGGGATGGTTGTCATGATGAGCAGCGGATAGCCCCAGTGGCGGAAGATCGCCACCAGCAAAAGATAGACGATGGCAACCGCGATGCCGTAGTTGTCCAGCAACGCGGCCTGTGTGGCCTCCAACTGGTCGCTGGCGCCGGATATGTCGATGGCGACGATGGCCGGCACCTGCCCCGTCTCGCGCAGATGGCCGACGAGGTCCTCGCGCACCCGCTGAACGCCCACCTCCAGCGGCACGTCGGGCGGCGGGATGACGTTGAGCGTCACCGTCCGGCGGCCGTCGATGCGGCGGATGGTGCTGGTGTCCACCGTCTCGGCGATGCGGGCGACGGTCGCCAGCGGCACCACCGATCCCTGCGGCGTCACCAGCGGCACCTGCCCCAGATCGTCCAGGTCCGCCCGCACGCCGGCTTCGCTGTAGAAGTAGATGTCGATCTTGTCGTCGGCGCGGAAGAACTCGTCGACGAAGGCGCCATCGGTCAGGGCGGCGACCGTGAACCCCAGGTCGCCGGCCTCCAGCCCCAGTTCGGCCGCGCGCTCCCAGTCCGGGTAGACCTCCACCAGCGGCTGCGACAGCGACAGGGTCGACGGCGTGGCGCGCAGGCGGGGGTCGTCGAACACCTCTTCCGCCCGCTGGTAGGCGGCCGAGGCGACCGCATAAACGTCGGCGAGGTCGGGGCCGGAGATGTCCAGGTTCACCGACCGCGTGCCGCCGTCGTTGGACGTGATGATGGACCCCCGCGAGGCGAAGGCGCGCATGCCGGGATAGTCCTCGAAGCGGGCCGTCATCACCTCCATCAGGTCGCCCAACTGGTCGGGATCGGTGGTTTCGGTGATGATGCGCAGGCCCGATGCCTCGATGGAGAGGTTGAGGTACTCCAGCGCCGGCACCTCGGCCTCACCCTCGGCGTAGCGGGCGGGGTCGTCGCCGACGAACTGCAGGAAGTGATCCTCCAGCTCCTTGCCGATGGCGGTCATGGTGTCAAGGTTGTAGCCGGGCGGCGCGTTCATGCGCACGAAGGTCTTGGGCTCCTCGCCCTCCGGCAGGTATTCGGCCGGCGGCGTCAGGACGATGTAGACGAAGGCACTGGCCGCCACGCTGACGCCGATCACCACCAGCCGGCGCAGGCGCCCGCGGATGAGCCAGTCCACGCCGGCGACCGTGCGGCCCATGACACCGCCCTCGGCCCCCTTTTCCGTACCGCCGCCAAGCCCCTTGCCGCGCACGTCCATGTGCGCCGACGCCGTCGGCACCAGCGTGATCGCCACCAGCATGGACGCCAGGATGGAGGCGCTGATGGCGATGGCGACGTCGGAATAAAGCTGGCCGGCCTCCAGGTCGATGAACACGATGGGCACGAAGACCATGATGGTGGTGAAGGTGGACGCCACCACCGCCGGCCACACCCGCCGCACGCCCTCCACGGCGGCCTTCATGCGGTCGAGGCCGCGCTTGCGCTCCAGGTTGATGCTCTCCAGCACCACGATGGTGTTGTCGAGCGTCATGCCGATGGCGAACGCCACGCCGGCCAGCGAGATGACGTTGACGGTGCGCCCCGTCAGCAACAGGCCGATGAAGGCCGCCACCGTGCAGATGGGAATGCCCATGACGCCCACGCCCGTCGCCCGCCACGACCGCAGGAAGGCGTACATCACGATGGTCGCCAGCGTCGCCCCCAGCGCCACGTTGATCCAGACGTTGCGGATGGAGGCCTCGACGTATCCCGCGTCCTCGGCCGTCAGCTCCATGACCATGCCGTTGGGCTTGAGGACCTCCTCGTTGATGGCCTCCATCTCGTCGAGCATGGCGTACTTGATGTCGATGACGTTGGACCCGGCCTCCCGCCGAACCGACAGGCCGATGACCGGCTGGCCGTTGACGGTGGACACCTCCGTCACCTCGGAATGGTCGAAGCGCACCTCGGCCACCTCGTGCAGGCGCACGACCGCATCGCCCTGGCGGCGGACAATGAGGTTTTGCAGGTCCTCCAGGTCCTCGAAGCGCCCCACCGTGCGCAGCAGGTAGCGGCGCTTGCCGCTCTCGATCTCGCCGCCGGAGGTATCCCGGTTGCGCGCGCGCACGGCCTCGCGCACGTCGGCGATGGAGATGTCGCGCTCGGCCAGGGCGCGGGGGTCGAGCAGCACGCGGATCTGGCGCTCCGCCCCGCCGCCGATGCCGACGCGCGCGACATCCGGCACGTTTTCCATGCGGGCGCGGACGTTGTCGTCCACGAAATCCCGCATCATGTCCATGTCCAGCCCGCGCGGATTGCCGTCGACCGGCGAGACGCGGAAGTACATGAAGGAATTGGACGAGAACGACGTGGCGTAGACGCGCGGCTGGTCCACGTTCAGCGGGTAGTCGGGCACCTGGTTCAGCGCGTTGTTGACACGGATCAGCGTCTGCGTGATGTCGACGTCGTAAGGAAACTCAAGCTCCACCCGCGCCTGACCGCTGGACGCCCGCGTGACCATCCGCTGCATGCTGGGGATGGAGCGCAGGTATTCCTCCTGCTCCACCAGGATTTCCTTTTCCACGTCCTGGGGCGTGGCCCCCGGCCAGGTGGTGCGGATGGTGATGGTGCGCACCTCCAGGTCCGGGATCATCTGCACCGGAATGCCCAGGGCCGCCACGACGCCCACCACGCAGATGATCAGCGTCACGACGGTGGTGAGGATGCCCTGGCGGACCAGACGGTCGAACACGCCGCACCCCCTCAGCCTTCAGCCGCATTCCCGGGGGCAGAGGCCGGAGCGGAGGGTTTCCCAGCCCCGACCACGCGGACGCGCTGGCCCGGCCGGAGCGATTCGTTGCCGCGCACGACGGCGCGGGCGCCCGCGTCCAGGCCGGAGAGCACATGCACGCGGCCGTCAAACGCCTGGCCCAGGCGGACCTGCCGTTCGGCGACCTGAGGGCCGCCGTCGCCCTCCTGCACCACCCACACCGTCACGCGGCCATCGGGATGCCGGATGACGGCATCGCGCGGCACCACGAGGCCCCGTTCGCCCGTCGCCAGGCGCAGGACGACGCGCACCGACATGCCGGGCGTCAGCGGCAGGCCGTCGCCGACGGGCCGCAGGCGCAGGGTGAAGGTGCGCGCGGTCGGGTCGCTGACGGGAACGCGCGCCAGCACCTTTGCCGGCACCGCGCGCCCGCCCAGCACATCCGCCCGCAGGGTGATGGCGGTGTCGTCGCGCAGGTCGGGGAAATAGCGCTGCGGGACGGGCACGTCGACGCGCAGGCGGTCGACGCCCACCAGGTCCACCACCGGATCGCCGGGCGAGACCCACTCGCCCGCCTCCGTCCGTTCCCGCGCCACCACCCCGTCGAAGGGCGCGGCGATCAGGTGACGGCGCACGCGCTCCGCCCGGTAGGCCTCCTCGGCCGCAAGGCGCTCGGCGACGGCCCGCGCGGCCTCCACCGCCGAGCCACGGGCCTCAAGCTCGTTCTGGGGCAGGCTGGCCCGCGCCGCCAGACGGCGGCCGTCCTCCAGCCGCCGCTCGGCATCGTCCAGCCGCGCCCCGGCCTCCCGCGTCGCCGCCTCGGCCCGGCGCAGCTCCAGCCGTTCCAGCGCCGCGTCCAGTTGCACCAGCGGGTCCCCCTGCCCGACCCGATCGCCCAGGTCGACCTTCATGGACTGAACCAGCCCGCCCACATCGGTCGACACCCGCGCCGACCGGGATGCGACGACGGTCCCCGTCAGCCGGACGCGGTCGACGATGTCGGCCCGTTCGACAGGCGCGGCGGCAACGCGCGCCGCCTCCTCGGCGACGGCCGGGGCGGCATAAAGAAGGATCAGAACGAACGTCGCGCCGATGGACAGGCGTCCGGGCCACCGTATCAGCATTGCGAGGCCTCGCGTGTTCGTGGTGGGAGTGGCCGCAGCCACGGCGTGCGCGAAGGGCATAGGGTCTCTACGCTCCCCACGGGCCGGCGGATCAGGCGGAACACGCGGGCGCGGCGCGCGTTGCTTGGGTGAGACTGCGGGCGCGGCCTCACAAGCACGGTCCGCGCTCCAGCCCAACCGCCCAATGAAGGAGCGCACCGCATGAGGCTTTCCCTGCTCCCGCTTCTCGTGATCGCGGGCCCTGCCCTGGCGCAGCCGCAGTCGCAGGTCGAATCCATTTATACCGGCGATGTCGCCGTCTCCGTCCAGGAGGTCGCCACGGGTCTTGATACGCCGTGGGGGATGGCGTTCCTGCCTGATGGGCGGATGCTGGTGACCGAACTGCCGGGCACGCTTGTCATCGTCTCGCCCGACGACGCGGTGTCGGAGCCCGTCGACGGGACGCCCGAGGTCTTCGCCCAGGGACAGGGTGGCCTCATGGACGTGGCGCTCGACCCCGACTTTGCCGAAAACCAGCGCGTCTACCTGAGCTTCGCGGAAGCCGGCGACGACGGCGTGGCGGGCACCGCCCTCGGCCGCGGCCGCCTTGTCGAAAACCGTATCGAGGACTGGGAGGTCATCTTCCGCCAGGAGCCCAAGGTCGAGGGCCCCAACCACTTCGGCAACCGCATCGTCTTCGACGGCGAGGGACACCTGTTTCTCGCCCTCGGCGAGCGCTTCAAGTTCCAGCCGGCGCAGGACCCGTCCAACACGCTGGGCGCCATCGTCAGGCTGAACCGCGACGGAACGGTGCCCGACGACAACCCCTTCGCCGGCCGCGCGGATGCTGCCGCGGCAATCTGGTCCTACGGCCACCGCAACATCGAGGCGGCGGCCGTTCATCCTGACACCGGCGGACTGTGGATCGCGGAGATGGGTCCCCTTGGCGGGGACGAACTCAACCGGATCGAGGCCGGCGCCAACTATGGCTGGCCGGTGGTGAGCTGGGGGATCAACTACAACGGCGTCGACATCCCCGATCCGACGGCGTTCCCCGAGTTTGCCGATGCCGTCCACGTGTGGTCCCCGGTGCGCTCGCCGTCGGGAATGATCGTCTACACGGGCGACCTTTTTTCCGACTGGCAGGGCGACATTCTTTTCGGCGGCCTGTCGGCCGGCGGCGTCGAGCGCGTCGAGTTGGACGGCGACACGGTGACGGCCACGGAGTTCCTGCCCCTCAACACCCGCATCCGGGACGTCGAGCAGGGTCCGGACGGCGCAATCTACCTGCTGACCAACGTCAAGGGCGAGGAACCGGGCGCGGTCTGGCGCATGGAACCGCTTGAGATGCAGCCGCCGGAGGCCGACGGCGACCGCACGGGCCCCGGCGAGTAGACGGGATGGCGGCCAGAATGCAGGCCGGCGCCGGGCTGAGGCTGCCGCCGACGGTCCGGCGGCCTATTTTTCAAGGGACCTTCCGACGGGAGCTTCTCGTTGTAACCCCGTGGCGGGGCGGAAAGGAGAAAGCGTTTGACAACGCTTCTGTGGCACCTCTTGGGGTTCAAGGAGTCGGTTTGCGTTCGTCAGGTGGAACTGAGCGCCACCAATGACGAGCACCAGCTTCGCGAAAAGCTGGCGCGCATCGTCATGGACGAGATGTACCAGTTCGTCGCCCTGCTCGATCGCAACGGCAGACTGCTGGATGTCAATCGCGCCGCGCTCGAAGGGGCGGGCATGCGCCTCGATGACCTCAAGGGAAAGCCGTTCTGGGAAGCACGATGGTGGCGGGTGTCGACCGCGATCATGAACGACCAGCGCGAGGCCTGCCGACGCGCGGCCGATGGCGCGTTCGTGCGCTATGACGTGGAAGTCTACGGCGAGGCGGCGGGCGAGGACACCATCATCATCGACTACTCGCTCGTGCCGGTGACCGACCAGAGCGGCGCCGTGGTCTTCCTGCTGGCCGAGGGCCGCAATATCTCCGAGAAGAAGCGCGCCGAGGCCGAGGTCGCCCGCAAGAACCAGGAGCTTGAACTCCTGCTGGCCCGCATCCGCGAACTGGATGAGGTGAAAAGCCAGTTTTTCGCCAACGTCAGCCATGAACTGCGGACCCCGCTCGCCCTCATGCTGGGACCGACGGAACGCATGCTGCAAAGCGGCTCGTTGACGCAGGCCGAGCACCGCGACATCGAGGTCATCCGCAAGAACGCGTTCATGCTGCTCAAACATGTGAACGACCTGCTCGATGTTGCCAAACTGGACGCCGGCCAGATGGGGGTCGACTACCAGGACACCGACCTCGCCGCCCTGGTGCGCAGCATGGCCGGCCATTTCGAGGCCCTGGCGCCAGAGCGCTCCATCCGCTTCCTGGTCCGCGCGCCCGACAGCCTGCCGGCCCAGGTCGACGGCGCGAAGATTGAGCGCGTCGTGCTCAACCTGCTTTCCAACGCCTTCAAGTTCACGCCGACCGGCGGACGCATCGTCTGTTCGGTGGAGCAGCCCGATGACCGGTCTGCGGTGATTTCGGTGCAGGACAGTGGACCTGGCGTGCCACTGGACATGCGGGGAACCATTTTCGAACGGTTCCGCCAGGCCGACGGCGGCGCCACGCGGCAAAGCGGCGGCACCGGACTCGGCTTGGCCGTCACCAAGGAATTCGCCGAGCTGCACGGCGGCACCATCTCGGTCGCGGACGCTCCCGCCGGTGGCGCCCTCTTCCAGGTCAGCCTGCCGCTGAGCGCGCCGGAGGGAACCGTCGTCAGGCCGGCCGACGGGGATGAAGACGACACCGCAGCGGCGGCAGCACTGAACTCCACGGTGGCCGGAATGCTCGGCCAACTCGACGAGGTTCAGCAGGAGCTTGAGGCTCCGAGCCGGGTCCCGGAGCGGTCCGGGGCTCCATTGGTGCTGGTCGTGGAGGACAATGCCGACTTGCGCCGGTTCATGGTCGAAACCCTGCACCGACGGTTCGACCTGAAGGTCGCGGCCGATGGACGCCAGGGGCTGGAGATGGCGCGGACGCACCATCCAGACGTCATCCTCACCGACATCATGATGCCTCACATGTCCGGCGACCAGATGGTCGAGGCCATCCGCCGGGACCCGGCGCTGGCCGACACACCCGTCCTGGTGCTATCGGCCAAGGCCGACGACGCCCTGCGCATCAGGCTGCTGGCCCGGGGCGCCCAGGATTACGTGGTCAAGCCCTTCTCGCCAGAGGAGTTGACGGCGCGGGTTTCCAACCTTGCCGACGTCAAGCGCGCGCGCGACGTGCTGCGGAGCGAATTGAATTCCAGGCAGCGCAACATCGAGACCCTGGCCAAGGACCTCGCGGCGCGGACGCGGGACCTCGCCCGCGCCCTTGACGAGGCCCGGGTCGCCCGTCAACAGGCCGAGACGGCGGCTTCGGTAAAGAGCCGGTTTCTCGGCATGGCGTCTCATGAGCTGCGCTCTCCCTTGCAGATCTTCGCGCTCTACCTGGAGGTGCTCAAGCGCAGCCCGGCCGCGACGGAGGGTGCCACGGCCAAGGCGGTTGCCAATCTGTCCCATGCATCGCAACGGATGACCGACATCGTCAATACGATCCTCGAGCAGAGCGCGGTGGAAAGCGGGAAGATCAATGTCAGTCCCGAAGCGGTTGACCTGCGGGCCTTGATGGCGGACGTGGTGGCCGACGCCGGCGAACGCGCGGTCGCCCGAGGCCAGACCATCGTGCTGGAGCCGGGCGACGCGGCAATCGTGGACACGGACCGCAAGCTCATGCGCCTGGTGCTGGTCAACCTGATCGAAAACGCCATCAAGCACGCCGACAGCGGCACCGTCACGATCGCCATCGCCGATTCGGGAGCCGAAGTGCGCTGCACGGTCGCCGATCCCGGCCCCGGCATCGCCGCCGCCAACCAGACCCTCATCTTTCAGCCGTTCGAGCAGCTCGGCGACGTGCGCCGCAAGCACACACCGGGTGTCGGGCTCGGGCTTTCGTTGGTAAAGAGCTTGCTGGAAGCCCTGGGCGGATGGGTCGAGCTTGATTCGGAGCCCGGCCGCGGCAGCCGGTTCACGGCGGTCCTTCCGCGAACGGCAAGGGACGGCAAGGCTGGAAGCGCAGGATGACGAAACGGGTTCTTGTGGTCGAAGACGACGTCATAATGCGCCAGGGGTTCGTGGCGGTCCTGGAGATGGAGGGCTTCGAGGTGCGGGAGGCGGCCGACGGCAGCGATGCCCTTGACATGCTGGGCCATTGGCGGCCCGACGTCATCCTGCTCGACCTGATGATGCCGGTGATGACCGGATGGGACTTCCGCCAGGCCCAACTGCAGAACACCGACATCGCCGGCATTCCCGTCATCGTGGTTTCCGGCTGCGCGGGGTCCGAGCGCGAAGTCGCGGCACTGAAGCCGGCAGGGCACCTTCAGAAGCCGGCATCCCTCAATGCAATGGTGGAAAAAATCCGGTCGGTCTTCGCCTAGCTGACGAATCGTCCGCCCAGGCGATAGAGTGACCACGCCAGACGCGCCGGGCGCTCCCGGGGCGTCGGTGTCCGGCGCGACCGCGCGGGCGGGACAAGCCGCCTTTCGCGCCGGTTAGTGGTGCCGTGGTCGCCGCGAAGGGCAAAGGCCCCGAAGCGGCGCCATGGCACCGGTGTGGTGTGACCAACTGGAGATGAAGAGTGACAGACGTGCAACACGCCCTGATCCACGCCTGGACCTTAAGCGGCGACGGCGGCGGCCGGCGGCTTGAGGCGGCGGACCTGGCGCGGGCGCTGCATGATCGGGCGGCGCCGCTGTGGCTGCACCTGGACCGCTCGGCCCCCGGCCTTGCCGCCTGGCTGACGGAGGTGGCGGCGGTGCCCGAAGCTGCTGTGCGGGCCCTGCTGGCCGAGGACACCCGGCCGCGGTTCGAGCCCTGGGGCGAGGCCGCACTCGTGAACCTGCGGGGCGTGAACCTCAATCCCGGCGCGTCTCCAGAGGACATGCTGTCGCTGCGCCTGTGGGTGACGGACAGCCTTGTCATCAGCTTCCGCCGTTATCCCATCATGGCGGTGCGCGACATGGACGCGCGCCTGGAATCCGGCCACGGGCCGTGCGGGGTCGGCCAGTTCGTCGCCATGGTCGCCGAGGGACTGACCGCGCGGATGGCGCCGTTCCTGAGCACCATCGACGACGAGATCGAGGCGCTGGAAGACCTGTTGGAAGCGCGCGAACAGGCCGACGGTTTCACGAGCCTGCGGCCGACGCGCCGGCGGGCGGGCATTTTGCGGCGCTTTCTCAGCCCGCAGCAGTCGGCAGTCGCGCGCATTGCAGAGACCCCCGCCGGCTGGCTGACGGACACCGACCGCATCTCCCTGCGGCAGACGGCAGACGATGTCCTGCGCTTCGTCGAGGACCTGGACAGCGTGCGCGAGCGGGCGACGTTCCTGATGGACGCCCTGGACCAGCAGCAGGCCGAGCGCACCAACCGGACCATGTACCTGCTGACGGTCGTCGCCGGGATCTTCCTGCCGCTGGGCTTCCTGACCGGTCTGCTGGGCATCAACGTCGGCGGGATGCCCGGCACCGACAGCGACGCGGCGTTCTGGATCGTCTGCGGCCTGCTGACCGTGGTGGTCATGCTGGAGGTCTTGATCTTCCGTCGCAAGCGATGGATTTGACAGGAGCCGCATGATCCGGTCGAGTAGAACCGGACGTATAGCGTTCGCCGTATTGCATGTCATGCACACCTTGTTCAGCCTGGGTGTCCCGTCCCGGGCCCCGCCACCGATCCGACACCACGGAGCATCTTGACCGTGCCGTTCCTACTCCGCCCCCTTCGCCTCCTTATGCCTCTTTTCGCCCTTCTCATGCTCAGCCTTCCGGCGCCGGCCTTCGCCCAGGAGGCCGAACCCGCGCCACCACCGGCCTATTCCACCCTTGCCGACGTGCTGGAGGACGAAACGGCGCGGCGGGCGCTGATCGAGGACCTGCGGCGCCTTGCCGCCCCGGCGGTCGAGGAGGCCGCCGAAGCGGCGGCGGCGCCTGATCCATCGCTGGCGCGCCAGATCGCCACCATGACCAAGGGCATTGCCGAGCAGGTCATCGTGCAGGCCCAGGGCGTCTGGACCGGCCTGACCGAGATGTTCAACGGCGGCGGCCGCGACCTGGCGCAGCTGAGCGAGTGGGCGGCCAACCTGGCCATCGTGATCGCCACGGTGCTGGTGCTGTTCTTCGTGCTGCGCCGGGCCGTCCGGCCCGCCTACGCCCGCGCGGACCGCTGGGTCATGGCGCAGCAGGAGGGGGAGCGGCGCTGGGTTCACCGCATCATCGCCATCGGCGGAACGGCGCTGCTGGACCTCGTAGTGGTGCTGGTCGCCTGGGTCGGCGGCTACGTTCTGGCGCTGACCTGGCTGGGCACGGCCGGGCGCATGGAAACGGCGCAGTCCCTGTTCCTCAACGCCTTTCTCATCATCGAGATCGTCAAGCTGGGCATGCGCGGCCTGTTCGCCTCGCGCTACCAGGGCCTGCGCATCCTGCCCCTGCCGGCCGAGGACGCGGCGATCTGGAACATCCTGCTGGCGCGCCTGGTCGGGCTGATCGGCTACGGCATGCTGTTCGTCTCGCCCGTCGTCACCGCCCAGATCAGTTGGGGCGCCGGGCGTGCCGTCGCCGTGCTGGTGATGCTGCTGGCGTTCCTCTACGCCCTGACCGGCATCCTGGCCCAGCGCAAGCGGGTGCGCGACGCGCTGACGGCACGGGCGGGGAATGCCAAGAGCGGCTTCACCGGCGCCGCCATCCGGCTTCTGGCCCGCACCTGGCACGTCTTCGCCATCCTGTACTTCGCCGCACTTGCGCTGGTGACCATCGTGCGGCCGGGCGACGCCCTGCCCTTCATGGCCTCGGCCACCTTCCAGACCCTGGCGGCGGTCGCCGGCGGCTTCGTGGCCTACGCCATTCTGGAGCGGCTCATCATGCTGGGCGTGCGCGTCCCGGAGGAGACCCGACGCCGCCTGCCGCAGCTTGAAAGGCGCCTGAACACCTATATTCCCACCGGCCTGCGCGTGGTGCGCACGGTCGTGGTCGTCGTCGTCCTGGCGCTGATCGCCGCGGCGTGGGAGGTCTGGGACGTGGCGGCCTGGATGGCGTCGGAGCGCGGATCGGTGGTGCTGTCCGCCGCCATCGACATCGCAGTCATCGTCGTCCTGGCGGCGGCGGTCTGGATCGCCGTGGCATCGTGGGTGGAGCACCGGCTCAGCCCCGAAACCGGCACCGGCGAGCCGGGGGCGCGCGAGAAGACGCTGCTCGCCATCTTCCGCAACGCCTTTTCCATCGTGCTCATCACCATGACGGCGATGATCGTGATGTCGGAAATGGGCATCGACATCGGCCCCCTCATCGCCGGCGCCGGCGTGCTGGGCCTCGCCATCGGCTTCGGCTCGCAGAAGCTGGTGCAGGACATCATCACGGGCGTGTTCATCCAGCTTGAGAACGCCATCAACACCGGCGACGTCGTCACCGTCGGCGGCATCTCCGGCACCGTGGAGAAGCTGACCATCCGCTCCATCGGCATCCGCGACCTGGCGGGCTCGTACCACATCATCCCGTTCTCGTCGGTCGACCTGGTGACCAACTTCATGCGCGACTTCGCCTTCCATGTGGGCGAGTACGGCATCGCCTACCGCGAGAACGTCGACGACGCCATCGAGCGCCTGAAGGAAGCGTTCGAGGAGCTGCGCGCCAACCCCGACAACGCGCCCCTGATCCTGGACGACCTGGAGGTCAGCGGCGTCGTCGCCCTGGCCGACAGCTCGGTGAACATCCGCGTGCGCATCAAGACGGCGCCGGGTTCGCAGTGGGCCATCGGCCGGGCCTACAACAAGCTGGTGAAGCAGCACTTCGACGCTGCCGGCATCGAGATCCCGTTCCCGCACATGACCCTGTACTTCGGCCAGGACAAGGACGGCAGCGCGCCGCCCGTGCCGCTGCCGCAGCCCGTGATTCAGGGAAAGGCCGCGGAGTAGCCGTTCCTCAGGCGGCCGCCACCACCCGGTCGCGGCCGCCTTCCTTGGCCTGGTAGAGCGCACCGTCGGCGCGGCGCAGCAGGCTGTCGGGCGTGTCGCCGGCGAAGGTGGCCAGGCCGGCGGAGGTCGTGAAGCCGAAAGTCTCGGCATCCGCCGTCACCCGTGCAGCCGCCACGGCCGCCCGCAGCCGTTCGGCCAGGACGGCGGCGCCGTCGGCGCCGGTTTCCGGCAGCAGCACGGCGAATTCCTCGCCCCCCAGGCGGCCAAGGCTGTCGGTGTCCCGCAGGTGGTCGCGCAGCGTGTCGGCGAAGACCACCAGCGCCTGGTCCCCGGCGGCATGGCCGCGGGTGTCGTTGATGCGCTTGAAGTGGTCGATGTCGAGCATCAGTACGGCGAACTCATGCCCGTAGCGGCCGGCGCGCTGCGTCTCCTTCTCCAACCGCGCCATGTAGGCCCGGCGGTTGAGGGCGCCGGTCAGCGTGTCGGTGGTCGCCAGCCGTTCCAGGTCCAGGTGCTGGCGGCGCAGGGCGAGCATGTTGCGCACCCGCGCGCGCAGTTCCACCTCGTCCAGCGGCTTGCGCAGGAAGTCCGTCGCTCCCGCCTCGAAGGCCTGATACAGCACCTGCTTCTGGTCGTCGGCGGTGACCATCAGGACCGGGATGAAATCGTCCGGCCGCGCCTCGCGCAGCGCCCGTACCAGTTCCACGCCGTCCATGTCCGGCATGACGTAGTCGGTGACGACCAGGTCCGGCGCCTGATCGCGGCATGCCTCCAGCGCCTGCGGCCCGCTCTCGACCACCTCGGTCTCCACGCCCGGCAGGTCGGCCAGCAGGGCCTGCAACAGCATGGCGTTGGGCAGCATGTCGTCGACGATGAGAACCTTCATGACCTGTCCCCTCATTCCCTCTCCGCGGCCTGGTTCACGGTGATCCGCTCGCGTACCGCCGCCGCCGTGGCACCGGCCGCAGGGCGCAGGGCGGCGGCAGCGGCCTTTGCATCCGACAGCGCCCCGGCGCGGGCGGCGGCTTCGATCTGCTCCGCCAGATGGGCGACCCGCCGCGCCCCGAACTGCGCGGCCATGCCCTTCAGCCCGTGTGCCGCGCGCCGGGCGGCCTCGGCGTCGTCCGCCTGCACGGCGTCTACGACGGACGCGGCCGTGGGCTCCAGACGCTGCGCCACGGCGTCGAGCATGCGAACGACCATGGCTTCGCCCACCTGCGCCTCCAGCCGTACCAGGACATCGTCGTCCAGCGTGACCGCCTCGGCCAAGTCAGCTTCGGCTTCGGCTTCGGACGGCGGACCGCCCGCAGGCGGACCCTCCGATGCGGCCGGCGCAATGGATCGGCCGCCGGCAAGGCGGTCGACGGTATCGGACAGCCGCTGCCAGTCGATGGGCTTGGTCAGGTAGTCGTCCAGCCCCGCCGCCAGGTACCGTTCGCGGTCCGACGACAGAAGGTCCGCCGTCAGCGCCACGATGGGGAGCCCGCATGCGGGCTCCGGCAGGGCGCGGATGGCGCGGGTCGCTTCGGGGCCGTCCATTACCGGCATCTGCATGTCCATGAGCACGATGTCGTAGGGCTGGTCCGCCGCCACCGCGTCCCTCACCGCCGCCAACGCTGCGGCACCGTCCTCGGCCGCATCCACGGCGTGTCCCATCCGGCCGAGCCCGGTGGTCAGAAGCAGGCGGTTGGTCTCGTTGTCCTCGGCGACCAGGACGCGGACCGGATGCCCGGACGCGCGTTCCGGTGTGGCGGCAGGCAGGCCGGCGCGGGCCTCCCGCGCCGCCGCACGCCGGACGTCACCCGCCTCCATGTGGATGGTAAAGGTGAAGGTCGTGCCGTGGCCCGGCCTGGTCACCATGCCGATCTCGCCGCCCATGGCTTCCACCAGACGCTTGCAGATGACGAGCCCCAGCCCCGTCCCGCCGTAGCGGCGGGTGGTGGAGGCGTCGGCCTGGGTGAAGGGCTGGAACAGGCGCGCCTGCTGGTCGGCCGTCATGCCGATGCCGGTGTCGCGCACGGCGAAGGACAGCCAGACCCCCGTCGCGTCCTCGGTGGCCGAGGTCAGGTCCACCTCCACCGTCCCGCGCTCGGTGAACTTCACGGCGTTGCCGACCAGGTTGAGCAGGATCTGGCGCAGGCGCGTCGGGTCGCCGCGCACGGCCTCGGGCGCCGCCTCAAGCGCCTGCCAGCGCAGCAGGAGGCCCTTCTCCGACGCCTTGACGTTGAGAAGCTGGACCACGTCCTCCATGATCTCGGTCGGCCGGAAGTCGATCTCCTCCAGCACCAGTTGCCCGGCCTCGATCTTCGAGAAGTCCAGCACGTCGTTGAGCAGCGTCAGAAGCGTGTCGGCCGATCGCTTGAGCGTGCTGACGAAGCGATGCCCCTCGCCCGGCAACTCGGTGGCCATCAGCAGATCCGCCATGCCCAGGATGCCGGTCATGGGCGTGCGCAGCTCGTGGCTCATGACCGCCAGGAACTGCGACTTCGCCTGATTGGCGGCCTCCGCCTGCTGGCGCGCGACCTCCAGCGCGTCGGCCAGGTCGGCCATTTCGGAGGCGCGTTCCTCGGCGACGGCGCGGCTGTATTCCAGTTCCTGACGCGCGGTGACGGTATCGGTAATGTCCACCAGCGTCACCTGAAGGCTGCGCTCGCCCCGCCAGGTGACGGCGCGGACCATGGCTTCCAGCCACAGGGTCCCGCCGCCGGCGTGCTGGGCACGCAGCGGCAGGGTTCGCACGTCGGTGGCGCCCCGCAGAACCGGCTCCAGGGCGTTCAGAACAGTCCGCCGGTCCTCGGCCGGCACGAAGTGTGCCACCCGCGGCAGGTCGGCCGGGCGCGCGTCTTCGGACAGGCCGAACAGGCGCAGGAACGACCGGTTGGCGAACTGGATGCGCATGCCGCGCGACAGGATCAGGATGCCCTCGATGGAGCCTTCCACGAGGTCGCGGAACTGCGCCTCCTTCTCCCGCAGGTTGGCCTCGGTTCGCACGCGGCGGCTGATGTCGCGGACCAGTCCGGTGAACAGCGTGCCGTCCGGCGCCTCCACCACGCTGACGGCCAGTTCGAGCGGGAAGCGGGTGCCGTCGCTGCGCACGCCCTCCACCTGCCGCACGCGACCGATGATGCCGGGTGCGCCGCCCGCCATGAAGGCGGCAAGGTAGCCGTCGTGGTGCCGGGCGACCTCGTCGGGCATGAGCATGTTGACGTTGCGCCCGATCATGGCATTGCGCGACCAGCCGAAGATGGTCTCCGTCGCCGGATTGACCGAGCGGATGATGCCGGATGAGTCGATGGTGACGATGCCGTCGACGGCGTTGTCGAGGATGGCCTGCAACTGCCGCTCATGCGTGATGATGGCGTCCTGGGCCAGGCGTTCCTCGGTGATGTCCACGATCACGCCGTTGAACAGCACCTCGTCCTCGGCAGCGCCCGAGATGCACCGCGACATGCCGCGCCACCAGCGCACCGAGCCGCCGGGCAGCAGGAAACGCCCCTCGAAGCGCCAGTCGCCGCGGGCGGCCACGGCGCCGGCGATGCTCTCCATCAACGGCTGGAAATCGTCGGGATGCACCGGCAGCGTCCGCCAGTCCGCCATCAGGGTCTCGGGCGCCACGCCGCACAAGTTGACGGACTGCGGGCTGACATAGCGCAGGCCGTGGTCGCCGTTCGCCCGGTGGTACCACTGGTAGATCATGCCCGGCACGTTGGCGGCCATGTCGCGGAACCGGGCTTCGCTGGCGCGCAGGGCGTCCTCGGTGCGCTTGAGGTCGGTGATGTCGGTGTGGGCCCCGATCATCCGCACCACCGCTCCCGTCTCGTCCTTTTCATGCACGGCGCGGCTGAGGACGAAGACGATGTGCCCGTCCTTGTGGCGGAACCGCTGCACCATCTCGAAAACGGGAACGCGGCCCGCGTTGTAGTCCTCCACCAGCCGCAGGGCGGCATCCCGGTCCTCTGGCAGGATGACCTGCTTCCACATGGCCAGCGTGTTGGCCAGTTCGTCGTCCTCGTACCCCAGCTGCTGCTTCCAGCGCGGCGAGAACCACAGCTGGCCGTGGCGCATGTCCCATTCCCAGATGCCGTCGTTGGTGGCCGCGGCGGCCAGGCGGAACCGCCGTTCGGTCATCGAAAGGGTGGTCAGCGCGTCCTCGAAGGCGTCGGCCGCGCGGTTGAGGTCGGCCACCTCGTCGCGTTCGCGCACGCCGGCGGCCTCCCCCGCTCCCTCCACCGTCCGCGACAGGCGCCGCAGCCGATCGCTGAGCAGCGACAACGGCCCCGCGACCCGGCGGTCGAACTGGCGGATAAGCAGAAGCGTCAGCAGCAGGTATGCCACCAGGGCCCCCACCTCGGTCATCAGGTCGCGCAGGGCGTGGCGCCGGTCAGCCCGGGCCACCGCCTCCGACCGCGCCGCCGCGGCCGCCACCACGGCGCCGATGGCATCGAGACCGGCGACGATGACCGGCGTGGCCTCGTCGACGGTCGCCGGCATGGGACGGCCGAAGCGGATCGCCTCCGCGATGCCGTCGAGCAGCGGCCGCAGCGCGTCGCCGTAGGCGGTCTCCAGGGTGTCGAGCGGCTCCTGCAGCGCCGCGACACCGATGGCGGATTGCCGGATGGTGCGCCACTGCATGGCGGCCGCGCCGGTCAGTTCCGCCATGGTGCGGGCCGTCTCGATGGAATAGGCCGCGGGCGTCGCCAGGACCGATGTGGCGCGGCTGCTTTCCAGTCCGGCGGTGATGCGCATGCGCACGGCCGCCAGCTTGATGGTGGTCAGCCGGGCGAACTCCGCCCCGTCCACCTCGGCGACGGCCAGACGCTCGGCCGTGAAGGCTTCCAGTGCCTCGATGGCGGCGGTGACGGCCTCCAGCCACTGCCCTGCAAGATCGGCGGCGGACTCGTCCTGCCGGGCCAGCGCTTCATCGACCCGCCGGCGCAGGTCCTCCAGCGTCGCCAGCGCGCGCCGTACGCTCGCGGTGTCGGCGTCGCCGTTCAGCGCGATCAGGGATGGCCGAATCGTCTCGTCGGCGGCTTGCCGGGTGTCGCCGATCCGGCCCAGCCAACGGGCGCGCTCCTCACCCTGCGTGCGCAGCGCCAGGTTCGTCACCCCCCGCTCGAAGGCCAAAAGCTGGATGCCCTCCAGCAGGGCATCGGCAATCAGCAGCTGCTCGGCCACCGTCCTGGCCTGAGCCAATTCGTTGTAGGACCGCACGAGGTCGCGCGTCAGCAAGGCTCCCGTGACCGTTGCCATGAGAACCAGCACGCTGAGCATGAGCTTTCGGATGCGGAAAGACTTCAAGAGGACCTGCTTCGCGACGCGCCGGATATCTTACGAAGTATACGCACTTCTTTTGCACAGCGCTTTCGCAAAGTGCCGGAACCTCGGTAGGACGGCGCGGAATGAGGGGCGCACACAGATCTTACGACGGCCACCCCGCGAGAGGATCAACCGCTGTTTGCGGCGGCGGAGGTGGGAAAGAGCACGTAGAAGGTGCTGCCGTGGCCCTCGCCGGCGGAGTCGACCCAGATGCGTCCGCCATGGCGGTCCATGATGCGGCGGCAGACGGCCAGCCCGACACCGCTCCCCTCGTACTCCTCGGCCTGGTGAAGGCGCTGGAAAACCTTGAACAGGCGCGGAGCCTGCCGCGGATCGATCCCGATGCCGTTGTCGGCAATGGCCAATTCCGTCCCGTCCGGACGTTTCCGGGCGGTGATCGTGATGTGCGGCCGGCGGTCGGGCGGGCAGTATTTCAGGGCGTTGCCGATCAGGTTCTGGAACAGCCGCACACCTTCATTCCGGCTGGCCTGGATGGTGGGCCAGTCCTCCGGCAGATCAATCAGGGCGCCCCGCTCCTCGACGGAAACCGCCAGGAACCGGATCGCTTCGGCCACCAGTTCGCCGCTGTCGACGGGGCCGATGGGTTCGCCCATGCGGCCGACGCGGGAATATTCCAGAAGGGCCACCAGCATCTGGTCCATGCGCTGGGCGCCGTCCTTGACGTAGCCCATGAACTCCTTCGCCCGCTCGGGCAGGCTGTCGCCGACCCGGCGTTCGATGAGCTGGGTGTAGCTGTTGATCATGCGGAGCGGCTGGCGCAGATCGTGCGACGCGGCGTAGGCGAACTGCTCCAGTTCCTCGTTCGAGCGCCGGAGCGCCTCTTCCATGGCCTTGCGGTCGGTGATGTCCTCCTTGACGCCCAGGAAACTGTCGACTTCGCCGTCGTCGCCAATCACGGGGGCGATGGTCGCCAGTTCCCAGAACAGGGTGCCGTCCTTGCGGCGGTTGTGGAACTCGCCGGACCATGTCTCGCCGGCGAGGATGGTGTCCCACAAGGTCTGGTATTCCTCCGCCGACGTGTGGCCTGACTTCAGGAACCTGGGGTTCCGGCCCTTGACCTCGTCCAGCGTATAGCCGGTGACGGCTTCGAAGGTGTGGTTGACGTATTCGATGTCGCCCCGGCAGTCCGTGAGGACCACCGACACAGGGCTCTGCTCCACCGCCTGCGAGAGCTTTTTCAGGCGGGCCTGCTGTTCCCGCATCTGCGTGACGTCCCGGAACACCACCACGGCGCCGCGCGCCGCGCCTGGCTCGTCGAAGATGGGGGTGGCGACGAAGTCGACCGACAGGCGGCTGCCGTCGCGGCACCAGAAGGCATCGTTTTCGACGCGGGTCGATACCCCGTTCGAAAACGCCGCGCAGGTCGGACACTCCGTCTCGGGATAGGGCGCCCCGTCACTGCGCTGATAGTGGAAGGTCGCATGGGCATGGCGGCCCACAAGCTGGGAACAGTCGTAGCCCAGGATCGCGCAGGCGGCCCTGTTGATGAAGGTGATGGTGCCGGTGTTGTCGACGCCGAAAATACCTTCCCCCGCCGCGTCCAGGACGTCGCGGTTGAGCCGCAGAATCCGCGCCAGCGTCGCCTCGCGCTCTTTGCGCTCGGTGATGTCCAGATGGGTGCCGGAGACGCGCAGGGGACGGCCGTCGGCGCCCCATTCCACTACCTTGCCCTTGTCGTGGATCCACACCCAATGGCCGTCCTTGTGCCGGACGCGGCATTCGCAGGAATAGGTGTCGACCTCCCGCGCGAAGACCTGTTCGAGCGCTGCCGCACTCTTCGGCGCATCATCGGGGTGCACCAGGCTTTCCCAGGTCTTGATGCTGATCGGCTCCAGCTCGGCCAGCGTGTACCCGCACATCTCGGCCCAGCGGTCGTTGAACTCCGTCTCGCCGGTCTCGACATTCCATTCCCAGGTTCCGGCGCCGGTGGCCCAGATGATCTCGCGCAGTTTGCGCTCGGACGTCGTCACCTTCGCCTTCTGCCGCAGCAACTCCTGGTGATGACTCTCCAGCGCTTGCCGCGAGGCCCGCGTCATGTCGACCATCTGGTTCGTGAGCGACGCCAGGGCGCGGATTTCCCGCGCGCCCCGCACCGGAATAGCCCGCGACGGCAACCCCGTCGCGTCCCTCTGCCCAACGATGTCGGCCGCGTGCCGGATAGGCCGGACCACCAAGAGGTGCAGTGACAGAAGGACAATGACCACGATGGGCAGCGCCGTCACCAGGCCGATCAGGGCACTGTCCTGGAGCAAGGCCGCGAGCTGTGCCTGGAGGGCCGCGTCCGACATGCAGATGGACAGCGCGCCGAGGGCAGCAGGAGCACCGGGAGGTTGGAGATCGGCGCGATAGATCATCCGGCACTCGGCCATGACGGCGGCATGCCCGGCGTCGGCGGGATCATAATCGACGACGGCGCCGGAAGGCTCCCGCATCCGCCCCACGACATAGGCGGGCTCGCCGACGATGCCCGCCATATTCTCGTCGCGCACCACGATCGCCTTGATGTTCGCCGATGCCATCTCGTTGCCGACAAGGTTGGCGTACTCGTTGACCGCGTAGGCCTGCACATAGGGGGCGACGCTGGCCGCCAGGGCTGCCGCCCGGCGCTCGCCTTCCTCCTCAATGCGTGCGGCGATGCGTTCCCGTCCGGCCATATACTGCCCCGCCGTGTAGATGGATACCGCGGCAACGGCGGTCAGAACCACGGCAAGCCCGACGGCCATGGACAGCGACATATGTCGGACGGCGTTCATGCTGTCAGCGGCCCTTCCCAGCGCCGGTCAGGCCGAGCACGTTGCGCCGGATCAGCGGCGTCAACGCGTCGATGTTGTCTTGCGACACCGTCAGAACCGGCAGTTTGCGCACCCGCTCCACTGCCTGCCCCCGAAGGTGTCGGTCCATGGCGGCGACGGCCTTCTCGCCCATGAGGAACGGCTGCTGCATTCCCGCCCCCACCAGCACGCCTTGCGGGATGAGATCCAGGAACTCGGGCTCCGCGTCGAAGGTCACCAGAAGCACCTCGCCGGTCCGCCCGGCCGCCGCGATGGCGTCAAGCGCGCCCTGATAGCGGTCGGACCCCTGCAGCCAGATCGCGCGCAGCGACGGGTCGCCCCGCAGGAGGTCGGAGGCGTGGTCGAAGGTTTCCTGGTAGGTAAAGTTCACCTGCTGGCGAATGCCGGAGACGCGGATCGCCCGCTCCTCCATCGCCCGCATGAACCCGGCCGTCCGGGCCTGGCCGTTGGCCCGCTTCTGCGGAATGGCGACGATTCCAACCGAACCGTCCAGCCAGCCCCGTTCGGCCATTGCGTCCGCCAGTATGACGCCGATGCCGTGTGCCCCGGTCTCGTTGTCGGAGGAGATGTAGGAGACGTACCGCCCGCCGTCCGTGCCGATGTCGGAAATGACGACGGGAACCCCCGCCTTTTCGGCCAGATCGAGGATTGTGACGCAGGCGGACGAGGTGGTCGGTGAAACGATCAGTCCCTGCACGCCCTGGCGGATGGCCTGAACCAGAAGGCTGAGTTCGTCCCGAGGGCTGTTCCCGGCCGAAAGGACCTCGACGGCATAGCTGCGTTGCCGGGCTTCCGACCGGACGCCGCGCCACATGATGTCCCAGAACGGAATCCGCAGGTCCGAGACCAGATAGGCCAGCCTGGGCGACGCCGCCGCCACACCATCGGGCGCGGCGACTGCCGTGGAGCTTATGAAAGACCCGAACAGCGCGCAGACCCCGCCGACGCTGCCCAGGCCGGCGGCGAACGTCCGTCGGGACACATGGCGCTGCAGGACGGAGGTGCCGGCTCGATCGGCGGAACGGCCGGGTTTCATCGCGTCTGTCATCGCTCCCCCTTCCTCAGGCGAACCGGCCCGCGCCGGTCGGCCCGTGCGCAGCGGTCTCAGGCGCCATGCGGCGCCCTCCTCGGCCGGATCCGAAGGGATGCGCGCCCGCCGCCCTGAAACGGCGACAGCGGACAGCCACGTCGATCAGGAGCGCAAGGCCCGCACGGCTCGATGGCCCGAAGGGAGGAGCGTCGGCATGCGTCTACTCATAAAGTATCTAGCCCATTCAAGACGGGCAGTACAAACCGTTCATTCCTGTCCTGCATCGTTCGCACGTCGGCCCTTGCGCCGTGACGGTTTCGACGCCGCAGGAAAAGGTTTGCCGTGCCCCAACAAGACGCTGCGCCACGTCGGCAAGACGGGCGTGAGTCGTGCGCCCATGAGGTCGGCGCAGATCACGGAGCGACGTGGAGAACGGGCGTGGGAGTTGGGAGCGGGGACGGAGGCGTGTCGCCGGTGGCGCGACGGCTATTCGGCCGCCATGGGCATGTCGCGCTGGGCCATGTCCAGCCGGGCGTCGGCCATCACTTCGCGCGCGCAGGAGACGCAGCGGCCGCATTGGGGCTTCTCGCCCAGGCTCTTGAAGGCCTGCGACACCGTCGTCGCCCCGGCCTGCGCGGCCTGCGTGAAGTCCCTGTCGGTCAGGCCATTGCAGATGCAGACGTACATGCGCCACCCCTTGCGTCTCGTCCTGCCTTTGAGAATGATTTGCACTCACGCCGGTTGCAAGACTTTTCCGCATTCCGAATATCTTTTTTTGCCTGGACCCGCTCGGCCGCCTTAGGGTTTTCCCCAATTGAAAACGCAACGAAGTTGCGTCGATCGTTGATGTATCGCAATGCGCTGCCGTGCCCCATCACGATAGCAGTAAGATAACAATAAAAGACCATCGGCACGGTGCCGGACCGGGGAGGGTCATCGTCATGCTCAACACGCATTTTCGCGCGCTGCGCGCCGCACGGAGCGGCCTGTCGGCGCTGGAGTTCATCGACCGCCACCGCCTGCCGGTGTGGGACACGCTTCTGCTGGAGGCCGGTTTGCTGGAGCGCTGCTCCGTCGACCTGCTGGCGGACCTGTGCGACGTTCTGGACGTGGCGCCCACCGACATGATGCCCGCCCTGGCCGGCACGGTGGACGGACCGGACCGCGACGCGCTGTTCGCCGCCGACCCCGCCCGGCTGGAGTCGCTGGGCCTGATTCAGCCGCCGCTGCCCTGCACCGCCACACTGCACTTCAGCAACGGCTTCCGCCTGGCCTGCCACCTGCCGGAGGACGACGGCCGCGCGCTGGTCACCCGCTACCAGGCCGCCGCCACCGCCGGTGCAAACGGATCAGGCTTCTTCGGCTTCGACATTGGTCCGTGCCGCTATGTGGTGAACGCGCGCCACGTCGCCTCCATCAGACTGGCGCACGACACCGAGTGGTCCGCCAATGCCTATGACGGCCTGCCGGCCGCCGGCGGTGCGCCGCTGGCGGTGATGCAGGCGGGCGATCGCGCGCCGGCGCTTGTGGATGCCGCCTGGGACGACACGGGCGAGACCGCGCTGGCCGACAGTCTCGACGGCCTGCCGACGGGCAGCGCCGCCCCCTTCGCCATCGCCTGCGGCCGCGAGGCCGGCGACGTGATGGTCGTCAACCCGACGCACCTAGCGCTGATGGTCGCCCACGTCCACACGCTCTCGCCGGTCCTGCGCGACCTGATCGCCGCCGGGCCCGATGCGGCGGACCTGGCGCTGTCGGCGTAAGCCGCCGTGACGCATGAAAAAGGCGCCGCCGGAGCCCTCCGGCGGCGCCTTTCCCGTTGATTGGACGCCCGCTCACCCGAAGCGGCGGCGGGGGCCGGCCTTGTGTTCCTTCAGGATCATGTCGGTCGCCGCGTCCACTTCCGTCAGCAACACGTCGTAGCCCCACAGGTCCGCCAGATAGCCCAGCACGCGACGGGCGTCGCCTTCCTCCAGCATCACGCCGTCGATGGCCCGGTGGCGGAGCATGAGGCGGCGGTCGCCGGTCAGGTCCACGTCCACCACCTGGATATCCGGCTCCATCCGCGCGATGTCGTAGTGCCAGGCCAGGCGGTTGCGGATTTCCCGGTAGCCGCGCTCGTTGTGGATGGCGCGCACCAGATAGGTCGGCTCGTCGCTGTCGTCGGACAGGTCGAACAGCCGGAAATCGCGGATGACCTTGGGCCCCAGGTATTGCTGGATGAAGCTCTCGTCGCGGAAGTTGTGCCAGGTGTCCTTCAGCACCCCGATGGGGTCGCCGCAGCCCGCGATGTCGGGGAACCAGCGGTGGTCTTCCTCGTCGGGGGTCAGGCAGGCGCGCTCGATGTCGCGCATCACCGCGAAGCCGACCGCATAGGGGTTGAGGCCGCTGTAGCGCGGATCATCGAACTCCGGCTGGAAGACCACGTTGGTGTGGCTTTGCAGGAATTCCAGGTAGGCGCCGTCGGGGATCAGGCCGCGGTCGTGCAGCGTGCCCATGATGGTGTAGTGGGTCCAGGTGGCGCAGCCCTCGTTCATCATCTTGGTCTGGCGCTGCGGGTAGAAATACTGCGCGATGTTGCGCACGATGCGCAGAACCTCCCGCTGCCAGCCCTTCAGCATGGGCGAGGTCTTTTCCAGGAAATAGAGGATGTTCTCCTGCGGCAGTTGCAGCAGCGCCTTGCGGCGTTCCTCCTCGCGCGAATCCCGCGGCGCGCCGGGCGTGGAGGCCTTGGGAAGCGTGCGCCACAGGTCGTCGTAGACCCGTTCCTCGTGCAACTGGCGTTCGCGGAACTTGCGCTCCTCCGACTTCAGGTCCGGCACCTTCTTACGTGGATAGCGGAAGACGCCCTGCTGTTGCAGCGCGTGGGCGGCGTCCAGCAGGCGTTCCACCTCGCCGTGGCCGTACTTCTGCTCGCACTCGGCGATGTAGCCCTGCGCGAAGTCCAGGTAATCCAGGATGCCTTCCGCGTCGGTCCACTGCTGGAAGACGTAGTTGTTCTTGAAGAAGTGGTTGTGGCCGAACGCCGCGTGGGCGATCACCAGCGTCTGCATCAGGGCGGTGTTTTCCTCCAT
The DNA here is from genome assembly GCF_000315795.1 of Caenispirillum salinarum AK4. Lineage (GTDB taxonomy): Bacteria > Pseudomonadota > Alphaproteobacteria > Rhodospirillales > Rhodospirillaceae > Caenispirillum > Caenispirillum salinarum. Next base: position 82,483 of record NZ_ANHY01000011.1, read on the forward strand.
GATGTAGCTGATGCAGGGGCTGGAGTTGATGACGATTTCATAGGCCAGCCCGCGAAAGCCCTTGCGGTAGAGCATTTCCTGCTGGGCGAAGGACTTGCCGAAGGACCAGTGCTTGTAGAGCAGCGGCAGCGCCGACGACGCATAGGCGTCCAGCATCTGCTCGGCGGTGATGACCTCGATCTGGTTGGGGTACACGTCCAGGCCCATTTCCCCGACGGCGATCTTCTCCACCGTGTCGTGGACCCGCTGGATGGTGTCAAAGTTCCATTCCGCGCCCTCGAACAGGGGCTTTTCCGCGGTCTTGATGGCGGGGGCGGCGGTGTCGGTCATGGCACCCTCCCGACGGCCTTGTCGCCGTCCTTCTTGAACAGGTCCCGGAAGACCGGGAAAATCTCGCGGCGGTGGTTCACCTTGCGCATGGCCATGGGCACCTCCGGCCCCATGATGCGGCGGTAGGTGCTCCACAGGTCGCTTTCCCGCCGGGCATGGTGCCCCGGCAGGCCGCCGTCGCCGCGCCCGACCTCGATGTAGGCGTAGTACTGGCAGATCGGCAGGATGTCTTCCTGCATCAGCGACAGCACGCGGCCGGCATCGGCGGTGATGTTGTCGCCGTCCGACGCCTGCGCGGCATAGATGTTCCAGTCGGAAACGGGATACCGCTCCCGCACCACCCGCATCATTTCCTCCAGCGCCGTGGAGACGATGGTGCCGCCGGTCTCGCGGTTGTGGAAGAAGGTGTCCTCGTCCACCTCCTGCGCCGTGTGGGTGTGGCGGATGAACACCACGTCCACATGCTTGTAGCGGCGGGCAAGGAAGATGTGCAGCAGCATGAAGAACCGCTTGGCGAGGTCCTTCATGTCCTCGGTCATCGAGCCTGAGACGTCCATCAGGCAGAACATGACCGCCCGCGCGATGGGCTTGGGCTTGGGGTCGAACCGCTTGTAGCGCACGTCGATGGGATCGACGAAGGGAATGCGGCTGGTCTTCTGCAGAAGCTCGGCCAGCTCGGCGCGCAGGGCCTCCAGTTCCTCGCTGACCTCGCCCTTGCGCTCGCGGTCCTCGATCTCTTCGTAGAGGCGGCGGATCTCCGCCTTGTTGGGGCGTTTCAGGGCGATGCGGCGCGACAGGCTGTTGCGCATGGTGCGCCCCAGGGCCATGTTCGCCGGCGCACCGGAGGGGGAGTAGCCGGCCCGGTGCCACGAGACGCTTTCGCTGGCGGCGACCTTCTGCTTCACCAGGTCCGGCAGCTCAAGGTCTTCCAGGAACAGGTCGACGAACTCGTCCCGCGACAGGGCGAAGCGGAAGTCGTCCTCGCCGCCGCCGTCCGGGCTGCCTTCGGTACCCCGGCCGCCACCGCCGGGAGGCCGCGGAAGGCGGTCGCCCTCCACGAACTCCTTGTTGCCGGGCAGGACATGGTCGCGGATGCCGCTGCCCTGCCCGTGATGGAACGTCGGCTCGCTGACCCCGGCCTTGGGGATGGACAGCTCGCCACCCTGTTCGACATCCCGCACCCCGCGGCTGGCGGAGCTTTCGTGGACCGCGTCGCGCACCAGCGCCTTGGCGCGGCGCAGGAAGCGCTGGCGGTTGGGCAGGCTCTTGCCCTTGGGGTTCAGGCGTCGGTCAATGATATGCATGGGCAATTCCCTACAGCCCGACAGAGGGTGCTCAACCAGCGTGCTTGACGCGCATGTACCACTCCACCAGCCGTCGCACCTGCCGCTCGGTGTAGCCGCGCTCGATCATGCGCTGGACGAACTCGGCGTGCTTGCGGTCGGTGTCGCTGTCTTTCTTGGTGCCGAAGCTGATGACGGGCAGCAGCTCCTCCACCTGGCTGAACATCCGCCGCTCGATGACGTTGCGGATCTTCTCGTAGGACGTCCAAGACGGGTTGCGGCCCTCGTTGTTGGCGCGCGACCGCAGGGCGAACTTCACCACTTCGTTACGGAAATCCTTGGGATTGGCGATGCCGGCAGGCTTTTCGATCTTGCTCAGTTCCTGATCCAGCGACGCACGGTCCAGAAGCTGGCCGGTGTCGGGGTCCTTGAAGTCCTGGTCCTCGACCCAGGCGTCGGCATAGTCGACGTAGCGGTCGAACAGGTTCTGGCCGTAGTCGTGATACGATTCCAGGTAGGCCTTCTGGATTTCGTGGCCGATGAATTCCGCGTAGCGCGGGCCCAGGTCGGCCTTGATGAACTCGATCAGGCGCTTTTCAAGCTCGTCGGGCATCTGCTCCTGGCGCAGGGCGTATTCCAGCACGTACATCAGGTGGACGGGATCGGCCGCCACTTCCTGAGTGTCGTGGTTGTAGGTGGCCGCCAGCACCTTGAAGGCGAACCGGGTGGAGATGCCCTCCATGCCCTCGTCCACACCGGCGGCGTCCTTGTATTCCTGCAGCGTGCGGGCGCGGGGATCGACTTCCTTCAGGCTCTCGCCGTTGTAGACCCGCATCTTGGCAAACGCATTGGAGTTCTCGTGCTCGCGCAGGCGGGAGAGCACGGCGAACTGGGCCAGCATCTCCAGCGTGCCGGGGGCGCAAGGCGCTTCCGCCAGTTCCGAATTGGCGATCAGCTTGTCGTAGATCTTCTGCTCCTCGGTCACCCGCAGGCAGTACGGCACCTTGATGACGTAGATCCGGTCGATGAAGGCTTCGTTGTTCTTGTTGTTCTTGAAGGTCTGCCACTCCGCCTCGTTGGAGTGCGCCATGACGATGCCCTGGAAGGGAATGGCGCCGATGTTCTCGGTGCCGACGTAATTGCCTTCCTGCGTCGCCGTCAGCAGCGGGTGCAGCATCTTGATGGGCGCCTTGAACATCTCGACGAATTCCAGCATGCCCTGGTTGGCCCGGTTCAGGCCGCCCGAGTAGCTGTAGGCGTCGGGGTCGTTCTGGGCGTGCAGTTCCAGCCGGCGGATGTCCACCTTGCCCACCAGCGACGAGACGTCCTGGTTGTTCTCGTCGCCCGGCTCGGTCTTGGCGATGCCGATCTGGCGCAGCCGCGAGGGATGGATCTTCACCACCTTGAAGCGCGAGATGTCGCCGTTGAACTCGTCCAGCCGCTTGATGCACCAGGGGCTCATCAGGCCGGTCAGGCGGCGGCGCGGGATGCCGAAGTTCTCCTCCAGCACCGGGCCCATCTTCTCGGGGTCGAACAGGCCGAGCGGGCTTTCGAAGACCGGGCTCAGCTCGTCGCCGGCCTTGAGCACGTAGATGGGATGCAGTTCCATCAGCGCCTTCAGGCGCTCGGCCAGCGACGACTTGCCGCCGCCCACGGGGCCCAGCAGGTAGAGGATCTGCTTGCGCTCCTCCAGCCCCTGCGCGGCATGGCGGAAGAAGCCCACGATGCGCTCGATGGTCTCCTCCATGCCGTAGAACTCATGGAAGGCCGGATAGATCTTGATAGTGCGGTTCATGAAGATGCGGCCAAGGCGCGGGTCCTTGGCGGTGTCCACCATTTCCGGTTCGCCGATGGCGGCAAGAATACGCTCCGCCGCGGTGGCGTAGACCATGGGGTCTTCGCGGCAGGCTTCCAGATAGTCGGACAGGGACATTTCCGTCTCGCGACGGGTGTCGTAGGACTTGGCGAAATCGGCGAAAAGATCGGCGGCGAGAACCATCGACTCCTCCCTAAGGATGTCTGGCGCGAACGCTCGCGCTTGGGCGGCGGGCCCGGCGGCGTCTGAGGCCGTCCATGGGCAACAATCGTCCCCTCGAGAAAGAGCGTCCTCCTCCTCAACGCGCGCCGTGGTGGTGCTGGTCGATAAGTCTTCTCGGGGCGCCCCTTCCCCTGGAGCGCTCTGCCCGTCCTGCGGCCTCCCGGCGGCGTAAGGCTTTCCCTCGTAAACACAATACGATGAAAGACAGCCTCCTTGCATCAAGATAAGATGCGCCGACGGCGAACATCACCCTGAAGAACAAAATATTTTGCCGGCATAATTCTAAAGAACATGCGGTTATTCCAGGATGTTGACCGCCGAGCACGCACCCAGTCCAGGACCCTCTACCACCAATGACGAAAGACCCCACCGCGCGCGCCTTGCCCGACCCTGGCGGAAACCCGCCCTGTCCGGTGTGCCGCGAGACGGCGACGCGGCCCTTCCAGTCCGTGCAGGGGCGGGACTACCACCGTTGCCCGGCCTGCCATGCCACCTTTCTGGACCCTGCCCAGCGCCCGGCTCCGGAGGTCGAGCGGGCCGAGTACACGGCGCACGAGAACGACCCCGCCGACCCGGGCTACCGTCGGTTTCTCGCGCGCCTCGCCGACCCGCTGCTGGCGCGGCTGTCGCCGGGCGCTTCGGTCCTGGACTACGGCTGCGGCCCCGGACCGGCGCTGGCCGCGATGTTGGACGAGGCCGGGCACCGGACGTCCCTTTATGACCCGTTCTTCCATCCCGACCCGGCGGTGCTGGCGCAGACCTACGATGCCGTAACCTGTACCGAGGCGGTTGAGCATTTCCACCACCCGGCGGCGGAGTTCGACCGGCTGGCCGGCCTGCTGCGGCCGGGCGGGGTGCTGGCGGTGATGACCTGCTTCCAGACCGACGATTCCCGCTTTGCCGACTGGCATTACCGGCGCGATCCGACCCACGTGGTCTTCTATCGCGAGGAAACCTTTCACCACATCGCCGCAGCCCGCGCATGGCGCTGCGAGACACCGGCGCGAAACGTCGCCTTTCTGACGCGACCGCCGGGCGGCGGCACGGACACGTGACACTCGCAATTGCATTGCATGGTGGATTGCAGGTCTTAAAGGTTGTATCACCGGAGGGGCGGCCGGGGGAGAGGCCGCGCCTTTTGGGGGAGAAGACACCGACATGACCACGCCCGACCTGCGTCCACGGACGTGGCGCGACGCCCGCGCCGTGTCCGCCGCCACCGCCATCGTGCTCACCCTGGCCGTTCCGGCGGCTCCGGCACACGCGCAGTCCGCCCCGACCGGCGCCAACGACATCAACCGCGTCGTGGAGCGGTTCGAAACCGGACCCGAGGCCGTCGCCTCCACCGACCCGGTGATCCCGGCCCTGCCCGACCAGACGGAACCGCCGCCGGGGGCCGAGCACATGCTGTTCACCCTCCTCGACGTCGACATTGCGGGCGACACGGTGCTGGACGCTGATGCGCGCCGCGGCCTTTATGCGGACTTCCTGGGGGAGCGCGGTCCGGTCACGCGCCTCTATACGATCGCCGACCGCATCCGCAGCGCCTACGAGGCCCGCGACCTGTTCGCGCCGACGGTGATCGTGCCGCCGCAGGACCTGGAAGACGGCACGGCCCGGCTGCGGGTGGAGCCGTTCCACCTGGACGAGGTGACGGTGCTGGCCGACGCCGATCGGGACGTCACCGCCGCCCCGGCCGTGCGCGACATCATCCAGGCCCTGCGCCAGTCCAGCCCCCTGAGCATCGCGGCCTATCAGCAGGCGGTCGAGGCCTTTTCGCGGCAAGGCTATGCGGTACTGGGCATCGAGACCGAGCCCCACCCCGGTGACGCCGGCGGTGTCGATGCGGTGGTGCATGTGTCCCGCAATGCCGCCCGGGCCTCGGGGACGCTGGTGCAGCCGGGCAAGACGCCCGACGACCCGCCGGTGAACGCCAAGCAGATCCGCTTCACCCTGAACGACGTGCAGGTCAGCGGCGCCACCGTCTTCCCCCTTTCCGACCTGTCGCCGGCATGGGACCCGCTGGTGGGCGACGAGGTGACGCTTCAGCAACTTTACGAGGCCGGGCAGAAGATCAAGGCGCAGTACGCGGCCGCCGGCTATGCCGGCACCGTGGTGACGCTGCCGCGCCAGTTCATCGTCGACGGGCGCGTGCGCCTTGATGTGCGCGAGATGAGCATCGGCAGCGTCAAGGTGGTCCTGGACGGCGAACCCCTCCCGGCCGACAGCCAGATTGCGCGCATGGCCAACCGGGTGGCCGGAACCGGACTGCTGCGCGCCGACCTCGCCGATCGCTACACCAATCTGCTGCGCGATATCCCCGGCATAACCGTCGCCTCCGTCGCCCTGCCCGAGAAGCCGGGCGGCGAGGCCGTGGTGACCCTCAGCCGCGACCGCATCCAGGCCAAGGTGGGACTGAACAACCGCGGCACGCGCTCCATCGGCCGCTTGCAGTTGATGACCGGCGTCACCGCCAACGGCGTGTTGACCGATACGGATTCACTGGCGCTCAGCGTCGTCACCGTCCCGACGCATCCCAACGAACTGAAGCTCTACACGCTGACGGAAACCATGCTGCTGGGCCTGGAGGGCACCAAGCTGACCCTCTCGGCCAGCCGCACCCATGCCTCGCCGGGCAGCCTGCAGCAGCCGTTCGGCATCGACAGCTTCAACACGTCGTATTCGGCGCGTCTCGATCATCCGGTGATCCGCACGACGCCGCTCAACCTGCACCTCTGGACGTCGCTCGAATACACCGAGAGCGAGACGGACCTGATGTGGAAGCGCGTCGAACAGGGCGAGGACAAGGTCACCGCCTGGCGCTTTGGCGCGAACCTCGACTGGGTGGACGGCGGTGGCGGCGTGACCCGTGTTTCGGGCACGGTCAGCAATGGCCTGGGGGCTTTCGGCGCCGATGATCCCGACAATCTCCTGGACCGCCCGGACAGCGTGCCCACCTTCCAGAAGATCCAGGTGGAGGCGCAGCGCAACCAGCCCCTGCCGCTTGGCCTGACCCTGGTGGGAGAGGTATCGGCGCAGATCACGCCGGACGTGCTCCCGGGCTCGGAACTGATGTCGTTCGGCGGCGAGGGCTTCGGCCGGGCCTTTCACGGCGGCGTGGTCTCCGGCGACAAGGGATGGGCCGCGCGGGCGGAACTCAACACCACCATCACCGTCGGCAAGCCCTGGCTCATGGGGGTGCAGCCCTTCGCGTGGTACGACATCGGCCAGTTCTGGATCAATGATTCCGCCCCCGGCACCGAGGACCCGAAGACCGCCGCCTCGACCGGGCTTGGCGTCCGGGCGACCGTGACGCCGTGGCTTCAGGGGCAGGTGGAGGTGGGCCTACCGCTCATCAACCACAACACGACGGTGGCAGGCCGCCCCGACAGCAGCCCGCAGGTGTTCTTCGGCGTGCTGGCGAACTTCTAGGGCCGCCATGACCGCCGCCGCGCCCGTTCCCGCCCGTGTCAGGCTGGTGCCGGCCGCCGTCCCGGCGGCAGCGGACATCGCCCTGCTGGATGCCGCCGAGCGGGCGCGGATGGACGCCTTCCATCGGGCCGAGGACCGCAACCTTTATGCCCTGGCCCACGCGCTTCTCCGGCGGGTTCTGGCGAAGGCGACCGGGCGTCCGGCAGCCTCCTTGCGCTTTGCGACCGAGAGCCAGGGGCGGCCCTTCCTGCTGAACGCCGACGGCGGCGCCCCCGACATCTGGCGCTTCAGCCTCTCGCACTGCGCGGCGGGCGTCGGCATCGCCGTACGGCGGGGCGCGGACGTGGGCATCGACGTGGAGGACGCCGCGCGCCTGGACGACGACCTGCTGCCGCTGGCCCGGCAGGTGGCGACGGCGGCGGAAGCAAACGTCCTGGCGGATACGCCCGCCGACATGCGCCGCGCCGCCTTCCTTCGCCTGTGGACGCGCAAGGAGGCGCTGCTCAAGGGCGCCGGCACCGGCCTTCTGACGGACCCGCGCCGCATCGCGACGGGCTGTAGTCCACGGGCGGAGCCTGTTATCCTCCGCCATCAGGGGACCGACTGGACGCTGATCGACCTGCGTTGCGCATGGGCGACGGCGGCCGTGGCGCTGACCGGAGCGGGGGCCACGGTGACGGTGGCCGAAGACCAATGACGGCCGCTTGAACGCGCGTAGAGGGGGACATGCAGGTACTTCAACTGTTCCACGCGGAACTTTCGCGCCAGCGCTGGAAGTTCATGATCATGGGCGCCCTGTCCGGATCGTCCAACGCGGCCGTGCTGGCGGTCATCAACCACGCCGCCGCCTCGCTGGACGAAAAGGGAGAGATGATGCGCTCCCTGATCATGTTCGTGGCCGCCATCGCGCTCTACGTGGTGTCGCAGAAGTGGCTGCTGACCATGGCGACGCGGGCGTCCGAGGTCACGGTCCACAAACTGCGCGAACGCATCGTCGAACGCATCCGCCGGGCAGAGCTTCAGGACATGGAGCGCCTGTCGTCAGCCGAGATCTACGCCACCGTCAGCCGCGAGGCCAAAGCACTGGCGGAAACCGTGCCGCTGCTGATGGTGTCCGGGCAGGCGCTGATCATGACGGTGTTCGTGGTGTTCTACATCGCCTGGCTGAGCATGACGGCCTTCTTCCTGCTGATCGGCACCGTCGTCGCCGGGGCGCTCATCCACCTGGCCCGCAGCAAGGAGGTTGCGCGCCAGTTCGCCGAGACCGACCGGCTGGAGGGCGAGCTGGTCGACGGCTTCCGCGACATGCTGGACGGCTTCAAGGAAGTGAAGATGAACAGCACCCGCTCGGCCGAACTGGGCAGCATGCTCTCGCGCCTGTCCAACCGCCTGACCGACCGCAAGGTGGAAACGGCGGGCCTGTTCGCGGGCAACCTGGTGGCGTCGCAGGTGGCGTTCTTCATCATGATCGGCGTCATGGTCTTCGTGGTGCCCAAGATGGCCGACATCGGCATCGACAAGGTGGGCATGATCACCACTGCCGCCCTTTTCCTCATGGGGCCGATTTCCAACGTGGTCTCGGGCGTGCCGCTGCTCACGCGCGCCAATGCCTCGGCCAATGCCATGCTGAAGGTGGAGGCCGAGCTGCGCGAGCTGGAGCAGCCGGAAACCGGCAGCTACGACCCCTTCTCCGACGATTTCGACGTGCTGCGCCTGCGCGACGTGACCTTCAGCCACGCCTCGGGGCGCGGCGACGCGCCCGGCGAGCACGCCTTCCACGTCGGTCCCGTCAACCTGGAAATCCGCAAGGGCGAGGTGCTGTTCATCACCGGCGGCAACGGCTCGGGCAAGTCGACGCTTCTCAAGCTGATGACCGCCCTCTACCACCCCGACGGCGGCGCGGTGATGCTGGACGAGCGCCGCGTGACGCCGGAGAACGCCCAGTCCTACCGCGACCGGTTCTGCGTCATCTTTTCCGACAACCACCTGTTCCGCGAACTCTACGGCGTGGAAACGGTGGATTGGGACGAGGCGGTGGAGCTTCTGCACCTGCTGGAGATGGACCACAAGGTGCGGCTGGTGGACCGGCGGTTCTCGACCGTGTCGCTGTCGGGCGGCCAGCGCAAGCGCCTGGCGCTGATTGCCGCCATGCTGGAAAAGCGTCCCATCTGCGTCTTCGACGAATGGGCGGCCGACCAGGACCCGTACTTCCGCTGGAAGTTCTACCGCGAAATCCTTCCGCGCCTGCGCGACCAGGGCAAGACGATCATCGCCGTAACCCACGACGACAAGTATTTCGACGTCGCCGACCACCGCGTGCACATGGAGGAAGGCCAGTTGTCCAGGGTGTCCGAGGGCAGCGCCACCGGCCACCACGAGGACCCGGCGTAACGCCCTTAACCCGGAAACAGGAACGGCGCCGGCCCGTCGGCGGGCGGCGCCGTTTCCGTGTTGCGGCAGGGATCACGCCGAGGCGCGCACCCGGTCGAGGAAGACGCCCATGGCGGCGCGCAGGTTTTCCGTCTCGCCGGCCATGGACTCGCTGTCGCCGCGCAGGGACGAGGCCACCTCGGCCGTGCTGTCGGCGTCGCCGGACAAGGCCGCGATGCCGCCGCGCATGCCGTCAATGCCGGCCGCCGCCTCCTGAACGTTCCGCGCGATGTCGCGGGTGGCCGCGCCCTGCTCCTCCACCGCCGCGGCGATGGAGGAGGAAATGTGGTCGATCTTGCCGATGGTCTCGCGGATGCCGCCGATGGCGCTGACCACGCCGCCCGTAACCTCGCGCAAGCTGGCCACCTGGCGGTCGATGTCCTCGGTCGCGCGCGCGGTCTGCTGGGCCAGCGCCTTGACCTCGCCGGCCACCACCGCAAAGCCCTTGCCCGCTTCGCCGGCGCGGGCGGCCTCGATGGTGGCGTTGAGCGCCAGCAGGTTCGTCTGGCTGGCGATGTCGTTGATCAGGCGCACCACCTCGCCGATCTTGTCGGCCATGTTGGACAGGTCGGCCACCACGCCGGACGTGCGCTCGGCCTCTTCCACCGCCTCGCGGCTCGTGGCGGTGCTCTGCGCCATCTGGCGGTTGATTTCGTCGATGGACGCCGACAATTCCTCGGCCGCCGCGGCCACCGTGTCGGCATTGGCGGATGCGGTCTCGGCCCCGTCGGAGACGCTCTGTGCGTTCTCGGAGGTGTGCGCGGCCGTCTCGTGCAGGCTGTCGGCCGAAGCCTGCATGCGCTGGACGGAGTCGGCCAGACGGTCGGCGATGACCGCCACGCCTGTTTCGAAGTCCTGGGCATTCTCCGCCGCCGCGTCCTGGCGCTTCTCGCGCTCCAGGTCGAAATAGCTGTGCAGCACCGTCGTCAGGTCCATGAAGACCGAGCGGTTGACGGCCTTGAGCATGGCGGCGGCCTCCTGCGGGCGCTTGCGCTTGGCCTGCAGCACGATGTCGATCAGCGCATCCATGAAGAAGGCATAGCCGGCGAGGTAGTAGTCCGGCGTCACGCCGTGCTCGACGTGGGCACGGCCGATACGCTTGACCGTGTCGACATAGCCCGAATCCCACTTGCCGGCAAACAGGGTGTCGAGCCAATGGCACTTCTGGGCCTGCCGGGCGCGCTCCATGGCCTCGTCCGACGCGAACAACTGCGCCATGTCAGGGTCGGACTGGACGAAGGCGTAGAAGGCATCCAGCACGGCGTCGAGGCGCGGCTCCACCAGCGGGCGCGTCGCCACCAGGTTCTCGCGCGTCGCCTCGTCCACACGCATCAGGTGGCGCTGGCGGTCTATCTCGTACTGCGACATCTGCCCTTCCCCTCTCTCGTTATGCGTCCCGCCGTCCCCGCGCCGACGTGACCGTTCGAAGATGTCGGGAGCATACAGAATTCGGGCTGGACCTCGCATAAGCCATAGGTCAGACGCAAAATTGGAACCTTGGTCCAATTTTGTCGGCGCGCGCCGGGCCCATTTTGAAAAGAAGAAGGGCCGCCGGGTGCGGGTCCGGCGGCCCTTCACGCCCGCGGCCAGGGGGAGAGGAAAAGCGGCCACGAACGCGGCATGACCGGCTCCGCGTCGAGAGGAGGGAGACACGGCGACCTCGGGGCGGAGGGGCGCCGTGCCGGGCATCGCCGGTCACGTATCCGCCAAGGTCAGCAATCGGCGTGCCAGCCCCGGTTGGCGGACGCACGGGCCCGCAACCGGCGTTGCCGCGACGGAAACCACCGAACGGATTACCTCATTTGGTTGCGGATGTATTGCATCCTGCAATGCAGGATGAAAACGCCTCGCCTGCGGCGTGCGAACATGCGTCACCGGGCGGCCGGCTCGATGGCCACGCAGTCGAAGAAGGCCACCTGCTCGTCCCCCACCTCCTGCACGTCGCGCAGCACGGCGATGCGCCGCACGTTGACGCAGTGCTGGCTGGCGACCTCCGTCGCCTGGGACAGGGCGTTTTCGGGGTCGCCGAGGGCGATGGCGATGCCCCCGGTGTTGGCGTTGAGCAGGCGCGGGTCCTCGGAGCAGCCCGCCAGCCCCAGCGACAGGCCGAGGCCGGCGGCAACGGCGGCGGTCAGTGCGGATCGGCGGAAACTGGCGCGGCGCAGCATGCGGCGTCTCCCGGTCGTGGTCCCCGAAGGATAAACCCCTGATGCGCGAAAGCGGTTGCGCCACGCGGCGCGGCCGGTAGCGTCAGCCTTCTCCGGCACCGGCGGCAGCCGCATCGGCGACGGCGCGGCGAAACAGGTCGATCTGCCAGGTCATTTCGCCCTTCTTCAGGGCGAACTTGCCGTTGAGACCCGGCCGCAGAAGGTCCAGCGGCGCCACCCGCCCGACCTGGGCCTGAAGCTGCACCGCCGTCGAGGGCGTCAGGCCGGCCTTCCAGGCCACCGCCACCATGCCCTGGGGGCTGCCCGAACGCAGGATGGCGCTGACCACCGGCGCCGGCAGGTCGGCCAGGACGGCAAGGGCGGCGGTGACGAAGTCCTCGTCGGCGGCAACGATGGCGTCGGCCACCACCTTTTCCGTCAGTTGGTCGCGCTCGGCCATGGAACGGGCCCGTTCGGAGGATTGCGGCGAGGGGCGCCGCCATGTCACCGGCGCCGTCGGCTGGCCGTCGGGGCGGTCCGGTGTGCCGTCGTCCTGGCGGCGCGGCTCTCCCAGGCGACGGTGGACCACGCGCGCCACCTCCCGCGCCGTTTCGGGCGGCAGGTCGGCGCGGCTCTGCAGCACCAGGATCAGATTGTCGGCGACGAAGCGGGCCAGGCGCACCGCCGCGCCCGTGCTCAGGGACGGCCGCCGCACCAGGGGCTCCTGCCAGCCGGGGTGCTCGGGCGCCTGCTCGATCAGCCGGTCGAGCGTTTCCTCGCGGATCTGGGCGCTGGTGTTGCCCAGAAGGGCGGCGATTGCGGCGTCGTCTTCGGTGTCGGCGATGGCGTCGGACACCGCCTCCGTCACCTGCCGGCGGCGCGATATGGCCGTCAACTTGGCGCTGACCGGGCTGGCGGCGATGATTTCCAGCAGGTCCTCGTCGGTCAGGACCGGCGAATATTCCAGCACCGGGGCGGCCACCGCCACCTCCACGTCGCGGGCAAGCTGCCGGATGACGTTGGGCGGCGCGTTGGCGACGTCCTTCAGGGCTTCGGACAGCACCTGGCGCACACGCGGGATCTGGTCGCGCGTCAGGGCCTGCAGCGCCTCCATGGTGCTCTGGCGCACGCGGTCCTGCTCGTGCTCAGTCAGGCCGGGCGCGAGCCGCGCGATCTTGGCCGCCAGGTCGCCGCGCACGTCGGCATCGCTGTCGTGCGCCAGAAGAAGGTGCGCCAGGGGCGGCGTCTGGCCGTTGGCGATGACCGCGCGGCGCACGCGCGGGTCCGGGTCCTCGGCCAGATAGTAGAGGATTTCCGGCACCGTGTCCGGGTGGCCGGCCAGGCTGCGGCGCACGTCCGGATCGTCGTGCCGCGCCAGGGCGCGCGCCTCGTCGTAGCTGATTTGGACGTCGGCGGCATCGGCCGACTGGTCCAGGAGGCGGCGGACGAGCGAGTTCATGCCTCCACCTCCGTGTTCCGCGTATCGGGCGCCGCACCACCACCACCATGACCACCACCGCCGGGCGGCGGCGCCAGGTGCCAGGCGTTCTTGCCGGTGTGCTTGGCGGCGTACATGGCGGCGTCGGCGCGGGCGACCATCTCCGCCAGGGTCTCGCCCGAGCCGGCCTCGTGCACCGCCACGCCCAGCGACAGGCTGAGCGGCTTGTCGCCGGCGATCGCCGCATCGTCCAGCGCCCGGGCGGCCGTCACCAGCATTTCAGCCTTGGCCTGAGCAACACCGCTGTCCGCGCCTTCCAGCCACACGGCGAACTCGTCCCCGCCCAGCCGCGCCACAAGGTCGGTGGGACGGGTGTTGCCCACCAGGACGTCGCGCAGGCGCAGCAGCAGGTCGTCCCCGGCCTTGTGGCCGCTGCGGTCGTTGATGACCTTGAAGTTGTCCAGGTCCAGGTAGATGAGCGACGCCGGGCTGCGGTCGCGCTCCAGCCGGCGGTAGCGGCGTTCCAGTTCGCCGAAGAAGGCGCGACGGTTGAAGAGGCCCGTCAGTGGGTCGGTCCGCGACATGCGCAGGATGCTTTCGTGGTTGGCGATCTGCTCCAGCGCGATGCCCAACTGGCTGGCGATCTCGCCGATGAGCAGGCGGTCGTCCTCGCTCCACGGCCCGCGGCCCACCTCGCGCCACAGCACCACGGCGCCGTTGAGCGCGTGGCGGTAGACGGTGGGCGCCGCCATGATGGACCAGTCGCCGATCTCCACCTCCAGCCGGCCGCGCCGCTGGCGCAGGCGGTCAAGCACCGGCCCCGCGGCCATGTACCCCAGGTCGCCCCACCGCGCGCCGGGCACGAACGTCAGCGGCGTCCGCTCGCCGTCGTCGTCGGCGGCAGCGGGCGCGCTCTCGCCCGGACCCGCCGGCGGCCGTTCGGCATCCTCCGCTGCGGGCACCCGGAAGACCTGACAGACGGTGGCTCCCAGCCCCCGGCCCAGCGTCTCCGCCGCCGTCGCCAGCATATCCGTCGGGTTGACCTCGTCCCGGATGGCGCGGGTGATGTAGGCCAGGATGCGCTCCCGGTTGCGGGCGCGGGCCAGCGCGGCGTCACGGTCGCGCTCGCGGGTGACGTCACGGCCGACGCCTCGGGCGCCCGACCACTCGCCGTGCGCGTTGTAGAGCGGCGTCGCCGACATGCGCACACAGGCCAGCGCCCCGGTCGCCGCGCGCAGCCAGACGTCGACGTCCTCCACCGGTTCGCGCGCGTGGAACGGGATCGAGCCGGGGCCGAAATATTCCGCCACCAGGCTCGCCGGGTCGGTCGCCACCAGGCGCTGTGCCGGATATCCCAGGGCGCCGCGGGGGCTGACGAAAACGAAGGCGCCGTCGCGTCCCGTCTCCCACGCGAAATCGGTGGAAATCTCCACGAAATCCTTGTAGCGCTGACGGCTGTCGACCAGGGCGGCGCGAAGGGTGCGCTCCAGGGTCACGTCGCGCGCAAGCACCAGCAGGCGTCCGGGCTGGCAGTCGGGCTCCAGGCATTCAAGCGGCAGCAGCGACAGGCGGAACCAAGCCGGCCCCGTCTCGCCCGGAAGGGAAACGATTTCCTCCACCGCCACGCCGTCGGTTCGGGCGCGTTCCGCCAAGGCCCGCACGGGCCCCGGCATGGCGGCCGGCAGGCCATCGGCGGGCGCTGGCGCCAGCCCCGAGGCATTGGAGGAACAGCGCGTCTCCTCTGCCGCCGCCCGATCCAGCGCGGCCGTCAGGCTGTCCGAACGCGGCCCGACCATCATGGGTCGGTCGCGGGCATCGATGATGAGCATGCCGCCGGGATAGGACTCGAGCGCGCTGCGGCACAGCGACAGCAGGCCGGCATCCACCAGCGTGTCGGCCGCGGCACGCGGCTCTGCTCTTGTCCCTGTGCTCACCGGTATCCCCTGAACCCCTCAACCCAACGGAACAGAGCTTATCCCTTTGTTCGCCTTATGCCAACACAGCGCGCGCGGCCTTTTGCGCCGCGCAAGTCGCTGCCTCCGGCTCCCGACCGCGCTGTTGACTTGACCCCTGGGCGGGGTATGTTCACGCACCATTTCAAGACTTCCCCAGCATCGGAGCTTGGCCGACTCATGAGCCTCGACAGCCTGAAGACCACCATCGACACCGCCTTCGAAGAGCGCGAGGGCATCAATGCCAAAACCGGCGGCGAGGTGCGCGAGGCCGTCGACGCCGCGCTGAACCTGCTGGATTCGGGCGAGGCCCGCGTCGCCGAAAAGACCGCCGAGGGGTGGATCGTCAACCAGTGGCTGAAGAAGGCCGTGCTGCTGTCCTTCCGCCTGAACGACATGACCGTCATCAACGGCGGCCCGGGTGCGGCCAACTGGTGGGACAAGGTGCCCAGCAAGTTCGACGGCTGGGGCGAGGCCGAGTTCCGCGAGGCCGGCTTCCGCGCCGTGCCCAACTGCGTCGTGCGCCGGTCGGCCTACATCGCCCCGGGCGTGGTGCTGATGCCGTCGTTCGTCAACCTGGGCGCCTACGTCGACACCGGCTGCATGATCGACACCTGGGCCACCGTCGGCTCCTGCGCACAGATCGGCAAGAACGTGCACATCTCGGGCGGCGCCGGCATCGGCGGCGTGCTGGAGCCCCTGCAGGCCGGCCCGGTCATCATTGAGGACAACTGCTTCATCGGCGCCCGCGCCGAAGTGGCCGAAGGCGTGCGTGTCGAGGAAGGCGCGGTGCTGTCCATGGGTGTCTACATCGGCGCGTCCACCAAGATCATCGACCGCGAGACCGGCGAGGTCCACATGGGCCGCGTCCCGTCGTACTCGGTGGTCGTGCCGGGCACCATGCCGGGCAAGCCGCTGCCCGACGGATCGGCCGGCCCCGGCCTCTATTGCGCAGTGATCGTGAAGCGGGTCGACGAGCGTACCCGTTCAAAGGTCAGCATCAACGAGCTGCTGCGGGATTAATGAGTGGTTGCGGCGGGCCGCCGGCCCGCCGTTCCAGACCTGTCAGGAAAGCATACCCCTTGACCGCCGACACCTCCACCCTGCCCGCCTTCGAGGCCGCCGCGCTGACCGATCCGCTGCCCCTGGCGCAGGCGCTCATCCGCCGGCCGAGCATCACGCCCGCCGACGAGGGCGCGCTGGACGTTCTGCAGGCGGCGCTGGAGACCCTGGGCTTCCGCTGCACCCGCCTGCCCTTCGGCGAGGGGGACGAGCGGGTGGACAACCTGTATGCCCGCCTGGGCACGGCCGCGCCCAACTTCTGCTTTGCCGGCCACACCGACGTGGTGCCCGTCGGCCAGGGCTGGACGCTCGATCCCTTCGCGGCAGAGGTGAAGGACGGCATTCTGTACGGCCGCGGCGCCTCCGACATGAAGGGTGCCATCGCCGCCTTCGTCGCCGCCGTCGCCCGTGCGCGCGACGACTGGGCGGACGGTGCGCCGGGCGGCAGCCTGTCGCTGCTGATCACCGGCGACGAGGAAGGGCCGGCCGTCAACGGCACCCGCAAGATGCTGGACTGGCTGCGTGAAACCGGCGAGACCATCGACCATTGCCTGGTGGGCGAGCCGACCAACCCCGGCCGCCTGGGCGAAATGATGAAGATCGGCCGGCGCGGCAGCCTCAACGGCGTGGTGACGGTGCACGGCAGCCAGGGGCATGTCGCCTATCCGCACCTGGCGGACAACCCCATTCCGCGCCTCATGCGCATGATGTCGGCGCTGATCGAGAAGCCGCTGGACGCCGGGACGGCCCACTTCCAGCCGTCCAACCTGGAGATCACCACCATCGACGTCGGCAACCCGGCGACCAACGTGATCCCCGGCGCGGCGACGGCACGGTTCAACATCCGGTTCAACGACCTGCACACCGGCGAGCGGCTGAGCGCCTGGGCGCGTGAAAAGCTGGAGGTGGTCGACGAGGGTGGCGACCATGACCTGGACATCCGCATCTCCGGCGAATCGTTCCTGACGCCGCCGGGCCTGCTGTCGGACCTGGTGTCGGACGCCTGCGAGGCGGTGCTGGAGACGCGGCCGGAGCTTTCCACCTCTGGCGGCACCTCGGATGCGCGTTTCATCAAGGACCTGTGCCCGGTGATGGAGTTCGGCATGGTCGGGCGGTCCATGCACAAGGCCGACGAGAACATCGCCGTCGCCGACCTGGAGGCCCTGACGGAAGTCTACCGCCGGGTCGTCAGCGGCTATTTCGCCGCTCCGCGCGGCTGAGCGGCGGGCACCGTGGCCGTCCCCAGCGTCTCGGAAACCGCCTCCAGCCTGTGGGGGCTGAACCGCCTGCTGCGCCTGGACGCCCGCGGGATCGAGTGTTTCAACCTGTCGGTGAACGGGTTCTGGAACTCCTTCATCGTAGCCTTCCTGACCCTGCCCTTCTACCTGATCCAGTCCATGCTGTATTTCGCGGGGACGGAGCAGGACGCCCACTGGCTGCGCTTCCTGGGGCTGGAGACGGTGGGATTCGCCCTGGGTTGGCTGGTGATGCCGACGGTGATGATTACCGTCAGCCGAATGCTGGGCTGCTTCGACCGTTACTTCCACTACATGGTGCCGTACAACTGGTTCCAGCTGGTGGTGGCGGCCGTCCTGCTGCCGCTGTCCATCGTGCAGGCGGTGGGGCTTCTGCCCCAGGGACTGGTGGCGCTGCTGTTCCTGCTGACCACCAGCGCCTTCATCATGTACGGCTGGTTCATCGCCCGGCACGGCCTGGGGGTGAGCGCGGGCACGGCCGTGGCCATCATCCTCCTCGACCTGCTGCTGAGCCTGCTGGTCAACGGCGGCACGGAGGCGCTGCTTTAGGCGGCCGACGTCTTTGCAACACTTTCGGATACGATACTTTGTCACCGGCGTAGCCTTCTTGCGCCGGAAGGCGACTGGCGTCACACTTATGCCAAAGGTCCGGTCAACAGGACCAACCGAAAGATAAGGCAAGGGTTCAGGGAGGACGCAACATGGACGACGCAGGTCGCCACCCCGGCGCCGGCGGCGCCGACATGCTCGACACCCGCGCGGATGGGGCCGCGGCGGGCATCGTCAAGGGCATCGGTAGTCTTTGGGAAAGCCTGGCGACGGTCGCGCTGGACATCGGCGCGGTGAACGAGCGCCTGGGCCGCAGCGTCGACCAGTTCGACGGCCTGCGCCGCGCCGCCGAGGAGATGGCGGAGTCCAACCAGTCCATCAACGACGCCGCCGGCTCCGCACAGGACGTCGCCGACCGGGTGCTGGCCGAGGCCCGCGGCAGCCGCGATGCCCTGGAGCGCGCCACCGGCGACATCCACGGGTTGGTGGAAGGTGTCGGCCGCATCGAGCAGCAGCTTGCCGGCCTGTCGGAGGCGCTGCGGCAGGTTTCCAACGTCAGCCAGGAAATCGAGGCCATCGCCAAGCAGACCCGCCTGCTGGCCCTCAACGCCACCATCGAGGCCGCTCGCGCCGGTGAGGCGGGCAAAGGCTTCGGCGTGGTCGCCGGCGAGGTGAAGGCGCTGGCCCAGCAGACCAGCGACGCCACGTCCCACATCGAGGAAACCGTGGCGGAGCTTGAGACCCTCATCGGCCAGCTTCACACGGAAACCAGCGACAGCCGCGAGCGCGCCGGCACCGTGGAGCAGTCCACCGAGACCCTGTCGCGGGTGGTCGCCACGCTGTCGCACGGCATGGAGGACGTCGGCGGCCAGATCCAGTCCATCAGCGGCGCGGTGTCGGGAAACCTGGACCGCTGCGGCATCGTGGTGGACAGCGTCAATGCGTTGACAGGCGACGTGGAGGACGAAAGCGGGCACCTGCACCACGCCACCGACGCCGTCAACGGCCTGATGAACCAGACGCAGGACCTGATCACCCGCGCCGTCTCCGAAGGGTTCGAGATGGCCGACAGCCCTTATGTCCGCAGCGTGCAAAACATGGCCGAGACCATCGGCCGGCTGTTCGAGGATGCCGTCGCCTCGGGCCGCATGACCGAGGACGCGCTGTTCGACGAGAACTACAAGCCCATCCCCGGCACCGATCCGCGCCAGCACACCACGCGCTTCGTCGACTTCACCGACCGCGTCCTGCCCGAGTTGCAGGAGCCGCTGCTGGCCAGCGACCCCAACATCCTGTTCTGCGCGGCGGTGGACCGCAACGGCTACCTGCCGACGCACAACAAGAAGTACAGCCAGCCGCAGGGCGACGACCCGCTGTGGAACACCGCCAACTGCCGCAATCGGCGCATCTTCGATGACCCGGTGGGTCTGGCGGCGGGCCGCAACACGCGCCCGTTCCTGCTCAACAGCTACAAGCGCGACATGGGCGGCAAGATGGTGATGATGAAGGACGTCAGCGCGCCGATCTTCGTCAACGGCCGCCACTGGGGCGGCTTCCGCATGGGATACACCCTGGGCGGCATCTGACGCCCGGGTTGTCTTGGCTATGCCAAGCGCCTGCCGCATGTCGGTCCTGGCAAAGTCGCCGCCCTTGCAGAGCAGCGGCGCGTCCTGCCCGGTCGGCGCGCAAGAAAGGGGCGGCGTCCGCGCCCGGACACCGCCCCTTCCCGCACCTCAAGCCGGTCGGCTCTACTCCGCCGGCGCTCCGCCCATCAGCTTGGCGTCGGGCTCGGGCATGGCCTTGCCGTGGCCGCGGGCCATCAGCAGGTAGGCCGTCGGCACCACGAACAGCGTCAGCAGCGTCCCGAAGGTCATGCCGCCCACGATGACCCAGCCGATGGCGGCCCGGCTTTCAGCGCCCGCGCCCACGGCGATCGCCAGCGGCACCGCGCCAAGCACCATCGCACCCGTGGTCATGAGGATCGGGCGCAGGCGGAGCGCGCTGGCCTCGATCACCGCATCGCGCTTGCTGCGGCCCTGCTCCTGGAGTTGGTTCGCGAACTCCACGATGAGGATGCCGTGCTTGGTGATGAGGCCGATGAGCGTCACCAGCCCGATCTGGCTGTAGACGTTCAGCGTGTTGCCCGTCAGGTACAGCGCCAGTAGCGCGCCGGTCACCGACAGCGGCACCGACAGCATGATGACGAACGGGTCGACGAAGCTCTCGAACTGCGCGGCCAGCACCAGGTAGATGAACCCCAGCGCCAGCAGGAAGGTGACGTAGAGGCTGGCGCTCGACTCCTTGTACTCGCGCGACGGACCGGCGTAGTCGACAAGAGCCTCCGGCGGCAGCACCTCGGCGGCGATGCCCTCCAGCGTCGCCAGACCATCGGACAGGGCGAAGCCCGGCGCCAGGTTGGCGGTGATGGTGGCCGACCGCATCTGGTTGAAGTGGTTCAACTCCTTCGGCGCGACCGTCTCCGTCACCGTCAGCAGGTTGGACAACTGGATCATGGACCCGTCCGCCCCGCGCACGTAGATGGCCGACAGGTCCGACGGCGTCGCCCGGTCGACATCGGCGACCTGCACGATCACGTCGTACTGCTTGCCGTTCTGCTTGAAGCGCGTCACCTGTCGGCCGCCCAGCATGGATTCCAGCGTCCGGCCGATCTCGGCCACGTCGGCGCCCACATCGGCCACCTTCTCGCGGTCCACCTGCACCGAAAGCTGGGGCTTGTTCAGCTTCAGGTCCGTGTCGAGGTTGATGAACCCGGGATACTCCCGCGCCTTGGCAACCACACTGTCCACCATGGTCTGAAGCTCGTCATAGGGCGCGGTGGTCTGGATGACGAACTGCACGGGCTTGGACACCGGGCTCTGGCCCAGCGACGGCGGGTTGGTGGGGAAGGCCATGATGCCGGGGATGCCGCCGAACAGCTTGGGCTGCATCTCCTTGACGATCTCCTGCTGCTTGCGGTCGCGGTCCTCCCAGTCCGTCAGGCCGACGAAGCTGATGATCTGCGACACCACGGGGAAGCCCGTCACCACGAAGTAGCGCTCGGCCTCCGGCGTATTGGCATAGACCTGCTCCATCTGCCGGGCGTACTTGTCGGAGTAGTCGAGCGTCGAGCCTTCCGGCGCGATGCCGATGCCGATGATGGTGCCGCGGTCCTCCGTCGGCGCCAGTTCCGACGGCAGCTGGGTGAACAGGACATAGGCCCCGCCGGCCACCCCCAGCGCCACGCCGATCACCAGGATGTTGGCGCGAAGCGTCACCCGCAGCATGGCGCGGTAGGCGTTGGTCATGCCCACCATCACCCGCTCGATGGCGTTGTAGATGGTGGAGTGCTTCTTCTCGTGGCGCAGCAGCTTGGAGCACATCATGGGCGACAGCGTCAGCGCCACGAAGCCCGACACCAGCACGGCACCCGCCAGCGTCAGGGCGAATTCCGTGAACAGGCGCCCGGTGCGCCCCTCCATGAAGCCGATGGGCGCATAGACCGCCGCCAGGGTCAGCGTCATGGCGACGACGGCAAAGGCGATTTCCCGGCTGCCCTTGAAGGCCGCCTGCACGGGCGACAGGCCTTCCTCCACATGGCGGTGGATGTTCTCCAGCATGACGATGGCGTCGTCGACCACTAGGCCGATGGCCAGCACCATGGCCAGAAGGGTCAGCGTGTTGATGGAAAAACCGAAGGCATACATCAGCGCAAACGCGCCGATCAGCGACACCGGAATGGTCACCAGCGGGATCAGCGTGGCGCGGATGGAGCGCAGGAACACGAAGATCACCAGGATCACCAGCACCACCGCCTCGCCGATGGTGGTGAAGACGTTGGCGATGGAGCGATCGATGAAGATGGAGCTGTCATAGCCGATGTCGACGCTCATGCCCTCGGGCAGGCCGCCCTCGATGATGGGCAGCGCCTCGCGCACGCCGGCGCTGACGTCCAGCGGGTTGGCCGTGGCCTGCTTGACCACGCCCAGGGCGACCGCGCTCTGGCCGTTGAACCGTACGGCCGAACGCTCGCTTTCCGCTCCGATCTCGGCACGGCCCACGTCCTTCAGGCGCACCAGGTAACCGTCAGCACGCTTGATGATCAGGTCCTCGAACTGGGCGGGCGTGCGCAGGTCGGTCTCTGCCAGCACGGTGAACTCGCGCTCCGCGCTCTCGATGCGGCCCGAGGGAATTTCCACGTTCTGCCGGCGCAACGCGCCCTCGACGTCCTGCACCGTCAGGCCATAGGCCGCCAGGCGCGCACGGTCGAGCCACAGGCGCATGGCATAGCGGCGCTCGCCGAAGATCATCACGTTGGCGACGCCGTCGATGTTCTGCAGCCGGTCCTTGACGTAGCGGTCGGCGTAGTCGGTGACCTCCAGCGGCGAATGCCGGTCCGACGAGAACGCCAGGTAGATGATCGGCTGGGCGTCGGCTTCCTCCTTGGAGATGACAGGCTCGTCGATCTCGCTGGGAAGCTGGCCGCGCACACGGGCGACGCGGTCGCGCACGTCGTTGGCCGCCGTGTCGGGGTCGCGGGTCAGGCGGAATTTCACCTCCACCTGGCTCTGTTCGGGGCGGGAGGTGGACGTCATGACGTCGATGCCCTCGATGCCCGCCAGGCTCTCCTCCAGCGGCTGGGTGACCTGGGTCTCGATGATCTCCGCCGTGGCGCCGGGGTAGCGGGTCTCCACCTTCACCACCGGCTCGTCGATATTGGGGTATTCGCGCACCGTCAGCCGGTCATAGGCGATGATGCCCACCAGCACGATGACGAGGCTCATGACGGTGGCGAGCACCGGCCGCTTGATGGACAGGTCGGACAGGACCATGGATCAGCCCTCCGCCCCCGCCGCCGAGGCGGCCTGCGGATCGCCCCCCGCCTTGCCCTCAGCGCCGGGACCGCCGGCGGGCATGACGGTGACGGGCTGGCCGGGGCGCACCTTGATCTGGCCGGCCGTGATGACCGTGTCGCCTTCGCTCAGGCCCCCGGTCACCTCGACGATGCCCTTGCGGCGCTGGCCAATGGTGACCGGCTGGGCCTCCACCATTCCGTCCACCACCTTGTAGACCATCTGGCTGGTGCCCTGGGGGATGAGGGCCTCCTCCGGCACCACCAGGGCGTTGGGCCGTTCGTCCAGCACCAGGGTCACGCGGGCGAACATGCCCGGGCGCAAAGGGCCGTCCATGTTGGGCACGCGGGCGCGCAGGAGCACGCTGCGGCCCTGCACGTCCACCTGCGGATCGATGGCGTAGACCGTGCCCTCGAACGTTTCGCCGGGCACGGCGTCGACACGCATGCGAATGGACTGGCCGGTCTCCAGGCGGTGGGCGAAGACCTCCGGCACGCGGAAGTCCACCTTGATGGGGTCCACGTCCTCCAGGTTCACGATGGCATCGCCGGCGCGGACATAGTCGCCGACGCTCACCTGCCGCAGGCCGAGCAGGCCGGAGAACGGCGCGCGAAGCTCCGTCTTCTCCATGTTCACCCGCGCCAGTTCCAGGGCGGCCTCGTCGGCGCGCAGCTTCGCGAGCGCCTCGTCGCGGGAGCTGACGGGCAGGTTCTGGCGGCGGTAGAGTTCTTCGGCGCGGTTGAAGTTGCGCTGGCTGAGGCTGAGGTTGGCCTCGGCCCTTTTCAGTTCGGCGGCCCGGCTGTCGTCGTCCAGCTTGACCAGCAACTGGCCCTTTTCCGCGCGGCCGCCTTCGTCGAAGGAAATCTCCTCGACGCGGCCGGCGATCTCGGGGCGGATGACGGTGCTTTCGTTGGCCAGCAGGCTGCCCACCACCAGAAGCTCGTCGGTCATGGGCTGGACACGCACGGGCACGGCTTCGACCGGCAGGCCCTGCGGCTTGTCCTGCGCCTGGCCCGCCGTCGGCGCCGCCAGAAGACCCGCCGCCAGCATCAGCGCTCCGGCCAGTCGTTTCCCGATGATGTTACCCACGATCCTCTCCCTTCACGGGGACACGGCCCCCGCTGCACTGAGGAGGCCGCCGTTGTTTCTCTCACTGCACGCGGCCGGCCCGCCCGCACGACGGTTCCGGCCTCTTCATGTCGGGGCGCCCGCGCTCCGGGTCCAGAGCGCGGCGCCCAGGAATGTCGCCGTGGCCGTCGCCGCCAGGGCCGCCACCACGGCGAAGGCCGTGCCGGGGCCGAAGGCCGCCACCACCGGCTGGCTGGCGAGCGGCGAGACGAACTGGCCCAGGAACAGGCTCGTCGTCAGGCCGCCCAGCGCCCGTCCGCGCACGGCCGGCGGCACCCGCGCCAGCAGCCACACGCTGGCGTTGGGCATGTTGATGCCCATGCTCGGCCCCGCCAATGCCAGGGCCACCATCACCACGCCGTAGCTTCCCGCCGCCGCGATCAGGCCGTAACCCGCCGCCATGCAGGCGAAGCCGATGGCGAAAAGCGCCGGCGGCCCCAGCCACTGGCGCAGCCGGCCATAGCTCATGGAGGCCAGTCCCGCCGACAGGTTGAAGCAGGCGATGGCCATCCCGGTGCGACTCGGGCTGTCGACGCCAAGCTCCTCCAGATAGAACGGAAGCTGCGTCGGCACCATGAAAAAGGTTGTCATGGTAAAGAACGCCGTCGCGTAGAGGCCCGCCACGAAGGCGACGGGCATGCGCGCGGGTTCCGGCGGCGCGGCGGCATCGGCACCACGGCCGGCAACCGCAGCGGGATCATGACGCGGCGGCTCGGGCAATACAAAGGCCATTACCGGCGCGAGCAACAGGGCCGCCAGATACACGGCGAAAGGGCCGCGCCAATGCAGGTCCGCCAGGAAACCACCGGCCAGCAGGAAGGCGACGCCGCCGAACGCCATGAAGGCCGACTGGATGCCCAGGAACCGCTCGCGGCGGGGGCCCTGGAAATAGTCGCCCACCAGCGTCTGCGCCGTCGTCATCACCATGGCGACGGACAGCCCGAGCGCCGCCCGCCCGACCAGGATCGCCCACAAGCTGTCGACCACCAGCCCCGAGGCGCCGGACAGGCCGTAGAGCACGGCGCCGACGACGATCATGCTCTTGCGGCCGAAGCGGTCGATCACCCATCCCGCCACGGGCGCGAAGCCGGCGATGAACAGCGCCGGCACCGTCAGCACCAGCCGGGTCCACAGCCCGGCGTTGTCCACGTCGGCAAAGTGGGCCTGCAGTTCGGGCAGCGACGGCGAGATCACTGCACCGGCCATCACCGTCAGGCTGGCCGCCAGCAGGAGGCTGCCGCGGATGGCCCAGGCCAGCGGACCCCGGTCGGGCACCAGCGGGTCATCGTCGGCACGGGCTTGGGTACGGGCAGCGGATGACGGCGGGGAAGAGGCGACCATGAGACTCCGGTGCTGGAGGGCGTTCGTCGGGCCGGCGAAACCCGGCTCGAGCATAGAAAGGCGCCCAGTATAACGCCAGCCGAGCAGCGGCATGGCCGCCATGTCCTACGCCGCCGGGCCGATGGTGGATCGGACGCCGACTCTTGCCTGGATCACGGCCGCGTGGTGAGGGCCCGGGCCAGTTGCGGAAGGATCGACGGGCTCGGTATGGCTTTTTTGGCACCCACCATGACCTTACGGCCCAAGACCTTCTTTATGCCCTGGGTAATCTTTATATTTCAGAAGTATAAATCTTTGCAATTTTAGTGCGCATGATACCCGATCCGCGCAAGACACGTTGACCGAAACCGGCGCAATCAATACGATCCCCGATTATGAGCATTCGGTACTGCCTGGGCAGGCACGCGGTTCGGTGGGAAACAGCGTGACATGCAGCCAAGGTCGCCGCTGCCATGATCAGAGGAGGGGGTCGCCGGCAACCACGCTGTTGCCGGGGACGATCATTGGCCGAGAGTCCATTTCCATGACACGCAACGACCACACCATCGCCCGCGCGCCGACGCTGACTCAAAGCGTGGCCGAACGGATCAATGACGCCATCCTCGACGGCACGTTCGAACCGGGCGAGCGCCTGGTGGAAACGCGCCTGTCGGGCATGTTCGGCGTCAGCCGTGCACCGGTGCGCGAAGCCCTGAAGATACTGGAAACCACGGGGCTCGTGCGCATCGTCGTTGGGCGCGGCACCTTCGTCTGCCGCCTGAACCGCGACGAGCTGATGCGGGTGGTCGTCGGCCATGCGTTGCTCATGGGCTTTGCCGCGCGGCTCGCCAGCGTGCACGGCACAGCGCGGTCCTTCACGGCACTGGCACGGGCGCAGCGCGGCCTGACCCGTGCCGTCGACGCCGGACGAGCCACCGAGGTGCGCCGCCAGGAGGACGTCTTCCTCACCGCCCTGTTCGACGCAGCCGAAGATACCGTGCTGCGCCAGACGGTGCTGGGCATGCGCGGGCAGATCCTGGTCCACCGCTCTCCCCTGACGCCCGAGGCCGAAATACTGGACCGCCTTGGCGCCACCGCCGCCGAGCTTCTGTCGGCCCTGACCGAGGGCGATCCCGATCAGGCGGAGAGGACGGCACGGACCGCCACGCTGGTCACCGGCTTCGCCATCATCGGCCAGAAGCCGCCCCCGTCGGTGGACGCCTACCTGGACATCCAGGCGCCGAGAATGCCGGCGGAACTGACGGCATGACGGTCTGAGGGTCGGCCCGAACGCGCGCCGCCACTGGCTCCTCATGGCGCCGCCCGGTCCGGCGTGCCCGATGGCCCCGGCGCAACGGCCCTTGATGCCGCCCCCCGCCCACGCCCATGATGCCGGCCGCCCGACCACAAGCCGCCGGACCCCGCATGCCTGAAGACCGCTCCCGCCCCGCCCCGGACACCGCCGCTTCGGCAAGCACGCCGGCGCGGCGCGCCTTCGTGCGGGTGATGCCCGGACTGTTCGTGCTGCTGTGGTCGACCGGCTTCATCGGCGCCAAGTTCGGCCTGCCTTACGTGGAGCCCTTCACCTTTCTGGCCGTGCGCTTCCTGCTCGCGCTGGTCCTGCTGGCGCCGCTGGCCTGGGCCGCCCGCGCCGCTTGGCCGAAAAGCCCCGCGGCGCTGGGTCATCAGGCGGTGACCGGCACGCTGGTCCATGCCGTCTACCTCGGTGGGGTGTTCTGGGCCATCGACCACGGCCTGTCGGCGGGCGTTGCGGCGCTGATCGTGGGGCTGCAGCCGCTGCTGACCGCCGTCGCCGTCGGTCCGCTGCTGGGTGAGCGGGTCTCGGCGCGGCAATGGCTGGGGCTGGTCCTCGGCCTGACGGGCGTGGCCATGGTGGTGGGCGAAAAGCTGGGGTTCGCCGGCACCGCCGGCCTGGCGGGGCTCGAACCCATCGCGCTCACGGGCGCGGTGCTGGCGCTGCTGGGCATCACCGCCGGCACGCTCTACCAGAAGCGCTTCGGCGGCTCCACCGATCTGCGGGCAGCCACCTTCGTCCAGTACGCGGCGGCCGCCGTGGTCATGGGCGTGGCGTCGCTGGCGCTGGAGACCGGCGAGATCCAGTGGACCGGCGAGTTCGTCTTCGCGCTCGGCTGGCTGACGCTGGTGCTGTCGCTGGGCGCCATCTCGCTTCTGATGACGCTCATCCGCCTGGGCGAGGCGGCCCGCGTCGCCAGCCTTTTCTATCTCGTACCGCCGGTCACCGCCGTCACCGCCTGGGCGCTGTTCGGCGAGACGCTGGGCGCCCTGGCGCTGGCCGGGATGGCCGTGGCCGTGGTTGGCGTGGCGCTGGTGGTTGCACGACGTTCCTGATGCCGATGACCCACTCCGAAAGTATAGTCCCAAGTATCCCGAGGCTCACGATACTAGGCCCACCGGTACCTTTCGCGCCATTTGCTTGCGGCAGACATGCGCTAATCACATGAAAAACGCCCATTTTTAAGGGCACACCTACGTCTGTTGAGGTAACGTTACATCGTTCGGTCGTCGCCGCCCGGGGGCGCGGCGCTGCGTCCTGAGGGAAGGGGGAGCACGACAGATGACGTTTCTCGACAACATGAAAGTCGCAGCCAAGGTATCCCTCGGCTTCGGCATCGTTCTGGTTCTGCTGGTGGTGACGGGCATCGTCAGCGGGGTCGGCTTCAACTCCGTCGATGGCATGTTCGAGTCATACCGCCACCTCGCGCGCGAAACCAACGAGGTGGGTCGCATCCAGGCCAACATGCTGGAGACCCGCATGGGGGCCAAGGACTTCCTCATCGACGGCAGCGAGGCGGCCATGGCCCGCGTGCGCGAACGGGCCGAAACGACCCTGAGCCTGGCCGAGGAAACCCGTGGGCTGCTGAAGGACACGGAACAGGCCAAGATCCAGCTTCTCGACGAGGTGCAGCAGGCGCTTCGCAACTACCGCGACGGGTTCGAGCAGATCGTGTCGCACCAGTCGGACCGCAACGCGGCAGTCATGACGCTCAACACCGTCGGGCCGCAGATCGAGCAGGCGCTGACTTCCGTCATGGAGAGTGCCTACGAGGACGGCGACACCGAGGCCGCCTATCGCGGCGGCGTTGCCCTGCGGGCGCTTCTGCTGGCGCGGCTGAACGTCAACCGGTTCCTGGTCGACAACAGCGATGCCGCCTTCGACCGCGTGTCGTCGGAACTGGCGGCCTTCGACCAGCGCCTGATCGAGCTGAACAACAACACCACCGATTTCGAGCGCCGCAAGCTGACGGGGACCGCCGAGACCCTGAGCGGTGAATACCGGGAAGCCTTCAACACCGCTGCCGCCGCCATCCGGGCGCGGAATGCGGTGGTGGATGGCACGCTGAACCAGATCGGCCCGGCCGTCGGACGCGACGTCGAGACCGTGAAGCTGGAGATCAAGGCCGCGCAGGACGACCTGGGGCCGCGCGTGGAGGCCAGCATCCACGACAGCGTACTGCTGACGGTGGGTCTGGGCGCGGCCGCCCTCGTGCTGGGCATCGGCGCCGCCTTCCTCATCGGGCGCGGCATCTCGCAGCCCGTCACCGCCATGACAGGCGCCATGGCGCGGCTGGCGGACGGCGACGAAACCACCGAAGTGCCGGCGCAGGGACGCAAGGACGAGGTCGGCAAGATGGCCGCCGCCGTGCAGGTCTTCAAGGACAACATGATCCGCGCCAACAAGCTGGCGGCGGAGCAGGAAAAAGAGCGCGAGGCCCGCGAGCAGCGCGCCCGATACATCGAAGATCTGGCGCACCGCTTCGACTCCGACGTCTCCAGCGTGCTGGAGGCCGTGTCCTCGGCGTCCACCGAGTTGTCGTCGACGGCCGAGAGCATGTCCTCCATCGCCGAAGAAACCACCCGGCAGGCGACCGCCGTTGCGGCGGCGGCCGACCAGGCATCGACCAACGTGCAGACGGTGGCCTCCGCCGCCGAGGAACTGTCGTCGTCCATTTCCGAGATCGGCCGTCAGGTCAACCACTCGGCCGAAATCAGCCGGTCGGCGGCCGAGCAGGCCCAGCACACCAACGAGGTCGTGCAGGGCCTGGCCGAAAGCGCCCAGCGCATCGGCGACGTGGTGGCGATGATCACCGACATCGCCGACCAGACCAACCTCCTGGCCCTCAACGCCACCATCGAGGCCGCCCGCGCCGGTGACGCCGGCAAGGGGTTCGCGGTCGTTGCCAACGAGGTCAAGAGCCTCGCCAACCAGACCAGCAAGGCGACCGAAGACATCTCCAAGCAGATCGGCGGCATTCAGGGCGAGACCCAGAAGGCCGTGGAGGCCATCACCACTATCGGCAAGACGGTCAACGAGATCAGCGAGGTGGCCTCGGCCATCGCTTCGGCGGTGGAGGAACAGAACGCCGCCACCAGCGAGATCGCCCGCAACACCAACGAGGCCAGCGCCGGCACCCACGACGTGTCGTCCAACATCGCCGGCGTCACCAGCGCCGCCGACGAGGCCGGACACGCCGCCACGCAGGTGATGGAAGCGACCGGCCAGTTGTCGCAGCAGTCCGAGCAGTTGCGGGGTGTGGTGCAGGAGTTCCTGACCAACGTCCGTGCCGCCTGATCGGCGCACGGGGGCGCCCCCAGCCCTTTCCGCCCGGGTCCCTTGGCCCGGGCGGTTTCCTTCGTCGTCAGGGGGCCGAGCCGCCCAGGCCGGTCCAGCGGCCGACGGTGCTTATCAGGCGTTGCCACAGGCTGCGCACCCTGGCGAGCATCGGGTTGTCCGGCTGTTCGGCCGCCGTGGCGAGCGCCGCCTCGGCTTGCTTGTCCTCCTCCACCGACGGCCCTGCTACGGGCGGCGGCGCGGCGGATCCGGCCTCGGGGGCATAAGGCGCGGCGGGTGGCGCAGCCGGCGGAAAGGTGACGATCACCGGCGGCTGGCGACCGCCCGGACCGGTGACCACCATCTTGCTGCTTGGCGCCGTCGCCAGGGCCTGGGTGGCTGCCACGCCCCGCAGCCGCAGGAACCCGTCCAGGTCGCCCCGGTTCGCCAGTTGCTCCTGGAATGCCGCGATACCCTGCGCTTCCGTCACGCGCCGATGGCTCTCCGCCAGTTCGCGCCGGAGGCGGAAATCGTACTCTTCCACAAGGTGGCGCTGCCGATTCTTGTGCTCCACCGATGCCGCCACCGACGGCGGCAGGGCAACCGAGCGGATGAGGAAGTCGTCGAGCTGCACCATCGGCTGGCCCTGGGCGCGCCCCGCGCTCAGGCTGCCGCGCCGCAGGTCGTCGGACAGGGCTGCGACGACGCGGGCGTTGATCTCGCCGCGGTCCGCGCTGTGCAGGTCGGCGCTCGTGTACCTGGCGACGATCTCCCGCAGGGCCGCGTCCATGCTGGCACGCACCAGCACCCGCTCGTACTGCGGGCCGACACGCCGGTGCAGCGTGCCCAGCACCTGTGCCGACGGCCGATAGCGGTAGCTGACCGTCAGCCCGACTTCCAGCCCGTCGCGCGTCACCGCCGTCAACTGACGGTGCACGGTGCGAAACCGGATGTCATAGAGAATGAGCGAGTCCCACGGAAACGTGAGGTGCACGCCCTCGGCCAGGGCCGGCTGCTCGACCGTGCCGCCAAACAGGCGCAGCCACAGCACGCCCCCGTGCCCGGCCGGAATCTCGTGAACGATACGGTCCGACCACAAGAGCGCGCTACCGCCCATAAGCACCAGTACCAGCGCGACGCGGCGCGGCCATCGCGGCCTGTGCCGCCGGCCTGTCCTCTTGCCTTCGCTGAGCGGTGCGTCCCCCACGGCCGTGTTCTCCTCCCGTGTCGCCGCCCGCCGGAAGAGTACCTTCAATCCTCGCGTCCCCCAAAAGGCTAAATTTCACATTTACACACTTCTTTGGATGTGTACGGTGAAGGAACGGTCGACGGTCGCGCAGGGGGACTCGCGGCGTCCGGCCGGGGGGATCGAGGGGCATGCTTGCGAAACGCGACACGATGGGCCGACGCCTGGTGCACGCCACGGCGGTGGGAGTGGGTCTCCTGGCGCTGACGGCGATGCCGGCGGCCGCCCAGTCGCCATCGGCGCCCGGATCGGGCGCGCCGCCGCCGCTGCCCCTGCCGCCCAGCATGATGGGCGACTTCAGCGCCGACCTCATGCCCGACCTGCCCGACCTGAGCACCCTTCCGCGCGCCGATACCGAAGATGACGACCGGTTCGTCATCATTCACAGCGGCCACACCAGTGGCGTCTACTATCTGGCCGCCGCCGCCATCTGCGAAGCGCTGGGCGCCACCTTCGAGGATCACCGCATCCATTGCGCAGCCGAGCGCACCACCGGCGATCCCGAGAATGCCGCCGCCCTGAAGAGTGGTGAGGCCGAAGTGGCGCTGATCCAGGGCGACGACAACTACCGCGCGGCGGTCGGCGAGGCCGACATCGGCCCGGCCCGCTCCATCATGTCGCTCTTTTACGAGTCGGCGGTGGTGGTGTCGCGGCCGGAAGTGGACATTGCCGCGGTCCGCGACCTGGATGGCCTGACCGTCAACCTGGGGCCGGACGAATCGGCGCCGCGCCACCTGTGGTCGCTCCTCTCGCAGCACGGGATCGCCCCCAAGCCTGATGCCATCGTGCTGACGCAGTACGAACGGCCGGCCCTCCATCGCCTGATGTGCGAGGAGGAAATCGATGCCTACGTCGACTGGATCGGCCATCCGGCCCCCTACATCGGCCGCACTGCCCGCTACTGCAACGCCCGCATCGGCGGGGTGCCATGGACTGAAACGGTCACCGACCTGGTGGACCGGACGCCCTGGCTGTACCGCACCGTCATTCCCGGCGGGTCCTACGTCGGCCAGGACGAACCGGTGAAGACCATCGGAACCCGCGCGACGCTGGTGGCCCGCGCCGACACCGACGCCGAGATCGTCTACCACATCACCCGCGCCGTCCTGAGCGACCTGGAGCGCTTCCGCGGCTACGCCAGGGCGCTGCGGGCGTCGAGCCTGGTGCCGATGATAAGTGAGGGCAACTACCTGCCTTTCCACGCGGGCGCCCGGCGCTATTTCGACGAGCAGGGCCTGCCGGCCGCCGCCGGCGTCGATGCGGAGGCGAGTGCCGGGGCGGGAGCCGGGGCAGGCGCCGGCGCCGACGGCTGACATCATGACCGGCGTCCGGCGCCGCACAGAGGGGGACACGTCAAGACCATGCTGAACATCATCCTGATCGCCTATGTGGCGCTGTGCGCCGTCAACGGCTACCTGGGGCGCCGGGCCCGCATCGGCTTCCTCGGGTTCTTCATCCTGTCGCTGTTGCTGAGCCCGCTGGTCGGGCTGATCCTCGCGCTGCTGTTCCGGCCGCGCGGCGAACAGGCATCCTCTGCCTGAGCCGGGCCCATCCTGTCCATCAATCACCGGAACCGCTGACGTGACCTCCGAGGCCCCCGAGACATCTTCCGCCACGCCCGAGTCGATCACCGCCGGCACCGGCGCCCACCGCGTATCCGCTCCGCGGCGCGTGCTGCGCTGGGTTCGCCGGCACGGGCTGGCGTTCTATCTGACGCTGTTCGTCGGGATCCTGATGGTTTCGGCCATGGGCCCGAGCATCTTCATCAACGTGCCGGCCGGCCATGTGGGCGTGCTGTGGAAGCGTTTCGCCGGCGGTACGGTGACCGAGATCTACTATACCGAGGGCCTGCAGGTGATCTGGCCGTGGGACGAGATGTACATCTACGACGTGCGCCTGCAGAACGATGCGCGCGTCTACGACGTCATCTCAGCCGACGGGCTGGAAATGAGCGTCGAGATCGCCGTGCGCTACCGCGTGACGCGCGACAGCGCCGGCTATCTGCACAAGCTGATCGGCCCGAACTATCCGGAAATCCTGGTCTACCCGGAAATCGGCTCGCACGCCCGGACACTGATCTCGCGCTATTCGCCGGAACAGCTCTACACGACCAAGCGCGCCTTCATCCAGAAGCAGATCCTGGAGCGCATGGTGACCCAGCTGGGCGAGTCCATGCTCGACCAGGGCCTGGACGACCGCCTCGTGCAGGTCGAAGACGTGCTCATCCGCTCCGTCCGCCTGCCCGAGCCCGTGCGCCAGGCCATCGAGCACAAGATCCAGCAGTACCACGTGATGCTCGAATACGACTACCGGTTGCAGAGAGAGCAGAAGGAGCGGGCGCGCAAGCAGATCGAGGCCGCCGGCATCCAGGCTTTTCAGCAGACGGTGTCTCAGGGAATCACGCCCGACTACCTGCGCCTGCGCGGCATAGAGGCGACACTGGCGCTGGCGCAGTCGCCCAACAGCAAGATCGTCATCGTGGGTGGCGGCGACGACGGGCTGCCCATCATCCTGGGCGGCCTGGACCAGGCACCGGCCGCCACGGGGCGAACAGGCAGGACTCCGGCTGCCGCCCTGCCCGGAACGGGCCATCCGGCGCAGGATTCGGGAATCGCCGCATCGGACTTTCCCGCCATGGTGGGCAACGCAAGCCACCAGCCCGCGCCCGGCGGCGACGCGACGGCAGGCGGAGCCACCGCCGGCACGGCCTCGCCCCGGGTGGCGCGACCGACGATGGAGCCTCGCCAGGATCTGGCTCCGACAGGGCCCGCCGGTAACGTCGCACCGGACCGTCCCGCGCCGTCGGAGCGGCCGAGCACCGGCGCCGACGGCCGCCCCACGGGCGACCGCCCGGCCGCCGGCGCCGCGCCGTCGGCTGCTGTCGACGCCAGTCCCGCGCCGCCTTCGGGCATGCCGCTGCGGTAACGTGACGGGGCGCCCTGCGCAGGTCATAAGACCACCGTCGAACGACCGTTGCCACTACCGTTGATTTACATTCCTTTTCACGCACGTCAGGGTTGCCCCCGCAACAGGCCTCTGATAGCGTCAATTGCGATGGTCGATGGGGGACCATGGAACCGTCTCGATTCCGCAAGGGCGGTATCGGCTACATCCAGCCAGGGGGAATTTCCGATATGACTGAGCGCCTCAACCAGGCCAAGAGCGTCGTCAACCGCTATGCCATGCTGTCCGGCGGTGCCGGCCTGATTCCGGTGCCGCTCGCCGACGTCGCCGCCATCACCGCCATCCAGGTCAAGATGATCGCCGACCTCGCCAAGGTCTACGAACTCGAGTTCAAGAAGGACCGGGTGAAAAGCGTCGTGACCAGCCTGCTGGGCGGATTCGTGCCGACCGCCGCCGCCGGCGTCGCCACGGGTGCGGCGGCCTCCTACGTGAAGTCCGTGCCCATCGCCGGCACCATCATCGGCACCATCACCCTGCCGGCGTTCGCCTACGTCGCCACCCGCGCCGTCGGCCGCGTGTTCACCACCCATTTCGAGTCGGGCGGCACGCTGCTGAACTTCAACCCGGAAGCGGTGCGCGCGCAGTTCGAGGCGGAGGTCCAGAAGGCCGCCGAGGAGAAGGGCGCCGACAAGAAGCCGGCCGCCTCCGGCACCGGCTCCAAGGCCGCCACGGCGTAAGCCGAGCGGCGGGGCGGCCTGGAACCGGAGGTTTCCGGCTGCCCCGCCGGACGCCGCGCCGCCGGCTGGAGCAGACCGCACCAGCCGCCGGCGCCGCCTTGAAAGACCAGGACTACGGCATGCGTCCGACACGCCTGCCGGTCGACCCATCCAGCGCCGTGACCGGAGGTTGGGACCTCGTGCCCGTGCCGATCCGACAGACGCTGCAACGGGCCTTCGACCGGCCGGACCGGCGGTGATGCCGTGCGACCGGGACGCAGGTCAGCGCCCGGAGTAACAGGGGCTTAGGCTTCGGACACGCGACCACCGCGGCGCAGGGGATCACGCTGCCATGGTCGATACGGTCCGAGGGCCGAATGGGGGGAAAACGCCATGCTGCCTCCGCCAGGAGAGACGGTATCGGCCTTGCCCGCGGCGTCCGTGCGCCAATCGGGTGCAACGGGAACCGGCGGTTTTTCGGAGTGGGGACCGGGGGCCTGCACGCCATGACCGTGCAGGACCGGACGCTCATCGACCGCGTGCGCGCGGTTGCCAACGACCGAACCCACGACCGGGGCATCATCTTCATTTCCGGCGAGCGCCAGGAAACGCGCGTCCCCTACGCGCGCCTGTGGGACGACGCCGGACGCATGCTCAGCCGCCTGCGCGCCGCCGGCGTGGCGCCCGGGCACGAACTGGTGCTGCAGATCGAGGACCAGCGCACCTTCCTTACCCTGTTCTGGGCCTGCCTGCGCGGCGGCATCGTTCCGGTGCCCCTGCACGTGGGCGCGCGCGACGACTATCTGCGCAAATTCCTCAAGGTTTGGAAGACCCTATCCCATCCATGGCTGGCGACAACCGACAAGCGGCTGCCGCAAATCTGCGAATTCTGGATGGCCGAGGGCGCCGATGCCCGCGCCCTGGAGGCGCGCGCGCTTCTGATCGCGAATGCCGAGGACGGGGCGGAGAGGTTCGAGCCGGCCGACGAGGTCGCCCCGCAACCCGACGCCCTGGCCTTCCTGCAATTCTCCTCGGGCTCTACGGGGGATCCCAAGGGCGTCACCGTCACCCACCGCAACCTGCTGGTGAACGTCGAGGCGCTGGCCGACCGCGCCGGCATGACCCCCGACGACACGGCCCTGTCATGGATGCCCATCACCCACGACATGGGGCTGATCTGCATCACGATGACCGCCCAGTTGCGCGGCCTGACGCTGTGCCTCATGCCGACGCCGCTGTTCATCCGCCGGCCGCTCCTGTGGCTCAAGAAGGCGCACGAGCACCGGGCGACCATGCTGTGCTCGCCCAACTTCGGCTACCACTTCTTCCTGTCCGCCTACGAGGGGCTGGAGGAACGGCCGGACTGGGACCTGTCGTCGGTGCGGCTCATCTGGAACGGCGCCGAGCCCATCTCCGTCGATCTCTGCCACGCCTTCCAGGAGCGTCTGGCCGTCCACGGCCTGCCGGGCACCGCGATCCTGCCCTGCTACGGCCTGGCAGAGGGAACGGTCGGCGTGGCCGTGACCCCGCCGGGCACGGGCATCCGCACCCACCGGGTCAGGCGCGACCGCATCGCGCTGGGCGAGGCCATCGTGCTCGCCGACGCCGCCGACACGGACACCGACGCCATCACCTTCGTCGACTGCGGCCCGGCCATCGACAACGTCGAGATGGCGATCCTGGACGCCGCCGGACGCCTACTGCCCGAGGGCACCGTCGGCCGCATCGCCATCCGCGGGCCCAGCGTCACCGACGGCTATTACAACAACGAAGACGCCACCGCCGCCGCGCGCCTGGACGACGGCTGGCTGGACACCGGCGACATCGGGTTCCTGGACGACGGCCGCCTGACAGTCACCGGCCGGGCCAAGGAACTCATCATCGTCAACGGCCTGAACCATCACCCGCACGACATCGAGCAGGCGGTGGAGACGCTGGACGACGTCAAGCCCGGCAACGTGGTCGCCTGCGGCGTGCCCGGCGGGCGCGACGGGCGTGGCGCCGAGGAACTGGTCCTGTTCCTGCGGTGGACGGGCGGCGACGACGGGTTTTCGGCACTTGCCGACCGCGCCCGCGCTGTCGTGCTGGAGCGTGTCGGCCTGCCGGTGGCCCAGGTGGTGCCGGTGCGCAAGATTCCAAAGACCACCAGCGGAAAGATCCAGCGCGTGGCGCTCGCCCAGCAGCTGGTGGCCGACAGGGCACAGACCGCCGCGGCACAGGCACTGACGGGTCCGCGAAAGGCTGGCCCGGATGACGCACGGCTGCTGGCCGACATCATCGCCGTGGCGCACGCCATCACGGGACGGGACATAGCGCCTGATGTCCGCTTCGCCGACGCCGGCTTCACCTCGCTGGTCGCCGTCACCTTCGCCGACCACCTGGGCACGCGGCTCGGCCGGCGCCTGCCGCCCTCGCTGGTGTTCGACCACCCGACGCCGCTCAGCCTGGCCCGCCGTCTGGGCGGCGGAACACCAAATGCGGCACCCGCCGTGGCCCTGGCGGCAGAGGAGCCCGTCGCGCTGGTGGGCGTGGGCCTGCGCCTGCCGGGCGGCGTGGTCGACATGGACAGCTTCTGGCGCCTGCTGGAGGGCGGCGTCGACGCCATCACCGGCATTCCGGCCGACCGCTGGGACGCCGAGGCCCTGCACGACCCCGACGCCGCCGCGCCCGGCCGCCTGACCATCCGCCACGGCGGGTTCCTGGACGGCGTGGACCTGTTCGACAACCGTTTCTTCGGCGTCTCCGCGGCGGAGGCCGAATGCGTCGACCCGCAACAGCGCCTTCTGCTGGAGACAGCCTATGAGGCCATGGAGGACGCGGGGCTGGACCTGGGTCCGCTGGCGGGCGGGCCGGTGGGCGTGTTCGTCGGCCTGTCAAACGCCGACTACACGCGCAAGCAGCTGCATTCCGGCGATCTGGCGCGCATCGGCACCTACAGCATGACCGGCACGGCGTTCTCCACCGCCGCCGGCCGCCTGTCCTACGGCTTCGGCTTCCAGGGGCCGAGCCTGACGGTGGATACGGCGTGCTCGTCGTCGCTGGTCGCCGTGCACCTGGCGGCCCAGAGCCTGCGACGGGGCGAGTGTTGCGTCGCGCTGGCCGCCGGCGCCAACCTGATCCTCTCGCCCGAGGTCCATGCCGGCTTCTCGCGGCTGGACAGCATGGCGCGCGACGGCCGCTGCAAGACCTTCGACGCCCGCGCCGACGGCTATTGCCGGTCCGAGGGCGTGGCGGTGGTGGTGCTCAAGCGCCTGTCCGCTGCGCAAGCCGATGGCGACCGCATCCTGGCGGTGCTGAACGGCGGCGCGCTGAACCAGGACGGCGCCTCCAACGGTTTGACGGCACCCAACGGCCCGGCGCAGGAAAGCCTCATGCGCCAGGCGCTTGCCGCCTCCGGGACCACGGCGGACGCGGTGGGCTATGTGGAGGCGCACGGCACCGGAACACCGCTTGGCGACGGGATCGAGCTGAACGCGCTCAACGCCGTCTATGGCGCGGCCAAGCGGCCGGTTTATGTGGGCTCGGTCAAGAGCAACATCGGCCACACGGAAGCCACCGCCGGCCTGGCGGGGCTGCTGAAGGCGGTGCTGGCGGTGCGTCACGGCATCATCCCGCCCAGCCTGCACATCCAGGCGCCGACGCCGCAACTGGATTGGACGGCGAGCGGCCTGTGCCTGCCCATCGCACCGACGCCCTGGCCGGAGGATACGCCGCGCACCGCCGCCGTCTCCTCCTTCGGGTTCAGCGGCACCAACGCCCATTGGCTGGTGAGCGCGGCGCCCGTCGTGAAGGGCGAGCCCGTTGAGGCACCCGAGGCCCTGCCGCTTTGCCTGTCCGCCCGCACGCCGGACGCGCTGGAGGCCCTGCGCACCGCCTGGCTCGACCGGCTGGCGGAGGACGACGCGGCGGAGGCCTTTCCGGCCCTTGCCGCCACCGCCGCCCACCGCCGCACCGCCCATCCCTGGCGCCTCGCCGTCGCCGCCCGCACGGCCGCCGAGGCGCTGGAGGTGCTGGAAGGCGCGCCGCTGCCCACCCGTGCCGTCTCCGCCGCGCCGGGACGCACCGTCTTCGTCTATCCCGGACAGGGCGGCCAGTGGCCCGGCATGGCGCGCGATCTCGCCACCGCCGAGCCGGTCTTCGCCGAGGCCCTGACGGCCTGCGCCGAGGCCCTGCGCCCGCATGTGGAGTGGGACCCGGCACTGCTGACCGAGGGCGCCCCGGACGCGCTGCTGGACGGCATCGACCGCGTGCAGCCGGCGCTGTTCGCCGTCTCCGTCGCGCTCACCCGCCTGTGGCAGAGCAAGGGCGTGCACCCCGACGCCGTGGTCGGCCACAGCCTGGGCGAAGTTGCCGCCGCGCATGTGGCCGGCATTCTGTCGCTGGAGGATGCCGCGCGCGTCATCGCCGTGCGCAGCCGCCTGCTCACCCGCATCGCCGGCCAGGGCGGCATGATGGTGGTCGACCTGCCCATGGCCGAGGCCGAGGCCCTGTGCGAGGGCGCGGGCGGCGGCGAGGTGTCCGTCGCGGTCAGGAACGCCACCGGCTCCACCGTCATCGCCGGTGACCCGGCCGTGCTGGAGGCTCTGGCCGCCGACCTGGAGGCGCGGGAGGTCTTCTGCCGCCGGGTGAAGGTGGATGTCGCCTCCCACAGCCCGCAGGTTGAGCCGCTGCTGGACGACCTGAGGGCGGAGCTTGCGGGCATCACGCCCCATGCGGGCCGCATCCCGCTGGTCTCCACCGTGCATGGGCGCGTGCTTGAGGGGGAGGAGGCTGGCCCCGACTACTGGGTGGAGAACCTGCGCCGGCCGGTGCTGTTCGCCGATGCCGTCGCGGCGCTGGCCGACGATGGGGCGCGCTGGTTCGTGGAATGCGCGCCGCATCCGACGCTGGTCTCCTTCATCGACCAGGAATGCGATGGGGTGGCCGCCTTGCCGTCGCTGCGCCGGGACGAGCCGGGACCGCGCGAGTTCACCGCCGCCGCCGCCGCGCTCTGGGCCGCCGGGTATCCGGTGGCATGGCGCGGTTTCGTGCCGCGTCCCGCCGAACCCGCGCACCTTCCGCGCTACCCCTGGCAGCGGGAGCGCTTCTGGCTGGAGGACGCCACACCCGTCGACCGCGCCACCGATCCGCTGCTCGGCCGTCGCACGGACCTCGCCGGAGAGGACGCGGCGGTGTGGGAGACGACCGTCAGCACCGCCGCCCTGCCCTGGCTCGCCGATCACAAGGTTGCGGGGTCGGTGGTGCTGCCCGCCGCCGCCTACACGGTCATGGCCCTGCGCGCCGCGCCCGGCCGGAGTCTTCGCCG
This sequence comes from Caenispirillum salinarum AK4, assembly GCF_000315795.1. Lineage (GTDB taxonomy): Bacteria > Pseudomonadota > Alphaproteobacteria > Rhodospirillales > Rhodospirillaceae > Caenispirillum > Caenispirillum salinarum. Next base: position 122,460 of record NZ_ANHY01000011.1, read on the forward strand.
CATGGACTTCCGCGACATGCTGGTGATCGAGGACGGAGCGTCCGTGACCGTCCAGACCCGCCGCCGGGGCGCGCGGGTGGAGGTTCTGGCGCGCGACGGCGAAACCTGGCGCCTGCTCGCCGAGGGCACGCTGGCCGATGCCGCCGATCCGCCCGCCGCCGCCGTGCCGCCGGTGCTGGAGGGGCGCGAGGACGCGGGCGCCTTCTATGCCGGGCTGGATGCCGCCGGCCTGAACTACGGCCCGGCCTTCCGCCTCATTGACGGCATCGCGCGCACGGAGGGAGAGGCTGTCGCCGATCTGACGGTGCCCGCGCCGGGCGGCCCGGTGACTCCGGCGCTGCTGGATGCCTGCCTGCAAGCCGCCGCGCCGCTGGGCCTCGCCGAGACGCGCGTGCCGGTGGCCCTGAGCGGCGTGACCCTCTTCGGCCCGGCGCCCGACGCCTTGCGCGTCACCGTGCGGCGCGAGGGCGAAACCGCTCGCATTCTGGCGACGGCACCCGACGGGACGCCGGTGCTGGTGGTCGACGCCCTGCACCTGTCGGCCGGGGACGCCGGGCGCGACGCCGTGGCCGACGCCATGCTCCGCCTGTCCTGGACCGATGCCGGCCCCGCGCCCGCCGCCGTGCCCGGCCCGGTGACGCTGATGGGCGCGTCCGACCCCGCGTTCAAGGACGCGCTGGTCGCCGCCGGGGCGGAGATCACCACCGATGCACCGCGCATCCTCTGGCGCGCGCCCGCCGCCGGAGACCTGGACGCCCTGGACCCGGCGGAAGTGGAGCGCTGGACGCTGACGCTCGCCGCCGACCTGACCGCGCTGGCCGACCGCGCCGCGCCGCCGGCCTCAGTTCGCGTGGTGACCTCGGGCGCCGACGCCGATCCGCTGGCTTGCGCCCTCACCGCGCTGGCCCGTACCGCGCGTGCCGAGCACCCGGAGCTTGGCGTGGCGATCGTGGACCTGGACCGCCCGGTGGAGGCCGCCGCGCTGCTGGCTCCGCTGCCCGCCGAGGCCGCCCAGGTGCGCCTGCGCGACGGCCGGATCCTCACCCCGCGCCTGACGCCCGACGCCGACGCCGCCGCCCCGCTGCTGGAGGTGCCGGCGGCGGAGGTCGACGCCTACCGCGCCGTCCTGGCGCGGCCGGGCGATGCCGGGTCGATGCGCTTCCTCGCCGCCGACCGCCCCGCGCCGGACGCCGGGCAGGTGGAGGTGTCGGTGGAAGCCGTCGGGCTCAACTTCATCAACTTGCTGTCGGCGCTCGGGCTCTATCCGGGCGCGCCGGAGGGCTTCCGGGCGCTCGGCATCGAATGCGCCGGGCATGTGACGCGCGTCGGGCCGGGGGTGGAAGCGTTCGAGCCGGGCGATGCCGTCATGGGCATCGTCGACCACTGCCTGAGCAGCCACGCCCTGGCCGACGCCCGCCTGGTGGTGCCCGCGCCCGCCGGGCTGACGATGGCCGAGGCCGCCGCCCTGCCCGTCGCTTATGCCACCGCCGCCATCGGCCTGCAGGACATGGCGGGGCTGGAGGCCGGGGAGACGGTGCTGATCCATGCCGCGTCCGGCGGCGTGGGCCGGGCCGCCATCGCGCTGGCCCAGGCCGCCGGAGCCACCATCATCGCCACTGCCGGCACGCCGGAGAAGCGCGCGGCGCTGGCGGCGCTGGAGGGTGTCGCGCATGTGTTCGACAGCCGCTCCACCACCTTCCGCGAGGGCGTGATGCAGGCCACCGGCGGGCGCGGCGTGGACGTGGTGCTCAACTGCCTCGCCGGGCCGCTGCTGGAGGCGTCGCTGGACTGCCTCGCCCCCTTCGGCCGCTTCGTCGAGATCGGCAAGCGCGACCTGTGGGGCGCGGGATCGGTGCCCATGGCGGCCCTGCGCCACGGCACCGCCTTCCACGTCCTGGACCTGGACCGCATGAGCCGCGAGAAGCCGGCCCGCGTCGGCCGGGTGCTGGCGCGCATCGCCAACGGAACCCTGCCGCCGCTGCCGGTGACGGAGGTTCCCTTCGCGGATGCCTCCAAGGCCTTCGCCGAGATGGCGGCGGCGCGGCACACCGGCAAGCTGGTGCTGACGCGCCACGACGCGGGGCTCACCGTCATCGCCCCCGACGACGCCCCGGCGTTCGACGAAACCGGCACGGCGCTGGTCACCGGCGGCGCCGGCGCGGTGGGAACGGCGCTCATCGACGATCTGGTGGCACGCGGCTGCACGAACATCGTGGTGCTCGGCCGCTCGGGCACCCTTCCGGACGACCGGGCGGAGGCCTGGCGCGCGGCCGGTGCGACGGTCAAGGCCGTCGCCATGGATGTCGCCGACGCCGGGGCGCTCGCGCGCGTGCTGGCGCAGCTGGAGGTCACCATGCCGCCGCTGACAGCCGTCATCCATGCCGCCGGCGTGCTGGACGATGCCAGCCTGTCGGCGCTGACGCCCGATCAGGTGGTGCGGGTCATGGCGCCCAAGGTGCGCGGCGCGCTCAACCTGCACCGCCTGACGCAAGGGCAGCCGCTGGAGGCCTTCGTGGTGATCTCGTCCGCCGCCGCGCTGCTCGGCCCCATGGGCCAGGGCGCCTATGCCGCCGCCAATGCCTTCATGGACGGCCTGATCGCCGCCCGCCGCGCCGCCGGCCTGCCGGGCACCGCCCTGGACCTGGGCCCGGTCGCCGGCGCCGGCCTCGCAGCCCGCGCCGACCGCCTGGCGAACGTGCTGGCGACGGGCCTGCGCCCCATGCCGGCCGAGGCGGTGGCGGAGGCCCTGCACCGGGCGCTGTTGGCCGACACGCCGCGCCTCGCGCTGCTGGACCCGCTGTCCACTTTTGCCGACCCGCTGTGGCAGGGCGGAGAGGCCCCGGCCCCCGCGGAAGACGGCTCCGACGCCGCCGATGGCTTGCGGGCAGTGCTCGTGGACCTGCCCACTCAGGACGCCCGGCTCGCGCACCTGGAAGACCTGCTGACCGCACAGGCCGCCGCCGTGCTGCGCTGCGCGGAAAGCAAGGTGGACCGCGACACGCCGTTCAAGAGCCTGGGTCTGGACAGCCTGCTCGCCATGCAGCTACGCAACCGGCTGATCGAGGCGACGGGCGTGACGGTGGCCGTCACCACCTTCTGGAACACGCCGACCATCACCGCTTTCGCCCGCCTTCTGCTCGCCGAACTGATGCCGGCGGCGGACGATGGCGCGGCCGTGACCGACGACGACTACGACGCGCTCTCCGACGAGGACGCGGAAGACCTTCTCCTGGCGAGGCTCTGACATGGCCGACGGTTCCGCGAAATCCGCCCGCCCCACCGGCGACACGGTGAAACGCGCGCTGGCCCGCATCGACGCGCTGGAACGCGAGCTGGCGACCTTGCGCGCCGCCGATGATCCGGTGGCCATCGTCGGCATCGGCTGCCGTTTCCCCGGCGCCGAAGGGCCGGACGCCTTCTGGGACATGCTGGTGGCCGGCCGCGACGCCACCGGCCCCGTCCCCGCCGACCGCTGGACGGCCGATGCCTTCTACGACGCCGACCCCGCCGCCGCCGGACGCTCCTATGCCCGCGCCGGCGGATACCTCGCGCGCTCGCCGGAGGAATTCGACGCCGCCGCCTTCGGCATCATGCCGGTGGAGGCCCACGCGCTCGACCCGCAGCAGCGCATGCTGCTGGAAGTCAGCCTGGAAGCCTTCGAGCACGCGGGCCTCGCGCCCGAGCGCCTGAAGGGCAGCCGCACCGGCGTCTTCGTCGGCCTGTCGCAGAGCGATTACGCCAGCCACACGGTGTTCTCCGGCGCGCCCGAGGGCATCACGGCCTATGACGTCACCGGCTCCATCGGCTCCACCGCCGCCGGGCGCTTGTCCTACGTGTGGGACCTGCGCGGGCCGTCGGTGGCGGTGGATACGGCGTGTTCGTCGTCGCTGGTGGCCGTGGACATGGCGGTGCAGGCCCTGCGCCGGCGGGAGGCCGATGCGGCGCTGGCCGGCGGAGTCAACGTGATCCTCGGGCCGGAAACGGGCATCTGTTTCTCGCGCATGCAGGCGCTGGCGCCCGACGGCAAATGCAAGACCTTCTCCGCCGAGGCCGACGGCTTCGCGCGGGCGGAAGGCTGCGGCCTGGTGGTGCTCAAGCGCCTGTCGGATGCACAGAGGGACGGCGACCGGGTGTTGGGCGTGATCCGCGCCACCTGCGTCAACCAGGACGGCCGCTCCAACGGACTGACGGCGCCGAGCGTCGAGGCCCAGAAGGCGCTGCTGGCGGAAAGCCTCAGCCGCGCCGGGCTCGAAGCGGCGGACATCGGGTACCTGGAGGCCCACGGCACCGGCACGCCCCTGGGCGACCCCATCGAGATCGAGGCGGTGGAGGCGGTCCTGCTGAAGGATCGGCCCAAGGCCGCGCCGCTGGTGGTGGGCTCGGTCAAAACCAACATCGGCCACGCCGAAACCGCCGCCGGCATCGCCGGGCTCATCAAGGCGGTGCTGGCGCTGGGGCACGAGACCATCCCGCCGCATCTGCACTGTGCGACGCCGAGCCCCCACATCCCCTGGGACCGCCTGCCGCTCACCGTTGCGCGCGAGGCGGTACGCTGGCCGCGCGGACAGGCTCCGCGCCGGGCGGGCATCTCCAGCTTCGGCTTCGGCGGCACCAACGTGCATGTGATCGTGGAGGAAGCCCCGCCGGCGCCGGCGGTTGAGGACATCGCGCCCGGCCCCGCCGCGCTGTGCCTGTCGGCCCGCACGCCCGAGGGGCTGGCGGCCCTGTCGGCCCGGTGGGTGGAGTGGCTGACGGCCAATTCCGATCTTCCCGCCCCCGCCATCGCCGCCGCCGCCCTGCGGGAGCGCGCGCGTCATCCGCACCGCCTGTCCGTCACCGGTGCCTCGCCCGCCGCCCTGGCCGAGGCGCTGGGCACGGCGAAGCCGGGCAAGGCGGAGGGGCGGCCGCGCGTGGTCTTCGCCTTCACCGGCCAGGGCAGCCAGTTCGCCGGCATGGGCGCGGACCTGTATGCGGCCGAACCCGCCTTCCGCAAGGCTTTCGATGCCTGCGCCGAGCACTTCCGGGAACCGCTCGGCCTGTGGCTGCCGGATGCCGTGTTCACCACGGGGGACGAGGCCGGGGCGACGCTCCAGCGCACGGGCCTCGCGCAGCCGGCGCTGTTCGCCGTGGAGTGGGCGCTGGCCGCGCTTCTGAAAAGCCGGGGCATCACGCCCTGGGCCGTCGTCGGCCACAGCATCGGCGAATATCCCGCGGCCGTGCTGGCCGGGGCGATGAGCCTGCCCGACGCCTGCGCCCTGGTCGCCGCCCGCGCCAAGGCCATGGACGCCCTGCCCGAGGGCGGCGCCATGGTCGCCGTGCAGGCCGACGAGGCAACGGTGCGCGCGGCTCTGGAAAAAGCCTCCCCGGACGGCGCCGCCGCCATCGCCGCCATCAATGCGCCGAAGCGGGTGGTTGTTTCGGGCGAGGCCGAGGCCGTCGCCGCCGTGGTCGCGGCGCTGGAGGCCGAGGGGGTCAGGAGCACCGCCCTCAAGGTCTCCCACGCCTTCCACTCGCCCCGCATGGATGCCGCCCTGCCGGCGGTTGAGGCGGCGGCGCAGGCGGTGACGCTGAAGGCCCCGCGCCTGCCGTTCGCCTCCACGCTGACGGGCGATGCCTCCGCCGACCTGACCACCGCCGCCTACTGGTCGCGCCAGCTGCGCGCGCCGGTGCGCTTCTCCCAGGCCTGCGCGCATCTGGCGGACCAGGGCGCGACGCTGTTCCTGGAGGTCGGCCCCGGCCCGGTGCTGACCATGCTCGGCCCCCAGGCCACGCCCGGCACGCCCTGGACGGCTTGCCTTGAGCGCGGCAAGGACGGCCCCGCCCGCTTCGCCGAGGCGCTGGGGCGGCTGTTCGTCCATGGCGCGCCCGTTGCCGCGCCGGGACGGGGGCGGCCTCCGTCCCTGCCCACCCTGCCTCATACGGTGTTCGAGCGCCGCCGCTTCTGGCGCCCGCGCACCATCACGCCCACGCCATCCACAGCCACCGCGCCCCGGACCCCGACCCGCCAGGAGACCCCCATGACCCAGACGGCCGCGACCGACGTCATCCGCTCGGCCCTGCTTGATATCCTGCACGCCAACTCGGGGCTGGCGGACATCGACCCGGCGGTGAACCTAATCGAGCTGGGGCTCGACAGCCTCATGCTCATGAGCACGCGCCAGCAGATCGCCGAGCGTTGGGGCCTGGAAATTCCCATCAGCGACTTCATCGAGACGCTGAACACCGCCGACGCCATCGCCGCCCACATCGCCGCCCACGCCGAGCCGGGGGCGGTTGCCGTGGCGGCGGTTCCGGCCGCGCCCGCCCCGGCGGCGGCACCGGCGGGGGCGGGCCTGCTGGACTGGCTGACGGAAACCATCAAGGCCGACGCGGGGCTGGAGACGGACGACCCGGACGCGAACCTGATCGAGGTGGGCATCGACAGCCTGATCCTCATGACCGCGCGCCAGCAGATTACCGAGACCTTCGGCATCGAGATCCCCATCAGCCACTTCTTCGAGGACATGGACACCCTGCGCAAGATCGCCGCGCACCTGGAGGCCCAAGGCGCGCGGCTGGCCGGCGCGCCCGCTGCCGCCCCGGCGGCGGCGGCTCCGGCGCGCGAGGGGCTGACGTGCTCCATCACCGCCCGCCCGGCGGCGGTGCCCGCGCAGGTGCCGCAGATGCCGGCCATGCCCGCCGCTCCGGCGGTTCAGGCCGAGGGGCTGCCGCAGCTTTTCGCCGCCCAGCTTCAGGCGTTGACCACCCTCATGGCCCAGCAGAACGCGCTGCTCTCGGGCCAGCCTGCTTCTCCGGCTGCCACTCCGGCGGCGCCTGCTCTCTCGCCGCCGGCCGCACCGGCGCCCACGGCACCCGTTTCCACGCCCGCGCCGACTGCCTCCCCGGCGCCGGGCGTGTCGGTGCCGGCGTCGGTGGGGCAGCCGGAGACCTTCGTGCCCTACAAGGCCATCCGCACCGACGAGGACAAGGCGGCGACCGACGCCCTCCAGCGCCAGCACCTCAAGGAACTGGCCGAGGCCTACACCGCCATCACCGGCGGCTCGAAGGAGCGCACGCAGCGTTTCCGCCAGTATCTGGCCAACAACCGCAACATCGCGGGCTTCCGCCCCTCGTGGAAGGAAATGGTCTACCAGCTGGTGGTGGAGCACGCCGAGGGCTCGCGCATCCGCGAGGTCGGCGGGCGGGAGTTCATCGACCTGACCATGGGGTTCGGCGTTCACCTGTTCGGCCACAAGTTCAAGCCGATCCACGAGGCCGTCGCCAAGGAATGGACCAAGGGCGCGCCGCTCGGCCCCATGTGGGAACTGGCCGGGCCGGTGGCGGAAGACATCTGCGCCATGACGGGCATGGAGCGCGTCGCCTTCTACAACACGGGCACGGAAGCCGTGATGGTGGCGCTGCGCATCGCCCGCACCGCCACGCAGCGCAACAGGATCGTGATCTTCGAAGGCTCCTACCACGGCAGCTTCGACGGCATCCTGGCCCTGCGGCGGGAGAAGGACGGCCAGCCCGTCGCCGTGCCGGGATCGCCGGGCACGCCGCAGAGCATGGTCGATGATGTCGTGGTGCTGCGCTACGACGACCCCGCCTCGCTCGACTACATCCGCGCCCACGGCCATGACCTGGCCGGCGTGCTGGTGGAGCCGGTGCAGAGCCGCCGCCCCGACATGCGCCCGCAGGCCTTCCTGCAGGAGCTGCGCGCCATCACCGAGCAGACCGGCACCTGCCTGATCTTCGACGAGGTGGTGTCCGGCTTCCGCGTGCATCCCGGCGGCGCTCAGGCCGTGTTCGGCGTGCGGGCGGACCTGGCCACCTACGGCAAGGTGATCGGCGGCGGCCTGCCCGTCGGCCTCGTGGCCGGCAAGGCGGCCTTCATGGATGCGGTGGACGGCGGCTACTGGCGCTATGGCGACGACAGCTATCCGACCAAGCGCAACACCTTCGTCGCCGGCACCTTCTGTCACCACCCGCTGGTTCTGGCCGCCATGCGCGCGGTGCTCGACACCCTGAAGGCCGAGGGGCCGGAGCTGCACGAGCGCCTGAACCGCAAGACATCGGACCTGTGTACGCGCATCAACCGCTTCATGGAAGACAACGACGTCGCCATCCGGGTGGCGAACTTCGGTTCGCTGTTCCGCTTCTTCCTGCGCGGCGACGCCGACCTTCTGTTCTACCACCTGATCGCGCGCGGCATTTACGTGTGGGAAGGGCGCAACTGCTTCCTTTCGACCGCCCACACGGACGAGGACATCGAAGCCGTCTACCGCGCCGTGGTGGAAGGCGTGGAGGCCCTGCGCGCCGGCGGCTTCCTGCCCCGCGCCCATGCCGCCGGGGGCCAGCCGAAGACGGCCCACGCTCCGGCCCTGCCCGCCGCGCCCGTGAAGGCGGAGAGCAAGGGCCTCAAGCGCACCCCGGCCGATATCGTCAAGTACCTGGCGCCCGAGACCATCCACCGCACGGAGGTCTCCGCGCCCCTGCCCGACCCGGCGGAGATGGTGCGCTCGCGCACGGACTTCTCGCTGTACTGCTTCGCGTCGGCCGAGGACGGCGGGGAAGAGGGCTACCGCATCCTGCTGGACGCCGCGAAGTTCGCCGACACCAATGGCTTCGCGGCCATCTGGGTGCCCGAGCGCCACTTCCACGCCTTCGGCGGCCTGTCGCCCAACCCGGCCGTCGCCGGCGGCGCCATCGTGGCGGTGACGGAGCGTGTGCGCCTGCGCACCGGCTGTTCCGTCACCCTGCTCCACCACCCCGTCCGCTATGCCGAGGACTGGGCCATGATCGACCGCATGTCGGGCGGGCGCGTAGACATCGGCGTGGCGCTGGGCTGGAACCCCAACGACTTCGTCTTCACCCCCGACAACTTCGAGCGCCGCAACGAAATCCTGCCTGAAATGCTGGATACCGTGCGCCGCCTGTGGCGCGGCGAGACGGTCACTTTCAACGGCGGCAAGGGCGAGCCCGTGCCGGTGGAAATCTTCCCCAAGCCGGTGAACGGCGACATCCCGCTGTGGTTCACCGCGCCCAAGAACCCCGACACCTTCGTGCTGTGCGGGCGCCAGGGCGTGCCGCTGCTCACCTACCTGGAAACCATGTCGGTCGACGACCTGGCCGAGCGCATCCGCCTCTACCACGCCGCCTGGAAGGAAGCCGGGCATCCCGGCCGGGGCTACGTGACGCTGATGATGCACACGCTGGTCCTGCCGGATGCGGAAGAAGCCCGCGCGCTGGCCCGACCGGCGCTCAAGAAGTACCTGCGCAGCGCCTGGGGCCTGCGATCGCAGCTGGTGGGGTCGCTGGGCATGGGCCTGGATGCCGCCGATGAAAGCGACGTGGAGGCCATGCTGGATCGCTCCGTCGACCGCTACCTGGACGGCGTGTCGCTGATCGGCTCGCCGGAGACCTGCGCCGAGGTGGTGGCGACCTGCAAGCGCATCGGCGTCGACGAACTGACCTGCCTCATCGACTTCGGCCTGGACGAGGATACCGTGCGCCGCGGCCTGCCCCACCTGGCGGAGCTGAAGGACCTGACCCAGGGCGCGCCCGACCCCGACGCCCCGACGCCGGGCAAGGCCCGCGCGCCCAAGGCCGCCGAAAAGAAGGAGGCGCTTGCCGCCGTCCCTTTTCCTGACGTGCCGGCCGTGGCTCTCCCCGACGGGCGGCTGGCGCTGTCCGACGGGCAGAAGGAGATGTGGTTCCTGACCCAGGCGACCCCGGCCGCCAGCCTCGCCTACAATGAAATGGCGCTGCTGAAGCTGTCCGGCCCGCTCGACCTGGATTGCCTGGACGCCGCCCTGGCGGCCGTGGTCGCCCGGCACGAGGCGCTGCGCATCACCGCGCTCGACGGCACCGGCCAGACCGTCGCCGATCGGGTGGACGCGACGGTGGAGGTCGTCGACCTGACCGGGCTGGACGAGTTGGACCGCGATGCCGCCTTGGCCGAGCGCCTGGAGGCAGAGGCCCGCCGCCCCTTCCGCTTCGACGCCGGGCCGCTGTGGCGGCTGGTGGCGGTGCGCGTGGGGGGCACGGACTGGCGGCTGCTGTTCTCCGGCCACCACATCGTCACCAACGGCTGGTCCATCGCCCTGGTACTGGACGAGGTGGCGCGGCTGTACTCCGACCCCGCCGCCGCCCTGCCCGCGCCGACACCCTTCACCGCCTACATCGCCTGGGAAGCGGCGCGCGGGGACAAGCGCGCGGCCAACGCCCACTGGTGGAAGGAACACCTGGACCCGCCGGCGCCCGCGCTCGCCCTGCCGGTGGATTACCCGGAAACCGGCCGCCCCACTTTCACCGGCGGCCGCGTGACCCTGACCCTGGACGGCGAGGCCCTGGCCGCCGTGCGCAAGCTGGCGGGCAAGCACAAGGCGACGCTGTTCATGGTGCTGCTGGCCGGCTGGCAGGGGCTGCTCGCCCGGCTGACGGGGCAGGAGCGCATCGCCGTCGGCGTGCCCGTCTCCGGCCAGGCGGCCATGGACCGGGCGTGTCTGGCGGGGCAGTGCTCCACCATGCTGCCGGCGGTGGTGGATGCCGCGCCGGATAGTGCCTTCGCGAACCTGATCGGAGCCGTGCGCAAGAGCATGGCGTCGCTGTATGAACACCAGGAAGTCAGCCTCGCGGCGCTGGCGGCGGAGGGCGTGGCGGTGCCGAGCCTGTCGGCCATGTTCAACCTGGACAGCGTGGCCGCCGCGCCGGACTTCGCGGGCCTGACCGCCGAGCCCGAACTGGCGCCCATCGCGCGCGCCAAGTTCGACCTGGCGCTGAACGCGCTGGCCATGCCGCGCAAGCTGGTGCTGGACCTGGATTACCGCCAGGACTTGTTCGCCGAGGACACCGTGGCGGCCTGGCTGGAAACGCTGCGGCTCATGCTGCTGGCCGCCGCCGAGGCACCGGAGACCGCCCTTTCCGCCCTGCCCGCCGTGGCGCCGGCCGCGCTGCCGGTGCCGGTGCCGGAGGGCGAGCCGGTGCCGCCGGGGCTGGAGGATGGTGTTACGATCGACGACCCGGCCCTCAGCCCCTTCATCCGCGAGCGGCTGCAACAGGCTGACGCGGCCACCACCGCAGCCGCCCGAGCCCTGATCGATGCGCTGGAGTTGACGGCTGACGACGTGATCCGCGTCACCGCGACGCCCGCCGACGACATCATCCTCGCCGCCCGCCTGACGGGCGCCTGCCTGGGGCGGATCAGCCCGCCGACCATCGTCGACCTGCCGGAACACCTGCTGCCCGACACCGCCGACCTGTCGGACGTGCGCGTCCTGCTGGTCTCCGGCGCGCCGCTGCTGGCGGGACATGCCGCGCGCGGGCCGAACGCCGCCAGGCGCCTGGGCGCCCTGCGCTCGGCGGACGGGCGGCGCACGCTCGCGCTGGGGCCGATCCGCGAGGACGCGGCGCGGGGCGACCGCGTGGTCTTCGACCGGCCGCTGTACCCGGTCCCCGCCGTCTCCGTCGCCGGCACGATGGCGGAAGGGGTGCGCGTGCGCGCCGAGGGGCGGCTGGACGGCACCGCGCCCGACACCGATGCCCATGTGGCGGCCGTGCTGCGCCTCGCCTGCCGGGACGCCGTCGTGGAAGGTGCGACCGCCTGGGTGGTGCTGGAGGACGACACGACGCTCGCCGACATCCGCGCCACCGCCCGCGACCTGCTGCCGCCGGCGCTGGTGCCCGCCCATCTGGTGCCGGTCACCGCCATTCCCGACGCGGCCCGCGTCGACCCTGTCCGCGGGCTGGGCGTGCCGCTGCCCGAGGCCGTTCCCCGCGAAGCCGCCGAGGGCGACACCGCCGGGCGCCTCTGCCTCCTGTGGGCGGACCTGCTGGGCCGTCCGGTGGCCGCCGACGACGGATTCCTGGAACTGGGCGGCAACAGCCTGAAGGCAACGCAGCTTCTGCTGCGGGTCAAACGGACCTTCGGCGTCGGCCTGGCGCTGGCGGATATCTTCGCCGCCCCCACGCCCGCCGCCATGGCCGCCCTGATCGACTCGCGCCGCGACGATGGCCCGGCCCTGCCGGCCATTCCCTCGGCCGGGGAACAGGAGGACTACCCGCTGTCGGCGGCTCAGCATCGCATGTGGATGCACCAGCGCATGCAGCCGGACTCGGTGGTCTATGCCGTGCCCGTGGCGGTGATGATCGAGGGCGCGCTGGACGTCGACCGCCTGCGCGATGCCTTCGCCGCCGTCCAGAAGCGCCACGACGCCCTGCGCCTGCGCTTCATCGACCGCGACGGGGAGCCCCGCCAGCTCATCGAGCCCGACCCCGGCCTGCCGTTCTCCACCGAAACGCCCGCCGAGGGCGACCCGGAAACGGTGCTCACGGAACAGGCCCGCACGCTGGCGCAACAGCCGCTGGACCTGGAGGCCGCGCCGCCGTTGCGCGCGATCCTGCTGCCCTTCGCCGAGGACCGTCACGGCCTGGTGCTCAACGCCCATCACATCATCACCGACGGCTGGTCGCTGGCCGCCCTGCTGCGCGAGGTGGCGGGCATCTACGAGGCCGGAGAGGCCGGGCCGGCGCCGACGCTGCGCTATGTGGATTATGCCGCCTGGCAGGCGGCGGCCGGCGGCATCGATGCCGGCGACCGGGCCTTCTGGCGCAAGACCCTGGCCGCCCCGCTGCCGGTGCTGGACCTGCCCGCCGATCACGAGCGCCCCGAGAGCAGCGCGAACCCCGGCCGCACGGCCTTCCTCAGCCTGCCCGTCGCGCTGGCCGAAGGCGTGCGGGGCATGGCGGCGGAGCGCGCGACCACGCCCTTCGTGGTGCTGACGGCGGCGGTGAAGGCCCTGCTGTTCCGCCTGTCGGAACAGACCGATCAGCGCGTGGCGACACCTGTCGCCGGGCGCGTGCATCCGGACCTGGAGCCCGTCCACGGCCTGTTCGTCAACACCGTCATCCTGCGCGACCACATCGACGGCGCCCAGGGCTTCGGCGCGCTGGTGGATGCCGTGCGCGGCACCACGCTGGCGGCACTCGACCATGCCGCCTGCCCCCTGGATCAGGTGATCGCCGACCTGGACCTGCCCCGCGACTGGAGCCGGGCGCCGCTCGCCGACGTGCTGGTGGCCCTGCACGACGAGTCCGAGTTGCGGCTGGAGTGGGGCGGCCTGTCCCTGCGGCAACTGCCCCTGCCCATGGAGGCCGTGCCCTTCGACCTGCTGTTCCAGTTCATCGACACCGGGGCCGCCATCGACCTGCGCCTGGACTATCGCGCCGACCTTTACGCGCCGGAGCGCATCCGCCTGTGGCAGCAGCGGCTTCTCGCCCTGCTGATGGATGCCCTGGCCGCCCCCGACAAGGCCCTGTCGGCGCTGGACGTCGACACCAAGCCCACCCGGCGCCGTCGCGCCGGCAGCCGGATCAAGCTCTGACATGCGTATCTCCGACTTCAAGCTGGTCGCGAAAGACGACGACCGCGCCGCCCTCAAGGCCACGCTGGCGGGCTTCAACCGCACCGCCCGCGACTTCGACCGGACGCGGCTGCTGCCCGACCTGCTGGCGGAAACCGCCCGGCGGGTGCCGGATGCCGTGGCGGTGGAAAGCGACGGCCGCGCCTGGACCTACGCGGAACTGGACGCGCGGGCCGAGGCCATGGCGCGGTTCATCGCCGGGCTTGCCCTGCCCCCGCCGCGCGCGGTCGGCGTGCTGACGGAAAACACCGCCGAGATGCTGGCGGCGATCCTCGGCGTCCTGAAGGCGGGATGCGTCTACCTGCCGCTCAATCCCGACCTGCCGGTGGACCGCCTGCGCTTCATGCTGACCGACGCCGGCGCCGGGCTGCTGGTGTTCGAAAAGCGCTTCGTGCGCGAGGCCAACCGCCTGCAGTGGGAGTGCCCGAGCCTCGCCCATGTGCTGTGCGTCGACAGCGACGCCCCGGCCGAGGAACCGGAATCCCTGTCGGAACTGATGCGCGACGACCTCTGGGCCTACGTGGGCGAGGAAGCGTCGGACGACATCACCGGCGGCGGCTGGTTGTCCTCCTACGACGGGCAGCCCTTGTCGCGCGCGGTGATGGACGACTATGCGGCCAACGTGGACGCCAAGGTCCGCCCGCTGCTGGGGCCGGAGACGCGGGTGCTGGAGATCGGGTGCTCCACCGGCATCACCATGTTCCGCCTCGCGCCCCACTGCGGGCACTACACCGGCGTCGACCTTTCGCCGGCCATCCTGCGCCACACGGAAGCCGAGCGCGCGCGGCTGGGGCTGGACAACATTACCCTGCACGCGCTGCCGGCCCACGCCATCGACCGGCTGGCGAAGGAGGCCGAGGCGGCGGGCGGGTATGACGTGGTCATCATCAACTCCGTCATCCAGAACCTGAACGGCCACAACTACGTCCGCGACGTGCTGCGCAAGGCCGTCGGGCTCATGGCTCCACGCGGCCACGTGTTCCTGGGCGACCTGATGGACCAGGACGCCAAGCAGGCGCTCATCGACGACCTGACGGCCTTCAAGCAGGACAACCCCGATCCGGCGGTGAAAACCAAGCTGGACTGGTCGCACGAGCTGTTCATCGCGCGCGGGTTCCTGGATGACCTGCGCTTCGAGATCCCGGGCGTCGCGGCGGCCTCCCACACCGACAAGATCACGTCGGTGGAAAGCGAGCTGTCGCGGTTCCGCTACGACACCATCCTGACCGTCGACAAGGCCGCTCCGCCCCCGCCGGCGGACGCGCGCCGCCGCCACCAGCACGGCATGTTTGCGCCGGACGCCGCACCCGATGCCACGCCGGCGCAGATCGCGGCGGAGGATGCGGCGTATATCATCTATACATCCGGCACCACCGGGCGGCCCAAGGGGGTGGCGGTCAGCCACCGCAGCTTCCACAACTACATGCGCTGGGCGGCACGGACGTACTATGAAGGCTACGGCGGCGGCTCCATGGCGCTGTTCACCTCGCCGGCCTTCGACCTGACGCTGACCAGCATCTTCGTGCCGCTGTTCCTGGGCCGCACCGTCCATTGCCTGCGAGCCGACGACGTGGACCGGCAGTTGGCCGCCATCTTCCAGCCGGACACAGGCGTCGACGGGGTGAAGCTGACGCCCTCGCACATCACCATCCTGGGCCAGATGGAGCCCGAGCCCGTGCCCGGCATCCGCGTCGCCATCGTCGGCGGCGAGGAACTGACGGAAAAGCAGGTGGCGACGCTGAAAGGCATCTGCCCCAACGTCACCATCTACAACGAGTACGGCCCGACGGAGGCCACCGTCGGCTGCACCATCTCCGTCGCCGATAAGCCGCCCATCCACATCGGCACGCCCATCGACAACACCGAAGTGCTGATCCTGGGCACGGGCGACGACTCCGACTTCAAGCCCGTCGGCGTGCCCGGAGAGTTGTGCGTGGCCGGCGACGGCGTCGCCATCGGCTACTGGAACCGCCCCGACCTGACGGCGGAGAAGTTCCGCCCGCATCCCGACGATCCCGGCCGCCGGCTCTACCGCACCGGCGACCTGGCGAAGTGGACGCCCGAGGGCAACCTGGTCCTGCTGGGCCGCGCCGACCATCAGGTGAAGATTCGCGGCAACCGCATCGAGACCGGCGAGATCGAAAGCCAGTTGCGCACCCTGCCCGAGGTGGTGGACGCCCTGGTCACCGCCCATGCCGCGCCCGACGGCGACAAGGTGCTGTGCGCCTACATCGTCAGCCGCGCCGACGTGCCGCTGGAGACCATCCGCGCCCACCTGTCGGTGGTCTTCCCCGACTTCATGATCCCGAGCCACGTGGTGTCGTTGCGCGAGTTCCCGCTCTCGCCCAACGGCAAGATCGACCGCAAGCGCCTGCCCGCGCCCGATGCCATGGCCAAGGCCCGCGCCAGCGCCTACGTCGCCCCGGCCACGGACAGCGAGCAGGCCCTAGCCGCCGTCTGGGCGGAGGTTCTGGGCGTCGATCAGGTGGGCCGCGACGACGATTTCTTCGCGCTCGGCGGCCACTCGCTGAAGGCAACGCAGGTGGTGTCCCGCGTGCACAAGCGGCTGGGGCTGGAGTTGAGCCTGCGGGAAGTCTTCGGCCACCCGACGCTCCGCGCCCAGGCCGCCCTGCTGGCGGACCGGGAGCGCCGCAGCGCCACCGTCATCACCCCCGTGCCCCCGGCGGTGGATTACGAGGTCTCCCACAGCCAGCGGCGGCTGTGGGTGCTGCACCAGCTGGAAGAGGCGCCGGTCGCCTATACCATTCACGAGGCCGTCGTGCTGACCGGCCCGCTGGACATCGACCGCCTGCGCGCCGCCTTCGCCGCCCTCATGGCCCGTCACGAGACCCTGCGCACCAGCTTCCACCGCGTCGGCGGCGAGCCGCGCCAGCGCATCGTTGATGCCGAGGCCCTGCCCCTGCCGCTGACCGTCGCCGACCTCTCCGCCGAGGCCGACCCGGTGGAGGCGGCCCGCCGGCTGTCGCGGAAGGACGCCGCGACGCCCTTCGACTTGGCGGCCGCGCCGCTCTGGCGGGCGACGGTGGCGACGCTGGGGGCCGACCGCCACGCGCTGCTGTTCAGCATCCACCACATCGTCTCCGACGGCTGGTCGGGGCAGGTGATGATTGCCGAGCTGACGGCGCTCTATGACGGCCGCGAGTTGCCGCCGCTGCCCGTCCAGTACAAGGACTTCGCCGCTTGGCAGAACCGCCGCGTGGCCGGGGCCGGGGCGCATCGCGACTACTGGCTCGCGCAGATGGCCGGCGGCGGGCCCGAGCCGCTGGCCCTGCCGACCGACCTCCCGCGCCCGGGCGTGAAGGGCTTCGCCGGAGACCTGGCACCCCACGTCATCCCCGCCGGGCTTGGCCGCAAGCTGCACCGGCTGGCGCGGGCGCGCGGGGCGAGCCTGTTCATGGTGCTGACCGCCGGCGTGAAGGCCCTGCTGCACCGCTGGACGGGGCAGCAGGACATCGCCGTCGGCTCGCCCGTCGCCGGCCGCACGCACGAGGACCTGGAGCACCAGATCGGCTTTTTCGTCAACACACTGGTCCTGCGCGATCAGGTCGACGGCGACGCCGGTTTCGCGGCGCTGCTCGACCGGGTGCGGGCGACGGCCACCGATGCCTTCGAGCACCAGATCTACCCCTTCGACAGTCTGGTGGACGCGCTCAACCTGCCGCGCGACACCAGCCGATCGCCGCTTTTCGACGTGATGGTGGTGTTGCAGGACGGCGCGACACCGCAGCCGCTGGGCGCCGACCTGGCGGTGGAGAGCCTGGAGGAAACGGCCGCCGTCAGCCGCTTCGACCTGACCTTCCACTTTGCCGAGGACGCGGGGTCGGGGGACATCCTCTGCGGCCTGGAGTATTCCACCGAACTGTTCCGCCGCGACACCGCCGAGCGCCTGTGGCACCGCCTGACCGCGCTGCTGGAGGCCGCCGTGGCCGAGCCCGAGGTGCCGCTTGCCGCCCTGCCCCTGCTGCCGGCGGAGGAAGCCGACACCATCACCGCCCGCTTCGTCCCCGGCCCGTCGGCGCCCGTGCCGGCGCTGCTGGAACCCTTCGCCACGTGGGTCGCCGAACACCCGGAGCGCGCCGCACTGGTGGCGGAAGGGGAGATACTCTCCTACGCCGCGCTGGATGCCGCCTCCGACGCGCTGGCTGCCCGTATCGCCGCCGTGGCGCCCGAGGGCGCGCCGGTCGCCGTGCTGCTGCCGCGCGGGCGCCTGGGGCTGGTGGCCTTCCTGGCCGTACTCAAGGCCGGCTGCGCGTATATGGCGCTCGACCCCGCCTACCCCGCCGACCGCCTGCGCCTGATGGTCGACGACGCGGAGGCCGCCGCGCTCATCACAGCGCCCAGCACCGCCGACCTGCTGCCGGCGCCCGGCGTGCCGGTGCTCGACGCCGCCGCGCCCGCGCCGCTGGAGCGGTTCACGCCCCGCACCGGTGACGGCACGGCCTATATCGTCTACACCTCGGGCTCCACCGGGCGGCCCAAGGGTGTTACGGGCACGGCGGAGTGCCTCGCGAACCTCATCGCCTGGCAGCGCGGCGTCATCGGCGACGGGCTCCGGCAGGCGCAGTTCGCCCAGGCCGGGTTCGACGTCGCCGTGCAGGAAATGCTCTACGCCGTGTCGTCGGGCGGCACCCTGTACGTCCCGGCGGAAGAGGATCGCCGCGACCCGGCCCGCCTGACCAGCTTCGTCGCCGCGCACGGGCTGGACCTCATCACCCTGCCCTACTCCGCCCTGCAAATCCTCTTCGCCGCGCCCGACGCCCAACCGAAGCTCGCAAGCCTCAAGCACATCGTCACGTCCGGCGAGCAGCCGCGCGTGACCGGGGCGCTGAAAGGCTTCCTGGAGGCCCGGCCGGAAGTGGTGCTGCACAACCAGTACGGCCCGTCGGAAACACACGTCGTCACGGCCCACAGCCTGTCCGCCGCCGCCGGCACGCTGGAGCCCCATCCGCCCATCGGCCGCCCCGTCGCCAACGTCCGCGCCCACATTTTGGGCACCGACGACCGCCCGGCGCCCGTTGGGATGCCCGGCGAGTTGGTGATCGGCGGCGTGGCGGTCGCGCGCGGCTATATCGGCGCCGCATCCGGCGAAACGTCGGCCCGCTTCGTGCCCGAGCCGGGCCACGGCGACGCCCTCGCCTACCGCACCGGCGACCGCTGCCGCTGGCGCCCGGACGGCACCATCGAGTTCCTGGGCCGCGCCGACGATCAGGTGAAAATCCGCGGCCACCGCGTCGAAACCGGAGAGGTGGAAGCCGCCCTGGAATCCCTGCCCGAGGTCGCCGCCGCCGCCGTGGTCGCGCGCGAAGTGGCGGGACAGGCGGAACTGGCGGCCTATGTCACCGCCGCCGGCTCGACCCCCGCGCCATCCGCCGTGCGCGCCGCCCTCGCCCGCCGCCTGCCCGACCACATGGTGCCGGCCACCGTCACCGTGCTCGACGCCCTGCCGCTGACCGCCAGCGGCAAGCTCAACCGCCGCGCCCTGCCCGAGCCGGCGCCCGCCCTGGCCGAGGGTGCGGAGCCGCCGGCGACGGAGACGGAAGCCACCCTCATCGGCCTCTGGGAAACCGCGCTCGGCCGCGCGGGCTTCGGAGCGGAGGCGGAGTTCTTTGCGCTGGGCGGCAACAGCCTGCGGGCCGTGCAGCTGATCGTCCGCGTGCAGGAGGCCTTCGGCGTCGAAATGCCGCTGCTCGCCGTCTTCCAGAGCCCCGCCCTGCGCGATCAGGCCCGCTGGATCGACGAGCGCCGCGCCTATGCCGACCGCCACGAGGCCCGCGTCATGCTGGAGCTTTCCGGCGGCGAGGGCCAGCGCCTCTTCGCCCTGCCGCCGGTGCTGGGCTACGGCAGCGTCTTCGCGCCGCTCGCCCAGGCCGTCGGCCACCCGGTCACGGCGCTGGACTTCATCGAGGCCGAGGACCCGCTGCCCGCCTACGCCGACGCGCTCGCCCAGGCCCAGCCCGAGGGGCCGCTGCTGCTGTTCGGCTATTCCGGCGGCGGGAACCTGGGCTTTGAGCTGACCAAGCACCTGGAGGCGCAAGGCCGCACGGTCGAACGCCTGATCCTGCTGGACACCTTCCGGCTCGACCGCACCTACGACACCCCGGCGGACGAACGGCGCGAGGCCATCGAGCGCAACCTCGACTACTTCGCCGACCACATCCGCCGCGACGCGGAAACCCGGATGCTGGTCGACAACCCGGCCATCCGGTCCATGCTTGTCCGGCGCATGGACGCCTTCCTGCGCTGGCTGGACAGTGTCGACAACCGGGGCACCATCGCCGCCGACATCGACCTGATCGAGGCCACCGACCACACGGGCGACCCGCGCCGCGCCGCCTGGGGCCACGCCACCACCGGGCGCTTCACCGTCCACGCCGGCGCCGGGCCGCACGTGGACATGCTGCTGCCCGCCCATCTGGAGGCCAACGCCGCCGTGCTCCGCCGCATCCTCGACACCGTCTCCGCCAAGGTGCCCACGTGAACGCGCAAGTCCGCTCTGCGCCGCGCCCGCCGCTGCGCCTCTACCTGCTGCCCTACGCGGGCGGCGGTGCCTCCATCTGGAACGACTTCCGCAAGGCCCTGCCGCCGGAGATCGAGGCCGTGCCCCTTCAGCCGCCCGGCCGCGAGACCCGCGCCGCCGAAACCCCGCTGACCGCCATCACCGACATGGCGGCCGACGTGCGCCGCCAGATGGAGACGCCCGCGCCCGGCCGCCCCTACGCGCTGATGGGCTACAGCATGGGCGCGCTGATCGCCTTCGAGCTGGCCCGCCTGCTGCGGCGCGAGGGGGCGCCCATGCCCGACATGCTCATCCCCTGCGCCCATGTGGCGCCGCACCTGAAGTCCGACCGCCCGCGCATCTGGGATCAGCCCGACGACGTCTTCCACCGCGAGGTCAAGGCACTGGGCGGCACGCCGGACGAGGTGTGGGACCACCCGGAACTGGTAGAGTTCCTGATGCCGCTGCTGCGCGCCGACTTCACCGCCTGCGACACCTACGCCATGACGGAAGAGGCGCCGCTGGACCTGCCGTTCCTGGTGATCGGCGCCCACGGCGACGTCAACGTGCAGCGCGACACCCTGCTCGCGTGGTCGTGCCACTCCACCCGGCCGCTGGCGCAGCGTTCCGTGCCCGGCGGCCACTTCTTCCTGGCCGAGCAGCCCGCGCTGCTGGCCCGTATCGTCTCCGACGCCCTGGTTCCCGCTCAT
The DNA here is from genome assembly GCF_000315795.1 of Caenispirillum salinarum AK4. Classification (GTDB taxonomy): domain Bacteria; phylum Pseudomonadota; class Alphaproteobacteria; order Rhodospirillales; family Rhodospirillaceae; genus Caenispirillum; species Caenispirillum salinarum. Next base: position 143,090 of record NZ_ANHY01000011.1, read on the forward strand.
GCCTGACACCCGCGCCCCCGCCGACACCGCCCGCCTCGCCGACCAGGAATTCTGGAGCCTGCGATTGCGCGGGGCCGAGCCGCACCCCGCCCGCGACCGCCGCCGTGCGTCGGGCACGCGCGAGACGGCACGGATCGACCTGCCGGCGGACCTGGCGGATCGACTGGAGGCGGTGACGGAGGGGGACGCGGCAAACATTTTCGCCCTGGCGGCGACGGCGCTGGCCGTGGTGCTGCACCGCTGGGGCGCGCCGGCGGAGGCCGTCATTGCATCCGCCGCGCTGCACCTGGACGACGAGGATGAAGACGCGGAGGGGCCGGTCTTCCTGCGCCTGCCGCTGGACCCTGACCAGCCCTTGCGCGATCTGGTGGAACAGGTGCAGGACGCCATGGACGAGGCCGCCGCCCACCAGCGTGCGGAGCCCGGCGACTGGCTGGACCCGCTGCGCCCCGCCGCCACCTGGATCGGCCTGCGGGTGCCGGGGCTGACGGCCGACGCGCCCGTCCTGGACACCCTCGACGGCCTGCTGTCGGTGGAGGCGGACGGCACCGCCGCCTTCACCCACGACACCGGCCTGTGGCCCGCGCCCCTGGCCGCCCGCCTGCTGACGCACTGGCGCGCCGCGCTCACCCTGCTGCTGACCGACGGCGGCCGGCTCCTGCGCGACGCCGACACCCTGGACGAGGCCGAGCGCCGGACGGTGCTGGAGGACTTCAACGCCACCGCCCGGACGATCCCGGCGGCCTCTGTCCCCGCCCTGTTCGCCGACACCGCCGCCGCCCGGCCCGACGCCGTGGCGGTGGCGGACGTGACCGGCACCACGCTCACCTATGCGGAACTGGATGCCGCCTCCGACACGCTCGCGCGCGGGCTGGTGGCGCGGGGCGTGGCACCGGGCGCGCTGGTCTGCGTGCTGGTGGAGCGCTCCTGCGCGCTGGTGACGGCCATGCTCGCGGTGCTGAGGGCGGGTGCGGCCTATGTGCCGCTGGACCCGGCGTGGCCGCTGGAGCGCCTGAAGCTGGTGGCCGAGGACGCTGGTGACGCACTCATCCTGGCCGACCGCGCGGTCGACGGGCTGGCGGTCGTCACGACCGGGGACCTGACCGGCGACGGCGCGCTGCCCTCCGTCGAGCCCGATGCGACGGCCTATGTGATGTATACCTCGGGCTCCACCGGGCGGCCCAAGGGCGTGGTCATCCCGCATCACGGCATCGTCCGGCTGGTGCGCGAAAGCGACTTCGTGGACTTCGGGCCGGAGATGGTGACGCTCCAGGCCGGATCGCCCGCTTTCGACGCCGCGACCTTCGAGATCTGGGGCCCGCTGCTGAACGGCGGCAAGGTGGTGCTCGCACCCGTGGACCAGCTGATGGACACGCCGACCTTCGGGCGCATCCTGGCCGACCACGGCGTCACCGCCATGTTCATGACGGCGAGCTGGTTCAACGCCGTGGTGGACGAGGACGCGACCGTCTTCGCCCCCGTCCGTCAGCTCATGGCCGGCGGCGAACGCCTGAGCCCGCGCCATGTGGCCGCCGTGCGCGCCGCCAATCCGGGGATCGAGGTCGTCAACGGCTACGGCCCGACGGAAAGCACCACCTTCACCTGCTGCCACCGGGTAACGGATGCCGACGCCGACGACGTGCCGCTCGGCCCGCCCATCGCCAACACCACCTGCACCATCGTGGACAGCCTGGGCCGCCCCTGCCCCGTCGGCGTGCCGGGAGAGCTTCTGATCGGCGGGCTGGGCCTCGCGTCGGGCTATCACGCGCGGCCCGAGCTGACGGCGGAACGCTTCATCCCCGACCCCTTCCGCGACGGCGGCACCCTCTACCGCTCCGGCGACGTCTGCCGCTGGCGGGAGGACGGCGTGGTGGAATACATCGGCCGCCGCGACGATCAGGTAAAGCTGCGCGGCTTCCGCATCGAACTGGGCGAGATCGAGGCCCTTCTGACCGAAGACCCCGACGTGGCGCTGGCGACCTGTCTGGTGCGCGGTGACCGCCTGCTGGCCTGGATCGTGCCCGATGCCGCCGCCTCCGATCCTCAGGCCCTGGCCGATCGCCAGACGGCGCGGCTGGAAACCCGCCTGCCCGCGCCCATGCGCCCGTCGGCCATCACGCCCCTGCCGCGCCTGCCGCTGACCGCCAACGGCAAGGTGGACCGCGCCGCCCTGCCCGACCCGAAGGCCGCCGCCGTCCCGGTCACACCGCCGCGCACCCCCGCCGAAAAGGCCCTGGTGGCGCTGTTCGAGGCGTTCCTGGGCACCGCGCCGCTGGGCATCGAGGCTGATTTCCTGGCACTCGGCGGCCATTCGCTGAAGGCCGCCGCGCTGATCGCCAAGGCCCGGCGCGACCATGGTTTGGCCTTGAGCCTCGCCGACCTGTTCGCCGCCCGCACGCCCGAAGCCCTGGCGGCGCGCCTGGGCGAGACGGCCGCCAGCGCGCCGCCCGCCATTGCGCCGCGCGACGCCGCCAATGATCCGCCGCCGCTGTCCTTTGCCCAGGCGCGCCTGTGGGTGCTGGACCGGCTGGAGGGGCCGCGCGCCACCTACAACATGCCGGGCGCCCTGCGGCTCTCCGGTCCGCTGGACGAGCCGGCGTTGCGCGCCGCCCTCACTGATCTGGTGGCGCGGCATGAGACCTTGCGCACCACCTTCGGCGATGATCCGGTGCAGTTGATCCAGCCGCCGGCGCCCGTGCCGCTGGAGGTCATCGACTGCCCGCTCGCGGACCTGGAGACCGAGGCCGCCGCCCACGCCGCCCGTCCCTTCAGCCTGTCCGCGGGCGAGGCGCCCTTCCGCGCCGTGCTGCTGCGCGCGAGCCCGACCGAGCACGTTCTGGTCGTCGTCCTGCACCACATCTGCGGCGACGGCTGGTCCGTCGGCGTGCTGGTGAGGGAGTTGGGCGCGCTCTATGAGGCCCACACCACCGGCTCCGCCGCCGACCTTCCCGCGCTGCCCGTCTCCTACGCCGACTACGCCGTCTGGCAACGCGACTGGCTGGCGGCCGGCGAGATGGACCGCCAGCTTGCGTGGTGGCGCGACGCCCTGGCCGGCGCGCCCGCCCTGTCCGGCCCGCCGACGGACCACGCCCGCCCCGCCACCTTCTCCGGCCGGGGTGCCGCGCATCGCTTCCGCCTGTCCCAATCCGGCCTCTCCGCGCTCACCCGAGAGACCGGCGCCACCTCCGCCATGGTGCGTCTGGCCGCCTGGGCCGCACTGGTCGGGCGGTTGGGGCGGCTGGACGAGGTGGTGATCGGCACCCCCGTCGCCGGCCGGCCGGAAGGGACGGAGGAGCTGGTGGGCTTCCTGGTCAACATGCTGCCCATCCGCGTGGACCTGTCCGACGATCCTGACATCCGCACGCTGGTCGGGCGGGTGCGCGAGGCGATGCTGGACGCCATGGCTCATCAGGACCTGCCGTTCGAGAAACTGGTGGACGCGCTCGCGCCCGAACGCGACCTGAGCCACGCGCCGGTCTTCCAGGTGGTCTTCGCACACGATGTGCTGTCGACGGAAACCCCGCTCGGCCTGCCGGGGCTGGCGGGCGGGGCGCTGGAGCTGCCCGTCCATACGTCCAAGTACGACGTCACCCTGGACGTGCGCGAGACCGCCGACGGCCTGGACGCCGCCCTGGAATACGCCACCGACCTGTTCGACCCCGCCACCATCGCCCGCATGGCGACCATGCTGGGCCGCGTGCTGGACACCTTCGCCGACGCCCCGGCCACCGCCGTGTCGCGTATTCCGCTGCTGGACCGGGCGGAGGAAAAGGCGCTGCTCGCGCAAGGCGCCGCCACGGCCGACGCGGCCGCCGATACCACCCTCGGCGCCCTGTTCGCCGCGCAAGCCGCCCGCCGCCCCGATGCGGTCGCCGTCACCTGCGAGGGCGAGCGGCTGACCTATGCCGAACTGGACGCCCGCGCCAACCGCCTCGCCCGCCGGCTGATCGCGGAAGGTGTGGGGCCGGAAACGCGCGTCGCGCTCTGCCTGGACCGCTCGCTGGACATGATCGCCGCCGTGCTCGCGGTGGTGAAGGCCGGCGGCGCCTATGTGCCGCTGGACCCGGCCTACCCCGCCGACCGCATCCGCTACACGGTCGAGGATTGCGGCGCGAGCGTCGTCCTCACCCACGGCCCCGCCGCCCATGCGCTGGAGGGGATGGACGGCCTGACGCGCATCCTGGCCGACGCGCCCGATCTGGCGGACGAGGACCCGAGCCCCGTGCCGGAGCGCGCGGCGCCCGACGGGTTGCTCTATGTCATCTACACCTCCGGCTCCACCGGGCGGCCCAAGGGCGTGGAGATCACCCACGCCAACGTCGTCCGCCTGTTCTCGGCCACCGACCACTGGTTCGGCTTTGACGAGCGCGACGTGTGGACGCTGTTCCACTCCTACGCCTTCGACTTCTCGGTGTGGGAGATGTGGGGCGCCCTGCTGCACGGCGGACGCCTGGTGGTGGTGCCCTGGATGACCAGCCGCGCGCCCGATGCCTTCCACGCCCTGGTGCGCGACGAGAAGGTCACGGTGCTGAACCAGACCCCGTCCGCCTTCCGCCCCTTCATCCAGGCCGACGCGGCGGCCGGCGGAGCCTTGTCGCTGCGGCTGGTGATCTTCGGCGGCGAGGCGCTGGAGCTGAACGCGCTTGCGCCCTGGTTCGACCGCCACGGCGACGAGACGCCGCTGCTGGTCAACATGTACGGCATCACCGAAACCACCGTGCATGTCACCTACCGCCTCATCCGCCGGGCGGACCTGGCGCACGGGGCGAGCGTCATCGGCCGCCCCATCCCGGACCTGTCGCTGCACGTGCTGGACGCCCACCTGCACCCCGTCCCCGTCGGCGTGCCGGGGGAGTTGTGCGTCGGCGGCGCCGGCCTCGCGCGCGGGTATCTCGGGCGGGAGGCGCTGACGGCGGAACGCTTCGTGCCCGACCCCTTCACCGGCGCGGGCCGCCTCTACCGCTCCGGCGACCTGGCGCGGCGGCTGGCGGATGGCGACATCGAATACCTGGGCCGCATCGACCATCAGGTGAAGGTGCGCGGCTTCCGCATCGAACTGGGCGAGATCGAGGCCGCGCTGACCGCCCGGCCCGAGGTGCGCGAGGCCGTGGTGCTGGTGCGCGAGGCCGGCGGCGTGAAGAGCCTCGCCGCCTGGATCGTCGCCCCCGGCTGTGATGTAACGGACCTGCGCCGCCGCCTGGGCGCGCGCCTGCCGGACTACATGGTGCCGGCCGCCATCGTGCCCATGGATGCCCTGCCGCTCACCCCGAACGGCAAGCTCGACCGCCGCGCCCTGCCCGAGCCCGAGGCCGACACCACCGCCTACGCCGCCCCGCGCGGGCCGGAGGAAACGGTGCTGGCCGACGCGTTTGCCGAGGTTCTGGGCGTGGAGCGCATCGGCCGGGACGACGGGTTCTTCGCGCGCGGCGGCGATTCCATCCGCGCCATCCAGGTCATCACCCAGGCCCGCGCCAAGGGGCTGGAAATCGAGCTGGCGACCCTGTTCCGCCACCCCACACCCGCCGGCCTCGCCGCCGCCATCGGGGCCGCGCCCGCCCCGGCCGCAGCCGTCGAGGTTCTGGACGACCGCCGTTATCCCATGACCGCCCTTCAGGCCGGCATGGTCTTCCACGCACAGATGGAGCGCGACGGCGCCGTCTATCACGACGTCTTCTCTGCCGACCTGGCTTGCGCCTTCGATGCGAAGGCCCTGGACGCCGCCGTGCAAGCGGCCTGCGCCCGGCATCCGGTCCTGCTCACCGCCTTCCCAGCCGAGGGCGGCGTGCAGGTGGTGGCCGATCCGGGCAGCGTGCGCGTGCCCGTGGTGGTGGAGGATATCTGCGCCCTGTCCGAGGCCGAGCAGGGCGCCGCCGTCGTTGCGGCCATGGAGGCCGACAAGGCTCGTCCCTTCGACCTGTCCGCCGCGCCGCTGTGGCGCGTGACGGCGCAGGTGCGCGGTGCGGATCGGGTGTCGCTGACGGTCGGCTTCCATCACGCCATCCTGGACGGCTGGAGCTTCGCGACCCTGCTGACGGAAGTGCTGGGAGAGATGCTCGGCACCGCGCCGCCGCCCGCCCCGCGTGCCTCCATGGCCCGCTTCGTGGCGCTGGAGCAGGCGGCCATCGCCGACCCCGCGAGCCTCACGCATTGGCGCGCGACGCTCGACGGCGCCACCGCCACCACGCTCCCCGCCACCGGCGACACAGCCACGCCCGGCGCTGCCCGGCATGACGTGCCGCTTCCGCCCGCGCTTGTGGCCGGGCTGGAGCAGGCGGCCGAGGCCGCCGGGGCGCCGCTCAAGACCCTGCTGCTGACGGCTCACGCCGTCGCCATGGGGCTGTGGGGCGGCACCTGCGACGTGGTCACCGGCATGGTCGCCAACGGCCGGCCGGAGGAAGCGGACGGCGAACGCGCGCTCGGGCTGTTCCTCAACACCCTGCCGCTGCGCCTCGATACCGCTGGCGGGACGTGGCTGGACCTCATCCGCCGCACTCACGCCGCCGAGCAGGCCGCCCTGCCCTTCCGCCGCCACCCGCTGGCCGACATCCAGCAGCGCGCAGCCAATGGCGCGACGCTCATCCACAGCGCCTTCAACTACGTCCACTTCCACGTCTACGGCACCGTGCTGGACGGCGGCGAGGGCCTTGCGGTGGAGGCCGTGCGCCATTGGGAACGCACGGGCCTGCCCCTGACCGCCACCTTCGCCCGATCCCCGCGCGACGGCGGCCTGTCCCTGTCGCTGGGCTTTGAGACGGGGGTCCTGTCGGCGGAGACGGTGGCGGACATCGCCGAGACCTACCGCGCCATCCTCGCCCGCATGGCCGAGGCTCCTGGCGAGGATACCGCCGGTGCTGTGCTGCTGCCCGAGGCGCACCGCGCGGCGCTGAAGCCGTTGGAGCACGCGCCCGCGCCCGCCGCCGGCACGCTGCTGACGCTGGTGGAGGCACAGGCGGCCGCATTGGGCGATGCGATGGCGGTGGAAGACGCCCTGTCCTGGCGCGCGCTTGACCGTCACGCCAACGCGCTCGCCCATCGCCTGCGGGCTCTGGGGGTGGAACGGGATGGCGTGGTGGGCGTCTGCCTGCGTCCCTCGCCCCTTCTGCCCGTCGCGCTCCTGGCGGTGCTGAAGGCCGGGGGCGCGTGGCTGCCGCTCGACCCCGACCACCCGCCGGCCCGCCGCGCGGCGCTTCTGAAGGACGCCGGCGCGCTGGCAGTCATCGGCGAGGGGTTGGGCGACCTGCCCGTCATTCCCGCCGACGCCATCCTGGCGGAGGAAGCGGACGCCCGGCCGGAGGTCGACACCGACCCCGAGGCGCTGGCCTACGTCATCTACACATCCGGCTCCACCGGCCGTCCCAAGGGCGTCGCGGTGCCGCATCGCGCCATCGTCAACACGCTGGGCGCCTATCATGCCCTGACGCCCGAGGACCGCGTCAGCCTGACCACGCGGCCGACCTTCGATGTCTCGGTGCTGGAGATTTTCTCGGCCCTGGCCGGCGGCGCGCGGCTCTACCTGCCGGACGCCGAGACCATCCGCGACCCCGCCGCCCATGCCGCCTATCTGTCCGGGCACGGCATTACGTGCACGTACCTGCACCCCGCCCTGGTGGGGCCGGTGGGCGCGGTGCTCGGCGGGACCAGCCTCCGCAAGCTGCTGATCGGGGTGGAGGCGATCCGGTGGAGGGATATCGCCTGGGCGCTGGAGGCCGGCATCGCCGTGCTGAACGGCTATGGCCCGACGGAAACGGCCGTCTGCTGCACCTTCCACCGCGTCGAAGCCCCCGCCGACGCCCCCGACGCCATCCTGCCCATCGGCCGCCCCCTGCCCGGAATGCGCGCCCATGTGGTCGACGCCGCCCTGCGCCCCGTACCGCTCGGCGCGCCGGGCGAACTGGTGGTCGCCGGCCCCGGCATCGCGCGCGGCTACCTCGGCGATCCGGCGGCGGAGGCCGGGCGGTTCATCGACGACCCGGACGGCCGCCCCGGCATCCGCGCCTACCGCACCGGCGACCGCGTGCGTTGGCGGGCCGATGGCGTGCTGGAGTTCCTGGGCCGTGCCGACCATCAAGTGAAGATCCGCGGCCACCGCGTGGAACCGGCCGAAGTCGCCGCCGCGCTGTCGGCCCTGGCGGACGTGCGCGAGGCCCATGTGGTCGCATTGTCCGACGCCGCCGGGGCCCCGGCGCTGGTGGGCTACGCGGCCTCTGATACCGAGCCCGAGGCGCTGGCCGAGGCCCTGCGCGACCGCCTGCCGGCCTACATGATCCCGTCGACCATCCTGGTGCTCGACGCCCTACCGCGCACCGCCAACGGCAAGGTGGACACATCCGCCCTGCCGCCGCCGGCGTGGCGCGAGGCCGTCTACGAGCCGCCCGCCGGACCCGCCGAGACCGCCGTCGCGGATGCCTTCGCGGCCGTGCTGGGGCGGGAGAGGATCGGCCGCCACGACGACTTCTTCGCGCTGGGCGGCCATTCCCTGCTGGCGACCCGCGTCGCCGCCCGCCTGCGCGACGCGCTGGGGCTCGACCTGCCGCTGAAGGCTCTGTTTGAGGCGCCGACGCCGCGCCTTCTGGCCGTCCGTCTCTCTGGCGGGGCCGTGGCGCGCGACGGGCTGCCGCCGCTGACCCGGCGGCTGGAGGCCGGGCCGGCACCGCTGTCCTTCGCCCAGAGCCGCCTGTGGTTCCTGGACCAGATGGAAGGTGCGTCCGCCGTCTACAACATGCCGCTCGCGCTGGAGCTTGTGGGCACCCTCGACGCCCGCGCGCTGGGCGATGCCCTGACCGATGTGCTCAGCCGGCACGAGGCCCTGCGCACCGCCATCATCCTGGGCGAGGACGGCCGGACGCCGGTGCAGGACATCCGCCCCGCCGACCCGCTCCGCCTGGCGGTGGAGACCATCACCGCCGACGCCCTGGACGCCGTCGCCGCCGAGGAAGCCGCCGCGCCCTTCGACCTGTCCGCCGCGCCCATGCTGCGCGCCCGCCTGCTGCGGCTGGCGGAAGACCGGCATGTGCTGCTGCTGACCCTCCACCACATCGCCGCCGACGGCTGGTCCCTGGGCGTGCTGGTGCGCGATCTGGGCGGGTGCTACGCCGCCCGCCTGGAAAACCGCGCCGCCGCCCTGCCCGACCTGCCCGTGCAGTACGGCGACTATGCCGCCTGGCAGCGCTCCGCCCTGACCGCCACCGTGCTGGACGCCCAGGTGGCGCACTGGCGCGAAACCCTGGCCGGGGCGCCGCCGCTGCTGCCCCTGCCGACCGATCACCCGCGTCCGGCCGTCCAGACCTTCCGGGGCCGGACGGAGGAACGGCCGCTGCCCAAGGCCGCGGTCACCGCCGCGCAAGACCTGGCGGAGACGACCGGCGCCACACCCTTCATGGTACATCTGGCCGCCTTCTCCATCCTGCTGGCACGGCTGTCGGGGGAGGCCGACGTGGTGGTCGGCACGCCGGTCGCCAATCGCGGCCGGGCGGAGGTGGAGGACCTGATCGGCTTCTTCGTCAACACCCTGCCGCTGCGGGTGACGCTGGACGAGGCCGAAAGCGTGGAGGCCCTGGTCGCGCGGGTGAAGGAGACCGCCCTGGCCGCCTTCGCCAACCAGGACGTGCCCTTCGAGCAACTGGTGGAGGCGCTCAAGCCCGAGCGCTCGCTGGCCCACGCGCCGCTGTTCCAGGTGCTGTTCGTCATGCAGACGCAGGACATCGCGCCGCTGGACCTGCCGGGCCTGACCGCCAAGCCCCTGCCGCAGGAGATCACCACCGCCAAGTTCGACCTGACCCTGTCCTTGCGCGAGGACGAAACGGGCGCGCTGGTGGCGGCGTGGGAGTACAACGCCGACCTGTTCGAGGCGGAAACCATCCGCCGCCTCGCATCCCTGCACGCCGCCGTGCTGGAGGCCGCCGGCGCCGCACCCGAGGCGCGGGCCCTGTCCCTGCCGCCGGCGTCGGACATGCAGGCGGCGGCGCTGCTCAACGGCATGGGCGCGGACCTTCCGTTGTCGGATACGGAAACCCTCGCCCACATGGTCGCCCGCGCCGCCGAGCGCGCGCCGCACGCCGTGGCGGTTGAGATGGACGGCGACCGCCTGACCTATGCCGACCTGACCGACCGCGCCGCCCGGCTGGCCGGTGTTCTGGCCGCGCAAGGCGTGGGGCGGAATGCACTGGTGGGGCTCTGCCTGCCGCGCGGGCTGGATCAGGTGACGGCCGTTCTGGCCGCGCTCTGGGCCGGGGCCGGCACCATGCCGCTCGACCCCGCCTATCCCGCCGACCGCCTGGCCTTCATGGTGGAGGACAGCGGCGCCGCCGTGCTGCTGACGACGCAGAGCCTGCGTGACCGCCTGCCCCAGACCGGCGCGCCGGTCCTCTGCCTGGACCAGCCCTGGCCCGACGCCAACCCCGCGCCGCTGCCCGAGGGCGGGCCGGACAGGCTGGGCTATGTGCTCTACACCTCTGGCTCCACCGGCACGCCCAAGGGTGTGGTCATGGGCCAGCGGGCGCTGGTGAACCTGATCCGCTGGCAGCTGGCAGAGGCCCGCGACCCGGCCGCCCGCACGCTGCAATACGCCGCCCTGTCCTTCGACGTCTCCTTCCAGGAAATGCTGTCGACGCTGGCCGGGGGCGGCACCCTGGTGCTGGTCGACGAGGACACCCGCCGCGACCCCGATGCCCTGCTGCGCGTGCTGGACGAGGGCCAAGTGCAGCGCCTCTTCCTGCCCTTCGTCGCCCTGAACGCCCTGGCCGAGGCCGCCGCCCGCACCGGCCGGGTGCCCGGCGCGCTGGCGGAGGTGGTCACGGCCGGGGAGCAGCTGGTGTGCTCCGACGCCGTGAAGGGCTTCTTCCGCGCACTGCCGGGCGCCGTTCTGGTCAACCAGTACGGCCCGACGGAAACCCATGTCGTCACCGCCCACACGCTGGCTGGAGACGCCGACGCCTGGCCCCTGCTGCCGCCCATCGGCACGGCCGTCGCCAACGCCCAGATCAGCTTGCGCGCGCCCGATCTGTCCCTCGTGCCGCCGGGCCTGCCGGGAGAGCTGTGCGTCGCCGGCGTGCCCCTGGCGGACGGCTACCACAACCGCGCCGACCTGACGGCGGAGCGCTTCGTCACCGCCTCCGACGGCACCCGCCTCTACCGCACCGGCGACCTGGCGCGCTGGCGCAACGACGGGACGCTCGCCTATCTCGGCCGCGCCGACGCCCAGGTGAAAATCCGCGGCCACCGCATCGAACCCGGCGAGGTGGAAGCCGCCCTCTCGGCCCATCCGTCCGTGCGCGAGGCCGTGGTCATCGCGCGGAAGGACCGGCCGGGCGACAAGGCGCTGGTGGCCTATGTCACCGGCGCGGATGCTCCCGTCGCCGACCTGAAGGCCTGGCTGCGGGGCCGCCTGCCGCCCTTCATGGTGCCGTCGGCCATCGTGGCGCTGGACGCCCTGCCGCGCACGCCGTCCGGCAAGGCCGACCGCCGCGCCCTGCCGGCGCCCGACCTGTCAGCGGAGGAGACGGCCCACGCCGCCCCCGTGACGCCGACGGAGGATATCCTGGCCGGCATCTGGGCCGATGTGCTGGGGCGCGATCGGGTGGGCCGCGAGGATGGGTTCTTCGACCTGGGCGGCCATTCCCTGCTGGCGACCCGCGTCACCGCCCGCCTGCGCGACCTGTTCGGGGTGGAGGTGCCGGTGCGCACGGTCTTCGAGGCGCCGGTGCTGAAGGACCTCGCCCGCCGCGTCGATGGCCTGCGCGCCGAGGCCCTGGACGCCAACGCCCCGCCGCTGGTGCCCGCCGACCGCGACGCCGCCTGCCCGCCGCCGCTCTCCCCGGCGCAGCAGCGGCTGTGGTTCCTGGCGCAGTTGGAGGGGCCGTCGTCCACCTACTCCATGCCGCTGGCGCTGCGGCTCAAGGGCGCGCTCGACGGTCAAGCCCTGCAAGCGGCGCTGGATGGTCTTGTGGCGCGGCACGAGCCCCTGCGCACCCGCTTCCCCGAGGTGGCGGGCGCCGCCGTGCAGGTGATCGACCCGCCCGCGCGCCTGCCCCTGCCGGTCGAGGACGTGGCGGAGGAGATCCTTGACGAAGCGCTCGCCGCCGAGGCCGCCAAGCCCTTCGACCTAGCCGCCGGGCCGGTGATCCGGGCGCGGCTGCTGCGGCTGGCCGAGGACGACCACGTGCTGATGCTCACCCTGCATCACATCGTCTGCGACGGCTGGTCGCTGGCGGTGATGACGGACGAGATCGGCGCCCTCTACGCCGCCGCCCATGCCGGACGCACCGCCGCCCTGCCGCCGCTCGCCGTCCAGTACGCCGACTTCGCCGTCTGGCAGCGATCGTGGCTGGAGAGCGGAGAGGCCGCGCGGCAACTGGCGTGGTGGAAGGAGACGCTGGCCGGCGCGCCGCCGCTGCTGAGCCTGCCCACCGACCGCCCCCGTCCGCCGCGTCAGAGCTATCGCGGCGAGACGGTGCGCTTCCGCCTGCCCGCCGCCCTGCGCGCGCGGGTGGAGGCCGTCGCACGGGCCGAGGGCGCGACGCTGTTCATGGCCCTGCACGCCGCCTTCGCCGCCGTGCTCTCGCGCTGGGCCGGCGAGACGGACGTGGTCATCGGCACCCCCGTCGCCAACCGCACCCGCAGCGCGCTGGAGCCGCTGGTGGGCTTCTTCGTCAACAGCCTGGCGCTCCGCCTGGACACCTCCGGCGGCCCCGGTTTCCGGGCGCTGCTGGGCCGGGCGCGGGAGGCCGCACTCGGTGCCTACGCCCACCAGGACGTGCCCTTCGAGCAACTGGTGGAGGCGGTCAACCCGGAACGGTCGCTCGCCCACGCGCCGCTGTTCCAGGTGATGCTCATGGTGCAGACCGCCGGCCCCGGCCCGCTGCACCTGCCGGGCGTGACGGCCACGCCGGTGGAGCGGCCGTCGGGCACCGCCAAGTTCGACCTGACCCTGGCGCTCGCCGACGACGATACGGCCGCCGACGGCACCATGGCCGGCGAGATCGAATACGCCGCCGACCTGTTCGACGCCGCCACCATGGAGCGTCTGGCGTCCCACGTCCTCGCCCTGCTGGACGCCGCCACCGCCGCCCCGGACCAGCCGGTGGACGCCGTGGCGCTCCTGACCGACGCCGACCGCGCCACCCTGGCGGCGTGGGAACACGGCAAGGCCCTGCCGGTGGCGCCCGAAACCCTGCACGGGCTGGTGCGGGCCCAGACCAACCGGCAGCCTCTGGCCCCGGCGCTGGTCACCGATGACGGCGCGACCTGGAGCTATGCCGATCTCGACCGGCGCGCCAACCAGTGGGCACAGGTGCTTCGCGCCCGTGGTGCCCGGCCGGGCAGCTTCGTCGCGCTGTGCGTGCGGCGGAGCCCGGAGGTCGTCGCCGCCCTGCTCGGCATCCTCAAGGCGGGCGCGGCCTACGTGCCGCTCGACCCGGAATACCCAGTGGACCGTCTGGCCTTCATGCTGGAGGACAGCAAGGCCGCCGTGGTGGTGACGGAAACGGCGCTCGCCGACCGCCTGCCGAAGACCGATGCCCCGCTGGTGCTGCTGGACGACAATGACAGCGTCGACCGGATGCCGGAGCTTCCGCCAAACGGGGACGTCACGCCCGACATGCCCTGCTACGCCATCTACACCTCGGGCTCCACCGGCCAGCCCAAGGGGGCGGTGAACACCCATGGCGGCGTGGCGCACTTCATCGCCTGGGCGCAGGATGCCTTCGCGGCCTCGCCCGGTGATGCGGTGATGCACAAGACGCCGCTCACCTTCGACGCCTCGATCCTGGAACTGCTGTGGCCTCTGACCGCCGGCACCCGCGTGGTGCTGGCAGCTCCCGACGGCCACCGCGACCCGGCATACCTCGTGCGGCAGGCACGCGAGGCCGGGGTGACGGTGATGTACTTCGTGCCCTCCATGCTCGGCGTCTTCGTGGAAGAACCGGGGCTGGAGGACCTGACAACCGTCCGCCGCATCGTCTGCGGCGGCGAGCAGATGCCCGCCGCCCTGCCCCGCGCCCTGTTCGCGCGGATGCCCGGCGTGGCGCTGTTCAACAGCTACGGCCCCTCGGAAACCGCCATCGGCGTGACGGGGTTCGAGGTCCCGCGCGAGGACATCCCCGCCGTCATCCCCATCGGCCGCCCCACCGCCAACGTCCGCGCCCGCGTGCTCGACGCGCGGCTGGCACCCGTACCGCCGGGCGTGGCCGGGGAGCTGTGCATCGGCGGAGCCCAGGTCGGCCCCGGCTATCTGGACCGGCCGGAGCTGACGGCGGCGGCCTTCGTGCGCGACCCCGAGGATGCGTCGCGCACCCTCTACCGCACCGGCGACCGCGTGCGCTGGCGCGGCGACGGAACGCTGGAGTTCCTCGGCCGCCTGGACCACCAGGTGAAGATCCGGGGCCTGCGCGTGGAACTGGGCGAGATCGAGGCCGCATTGCGCGACCTGCCCGGCGTGCGCGACGCCGCGGTGCTGGAGCGGTCGGGTGCGCTGGTCGCCTACGTGGCCGGTGGACCGGAGCGGGCGGAGATGATCGCCGCCCTGTCCCGCCGCCTGCCCGACCACATGGTCCCGCGCGTGATCGTGGCGCTTGACGCCCTGCCGCTCATGCAGAACGGCAAGCTCGACCGCCGCGCCCTGCCCGAGCCCGACGCAAGCGCGCTGGGCAGCGGGGAAAGGGTGGCGCCGGAAGGGCCGGCGCAGCAGACCATCGCCGGCCTGTGGCGCGACCTGCTGGAGATCGACGACGTGGGCGCGACGGATGACTTCTTCGCGCTGGGCGGCCACTCGCTGCTCGCCATGCGGCTGGTGGCGCGCATCCGCGATGCGCTGGGGGTGGAGTTGCCCGTGCGCGCGGTGTTCGAGCATCCCACCGTCGCCGGGCTGGCGGCGGCGCTGGACATCGCCGCCCCCGCCGCCGCCACGGCACCCCCGCCGGTGCTGAAGGCCGCCGCCCCCGATGACCTTGAAGACCTGGACCTGGACGGCCTGTCCGACGAGGAGGTGGACCGCCTTCTCGCCGAGCTTGAGGACGATGATGCATGAGTGACGCTACCCCCGCCCCCGCCACGGCCGCCGACAAGCGCGCCCTGCTGGCCGAAAAGCTCAAGCGTCGCAAGGCGGAGGGCAAGCGCGTGCCGCTGTCCTTCGCGCAGGAACGGCTGTGGGTGCTCGACCGGCTGGAGGGGGAGGCCGCCACCTACAACATGCCCGCCGTCCTGGACCTGCGGGGAGACCTGGACACCGCCGCCCTCGCCGCCGCCCTGACCGAGATCACCCGCCGGCACGAGGTGCTGCGCGGGCGATTCAAGTCGGTGGACGGGGAAGCACGGCACGTCATCCTGCCGCCGTCGGACGTCGCGGTGCCGGTCACCGACGCCGCCGACGAGGCGGAGGCCGAGGCCCTGGCCCGCGCCGAGGCCGCCGCGCCCTTCGACCTGGACCGCGACCCGCCGCTGCGCGCCCGCCTGCTGCGGCTGGCGGCGGATCGGCACTGGCTGATGGTCACCCTGCACCACATCGCCGGCGACGGCTGGTCGACCGGCGTGCTGGTGCATGAGTTGTCGGCCCTCTACACCGCCTTCCGCGAGGGGCGCGAAAGCCCGCTGCCGCCGCTCGCCCTGCAATACGCCGACGCCGCCCGGTGGCAGCGCGAGTGGCTGTCGGGCGAGACGCTGGCCGGGGAAGTCGACTGGTGGCGGAAGACGCTGGACGGCGCGCCCTCGCTGACGGCCCTGCCCACCGACCACCCCCGCCCGGCGGTGCAGAGCTTCAAGGGTTCGGCGCTGCCGCTCGCCATCCCGGCGGAGGTGCGCGCGGGCGTGGAGGCGCTGGCGAAGGCCGAGGGCGCCACGCCCTTCATGGTGCTGCTGGCCGCCTGGGCCGCCGTTCTGGCGCGCTACGGCGCGGCGGAGGAAGTGTGTGTCGGAACGCCGGTGGCCGGGCGGCCTCGGGCGGAGCTGGAGCCGCTGATCGGGTGCTTCGTCAACACCCTGGTGCTGCGCTGCCCCGGCGGGGCTGCGGCCGATTTCCGGGCGCATCTGAAGGCCGTGAAGGCGCTCGCGCTGGACGCCTTCGCCCACCAGGACCTGCCGTTCGAGAAGCTGGTGGACGCGCTGGACCTGGAGCGCACCTTGAGCCACAGCCCGCTGTTCCAGGTGATGTTCGTGTTGCAGAACACGCCGCGAAAGGCCCTGGACCTGCCGGGCCTGACACTGGAACCGCGCGCCTTCGACACCGGCACGGCCAAGTTCGACCTGACGCTGGCCCTGGCGGAGGATCCCGACACCGGCGGCTATGCCGGCAGCCTGGAGTATGCCACCGACCTGTTCACGGCGGAGACGGCGGCGCGGCTTGCGTTCCACGTCGTCACCCTGCTGACGGCCGCCGTCGCGGCGCCGGACACGCCCGTCGCCCGCCTGCCGCTCATGCCCGATGCGGAGCGCGCTCTGGTGGTGGAGGGCTGGAACCAGACCGCCGCGCCCTGGCCGCGCGACAAGACGCTCGCCGACCTGCTGGCCGAGGCCGCCGCGCGGGTGCCGCGGGCCGAGGCCGTCGTGTCCGACCACGGTACGCTCACGTATGACGCCCTGCACCGCCGCGCGGCTCAACTGGCGCACCGGCTGCGGGCGCTGGGGGTGGCGGAGGAAACGCGGGTCGGGGTGTCCCTGCCGCGCACGCCCGACCTGATCGTCGCCCTTCTGGCCATCCACATGGCCGGCGGCGCCTATGTGCCGCTGGACCCGGCCTACCCCGCCGGGCGCGTGGCGCTGATGCTGGAGGACTCCGCCGCGCCCGTGGTGGTGACGACTTCCGCCGTGGCCGCCGGTCTTCTGAAGGACAGCCCCTCGACGCTCCTGCGCCTGGACAGCGAAGACCTCTCCGCCCTGCCCGACACGCCGCCGCCGGAGCTGGCCCGGCCGGAGGGGCTGGCCTATGTGCTCTATACCTCGGGCTCCACCGGACGGCCCAAGGGGGTTGCGATCGAGCATCGGGCGGCGGTGTGCTTCGTCGCCTGGGCGCTGGAGACCTTCGGGCGGGAGAAGCTGTCGGCGGTGCTGGGGGCGACCTCCATCTGCTTCGACCTGTCGGTGTTCGAGATTTTCGCGACCTTGGCCGCCGGCGGAACGCTCTATCTCGCCGACGACGCCCTGCACCTGCAAACCCTGAAGGCCCGCGACCGGGTGCGGCTGGTCAACACCGTGCCGTCCGCCGTCGCCGCCCTGCTGGCCGACGGCGGCGGGCTGCCGGCGTCGGTGGAGGTGGTGAACCTGGCAGGCGAGCCCCTTCCCCGCAGCCTCGCCACCGCCCTTTATGAGTCCGGCGTGGCGGAGGTCTACGACCTCTACGGTCCCTCGGAGGACACCACCTATTCAACCTTCGAGATGGTCCCGCGCGAAGGCCCGGTGACCATCGGCCGTCCGCTCGCCAACACCCGCGCCTATGTGCTGGACGCCCTGGGGCAGCCGGTGCCCGTCGGCGTGCCGGGGGAGCTGTATCTGGCCTCCGACAGTCTGGCGCGCGGCTATCACGGGCGCGAAGACCTGACGGCGGAGCGCTTCCTGCCCTGCCCCTTCGGCGCGGGCGGGCGCATGTACCGCACCGGCGACCTGGTGCGCTGGCGCGGCGACGGGCGGTTGGACTACCTGGGGCGGCTTGACCATCAGGTGAAGGTGCGCGGCTTCCGCATCGAACTGGGCGAGATCGAGGAAGCCCTGCGCGCCCATGCCGATGTGGCGGAAACCGTCGTCACGGCGCCCGAGACCGCAAGCGGCGGACGGCGGCTGGTGGCCTATGTGGCGGGGCCGGCGGTGCCCGATGCGGCGGCGCTTCGCGCCCATCTGGCCCGCACGCTGCCCGACCACATGATCCCCGGCGTCTTCGTCACGCTCCCCCGCCTGCCGCAGACGCCCAACGGCAAGGTCGACCGCAAGGCCCTGCCCGAGCCGGACGCCGAGGCGCCGGCGCAAGGAGCCGGCCATGTGGCCCCGCGCACCGAGGCGGAACAGGCCCTGGCGGCCATCTGGGCGGAGGTCCTGGACCGGCCCGCCGTCGGCGTGACCGACAACTTCTTCGAGCTGGGCGGGGATTCCATCGTGTCGCTGCGCATCGTCGCCAAGGCGCGCACCGCCGGTCTGACGCTGACGCCGCGCCAAGTCTTCCAGCACCAGACCATCGCCGAACTGGCCGCCGCCGCTTCCACCAATGCCGCGCCGGAGGCCACCCGCGCGGCGGCGGCGGGAACCGTGCCGGGCACCCCCATCCAACGCTGGCTGCTGGACCGGCCGGGGCCGCTGGGACACTTCAACCAGTCGGTCCTGCTGAGCCTGCCGCCGAAGACCGACCCCGCCCACCTCGGCCGCCTGCTGGCGCGGCTGGTGGAGCATCACGAGGCCCTGCGCCTGGGCTTCCGCAAGACGGCCGAAGGCTGGGCGCAGACTCATCACCCGGCGCCGGCCACGGTGGACGTGCGGGTGGCGGAGACCGACGACATTCCCGCCGAGGCCGCCCGCGCCAAGGTGTTCGAAAACCTGGACGCGCCGCCGCTTTTGCGCGCGGTCTGGTTCCCGCGCTCCGGCCGGCTGCTGCTGACAATCCATCACTTGGTGGTGGATGCGGTGTCCTGGCGCGTGCTGCTGGAGGATTTCGCGACCCTGCTGACGGGCGGGACGCTGCCGCCGCGCACGGCCTCCTTCCAGGCCTGGGCGACGGCGCTGACGGCGGTGGATGCCTCCGCCGAGCTTCCCTATTGGACGCAGGCGCTGGAGGCCGTCGCGCCCCTGCCGCTGGAGGGCCCGGCGGAGGGGCCGACGGTGGTGACAGAAGCCGCGCTGGAAGACGCCCTGCCGCCTGCCGTCCGCGTGCCCGACCTGCTGCTGGCCGCACTCGGCCGGGTGCTGGGGCGGCGGCTCTCGCGCACGGCCGTCACGGTGGCGGTGGAAGGCCACGGCCGCGACGCCGCCCCGGCCGAGGCGCTGGATGTCTCCCGCACGGTCGGATGGTTCACCAGCCTCTACCCGCTGCGCCTGCCCGCCGATCCCGCCGCCGCGCCGGTGGACGCGCTGAAGGCCGTCGCCCAGGCGGCGCGCACGGTGCCCGGCGCCGGGGCCGGCTTCGGCCTGCTGCGAGAACGGGTGACGGGGCGGGAGCCGGACGTGCTGGTCAACTACCTGGGCCGGCTGGACGGCGCCCTGCCGCCCGGCGCGCCCTTCGCCCTAGCCGACGAGGACCACGGGCCCGACCGCGCATCCGCCATGCACCGCCCGCACGCCCTGGAACTGGATGCGGCGGTGGCCGACGGCGCCCTTCGGCTGCGCTTCACGCACCAGCCATCGGCCCTGTCCGTCGCGACGGTGGAGGCCCTGGCGGCCGAGGTGGTGGCGGAGCTTCGCGCGCTCGCCGAGGCCGCGACAGGCGCCGACCTGACCATCCCCGCCGACCTGCCGCTGGCGGGCCTCGATCAGCTGATGCTCGACGCCCTAACCGCCCGCTTCGGTCCGCTGGCCGATGCCTGGCCGCTCACGCCCATGCAGGCGGGCATGGCCTATGAGACGGCGCTGGCCGAGACGGGCGGCGTCTATGTCCAGCAATCGGTGCTGACCCTGTCGAACCTGGACCCCGCCGCCTTCCGCCGCGCGTGGGAGGCGCTGGTGGACCGTCACCCGATCCTGCGCGGGGCCGTGGTGACCGACGGCGTGCCCCGGCCGCTCATGGTGGTGCCGCGCGGTGCGGCCCTGCCGTGGCGGGAGGAAGACTGGCGCACCCGCTCAGCCGCCGAGCAGGCCCGCGCGCTCGACCAGCTCCAGGCCGCCGACCGCGCCGCGGGCTTCGACCTGGCGCGGCCGCCGCTCATCCGCTGCGTGCTGGCGCGGCTGGCGGACGACCGCTGGGCCTTTCTGGTCAGCCGCCATCACGTGATCCTGGACGGCTGGTCGCTGCCCATCCTGCTGGCGGAGGTGGGCGCCGATTACGCCGCCCTGCGCGCCGGCCGCCCGACGGCGCCCGCGCCCGCGACCTCCTTCCGCGACCATGCCGCCCGTCTGGCGGCGCGCGATCCGGCGGCGGATGAGACCTTCTGGCGCGATGCCCTGACCGGCCTGCCGAGCCCCACCCCGCTGCCTTGGGCGGAGCCCGCGGGCGGCCGGGGCGCCGGCGAGAGCGTTCTGCGCCTGTCGCCCGCATCCTCGGCGGCGCTGGCCGCACTGGCGCGGTGGCTGCGGGTGACGCCGTCTGTCCTGGTGCAAGGCGCTTGGGCGCTGCTGCTGGCGCGGCACGCGGGAACGGACGAGGCGGTCTATGGCCTTACCGTCTCGGGCCGCCCGGCGGACCTGCCGGGGGTGGACCGCATGGTGGGCCTGTTCATCAACACCCTGCCCCTGCGCGTGGCGGTGGACGAGGACACGACGCTCGCCGCCTGGCTCACTGCGCTGCGCGATGCCGCCCAGGCCGCGGAGGAACACGGGCAGGTGGCGCTCGCCGACCTTCAGGCCTGGGCCGGTCACCCCGGCCGGGCGCTGTTCGAGAGCGCGGTGGTGTTCGAAAACTACCCCGACGCCACCGCCGCCGATACCGACGACGGCTTGCGGGTGGAGTCCGCGACCACGGCAGAGGAAACGAGCCTGCCGCTGACGCTGGCCGTGGTGCCCGGCGAGGCCATGGCGCTGCATCTGTCCTGGCGCCGCGACCGCTTCGACGCCGCCACCGCCGACCGCCTGCTGGCGCAGATGGACACGCTGCTGACCGCCTTCGCCGCCGCCGACGGCTCCGAGCCCCTGGCCGCCCTGCCGCTGATGCCGGACGTGGAGTGCTCAGCGCTCGACACCTGGGCCAAGGGGGCGGAGGCGCCGGTCCCGGCGGCGACGGTGCTGGAGATGATCGGCCGGTGGACGGCGGACACACCCGATGCACCGGCGGTCCGCTGGTGGGACGGCGGCGCGCTCTCCTTCGCCGAATTGGATGCCCGCGCGCGGTCGCTGGCGGCGGTGCTGCGGGCGCGGGGCGTGGGCCGCGAGACCCGCGTTGGCCTGCTGCTCGACCGTTGCCCAGAGATGCCCGCCGCCCTGCTGGCGGTGCTCATGGCCGGCGGTGCCTATGTGCCGCTGGACCCGGCCTACCCCGCCGATCGGCTGGCCTACATGGTCGCCGACAGCGGCGCAGCGCTGGTGCTGACGCGCGAGGGTCTGGCCGACAAGGTGCCCGAGGGGGCGGAGGCCCTGAGCGTCGACACGGCCCTTGATCCCGCGCCCAACGCCGCCCTGCCGGCGGTGGCGGCGGAGGATCTGGCCTATGTGATCTATACCTCGGGCTCCACCGGGCGGCCCAAGGGTGTGGCCGTGCCGCACGGCGGGCTGGCGCATTACCTGGATTGGGCGGTCGCGTACTACCGCATCGCCGAGGGCAACGGCGCGCCGCTGTCGTCGTCGCTGTCGTTTGACGCCACCATCACCGCGCTGCTCGGGCCGCTGGCCGCCGGGCGGCCGGTGACGCTGGTGCCGCCGGGGGACGAGATCGAGGGACTGGCCGCCCTGCTGGCCGACCGCCCGCGCTTCAGCCTGCTCAAGATCACGCCGGCTCACCTGGACGTGCTCACCCGCCTGTTGCCGCGCGACCGCCTGGCCGACGCCGCGAACGTCCTGGTCATCGGCGGCGAGGCCCTGACGGCCGCCACCTGCGCGCCCTGGCTGGGGGCAGCGCCCGCCGTGCGGCTGGTCAACGAATACGGCCCGACGGAAACCGTCGTCGGCTGCTGCATCCACGAAGCGCGGGCGGAGGACGGCCCCGCCATACCCATTGGCCGGCCCATCGCCCGGACGACGCTCCGCGTGCTCGACGCCCGCCTGCGGCCGGTGCCCATCGGCGCGGCCGGCGAGCTGTTCATCGGCGGATCGGGCGTGGCGCGCGGATACCTGGGGCGCGCCGACCTGACGGCGGAACGCTTCATCGCCGACCCGCATGGGCCCGCCGGCGCGCGGCTCTACCGCACCGGAGACCTCTGCCGCATGCGCCCCGACGGGGTGCTGGAATACCTGGGCCGCACCGACCATCAGGTGAAGGTGCGCGGCTTCCGCATCGAGCTGGGCGAGATCGAGGCCGCCCTGCGCGCCCTGCCCGGCGTGGCGGATGCCGCCTGCCTGGCGCAGGACGACCCGGCCGGCGACGGCAAGCGGCTGGTGGCCTGGGTCACCGGCGGTGCGGACCCTCTCGCCCTGCGGCAGGGGCTGGCGAAGGTGCTGCCGGCGCACATGATCCCGGCCGTCTTCGTGCCCATGGAGGCCCTGCCGCTCACCACCAACGGCAAGGTCGACCGCAGCGCCCTGCCCGCCCCCGAGGCCCCGGCGTCCGCAGCCTCGGAAGCGCCGGCCGACGAGACCGAGGCGACGCTGGCCGGCCTGTGGGCGGAGGTGCTGGGCGTGCCCGCCGTGGGCCGGTCGGACGGTTTCCACGCGCTCGGCGGCCATTCGCTGAAGGCCGTGCAGCTGGCGTCGCGCATCCGTGCGGCCTTCGGCGTCGCCATGCCGCTGAAGGAGCTTCTCGCCCGCGCCACGGTGGCCGAGCAGGCGGCGTGGCTGAAGGCCGCCGCGCCCGCCTCCGCCGACGCAGGCCTGCCCGCCGCGCCGCCGGCGGAGCACTATCCGCTCTCCCACGCCCAGCGGCGGCTGTGGCTGGTGGGCGAGATGGAAGGACCCTCGGCGCGTTACACCATGCCCGGCGCCTACCTCTTCGCGCCGGGCACGGACACGACCCGCCTGCGGTTGGCGCTGAAGGCGCTGTTCGAGCGGCACGCGGCCCTGCGCACCCGCTTCATCCGGGCGGATGGGGAGCCACGCCAGATCGTCGAGCCCGACGCCCCGCCCATTCCCGAAGCCATTCCGGCGACGGAGGACGAGGCCCGCGCGCAAGCCGCCCGCATGGCCGCCGAGCCCTTCGACCTGGCCCGCGACCGGCTGACGCGCGTGCGCCTCTTCGCCCTGCCCGACGGGCGGGTTCTGCTGGCCTTCATGCTGCATCACATCCTGGGCGACGGCTGGTCCATGCAGGTGCTGCACGAGGACCTGGAAGCCCTCTACGCCGGCCGCCCCCTGCCGCCGCTCGCCCGCGCCTATACCGACTACGCGGTGTGGGAGAGCGCCCACGGCTACGCGGCCGATGAACGCTGGTGGCTGGAGCGCCTGGGCACCGCGCCGGGGCTGGTCCGCCTGCCCTTCGACTTCCCCGAAACCGACGACTCCGCCATCGCCGGCGGGGTGGAGTCGGTGCTGCTGCCGCCCGAGGCCTCGGCGCTGCTGCGCAAGGCGGCGGCGGATCGGGGGATGACGGTCTCGACCGTCGTTCTGGGCGTCTTCCTGGTGTTCCTCAACCGCCTGACGGAGCAGGAGGACTTAGCCGTCGCCATGTCGGTCGCCAACCGCCCGCTGCCGGAGCTGGAGCCCATGGTGGGCTTCTTCGTCAACGCCATGGTCCTGCGCATGACCGTGGACCCCGACGGCGACTTCAACACCCTGCTGAGTGCCCTGGACGCCGAGGTGACGGCGGCGCTGGACCATCAGTCCTACCCCTTCGACATGCTGGTGGAGCGCCTGAACCCGCCCCGGCGCGGCGGGCGGCAACCGTTGTTCAACGTCAACTACGCCTATCAGGCCTTCGCCGACATGCGCATCCGCGACGACGGCACCGCGCCCGCCGCCTCGGCCATGACCGGCGAACTGGCGCTGGAGGCGACCACGGCCAAGTTCGACCTGACGCTGTTCGTGGTGGACACGGCCGGGCCGGCGGGGGACCAGCTCCAACTCTCGTTCGAATACGCCGCCGACCTGTTCCGCCGCGACACCATCGCCGGCTGGCTGGGCGGCCTGGGCGGCTTCTGCGAGGCCGTGGCGCAAGGGCTGAACGAGGACGCGGCGCGGGAGGCCGAACCGGCGCAGTAGAGCCCGGCGGCCGCCCCGCGCGTTCCCTGCGTATGCGTATGACGGCCGCCGCCCTGCTGCTTCTTCTGCTCCCTTCGCTTGCGCAAGGGGCGTCGGAGGGCTGCGGTCAGGCGCCGCCGTCCGCGCCGCCGGAGACGGTGGAGGCGGCCGGGGAAACGCGCGAGGTTCTGGTGGCGGTGCCGGACGACTACGACCCCGCCACGCCGCATCGGCTGGTGTTCGGCTTCCACGGCCGCACCAACCCGGCGGAGCGCGTGCGCCGCTACTACGGCCTGGAAGACGCCATGGCCGAGGGCGCGCCGACCATCTTCGTCTATCCCACCGCCAAGCGGCAGGACGACGGCACCTTCATCTGGCGGGTGCCGGAAGACCTGGATCTGTTCGACGCGGTGGTGGAGGACTTGAGCGCGGATTACTGCATCGACCGGGCGCGCCTCTTCGCCGTCGGCCACTCGCTGGGGGCGAGCTTCGTCAACACGCTCGGCTGCCTGCGGGGGGACGCGCTTCGGGGCATCGCCAGCGTCGCCGGCGGCATCCATGCACGGGCGGAGGACTGCGAGGGCGACGTGGCCGCCCTTCTGCTGCACAACCGGGGCGATCGGCTGGTGGACGTCGACCGCGGCCGCCGCGCCCGCGACGTGCTGGTGGAGGCCAACGGACTGGACCCGGCCCCGGCCGGCTTCTACCCCCGGCCCTTCGGCTGCTACCGCTACGGCCCGGCGGAGGCCCGTAATCCCATCGCCTGGTGCCTCTATGCGGAATCGGTCAACCGCCGGGGCCGGTTCTACCCGCACCTCTGGCCCGATGGCGCGGAAGAGGCCATAGCGGCGTTCTTCAACGTGCTGCCATAGAAAAGGCCCGCCGACGGCTGGTCGGCGGGCCTTTCAGGGAAGACGCGGCGCGTATTACGCGGCCTTGCTCTTCTCGCCCTTCAGCCAGTTCAGCATGGTGTCGGCATCGGACACCTCGAACGGGTCGGTGGGGCAGTTGTCGTCGAAGCCGGGCTCGACGAACATCTTCTTGATGTCGCCGTCCTCGATATAGGCGGAATAGCGCCAGCTGCGCATGCCGAAGCCCAGGTTCGACTTGTCGACCAGCATGCCCATCTTGCGCGTGAATTCCGCATTGCCGTCAGGCAGCAGGAAGACGTTCTTCGCGCCCTGCTGCTTGCCCCACTGGAACATCACGAAGGCGTCGTTCACCGACAGGCAGACGACCGCGTCGACGCCCTGCGCCTTGAAGTCCTCGAACAGCTCCTCGTAGCGCGGCAGGTGGCTGGTCGAGCAGGTGGGCGTGAAAGCGCCCGGCAGCGAGAACAGCACGACATTCTTGCCGCCGAACAGCTCGTTGCTGGTCAGGTCCTTCCACTCGAACGGATTCGGGCCGCCGAGTTCTTCGTTGCGGACGCGGGTCTTGAAGGTGACGTTGGGAACACGCATGGATGTTGGCTCCTTGATGGTCGCGGTATGTGTTCACGCAGGACCGCACCGTCTCGGCGCCGCCCCCTCTCTTGCTGCACAAAGAATGGGGGCTTGAGCCTTACGGATCAAATCATCTTTCTGCCTGTTTTTGATCGGGCGTTTCGATCGTTTTTCCGGGGCAGGCTTGCGACGCGGCGGCGGCGACCGTAGATGCACCGGCACCGGCATGGCATCCTCGCCAGCCGAACCAGACGAAACCAGGAGGAAACATGTTCGCCCATTCCATTTCCCTCGCCGTGGCGGAAAAGATCGTCGACGAGGTCCTGCGCCAGGGGCGGGAGCGCGGGTTTCAGCCGCTGACGGTCGTCGTCCTTGATGACGGCGGGCACATCAAGGCGCTCAAGCGCGACGACGGTGCCAGCATCATGCGCCCCGAAATCTGCATGGGCAAGGCCTGGGGAGCGCTGGCCCTGGGCTTCGGCGGGCGCGAATTGGCGCGCCGGGCCGACAAGATGAGCATGTTCATGAACGCCGCCTCGGATCTTGCGGGCGGCAAGATGGTGCCGGTGCCCGGCGGCATCCTCATCAAGGACGGCAAGGGCACCATCGTCGGGGCCGTCGGCATCACTGGGGACACCTCGGACAACGACGAGATTTGCGGCGTGGAGGCGGTCAAGGCGGTCGGCCTGACCCCCGACGTCGGCGACTGACTCGACGAAATGGCGGCGGACCCGATCGGGCTCCGCCGCCACTCCCATCGTGATTTTTCATCCGCCGGCCACGCGACACCCCGATCCCGCCCACCGGCCTGGCTTCCGGTGGCGGGGCGGGCGTTTGGCGTGGCCTGGGCCGTGTCAGGCGCTGCGGCTCATGCGGCCGGTTCCACGCTCACCCAACTGGGCAAGGATGGCCTCCAGGCTGTCGGTCAGCGCCTGGCGCCGTTCCGCCGGCAGGTCGGCGATGGCCTGCTCCAGCGCATGGATCGGGTCGCGGCCGATCAGCGTGCGGCCCTCCTCCGTCAGGTCGATGCGGCGGCTGCGGCGGTCGCGCGGGTCCACAATCGCCTCCAGGTAGCCCTTCTTGACCAGCGCCGCCACCGTGCGCGAGGCCGGCGGCAGCGTGGTGCCCTGGTAGTTGGCCAGGCCGCTGACCGTGCGCGCATTGGCGCCGGCCTTGCTGAAGTAGCGCAGCGCCGACCACTGCACCGGATGCATCCCGTCGGCGAAACACATGGCCTGGACGATGCGGCTTACCTGTTCCAGAAGCGCAGCGATCCCGGCGGTCTCGGACGAGCGCCCGATATCCTCGCTCATTGCAGTCATGAATCTTCAATCTCCACTCGGCCGGCGAGGCCGGCCATTCCATGCCCTCCAATAACGTTCATCGCTTGCACGAAACAACGCAGACTTGATGCGCCTGAACGTTATTGCCAAGCCTACCTTACCCCTCCACCCTGGGAAGTCATAGAAAAAAGTTCGCGGCAGACGCCTACGGAGGCATTTAGATACCTCACGGCTTGGAATAGCGGAAGAATTCGCCCCCTCAGAGGGTATACGACCGATTATCGCAGGGCAGATGAACCCGTTGGCGCCGTATAGTCGTAGATGAATGGGAGCATCCTGCCCCGCGCCGGGGCGCGCCGCTCCGACCACACGGCAAGATTCGCCGCACCACGCCAGGCCGGGCCCACGCCGGGCCCGAAACGATGCCAGGGAGGACCATTGACAGCATCAACCGGGGACGCACCGCCGGAAGCGCGCGCTTCGACGGCGGCCATGGCAGCGGCGGCGCGTCTGGTGGTGCTGTGCGTGCTTCTGCTCGGCCTGCCGGCGTGCTCCACCATCTCCGACATCACCGAGCGCATCACCGGCGACTCCTCGGTCCAGGGCCTTGAGGAAGGCCAGTCGCCCGACGACCTGCCCGTGCCCGGCGACTACGGCGACATTCCCTACGAGGTCGACATCACCGGCGCCGACCAGGGCGACCTTGAAGACGCCATGGAGGACGTCGGACTGCTTTTCCGCCTGCAGGAGGAACCGCCGGGCACGATCCTCGGCCTGCGCCGGCGGCTGGATTCCGACATCGAGAAGTTCCGCGAGGTGCTGCGGTCCCAGGGCTATTACAAGGGCGAGGTCTCCGGCCGCATCGACCGCGAGGCGGACCCGGTCCAGGTGATCGTCGAGGTCGACCCCGGCCCGCGCTACACCATCGACGCCTTCACCGTGCACTACCGCGACCAGCCGCCGCCGCAGGGCGCGCCGCTGTCGCTGGCCGACGTGCCGCTGGAGCGCGGCGATCCCGCTGACGCCGACACGATCCTGGAGGTGGTGGACGACCTGCCGCAGGCGCTCATGGTGCGCGGCTATCCCTTCGCCAAGGTCGTGGACACCCGCTACACGGTCAACCACGACCAGATCGTCCTGCGCGCCGATGTCGGCATGAACACGGGTCCCGCCGCCCGCTTCGGAACGGTGTCCATCTCGGGGCTGGAGGACGTGAAGGAGGACTACCTGCACGACCTGACCCCGTGGGAGCCGGGCGACCAGTGGGACGAGGACGAACTGGAAGCCTATCGCGCCGCGCTTCTGTCCACCGGCCTGTTCCGGTCGCTGCGCCTGACCCACCCCGACCAGCTGGCCGAGGACGGCAGCCTGCCCATCGACATCGAGGCGGTTGAGGCCAAGCACCGCACGCTGGGTGCCGGCGTCCACTATTCATCCGACCTGGGCGCCGGCGTCACCGCCTTCTGGGAACACCGCAACTACTTCGGTCGCGACGAGGACATCCGCGTCGAGCTGGACCTGTCGCAGAAGAACCAGGAACTGACGAGCACCTTCCTCAAGCCCGCCTTCCTGCGCCCCGACCAGTCGCTGGTCGCCGAGGCGACGCTGCAGAACGAGGAAACGGAGGCCTTCGACCGCCTGGGCTTCGACATGTCCGCAGGCATCGAGCGCTCCGTTGGCGAGTTGTGGACGGTGGGCGGCGGCGGCTCGCTGGAAATCGCCCAGATCACCGAATCCGACGAGGACGAGCGCACGATCCTGCTGGCGGGCATCCCGCTCACGGCGCTGCGCGACAGCACCGACAACCCGCTGGACCCGACCGAGGGCAGCCGCCTCGGCATGTCGTTCACGCCCTACGCCGGCACGGCCGACGGCGCCTTCGTCGCCTTCGCCCGGTCGGAGGTGACGGGGTCGGTCTACTACAGCCCGCTGGAGAGCGACCGCCTCACCCTCGCCGCTCGCGCGGGTTTCGGCACCATCGCGGGCGAGGACCTCGAAGTCATTCCGGCCGACAAGCGGTTCTACACCGGCGGCGGCGGCACGGTGCGCGGCTTCGGATACCAGCTCATCGGCCCGCTCGACGAGAACAACAACCCGACCGGCGGCCGCTCAAAGCTGGAACTGGGGCTGGAGGCGCGCATCAAGGTGACCGAAAGCATCGGCGTCGTGCCCTTCGCGGACGCCGGCCAGGTGTTCGGCACGCAGCTACCGGACTTCGGCCGGGAGATCCGCTATGCCGCCGGCCTGGGCCTGCGCTACTACACCGCCATCGGCCCCATCCGCCTTGACGTGGCGGCACCCATCAATCCGCGCGAGGACGTGGACGACGCGTACCAGTTCTACATCAGCATCGGCCAGGCGTTCTGACACCATGACCCCTATTCCAGCCGTTTCCGCCGCGCGCCGCGCGGCCACCGTCCTCCTGCTGGCGCTCATGCTGTCCATCGGCAGCGGCGCCGGCCAGGACGCCGGTGCGCAGATCTTCGGTACCGACTGGTTCAAGGGAAAGGTGGAGAACCTGCTGTCCGGCGGCGGGCTCGAAGTGGAGATCGGCGGCCTGGAAGGCCCCCTGCCCGGCGCGGTCACGCTGCGCGACGTCACGGTCTCCGACCCCCAGGGCGTGTTCCTGCGCCTGCCGCGGGCGACCCTGGACTGGAGCCCGCTCGCCCTGGTGCGCGGGCGCTTCACCATCGACGAGTTGTCGAGCGAGGGCGGCGAGCTTCTGCGTCTGCCAGACCTGCCGCCCGGAGAGGAACCGCCCCCCGCCGAGGGCACCGGCGACGGCTTCGACCTGGGCGTGCTGGAGCGCCTGCGGGTCGACGTGCTGAACCTGCAACGGTTCCGCCTGGCGGAACCCGTGCTGGGCGAGGACATGGTGCTGACGGCCGAGGGCAGCCTGGGTCCCGTGGAAGACGGCGACGGCATCCGCACCGATCTGGTGGTGGAGCGCGTGGACGAACGCGGCGGGCGTGCCGCCGTCTCCGCCACCATCTCGCCGGGCCAGGAACTGGCGCTCGACGTGCAGATCGCCGAACCCGCCGGCGGCATCATCGCCCGACTGGCCGACCTGCCCGGCCTACCACCGGTCCAGGTGGCGCTGGAAGGTGCAGGCCCCGCCGCCCGGTGGTCCGGCGAGCTGTCGGCGGTGGCGGAAGACCTGGCGCAGGTGGAGGGCGACATCACTCTCGGGCTGCCGGCGGGCGGGGAATGGTCCGCCGGTGCCGATCTGGCCGTTTCCGTCACGCAGAACGCGCCGCCGACATGGCAGGCCCTGGTGCGCGAGTCACTGGCCCTCGCGGTGGACGCCCGCGGCACGGCGGAGGGCACCGTCACCGTCAGCACGCTGCGCGCCGCCAACGACGCCTTCTCGCTCACCGGCCAAAACGTGGCGCTGGGGCCCCAGGGGGCGCTGGACGGCACCGTCACGCTGTCCACCGACGATGCCGACGCGCTCACGGCCCTGGTGGACCTGCCGTTCGAGGCGGGCACCGTGACGGCGGACCTCGACGGCAGCCTGCAGGCGCCGCAGGCCCTGGTGGATGCCACGCTGCGTCAGGTGGAGACGGGCACCGGCGCCATCGACACCGTGGAGGGCCGTCTGCAACTCAGGGCCGACGGCCCGCCCACCGCGCCCGACACGCCGCTGACCGTCAGCGGCGGCGTGACGCTCCTCGGCCTGCCGGAGCCGGCCCCGGACCCGCGCGCCGAGATCGCCATCGACGCCACCCTGGTCCCCGCCGAGAACCGTCTGGCCGTCCGCCTGCTCCAGGTGGAGAGCGAGAGCTTTCAGGCCGACGCGCAACTGACCGCCGACGTGGCGGAGCTGACGGCCGAGGGCGTGGTCAACGTGCGCTCCGACAACCTGGAAACCTTCGGCGCGCTGGCGGGCCTCGACGTGGAAGGCCAGGGCCGGATCGAGGTGGTGCTGGACCGCGCCGCCGCCACCGGCGCCGTCGACGGCTCCGCACGCATCGCCCTGTCGGACCTGCAATGGGGCGAGGCCACCTATGCCGCCCTGCTGGGCGACCACCTGACCGTCATGGCCGACCTGTCGCGCACGGACGAAGGCGCGGTGCGGGTCGGCAACCTGACCATCGACAGCGGCGGCATCAACGGCGGCGGCGAGGCCGCCCTGCCCGCCGACATGGAAACCATCCAGGCCGCCTTCGTTCTGCAGGTGCCCGAACTGTCGGCCGTCGCCCCCGACGTGGCCGGCGGCATATCCGTGGACGGGACCGTCAGCGGCCCGCTGACCGCCCCCGACCTCGACGTGGTCGCCACCTCACCCGCCCTGACCGCGAGCGGGCAGCGCCTCACCGACATCCGGCTGCAGGCCACCGCGCAGGGCCTGGACGCCGCGGGGGCCCAGGGGCGGCTCGCGCTCACCGCCACCGGGCCGGATGGCGCGCCGGTGCGCATCAACACCACCTATACAGCGCCGGAGTGGCAGCGCATCATCCTGCGCGACCTGGGCCTGCGGGCCGCCGGCCTGGCGCTCGACGGCGGGCTGACGGTGGCGCTGCCCCCGGCGCTGGGCATCGAGGGCACCCTGTCGGGCGGCATCGCCAACTGGAGCGCCCTGTCCGGCCTGGCGGGCATGGAGATCGACGGCTCCGGCTCGGGCCTGACGCTGACCTTCAACGACACCGGCCAGGGCCAGCGCGTCGCCGCGCAACTCTCCGCCGACCGCCTGGCGCTGCCGGCCGAGGATGTGCGGGTCCGCGACCTGCTGCTGGAGGCGCGGCTGGGGAACCTGTTCACCGCGCCCAGCGTCACCGCCGACCTGACCACCGATGCCGGCGCCGCTGCCGGGCTTTCGTGGAACCGGGCGGCCGTCGGGCTGGACGGCGACCTTCAGGCGGGGACCATCACCGCGAGCCTGCAGGGACCGACGGAGCTGGAGACCCAGGGGCGCTACAACCTTCAGGACGACCGACTGGTGCTGGAAGGCTTCCGCGTCCAGGACGACGCGACGGGACTGGGCGCCCGCCTCACGCAGCCCGCCACCATCTCGTTCGGCGGCGGCGATCTGGGCGTCTCCGACCTGCGGCTGGCGCTGGACGGGCGCGGGATGGTGGCCGTCGATGCCGCCCTCGGCCCCCAGCGCGTGGCCCTCGACCTGCGGGTGGACGGCGTGCCGCTGGAAACGGCCGAGCCGTTCCTCGGCGACGGGATGGTGCCGACGGGCGTGGTGGACGCCCGCATCGACATCGCCGGTCCGCCGAGCAATCCCACCGGCACGGTGACCGCCCGCATTCCCGACCTCGCCATTCCCGAGGCCGAAATCCGCGGCCTGTCGCTGGACGTGACCGGCGACCTGCGCAACGAGCGCCTGGAACTGCGCGCCCAACTGGGCGGCGTACGGGCGGAGGAGGCCGTGGCGACCGCCTCCATCCCCGTGGCCTTCTCGCCCCAGGGCATCCCGTCGCTGCCCGAGACCCAGCCCATCGAGGCGCTGGTGAACTGGCGCGGCCGGCTGGAGAACATCTGGCCGCTGGTGCCCGTGGTGGGCCACCGGCTCTACGGCGAGGGCTTCGTGCGCGCCGGCGTCACCGGTACGATCGAGGAGCCCGAGCTGGCCGCCGAAGCCCGCATCACCAACGGCCGCTACGAAAACCTGGAATACGGCACGGTGCTGACCAACCTGCGGCTGGAGGCCGACCGCCGCCCCGACGGCACCGTCGCACTCACGCTGACCGGCGACGATGCCGGGCGGGGCACGCTGCGGCTGGACGCGCGTGCCGACCTGACCGACGAGGGCGGACTGGTGATCGACGCCGACGGCGGCTTCCAGCGGGCGACGCTGGTGCGCCGCGACGACCTGCGCGCGACCGTCTCGGGCGACCTGGGCTTCCAGGGGCCGCTGGACGGCGGCACCTTCACCGCCGACCTGACGGTGAACGAGGGACTCCTGCGGCTCATCAACACGCTTGGTGGCGGCGTCACCACACTGGACGTGGTGGAGGAAGGCGGCGAGCAGGCCGGCCTTCCCGTGGAGACGGACCCGGAGGCGCTGCAGGCGGCCGAGGCGCCGGTGGTCATCGGCCTGGACATCTCGGTCACCATTCCCAACCAGTTCTATGTCCGCGGCCGCGGGCTTGAGTCCGAATGGAGCGGCGCGCTGCGTATCACCGGCACCACCAACGCGCCGCAGATGGTGGGCCAGATCCAGGTGGTGCGCGGGCAGTTCGACCTGGTGGGCAACACCTTCACCTTTACCGAGGGCGAGGTGGACCTGACCGGCGGGCAGCGCATCAATCCGCGCCTGAACATCGAGGCCGCCAACGAGACCGCCGGCGACGTCACGGCCATAATCGCCGTCTCGGGCACGGCGCGCGACCCGGAGATCCAGCTGACCAGCATCCCGCCCCTGCCCGAGGACGAGGTCATGGCGCGCGTCCTGTTCGGCGCGGGGCTGGAAGACCTGGGCCCCGTGGAAGCCCTGCAGGCCGCCAACGCCGTGCGGGTGCTCAGCGGGCTGGGCGGCGGCGGGCCGGGCATCACCGAAGTGATCGCCAGCACCATCGGCGTCGACACCATCCGCCTGGCCGGCGGCGAGGACGGGCCGGCGCTGGAGATCGGCAAGTACATCACCGAAGACGTCTATGTGGGCGTTGAACAGGGGGTCGGCGCCGAGTCCACCGGCGTGAACGTGGAAGTGCAGCTTACCCCCAGCATCAGCGTGGAGGGCCGAACCAGCACGCGCGGCAGCGACGTCGGCGTGAACTGGAGCCGTGACTATTGAGGCGGCAACGGCCGACCTGATATGGGTGTTTACCCCAAACGGCTTATGCAGCGAGGTTTACGTGTCGACCTGGGTGGACGAGGAATTGCTGAACGATGCCTTCAACGAAGGGCTCGGGCTGCTGGAACGCGCCCGCGCCTTCGTGGGCACCGGCAACGCCGCCCTGGCACCGGCGGAAGCGACGCCGCTCGACCGCATCCGGCTGGCCCGCGATATGTCGCGCGTGACCAGCATGGCGACCTGCTGCATGGGCCTGCTGCTGCTCTACCGCGCCGTGGCCGACGGGCAGATGGATCGGGATGAAATGCAGGACGAGTCGCGCCGCCTGCTGGCCGAGGTCGGCGCCAACCTGCCCGACCCGGCGACGCCGCATCCCCACGTGCCGCAGCTCGAGCGCCTCATCAACGACGGCCACCACCTGTTCGCGCGGCTGGAGCGCCTGCAGAACCTGTTCGACACGGGCGGCGGCGGACTGCGGCTGTCCTGACAGGGGCGGCGGGCGTGCCCGTCACCCGGCGTCCAACAGCTGGCGCAGGCACTCCGCCAGCTTTTCCGGAGACGCCGGCTTGCGCAGCAGCATGTCGATGGCGCCGTCGGGCATGGCGGCGGTGTCCGGCTCGCGTCCCGAAAGCGCGATCGTGAAGACCTGAGGCCAGTCCCGCGCCAGCCGGTCGAGCAACACTTCCCCCGGCCCGTCCGGCAGGGACAGGTCGGTCACCACCGCGTCGGGAACCTCGGCCTCCAGCGCCGCCAGGGCCTCGGCGACGCTGCCGCGGACGGTCGTGGGAAAACCGTGATCGGTCAGCCGCTCGGCCATCATCTCGCCGATGAGGGCCTCGTCCTCCACAAGCAACACCCGCACCGGACGGTCCGGCGGCGACGCCGCCGGCTCGTGCCGCACGGCGGGCGCGGTGACCGCAGGCAGGTGAAGGATCAGGCCCGAAGCAGCCGGCAGGCGCCGCCCGGCCAGCGCCCGCGCCACCGCCACCGCATGGCCGCCGAACGCCGCCTTTCCCAGCGGGCGGTCGTCCTCGATCGTCAACACCACGCCGGCGTTCGGGCCGCACCCTGGCTCCGCCGCCGGCGCCGGCGCAGGCGTCAGCGAGATGGCGATGCGCTCCCGCGCAGCCCCCAACGACTCGTGCAGCAGGGCCACGCCGAGCAGCATGAGCAGCCCGTCCGGCCCTTCGATCACCACCTCCGCCACCTCCGGCGCGGCGGCGAGGCTGACGGCCGGAGCGCCGCGCGCCGCCGTCAGCGGGTCCAGCAGTTCCAGCGCCGCGTGCAGAACGGGCACCACCGGCTGCGCCCGCACCGGCCCCCGCCCGGCCCGCGCCAGGCCGTCGAGGCCCTGGAAGATCGCCTCCAGCCGCGCCACCTGGTCGACCACCACCTCGGCGGCGGCCGCGTCCAGCCCGACCTGGCCCTCGGGGCGCTCGGCGGCGAGGCGCATGATCGTCAGGGGCTGGCCGATGGCGTGGATCAGGCTGCCCGTGACGGCTCCGAGCACCGCATCGCGGGCGGCCTCTACGTCCGGGGGAACGACGGGCCGGCGGGTGGCGTCGGAACGGATCACGAGGAGCCTCCTGCGGGGCGCGAACGGATGATGAAGGGCACTGTGGAAACCACCTTTCCGGCGGCATGGGTCCAATACGAAAAAGACCGGCTCGGTGGCCGGTCTTTTTTCGAAAGTTCGAAGCCTGGTGGCGCGAGTGACGGGGCTCGAACCCGCGACCTCCGGCGTGACAGGCCGGCACTCTAACCAACTGAGCTACACCCGCA
>NZ_ANHY01000012.1 GCF_000315795.1 Caenispirillum salinarum AK4
GGCGCCGGGGCGGCGCGGCGGAACCAGGGCGCGGGATCGGCGGGCGGCGCGGCGGCGGGCGCCAAGCAGCCGGCGAGGCTTTCGCGCTTGTGGCCGAAGCCGCGGCGCTTCTCCAGGCGGAAGCCGGCGGCGGTCAGGTCGCGGCGGACCTGCCCGGCGGCGGTGAAGGTCGCCACCCGCGCGCCCGGTGCCGACAGGCGGGCGATGTGGTGGAAGACGCGGGCCGTCCACATTTCGGGATTGCGGCTGGGCGCGAAGCCGTCCAGATACCACGCATCCACCCGGGCGGAGGCGCCGGCCAGCATGTCTTCAACGGGGCCGAGCAGCAGGTGCAGGGTCACCCGTCCGCCGTCCAGCACCAGCGGATGGTGGCCGGGATGCAGGATGGGCCAGGCGGCGACCAGCGCGGGGGCCTCCTCCGCCAGTTCGGGAAAGGCGGCCAGCGCGCGGGCCAGGGCCTCGGCCGGGAGCGGGTAGCCTTCCACCGACAGGTAATGAAGGCGCGCGGAGGCGGGCGCCGTCTCGCGCCAGAGCTTCCAGGTCAGCAGGAAGTTGAGGCCGGTGCCGAAGCCGGTCTCGCCGATGGTGGTCAGGGCGCGGCCCCGCCACAGGTCGGGTGCGCCGACGCCGTCCAGGAAGACGTGACGGCTTTCCGCCGCGCCGTCCTCTGCGGAGAAATACACGTCGCCGAACCGCGCCGAGGCCGGCGTGCGCGCGTTGCGCCAGACGATGTCCTCCGCCACGCGGGCGCCTCCCTCTTCATGAGTTCGGCGCCCTTATAGCGGGGGCGGGGGCGCGGCTCAACCGTGCGCGGCGGGTCCCGCCACGGGCTTGGGCGCCAGCAGGTGGGCCAGGTGGTGCAGAATCCGCCCGAGGCCAAGGCGCCGTGCGCGGCGGCGGGCACCGTGACGCAGGTGGGCCGGGCGGGTGTGCGTCGCCATGGCGCGCCACAGCAGCAGGTCCGTGTTCATCCGTGCCTCCCATTGTTTTTCTTCTATGGGAGAAACACGCTAGCACGGGCATTGGATGCACGGTGCACCCATCCGGCGTAGCCGCGAGGGCTCACTCGGCGGAGAGGCAGCCGACCAAAGCGTCCGCCATGTCGCGCAAGAGGGCGGCGTAAAGGTCAGCGCCGGGCGCAAGATCGCTGCCCAGCGGGTCCAGCACGCCGGTGCGGGCGTCGGTATCCTCGGTGACCGTGGCGATCAGGCGCGGCTCGAACTGGGGTTCAGCGAAGACGCAGGCGGCGTTGCGGTCCTGCACGGTGTCGCGCAGCTCGGCAAGGCGACGGGCGCCGATGGGGCGGCCGGGTTCGACGGTGATGGAGCCCACGGGCGACAGGCCGAACCGGTGCTCCAGGTAGTGGTAGGCATCGTGGAAGACGATGTACGGCACATCCGAAACCGGCGCCAGGCGGTCGCGCAGGTCGGCCTCCAGGGCCTCCATGTCGGCAGCCAGGGCGTCGGCGTTGGCGCGGTAGGTGGCGGCGTTGGCGGGGTCGACCTCGGCCAGGACGGACGCCATGGCGCGGCCCATGGCGGCGGCGTTGCGCGGGTCGAGCCAGATGTGGCTGTCGGTATGGCCGGGCAGTTCGGCGGCGTCGGCATCAAGTGCCGCCATGGCCGGGATCAGACCGGCACCGGCGTCAGCTTCGGCATGACCGTGGGTGTGCCCTTGGTCGTCGTGCCCGTGATCGTCGTGGGCGTGGTCGTCGTGAGCGTGGTCTTCGTGCCCGTGGTCGTCGTGCCCGTGATCGTCATGAGCGTGCTCATCGTGCCCATGGTCGTCGTGCCCATGGTCGTCGTGCCCATGGTCGTCGTGCCCATGGCCGTGATCGTGCGCCTCCCACACGCCGCCCTCGCGGGTGTGCAGCAGGGTCAGGTCCGGGGCGCTCGCCAGCGCCACCACGCGGGCGTCCTCCGCCAGCGTGTCGACCGACTTCGAAAGGAAGCTTTCCAGAGGCTGGCCGATCCAGAACACGACGTCCGCCTCGCCCAGCGCGCGGGCGTCGGAGGGCTTCAAGGAATAGTCGTGGGGACTCGCGCCCGGCGGCAGCAGGAGCGTCGGCTCCCCCACGCCCTGCATCACCGCCGCCGCCAGGGAATGCAGCGGCCGCACGGTGGCCACCACGTCGGGCGGTGCGGCCAGGGCGGGCGCGGCGGCGGCCATGGCGGCGGCGGTTCCAGCGGCAAGGGCGAGGCGGCGGATCATGAACGAAGCTCCTGAAACGGGCGTTGCGACGGTGATTGATACAATATAACATTGCGATCCAGCGTCATCCTGTCCAGAAACTTTTTGCCATGTCCTCACGCCTTCGCACTGCCGGTCCCTTTCCGGGCCCCGACCATGACCACGCCGCCTGCGTCACCCGCGGGCTCGATGCGGCGGAAGCGCGCTGCGCCGAGGCCGGCGCCCGGCTCACGCCCCTGCGCAAGCGGGTGCTGGAGCTGCTGCTGGCCGAGGGTCATCGCGCCGTCGGAGCCTATGACCTGCTCGACCGCCTGGCGGACACCGACGATGGCGGCAAGCGTCCGGCACCGCCGGCCGTCTACCGCGCGTTGGACTTCCTGGTGGATCAAGGCCTGGCCCACCGGCTTGCCAGCGTGAACGCCTTTATCGGCTGCGCCTGGCCCGACGCCGCCCATCGGCCGCAGTTTCTCATCTGCCGGGACTGCCGTGCCGTGGCGGAACTGGACGGGGGCGGGCTGGCGCGCAATCTTGACGCGGCGGCCGAGGCGGCCGGCTTCACGCTGCTCGACGCGGTGGTGGAGGTCGGCGGCCTGTGCCCCCGGTGCCGCCCAGACGAAACCTCTGACCCGGACGCCGCTTCCGCATGACAGAGCCCCTCATCGCCGCGCGCGGCCTGGTGTTCGCCCGCGACGGCCAGACCATCCTCGACGGCGTGGACATCCGTGTGAACCCTGGCGAGATCGTCACGCTGGTCGGCCCCAACGGCGCCGGCAAGACGACGCTGGTGCGCGTGCTGATCGGACTGCTTTCGGCCGATGCCGGCTCGGTCGAGCGCCGGCCGGGGCTTACGCTCGGCTATGTGCCGCAGAAGCTGCACCTGGACCCGGTGCTGCCGCTGTCGGTCAAGCGCCTGATGACGCTCACGCGCCGCGCCTCCCGCGCACAGGTGGAAGAGGCGCTGGCCGAGACCGGGGCGGCGCACCTGATGGGCAAGAGCATGGCGGAACTGTCCGGCGGCGAGACGCAGCGGGTGCTGCTGGCGCGCGCGCTGCTGCGCGACCCCGACCTTCTGGTGCTGGACGAGCCGACCCAGGGCGTCGACCAGTCCGGCCAGGCGGAGATCTACGAGTTGATCCGCCGGGTGCGGGAGCGCCACGATTGCGCGGTGCTCATGATCAGCCACGACCTGCACGTGGTGATGGCCGCCACCGACCGGGTGATCTGCCTGCAGCGCCACGTCTGCTGCCACGGTGAGCCGCGGGCGGTGGCGGGCAATCCGGAATACCGCCGGCTGTTCGGCGACCTGGCGGCGGAGGTGGCGATCTACCGCCACCACCATGACCACGACCACGACCTGCACGGCAACCCGGTGCCGCCCCACGACCCGGCCGCCTGCAACGATCCGACCCACGGCCATGTTCCGCACGTCCCGGCCGGGGAGCGGATGCCATGATCCTGCTGGAGGACTTCATCCTGCGCGCACTGGCCGCCGGCCTGGGCGTCGCGCTGGTGGCGGGGCCGCTGGGCTGTTTCGTGGTGTGGCGGCGCATGGCGTACTTCGGCGACACGGTGGCGCATTCGGCGCTGACGGGCGTCGGGCTGGGATTGCTGCTGGGCGCCGACCCGGTGATCGGCATCATGGCCGTCGGCGCGGTGCTGGTGGCGTTCCTGACCATCCTGGGACGGCGCGGCCGGCATGCCTCGGACACGCTTCTGGGCATCTTCAGCCATGGTACCCTGGCGCTGGGCGTCATCCTGCTGGCGAGCATGGAGACGGTGCGGGTCGACCTCATGGCCTATCTGTTCGGCGACATCCTGGCGGTGATGCCTGCCGACCTGGCCTGGATCTGGGGCGGCGGACTGGCGGCGCTGGCGGTGCTCTTGTGGCTGTGGCGCCCGCTGCTGGCCGCCACCGTCTCGCCCGAGGTCGCCCAGGCCGAGGGCGTGCCGGTGACGGCCGTCCAGGTCGCCTTCATGCTGGTGATCGCCGTGGTGGTGGCGGTCGCCATGAAGATCATCGGCGTGCTGCTGATCACCGCCATGCTCATCATTCCCGCCGCCACGGCCCGTCGCTTCGCCGCCTCGCCGGAAGCCATGGCCGCCATCGCCGCCGGGCTGGGCGCGGCGGCCGTCGTGCTGGGGCTGGTCGGCAGCGCCAACTGGGACACGCCGGCGGGACCGTCGGTGGTGGCGGCGGCGGTCGGACTCTTCGCCCTCAGCCCGCTGGTCGGCGTTCTGCTCGGCCGGCGCTGAGGCGGCCATTGGCGTTTTTCGTTTCCTGTGCGGAAACAGTCGGTTGCCATTTGCCCTGTTTCCCGCAGGCAGGAGAACGCATAGCCTGGAGTCATGATCCATTTCCGGAGGATGACCCTTATGCTGCGTTCCAGCGTTTCCGCCCTGGCCGGTGCCGGCCTCGCCCTTGCC
Organism: Caenispirillum salinarum AK4; assembly: GCF_000315795.1. Taxonomy (GTDB): domain Bacteria; phylum Pseudomonadota; class Alphaproteobacteria; order Rhodospirillales; family Rhodospirillaceae; genus Caenispirillum; species Caenispirillum salinarum. The sequence goes on from NZ_ANHY01000012.1 coordinate 4,615, forward strand.
ATGACCGCCGGCCTGGCCCAGGCCGCCGAATACGAGATCGACCCGGCGCACTCGTTCGTCGAGTTCAAGATCCCGCATCTCGGCTTCAGCATCATGGACGGCCGGTTCAACGACGTTTCCGGCACCTTCACCTATGCGCCGGAAGAGGGCGAAGGCGCCCAGGCCATCACCGTCGTGATCCCGACGGAGAGCGTCGACACCAACCACGCCGAGCGCGACAAGCACCTGCGCAGCGAGGACTTCCTCAACGTGGAGGAATACCCCGAAGCGCGCTTCGTCAGCACCGGCTTCACCGGCGATGAGACCGGCGGCGTCATGACCGGCGACCTGACCCTGCACGGCGTCACCAAGCCGATCGAGATCCAGGTCGAGAAGGTGGGCGAGGGCGAGGACCCGTGGGGCGGCTATCGCGCCGGCTTCATCGGCACCACGACGCTCGACCGCAACGACTTCGGCATCTCCTACGATCTTGGCCCGGCCGCCGAGACCGTCGACATGACCCTGATGATCGAGGGCGTGCGGCAGTAACCGCCGAAGCGGGGCGGCGCGCCCCTCACAGGGCGCCGCCCCGGCCTTCGTTTCCACGCGCCGGGAGACCGTCATGCGGCTGCGCAATTCCGAGGACCGCTACGGCCTCGTCGCCAAGCTGTTCCACTGGATCATCGCCGTCCTGATCATCGGCCTGATCGGGCTCGGCTGGTACATGGTGGGGCTGACCTACTACGACCCCCTCTACCACGACAGCCTGTCGTGGCACCGGAGTCTGGGGCTCATCGTGCTGGCGCTGGTCGTGGCGCGGCTGGGCTGGATGCTGGCGGACCGGCGGCCGCGCCCGCCATTGTCCCTGACCCGCTTCGACATGATCGCCTCGCGCACGGTGCATCTTGTGCTGGTGGCGCTGATGGTGGTGATGCCCGTCAGCGGCTACCTGATCTCTACCGAGGCGGGCGACCCCGTGCCGGTCTTCGGCCTGTTCTCCGTCCCGGCGGTGATCGAGGTTTCGGACACCCTGCGCGACCTCGCGACCGAAGTGCACTTTTACACTGTCTATGGGGCCGCGGCGCTGGTCGCCCTGCATACGCTGGCGGCGCTCAAGCATCACTTCATCGACCGCGACGACGTGCTGCGCCGGATGGTGTGACACCCGGCGCGGCACATCGACGGCGGTTCGATCAGCGCTCCTGGATTTCGCGCAGGGCCCGCTCGCCCAGCAGGCGGAACAGCTGCTGCGTCGGGTCCTCGGCCTGCTGGGGCCCGGCCTCCGGGGCCTGGATGTCCGACTGCCGCAGGTCGGCCAGAAGCTCCTCGGTCGGCTGGCCGTCCACCGGCAGGCCGCGCTGCTCCTGGTAGGTGCGGATGGCGTCCGCCGTCTCCGGCTCCACCCGCTCGTTGATGGGGCCGACCGTGTAGCCCTTGTTGGTGAGCGCGATCTCGATCTGCTCCACCACATTGTCGGGCGTGCGGCTGGGCGCCGGCTCGTCCACCGGGGGGTCCTCGATCAGCACCAGCAGTTCCGCCGAGGGCTGGCCGGTGGGCGGCAGGTTCATCTCGCGCTGGACGTCGCGGATGGCGGCGCGCGTGCGGGCGTCCAGTTCGCCCGTGATCGACAGGTTTTCATAGCCGCGCCGCTTGAGCGCCAATTGCACGTCCTCGACCAGCGCCGGATTGACCGTGTCCCCGGCGGTGGTCCGCGGCTCGTCGGCGAGGCGGCCGGCGCGGTCACGCAGGGCGGTCAGGGTGCGCGTATCCATTTCGCCGGTGGCCCGCAGGCCGGCATCGCGCTGCAGGGCGCGGATGGCGCTGCGGGTTTCCCAGTCCATGCGGCCGTCGATGGTGCCCGGGTCATAGCCGGCGCGGGCCAGGCCCCGTTCGATTTCGCGCACGCGGGCGACCTCGTCGTCGATGGCGGGCGGCGAGGCCATGCGGGCGGTCAGGTATCCCTGGCGCTCCAGCGCGCGGTAGAGCGCGGTGTTGGGGCTGCCCGTGACCGACAGGTTGTTGTCGCGCTGGAAGGCCTGGATGGCCGACCGGGTGCCGCGGCCCATGATGCCGTCGATGGGGCCGGGGTTGTAGCCGGCCGCCGACAGGGCGCGCTGGATATCGGCGGTGGAGTAGGTTTCCGTCCGCTGCGCAGCAGTGCGCTCGCCGGCGCTCCACTGCGTCTGGCCCTGGCTTTGCGCCAGGGCGCCGGGCGGCGCGGCGGTGGCGGACAGTGCGGCCGCAAGCGCGGCGGCAGAGGCGGTGAGGGCGATCTTCATGGCGATCTCCTAATGCTCCAGGCGTTCTTCCGGCCCCTGCGGGCGGCCCGGCGAGGGCAGGTCGGGATCGGTCCATCCCGGCGGAACGCCGCTCATGTCGGGCAGCTTGTGGGCGATGCCCTTGTGGCAGTCGATACATGTCGCCTTGCCGGCAAACAGCCATTCCTCGTGGACGCGCGCCGCGCGGGGCGACTGGCGCGTGATGTCCATGGCGACTTCGCTGTGGCAGTTGCGGCATTCCAGGCTGTTGTTGGCCTTCAGCCGCTTCCACTCGCGCTGGGCCATTTCCTTGCGGTGGGCGGCGAACTCCTCGGGCTCGTCGATGGTGCCGAAGACCCAGCCCCAGACCTCCTTTGAGGCCTTCATCTTGCGCGCGATCTTGTCGGTCCATTCGTGTGGAACGTGGCAGTCCGGACAGCCGGCGCGCACGCCAGAGCGGTTGGTGTCGTGAATGGTGCCCTGAAGCTCGGCGTAGACGTAGTTCTCCATGGAGTGGCAGCTGGTGCAGAAGGTCATTGTGTTGGTGGCTTCCAGCGCGGTGTTGAAGCCGCCCCAGAACACCACGCCGGCGACGAAGCCCCCCAGCGTCAGCGTGCCCAGGCTGAGCGTGCGGGGCGGGCGCCGGATGGTCCGCCACAGGGTTTTCAAGCGGTCGCGCCACGCCATCAGTCGCCGCCCCCCTGGGCCTCGTCGATGGCAAGGGTGCCGATCTCCATGAAGGTGTTGGGGATCGGCGGCACCGCCTTGGTCTGCGGCACATGGCACTGGCGGCAGGTGTAGCGCCGGGGCGCGACACCGGCCAGCATCTGCTGGTCACGGTCCATGAAGTGGGTGACCGAGATCATGGGCGCCTGGACGCGCGGCGCGAACTCCCGCGCATGACAGGTCAGGCATTTGTTGGTGTTCAGGTCGATCTGGTAGTCGCGGATGCGATGCGGGATGACCGGGGGCTGTTCGGGATAGCCGCGCCGCACGCGCTGCTCGTCGACGACCTCCGGCGGCATGGGATCGGCCGGCGTGACCTGCGGCAGAGGGTTCGGCCCGGTCAGCGGATGGGTCGGCTCCAGCCCGTCCTCCAGCCCGCTCTGGGCCAGCGCGGCCGAAGCGGCGCCGGCGGCGACCAGCGCCAGGGCGGCCGACAGGATGGTCTTGCGGGTCCACATGGCGCGGCTCCTTCCTCAGACCGTGACGACGCGGACGGCGCACTTCTTGAAGTCCGTCTGCTTGGAAATGGGATCGGTGGCATCCAGCGTGACCTTGTTGATCAGCACGCGGGCGTCGAACCATGGCACGAAGATCAGGCCTTCGGGCGGGCGGTTGCGGCCGCGCGTCTCCACCCGCGCGCGGATGGCGCCGCGCCGGCTTTCCACCTGCACCTCGGACCCGCGGCGCAGGCCCCGTCCGCGGGCATCGTCGGGGTGCATGTAGACCAGCGCCTGCGGCACCGCCTTGTAGAGCTCGGGCACCCGCATGGTCATGGAGCCAGAGTGCCAGTGCTCCAGCACGCGGCCTGTGACCAGCCACATGTCGTATTCGTCATCCGGCGGCTCGGCCGGCGGCTCGTAGGGCAGGGCGAAGACGCGGGCCTTGCCGTCCTTGTTGCCGTAGAAATAGTAGTCCTCGCCGTCGGGGACGTAGGGGTCGTAGGCGGCGTTGAAGCGCCAGCGGGTCTCGTCGGCGTCGACCACCGGCCAGCGCAGGCCGCGGGTGTCGTGGTAGACGTCGAACGGCGCCAGGTCGTGCGCCTTGCCCAGGCCGAAGACGCGGTATTCCTCGAAAAGGCCCTTCTGGATGTAGAAGCCGAAGTCCTCGGCCTCGTGATTGCCGAAGCCCTCCTCGATCTCGTCGTTGGAGTAGCCGGCCACGGTGTCGTTGGCGAACAGCACCTCGAACAGCGTCTTGCCGCGGTACTCGGGGTTCGCGGCCAGGATGTCCTCGGGCCACACTTCATCGGTGGTGAAGCGCTTGGAGAACTCGGCGAACTGCCAGAGGTCGGACTTGGCCTCGCCGGGGGCGTCGACCAGCTGGTGCCAGAACTGGGTGCGGCGCTCGGCGTTGCCGTAGGCGCCTTCCTTCTCCACCCACATGGCCGCCGGCAGGATCAGGTCCGCACCCTGGGTGGTGACGGTGGGGTAGGCGTCCGAGACCACGATGAAGTTGTCGGGATTGCGGTAGCCCATCCAGGTTTCGTTGGCGTTGTTGGGCGCGGCCTGAAGGTTATTGTTGGTGCTGACCCAGTAGCAGTTCAGCTCGCCGTCCTTCAGCTTGCGGTCCTGGAGGACGGCGTGGTAGCCGGGCTCGGGGTTGAGCAGGCCCTCGGGAATCCGCCAGATCTTTTCCGCCGTGGCGCGGTGGACGTCGTCGGTGACCACCATGTCGGCGGGCAGGCGGTGGGCGAAGGTGCCCACCTCGCGCGCGGTGCCGCAGGCCGACGGCTGGCCGGTCAGCGAGAAGGGGCCGTTGCCGGGCTGGCTGATCTTGCCGGTCAGCAGGTGCAGGTTGTAGACGAGGTGGTTGATCCACACGCCGCGCACGTGCTGGTTCATGCCCATGGTCCACAGCGACATGACCTTGCGGTCGGGGTCGGCGTAGGCCTCGGCCAGGCGCTTGAGCTGGGCCTCGCGCACGCCGGTCAGCTCGGCGGTGGTTTCCAGCGTGTAGTCCGAGACGAACTGCTTGTAGGTCTCGAAGTCGATTTCCTCGGACCCGGCGGCCTGCCGCGCCATGGCGGCCTTCATCTGCAGCGGGTGTTCGGGCCGCAGACCGTAGCCGATGTCGGTGTTGCCACGGCGGAAGGTGCAGTGCTTCTGCATCCATTCCTCGTTCACGTTGCCCGACTGGATGATGTGGTTGGCGATGTAGTTGGCGATCGCCAGGTCCGTGCCGGGACGGAAGATGATGGCGTCGTCCGACAGGTCCGTGCTGCGCTGGTGGAAGGTGGACATCACCAGGATTTCGGAATCCGGCTTGCTCAGGCGGCGGTCCGTCAGGCGGGTCCACAGGATGGGGTGCATTTCCGCCATGTTGGCGCCCCAGAGCACGAAGGTGTCGGCGTGCTCGAAGTCGTCGTAGCAGCCCATGGGCTCGTCGATGCCGAACGCGCGGATGAAGGTCACCGCCGCCGACGCCATGCAGTGCCGCGCATTGGGGTCCAGGTTGTTGGAGCGGAAGCCCGCGCGCATCAGCTTCGACGCCGCATAGCCTTCCCACACCGTCCACTGGCCGGAGCCGAACATGCCGATGGCGGTGGGGCCCTTTTCCTCCAGCGTCTTTTTCCACTGGCGCGCCATTTCGTCAAAGGCGCGGTCCCAGGAGACGGGCGTGAACTCTCCGTCCTTGGCGTATTCGCCGTCACGCATCCGCAGCATGGGCTGTTCCAGCCGGTCGCGGCCGTACATGATCTTGGACAGGAAGTAGCCCTTCACGCAGTTGAGGCCGCGGTTGACCTCGGCCTTGGTGTCGCCATGGGTGGCGACGACGCGGCCGTCCTTGACGCCCACCATGACGCCGCAGCCGGTGCCGCAGAAGCGGCAGGGTGCCTTGTTCCACTTGACCTCCAGTTCCTCGCGCGAGACCAGGGGCTGCGCGCTGGCTGGAAACGACACGTTGGCGACGGCCGCCGCCGCGGCTGCGGCCTTGGCCTTCAGGTAGTCACGCCGCGAAAACCCGGTCATGGCGCGGTTCCTCCCTCGCTGGGCTGCTGTTCTGGTTCGGTGGTGCCGCCGGCGACGTCCCGCTCCAGGGCGTCCAGCGGTTCGAAGTGGTGGTAGATGAGCGACACCGACATGACACCGTCCATCAGCGCGATGGCGTCCAGGCGCTCGACGATGGCGTGCTCGGTCTCTGTCTCCAGGGTCGCCACCAGCTTGCCGCCCTCGGCCACCGGGATTTCCACGCCCGGCATGGTGCGCGTGATGCGCTCGCATACGGCGTCGGCGGTGTGGGGCTGGGCGTGAATGATGGCGCTGGAGATGTGGACGCAGTCCTTCATGCCGGGGCTCCTTCCAGTGGATGGATGGCGATGGCGTCCGCCGGACAGACGGAGACGCAGGCCCCGCAGGCGGTGCAGGCGTCGAGGTCGAGGCTGGGTCGGGGGGCGCCGCCGCGCACCAGGGCGAAGCGGATGGCGCGTTCCGGGCAGGCGTCGCCGCAGCTCTGGCACATGACGCCGGCCTCGGCCAGGCAGCTTGCGCCGATGGAGACCAGCGCCGCGAACGGAGGCGTAGCGGCGGAATCGGGGTCGGGCGCGGCGAAAACGCCCTTCGAGCAGGCCGTGGCGCAATCACCACAGAAGGTGCACTCGCCGCTGCCGTTGCGGAAATCCACTTCGGGGAAACCGCCCGTACCGACCTTGAGAATGCCTTCCGGGCATGCCGTCAGGCAGTCGCCGCAGCGCGTGCAGCGGTCGGCGATGTCGTCCTCCCGCGCCCATGGCGGGCGCAGGGGCGGCGGTGTGTCGGGTTTCCTCAGGCCAAGCAGGCGGCGGCGCCCAAGACTGGGGGATCCGGACATGGCGCCGGCCTCCTATACCGGATAGTCCGGCGGGCCCGGCGGACCGGTGATGGATTGGTACATCCAGATGACGAAGCCGGTGCCGGAGACGACACCGACGGCGATGACGGGCCAGATCAGGATGGCAAGGAAGATGAAGGCAAAGATCTCGCGGCGTCGGTCCTGGCTCTTGGTCGCCGTTTCCGTTTCAGTAGACATGACAACAACCCTCCCTGCCCATCAACAGGGCAGGGCGTGCGAGCGTTGCGGATGATCTGTATTTCGAAAATTACGGGCATCTAATGGACGCATGTGCCAATCAATGCGTCGTCAGCCCTTGCGCGCGAAAGATCTCGCGCACCCGCTCCGCCTCCTCGGGGGTGGGCGGCTGCGTATCGGCCAGCGGATAGGCCATGCTCAACTGCGCCCACTTGTAGGCGCCCATGTCGTGGTAGGGCAGCACGTCCACCCGCTCCACGGTACCGAGGCCGGCGGCGAACTCGGCCAGTCCCTCGATTTCTGCCGTGATGTCCGTCAGGCCGGGCACCAGCACGTAGCGCAGCCAGATGGGCTTGCCCATGGCGGCCAGGCGCTCGGCGAATTCCAGGGTCGGACGCAGGGGCGCGCCCGTCAGGCTCTGATAGGTCTCTTCCGAGAAGGCCTTGATGTCCAGCAGCACGAGGTCCGTCTCCGCCAGCAGGGCGTCGTCGGCGTGGCTGCCGAGGAACCCCGAGGTGTCGAGCGCCGTGTGCAGGCCGAGCGCCTTGGCGCCGTGCAGCACGGCGCGGCAAAACGCCGGCTGCACCAGCGGCTCGCCGCCGCTCAAGGTCACGCCGCCGTGGGCCCGCTTGAGGAACGGCGCATACGACGCGATCTCGGCGACGACGGCGTCGGACGTCTCGCGGTGGCCGTCGTGCATGTGCCAACTGTCGGGGTTGTGGCAGTAGCGGCAGCGCAGCGGGCAGCCCGACAGGAACAGGACGTAGCGCAGGCCCGGCCCGTCCACCGTGCCGCCGGTTTCGGTCGAGTGAACCCAGCCGACGACGGAGGGAACGGGCTTGCCCTGACCGCTAGTGTTTGGCATGGAAGGTCCGGTTGATGACGTCAAGCTGCTGCTCCCGCGTCAGCTTCACGAAGTTCACGGCATAGCCCGAAACCCGGATGGTCAGTTGCGGGTACAGTTCCGGGTGGTCCATGGCGTGCAGCAGGGTCTCCTTGTCGAAGACGTTGACGTTGATGTGGTGGCCGCCGGCGCCGACGTAGCCGTCGAGCATGCCCGTCAGGTTGGCGATGCGCTCCTCCTCCGTCGCGCCCAGGGCCGAGGGCACGATGGTGAAGGTGTAGGAAATGCCGTCCTGGGCGTGTTCGTAGGGCAGCTTGGCGACGCTCGCCATGGAGGCCAGCGCGCCCTTGTGGTCGCGCCCGTGCATGGGATTGGCACCGGGCGCGAAGGGCTCGCCCGCCTTGCGGCCGTCGGGGGTGGAGCCGGTCTTCTTGCCGTAGACCACGTTGGACGTGATGGTCAGCACCGATTGCGTCGGCACGGCATCGCGATAGGCCTTCTGCTTGCGCAGGACGCCCATGAAGGTCTCCACCAGCCACACGGCGATGTCGTCGACGCGGGCGTCGTTGTTGCCGAAGGCGGGATAGTCGCCCTCCACCCGGAAGTCGGTGGCAAGGCCGCGGTCGTCGCGCACCACCGTCACGCGGGCGTGCCGGATGGCCGACAGGCTGTCGGCGACCACCGACAGGCCGGCGATGCCGCAGGCCATGGTGCGCAGGACGTCGCGGTCGTGCAGGGCCATCTCCAGCCGTTCGTACATGTACTTGTCATGCATGAAGTGAATGGCGTTCAGCGCGTTCATGTAGACGCGCGCCAGCCACTCCATCATGGGCAGCAGTCTCTCCACCACGGCGTCGTAGTCCAGAACGTCGTCGGTGATGGGCGCGAAGGCCGGCGCCACCTGGTCGCCCGACACCTCGTCGCGGCCGTCGTTGATGGCGTACAGCAGCGCCTTGGCCAGGTTGGCGCGGGCGCCGAAGAACTGCATCTGCTTGCCGATGCGCATGGCCGAGACGCAGCAGGCGATGCCGTAGTCGTCGCCCCAGTAGGGCCGCATCAGGTCGTCGTTCTCGTACTGCACGGAACTGGACTTGATGGAGGTCTCGGCACAGAAGTCCTTGAAGCCCTGCGGCAGGCGCTCCGACCACAGGACCGTCAGGTTGGGCTCGGGCGCAGGCCCCAGGTTGTGGAGGGTCTGCAACATGCGGAAGCTGGACCGCGTGACCAGCGGGCGGCCGTCGAGCGCCATGCCGCCCAGGCATTCGGTCACCCAGGTGGGGTCGCCGGAAAACAGTTCGTCGTACTCGGGCGTGCGCAGGAAGCGCACCATGCGCAGCTTGATGACGAACTGGTCGATCAGTTCCTGCGCCTCGGCCTCGGTCAGGGTGCCCTCGGCCATGTCGCGCTGGATGTAGATGTCCAGGAAGCTGGAGACACGGCCCAGCGACATGGCCGCGCCGTTTGCCTCCTTGATGGACGCCAGGTAGGCGAGGTAGGTCCACTGCACCGCTTCCCGCGCCGTGGCGGCGGGGCGGGACAGGTCGAAGCCGTAGATGGCGCCCAGCTCCTTCAGCTCCTCAAGCGCCCGGATCTGCTCGGCGATCTCCTCGCGCAGGCGCAGGACGGCTTCGTCCAGGACGGTCACGTCCAGCGATCCCATCTGGTCGCGCTTGTCGGCGATCAGGCGGTCGGCACCGTAGAGGGTCAGGCGGCGGTAGTCGCCGATGATGCGGCCGCGGCCGTAGGCGTCGGGCAGGCCGGTGATCAGGCCCGACTTGCGGCAGCGCAGGACCTCGTCGGTGTAGACGTCGAAGACGCCGTCGTTGTGGGTCTTGCGCAGGCCGGGAAACACCTCCTTCAGGCGCGGCGACGGCGTGAAGCCGTAGGCCTCCAGCCCGGTCTTGACCATGCGCCAGCCGCCGAACGGCATGATCGCCCGCTTGAGCGGCTTGTCGGTCTGAAGGCCGACGATCACCTCCAGGTCGCGGTCGACGTAGGCGGCCGGGTGCGCGGTGATGGACGACACCATTTCGGTGTCGGCATCCAGCACATGGCCCTTGGCGGCGCGCTCCTGCCGGAGAAGGTCGGACACCTTGTCCCACAGGGCGGCGGTGCGCTCCGTCGCCCCCGCCAGGAAGCCGGCCTCGCCCTCGTACGGCGTGACGTTGCCGAGGATGAAATCGCGCAGGTTGATCTCGCGCTGCCAAGTTCCCGGCGTGAAGCCGCGCCACGGGTCCTCGGCGGTCGCACGTTGTTCGGTGTCGGAACGGAGGGACATCGCTGCGGTATTCATGATCGGTCCTTGCGCAAAGAGGGGCCGCGACCTGCTCCGGCCGTGCGGCGCAGCCTTCCCGGTAGCTTTCCAACGGCCGTTCCGGGGCGGCGTTCTCGGACTAAAGGTTTACTACACCAGGGAACGGCCATGAAGCGGTATCGATCCCACACTAACCCGAACCCGCCGACGAAAAATGAGAAGAAACAGTGATATAGACCGCGGTCCCCGAGTTTCATGGTGCTGTCATGCGCCACGCGCAGCACATCCCGACAAAGTGCGCTGAACCGCCGGCTCGGGACGCTCCCTGAACGGACCTGGTGGTTCGACCGTTGGGTCTCAACTGCGACCAGCGTGCAGGGGAGAAGGTCATGCAGGGTGCTCCTCTTGTCGCCGCCCTCGTTTCGGGACTTGTTGCCGCATCGGGCCCGGCCGCGGCCGAGATGGTCTATCTGCACCAGGAGGGCGACAGCCGCCGTGTCGCCCTCGCCAAGGATGACGGAACGCTGGTCCGTCTTCTCACCCCGGCGGATCAACAGGCCTACCACCCCGAGATCAGCGCCGACGGGCGTCACGTCGCCTATTCCATCGGCACCATCACGCGCGAGCGGGTGGACGTGGCGATCCATGTTCAGGACCTGGAGACGGGCGACGTGGAGGTCTGGACGCCGTCGGGCGATCAGTACATCCACGCGGAGTTCTCGGGCGACGGCCGGTGGCTGGCCTACAGCGGTCCTGTCGGCGCCGAGGGAACGGACGGTGGCGCGCCGCGGCAGGCCATCAGCCTGATCGACCTGCACGCCGCCCGCGCCGCCGGCCCGGCGCGCACCGAGGTCCGCGACGGGCGGACTTGGCGCTATTACGAGCCGGCGGTGGAGACCCTGCCGGGCGAGGCCGACGCCTTCTTCCCGGCCCTGGCGGCCAACGGGGGCTTCGTCGTCTATCACCGCACGCACGACACCAGGAGCCATGAAACGGCCAAGGAACTGGTCCTGTACGACCGCCGCGACGGCTCCACCAGGCGGCTGACGGAGGCGGGCGGCCACGCCATGGTTCCGTCGCTGTCGTGGGACGACCGCACCGTGGCCTTCGCGTCGACCGAAACAGGTCAGTGGGACGTCCACGTCATCGACCTGTGGACCGATGAGCGGTGGCGCGTGACCGACACGCCGGAGAAGGAATTCACGCCCGTCTTCGCTCCCGACGGCAGCATCACCTACACCCGCATTGCGGATGGCGATGCGCCGGAACTCGACCTCTACCGCATTGCGGCGGAACAGGTGTTCGACAGGGAAAAGGCCGCGCAGCCGACGCCTTTCGTCGCCGAGCCGCAGGTGGCCGAGTACATTCCCGCCTTCAGCGGCGCGACGGACCTGGTGATGGAGCAGGTCGCGGAACTGCCGGAGCCTGCGCGGTCCTCCTTCGGAGCCGCCACCCACAAGGGCAAGGTCTACGTCGCCGGCGGTCACCAGGGCGCCGAGCACCGCTACCCGCCGGAATCCTTTCTCGATCGCCTGGACATCTACGACCCGAAGACCGGAACGTGGCGCCAGGGGGCTTCCATGAGCGTGCCTCGGCACGGGTTCGAGATGGTGGCGCACGACGGCTATCTCTACGCCTTCGGCGGGTTCGCCTACTCGGCCGAGCATGATCCCGGCTGGCGGTCGCTCGACATCATCGAACGCTACGACATCGCCGCCGACCGGTGGGAGGTTCTGGACGCGCGCCTGCCGCGGCCCCGGTCCTCGAACGTGGCCGCGGCCGTGGGAGACACGGTGTTCCTGATCGGCGGCTGGGACAGCACGCCCCAATCACCAGGGGACAAGGAGGGTGACTTCCACGCCGAGATCGACGTGTTCGACCTGAAGTCCGAAACGGCGTCCGTCTCCGAGCACAGGCTGCCCGACCCGTTGCGGCGGGCTTTCACCGGCGTCGTCGACGACGGTCGGATCATCGTGCTGGGAGGCATCACGCAGGGGCGGTCGCACTTCGATTGGGTGGACCGCGCCAGCGCCTTCAATCCCGCCACCGGCGCATGGAGCGACCTTGCGCCGCTGCCATTCCCCACCTTCGCGCCTGGGGCCGGCGTGTACGGCGGCACGCTCCATCTGTTCGGCGGCATGACGCCCAACGGCCGGTACCGCAACACCATCTATGCGCTCGACCTGTCGTCTCCCGACGCCTGGGCGAACACGGGACGCTATCTGGCGGAGGAAAAGGGGTTTCCGATCGTCTCGCGCCATCCGGATGGGGGGCTGCTCATCATGGGCGGTCACAGCTACGGTTATGAGGACGGCGCCCGCACCGACAGCCCCGTCGCCACCGTGACGCGCGTGCGCTCCACTGCCGCCGACGATGCGCAATAGGGCGCGGGACCCGGTCCAGCGCCGTCAGCCGCGCAGTGTCAGGTGGTTGTCCCATCGGCGGTCGTCGGGCATGGCGGGCAGGGCAGCGGCGCCGCCGCTCTCCCAGCGCCAGGCGCCGCCGGCGCCGCTGGTGATGACGAAGCCGGCTCCCTTGGGCGCGGGCGCGACGCCGCAGCCGTCGGCAACGTCCGTCGAGCCCAGGAAGCCCTTGGCCTCCAGGTCCCAGAACGTCACCAGCCCGCCGCGCGGAGCCGAGACGGCGGCGATCGAGCCCGACGGGTCGACCGTGGCACTGCCGCAGTAGTTCCGCATCCGGCCCTGGACGGCATCGGGAGCGGCGAGAAGGCTCAGGTCCGCCCCGCGCTCGTGCATGGCGACCAGCGGCGGCGTGCGGTCGGCCGGGCCCTGCCACTGCTGGACGCAGAGCACGCGGCCCTGCGGCGTCACGGCGAGATGGCGCATGCTGTTCAAATTCAGCGCCTCGGGCTGGCGCGCCTGCTCCAGCACCCGGCCGTCACTGGCGTCCAGGTAGGTGAGCGAGGGGTCCATGGTGTCCAGGTTCAGCTTGACCCGGGCCATGTCCGGGTGTGTGCGGATGCCGCCGTTGGCGACGACGAGCGTCCGGCCGTCGGGCATAAGGCGCATGTCGTGCGGGCCGATGCCGCCGCTGTTCATTTCCCCGATGCGGCGGAAACCGTCGGTCGCGTCGTAGACGCCGATGATGCCGGCGGCCTCCTCGTCATAGGCGTTCTCGGTGACGTACAGCAGGCCGCCGTCGGCGCTGAAGGTGCCGTGGCCGTAGAAATGGCGGCCCGGGACGGAGTCGATGGTGCGCAGCACGCGGTTCTCGGCCACGCTCGCGATCACCACGAACCGGCCGGGCCGGCGCGCGAAGACCGCCACCGTGTCGCCATCGGGATGCAGGGTGCAGCCGTGGGCGCGATCAGGCACGGCAATGTCCATGACCACCGTGCCGTCGGCCGTGAAGGCGGAGAACCGATGCCCGCCGTCGCGCCCGGTGTTGGCGCTGAGGTAGAGGCCACGATCCTCAGCCGCGGACAGGCGGCGCAAGGGCAGGGCGGCGGTCATCATGCCGGCGGCTCCAACGGCCCCGGCGGTGAGCAGGGAGCGGCGGCTCAGCGGCATGGCGTCAGTCCCCGTCCAGGCTGTTGAACCCGAGCGACAGGCCGAGCGCCGAGGCGACGCGGGTGGCCAGAAGCTGTTGCAGGGCGCGGACCTGCGTCGCCAGCTTCTCCACTTCCGCCCGGCGCGCGGGATCGGTGACGGCCTCCCCCAGCGGTCCGTCGATGCCCTGCGCGGTGGCCCGCGTCTGGGTGAAGGCACGGCCCATGAGGTCGGCCAACTCCGGCTCGGCGTTGGCGAGCGCGGGCGCGAACATCAGGTCGAACCCGTCCGCCATGGCCTCGACGCTGGCGGCAATGCCGCGCAGCGAGCGGCCGGACAGGCCGGATTCCGCCTTGGCCGGGTCGGCGTCCTCGGCGGAGTCGCCCATGACGGGCAGCAGGCGCTGGTCGCGGATGGACTGCAACTGGGTCGTCAGGCCCGTAAGCACGATGCCTGCCAGGTCCGCGTCATCGGCCACCAGGTCGGCGGCGGCAGGGTCGCGGAAGGCGGCGGGCCACGGGTCGTCCGTCTCGCGCCAGTTGGTCTCCAGGTTCTCGGCGATGGCGGCCACGTTGGCGGTCACGGCCTCCAGCAGCCGGCAACGGTAGGCGCCGTCGTCGGTACCGTCCGCCAGCGCATCCGCCTCTGCGCCGAATGTCAGGCGCTCCACCATGGGCAGGCCCTGGATGGCGACGCTGGCAAAGGTCAGTCCGTTCTCCGCCAGGATATCCGTCGGCTGCTCGCGCAGCAGCGCCCCCAGTTCGCGCTCCACCACGTTGCGCGGGTCGGGCCAGAACTGAAGGCGGAAGCGGCGGTTGAAATTCTCTATGGGGCCATAGGTGACGTGCTGCACGCCGGCCCAGGCGTCCATGGCATCGTGATAGGCCGCCCGCACCGCCTCCAGGTCCGCCGTCGCCGGCCCGGCGCACAGGGTGGCGGCGGCCTCGTGCAGGCGGTCCGCCGACTGGTGCAGGGCCGCGTGGCGCGGCTGGATGTGGTCGGTCAGCACCGTTTCGGTCGGAAAGTCCGGTGCGGCGGCGAGGGCCGGAGCCGCCCACAGCAGGGCGACGCCGGCAGCAAACGTGCGGAGCATGATCGGCCTCACAGGGAATTGACGAACCGCAGCAGGGCGTCGCGGTCCTCCTTGGGCATGGTGCGGAAGGCTTCGCGCGCGGCTTTGGCCTCGCCGCCGTGCCACAGGACGGCCTCGGTGACGTTGCGGGCGCGGCCGTCGTGCAGGAAGTTGGTGTGGCCGCTGACCGTTTCCGTCAGGCCGATGCCCCACAGCGGCGCCGTCCGCCACTCGCGCCCCGATGCCTCGCCCTCGGGCCGGTTGTCGGCCAGGCCCTCGCCCATGTCGTGCAGCAGCATGTCGGTGTAGGGCCAGATGAGCTGGTCGCGCAGTTCCGGCTCCGGGCCGTCGGCGGCGGTGCGGAATTTCGGGTTGTGACAGCTTGCGCAGCCGATGCCGTAGAACAGGCCCTTGCCGCGCAGCACCTGCGGGTCGTCGGCATCGCGGCGGGCGGGCACGGCCAGGTGGCGGCTGTAGAACAGCACCAGATCGGTGACCTGCTGGTGCGCTTCCAGCCCGTCGTACTGCTCGTCCCCGCCATGGATGGCGGCGATGCAGGGCTCCTGCGCACTTGTGCATTCGCCCGAGCCGGCGGGCTTCATGGGCGTGGAGATGCCCATGTCGCCGGCAAAGGCGCCCTGAGCCTGGGCGTCGATGGTGGGGTTGCCGGCCTTCCAGCCGAAGCGGCCGAGCACGACCTCGCCGGTTTCCGGGTCCGTCACCCACTGCGGCTTGCCGGAAATGCCGTCGCCGTCGGCGTCGTCGGGATCGGCGAGCGCCAGGATCTGTTCGGCCGGCACCTGTTCCAGCAGTCCGAGGCCGATCATCTGCGGCGCGACGCGCGGCGAAATCATGACGTCGGGGTGCATGGGGCCATAGCCCAGGTCGGTGACGGTGTAGGTGGGATGGCGCAGCGATGCGGTCTCGCCGCCGGACAGCTCGACCGTCTCTTCCTCGTAGGTGATGTGCATGCGGCCCTCGGCCGCGTGGCCCTGGATGGCAAGGTCCTGCAACTGCCCGCCGTAGACGGGGTCGGGGATGACGGTGGCCTGATGCGTTTCCAGAAGCTTGCGCTGGGCGTCGTCCTGCGGCGGGATGGACAGGCGCAGGAACATGCTCTCGGCCACGTCGTCGGGGTGGTTGGCCGCCGGCGGATGGCCGCGGCCGTCCTTCAGGTGGCAGCGCTGGCAGGACTTGGCGTTGTAGAGCGGCCCCAGACCGTCGGCCGCCTTGGTCGACGCGGGGGCGGAAACCCACAGGCGGCGGAAGAAGCCGTTCCCGACCTTGAAGTTCATCTCCCGCTCAAACGCCATGTTGGCGGAGCTGTGGGAGAAGGCATTGCGGTCCAGCCGCTTGGTGTGCGTGGTGTCGCCGCCGGGACGGTCCTCGCCCGGTTCGGGCGCCGAGAAGTCGGTGGTGGGCGCCAGTCCCGCCCGTCCGTCGTCGGCAGCCGTGTCCGCCGTGGCGGCGGCCAGTGGTGCCGCCGCGAAGGCACCGACGGCCAGCATGGTCAGGAAACGCTTCATGGTCTCACCCCTTCAACCGGAAACAGGGCGGCGTACGCGCCGCCCTGTTCGGGTCCACAAACCCCGAAGGG
Organism: Caenispirillum salinarum AK4; assembly: GCF_000315795.1. Taxonomy (GTDB): domain Bacteria; phylum Pseudomonadota; class Alphaproteobacteria; order Rhodospirillales; family Rhodospirillaceae; genus Caenispirillum; species Caenispirillum salinarum. The sequence goes on from NZ_ANHY01000012.1 coordinate 20,859, forward strand.
TCTTTTACTCGAAAACCTTCTCCGGCGCATCAAGACTGTCCGAGCCCTCGAAGTCGAGACCACCCAGACCGGCCGCGGCCACCACCTGCTCGATAGAGCGGGTCTGCGCGGTCAGCGCGTCGACGGCCGCCTGGATCTTGGCGTTGCCCTCGGGGTTCTCGGCACCGAGCATCTGGTCGTAGGCCTCGCCGCCCTGGGCGGTGTCCACCAGCACGCCCATGGCGTCCATGGTGGCGGCCAGGCGGGTGGTCATGTCCTTGTGCACCGCCGGGTCCTTGGCTTCCACCAGGTCGGCCAGCGCCGGGCCGGTCACCACGGTGCCGTCAATGCGGGTGTAGCGGCCGTGGTAGACGTTCTGGATACCCTTGGCGTTGAAGTAGTGGGAGTAGTGCGTGTTGTCGCTGAAGCAATCGTGCTCTTCCTCCGGGTCGTGGAGCATGAGGCCGAGCTTCATGCGCTCGCCGGCCAGTTCGCCGTAGGACAGGCTGCCCATGCCGGTGACCATCATGGCGAGGCCCTTGGTCGGGTCGTCGGCGACGGCGGCACGCGCCTCGCCGCCCGGCGCCCAGGCCGCGACCATTTCCTTCAGGTCGTCAATCAGCAGCTCCGACGCGGTGGTCAGGTATGCGATGCGACGCTCGCAGTTGCCGCCGGTGCAGTTGGCCGGGTCGAAGTCGGTGGCCGGGCGGGCACCCGCACCCGGGCCGGTGCCGTTCAGGTCCTGGCCCCACAGCAGGAACTCGACGGCGTGGTAGCCGGTGGCGACGTTGGCCTCGACGCCGTCGGCCTCGTGCAGGGTGTCCGACAGCAGGGTCTTGGTGATGGCGGAGGCGTCGATCTGCTCGCCGCTCAGCGTCAGGGTCGGATTGGCGATGACGTTGGCGGAATAGGCGGCGTTCTCGGCGCTTTCATCGCCATAGGCGGCGGCGACGTAGTCGATCAGCCCTTCGTCCAGCGGCCAGGCGTTCACGCGGCCTTCCCAGGCGTCGACGATGGGGTTGCCGAAACGGTAGACCTCGGACTGCTGGTACGGCTCGCGGGCCGAGACCCAGGCCTTGCGCGCGGCGGCCAGCGTCTCCTCGGACGGCGACTCGACCAGGGCGTCGATGGCGGCGTCGAGGTCCTGGGCGGCCTTCAGGCTGTCCTCGTACTTGGCGTGGGCCATGTCGGCATAGGTCGCGACCACGTCGGCGGCGGCCGGCGGCGCGGCCTGGGCGGGCGCGGCGGAGGCGGCAGCGAGAAGAATCGCGGCGGCGCCAGCGGTGGCAAGCGTCTTCATCCGATGTGTTCCCCTGGTTCAAGTGTGGTTTTTATGTGCTAACGCAACTCAAAGTGATTTGCAACCACCCGCTGCACTCGGGTATGTCGCAGCCCGGCGGCTGAGTGCTTTCTCCGTCCGCCCCGCGGCTCAGTCCCCAAGTGCGGGCTTCTCCGCCGGTCCTTCACCAGCGGTCGTTTATATAATAATCATTATCATTTGCAGCGAGAGCGGGCAAGGCGGTTGGCCTCCGGCATCGCGAGAGGGCGATGGCCGCCGCTCCTGCCTTGGCCGGTTCGGCCTGTGTCAAATCGCACAAGGACGGGCCATCCGCGCGGCTACTGTCTCCTCACCGGGACACGAGATCCCGGAAATGAAACAAATGATCCAGCAGGAGACAGGAAATGACCAAGCGTTTCAGCAACATCTTCGCCGCCGCCGTCGCCATCGCCGTCGGTGCGGCCGCCCTGACCGGCCCCTCCGCATCCGCCGTCGCGGGCGAGCACATGAAGACCCTGACCAGCACGACCTGGAAGCCGGGCTACATGAAGGACGACGACAACCGCTACATCAAGTTCGTCATGGCCGAAACCGGGGCCGACGCCCGCACCACGGGCATCGAGAGCCGGCACACCTGGGCGCCGGGTTTCAGCGGCGGCGGGGACGGCACCTACCAGCGCATCGTCGAGCGCGACGCCAACCGCACGCCCGCCCTGGTGATGAAGGTCGAGGGCCGCGGCATCTGGGCGCCCGGCTTCCGACACGAGGGAAACGGCCGGTATAGCCGCGTGACCTACATCCACACCGGCGCGGCCTCGGGCACGATGGTGGCCGGCGACGCCAAGGGCAGTCCGGCCGAGGTCGCGGAGGCGCGATGACGGCCGGGGCCGGAGCGGGATCGGACGGCAACCGTCGTCCCGCTCCGGCGGGCCCGGACAAGCGGCGGAGGATCACAGGCGGCCGCCCGGTCCTCCGCTACCACCGAAGCTCGGTTGGGGCGGCGGCGCCGGTCCTGTAGCCTTGTCGGGCAGAGGGTGGATCCCGTGGCGTCCGTGCTCCGCCGGCGCCGCGTCACCATGGTGGGCGACATGGTCCGGGCCCTGCTTTTTCTCGTCGTCATGCTGACCGCCGCCGCCGCCGGCTTCGGCATGGGGCCCGCGCGCGCCGACCATCTGGCCGGCAAGCGCGTCCTGCACATCGACAGCTACCACGCCGGAAACGAGTGGAACGACCGGATCGCGGTGGCCGTGCGAGAGGGCTTCGAGGACACGGGCGTCGACCTGCGCATCATCCACATGGACGCCAAGCGCAAGGCCGAGCCGCACCAGATCGCCGGCGCGGTGGAGGCGGTCCTGCGCACCATCGAGGCCTTTCGCCCCCACGTCGTGACAACCAGCGACGATCCCGTCGCGCGGTACGTCATCATGCCGCATTTCCGCGACGCCGACCTGCCCATCGTCTTCTCGGGCCTGAACTGGGATGCGGGTGCCTACGGCCTGCCCTACGGCAATGTCACCGGCATGGTCGAGGTTTCGCCCATCCCGCAGATCGTGCGGCTTCTGCGGTCCCACGCGCGTGGCGACCGCATCGGCTTCATTGCCGAGGACACCGACACCAAGCGCAAGGAACTGGCCCACCACGAAAAGCTGTTCGGCCTGTCCTACGACGCCGTCTACCTGGTTTCCAGCTTCCCTGAGTGGACGACGGCCTTTCGCCGTGCGCAGTCAGAGGTGGACATGCTGGTGGTGCTGGGCGTCGGGGCGCTGACCGACTGGGACGAAACCGCCGCCCGCCGCCTGACGGAAGAGGAAACCCGCATTCCCACCGGCACCGACTTTGCGTGGCTGGCGCCGTACACGCTGCTGGCGGTCGCCAAGGTGCCCGAGGAGCAGGGCCGCTTCATGGCCGAGGCCGCGCAACGCATCCTGCACGGCGAGCGGCCGGGTGACATCCCGCTGGCCTACAACAGGGAGGGCGAGTTGCTGTTCAACCAGCGCATCGCCGCGCGGCTGGGCATCGACACGCCGCCGCCGCTCGCCCGCATGGTGCCGTGACCGCCGCCGGCACGGCGCGCGACGGCCGCGGCGCGTCGCTGGCATGGCGGGCGCTGCGCTCGGTCAGTCTGGGCATCACGCTCGTGGTCGTGGTGGCGACCCTGCTGGCGTATCGGCAGGTGGAGGCCGGGCTGGAAAGCCAGGCGTTGGCCAGCCTGCGCACGACCATCGAGGAACGCCGCGCCCGCGAGAGCATGGTTTTCACCCATGCCGGCGCCAACCTGGACATCGCCGCCACCTCCTACGACCGGCAGCTCACGCTGACCGGCTTTCCCGACGTGCGCCATCGCTTCGACGTGTTGTTCGACCGGCACGACGACGGCACGCTGCGCGTCGCCGAGGATGTCTTCTGGCGCACCGGCGTGACCGGCTTCATCGGCAAGCATGTGCTGGTGGACGACGATCTGAAGCGCCGCATCGTGGCGGGCTACGACGTGCTCGCGCGCCTGGGGCCGGCGTTCCGGGCCGGCTACACCAACTTCTACATGGTCCTGCCCGAGCCGGCGGTGCTCATGTTCTGGCCGGACACGCCGTGGGCGCTGGAGGCCTCCGACTGGCAGCTTTTCGGCAAGCTGGACCTGTTGTCGCAGGCGGACCATCCCCTGCCGGCCGAAGGCACGGTGCCCCATGCGGAGTGGTCCGACCTCTACTACGACTATGGTGCGGCCGAATGGGTGGTTTCGGCCCTGCGCCCGGTGTCCGAAAACGGCCGGCTGCTCGCGAGCTTCGGGCAGGACCTGCTGCTCAACGACCTGATGACCCGCATCGCCACCAGCGAGCCGGGCGGCCCCTACAGCCTGCTTGTGCGCGACGACGGCCGCCTGATCGCCCACCCCCGCTTCATGGAGGCGGTGCAGGCCAGCAGCGGCCAGTTGACCGTGGCCCGCACCGGCGACGCCCATCTCGCCCGCACACTGGACCTGGCGCGGGAGGGCGCAGACGATGTGATCGTCGAGAACCGCACCGACGGCGAAGTTCTGGCCGTCACCCGTCTGGACGGGCCGGGGTGGTTTCTCATCACTGCCTTTCCGCGCGCCTTGCTCAGCGACCAGGCCTTCCGCACGGCAAGGCTGGTGATGGCGCTGGGCCTGCTGGCGCTGGTGATCGAGCTGGTGATCCTGTCCTGGGTGCTGCGCCGCCACGTCAGCGCGCCGCTGAAGCGCCTGACCGGCGCCGCCCGCGCTGTGGCGGCGGGGCGGCCGGTGTCGGACCTGGACACCGTCCGGCGCGACGAGGTGGGCATCCTGTCCCGCGCCTTCGAGGAAATGGCTCAGCGTATCGACGCGCGCGAGCGGGCGCTGACCGCACAGAAGGGCACGCTTGCCGACCTCAACGCACAGCTCCGCCGCGAGCTGGACGAGCGCGCGCGGGCGGAGCGGGAGTTGCGCAACCAGCGGGAATTGCTGGCGCTGCTCAACGTCATCGACTACGGCATCCTGTTTCTTGACCGCGACCTGCGGATCCGCATCGGCAACCGGGCCTACCGAGAGCTGTGGAACATCCCCGAAAGCCTGGCGACGCCGGGCACGCCGGTGCGGATGCTGTTCGACGTCAACCGTCACGCCGGGCTCTACGACGTGCCGGACGCCGAATGGGAAGCCTATGTCGCCGGCCGCATGGCCGCCATCCGCGCCGGTCCCACGGCCCCGCGCGAGATGAAGCGGTTGGACGGGCGGACGATCCTCTATCGCGTGGTGGCGCTGCCCGACGGCGGGCGGATGCTCACCTATCAGGACGTGACGGCGGAGCGCCGCGCCATGGAGGCCCTGCATGCCGCCGAGCGCCGCCACCGCCGCCTGCTTGAGGCAGCACCCTTCCCGCTGACCGTCACCCGCCAGGACGACGGCACGATCCTTTATGCCAACGGCCGCATGGCAGAGGTGGCGGGCATTCCGCTGAACCAGCTTCTGGGCGCGCCGGGGGTGGAGCGCTTCATCGCGCCCGAGCACCGCGCCATGCTCAAGGAGCGACTTCAGCGCACGGGCCGGGCGGAGCAGTGCGAGGTGCGCCTGCGCCTGCCCTCGGGCCGGGAGTTCTGGGCGCTGGTCAACGCCGTGCAGACCGAGCACGAGGGCCAGCCGGCCGTCATCGCGGGCTTCCACGACATCTCCATCCTGAAGCAGCGCGAGCAGGAACTGCGCGACGCCAGCGCGCTCAAGGACGCCGCGTTGCGCGACCTGAACGCCGTGCTGGACACCATCGACTACGGCGTCCTGTTCTGCGGTCCGGACCTGAAGGCGCGGCTCGCCAACCGGGCCTACCGCGAAATCTGGGGCATTCCGCAGGACTTCTACGACCACCCCCGCACCCTGCGCCAGGACCTGGAGCAGAGCATGCGCGCCGGGTTGTATCCGGTCACGCGCGAGCAATGGCCGGCCTATCTGGAAGACCGCATTGAAGAGGTGCGCGCCGGCGGCATTCCCTCCCGCGAACTGGCGCTGGCCAACGGCCGCATCATCCAGTTCCACGGCATCGCGCTGCCCGACGGCGGGCGGATGCTCACCTATTTCGACATCACGGAGTTGAAGCAGGCGGAGGCCGCGCTGCGCCGCACGGTGTCCGACCTGGAACGCTCCCGCGCCGCGCTTCAGCGCCAGGCGGCGGTGCAGGTGGAACTGGCCCAGCGCTACGCCGCCGAGAAGCGCCGGGCGGAGGACGCCAGCCGCACCAAGTCCCAGTTCCTCGCCAACATGAGCCACGAGCTGCGCACGCCCATGAACGCCATCATCGGGTTCACCCGCATCGTCCTGCGGCGCGGGCGCGACGTGCTGCCGGAACGCCAAGTGGGGAACCTCGAAAAGATTCTCGCCAGCGCCAACCACCTGCTGTCGCTCATCAACCAGGTGCTGGACCTGTCGAAGATCGAGGCCGGGCAAATGGACGTCCGCCCTGTCCGCTTCGCCCTGCCGCCGCTGGTGGAGCAGTCCCTGCGCACCGTCGAGCCCATGATCCGCCGGCCTGGCCGCGTGCGGCTTGAAACCGACCTGGACCCGGCGCTGCCCGACCTGCTCGCCGACCAGGGCAAGGTGCGGCAGATACTGCTCAATCTCTTGAGCAACGCGGTCAAGTTCACGGAGGCGGGGACCGTCACCGTGTCCGCCCGCGCGGTGGCGGAGGGGGTGGAGATCACGGTGACCGACACCGGCATCGGCATCCCGGAAGACGCCCGCGAGCTGGTGTTCGACGAATTCCGGCAGGTCGACGGCGGCCCGACGCGCGCGCACGGCGGCACGGGCCTCGGGCTGTCCATCAGCCGACGGCTGGCGCGGCTCATGGGGGGCGACATCACGCTGGCCGACCGGCCGGGCGGCGGTTCCGTCTTTCGCGTGATCCTGCCGCCGCGAGCGGTTGCGCCGGACCCGGCGGAGACGGGGGAGGCGGTGTCATGACGGCGACCATCCTGGTGGTGGAGGACGTGGAGATGAACCTCGACCTCATGGTCCAGCTTCTGGAGGATCACTGCACGGTCGTCACGGCCGCCGACGGGGCGGCGGGGCTGGCGGCGGCGGCGCGGGTGCGGCCGGACATCATCCTCATGGACCTGTCCCTGCCCGTGCTGGACGGGTGGGAGGCGACGCGCCGCCTGAAGGCCGACCCGGAGCTGGCGTCCATCCCCGTCATCGCCCTGTCCGCCCACGCCATGGCAGGGGATGCCGAGAAAGCGCGGGCGGCCGGGTGCGACGAGTATCTCGCCAAGCCGCTGGACGAGGACCAGCTGTTCGACCGCCTGCGCGCCTTCCTTGGTGCCGGGGCGCTGGACGGGGAGCCGGCGCCATGACCCGCGACACCGTGGCGGCGCAGCTGCCGCGCGTCCTCATCGTCGACGACGACGCGGCCAACCGCGACCTGCTGGAGCAGGAGCTGGAGGCCATGGACTGCGATCCGCTGCTGGCCTCGGACGGCATGGCCGCGCTGGCGATGCTGGAGGACGATCCGCCGGATCTGGTCCTGCTGGACGTGATGATGCCGGTGGTGGACGGCTTTTCCGTGCTGGCGGCCATGCGCGGTTCGGCTCGGCTGCGCGACGTGCCCGTCGTGATGATCTCGGCCCTCGACGACCTGGCGAGCGTGGTTGCCGGCGTGGAACTGGGCGCCGATGACTACCTGACAAAGCCCTTCGAGCCGGCGCTCCTGCGCGCCCGCGTCCAGGCCTGCCTGGAGAAGAAGCGCTGGCGCGACCGGGAAGCCGCCTACTTGCGCGAGATCGAGGCCGAACGCGCCCGTGCCGATGCGCTGCTGCACGCCATCCTGCCCGCACCGGCTGTGACGGAACTGAAGGCGACGGGCCGGGTCACGCCCCGCCGGCACGAGGATGTGGCGGTGCTGTTCGCCGACATCGTGGGCTTCACCCGCTATGCCGAGGCCCACCCGCCCGAACAGGTGGTGGAGGAGCTGGAGCGCCTGCTGGACGCCTGCGACGGATGTCTCGACCGTCACGGGCTGGAGAAGATCAAGGGCGTCGGCGACGGCGTGGCGGTAACGGCCAACCTGCTGCTGCCCAACCCCGACCCCGTCGGCGCCTGCCTGCGCGGCGGGCTGGACATGCTTTCGGGCCTTCGCGCCCAGCACCCCCACTGGCGCATGCGGGTGGGCATCGATGCTGGTCCGGTGCTGTCCGCCGCCGTCGGCCGGACCAAGTTCTCCTTCGACGTCTGGGGCGATGTTGTCAATGTGGCAAGCCGCCTGTCGGGCCTGGGTGCGGATGAGGCCCTTTACCTCACCGACCGTGCCTGGCGCCGCCTCGGGTCGGGTGCCTCGACGTTTTCGTTCGAGGCCCTTGGTCCGGTGCCCGTGCGCGGGCGGGGCGACATGGTCCTGTGGCGCTGCCGGGGAGCATCACCATGACGGCCGCCGCCGCGCGCACCCTGGAAACCCTGGGCCGCATCCCGCTCTATGCCTCCCTGCCGGCCGAGGAGATCGCGCGGCTGGACACCCGCTGCGGCTGGAAGCGCTACGAGCCCGGCCAGTGGATCCTGGACTACGACGAGGACGGCACCGACGTCTTCTTCGTCACCGTCGGGCGCGTGCGCGTGCTGATCCGCACAGTCGGCGGGCAGGACGTGATCCTGCGCGACATCGGCGACGGCGAGTTCTTCGGCGAGCTGGCCGCCATCGACGGCGCCCCGCGCTCGGCCGGCATCCTGGCGCTGACCGCTGTGACGGTGGCGCGGATGTCGGCGGGCGTCTTCCGCGAGACGCTTCACCGGTGGCCGGACGCCTGCGACCAGGTGCTGGCGCTGCTGGCCGGGCAGGTGCGGCGGCTGTCGGCGCGGGTGAACGAGTACGGCACGCTGAATGCCCGCCACCGCATCTACGCCGAGCTTCTGCGCCTGTCCCGGCCGTCGGCGGACGGGCGGGCCGCGGTGCTTTCGCCGCCGCCCACCCATGCGGAGATCGGCGCCCGGGTCGCCGCCCGCCGCGAGGCCGTCAACCGTGAACTGCGGGCGCTGGAAAAGGCGGGCCTGCTGGAAAGGCGGCGCGGCGGGCTGGTGCTCACCGATCCCGACCGCCTTCTGGAAATGATCCGGGAAGCCGAGGAAGAGTGACCCATCTCACAGCCTGTGCCTTTTCGCACAAGCGCCCTCTGCCGCGCCCGCTACGGTCCCTGGTGAGACGCCGGTCAACCGGCCACCCGCATTCCAGACCGGGGACCAGACCCATGACACCCTTCGACACCCTCACCCGCGCGGACGAGACCATTCTCGTCACCACGCTGGACGGCTATGACCGTGCCGTGCCCGTCGCCGCCGTCGAGGCCCTGCGCGCCGCGGTGCGCGGCCCCGTCTGCCTGCCCGGCGACGCCGGCTATGACGAGGCGCGCACCCTGTGGAACGCCATGATCGACCGCCATCCGGCCGTCGTCGTGCGCTGCCGGGGCGCGGCCGACGTCGCCCGCGCCGTCGACTTCTGCCGCGAGCACGGACTTCTGCTGGCCGTACGCGGCGGCGGCCACAACATTGCCGGCCGGGCTGTGTGCGAGGGCGGCGTGCTCATCGACCTGTCGCTGATGCGGTCGGTGCACGTCGATCCTGCCGCCCGCCGCGCCGTCGTGGAACCGGGCTGCCTGCTGTCGGACGTCGACTGCGAAACGCAGGCGCATGGCCTGGCCGTGCCGACGGGCATCAACTCCACCACCGGCATCGCCGGGCTGACGCTGGGCGGCGGCTTCGGCTGGCTGACCCGCAAGCACGGCCTGACCATCGACAGCCTGACCGCCGCCGAGGTGGTCACCGCCGACGGCGCCATCCGGCGCGCCTCGGCCACCGAGAACCCGGACCTGTTCTGGGCCCTGCGCGGCGGCGGCGGCAACTTCGGCATCGTGACGGCGTTCGAGTTCGCCCTGCACGACCTGGGGCCCCAGGTGACGGCCGGGCTGGTGGTCTTTCCCATGGACCGCGCGCGGGAGATTATGAAAACCTACCGCGCCTCCATCGCCGACGGGCCGGACGACCTGACCGTCTGGGCCGTCCTGCGCAAGGCGCCGCCGCTGCCGTTCCTGCCCGAGGAGGTGCACGGGACCGACGTTCTGATCCTGGTGGTCTGCCACGTCGGGCCGCTGGAGGATGCCGACGCCGCCCTGGCGCCCGTGCTGGCGCTGCCCGGCGCGATCGGCACCGCCGTCGGTCCGCAGTCCTTCGCCGACTGGCAGATGGCCTTCGACGCCTCGGCCGGTCCGGGAGCGCGGAACTACTGGAAAACCCATGATTTCCTGACGCTGCCCGACGCCGCGATGGAGGCGGTGTTCAACTACGCCGACCGTCTGCCGACCGGCGAGTGCGAGGTGTTCTTCGGCCATGTCGGCGGCGCGTCGTCGCGGGTTCCGGTGGAAGCTACGGCCTTCCCGCAGCGCCGGCCGCATTACGTGATGAACGTGCACGCGCGCTGGCAGGACAGGGCCGACGACGCCCGCTGCATCGCCTGGGCGCGCGGGCTGTTCAACGCCACCGCCCCCTTCGCCGCCGGCACGGCCTACGTCAACTTCATGCCGGAGGACGAGGGCGGGCGCACCGACAGCGCTTATGGCGCCAACATGGAGCGGCTGGCGCGGATCAAGGCCGAGGTCGACCCCGGCAACCTGTTCCGCGTCAACCAGAACATCCGGCCCCGCGCCACCCCCATGCCGGCCGAATAGGCCCGCAGCCCCGAGCGATCTCTCTGCGCTCAACCGGCCTTGCCGCGCCCTGCGGCACCCTTCGGGGTGTCGTGGTGGTGCGGCTTTTTTCTTTCCGGAACAATGGCTTGACCGTGTGAATCGAGGCCCTGGGCAATTCCACGACTAGCCCCGTCAATTCCACTGCCGTTTCCACGCGGCCTTCCACGCGCAGGGCCTAAACCTGTCTTCGTGAGGCGGACGCAGACCCGCCCGCAGTCCAGACGAAGAGACACAACCCAAGACCAGGAGACGGTCCGATGACCCAGATGACCATGGACACCACCACCACGATGGACAAGGCCGAGCACAAGGCGCCGGAGCCCATGAACGGCGTCGACACGCCGGCGCTGTTCGCCACCATCAACGCCGTCGGCGGCCAGCCGGAGCTGGCGCGGTTCCAGTTCCGCGCCCAGAGCCGCTGGGTGGACGGCACCCACAGCCGCAGCACCATGTCGGGCTTCTTCGGCGCGGGCGGGGAGCACGTCCACGCGGCGGTGTTCAAGGCCGATGCCGACCACCCCGCCGTCCTGTGCGGCGCCGACAACGGCCCGACGCCGGTGGAGTTCGTGCTGCACGCCCTGGCCGCCTGCCTGACGGCGGGCATCGCCAACATCGCGGCGGCGCGCGGGGTGCGGCTGCGGAGCGTGGAAAGCAGCGTGGAAGGCGACATCGACCTGCGCGGCATCCTCGGCCTGTCGGACGAGGTGCGCAACGGCTTCCAGGCGATCCGCATCCGCTTCGCGGTGGAGGGCGATGCCTCCCCCCAGAAGCTGCGCGAGATCGTGGAGCAGTCCCGCAAGCGCTCCGCCGTCTTCGACATCCTCACCAACGGCGTCCCCGTCGAGGTGATGGTCGACGCCTGACGAAGCCCCGCGCCGACGGCCGTCCGAGCCTTAAGCCGGACCGGACGGCCGTCGAGCCGGCCTTGATCCCGGAGATCAGTCCCATGTTCCGCACCAGCGTCATCATCATCGGCGGCGGCCAGGCGGGCCTTGCCATGAGCCATTGCCTCACCCGCCGGGGCGTCGATCATGTCGTGCTCGAACGCGGCCGCGTGGGCGAGCGCTGGCGGTCGGAGCGGTGGGACAGCTTGCGCCTTCTCACGCCCAACTGGATGACCCGCCTGCCGGGCCGCGCCTACGACGGACCCGACCCCGACGGCTTCATGAGCATGGCCGAGGTGGTGCGGTTCCTGGAGGACTACGCCGCCTCCGGCGCCTGCCCGGTGGAGACGGGCGTGTCCGTCCGCTCCGTCACCCGCCGCGGCTATGGCCGCTACCGGGTGGAAACAAGCCACGGCGCATGGGAGGCGCCGGCGGTGGTGGTCGCGACCGGCATGTGCGGCGTGCCGCTGATCCCGCCGGCCTCCGCCGCGCTGCCCGACGACATCGACCAACTGACGCCGACGGCCTACCGCAATCCCTCCATGGTGCGGGACGGCGGCGTGCTGGTGGTTGGTGCCTCGGCCTCGGGCCTGCAACTGGCCGAGGAACTGGCGCGGGCCGGGCGGCGCGTGACGCTCTCGGTCGGCCGCCACATCCGGCTGCCCCGGCGGTATCTGGGGCGGGACATCCTGTGGTGGTTCGACCGCATGGGCACGCTCACCCAGCCCGCCCAGGCCGTCCCCAACCTGGAGCGCGCCCGCCGCCAGCCCTCCATGCAGCTGGTCGGGCGGCCGGATCACGGGAGCCTGGACCTGGGCACGCTCATGGACGCGGGCGTGCGGCTGACGGGCCGTGCCGGGGCAGTGACCGGCGGGCGGATGGCCTTCGCCGACGACCTGCCGGAGGCCATGGCCGCCGCCGATGCCCGCATGGTGCGGCTGCTGGACGGCATCGACGCCTTCGCCGGCACATCCGGCGCGCGGCCCCGGCCGCTGACGGCGCCCGCCACGCCGTCGCGCCTGGACCTGCGGGCGGAGGGCATCGGCACCGTCATCTGGGCCACCGGGTTCCGCCGCGACTATTCGTGGCTGCACGTGCCGGTGCTGGATGCGGCCGGAGAGATCATCCACGACGGCGGCGTCACGCCGGCGCCGGGCCTGGTGGTGCTGGGACTGCGGTTCCTCCGCCACCGATCGAGCAACTTCATCGGCGGCGTCGGGCGGGATGCCGAGGCGCTCGCCGATCATCTGGTCCGCCACCTGGCGACCGTGCGCCGCGTCGTCGCGGCCTGACCCTCGGGAGACCGACCATGAGCACGCGTACAGCCCTGACCGTCGATGTCCTGGTGATCGGCGCCCGCTGCGCGGGCGCGGCCACCGCCATGCTTCTGGCCCGCCACGGCCTGTCCGTCCTGATGGCGGATCGGGGCGGCTACGGCACCGACACGCTGTCCACCCACGCCCTGATGCGCGGCGGCGTCCTGCAACTGCACCGCTGGGGGCTGCTGGAGCGGGTGAGGGCCATGAACACGCCCGCCGTCCGCCGCACCGAATTCCATTACGACGAGGAGGTGCTGGACATCGAGATCGCGCCCGCCCACGGCACCGATGCCCTCTATTCACCCCGCCGCATGGTGCTGGACAGCATTCTGGTGGACGCCGCGCAAGAAGCCGGCGTGCAGGTGCGCCACCACCACACCCTGACCGCGCTCATGCGCAACGGAAACGGCCGGGTTACCGGCGGCATTCTGCGCGACGAGGAGGGGCGGGAGGTCGCCGTGACCGCCGGGCTGGTGGTCGGCGCCGACGGCATCGGCTCGGCGGTGGCGCGGCTGGCCGGGGCACCGGTGGAGGTGAAGGCGCGCCATGCCTCGGCGGTTATCTACGGCTACTTCACCGGCCTGTCCGGCGACGCCTACCGCTGGTTCTACCGGCCGAACGTTTCCGCCGGCGTCATCCCGACCACGGCCGGGCGGGCCTGCGTCTTCGCCTCCATGCCGCCGGGGCGCTTCAAGGGCATGATGCGTGACGGCGCGGCGGCTGGCTTCAATGCCGTGGTCGCCGAAAGCGCGCCCGACCTGCCGGCGGAGATGGCGGCGAAGGGTGCGCGTCTGGAAGGACGGCTGCTGGCCTTTACCGGCCGCAAGGGCTTCCTCCGCCGCGCCCATGGTCCCGGCTGGGCGCTGGTGGGCGATGCGGGATACTTCAAGGACCCGCTGACGGCACACGGCATCACCGATGCCTTCCGCGATTCCGAGCTTCTGGCGAACGCCGCCGCTGCCGGCACGGATGCCGCGCTGGCCGAATACCAGGCGGTGCGCGACACCCTCTCGCGGCCCCTGTTCGAGGTCACCGATGCCGTCGCCTCCTTCGACTGGACGGTGCCGGAGCTGAAGGCCCTGCACATCGGCCTCAACAAGGCCATGAAGGCGGAGGTCGCGCACATGCTCACGTGGCCGGACGTGCCGAAGGCGCGGCACCTGCGCCCTTCGATCACGCCGGTCCCCGCCTGATGGCCCGTGGACGCCCCCCGACGGCCGGCGGTAGGCTTGATCTTTATCCGCGACGACGATTGGCATCGTCGTCGCTGCGTTCAAGCGCCACGCAGGCTCACGCGCCATAAGGCGCGGCGGCCGGTGGGCCTTGCCGGGCGACGCATGTACGATTTCAAGTGTCGCCCGGGTTTGCGCCGCCGTCCGTTGCCGGGTGCGGGTCCGTGGCCGCATGGTGGAGCCGCCGTCATGGACACGCTCTACGCCCGCCTCGGCGGGCCCGCCGCCGTCGCGCGCCTCGTCTTCGATTTCTACGACCGGGTGCTGAAGCACGAGCGCCTGGCGGCTTTCTTCGCCACCACCGACATGGCGCGGCTGGTGGACCATCAGGCCCGGTTCCTGGGCAGCGTCATGGGCGGGCCGGCGGCGCAATCGGACGGGCGGCTGCGCGAGGTCCATGCCGGGCTCGACATCCGGCCGGAGGACTTCGACGCCATGCTGGGCCTGCTGCAGGAAGCCCTTCAGGCGCATGCGGTGGCACCCGCCGATGTGGAGCATGTCATGGCGGAGATGCGCAGGCGACGGCCGCTCATCGTCCGGGCGCGGGAGACGTCGCCGTCGCGCTGACGCCCAACGGCGCCCCGGTCTTCATGGCCGCCCGGCACCGATCGGCCTCCAGCCGGTAGCCGGCCGCTTCCGCCGTGCGCAGCGCATCGTCCAACAGCGCGGCGGCCTCGGCGGCTTGGCCCGCATCCGCCAGGGCTTGGGCCAAGGCACGCAGAACCTGCACCCGCAGCCAGCGGTCGCGCATCGCTTCCGTCCGCGCCAGGGCCTCGCGCAGCGCGGCGCGGCGGGCGATGGGGTCGACGCCGGGCGCGGCCGGGCAGCAGGCGCGGACCACCGACGCATAGTCCAGGAACTGCCGCATGTGGAACCGGTCGGCCGCCGCCTGCGCCGCATCCAGAGTGGCGGCGGCGGCCAGTGTCATCGTCCCGTCGCCGCGCAGGAGCAGGGCATGGCCGAGCGTCGCCAGCAGCCAGCACTGGAAGATCAGCTTGGGGTGTTCCCGGCAGCCGGCCGCCGCCGCCTCCACCGCCGGAATGTCGATGGCCCGGGCGTCGGTCAGCAGAAGAGCGCGCGTGCGGAAGTAGGTGGCGAAGAAGGTATCGAAGGGCCGTCCCGTCTCGGCCGCCAGCGTCGCCGCCTGATCCGACAGGGTCCGCGCCCGCGTCGCATCACCCAGGTACGCCGCCGCCAGCGCCGCATGGCCCAGATACCAGACCGACCGCGTGCCGAACTGGCCGAAGCGGTCGCCGCGCAGGCCGACGAAGTGGTCGTGATGAGGCGCCAGCCGCCGCTCCGCCGCCTTCGCATCGGACCGCAGCAGAAGCGCCTGCGAGGCCGCCAGGTCCGCCTCCCGCCCGTACCGCTCCAGCCCCTTGGCCTTGGCGAGCGCCTTGAGCGCATCGGCTGTGGCGATGGCGTCGTCCAGGCGGCCGTGGGTACTTTCGATGTAGCTGGTGTGAAGCAGCACCTGCGCCAGCCGTTCCGGGTCCTCCAGCCGCGCGGCAAGGGCGCGGGCCTCCTGCAGGCGTTCGAACGCTGCGTGGAAGGCGCCGATGCCGTCCAGGGCCGGGCGCATCCGGGTGCGGATGTCGACGGCGCGGCGCAGCGCCTCCGGCGTCTCGGGCAGGGCGGAAAGGGCGCGTGCCGCCTTTTCCAGCGCCTGGGCGGCGGCGGCGTAGGCGGATCGGTCGATGGCGCGGTCGGCGGCCTCCACCAGATAGCGCGCCGCCTTGTCCCAGGCTTCCGCCTCCACCGCGTGATCGGCCAGCTTCTCGATGTGATCGGTCAGGCGCCCTGCGTAGAGGGCTTCCATGGCCGCCAACACGCCGGCATGGATCGTCCGCCGACGGTCGCGCAGCAGCGAGGCATAGGCGACGTCGTGGGTGATGGCGTGCTTGAAGGTGTATTCGCGCTCGGGGTAGCACTGGGTCTCGAACAGGAACTCCGCCGCCTGGAGCCGCCCCAGCGCCGCCGCCAGCCGGTCCGGCGGCAAGTCGGCCACGGCTTCCAGCAGCGCCACCGGCACGTCCTTGCCGACCACGGCGGCGGCCTGGAGCAGGTGGCGGTCGTCCTCCGCCAGACGGTCGATGCGGGCGGCGATGACCGACTGCACCGTCGGCGGAACCTCCACCGCCGTGACCGGCACCAGCGCGCGATAGCGGCTGGGGCGCCCCTCCAGCCGGCCGTCCTGGACCAGCGTGCGCACCGTCTCTTCGGCGAACAGGGGCACGCCGTCGGCGCGCTCAGCCAGAAGTGTGAGAAGCGTCGCGACGCTGGGATCGTCGCCGAGCAGGGCGCGGACCAGTTCCTGCGTTTCCCAGCGGTCCAGCGGGTCCAGGCGCAGGGGCTGGAAGCTGCTCCGCCCCGACCACGGCGGGTGGTATTCCGGCCGGTAGGTCACCAGCAGCAGCACCCCCAGCGCGTCCAGCCCCTCCACCAAGCGGGCGAGGACGGCGTCGCTGCCCGGGTCCATCCAGTGCAGGTCTTCGACCAGCAGCACCACGGGCGCCCGCCGCGCCTCCAGCGACAGCAGCACGCGCACCGCCTCTGTCATCCGCTCGCGCCTGGCGCCGGCGTCCAGCGTGTCCCAGGCGGCATCCGCCGGCGGCTGGTCCAGGGCAAAGAGCAGCGGGGGCAGCAGCGCCTCCGATCCGGGCAGGACGGAGAGGCGGCGGGAGACGGCGGCACGGGCGGCCTCGGGCGGATCGGTCTCGCCGATGCCGAGAAGCGCGCGGACCAGCTTGCGCAGCACGCCGTGGCTGACATTGGCATCGAATTCCAGTGCGCCGACCTCCACCAGGATGCAGCCGGCGACCGCCTCCGACGCCAGGAATTCATGCGTCAGGCGCGACTTGCCGAGGCCCGGATCGGCCACCACGCCCACCACCTGGCCGTGCCCGGCCCGCGCGCGGCCAAGGGCCCGGATCAGCAGCTGCAGCTCGGTCTCCCGCCCCACCATGGGCGTCAGGATGCGGCCGGCGCGCAGGTGCCAGCGGGTGAGCGCGCGGTTTTCCTCCAGAACCTCGAACACCGGCCGGTCGCGGCTCCAGCCGGGACACTCGGAGCGGGGGAGGGGCTCGGTGCGGACCGAGCCGCCGGCGGCGGAGCGGGCACGGTCGGTCGCCGCGATGGCGGCGCGCCTCAGGCAGCCAGTCAGCGTGCGGGCGAGCCGCACCGGCGCCCCGGCCACTTCCAGACCGCCGCTGAAGGCAGCCAGGGTGCCCGAGCCGCGCACCACCGCCTCTCCGGTGTCGATGCCGGCGCGCATCCGGGCGCTTCCGCCGCTTTGGACGGATACGGCGTCGCGAATGGCCAGCGCGGCGCGGCAGGCCTGCCAGGCGTGCCCCTCTTGCGCCACCGGCGCCCCGAACAGGACGGTGAGGCCCGAGGGGTCGGCACCGATGACCACGCCCCCGGCGTCGTCCACCGCGCGTCGGGCGGCGGCCATCAGCGGGTCCATGACGGCGAGGGCGGCCTCGGGGTCGTCGTCCTCGAAGGCGGTGAGCGGGCTGATGATCTCCAGCGCCAGCACGGTCACCTGCTTGCGGGACTGGTCCGGGGCAGGGGCGGGCATAGGCGCCGGTGCCCGGGGCCGCGGTTGCTCGGTGCCGGTGAACGCCCGCAGCTCGCGCAGGAACTGGTCGAAGGCGGGCTCGCCGGCCAGCAGGATGTGGTTGGCGCTGTCCAGCTCCACGAACCGCGCGCCGGCAATGCCGCGGGCAAAGGCGCGGCCCTGGTCCAGCGGCGCCACGCCGTCCTCGCGGGCGTGCAGGACCAGCGTCGGCACGCTCACGCGGTCCAGCAGGGCCGAGACGTCGACCTCTCCGAAGCTTGCCTGAAGCCGATAGGCGTCGGCGGGCGACATGGTGCGCATTTGCAGGTCGTTGAGCCACGCCATCTGCTCCGGCGTCGCGCCGGGGATGAACAGCGACGTGAACAATTGGCGGAACAGCGGATGGTTCTGCCCCCACCCCTCGCGCATGAGCACGGCCATGGCCTCGCGCGATGCGATCTCGCCGGGATTGCCGCGCTTGCGCCAGCCCTGGACGTAGCCGCCGTACAGGATCAGGTGCGATACCCGCCCGGGGTGGCGCACCGCATAGGCCACCGCCACCGCCGCCCCCTGCGAAATGCCGAGCAGGGCGAAGCGGTCATGCCCGGCGGCGTCGGCAACCGCCTCCAGGTCACCCACCATGGCCTCGAACGAGACATCCTCGGTGGTGCCGGACAGTCCGCAGCAGCGCTCGTCATAGCGGATGAAGGTGTGGCCGTCCGAGAGCGCCTTGATCCAGTGGCGCCAGACCGGGCTTTCGCGGTCGTAGCGTAAGTGCGACATCCAGTGCCCGGCCCGCAGCAGCGGCGGCCCGGCTCCGGCCGGTGCCCAGGCGATGCGCAGGCCGTCGCGCGTGGTGCAGAACCGAATGTCCTCCTCCGGCGCGTCGGCTTGTGCAGGCGGCGGTGGGGGAGGCGCCGCCAGCCGCGCCGTCCCGGCGGCCGCGCGGGCGGCGGCCGCCAGGGCCTCGACCTCGCGGGCCAGATCCTCGTCCTCCGGGCTGAGGGCGCGCAGGGCGTGGGCATGGGGCAGGGCGCGGTCGGGGTGGTCGCGCAGGCGCCCGATCAGGTCCCGCAGCAGCCGCAGGCGCAGGATTTCCAGCGCGTTGGCATGGGCCATGCGCCACGCCTCGAACTCGGGGCAGTTGGACAGGTACAGGTCTTCCAGGAAGCCGCCTCGGAAGGCCGACACGGCGTCCTCCAGCGTGGACGTCTCCACCTCTTCCAGTCGCTCGGGGTCCAGTCCGGCGACACGGTCGAGGTCCAGGTCGATGCCGTCGGTGTGCAGGAAGACCGTGTCGCGCTGGGCGTCCAGGCGGACGCGGCCCTCGTCGTCGACGATGCGGCGCAGCTTCGACAGGCTCCAGCGCAGGGCGCCACGCGGATCGTCGGGAATGTCCCAGAACAACTCGCACAGGCGCTCGCGCCGCTGGGGACGGTCGACCACCGCCAGGTAGGCAAGCAGCGCACGGGTCTTGCGCGAGGGGGGCAGCACCACCGCCTCGCCGCCACGAGTCACCTTCAGGTCGCCCAGAACCCCGATCTCCAGCCGTCCGTCCATGAGCCGACGTCCGCTGCCGTTCAAGCCGGAAGTTTAGCAAAGCACCGCGACGCCCACCGCGCGCGAAAGCCGTATGCGGTGGTTCATCCGAAAGGCGGCGGCACGGATTCCACGCCGTTTCCACGCCGCCTTCCACGGCCGCTTCCACTGGCGCGCGGCATCGTGGGGGCATGGGAGGACGGCATGGGGCCGGTCCTCGCCCCCGGAGGAAAAGACCATGGAAAAGACCCTGAACGCCGTCGTCGACGGCTCGACCCTCGAACGCCAGGTGAGCACCGTTCTTCGAGCCGTGGCGCAAACGTTTGCCCGCGCCGCGCACCGCCTGGCCGAGCGGCGCCGCATCGCCCGCGAGATCGCCGAGTTGCACGCGATGACCGACCGCGACTTGAAGGACATCGGCATCGAGCGCTGCGACATCGGCGCCGTGGCGCGCGGCGCCTTCGAACCCTTTGAAAGCCGCCGGAACAGGACCCGCCTGTCGGGCGGTTGATATGACAGAGGCTGGCGCCGCTTCGCACCCGCGATCATACTGTCCAGGCACAGCCGCCTTCTGGCGCGCTGTGCCTGTTTCCCGCCCCGGTTCAGATCACGGCGGCGGATTTTCAAAATTTTCAGGTTTTCGCATTTTTCGCTGCAGAAAGTTTGCAAGTTTGCAAATTTACATCAGATTGTGCATTGCGGAAGAAAATTTTGTCATACATCATCGCGTCGCAACAAAACGAGGGACGCGACCATGACCAAGGACCTGTACGACATCGGCGAGATGCCGCCCATCGGCGAAGTGCCGGCCAAGATGCACGCCTGGCTGATCCGGCCCGAGCGCTTCGGCGAGCCGTCGAAGGCTTTCGAGAAGGAAGTCGTGGACGTGCCGGAGATCGGCGACTACGACTGCCTCGTCTACGTCATGGCCGCCGGCGTCAACTACAACAACGTGTGGGCGGGCCTCGGCATCCCGGTCAACGTCATCGCCGCGCGCAACAAGGCCGGCGAGCCCGAGGAGTTCCACATCGGCGGCTCCGACGCGTCGGGCATCGTCTACAAGGTGGGCAAGAAGGTCACCAACGTGAAGGTCGGCGACGAGGTCGTGGTCCACTGCGGCACCTACGACCCGGAATGCCCGAGCGTGCAGGCGGGCGTCGACCAGATGTACTCGCCCACCTACCGCATCTGGGGCTATGAGACCAACTACGGCAGCTTCGCCCAGTTCACCAAGGTCAAGGGCACCCAGTGCGCGCCCAAGCCCAAGCACCTGACGTGGGAAGAGGCCGCCGCCTACATGCTGGTCGGCGCGACCGCCTACCGCATGCTGCTGGGCTGGAACGAGCACGCCCTGCGCGAGGGCGACGTGGCGCTCATCTGGGGCGGGGCCGGCGGTCTCGGCTCCATGGCCATCCAGATCGCCAAGGCGAAGGGTGCCGTGCCCATCGCGGTCGTTTCCGGCGAGGACAAGTTCGACTACTGCCAGCAGCTGGGCGCCAAGGGCTGCATCAACCGCAAGAACTTCGACCACTGGGGCATGCTGCCGCACTGGAAGGACACGGCGGGCTACAACACGTGGCTCAAGGGCGTGCGCTCCTTCGGCAAGGCCATCTGGGAGGTGCTGGGCGAGAAGAAGCAGCCGCGCATCGTCTTCGAGCATCCGGGCGAGACCACCATCCCGACGTCGCTGTTCGTCTGCGACACCGGCGGCATGGTCGCCATCTGCGCCGGCACCACGGGCTACAACGCCACCGTCGACCTGCGGTATATGTGGATGCGCCAGAAGCGCGTTCAGGGCTCCCACTTCGCCAACGACGCGCAGTGCTACGCCTTCAACGACATGGTCATCCAGGGCCTGATCGACCCCTGCCTGTCGCGCGGGTTCACCTGGGATGAAATCCCCGACGCCCACCAGCTCATGTACGAGAACAAGCACCCGCACGGCAACATGGGCGTGCTGGTCGGCGCCACGGAGTTCGGCCTTGGCAAGACCGCCGACGAACCGATGCCGCTGCCGCACCCGGACATGCCGGCCCACCAGGAGGACGACCTGCCGCGCCTGGTGCCGGTCTCCATCCCGCTGGAGGACGTGGAGGCGGCCGAGACCGCCGAAGCGGCCGGCGGGGCCAACGACGGCGCGACGGTGCGCGACATCATGGTCCGCGACATGTCCATGGTCGGCCCGGACGACACCCTGGCGACCGCCGCGCGCCTGATGCTGGAGCGCAACACCACCGCCGTCGTGGTCGCCGACCAGGGCAAGCCCGTCGGCATCGTCTCCCACACCGACGTGGTGCTGGCGGGGCAGGGGCGGCCGACGCAGGTGGTCCACGACACGCCGGTGAAGCAGGTGATGACCCCCGACCCCTACACCGTGGAGGCGGGCACCACCCTGACCCAGGCGGTGTCGTTCATGACCGGCCACCGGGTGCACCATCTGGTGGTGACCGAGAACGGCAAGGCCGCGGGCATCATCGCCACCGGCGACGTCATGCGCCGCATGGTCTCGGAAACGGCGCGCACCGCCGCCGAATGACCGGTAGGAAAGGGGAGCGGCCGCCGGCCGCTCCCGCTTTCGTTGACGGCGAGCCGGACCTTCTGCTGTATTGCCAGTCCTCCAATGTGAAGGACAGAGGAATGGCGAAAGACGGCAAGGTCATGCTGGGTCACAAGATCCGGCGCCTGCGGCGGGACCTCGACCTGACGCAGGCCCAGATGGCCGAGCGCCTCGGCCTGTCGCCGAGCTACTTCAACCTGATCGAGAACAATCACCGGCCGGTGACGGCCCGCCTGCTCATCAAGCTGAGCCAGGCGTTCGACGTCGAGATCCAGTCCTTCGCCGACACCGAGGAGGCGCGGCTTGCCGGCGAGTTGACGGAAGTCTTCGCCGATCCGCTGTTCCGCGACAACGACATCAAGAAGCAGGACGTGCGCGAGATCGCGTCGGTGGCGCCGGCGCTCAGCGAGGCGGTGCTCGACCTCTACCATGCCTATTCCGAGGCGCACGTCGCCATCCGCGCCCTGTCGGAGCGCGTGGCCGACCGCGACAAGCTGCAGGTTCTCCAGACCAAGGCCTTTCCGCTGGAGGAAGTGCGCGACTTCTTTCAGGCCCACGAGAACCACTTCCCCAAGATCGAAGAGGCCGCCGAGGACTTGTGGCGGCAGGCGAATCTGGAAATCGGCGAGCTGAGCCGCAGCCTGACCGACCATCTGGCCCACGCCCACAGGCTGCGCGTGAAGCGGATGCCGGTGGAGGTGATGGGCCACGCCATCCGCCGCTTCGACCGCCACAACAACCGGCTGATGCTGTCGGAGCTGCTGTCGCCGCAGGCCCGCGTCTTCCACATGGCGGTGAAGATCGGCCTGCTGGAACACGGCGACCTGTTCCGCAGGATCATCGACAGCGCCTCCCTGAGCACGCGGGAAGCGCGCGAACTGGCCTACGTCGGGCTGGCCAACTACTTCGCCGGGGCGGTGCTGCTGCCCTACGACAAGGTCTACGCCGCGGCGCGCAGGCACCGGTACGACCTGGACCTGTTGCAGCACCGCTTCGACGTCACCTACGAGCAGATCTGCCACCGGCTGACGACCCTGCAGCGGCCGGGCGCGCGGGGCGTGCCGTTCTTCATGATCCGGGTCGACAAGGCGGGCAACGTGTCCAAGCGCTTCAGCGCCGCGCCGCTGCAGTTCGCGCGCTTCGGCGGGGCCTGCCCGCTGTGGAACGTCTACGACGCCTTTGCCATGCCGGGCGTCCTGCACACCCAGCTGGCGGAAATGCCCGACGGCACGCTGTACTTCTTCGTGGCGCAGTCCATGACCAAGCCCGGCGGCGGCCACCGCCAGCCGCCACAGCGCTTCGCCCTGGCGCTGGGCTGCGAGGCACACCATGCCGCGCAACTGGTCCACGCCGACGGCTTCCAGCTCGACAATCGGGAAGCCGCGGTGCCCATCGGCGTCAACTGCCGCCTGTGCGAACGCCTGGATTGCAGCCAGCGGGCCTTCCCGCCGCTGAACCATGCCTTGATCGTGGATCAGAACCTGCGCGGCCACTCCGCCTTCTACTTCAAGCCTGACCCGGCGCCGTAGTCGGGGCGTTCGGACGTTTCGCTGCATCTGACTGCATACTGCTGCATGGAGTTCCCATGTGGCCGTTGTGCCGCACGATTTTCCTGGAACGGGAAATGGCTGATCCGCATGGTCGGAATAGTCATGCGGAACGGACTGTAGATGCAGATCATTCTTGAGCATCCGCGCCCTTCGGGTGCTTCGGTGCAGACAAGCGACATGCCGCTGATACCGCTGCGCGTCGAAGGGCTTTCCTTCGCCGCCGGGGGGCGCGAGCTCCTGCGCGACATCTCCTTTTGCCTGAACACATCGCTGCCGACCTTCCTGCTCGGGCACAACGGCGCCGGCAAGAGCCTGCTGCTGCGCCTTCTGCACGGGCTGGTCGAACCCGCGAGCGGTACGATCAGCTGGGGCGGCCTGCCGGTTTCCCGGGCGGCGCGCCATCAGGCGATGGTCTTCCAACGCCCGGTCATGCTGCGCCGGCCGGTGCTCGACAACCTGGTCTATGCCCTGGCGATGCGGCGGGTGCCGCGCGGCCAGCGCCGCGGCCTTGCGATGGCGGCGCTTGAAGAAGGCGGGCTTGCCCATCTGGCGGGGCGGCAGGCGCGGGTCCTTTCGGGCGGAGAGCAGCAACTGGTCGCCCTTGCGCAGGCGCGGGCCCTGCGGCCGCTGGTGCTCTTCCTGGACGAGCCGACGGCGAGCCTGGACCCCGCGCATTCAGCCGCGGTCGAGCGCGCCGTCGCGTCCGTCGTGGCGTCCGGAATCAAGGTGATCATGGCGTCCCACGACCTCGCCCAGGCCCGCCGGCTGGCGCACGACGTCCTTTTCATGGCGGACGGCCGTCTGGTGGAAAGCGGGCCGGCCGACGTCTTTCTGGCCGAGCCGCGGTCCGAACTGGGCCGCCGCTTCCTCGCCGGGGACCTGACCGCCTGAATACAATACAGTGGAAACGGAGGTTCGTTCATGCGCTTGTTGACCCGTGCCGCCGCCGCCGCCGCCGCCGCCGTCGTCGTCGGGCTGGCCGCCGGCGCCCAGGCCGAGGACCGGTTCATCACCGTCGCCTCGACCACCTCCACGCAGGCGTCCGGCCTGTTCGAGCACCTGCTGCCGAAGTTCGAGGACAAGACCGGCATCGACGTCCGGGTGGTCGCCGTGGGCACCGGGAAAGCCATCCGCATGGCGGAGAAGGGGGACGCCGACATTCTGTTCGTCCACCACAAGCCGTCGGAAGAGGCCTTCGTCGCCGAAGGCTACGGCCTGGAGCGCCGGGACGTGATGTACAACGACTTCGTGCTGGTCGGCCCGAAAAGTGATCCGGCCGGCGCCGGCGCGGCCGGGACCGCGGCCGGCGCCCTGGCAAAGATCGCCGAGGCCGAGGCGCCGTTTGCCTCGCGCGGCGATGACAGCGGCACGAACAAGGCGGAACTGGCGCAGTGGAAGGCGGCCGGCGTCGACGTGAAGGACGCCAGCGGCGACTGGTACCGCGAGACCGGATCGGGCATGGGCGCGACCCTGAACACGGCGGCGGGGATGGATGCCTACACGCTCTCCGACCGCGCCACCTGGCTCAACTTCAGCAACCGCGGCGATCTGGGCATCGTGTTCCAGGGCGATCCGGCGCTGTTCAACCAGTACGGCGTGATCGTGGTGAACCCCGAGAGGTTCCCTCATGTGAAGGCCGACGACGCGCAGGCCTTCGCCGACTGGCTCGTGTCGCCGGAGGGGCAGGAAGCCATCGCGGAATACAAGATCGACGGCGACCAGCTGTTCTTCCCGAACGCGGCCGGAAGCTGACGTACACCCAGCCCGGACGGGGGCGCGCTCAGGGCGCGTTGTGGCGCACCTCGCCCAGGCCGGAAATGTCGTAGCCGCCGAGCAGCCGGGCCTTGTCGACCAGCGCCGGCGAGCGGGCATACCGCAGCAGGGCCTGGAACGGCGGGTCGAAGTAGTCGCGCCGCTCGATCACGATATCGAACTCGTCCCACGCCAGCGGGATGAACGTGAGGCCGAAGCGGTTGGCGGCGGCGCGCGGGGCGAAGCCCGCCCCGGCCTTGCCTTCCAGGATGAGGCTGGCGACGTCGGCCTCGTTGACGGCTTCCCGGCGCGAGCGCCACAGGCCGTCGGCCGGCAATCCCTCCTGGCGCATCAGGTGGCGCAGAAGGATATGGCCGCCGGCGCCGGGCGGCCGGTCGGCGAAAGTGATGTCGGCGTTGGCGAAGTCGGCGAGGGTGCGGATGCCGGACGGATTGCCGGCGGGAAGCACCAGCCCCGTCTCCCGCCGCGCCCAATGAATGCGGACGGCCGGCACGCCGACCAGCGCGCGCTCTACCGCCGGGCCGTTGAACACGCCTGTGTCCGGATCGACGACATGGACGCCGCAGGCGACGGCCCCGCCCTCGGCGAAACGCCTGAGGCCGTTGCCGCTGCCGTCCATGAGCAGCGCCAGCGCGCAGCCCGACTGCCGCACCGCCCATTCCAGAAGCATGTCATGACTGCCGGTGATGACCGGCGGGCGCTGCGGCCGCCGGGGCATGCCTTGCGGCAGGTCGGCCCGCTCGGTCAGCCACAGGTCGATGTGGGCGCGCGGAAACAGAAGCTTGCCCGTCACCCGCACACAGGGAATGTCGCCGCGGGAGACGAGGTCGTAGATCTTGCGCTCCCCCAGGCGGAGGTAGGCGGCAACCTCGGGCACGGTCATCAGCGGAGACGTCACGCGCCCTGGCTCCCCGCCGCGCGCTCCTGGGCCAGGAACGCCGCGACGTTCACCGCCAGCGCCACCACCAGCAGCACGATCCCGAGCGCGAGCGCCAGCGCCAGGTCGCCGCGACTGGTTTCCAGGGCGATGGTCGTGGTCATGACCCGCGTGACGTGGTCGATGTTGCCGCCGACGATCATCACGGCGCCGACCTCGGCGGTGGCCCGGCCG
The DNA here is from genome assembly GCF_000315795.1 of Caenispirillum salinarum AK4. Lineage (GTDB taxonomy): Bacteria > Pseudomonadota > Alphaproteobacteria > Rhodospirillales > Rhodospirillaceae > Caenispirillum > Caenispirillum salinarum. Next base: position 46,848 of record NZ_ANHY01000012.1, read on the forward strand.
AACCCCGCCAGCAGCGCGGTGAACAACGACACGCGGCCGTCCCACAGAAGCGTCGGAACGGCCCGCAGCGGCGTCGCCCCCAGCGACCGGAGATGCTCGTGGTACTCGCGCCACAGGTCCTGCACGGCCTGTCGCGTCAGGGCGGTGATGATCGGGCCGACCAGGATGGCCTGGGCGATAATCATCGCCTCGGGCGTGAACAGCAGTCCGAAGACGCCGAAGGGTCCGCTGCGGGACAGCAGCAGGTAGAGCGCCAGCCCCACGACCACGGGCGGCAGGCCCATGGCGGCATTGACCAGGACCAGGCAGGCTCGCCGCCCGGGAAACCGCGCCAACGCCAGCGCCGCGCCCAGCGGCAGGCCCACCGCCGCCGCCAGCGCCACCGCCGACAGGCTGACGATCATGCTGCGCGCGACGATTTCCACCAGCGCCGGGTCCAGTCCCGTCAGCAGGTCGAACGCCTGAGCGAAGCCGGCGACGATGTCCTCCATGCCCGGCCTCAGTGGTCCTTGCGGCGGGCCGGGTCGCGTGCGGCGCGCTCCGCCAGGTAGTCGTCGGTGGTGCGCACGCGCGGCGGCGGCGCCAGCGTGCTGGAGCCGCTGGCCTTCACCTGGGCGATCACGCGACAGTCGGCGCACATCTTCAGGAGGTTCAGCTGTTCCTCACTGGAGAACATGCTGTGCCCGGCCAGTTTCTCCACCACGCGGTCGATGGCCGATTTCGTGGCGAACTCGGTACCGCAGACCACGCAGGCGAAGGGTTCTTCCTCCTTGATCACCTCGCGCGTCTTTTCGCCGAAGCGGATGCGCGGCTCCAGGCTGACGACCTTTTCCGGGCAGGTGCCGACGCACAGGCCGCACTGCACGCAGGCGTCCTCGGCAAACGAGAGCTGCGGCCGGTCCGGGTTGTCGCTCAGCGCATGGGTCGGGCAGGCGCCGACGCAGGCCAGGCAGAGCGTGCAGCCGTCGGTGTCGACCACGACGCGGCCGAACGGCGCGCCCTCGTCAAGCGGCAGCACGTCCACCGGCGCCGGGGCGTGGGCATGCAGGTGGTCGAGGGCGGCGGTAAAGGCCTCGCGCCGGCCGCCCAGAACCATGTATCCGGCATGCGGGGCGCCCGGTTCGACGGGCTGTTCCAACGCTTCGGCGAAGGCGTCGGGGTCTTCGACCCACTCCAGCGCAAGCCGGTCGGGGCCGTAGCCCAGCCCTTCCATGAGGTCGTCGGCAAGCTCCAGGCCGCCGCCCAGGTGGTCGAGCGTCCCGCGATGCTCCGGCATCGCCAGCAGCACGATGCGCGCCGCGCCCTGTGCGAAGGCGGTCAGATACAGGTCCGGGCCGGCCGATCCCAATTCGTTGATGGCGAACGGCAGCACGTTGGCCGGCAGGCCCCGGCCGTGGCGGGCCAGAAGGTCGACCGCCTGCGTTCCATGGCGGTCGTGCAGCAGCAGCACGGGACGCTCTCCGCCGGCCTTGGCATAGGTGCCGAGAAGCACGCGCAGGCGCTCGAACTGGTCCTGCTGGCGCGGGACCTGGTACTGGATGGCGCCCGTCGGGCACAGGCTGTTGCACGCACCGTGGCCGCCACAGGCCAGGGCGTCGACCTGCACGGCGTCATCGGCGGGCGTGATCGCGGCGGTGGGGCAGGCATCCAGGCACTTGGTGCAGCCGGTGATATTGTTGCGGCTGTGGGCGCAGATGGCGGTGTCGACGACGACATAGCGCGGCTTCTCGAACTCGCCGACCATGTCGGCCACCTCGAACAGCGCCTTCTGGACGGCCACCGGATCGCCCGGATCGACGCGAACATAGCCGTCGCGCGGCGGTTTGCCGGGAAACAGGGCGGGCCGCCGGGACAGGTCGAGCACTACGTCGCACTCGACCTCCATGGTCTGGTGCAGCGTGGCAGGTTCCAGCCGCGCGCGCGAGGCCGGGCGGGGTGCCGATACGTCCGAAAAACGGACGGCGAAGCTGCCGACGTGTCCCTGCGCCGCAGCGGCACGGCCGGCGAACAGCGCGAAATCGGCCACCGCGGGCGGCTGGGTGTCGCCGAAGCCATCGACGACGCAGGTCACGGCAAGGCGCCCCGCCAACTGGCGCGCGGCCGCCAACGCCACATCCGCGTCGCCGCGCACCAGCACGCGCCCGTCGGAGCGTACCGGAAGGGCGGCCGTGGGCACGGGCTCCACCATGGCTTCGGCGAGCAGCGCGGCCATTTTCGGTCCGGCGTCCGCGGCCTGCGCGGACCAGCCCGCGCGCTCGCGGATGTTGGTGAAATGCAGGTCGGCGGCCCCGGCGTCGACGGCGGCGGCCTCGCGGAAGACCGGCTCTTCCTGGGTACAGGCGACGAGCAGCTTCCCGGGGTCCCTGGCGGCACGGCTGAAAGCGTCGATTTCGCTGCGGCATAAATGGCGGTGGCAGCTCAACCCGGGTCCGTCGGCGGCATGGGCGATGCTCGCACGGTCGAGCGGCATCGTGTCCTCGCAGGAGCATACCATCGTACGCATTGTGATTTTCGGCATCGGCGAGCCTTCCGGACGAAGATTCCTCGGGGTCTCTGCCACCTCTTGCGACGTGGGCGCCAAGTGTGCGCAAATAGTCGACAAAGATGGTCGGAACCTTTCCGGCAGTTAACCACGAGGCCGAGGCTGAATGGAAGCGACAGAATTCGAGGTCCGGCCCGATCCCGAGGACAGCCGCCTCTATGAGATGGTCGCGGGACTGGACCAGGACGGGCGACGCATCGAAGCGCCCATCATCAACGAACGGCCGCTTACGCTTTACCTGAATGACCGTCGCGTGGTGACGGCGGTCACCATCGGCGACCATCCCGAGTATCTGGCGCTCGGCTACCTGCTGAACCAGGCCATGGTGCGCCGGGAAGACACCATTCTCGCCGTCGAGCACGATCCCGAAACGCGCTCGGTGCGGGTTCGCATCGACGCCGACCGCGACCTGGACGCCATGATGTCCAAGCGCACCCACACCTCGGGCTGCGCGCTCGGCACCGTGTACGGAGAGATCCTGGAGCGGTTCATGGACACGCCGCTGGACACGTCCGTGGCCTTCCGCACCTCGTGGCTCTATGCCTTGTCGCGCAAGATCAACACGGCACCGAGCCTCTACCTGACCACCGGGGCCATCCACGGCTGCGTCCTGTGCGAGGAGGATCGGCCGCTGGTCTTCATGGAGGACGTGGGCCGCCACAATGCCGTGGACAAGATTGCCGGCTACATGCGGATGCACGGGCTGTCGCCCCGGGGCAAGAGTTTCTACACCACCGGCCGCCTGACCAGCGAGATGGTCATGAAGTGCGTCCAGATGGAGATCCCCGTGCTGGTGTCGCGGTCGGGCTTCACCGCCTGGGGGGTGGAACTGGCCCGCGAGGCGGGGCTGACGCTCATCGGCCGGGCCAAGGGAAAGCGGTTCATGGTCCTTTCGGGCGAGGATCGCCTTGTCTGGGACGCCGATCCGGCTGCGGTGTCAGAGGAACCCCGGTCCGCCAAACGCAAGGGAAGCACATCCGATGAGTGACTCCGCGCCGCAGATGCCGCCCGTCGCCGGCCTGGTTCTTGCCGGCGGCCTGTCGCGCCGCATGGGGGGCGGCGACAAGACCCTGCTGCTGCTCGACGGCCGGCCCATGCTGCTGCATGTCCTGGACCGTGTGGCGCCGCAGGTGGGGCCGCTGGCCATCAACGCCAACGGCGACCCCGACCGCTTCGCCCCCTTCGGCCGGCCCGTCGTGCCCGACGAGGTGGAGGATTTCGCCGGACCGCTGGCCGGAATCCTGGCGGGGCTGGAGTGGGTGAAGCGCGACCACCCGACGCTGACCCACCTGCTGACGGTGCCGGCAGATGCGCCCTTCCTGCCGCGCGACCTGGTGGACCGGCTGTGGGCGCGCATCGCCGCGGGTGCCGACATCGCCTGCGCGGCATCGGGCGGCTGGACCCATCCGCCCATCGCGCTGTGGCCCGTGCGGCTGCGGCGCGAACTGCGCGCGGCGGTCCTTGACGAGGGCATGCGCAAGATCGACGCCTGGACCGCCCGCTATCGCACCGAGGCCGTGGAGTGGCCGGCGACGCCGCTGGACCCCTTCTACAACGTCAACCGGCCCGAGGACCTGGACGCCGCCAAGGACCTGCTGGAACAGGCCGCCGCGCGGGAGGCCGCGCCCGACGTGCCGGCCTCCAAGCCCTTCGGCGTGGTGATCGAGCGCCGTGCCAGCTCTCACCCCTGGGGCTCGGACTCCTATGTGCCGGTGGCCGTGGCGCCGGGTGTTCCGTCGGGCGGGCCCGTCCGCCAGGCGGAGGCCGACCGCTGGGTCACCGGCGGCGTGACGCTGGAACTGTTCCGCAAGGAAACCGAGGGCTATCGCCGCAACCTGTCGACGCCTACCCCGCGCATCTATGTGATCCTGCGGCCCGTGACCGACGATGACGGGGACGCCTACGGGCCGTTGCCGGTCAAGCCGGTGCTGGTCACCGCCTGCCCCTATGAGGCCGAGGCCTACCTGCATGGCGACGAGACGCAGGTGGAGGCCGTGCCCATGCCCGATGACGTGGCGCATTGGGTGGGCGCGTTCTGCGCGCGCCACCACGTCGACCAGCCCTTCGTGAAGCGCAAGCAGAAGACCAAGGTGGCGCGGGAGGACGACACGTTCTCGCGCATTCCGCCGGTGCAGCAGGCCCGTCGCGGGCGGACGCCGTCATGAGCCGCGACAGCTTCCTGTCGCGCTGGTCCCGGCGCAAGGCCGAGGCCCGGCACGCCGAACGCGAGCCCGAGCACGCCGCCCCACCCGCGGAGGCGTCGGACGAAGACCTTCCGGCGCCCGCCGAACCTGACGCGGCGCCTGTCGATGCCCGGGAACGGGAGGACGAGGAGCCGCTCGACCTGCCGGACATCGACAGCCTGACGGCCGAGTCGGACTACACGGTCTTCCTCAAGGAGAAGGTGCCGGCGGCGCTGCGCAAGCAGGCGCTGCGCAAGCTGTGGCGCTCCGACCCGGTGCTGGCGAACCTGGACGGCCTCAACGACTACGACGACGACTACAGCACCCCCGCCGTCGCCGGCGCCGCCGTCCGCACCGCGTACAACGCCCTGCGCGGCTACGCCCGGCCGGAGGAGGAGGAGGTCGCCCAGACAGCGCAGGGCAAGCCGGAAGGTGCATCGGAAGATGCCGAATCCGGGCACGAACAACCGGATGCTCATGTTGCGACGCAGCAAGACGACGAAAAGACGCCAGCTGCTCCTGATCCGTCCCAGGACGTCGCGGCTCAGGAAAAGGGCGATGAAAAGCGCGATGAAACTTGAGGGAACTCTACAGGCTTCAACTATCGGTGTGTTCCGATAAAGCCCTGCAATCCAGCTTCCGCCCGGACTCCTTCCGGGGCTCTTCAAGTCCTGGACAATCCCACCTTTCAATGCAACCATGATCGTTCAACTGTTTCGAGGCTGAAGCAGTCGGTGCCGCGATGGCGGAGGATCACCCTTGTCGAATATCGGTGCAGCCCAGCAGTCCATCGGTGAAGAGGACGTGCTTCGGGCGCGGTTCTATACCCTTCTTTCAAACCTGCTGCTGGCGCCGCCTCCGGCCGGCGTTCTGGCGGACCTGGGCGGGCTGACGGGCGATGAGACGCCGCTCGGTCAGGCGCTGGGCGACCTGGCCGCCGCGGCGCGCGAAGCCGACGCCGAGGCCGTGTCCGAGGAGCACCTTGCCGTGCTGGTGGGCATCACTCGCGGTGAAGTCGTGCCCTATGCCTCGCATTACCTGACGGGGTTCCTCCACGAAAAGCCGCTGGCCGAAGTGCGCGAGTCCTTGCGCGCGCTGGGTGTCGAGCGGGCGCCCGGCCAGGTGGAGCCCGAGGACCATATCGGTATCCTGTTCGACATCATGCGCGGCCTGATCCTCGGGGAGTTCGGTGGGGCTGCCGGCGGCGGCCTGGGCGGGCAGAAGGCGTTTTTCACCAGGCACATCGCGCCGTGGGCGGACACGCTGTTCCGCGATATCGAGGCGGCGCGCTCCGCCCGCTTCTACCGGGCCGTCGGCGCGGTGGGGCGGGCCTTCCTCGACATCGAGCGCGAAAGCTTCGCCATGGTCGGCGAAAAGGGCGAGGGCTGACCCCCGCCCGGCCGCCGCATGAGCCGCATGAATGAAATCGCAGGTCGGAAAGGAACGGAAGCATGAGCGAGTCCAGCAGGATTGAGCAGGCCGGAGGCGTCGACCGCCGCGGCTTTCTTCGCGGGTTCGGTCTGGGCGCCGCCGGCGCCGGTGCCGCCGCGGCTCTCGTGGCCGGCCACGCTTCGGCGGAGGCCGCCGACGAGGTGACGGTGAAGGCCGCCAAGACGGGCTACCGCAAGACGGAGCACGTCCGCCGGTACTACGACCTCGCCCGCTTCTGAGACGGCGCAGACAAGAGGAAACGTCCCATGCTCACGAAGAAGCGCACCAACTCCGCGCCGCCGGCGCCCCACATGCTCAACCGCCTTGCGTCCGCCGTTGGCGGCGCTGTCGACCGTCGAACCTTCCTGCGCCGCTCGGGCATCGCGGCCGGCGGCGCCGCCCTCGGGGCCGTGCTGCCGGTGGGCTCCGTCCGCAAGGCCGCGGCCGTCGAGACGGCCCCCACGGCTGGCGGCAACATCGAGATGAAGCGCACCGTCTGCACCCACTGCTCGGTGGGCTGCACGGTGGAGGCCGAGGTCTCCAACGGCGTCTGGATCGGCCAGGAACCCGGCTACGACAGCCCCTTCAACCTGGGTGCCCACTGCGCCAAGGGCGCCTCGGTCCGCGAGCACGCCCATGGCGAGCGCCGCCTCAAGCACCCGATGAAGCTGGAAGGCGGCAAGTGGAAGCGCATTTCTTGGGACGAAGCGGTCAACGAAGTCGGTGACCGCCTGATGGCCATCCGCGAAAAGTCCGGTCCCGATTCGGTGTACTGGCTGGGCTCGGCCAAACACAGCAACGAACAGGCCTACCTGTTCCGCAAGTTCGCGGCCATGTGGGGCACCAACAACGTCGATCACCAGGCCCGCATCTGTCACTCCACCACCGTCGCCGGCGTGGCGAACACGTGGGGTTACGGTGCGATGACCAACAGCTACAATGACATTCACAACTCCAAGGTCATCTTCCTCATCGGCGGCAACCCGGCCGAGGCGCACCCCGTCTCCATGCAGCACGTGCTGCGCGCCAAGGAAAAGAACAAGGCGCACCTGATCGTCGCCGACCCGCGCTTCACCCGCACGGCGGCCCGCGCCGACGAATACCTGCGCTTCCGCCCGGGCACCGACGTCGCCCTGATCTGGGGCATCCTGTGGCATGTCCTGGAGAACGGCTGGGAGGACAAGGACTACATCCGCCGCCGCGTCTACGGCTTCGACGAAATCCGCAAGGAGGTCGCGAAGTGGACGCCTGACGAGGTCGAGCGCGTGACGGGCGCGCCGCCGGAGCAGCTCAAGCGCGTGGCGCAGATGATGGCGTCCAACAAGCCCGGCACCCTGATCTGGTGCATGGGCGGCACGCAGCACTCCAACGGCAACAACAACACCCGCGCCTACTGCGTCCTGCAGCTCGCGCTCGGCAACATGGGCGTGTCGGGCGGCGGCACCAACATCTTCCGCGGCCACGACAACGTGCAGGGCGCCACGGACCTGGGCGTCCTGGCCGACACCCTGCCGGGCTACTACGGTCTGGCCGAGGGCTCGTGGAAGCACTGGGCCCGCGTCTGGGAACTGGACGAGGAGTGGCTGAAGAGCCGCTTCGCCGAAGGCATGATGAACGCCACCGGCATCCCCGTCTCGCGCTGGATCGACGGCGTGCTGGAGGACAAGGAGAACCTGGAGCAGCCCAACACGGTCCAGGGCATGGTGTTCTGGGGCCACGCCCCCAACAGCCAGACCCGCCTGCCGGAAATGAAGCAGGCGATGGAAAAGCTGGACACGCTGGTGGTCATCGACCCGTACCCGACGGTCACCGCGGTGCTGCACGACCGCACCGACGGCGTATACCTGCTGCCGGCGGCGACCCAGTTCGAGACCTCCGGCTCCGTCACCGCGTCCAACCGGTCGCTGCAGTGGCGCGAGAAGGTGGTCGACCCGCTGTTCGAGTCCAAGCCCGACCACACGATCATGACCCTGTTCGCGCGCAAGTTCGGCTTCGAGAACGAGCTTCTGAAGAACATCCAGGTCAACGGCGACGAGCCGCTGGTCGAGGACATCACGCGCGAGTTCAACAAGGGCATGTGGACCATCGGCTACACCGGCCAGTCGCCGGAGCGCCTGAAGGACCACATGAAGCACCAGCACCACTTCGACAAGACGACCCTGCGGGCCGTCGGCGGTCCGCTGGACGGCGAGTACTACGGCATGCCTTGGCCGTGCTGGGGCACCGCCGAAATGCGCCACCCGGGCTCGGCCAACCTGTACGACACCTCGCTGCCCGTCGCCCAGGGCGGCATGGGCTTCCGCGCCCGCTTCGGCGTGGAGCACGAGGGCGTCAACCTGCTGGCCGAGGACAGCTATCCCGAGGGATCGGAGATCGAGGACGGCTACCCCGAGTTCACCATGGCCATGCTCAAGAAGCTGGGCTGGGACAAGGACCTGACCGACGAGGAGCGCCAGACGATCGAGAGCATCGGCGGCGACTCCGTCAACTGGAAGACCGACCTGTCGGGCGGCATCCAGCGGGTGGCCATCAAGCACGGCTGTGCTCCCTACGGCAACGCCAAGGCCCGCACGGTGGTCTGGACCTTCCCCGACCCGGTGCCCCTGCACCGCGAGCCGCTCTACACCCCGCGCCGAGATCTGGTGGCGGACTATCCCACCTACGAAGACAAGACCTTCTGGCGCGTGCCGACGCTGTACAAGTCCATCCAGGAGAACGACTTCTCCAAGGACTTCCCGATCATCCTCACCTCCGGCCGTCTGGTGGAGTACGAGGGCGGCGGCGACGAGACGCGGTCCAACCCGTGGCTCGCCGAGTTGCAGCAGGAGATGTTCGTCGAGATCAACCAGGCGGACGCCAACGACAACGGCATCCGCGATGGCGCCGACGTCTGGGTGCACGGTCCCAACGGCGGCAAGGTCAGGGTCAAGGCGATGATCACCGACCGCGTGGCACGCGGCGTGGCGTTCATGCCGTTCCACTTCGGCGGGCACTTCCAGGGCCAGTCCCTGCGGGACAAGTACCCCGACGGGGCCGACCCGATCGTGCTTGGCGAATCCAGCAACACCGCGCAGACCTACGGCTATGACTCGGTCACCCAGATGCAGGAGACCAAGGCGACGCTGTGTCGGATCGAGGCGGCGTAAGGCCGAAGGGAGGAGACCGTACAATGGGTAAGATGGTATTCCACTGCGACGGCGACCGCTGCATCGAGTGCAACGCGTGCGTCACCGCCTGCAAGAACGAGAACGAGGTGCCCTGGGGCATCAACCGCCGCCGCGTCGTCACCCTGAATGACGGCGTGCCCGGCGAAAAGTCGATCTCGGTCGCCTGCATGCACTGCTCGGACGCGCCGTGCGTCAACGTGTGCCCGACCAACGTCATCTACCACACGGAAGACGGCGTGGTCCTGCACAACAAGGACGGTTGCATCGGCTGCGGCTACTGCTTCTACGCCTGTCCCTTCGGGGCGCCGCAGTACCCGCAGGAAGGCAACTTCGGCTCGCGCGGGAAGATGGACAAGTGCACCTTCTGCGCCGGCGGCCCGGAGGAAGCCAACTCGGCCGAGGAGTTCAACAAGTACGGCCGCAACCGCCTGGCCGAAGGCAAGCTGCCGCTCTGTGCGGAGATGTGCTCCACCAAGGCGCTGATCGCCGGCGATGCCGACGAGATTGCCGATATTTTCCGCCAGCGCGTGGTCGAGCGCGGCTTCGACAGCGGCGGCTACGGCTTCCAGCAGAAGTTCGGCCAGCAGTCGGGCGGCGGCCCGCGCGCGGGCCAGAAGCTCTGACATACGGCCGCGACACCGCCCGCGCGTCCACCGGACCGCGGGCGGGTCCGGCCCCGGAGGACCCTTGATGACGCTGCGACGTTTCCTCCCGATGGTCCTGGCGCTGGTGTTCCTGTTCGGGACGCTGGCGCCGGCCGCCGCCCAGGACGTGCGGCCGCCCGGCGCGACCGCAGAGGCACAGCAGACCGAGGCAGGACCGCCGCCCGGCTCCGCCGGGCAGATCATCGCCTCGCCGCCGGACACCATGAACTATCCCTACATTTCGGGCCTGTGGTCGGACATCGTCGACGGCGAGACCGGCTACGTCAGCATTCCCGACGAGCGCGCCGGCCGCCTGATCCAGACCCAGGGCATGGAGTGGCTGAGCTGGCGCAATGACGAGTTGCGCCGCTGGTCGTCCTATGGCGTCGCGGCCATGCTGATCGCGCTGGGCGGGTTCTTTGCCGTGAAGGGCCGCATCAAGGTGGACAGCGGCTTGTCGGGCCGGCTGATCCAGCGGTTCAAGCCGCACGAGGTGATCGGCCACTGGGTCACGGCGGGCTCGTTCCTGCTGCTGGCGTTGACGGGTATCTGGCTGCTCTACGGACGGCCGCTGCTGCTGCCGGTGATGGGCCAGGACGCCTATGCGCTGTCCGCCGAGATCAGCAAGTACATGCACAACTTCGGCGGCTTCGTGTTCATGGCGGGGCTGCTCTACATCTTCGTGATGTGGGTGCGCCACAACATCTGGGACCGCTACGACTGGAACTGGATCCGCCAGGCGGGCGGGTTCCTGTCCAAGCACTCCCACCCGCCGGCCGACAAGTTCAACTTCGGCCAGAAGACCGTGTTCTGGATGGTGGTCATACTGGGCGGCCTGCTGTCGCTGTCGGGCCTGAACCTGCTCATGCCGTTCTGGTTCGTCGACAGCATCGAGGCCATGCAGTACGCCCAGATCATCCACGCGGCGCTGGGGATGCTGATGTTCGCCGCCATCCTGGCGCACATCTACATCGGTTCGGTCGGCATGCAGGCGGCCTTCCGCGCCATGTCCACGGGCTGGGTCGACCTCAACTGGGCCCGCGAGCACCACAGCGTGTGGGTGGACAAGTACCTGGCCGGCAACAACCCCGAGCGCAAGGGGCCCAAGACGCCGCCGCCGGATGAGGGTCATGTCGAGCCGAAAGCGGCGGAGTAGGGGGTGGACCTTCAGGGGACCTCGGTCCCCTGAACCCCTGACCGAGAGGCACAGCCTCTCGCACGCGCCCGTCTTCTGAAACCTGGTGCCGCACGCACCCCCCACAACACTGGGAGGTTCGGAGGGCTGGGCCCTCCGAACGGGGTTTGGGGCAGTCGCCCCAAGCGCGGAGCGCTCGTCAGCCGGTCAGCCGCTCGAACGGCAGGAACTCCAGCACATCGCCCGGCGCGATCGCGGACGGTTCTTCCGGCAGCGTCAGCAGTCCCTCGCTCACCACCACGGACCGCAGGATGCCCGAGCCCTCGGTGGGGAAGCGCTCGGCCACCGGAAGGCCGTCCTCGTCACGGCCGGTCAGGCTGGCGCGCAGCCATTCGCGGCGGCCGGCGCGCTTCTTGAAGGCGAAGCCGGCCCGCACGGGAATGGGGCGGGGCAGCACCTCGGCCACGCCCATGCGGCGCAGGATCATGGGGCGCGCGAACATGCAAAAGCACACGAAGGCCGCCACGGGATTGCCCGGCAGGCCGACGAAGACGGCATTGCCGACGCGGCCCACCGCCAGCGGCCGGCCGGGGCGGATGGCGACCCGCCAGAAGTCCAGGCTGCCCAGGTCCTCCACCACCGGCTTGACGTGGTCTTCCTCGCCGGTGGAGACGCCGCCGGAGGTCAGCACCACGTCCGCCTCGGCCGATGCGCGCGCCAGCGTGTCCTTCAGGGCGGCGGGATCGTCGGGCAGGATTCCGTAGTCGCTGACGTCGCAGCCCATATCGGCCAGCAGGCCCATGAGCACGAAGCGGTTGCTGTCGTAGATGGCGCCGGGCGGGGCGTCGCCACCCGGGTCGCGCACTTCCGTTCCTGTGGAGAACACGGCAGCCCGGACGCGGCGCCGCACCAGCGGTTCCGCCACGCCGACGGAGGCCATGAAGCCGATTTCCGCAGGGCGCAGCCGCCGCCCGGCGGCGAGGATCGTGTCGCCGGCCCCGATGTCCTCGGCCTTGCGGCGCAGGTTCTGGCCGGCCTTGCGCACCGGCGGCAGGACGACGGTGTCGTCGTCCGCGCGGCATGGTTCCTGGGGGATGATCGTGTCGGCGCCCTCGGGCACCGGCGCACCGGTGAAGATGCGCGCCGCTTCGCCCGCCGCCAGGGGGCGGTCGGGAACGATCCCGGCGGGGATGCGCATGGTGATCGGCAGCCGGGTCTCGTCTTCCGCCGACAGGTCGGCGAAGCGCACGGCATAGCCGTCGACGGCGGAGTTGTCGTGCGGCGGAACGTTCCGGTCCGAGACGATGTCCTCCGCCAGGACGCGGCCCCGCGCGTCCACCAGGGGAACGCGCTCCGTCTCGGCCACCGGCGTCACCAGGTCCAGCAACCGCGCCGCAGCCTCGTCGGCGGGCAGCATGTCGGCGGAAAGGGCGAAGGCGTCGACGGCGGGTCGGGTCATTGCGCGGTCTCCATGCCCATGGTGCGCGGCAGGCCGACGTGGTCCAGAACGAAGTCCACGACGGCCTCGGGGTCGTTCAGGTCAAGGCGCGGCCGGTCCGTCAGGTCGGGCAGGCCTTCATCGCTGGCGACGGCGACGACGGAGTCGTCCTGCGGCCACAGCGGGTCCTTTCCGACGGACGGCCGATGGACCTCGATCTTGGGGTGGGGGTGGCGCTTGAAGCCCTCCACAAGCAGAAGATCCACGGGCGTCATGCGCGCCACCAGGTCCTCCAGCGAGGGTTCGTCCTCATCGCGCAGCTCGTGCATGAGCGCCCAGCGCCGGCCCGAGGTGATGAGTACCTCCGACGCACCGGCCTCGCGGTGGCGGAAACTGTCCTTGCCCGGGCGGTCGATGTCGAAGGCGTGGTGGGCGTGCTTGATGGTGGAGATGCGGAAGCCGCGGCGGGTGAGGATGGTGACGGCCGCCGTCATCAGGGTGGTCTTTCCGCTGTTGCTCCACCCCGCCAGTCCGAACACTTTCATGAACGCGGAATCCTTGCCTGTGCCGGCCGGTCAGGCCGGCAGGATGCTGGAGTAGGGAATAAAGTCGACCATGTCGCCCTCGGCGACGCCGGTGCAGTCTTCGCGCAGGTCCACCAGGCCGTCGCTTGCGATCATCGACGACAGGACGTGCGGTTCCTGCGACGGGTAGAGCCGCACCACGGGCGTGCCTCCGGCCCGGTCTATGCTGGCGCGGACGAACTGCCGGCGCCGGTGTTTCTTGGCAAAGCTGAAGCCGGCCGGCAGAGGAAACGCGCCGGGAAACAACGGTTCGGCCAGGGCGCCCGAGAGGCGCAGCACGACAGGCCTTGCCACCATCATGAAGGTGGCCAGGCTGGAGACGGGATATCCCGGCAGGCCGATGAACGCCGCGCGGCCCACGGTGCCCAGCGTTGTCGGCTTGCCCGGCTTGACGGCCATCCGCCACACATGAACCTCGCCCAGCGCGCGAACGGCGTCCACCACGTGGTCCTCGCCGCCGACGGACACGCCGCCCGATGTGACGATCACGTCCTGGCTTCGCCCGGCTGCGGCCAAGGCGGCCTCGGTGGCGTCGCGGCGGTCGGGCAGGTGGCCCAGGTCGGTTACCTCGGCGCCCAGGGCGGCGAGCGCCGCCATCAGGCCGTAGCGGTTGCTGCCGTAGATCTGGGCCGGGCCGAGGGGGTGGCCGGGCTCCACGATCTCGTCGCCCGTCGACAGCACGCCCGCCTTCAGGCGTTTGAAGACCGTCACCGTCGCATGGCCCGCGGCGGCGGCCATCGCCACATCCTGCGGCCGCAGCCGGCGCCCGGGGGAGAGGACGGTGGCGCCGGTGCTGAAGTCGTCTCCGGCGCGCCGGACGAAGTTGCCCACGCTGAGCCCGGCGGGGAAAGTGACGGTTTGCGGGGCGTCGAGGGACGGATGCGCCGTGCAGTCTTCCTGCATCGCGACCACATCCGCACCCGGCGGGAGGGGCGCACCGGTGAAGATGCGCGCCGCCGTACCTTGGGCGATAGGCTCTTCCGCGGCGCTGCCGGCGGCGATGCGCCCGACTGCCGCCAGGCTCGTGGGGCCGTCCGCGTTCAGGTCGGCGGCGCGTGCACAGAAACCGTCCATGGCGGCGTTGTCGAAGCGCGGGTTGGCGACGGTTGCGCAGACCGGAGCAGCCAAAATGCGTCCGGCGGCCTTGGTCAAGGGCAGGTCTTCGGTGTCCACCACCGGGAACAGCCGCGCTGCCAGCATGTCCAGGGCGTCGTCAAGACGAAGCAAGGCACCGGGCGACTTGAAGCAGTCGTTGAGAGTGTCACTCATGCCAGGATTTTAGCGTCTTTTCCAGACGCTTGCCATAACGCTCTGCCGATCGGCGGCGGCCTGCGGAGGCCTGTTTCATCCTTCGCGGGCTGCCCTGCGCCTGCCCCGTCCGAACGCATTTCATGGCGCACGGCCGGCGTCATCAGAAGGACCTGCTATGGCAGCGTCACGGCGGCGGTTGGGATAGTTCCTATCGGTCGAAGGCGCCCGCGAAGCGCTTGCGCAATTCCGCCTTTTGCACCTTTCCCATGGTGTTGCGGGGCAGGGCGTCGACGAAGAACACCTTCTTCGGTGCCTTATAGCCCGCCAGGTGCTTTCGGGCGGCGGCGATGATGTCCGCTTCCGCCGGCGCCTGGCCGCCGCTTTCGGGCACCACCACGGCCACCACGCCCTCGCCGAAGTCGGAGTGGGGCACGCCGATGACGGCGGACTCGCCGATGCCGTCCATGTCGTCGATGACCGTCTCGATCTCCTTCGGATAGACGTTGTAGCCGCCCGAAATGATCATGTCCTTGGACCGGCCGACGATGTGCACGTAGCCGTCGGCGTCGATCTTGCCGACGTCGCCGGTGATGAACCAGCCGTCGGGGCGGAATTCCTCCGCCGTCTTTTCCGGCATCCGCCAGTAGCCGGCGAAGACATTGGGGCCCTTAACTTCCAGCACGCCCACCTCGTCGCGGCCGAGCACGGTGCCGTCCTCCGCCGCCACGCGCACCGACACGCCCGGCAGAGGGAAGCCCACGGTGCCCGGCCGGCGGTCTCCGTCGTAGGGGTTGGAGGTGTTCATGCCCGTCTCGGTCATGCCGTACCGTTCCAGGATGCGGTGGCCGGTGCGGGCCTCGAAGGCGCGGAACGTCTCTTCCAGCAGCGGCGCCGAGCCCGAGACGAACAGCCGCATGTGTCCGGCGACGTCGCGGGTGAAGCCGTCCTCGGCCAGCAGGCGGACGTAGAAGGTGGGCACGCCCATCATCGCGGTCGCCCGGGGCAGGGCGCCGATCACGGCGGTGGGGTCGAAGCGCGCCTGGAAGATCATGGACGCGCCGCTCGCCAGCACGGTGTTGATGGCGACGAACAGGCCGTGGATGTGGAAGATGGGCAGGGCGTGCAGCAACACGTCGTCGGGCGTGAACCGCCACGCGTCCGCCAGCGCCTCGGCGTTGGACTGCAACCCCCGGCGGGTGAGCATAGCCCCCTTGGACCGCCCCGTGGTGCCTGAGGTGTAAAGGATTGCCGCAAGGTCGTCCTCGGCCACCTTTTCGTCGGCAAAGGCACCGGCGTCGGCGTTGCCGACAGCGTCCAGCAGGCTGCCTTCCCCGGTTCCGAGCGTGAAGACGTTGGGCACGCCCAGGCGCCGGCACAGGTCGGCGATGTCGCCTTCGTCCTTGGGTCGGCAGACCATGGCGACGGGCTCGGCGTCGCTTAGGAAATATTCCAGTTCCGAGAGCGTGTAGGCCGTGTTCAGCGGCAGGTAGACGGCGCCAACTCGCTGGCAGGCGAGGTACAATAACACCGCCTCCGGCGTCTTTTCCACCTGCACCGCCACGCGGTCGCCCTTCTTCACTCCCGCCGCGGTCAGCGCGGCGCCGAAGGCGGCGGTGAAGCCGTCCAGGTCGCCGTAGGTGACCGTGCGGCCGTCGTCGGTGTGCATCAGGGGGCGGGCCGGATCGCTCCAGCCGGCGCGGAAGTGCTGGTAGAGGTTGGTCATGCCGTTCTCCTTCTGGCGGCGCGGCGGGCCGTTGCAAGCATGTCCGCCACGCCGTCGCCCTGCACGTTGACGTGCCGGCGCATGATCGTTTCCGCCGCCTCGGCCTGCCCCTTGATGATGGCCTGCACGATGTCCCAGTGCTCGTCGTAGGAGTTGGCGACGCGCGGACCCAGGTGAAGCTGGTTGCGGCGGTAGTAGGCGAGGCGGTTGCGCATGCGGCGCGTCTCGGCGGCCAGGTACGGGTTGTGGGCGCCTTCGTAGATGGCCTCGTGGAAGGCGACGTTGCGGTCGTAATAGAGGTCGGGATCGGCCATGGCGTCGTCGCGCCCGCAGTCCTCGTGCAGTTCGATCAGCCGTTCGTGTTCGTCGCGGCTCATGCGGCGGGCGGCGAGCTGGGCGCACAGGCCTTCCAGCGAGGCCATCACCACGAATCGGTCGATCAGGTCCTCGGCGTCCAGCTTGATGACGGCCGCACCGACGCGCGGGCGGATGCGGACGAACCCCAGGACCGACAGCTTGTGCAGCGCCTCGCGCACCGGCGTGCGAGAGACGCCGAAGCGCTCCGCCAACTCGCGCTCGTCCAGGCGCTCGCCAGGCCCCAGCCGGCCCCGGCCGATGGCGTTCTCCAGCATCTCGAGCACCCGCTGCGACTGGGTCTGCTCGTCCTCTGCCATGCCCTCTCTCCCTTCTGTCGCCCCTGCGTCACATTCTGGTATGCCACAGAGCATCACTGGCGCACAATATTCTTTACAAGGCTTGTCGGGCTTGTCACGCTTGATGTTGCCGAGCGCGGACCAACCGCGCCGCAACAATGACTAGGGAGCACGTCCATGCGAAAGAATCTTACCGCGGCGGCCGCCGCCGCGCTCGTCGTGGGGATGTCGGGTGCCGCCGCCGCCGAGACCCTTCGGGCCTCTCACCAGTGGCCGGGCGGCACCGGCGACATGCGCGACGAAATGGTCCAGATCATCGCCAAGGAGATGGAGAAGTCCGACACCGGCGTAACGGTCCGTGTGTATCCCGGCGAATCGCTGGTGAAGGCGAAGGAGCAGTGGGGCGCCCTGACCGGCGGCCAGATCGACATCTCTGCCTTCCCGCTGGCCTACGCCGCGGGCCGCCATCCCGAGTTCAACGCCACCCTGATGCCGGCGCTGGTGAAAAGCCACGAGCACGCCAAGCGCCTGAACGACTCCGAGTTCATGCAGGACATCAAGGACATCATGAACGAGGCCGGCGTCATGGTGCTGGCCGACACCTGGCTGGCGGGCGGCTTCGTCGGCAAGGAGGGGTGCATCGTCGAGCCCGCCGACGTGAAGGGCAAGTCCACCCGCGCCGCCGGGTCCTCGTTCGAGGAGATGCTGGCCGAGGCCGGGGCTTCCATCGCCTCCATGCCGTCGTCGGAAATCTACACGGCCATGCAGACGGGTGTGCTGGATGCCGCCAACACCAGCTCGGAAAGCTTCGTCTCCTACCGCATCTATGAACAGGTGGAGTGCCTGACCCCGCCGGGCGACACCGCGCTCTGGTTCATGTACGAGCCCATCGTCATGTCCAAGGAGTCCTTCGAGAGCCTGTCGCCCGAGGCGCAGGAGGCGATCAAGGCCGCCGGCGACAAGGCCGAGGAATACGCCGCCCAGGCGGCGAAGGACGCCGACGAGAACATGGTGAAGGTCTTCAAGGAAAACGACGTCGAGATCGCCACCATGACGCCGGAGCAGTTCCAGGCATGGCGCGACATCGCAGCCAAGAGTTCCTACAAGAACTTCGCCGAGTCCGTGCCCAACGGGCAGGAACTGATCGACAAGGCGCTGTCCGTCGACTGACGACGCTCCGCCCTTCGTCGACCGGCCGCCGGGCATCGTTCCCTCCCGCCCGGCGGCCGGACCCTTCCTGTCCGGGAGCCTTCCATGAGTGCCTTCATCAAGGGCGTCTCCGCCGTCTCGCGCGTCACCGGCATGGCCGCCGCGGCCATGATCCTGGTCGCCACGCTGGTGGTCTGCCACATGGTGTTCGTCCGCTATGTGCTGAACCAGTCCACGATCTGGCAGACGGAGCTTGCCGCATACCTGCTGATCGCCGCGGTCTTCGTCGGCAGCCCGTACGTGCTGATGACGCGGGGCCACGTTTATGTCGACCTGCTGCCGCTGTGGTCCAAGCCGCGCACGCGCATGGTGCTGGCGGTGGTGTCGTTCGTGGTGTCGTTCCTGTTCTGCGTCCTGATTGCCTGGAAATCGTGGATTTTCTGGCACGAGGCCTGGGTGAAGGACTGGACCACCGACACCGTCTGGGGCCCCAGACTGTGGGCGGTCTACCTGTCCATGCCGGTGGGCCTGACGCTTCTAAGCCTGCAACTGATCGCCGAAATGCTGGCCGTCCTGACCGGACGCGAGCCGCCGTTCGGTATCGAGGATCACGAGAGCCTGAAGATCGGTCTCGCCGAAGAGGATGTCGTCGGCAAATGAGCGAACTCACCCTGGGACTGATCGTCCTTGTCGTCACCATCGGCCTGCTCATGGTCGGTGTCCCCGTGGCCTTCGCGCTGGGCGGCGTCGCCGTCGGCTTCCTCGTGGTGTTCGAGGGCTTCGGGATGCTGGACTTCGTGGCCGAGTCCCTGTTCGGTTACCTGAACAGCTTCGGCCTGCTGGCCATTCCCATGTTCATCCTGATGGGCGCGGCGGTCGCGTCCTCGCGCGCCGGCGGCGATCTGTACGAGGCGCTGGACCGCTGGCTCTATCGCGTGCCGGGCGGGCTGGTGATCTCCAACCTGGGCGCCTGCGCCATTTTCTCCGCCCTGTCGGGCTCCTCGCCCGCGACCTGCGCGGCGATTGGCAAGATGGGCATCCCCGAGATGCGCAAGCGCGGCTATCCGGCGTCTCTCGCTACCGGCTCCATCGCCGCCGGCGGAACGCTGGGCATCCTGATCCCGCCGTCGGTGACCATGATCCTGTATGGCATCGCCACCGAAAGCTCCATCGGGCGCCTGTTCCTGGCGGGCCTCGGGCCCGGCCTGATGCTGGTGCTGCTGTTCATCGCCTGGTCGCTGTTCGACGCCTGGCGCCAGGGCTACAAGCTGACCGGCGCCGACCGGGTGTTCACCTGGAAGGAGAAATTCACCGCGCTGCCCAAGGTGCTGCCCTTCCTGGCGATCGTGATCGCGGTGCTGTTCGTCTTGTACGGCGGCGTCGCCACGCCGTCCGAAGCCGCCGGCGTCGGCGCGCTGCTGTGCCTGCTGATGGCGATCATCATCTACCGGATGTGGAAGGGCGTGGAGCTGTGGGAGGTGCTGCGGGCGACCATGCGCGAGTCGGTGATGATCCTGCTCATCATCGGCACGGCGGAACTGTTCGCCTACATGCTGTCGCTGCTGTTCATCACGCAGTCGCTGGCCGCCTGGATCGCCGACCTGGAGGTCAATCGCTGGGTGCTGATGGCCTGCATCAACGTCTTCCTGCTGATCGCCGGGTTCTTCATCCCGCCGGCCGGTGTGATCCTCATGGCCATGCCCGTGCTTCTGCCCATCATCGTCAGCGCCGGCTTCGACTCCATCTGGTTCGCCGCCGTCCTGACCATCAACATGGAGATCGGCCTCATCACGCCGCCGGTCGGCCTGAACCTCTACGTCATCAATGGCATCGCGCCCGACGTGAACCTTGGAACGATCCTGCGCGGCTCCATCCCCTATGTGGGCTGCATGGTGCTGGGCATCGTGCTGCTGTGCTTCTTCCCCGAGATCGCCACCTTCCTGCCGGACCTCGTCTTCGGGGAGCAGATCTGATGCTGGACCTGGGCGCCGTTTGGCGCGACATCGCAAAGAAGGCGCGGCTCGGCCGCAGCGTGGTGGAGCGCGACCTTGAAAAGGGCGGGGCCGAGGTGCTGCGCCAGCGGGTGGAGGAATGCGTCTCGGGCATCGGCGGCGCCGTCACCGCGCGCGCCCGCGCCGCCGAGATCGGCCGGCTGTACCTGCAGCTTTCACCCGAAGGACGGCGGCGGTTCCTGGTCATGCTGTCGTGTGACTTCGGCATCGACCGCGACGCCTTCCGCAAGGCCGTCGAGGCGTGGGAGGGCGCCTCTGACTTCAAGGCGTCCGCCGAGGCCGAGAAGGGCGTCAAGCAGGTGCTGGACACCAAGCGGGTCAAGCTGCTGCGCCAGATGACCAGCCTGCCCGACGGCTTCAAGTTCCTGGTGGACCTGCGCGCCGACCTGCTGACCATGCTGGACAAGGAACCGGCACTTCTGCCGCTGGAGCAGGACTTCCAGGGCCTGCTGACGTCGTGGTTCGACATCGGCTTCATGAGCATGGAGCAGATCACCTGGCGCTCGCCCGCGCACATCCTGGAAAAGCTGATGGGCTACGAGGCCGTGCACGAGATCCGGTCGTGGACGGATCTGAAGAACCGGCTGGAGTCCGACCGCCGCTGCTTCGCCTTCTTCCACCCGCGCATGCCCGACGAGCCGTTGATCTTCGTTCAGGTCGCCTTGGTCAAGGGGCTGGCCGGCAACGTCCAGGCGCTGCTGGACGAAAAGGCGCCGGAGGGCGACCCGGAGAAGGCCGACACGGCCATCTTCTATTCCATTTCCTCCACCCAGCCGGGCCTGCGCGGCATTTCGCTCGGGGACTTCCTCATCAAGCGGGTGGTGGACCATCTGCGGCGCGAGCTGCCCAACATCACCACGTTCTCGACCCTGTCGCCGGTGCCTGGCTTCCGCCGCTGGCTGGAAAAGACCATGGCGGCCGGCGACCCGGACCTGCTGACCGACGACGAACACGGCAAGGTGCGCGGCCTGCGCCCCAAGGAGGGCGCCAAGGGGTCCTTCAAGGGCATTCTGGAGACGGGAAGCTGGCGCGAGAACCCCGACCAGGAGGCGGTCATCAAGAAGCCTCTCAGCCGTCTCTGTGCCCGCTATCTGGTGGAGGAAAAGCGAAAGGGCGACCGGCCGCTGGACCCGGTGGCGCGGTTCCACCTCAACAACGGGGCCAGGCTTGAGCGCATAAACTGGCTGGCCGACACCTCGGACCGGGGGATGACGCAGTCCTACGGCATCATGGTGAACTACCTCTACAACCTGCCGGACATCGAGAAGAACCACGAGGCCTACAACGGCGGTCAGGTGGTGACCTCAAGTGCCGTGCGCGGGTTGTTGAAACGCTGACGGCCGCGCCATGCTCACCATCTGGGGCCGCGCCAATTCGTTGAACGTGCAGAAGGTGCTCTGGACCTGCGCGGAGCTGGACCTGCCGTTCCAGCGCATCGACGCCGGCGGGGCATTCGGCGGTACGGACACGGCCGGGTACCGCGTCATGAACCCTTCGGGAATGGTGCCGACCCTGAAGGACGGCGACGTGGTGGTCTGGGAGTCCAACGTCATCGTCCGCTACCTTTGCGCGACGTACAGCGCGGGCGGCCTGTGCCCGGTGGAGGCGCCGGCGCGGTTCGGGCAGGAAGCCTGGATGGACTGGCAGACGGCGGGCCTGTGGAAGGATTTCCGCCCCCTGTTCATCGGCCTTGTCCGCACGCCGCCGCCGGACCGCGACGCCGCCGCCCTGGCCCGGGCGGAGGAGGCGACGGCGCGCGGATTCGCATTGCTGGACGAAGCTTTGCGCCATCGCCCGTTCCTGGGCGGCGCGGCGCTGGGCATGGCCGATATTCCGGCGGGGGTAACGGCACATCGCTGGTTCGCCCTGCCGCTCGACCGCCGGCCCCGGCTGCCGGCGCTGGAAGACTGGTATGCGCGGCTGACGGAGCGTCCTGGGTTCCGGGAACACGTCATGACGCCGCTCTCCTGATTGCTGGAGGATGAAGGACATGCTTGGCATTCGGCATATCGTCGTCGGTGTCGACTCCGCCGAGACGGCGCGGGCACCGCTGAAGACCGCGTTCCTGATCGCGGCGGCCCAGAAGGCGCACGTTCAGGCCCTTCACGCGCGGCCGGAACCCGTGAACCTGCAGCACTTGCAGGACGCCGGGCTGGCGGGGACCACCGTGGAAGCCTTCCGGCGCGACGCCGCCAAGGCGGAAGAGGAGCAGGCACAGGCCGCCCGCGACCTCTTCAACCAGATGCGCGGCACCGCCGGCCTTGCGGAAGGCGAGGGGCCTCCGGGGCCGGAGGGCGCCTCCGCCCGCTTCGTCATCGCGTCCGGCGCCGCCGGCCAGGTGTTGGCGGCGCGGGCACGTACGGCCGATCTGGTGGTGCTTGGCCGTGGCCGCGGCCGGGCCGACCCGGCAGTCACCGGCTCCTTCCAGACCGTGCTGACGGCGGCGGCGCGGCCCGTTCTTCTGGCGCCCGAGGCACCGCCGGAAACGGTGGGGCGGCACGTCGTCGTCGGCTGGAACGACAGCCCCGAGGCCATGCGGGCGCTTTCCGCCGCGCTGCCCATCCTGGGGGCGGCGGAGAGCGTGACGGTCGTCCGCGTCGTCGATCCGGATACCGGTTCAGGCGGCGACACGGCCCCGGCGGAAGAGTTCATGGCCTGGCACGGGGTGCCGTGCAGGACCGCCCGCGTCGCCCGGCTGGACGGGGCGGGGGCGTCGCTTCTGCGAGCCTGCAAGGAGCACGACGCCGACCTTCTCGTTATGGGCGGCTCCACCCACTCCCGCCTGCGGGAACTGGTCGTCGGTGGAGCCACCCGCCACGTTCTGCGCGGGGCGGGACTGCCGGTGCTGCTGGCGCATTGACATCAGGAGCCGGGATGGGGCGACGTCGAGCCGCGCTCAACCGCCGTACCGGCCGCCTCCCGCGAGGAAATCGGCATATGTCGCCCGCAGTCCGTCTTCCAGCGGCGTCCTGGCGCGCCAACCGGCGCGGCGGAGCCGCGTGACGTCCAGCACCTTGCGCGGTGCACCGTCCGGGCGCTGCGGATCGAACACGATTTCTCCGCCGAATCCCACCACCGCCGCCACCTCGGCGGCAAAATGCGCGATGCTCATGTCTTGGCCGGTGCCGACGTTGAGAAGGTCTTCCGACGACCAGTGCTTCAGCGCGAACACGCAAGCATCGGCCAGATCGTCGACGTACAGGAACTCGCGCCGGGGCCGGCCCGTCCCCCAGACCACCGCCCGGGACCTGCCGTCAACCTTCGCCTCGTGAAAACGCCGGATCAGTGCAGCGGGCACATGCGACGTCAGCGGGTCGTAGTTGTCGCCGGGGCCATAGAGGTTGGTCGGCATGACGGCTATGAAGTCGCGCCCGTGCTGACGGCGGTAGGCCTGGCACATCTTGATACCGGCGATCTTGGCGACGGCGTACCACTGGTTGGTCGGCTCCAGCGCCCCGCTCAGCAGGGCGCCCTCGTCGATCGGCTGAGGCGCCAGCCGCGGGTAGACGCAGGACGAGCCAAGATAAAGCAGTTTGCGCACGCCGCTGAGATGGGCGGCGTGGATGATGTTGGCGGAAATGCTCAGGTTCTGCTGGATGAAGTCCGCCGGATATGCAGCGTTGGCGTGAATGCCGCCCACCCTGGCGGCGGCGACGATCACCCCGTCGGGCCGGGCCTGCGCCATCCAGTCCTCCACGTCCGCCTGACGGCTGAGGTCCAGGGCGGGGCGGGGCGTCACAAGGACTTCGCAGTCTTCCTCGGCCAGCCGCCGCACGAGCGCGCGTCCGACCATGCCGCCGTGCCCGGCGACCCAGATGCGGCGGCCGTCGAGGGGGAAGGCCGCTTGCCGCGGCCCCGTATCGGACATGGACATGCTGCTGCGTCTCCTGGCTCCGGTCACGCTGCCAGGGCACCGACCGGGCGGCGTTCACATGCGGGCGGCCAGCGGTTGCGCGGATCACGCGGGCTGGCGCCAGCAGCAGGGTTCGGACCCGCGACCCCCTGATAACGAATCAGGTTATGCGCCATCTTGGTGCGTCCGTGGTCGCTGGTTCCTCCCACGTAAACCGTGCTGAATCGCTGGGTTGGGGAGGTGTTTACAAGCCGGTGCGCGCCTGTGAAGGCGATTGCCGGACGGTTTCACATTCAGCCTCCGTGCTTGAATGATGCTGAATAAGTGGTGGTTTGCAACGTACTGATTGCGCATCAACAACCAGGAGCCGCAGGCCCACTTAAAGCTCTCAAAGGCTGTCATCGAGGGCTGGAAGCCGGATGGAAAGCTACAGGTTCTCTGGCATATCCACCAGCCGGGTTTCGGGGTTTGTATCACGCCGCGTGGTGCCATCTTGGTATGCCGCGGGTCGTATCGGGTCCGGTTGCGGGGCAAGCGCCTGATGTGCGGGCACTTGATGGCAGTCCGGTGGAACATGCTGGGGTCGGCAGGCGAATAAGTTGGCGACCGGGCAGATGACGCGCCGGTTCCGGCGTCTGCGGCGCAATCGGCGTTACCGGGTGGGCATCTGCACACGGTCATGCGTCGCCTGCCGTCACACCAGGTCCGCCAGGGCCATGCCCACCTCACGGGTGCTGGCTGTGCCGCCCATGTCGCGGGTGCGCGGGCCGCCGTCGGCCAGCAGGCGCTCAATGGCGGTGACGATGGCGCGGGCGGCGTTCGCGTGGCCCAGGTGGTCGAGCATCATGGCGCCCGACCAGATCTGGCCGATGGGGTTGGCGATGCCCTGGCCGGCGATGTCCGGCGCGGACCCGTGCACGGGTTCGAACATGCTGGGGTGCTCCCGCTCCGGGTTCAGGTTGGCCGATGGGGCGATGCCGATGGTGCCCGTGGCCGCCGGCCCCAGGTCGGACAGAATGTCGCCGAACAGGTTCGACCCCACCACCACGTCGAACCAGTCCGGGTGCTGCACGAAATGCGCGGTCAGGATGTCGATGTGGTACTGGTCGGTGCGGATATCGGGGTACTCCGCCGCCATGGCCTGGAAGCGCTCGTCCCAGAAGGGCATGGTGTGGATGATGCCGTTGGACTTGGTGGCGCTGGTCAGGTGCTTCTTTCCGCGCGACTGCGCGAGGTCGAAGGCGTAGCGCAGCACCCGGTCGACGCCCTTGCGGGTGAAGATGCTTTCCTGCACCACCACTTCCTCCGCCGTGCCGGCGTTCAGGCGGCCGCCGATCTCGGAGTATTCGCCCTCGTTGTTCTCGCGCACGATCATGAAGTCGATGTCGCCCGGCTTCCGGTCGGCCAGCGGCGAGCGCACGCCCTCGAACAGGCGCACCGGGCGCAGGTTGATGTACTGGCGGAAGACGCGGCGGATGGGGATGAGCAGCCCCCACAGCGACACATGATCCGGCACCCCCGGCCAGCCGACGGCGCCCAGGAAGATGGCGTCATGGCCGGCGATGCCCTCCAGCGCATCTTCCGGCATCATGCGGCCGGTCTTCTTCCAGCGTTCGCAACTCCAGTCCTTTTCGTCCCACCGGAAGGTGATGTCGAACTTGCGGCCTACGGCTTCCAGCGCGCGGATGCCCTCGGGCACCACTTCGGTGCCGATGCCGTCGCCGGCGATGACGGCGATGTTGTACTCGGCCATCCTGCTTTCTCCTCTCTCATATACGCGTCGCTGATTGAAATCATCGACGCTGCGTTCAGTGGGCATGCAGCCTCACGCGCCATAAGGCGCGGCGGCCAGTCGGCCTTGCCGGACGACGAATGTCCGTCTTCAAGCGTCGTCCGGTTTTATTCGCCCAGCGGCTTCATGACGGCGTAAAGCGCCGACTTGGCCTCGAAGCCGATTCCCGGCACCTCGGGCAATCCTACGTATCCGTCCTCTACCGGCGTGCCGTCGGCGAAGCCGCCGAAGGGCTGGAAGACGTGGGGATAGCTTTCGTTGCCGCCCAGGTGAAGCCCGGCGGCGATGTTGAGCGACAGTTGATGCCCGCCGTGGGGTACCACTCGGCGGGTCGACCAGCCGTGTTCCTTCAGCATTTCCAGCGTGCGCAGGTACTCCACCAGCCCGTAGGACAGGGCACAGTCGAACTGAAGCCAGTCCCGGTCCGGGTTCATGCCGCCGTGGCGGATGAGGTTTCGGGCGTCCTGCATGGAAAACAGGTTCTCGCCGGTCGCCATGGCGTGCGGGTAGCGGGCCGACACCTCGGCCTGCAGGGCGTAGTCCAGGGGGTCGCCGGCTTCCTCGTACCAGTGCAGGCCATAGGGCGCGAGGGCATCGGCGTAGGCCAGCGCGGTTTCGGTGTCGAAGCGGCCGTTGGCGTCGACGCACAGGCGCGAGCCGTCGTGGTCGACCACCGACAACGCGGCCTCCACCCGTTTCATGTCCTCGGCCAGCGGCACGGCGCCGATCTTCATCTTGACCGTGTGGTAGCCGAGGTCGAGGTAGCCCTTCAACTCGTCCTTCAACGGCTCCAGTCCCTTGCCGGGATGGTAGTAGCCGCCGGCGGCGTAGACCCAGACGCGGTCATCGGGCGCGCCGGTGCCGTAGCGCTCCGCCAGCAGGCGATAGAGGGGTTGTTCCGCGATCTTGGCGACGGCATCCCACACCGCCATGTCGATCACCCCGACGGCGACGGAGCGCTCGCCATGGCCGCCCGGCTTCTCGTTGGTCATCATGGCGCGCCAGATGGCGTGGGGGTCGAGATTGTCGTGCGCCGGGTCGATCAGGCTGTCGGGATCGGCCTCCAGCACGCGCGGGATGAAGCGCTCGCGCAGCAGGCAGCCTTGCGCGTAGCGGCCGTTGGAGTTGAAGCCGTAGCCGACGACGGGCCGGCCGTCGCGGATGACGTCGGTGACCACCGCGACGACGCTGCACGTCATCTTGCTGAAGTCGATGTAGGCGTTGGCGATGGGGGAGGCGATGGAGGCCGTCGTCTCGCGGATGTCGATGATCTTCATGGGTCCTCAGAACACAAGGCCGGTGGGAAGGGGGACGTTGAGCGCTTCCGTGAACAGCACCTGGAAGGCGGTGACGATCACCACGCCGGCGAGCACCAGCGCGGCGGCGAGGCCGGGCGTCCAGCGGCCGTGGTGGGCGACCAGCATCAGCCCCAGGAAGCACAGAAGGCTGGTGGTGAAAAAGCCGACCACGTTCAGCAGCAGCACCCAGGCGGTCATGACGCCGATGAATCCCAGGCGGCGCGGGGTCGATCCGGGGTCCGGCGTTTCGTGCCCGCGCGGGCGGATCAGCCGCACCACCACCATGATGGTCGAGAAGACGATCAGCGCGCCGGCGATGGAGCGGGGGAAGACGGCGCCCAGGCGGCTCATGCCGGCGGTCTCGGTGATGACCCAGACGCCCAGGCCGATGAACAAGAGGCCGCAGACGATGCCGCCGATGTCGTGGGGGGGGCGCGTGCGCTCAGTCGGCATTGGCGGCTCCCTTGCGTGACGACGTCTCGGGGGCGTTCGGTGCGGGGCGGCGGGGCTTCAGGCGTGGCGCGATCAGCGGGTAGAACAGCGACAGCACGATGAAGGCAATGATGCCGATGGACAGCGGCCGGCCGAAGTACATGCCCACCAGGTCATTGGTGGCGGACCCGATCAGCCAGCCCTGCACGAAGCCCTGCTCGGCGATCTGGCCCAGCACCAGCCCCAGCACGATGGGGGAGGGCTTGAAGCCGAAGCGCGCCAGCACCCACCCCACGACGCCCAGGGTGAACATGATGACCGTGTCGACGGCGCTGTTCTGGATGGCGTAGCTGCCGATGACGGTCATGAAGGCGATGGTCGGCACCAGCACCGCCTTGGGCAGGCTGATGATGGACTTGTAGGCATAGCGGCCGATCAGAAGCCCCGTCGGCAGCATGAGCACGGTGGCGATCAGCAGTCCGTAGATGAAGGTGAAGGATATCGACGCCTGATCGGTGAACAGGCTGGGCCCGGTACGGATGCCCTGAACCAGCAGCGCGCCCAGGATCACCGCGTCGGGCGGCGTGCCGGGGATGCCCAGCACCAGCGTCGGAATGAAGCCGCCGCCGACGGTGGCGTTGTTGGCGCTTTCCGTCGCCATGATGCCCTCGGGCTCGCCGGTGCCGAAGTGGCGGGAGCGCTTGGACGTGCGGCGGGACTCGCTGTAGGCCACCAGCCCGGCGATTGATCCGCCCGCGCCCGGCAGGATGCCCACCAGCGTGCCGATCACCGATGACCGGCCCAGGTTGACCTTGTGCCGCCAGGCCAGGCCCAGCGCCTCGCCCAGACGGAAGCCGCGCGGCGTGGTGCTGACCTTCAGGTGGGCCTTGGGCGTGCTCACCATGTCGATCAGCACGGGGATGCAGTAGAGGCCGATCAGCGCCGAGACGATTTCCACCCCGCCCAGCAGCTGCGGCATGCCCAGGGTGAACCGCACGTCGCCGCCCACTACGGCCACGCCGATCATGGACAGCAGCAGCCCGAAGCAGGCCCCCATCAGGCCCTTGAGCAGGTCGCCCTCCGACAGCGCGGCGATGAGCGTCAGGCCCAGCATGGCGAGCCAGAAATATTCCACCGGCCCGAACGCCAGGGCCACGCGCGCCAATGGCGGGGCGAGCAGCAGCAGCGCCAGGGCACCCACCAGACCGCCGCAGACCGAGGCGATGGCGGCCAGCGTCACCGCAAGGTCGCCGTCGCCGCGCTTGGCCATGGGGAAGCCGTCGAAGGTGGTGGCGATGGCCGACGGCGTGCCGGGCGTGTTCACGAGGATCGCGGCGAAGGCGCCGCCATAGATGGCGCCCGTATAGATGGCGCCCAGCATGATAAGGCCGGACGCCGGGTCCATCGAAAAGGTGATGGGCACCAGGACGGCCACCGCCATGGTGGCGGACAGGCCGGGCAGGGCGCCGATCACGGTCCCCGCGATCACGCCCGCCCATGCCAGGGCGATGTTCAACGGCGTCAGCGCGTCGAAAAGATATTGCAGCCTGTCCATGACGAGGACCGTCCCGGTTGCCGTTCCGTGATGCTCTTACTCGCTTCCGGCCGTCTGCGGCTCGACCAGCCCCATTTCCTCGGCGATACCGCGGTACTTGGCCTTCTGTTCCTCCAGGAACGCCGGCATCTTCTCCAGGTCGATGGCCGTCAGCACGAAGCCGCCGTCTTCCATCTTCTGGCGGAACGCCGGGTCGGCGTTGATGTCGGACACGATGTCCGAGACCTGCTGCTTGATGTCCTCGGAGACGCCGGCGGGCACGGCCACGCCGCGATAGGCGCCGCCGACCCAATCCAGCCCCAGTTCCTGGAAGGTGGGCACGTCGGGCAGGCTGGGCAGGCGTTCCTCGGCCGCCACGGCCAGCACGCGGGTTTCGGGATAGTTGACGCCGACGGTGGAGTAGGTGGCGCCGGCGGTCGTCTGGTTGCCCATGATGGCCTGGACGGCCGCGCCCGTGCCCTTGAACGGCACGTAGGTGGTGGTGATGCCGGCCAGCTTGTCGAGTTGCTGCTGCATCAGGTGGTTGGCGGAGTTCGAGCCCGACCCGGCGAAGGTCACCGCACCCGGGTTCTCCTTGGCGTGGTCGATCAGGTCCTGCAGCGTCTGGAACTCGCTGTCCTTGGGCACCACGACGGCGTCGGGGGTGTAGTGGAAATAGTGCACCACGTTGACGTCGTCGGTCTGGTAGCCGGAATCGGCGATCATCGGCTGCAGGATGGTGTGGGGCACGTTGGCGCCCATGATCGTGTAGCCGTCGGACGCCATGCTGTTGAGCTGCGACCAGGCCTGGCTGCCGCCGCCGCCGGGCTTGTACTGGATCACGACCTCTTCGTCGTTGGCGTGCTTGGGCCAGAATTCCTGCTGCATGCGCGCCGTAATGTCCGACTCGCCGCCCGGGCCGAACGGAATGATGTAGGTGACGGGTTTTTCCGGGTACTCGGCCACCGCCGGGCCGGCGGCGGCAAGGGCGACGGCCAGCCCTGCGGCTCCCATCAGCGTGCGGAACGTTTCCATCGTGTCCTCCTTGTTCGCGCCCCGGCGTTTACCCGCCGCGAGCAATTCTTGACCGGAGGACTCTACTGTCTGGACCGGCGTCATATCGAATGCCAAGATCGCATCAAGAAATGCGAAAACGGCATTTACGCCGGAAGGCGTAATGTCTCGTCGTGGTGCTGACAGGGGCGGAGCGTATATGGAAAGCGGCTGGCTCGAAGACTTCGTGGTCCTTTGCGAGACCGGCAACTTTTCCCGGGCGGCGGCCGCGCGGAACGTGACGCAGCCCGCCTTCAGCCGCCACATCCAGGCGTTGGAGACCTGGGCCGGCGCGCCGCTGTTCGACCGCACGCGCCAGCCCATCCGCCCCACCGCTGCCGGCCGGGCGCTGCTGCCCGTGGCCGAGGCCGTGCTGCGCCAGTTGGTACGGGCGCGGGAGCAGGTGCGCACCGCCGCGGCCGGCGATTCCGTGACACTGCACTTCGCCGCCACGCACAGCCTGTCGCTGACGTTCTTTCCCGGGTGGATTCGGGCGCTCGAGGACGCGCAGCACCCTTTCCCGATCCGCCTGGACAGCGACACCATGCTGGCGTGCGAGGGGCTGCTGACGCAGGGCCTGTGCCATTTCCTGCTCTGCCATTCCGATCCCGCCGCGCCGCTACGCCTGAACGGCCAGCAGTTCGACAGCCGCAAGGTCGGACGCGACAAGCTTGTCCCCCTGGCGCGCCCCCAGGACCAGGGGGATTATCCGCCGCTGGCCGAGCCGGGGCCGTCCGAGGGCATTCCGTATCTCGCCTATTCCGACGTTTCGGGCCTGGGGCGCGCGGTGGAGCGCTGCTTGGCCGAGGCAACCCGTAGGCCGCCCCTGCGCTGCCGGTTCACCTCGCATCTGTCGGTCGTTCTGCGGTCGATGGTTCTGGACGGGCACGGCATGGCGTGGCTTCCCCTCAGCCTTGTGGCGCCGGATGTGGAGGCGGGGCGGCTGGTGCCGGTTCTCGGCGAGGCATGGCACATTCCGCTGGACGTCCGGGTCTTCCGCCTTCGCGATCCGCTGGGGCCGGACATCGAGGCATTCTGGGCCCGCCTGACGGATACAATGGACCCGGCCGCCGGGACGGAGCCGCTTCCGGTATCCTGACCGCCCGCCGGATGGAGAACTGTCAGCGGCTGCAGCGCGTTGTTCCTGATAGTCTTTCGGGAAACAAACTCTCGTCATGTCCAGGATCTTCCGCAAGAGCGCCGACACATGGTTGCGTGTCATCATGCTGCTCGCGGCGGTGGCGCTCGTTGCGGGTGTCGGCCTTCTCGTCGCTGGTGCGGCGTCCAACGTCACGACGCGTGAGAATATTGCGCCGGTGCAGCCCGTCCCCTTCAGCCACCGGCATCACGTCGGGGGTCTGGGGATCGACTGCCGTTACTGCCACGCCGCCGTCGAAGTGAGCGCGTCGGCCGGGCTGCCGCCGACGGAAACCTGCATGACCTGCCATTCCCAGCTCTGGACGGACGCCGACCTGCTTGCGCCGGTGCGGCAGAGTTGGGCCGAAAGGACGCCGATCCACTGGGCGCGTGTCCACAACCTGCCGGACTTCGCCTACTTCGACCACTCCATCCATGTCAGTTCCGGCGTCGGCTGCGTCGAGTGCCACGGCAACGTGGACGAGATGCCGCTCACGCGGCAGGCGGAAAACCTGCGGATGCGCTTTTGCATCGACTGCCACGATGATCCGGCGCCCCGGCTGCGGCCGCGCGAGGCCGTCTTCGACATGGACTGGACGCCGCCGCCGGACCGCCGGGCGCTGGGCGAAAGGCTGGTCGAACGCTACGGCATCGACACCGACGACCTGACCCACTGTTATATTTGCCACAGGTGACGGATGGCCGAGAAAGCCTGCCACGGCAACACGCCCGACATTCCGGCCCTGCGGCGGCGACTGGCCGATGCCCGCGGGCCGCGCCTCTGGAAGGGGCTGGAGGAGGCGGCCGACGAGCCGGCCTTCCGCACGTGGCTGGACGCCGAATTCCCCGCCGCCGCGCAGTTGCTCGACCAGCCGCACGCCCGCCGCACGGTCCTGCGGACCATGGCGGCGTCGTTCCTGCTGGGCGGGCTGAGCGCCTGCGACGTCTACCTGCCCGAGGACGTGGTGCCCTGGGTTGAGCAGCCGGAGGCGATGGTTCCGGGCGTGCCGCGCTTCTACGCCAGCATGATCCCCTTCCAGGGCTATGCCCGGCCGGTGGTGATCGAGACGCACGAGGGGCGGCCCACTCGGCTGGACGGCAACCACAGGCACCCCGCCGCGACGCGGGCGCTTGATCCGTTCACCCAGGCGGAGGTGCTGCGGCTCTACGATCCCGACCGCTCCGCCACCGCGCTGCGGAACGGAAACCCCGTCTCCACCGCCGCGGCACGGTCGCAGGCGCTCAACGTCATCCAGGGGCTGGAGAACGGCGAGGCCGTTCGCCTGCTCACCGGCCGCACGACGTCGCCGACCCTGTTGCGGCAGATCGAGGAATTGAAGCAGCGCCTGCCGGGCCTGCGCCACCACGTGTGGGAGCCGGTCGACGAGGTCGGGCCGCGTCTGCGGGCTGCCGAAATGGCGTTCGGCCGGCCGCTGGAGACGCGGGTCCGCCTGGGCGAGGCCGACGTGGTGGTGAGCCTGGAAGACGATCTGCTCGGCGCGGGACTGATGCAACTGGACCATGCGCCGGACTGGGCGGAGCGGCGTCGGCGCGGGCACGAGACCGGCGACCTCAACCGGCTGTACGTCGCCGAGAGCACGCCGACGCTTACCGGGGCCAAGGCGGCGGACCGCCATGTCGTGCCGAGCCACCGCGTTCCCCATCTGGCGGCGGCGATCGCGGCGGACCTCGGCGTGGACGCCCCGCCCGCGTCGCTGCCGCCCGAGGACGCCGCCTGGGCCGGGAAGGTGGCGGCGCTGCTTGAGCGCCACGCCGGTCGCGCCGTGCTGACCGTCGGAGCCCACGCCCCGGCCGAGGTTCAGGCGCTGGTGCTGGCCGCCAACGAGAGGATCGGGGCGCTCGGCACGACGCTCCAGACCCTGGAGCCGATCGCGCCACCGGCTGACGGCGGACTGCCGGACCTGGTCGACGCCATGCGGGGCGGGACGGTCGGCACTCTGGTGATCCTCGACCTCGACCCGGTCTTCGCCGCGCCCGGTGTTCTGGATTTCGCCGGGGCGCTGGCGGCGGTGCCGACCTCCATTCACCTCGGGACCTATGCCGACGCGACGGCGCGGCGCTCGTCGCTGCACCTGCCGCTGGCGCATGCGCTGGAGACCTGGTCGGACGGCCGCGCCACCGACGGCACCGCCTGCATCCAGCAGCCGGTGACGCGCCCGCTCTATGGCGGGATCGAGGTCCACGCCATGCTGGAGGCGTGGCTCGGCCGGCCGGGGCGGACGGCCCGGCACGCGGTGCGGCGCACGTGGCGGGCGCCGCTGGGCCTCGACGACGGCGAGGCGCGGTGGGAGCGGGCGCTGCACGACGGCTACGTGGAGGGCACGGCCGCCGAAAACGTGCCTCCCCCGTCCGTCGACGCGCCGCCCGCGACGCTGCCGGAACCGGCGGAGGAGCGCGCGCTGGAGGTCGTCTTCGGCCCCGACCCGGCGGTGTGGGACGGCCGATACGCCAATGTCGGATGGCTGCAGGAGCTGCCCAAGCCCATCACCAAGCTGACGTGGGGCAATGCCGCGCTGGTCAGTCCGGCGCTGGCGGAGCGTCTTGGCCTGAGCAACGGCCGGTTGGTCGAGATCACGGCCGAGGGGCGCGCCGTCCGCATCCCGGTCTGGATCGTCCCCGGACAGGCGGCGGAGACGGTGACGCTGCACGTCGGCCAGGGCCGCCACGTCATCGGCCGGCTGGCGGAGATGGGCGGCACCGACGTCAATCCGCTGCGCCCGGCCGGCGGCGACGTGCTGCTCGGCGCGACGCTGGAGGTGCTGGACGAAACCCGGGAACTCGCCGACACGCAGATGCACGGCAGCATGGAAGGCCGCGACCTGATCCGCGCGATGCCGGCGGCGGAGGTTGCCGGCCACGGCGCGGCGCAGGCCGAAGCCGGGGGCGGGGAGGCGCATCACGAAACGTTGCACGGGCGCATCTTCGACTACGAGAAACCCGGCGCGGAGCCCTACGCCTGGGCCATGTCCATCGATCTGGACACCTGCATCGGCTGCAATGCCTGCGTCGTCGGCTGCGTGGCCGAGAACAACATCCCGGTGGTCGGGCCCGAGCAGGTGCGCATGGGCCGCGAGATGCACTGGATCAGGGTCGACCGCTATTTCGAGGGCGACCTGGACCGGCCGAAAATCCACTTCCAGCCGGTTCCCTGCATGCACTGCGAGCACGCCCCCTGCGAGATCGGGTGCCCCGTCCGCGCCACGGTCCACGGTCCCGAGGGGCTGAACCAGATGATCTACAACCGATGCATCGGCACCCGCACGTGCTCCAGTTATTGCCCCTACAAGGTGCGCCGCTTCAATTGGTTCGACTATTCCCAGCCGGCGGCACCGGGCGAGGAGGCCGTGCGGAACCCGGACGTGACGGTGCGCGCGCGCGGCGTCATGGAAAAGTGCACCTACTGCGTCCAGCGCATTTCCGCCGCCCGGCGCGAGGCGAAGAAGGAGGACCGCCGCATCGCCGACGGCGAGGTACAGACGGCCTGCCAGACCGCCTGCCCGACGCAGGCGATCGTTTTCGGCGACCAGAACGACCCAGCGTCGCGCATCGCACGCGCCAAGGACGACCGCCGCAGCTATGCCCTGCTGGCCGAGACCAATACCCGCCCGCGCACCGGGTACCGCGCGCTGGTGGTCGAGGACACGGACGAGGAGGCCTGATGCCGGGCAACTCCATCTATCCACGCGGCACCACCTATCGCGGCGTCGGCGACCGGGTCGCGAGCATCCTGCTCGACCTGCCGACGCGCCGGCGCTGGTGGACGGCGTTCCTGGTCTCGGGCGCGCTGTTCCTTTTTCTGCCGGCGACGCTTGTGCACCTGTTCATCCAGGGGGTCGGCGTCTGGGGCGTCAACATTCCGGTGAACTGGGGCCTGGCGATCGTCAACGTGGTGTGGTGGATCGGCATCGGGCACGCCGGGACGTTCATCTCGGCGATGCTGCTGCTGCTCGGGCAGGATTGGCGGAACTCGCTGAACCGCTTCGCCGAGGCCATGACCATCTTCGCCGTGATCTGCGCGGCCATGTACCCGATCATCCACCTGGGGCGGCCGCAGTTCTTCTACTGGATGCTGCCCTATCCGACGCCCTTCGAGGTCTGGCCGCAGTTCCGCAGCCCGCTGTTCTGGGACGTCATGGCGATCTCGACATACTTCACGGTGTCGCTGCTGTTCTGGTACGTGGGCCTCATTCCCGACCTGGCGAGCGTGCGCGACAAGGCGAAGGGCCGGTTCTGGCGGGTCGCCCTGGGCCTCGCGGCGCTCGGGTGGCGGGGATCGGCCATGCACTGGGTGCGGTGGCGCCGCGCCTACGTGATGCTGGCCGCGCTTGCCATGCCGCTTGTGGTGTCGGTGCATTCGGGCGTGTCGCTGCTGTTCGCCGCCGGCCCCGTGCCCGGCTGGCACACGACGATCTACCCGCCGTATTTCGTGATGGGCGCGCTGTTCTCCGGGTTCGCCGTGGTCGGAATGATCGCCGTGACGCTGCGCGCCTGGTTCAAGCTTTACGACCTGGTGACGCCGCGCCACCTGGACCTTCTGGCCAAGTTCATGCTGGCGATCGGCCTGATGACCGCCTACGGCTACCTGTTCGAGGCCCTGACCGCCTGGACCTCCGGCCATCAGTTCGAGGTCGACACCCTGCGCGACCGCCTGATCGGGCCGTTCGCGCCCATCTACTGGGGCGCGGTGATCCTCAACTTCGCGCCGATCCAGATGCTCTGGCGGCGGCGGTGGCGCACCCGCCCGGTGGTGCTGTTCCTGGTCTGCCTGTCGGTGACCGTCGGCATGTGGCTGGAGCGCTACATGCTTATCATCTCGGGCCTTTTCCGCGACTACCTGCCGTCGTCGTGGGGCACCTACTCGGCGCCGTGGACGGAGTGGCTGCTGTTCCTCGGCACGATCGGCTTCTTCCTGTTCGCCTTCGTGCTGTTCATCCGCTTCCTGCCGATGGTTGCGATCTCGGAGGTCAAGGAGGTGCTGTTCGAGGAGCGTCCGGCCAAGCGCCCGGCGCCCGAACCGGCCCCGCGCGCCGCCGAGCCGACGAACCGGGAGCCGGCGCGGGACGGCCTCTACGGCGTGCTCGCCTGCTACGACCGCGCCGACGACCTGGTGCTGGCGGCCCGGCGGGCGGTGGCGGGCGGCTTCACGCGGCTGGACTGCCACACGCCGTTCCCCGTCGATGACCTGACCGAGGTGCTTGGGCTGAAGGAACGGCGGCTGCCCTGGATGGTCACCGGCGCGGGAGCCTTCGGCCTTGTCTTCGCGCTGGGGCTGCTGTGGTACATCGACGTGATGTATTACCCGACGCCCGTGGGCGGGCTGCCGCTGGAGGCATGGACCGCCTACGGCCTGCCGGCCTTCGAGTTCACGGTGCTGCTGGCGGCCCTGACGGCGGTCATCGGAATGCTGGCCCTCAACCGCCTTCCGCGCCTGCATCATCCGTTGTTCGAGGTGGAGGCGTTCGATCGTGCGACGCAGGACGGCTTCTTCCTGGTCCTGCTGGCCGATGATCCGCACTTCGACCCGGCGCGGGCCCGCGATTTCCTTGAGGGGCTCGATCCGGCACCGGCCCTGGTGCGGGAGGTGCCGGCATGACGCGCCTCGGCCTTCTCATCCTCGCAATCCTGCTCGTGGCGGCGTGCGAGCAGGAAATGAACGAGCAGCCGAAGTACGAGGTCTACGAGACCGCGGACCTGTTCCCCGACGGCATCGTCAACCAGAAGCCGCAGCCCGGCACCATCGCCCTTGGCGACCTGGAGCGCCGGGCGGCGCTTGACGAGCGTCCGCCCCTGACGCCGGCCCTTCTGCAACGCGGCCGGGAGCGGTTCGACATCTACTGCGCGCCCTGCCACGGGGCGGCCGGATATGGCGACGGCATGATTGCGCGGCGCGGCTTTCCCGACCCGCCGAGCTACCATACCGACCGCCTGCGCGCCCGGCCGGCCCGCTACTTCGTCCAGGTCATCACGCAGGGCGTGGGAGACATGTACTCCTACGCCACCCGCGTCGAGCCGGCCGACCGCTGGGCCATCGCCGCATACATCAAGGCGTTGCAGTTGTCGCAGCGGGTGAAGGCCGACCGCTTGCCGCCGGACGTCAAGCCGGCGGCGGCGCCCGCGTCGCCAACGGACGGGGAGGACGGCCCATGACGGCGCGGCGCTTCATCACCCTCCTTCTCGGGATCGGCACCATCGGCGTGGTGGTGGTTCTGGTCGCCGCCACCTTCGCCCCGCGAACGGCGCTCGCGGCGTGGCTGGCGGCGGTGCTGGCGGTGATGGTGGTGCCGCTGGGGGCGCTGCCGCTGCTGCTGACATGGCACCTTCACAAGGGGCGCTGGGGCCTCCAGCTTGGCCGCGACATGGAGGCGGCGGTGGCGACGATGCCGCTGGTGCTGTTGTTCCTGCTGCCCGTCGTCCTGGCATCCGGCGCGCTGCATCCGCTGGTGCACGGGGCCGGCGGGCACGAGACGCATCCCTGGCTGCGCGAGGGGGCGCTGCTGGCGCGCGGGGCCGTGTACCTTGTGACGTGGTGGGTGCTGGCGCACGTGGCGGTGCGCATCGGCCGTCCGGTGGATGCGGCGGCGCCTCGGCCGGCGATGGCCTCGGCCGGCTTGATCCTGTGGGCGGTCACGGCGTCCCTGGCCGGCATCGACTGGGTCATCGCGCTTCAGCCCAAGGCCTACTCGTCCATCTTCGGGCTGATCTTCCTGTCGCACCTCATGGTCGGAGCGCTGGGCTTTCTGTGCGCCACGTCGCTCGGCCGGGCGTGGAGCCTCGGGCAGGCGCCGGAGGTGCGCGGCATCGGCAACATGCTGCTCGGGGCCGTCATGCTGTGGCTGTACCATGAGTACATGCAGTGGCTGATCGTCTGGTCGGGCGACCTGCCGGGGCACATCGACATCTACCTGGACCGCGCCGGGCCGGTGTGGCACGCGCTGGTGACGGTGATGGCCGTGCTGGGCGGGGCGGTGCCCTTCGTGCTGCTGCTGTGGAGCCGCGTGCGCCGGAACGCGGCGTGGCTGGCCATGATCGGCGGCTGGTTCGTCGCGGTCCGGATCATGGAGGCGTTCTGGTGGGTGGTGCCCCTGCATCCGGCCGGCGGCCTGACGGCGGCGCTGGCGGTGGCGGCCCTGGCGGGCGCCGGCGGGCTGTGGGGCGGGGTCTGGCTCATCCTGCGGGCGCGTCACCCGGCGCCCCGCCGCGAGGCGATGGAGGCGCATCATGGCTGAGCATCGCGATTACGAGCGGACCGACGTCAGCATCCGCGTCGCCGTCTGGTCGGCGGTCATCCTGTCGGTGATGATCCTGGTGGTCGGGGGCGCGCTGGCGCTGCTCAGGCTTCAGTTCGAGGGCGCGGCCGACGTCTTTCCGCAACGCCCGCCGCTGGTCCGCCAGGGGCAGATTCAGCCGCCGCTGCAGGAAAATCCGCAGATGGACCTGGAAGAATTGCGCGCGCACGTCCGCAAGATCCTGACCACCGCCGCATGGCTTGACGAAGACCGCACCGCAGCGCGCATCCCGATTGACGACGCCATGGAGATGCTGGCCGAGCAGGGCTGGCCGGAGGGGGCGCCGTGATGCGGTTCGACTGGATCGACACCCTGCCGTTCTGGCCCGACCAGATTTCCGATCACGCGGCGACGGTGGACACCATCATGGTGGCCTTCTCGTTCGTCATGGTGCTGTTCGTCGCGCCCATCTTCGTGCTGATGGCCTTCTTCGCCTTCAAGTACCGCCGCGGCTCCAAGGCCGACCGGATGGGGCGTCCGCGCAGCCTGCCGTGGCTGGAGGCGACGTGGGCGTTGGTGCCGCTCGTCGTCATGATGGTCTTTTTCTATCAGGCCGCGCGCGCCTACTTCGACATGCACGACGAGATGGAGAACGCCCTGCGGATCGAGGTGATCGGGAAGCAGTGGATGTGGAAGACCCAGCATCCCAACGGCAAGCGCCAGATCAACCAGTTGAACGTGCCGGTCGGCGTGCCGGTCGTGCTGAACATGATCAGCCAGGACGTGATTCACTCCATGTACCTGCCGGCGCTGCGCATCAAGCAGGACGTCCTGCCGCACCGCTACACCAAGCTTCGGTTCGTTGCCACCGAGACCGGCACCTTCCATCTGACCTGCGCGGAGTACTGCGGCACCCTGCATTCGCGCATGGGCGGCTCGCTCGTGGTCATGGAGCGGGAGGCCTATGACGCCTGGGTGGAGGAGGCGCCGGACGCGGTGGCGCCGGTGGAGCGCGGGCGGCGCCTGTTCACGGAAGCCGGCTGCCGGGGCTGCCACGCCGAGGACGCGCCCGTCGAGGCGCCGCTGCTGGACGGCCTGTATGGATCGGCGGTGCCGCTGGCCGGCGGCGGATCGGTGGAGGCCGACGACAACTACCTGCGGACCGCCATCCTGCGGCCCAACGCGCATGTGGTGGCCGGCTTCGATCCCATCATGCCGAGCTTCCGTCAGCAGCTGGACGAGGCGCAGATACTCGACCTGATCGCCTACATCCAGGCGTTGCCCACCGGAGGCCGTGAACAGGGGGAAGGCCGATGAACGCCATCTACACGCGGGACGCGCCGGACTACATCCGCGCCGCATACAGCCTGCGATCGTGGCTGTTTTCCACGGACCACAAGCGGATCGGGGTGCTCTACCTGATCTCGATCACGGTGTTCTTCTTCCTGGGCGCGCTGGCGGCGGGGCTGATCCGGCTGGAGCTGTTCACCGCCGAGGCCGACCTGGTGACGCCCGACGTCTACAACCGTGCCTTCTCGCTGCACGGGGTGCTGATGGTGTGGTTCTTCCTGATCCCGTCGATCCCCGCGGTGTTCGGCAACTTCCTGATCCCCACCATGATCGGCGCCAACGACCTGGCATTTCCCCGGCTGAACCTGGCGAGCTGGTGGGTGTTCATGGGCGGCGGGCTGCTCACCTTCATCGCCCTTCTGCTCGGCGGCGTGGATACGGGGTGGACGTTCTACACACCGTATTCATCCATGTTCTCCAACAGCTATGTGGCGCTGACGATCCTGGGCGTGTTCATCGCCGGCTTTTCCACCATCTTCACCGGGCTGAACATAATCGTTACCGTGCACAAGCTGCGCGCGCCGGGCATGACCTGGATGCGGCTGCCATTGTTCGTATGGTCTCACTACGCCACCAGCATCGTCATGATCCTGGCGACGCCGGTCCTCGCCATGACGCTGTTGCTGGTAACGGCGGAGCGGGTGCTGGGCATCGGTGTGTTCGACCCGGCGCTGGGCGGCGATCCGCTTTTGTTCCAGCACCTGTTCTGGTTCTACAGCCATCCCGCCGTCTACATCATGATCCTGCCGAGCATGGGCGTCATGAGCGAGGTCATCACCGCGTTCGCGCACAAGCGCGTCTTCGGCTATGCCTACGTGGCGTTCTCCTCCATCGCCATCGCGGCGATCGGGTTCCTGGTGTGGGGCCACCACATGTTCGTGGCGGGCCAGTCGGTCTACGCCAGCATGATGTTCTCGGCCATGAGCTTCCTGGTGGCGGTGCCGTCGGCCATCAAGGTCTACAACTGGACGGCGACGCTCTACAAAGGCCAGGTGACCATCGGCGTGCCGCTGCTCTACGCCATGGCGTTCATCGGGCTGTTCGTGGTCGGCGGGCTGACAGGACTGTTCCTGGCGACCCTGGCGCTGGACGTGCATGTCCACGACACGTACTTCGTTGTCGCCCACTTCCATTACATCATGGTCGGCGCGAGCGTCATGGCCTACATGGCGGCGCTGCACTTCTGGTGGCCCAAGATCACCGGCCGCATGTATCCCGAGGTTCTGGGCCGCTGGTCGGCGGTGATCGCCTTCCTGGGCTTCAACGTCACCTTCTTCCCGCAATTCCTGGCCGGCTACATTGGCCAGCCGCGCCGCTATCAGACCTATTGGCCGGAGTTGGAGACGCTGAACCAGATCTCCACCCTGGGGGTGGCGCTGCTGGCGGTCGGCTACATCATGCCGTTCTTCTACTTCGTCCGCTCGCTGTGGCGGGGGCCGCGCGCGCCTGCCAATCCGTGGGACGCTTTCGGGCTGGAGTGGATGATCCCGTCGCCGCCTCCGACCGAGCCGTTCAAGGACACGCCCCACGTCACCTGGGAGGCCTACGACTATCCGCGGCCGGAAGACCAGGGGGCCCGCGATGGACGATAGCCTGGACCACCAGCCGCCGCACGGCCACCATTTCACCAGCGCCGGGCAGGAGCGCCGGGCCGACCTTCTTGGCCTGTGGCTGTTCATCGCCACCGAGGTGATGATGTTCGGCGCGCTGTTCATGGCCGTCATCGTCTACCGCAGCACGCTGCCGGACGCCGTGCGCGAAGGCGCGCACCACCTGAACCTGTGGATCGGGGGCCTCAACACGGCGGTGCTGCTGACCAGTTCCATGACGATCGCCCTTGCGGTGGTCGAGGCGCGGCGTGGACGCTCAGGCCGCACCGCCGCGCTGCTGGCGGCGACGGCGGCGCTCGGCGGCGCATTCCTGGGGATCAAGGCCTATGAATACGCCAAGGAATACCGCGAGGGCCTGATACCGGGAATCGGGCCGGCGTTTCCTTCGGACGACCGGGCGGTGGAGTTGTTCTTCAACATCTACTTCACCGCGACCGGACTGCACGCCGTTCACCTGATCATCGGCGTGGGCGCGGTTCTGCTGCTGGCCTTCCGGGTGCGCCGCGGGACGACGCGCCTGCCCGAGCGCCGCATTTCGGTGGAATCCCTGGGCCTCTACTGGCACTTCGTCGATATCGTCTGGGTGTTTCTCTACCCGGCGCTCTACCTGGTCGGGAGGTGAGTCATGGCGGACGGACTGAGCGACCGGCAGGCGCGGCAGGAGCGCCGTCTGATCGTCAAGGTCTACGGCGGCCTCATGGGGCTGCTGGGCCTGACACTGGCCGTTGCGATGGTGGACCTGGGATGGGGAAACGTCGTCGCCAACCTGTCCATCGCCGTTGCGAAGACGATCCTCATCCTGTGGGTGTTCATGCACCTCCGGGAGGCCACGCCGATGCTCCGCCTGTTCGCCGTAGCGGCGGTGATGTGGGTGGGCTTTCTGATCGTCCTTGGCCTTAGCGACTGGATGACGCGCGGTGGGTCCTGATAGGGCAACATCCGTTCTGCTCCCCACGCGCCTTCCAGCCGCACAGGTACTTCAGTGCATTGCCGATCAGGTCACCGTCCTCAGTGAGGGGGCGACCGCCCTGGCGCCGCGTGCGCGGCTGACGGATGAGCAGCGGTTGCGGCTGGCTGTCGTCGTGCTGGACGTCACGGAACCCGATGGCGCAGCGAAGCGGGGTCGATGACGCCCTACTGCCGTGCTTGAACTGGTGCTTGAACCGGGTCCAGGATTGCCCGCTGTCAAGACGGAAGCACCGGCCGCAAAGCCGCGGAAAGAGGATGGTGCCGGCAGCAGGGTTCGAACCCGCGACCCCCTGATTACAAATCAGGTGCTCTACCAGCTGAGCTATACCGGCTGTTCCAAAGGAAGGCGATCCGTCGATCGACACCGCGACGGAACGGCCTTCCCTAGCAGCACGGCGCCGCCCTCGTCAAGAAAGCATCAAGCCGCAACGCTTTCGGACCCATCCGTGGCGCCCAGCACGGCGGCATAGACATCGCGGTCGACGTTGCCGCCGGTCAGCACCACGGCGACCCGGCGGCCCGCCATGGTCGAGCGCTCGCGCGCCAGTGCCGCCAGGGCCGCAGCTCCGGCGCCTTCGGCCACGTTGTGTGTCGCCTCGAACAGGAGGCGCATGGCGGCTTCGATCTCGGCATCCGTCACCTCAACCACCCGGGCCGCCCCGGCCGTCGCGATCGCCAGGGCCTCAGGGATGGCGCCGCGCACGGCCAGGCCGTCGGCCATGGTGTCGGCCGGGGCGCCCGTCACCGGCCTTCCGGCGGCGAAGGAGCGCGCGAAGCCCGGAGCGCCGGCAGCCGTCACGGCGATGATCTCGGTGCGCAGGCCCAGCAGGTCGCGCGCCTGGATCATCCCGCACAGGCCCGAGCCGCAGCCCACCGGCACATACACCGCATCCAGGTCCGGGGCGGCGGTGAACAGTTCCAGCGCATAGGTCGCCACGCCGCGGACCAGCGGCTCGGCAAAGGGCGGCACCATGGTCAGGCCGCGCGCGTCGGCCAGCGCCACCGCCTCGGCCTTGGCGGCGTCGAAGTCGGCGCCGGCCTCCACCAGTTCCGCCCCCAGGGCGCGCATGGCGGCGTTCTTGCCCGGGCTGTTGCCTTCGGGCACCACGATGGTCACCGGCAGGCCCGCCCGCGCGCCGGCGAAGGCCAGGCTCTGGCCGTGGTTGCCGCGGGTCGCACTGATGACTCCCGCCGGGCGCTCCGCAGCCGGCAGCTTGGCCAGATGATCGACGTAAACCAGTCCGCCGCGCACCTTGAAGGCGCCCACAGGGGTGTGGTTCTCGTGTTTGACCCACACCTCCGCACCCAGACGCTTTGACAGCAGAGGCCATGCAATCTGCGGCGTCGGCGGGATCACCGCGTGAACCAGATCGGCGGCGGCGCGCAAGGCATCCAGGGTGAACAGCGGACGCATGGGAACACTCTCCGAAGACTGTTGAATGCTGGTCCTCAGCCTGCGGTGCGGCTATTGTGTGGGTCAATCTAAACATTGTCCGGGTGACAAGATATGACGCAGCCGGTGGAGAGCTGGACACCCGACCTGGCGGGCCGCAACCGGGTCAAGTACCTGGCCCTGGTGGAAGCCATCGCCGCGGCCGTTGCGGCCGGCGATCTCAAGCCCGGCGACCGCCTGCCCACCCACCGCGACCTCGCTTGGCGCCTGGGCGTGAACACCTCCACCATCACCCAGGCCTACCGCGAGGCGGCCCGCCGTCATTTGGTTTCGGGCGAGGTGGGGCGGGGAACGTATGTGCTGGCCGACAGCGCCGAGGCGGCGCTGTTCGCCCTGAAGGCGCCCGGCCCGGGAGAAGGCGGGGCGGCCCATGTGGTCGACCTGTCCACCAACGTGCCCGCCACCGATCCCGAGGACACCGCCCTGGCCGACGCCCTGGCGGCGCTGCTGGCGGATGGAGAGGCGGCGGCGCTGACGGCCTATCATCCACCGGCGCTTCTGCGCCGCGCCGCCGCCGCCGGGGCGCACTGGCTTGCAGGGCGGGGGCTGCCGGTACGGCCCGGCGACGTCGTCCCCTGCGCCGGGGCTCAGCAGGGGTTGCTGGCGGTGCTGCTGGCGCTGGCCGGGCCGGGGGAGACGGTGCTGGTGGAGGCCTCGACCTTCCCAGGCATGAAGGCGCTGGCGCGGCAATTGCGGCTGAAACTGCACCCCCTGCCCATGGACGGGGAGGGCATCACGCCCGAGGGGCTGGAGGCCGCCTGTCGGCAGACGGCGTCCCGGGTGGCGGTGCTGGTGCCGGTGCTGCAGAACCCGACCGCCGCCACCATGGGGCCGGAGCGCCGCGCGTCGGTGGCAGAGGTCGCGCAGCGTCATGGCGTGACGGTGGTGGAGGACGACGTCTACGGCGGGCTGACAGACACGCCGCCACTGGCGGCTCTTTTGCCGGCGCATGGCGTGGTGGTGACGGGGCTTGCCAAGGTCGCCGCGCCCGGCCTGCGGTTCGGGTGCATCGCCGGGCCGCCGCGCCTGCTGGAGCCGGTGCGCGCCGAGGTCCATGCCACGAGTTGGCCGGCCAGCCCCCTGATGCTTTCCGTCGCCTGCCGCTGGATCGAGGACGGGACGGCGGCGCGGCGCCAGGCGTGGCAGCGCGCGGAAATCGCCGAACGCCGGCGGCTGGCCGAGCGCATCCTCGGGCGCACCCTGGCGCCGGCTCCGCATC
Organism: Caenispirillum salinarum AK4; assembly: GCF_000315795.1. GTDB lineage: Bacteria > Pseudomonadota > Alphaproteobacteria > Rhodospirillales > Rhodospirillaceae > Caenispirillum > Caenispirillum salinarum. The sequence goes on from NZ_ANHY01000012.1 coordinate 91,707, forward strand.
AGTGGCTGGCGGTGTCGGACGATCCCGCCGATGTGGCGGAGCGGGCGCGGGCAGTGGGGGTGGAGGTGGTGCCGGCGCCGGTGTTCGCGGTCGGGCGCGAGCGGCCGGCGGCGGTGCGCGTCAGCCTGACCGCCGCCCGCACGCGCCGCGACCTGGCGGTCGGGCTGGAGCGACTGGCGGCGGTTCTGGCCGGCTGATCCCCGTGCATGGCTGCGGCGTTGGTGTCCGAACCCGACGCAATGATTACAGGAGGACGCTCATGCGCACGCCCCTTTCCGTCACGCTGGCCGCCGCCGCCGGGCTGCTGGCTGCCGCCGCCGTGCCGGCCGCCGCCGCCGATGCGGATGAGACGCTGGAGTTCATCACAACGAACCAGGTGATGCCCATGGCCAAGGCGATCGACGGCATCGCCGGGGCCCATCCCGGCACGGTCATCGAGGCCGAGATGGAAGAAGAGGACGACAGCCCGAGCGGCTGGGTCTACGAGATCGAGGTGCTGACGGCCGAGGGCGAGGTTGTCGAGGTGGAGGTCGACGCCGTCTCCGGCGAGATCGTCGACGTCGACCAGTAGGGCCTCAGCCTTCCGTCGGCGGGGTGGGCAGGACGACCAGTTCGTGCAGGTCCACCCCCGGCGGCTGCGACAGGGCGAAAACGACGCTGCGGGCCACGTCCTCGGGCCGCAGGGCGTCCGGCTTGGGCTCGTCGAAAAAGGGCGTGTCCACCATGCCCGGCTCCAGCAGCGTGACCCGCATGCCCGATCCCTTGACCTCTTCCCGCACGCCGTAGCCGATGGCCGACACGGCCCACTTGGTCGCCGAGTACATGGAGCCGGGAAGCGTCCGGCGTCCGGCGATGGAGCCCGTGATGATCAAATGGCCGCGCGACTCCTTCAGGTGCTCCAGGCTGGCGCGCAGGGTGTAGGCCACGCCCATGATGTTGACGTCCACCATCTTGCGCCAGCTGTCCACCGGCGCGCCGGAGAACCCGCCGGGCTGACCGCCGGTGCCGGCGTTGGCGAACACGGCGTCCAGCCGGCCGAACCGGTCCAGCGCGGCATCGACCATGCGCCGCTGGTCCTCGAAATCGGTGACGTCGCAGGGAATGGCCAGGGCGCGCTCGGCACCGATCTCGTCGACCAGCGCGGCCAGCTTGTCGGTCGAGCGCGCGGCCAGCGCCAGCGACCAGCCCTCGGCTGCCGCCGCGCGGGCCGTGGCGGCGCCGATACCGCTGGAGGCGCCGGTGATAAGCAGGACCTTGTTGTCCGCCATGGTCTTTCTCTCCTTTCCAGATAGCGTGCCACGGGCCGCCGGGCGGCGGCGTCTGCAGCCACTACGTCCGCGGGGCTGCGGCAGATGCAGAAGTGCCTAACACCGACGGGGACTTGCGGCGGGCCTGTCCCCTCCCATGTCCAGCCCATGAGCCTGTTCTCCGGTTCCGCCAAGCCAGCCGTGCCCGAAGGCCTGCGCGTTTACGCCGTCGGCGACGTGCACGGCCGCGTCGACCTTCTGGACGACCTGCACGCGCGCATTCGTGCCGATCTGGCGAGACGGCCGGCGGATCGCGTCCAACTGGTGTACCTGGGCGACTATGTGGACCGCGGCCCCGACAGCCCCGCCGTCATCGACCGCCTGCTGGCGCCGCCGCCGCGCGGCTGGCAGCGCATCTGCCTGGGCGGCAACCACGAGGACATGATGGTCAAGGCGCTGGCGGACCCGGAGGGCGAGGGGCCCTTGTGGCTGATGAATGGGGGCCTGGCGACGGTCCGCGCCTACATGGACGAGGCTGGCGAAGCCATGGGGGGTGATCCGGTGGGCGGGGTGACGCGGCTGCGGACGGTTCTGCCGGCAGAGCACCGGGCGTTCCTGGCCGGATTGCGCGACACGCACCGGGTGGGCGGATACCTGTTCGTTCACGCCGGGCTGCGTCCGGGCGTGCCGCTGGAGGAGCAGGACCCCAAGGAGATGCGGTGGATTCGGCGGCCCTTCCTGAACAGTGACGCCGACTTCGGCGCCTTCGTCGTCCACGGCCACACCATCACCGCGAAACCGGAAGCACGGCGCAACCGTCTTGGCATAGACACCGGCGCCTTCGACAGCGGCGTGCTGACGGCCGTCGCCCTGGAGGGCACGACTCGGCGGTTCCTCGCCACGGACGGAGCGCCCGGCTTTTATAGCTAAGCGCGCACCATCAATGCGTCACACTTAAAAGAAGTGAAACGGATCGCGAACCCGCGGCCGCTGTCTATGACTTGAGTCCAGGTCGCCTTGCACGCGGGGCGGGCGTCTTCGCATCCTGGTGCGGGACCGGGATTTTGGGGGATCGCGTGACGGGCACGACCTGCTTGGGGACGGTGCGGACGCTGCTTGCTGCAACGGTGGTGCTGCTGGCGCCGGCGCCGGTAAGTTCGACCGCGGCGGCGCAGGATCAAGCCGCCGGCGCGGCATTGGCGGGGGAGCCCGGTATCGCCCAGGTGGCGCCCCGGGTAATGATCGAGCACATCCTGACCGCCCTGATGTTCGAGCCCGACTGGCGGCTCGCGCTGGCCCTGTTCCATGCCTTTCAGCAGAACACGGCGACGCTGCAGGAGGCGCCGGAGGCCGAGGCGCTGGCCCATGACCTGGCCGCCGAAATGCTGTTGTTCCTGCCCGTGGACCAGGGCCGACGCCTGGCGCCCGGCCTGCTGCTGGCTCTGGCACCCGAGGCCGACGGGCGGCGCCTGGAAGCGGCGGTGGACCTTGGGGAACTGATCGGCGAGGACCCGGAGACACTGGTCGACCGGGCTCACGCCCGGGCGCAGGAACAGGCGGGGCACCTGCCTCTGGCGATCGAACCGCGCGCCTCCATGCCCATGGCTGCGTCGGTCGATCCGTCTCCGGCCGTGCCGCCGGCGGTCCTGCGGGTGGTTGGTTCCCTGAACCCTGACGACCTGTCCGGTGCCATCGAGGCAAACCGGCAGTGGGGCGTGATCCTCTACCGGCTCCTGACCGTGGTTCCGGATGCCGGCGCGGAGAGCGATTACAGCCGCTGGTACGCGGTCTGGCGCGCCCTGTCCGCCGAATCCTCCGAGAATGCCGGCGTGCCGCCCCTCCCGCTTCAGGGCGGCGACACCGCCAGTCCGCGCTGAACCATGACGCTTCGGCGGGCAGGGATCCGGGCTGCGGCGGCCCTGGTTGCGGCCGTGGCTCCGACCGCGGTGGCCGCGGACTCCCTGCCGCCCCTGCCGGCGCCCATCCAGTCCATGGAGCCGCGCCAGGCCGAGCGCAGCGGCTACGCGCCGCCCGGTGCGCGCCTGGGCGGGCTCTTGCTGCACGCCGAGGCGGCGGTGGAACGCCGGGCCCGGTTGCAGCAGTTCGACGCCGTGCCGCATCTGTCGGCGGAAAGCTGGCTGACGACGGCGTGGCTCGACGTGGACGCCGCGGTGGGCGACACGCGGTGGGTGGCCGAGGCCTCTGCGGGCGCCGAGGTCACGCGCGGGACGCATGGAACACTGGACGACACCACGGGCGGGCACGTCGGGCTCTCAGTCAAGATGCCGCTCGGGCCGGTCGGCGTGGTCAAGACGGACCTGTCCTGGCAACAGGCGCATGAGCCGCGCACCGCGCCGCTGGCGGACGGCTACGCCGGGGCGCCGACCCGCCTGCGCACCACCACGGCCGGGGCGGAGGTGCTGTGGCGGCCGGGCCGGCTGGCGATGGACCTGCGGCTGGAGGCGGCGCACCAAGACTTCGCCGATGTGCCGCGCCTGGGCTTTTCCGAAAGCCCGACCGCCGCCACCATCAACAACGACGACCGCGATCGGGACCGGTTGGCCGTGGCGGGGCGCACGGCCTGGCAGTTCGGGCCGTTGACGTCGGTCTATGTGCGGGGCACGGCGGACAGGGTCGACTACCACGCCGGGCGGGACGACTTCGGCTTCGACCGCGATTCCACCGGCGCTGGCCTGTTCGCGGGCCTGACGCTCGGCCGGCCGCGCCTGTGGCGGGCCTTTCTGGAAGCCGGCCGGGTAGGACGCAGCCTGGACAGCCCGGCGCTGCGGCCGGTGGCGGTGACCGCCGTCAACGGCGGGCTCACCTGGGCGACGACGCCGCTCATGACCAACCAACTGCGACTCCACACCACCGTTGCGGAAACCACCGAACCTTTCGCGCCGGTGGCCGTGGTGCGCGGGGTGGAGTTGGAGACCGAGCACGAACTGCTGCGCTCGCTGGTGCTGACGTCGACCGTCGGCACGGCCATCCACGACTATCCGGGGCCGTTGGGCCGGCAGGACGTCTCCACCCTGTCCGAGGCGGGCGCCCGCTGGCGGCTGGGTCGCCTGGCCCGGGTGGAGGTGGGCTTCTCGCGCGAGCGGCTGGAAAGCACCTGGCTCGACAACGGCTACACCGTGCACGAAGCGTGGCTGCGCTTGGCGGCGCGCTTCTGACCATGAGACGAGGGAGACATGACGCCATGCGCGCCGTGCTGATGCGCATCATCCTGATCGCCGCGGTTCTCTGGGCCCTGCCCGGGGGCGCCGAGGCCGACGCGACGCGGGCCTATCGCCTGGGCGCGAGCGACGCGCTCAGGGTGACGGTCTTCGATGAACCGGACCTGTCCGGCACGTTTTCCGTCGACGGCGGCGGCCGGCTGGCGCTGCCGCTGATCGGCGAGGTAAGGGTCGGCGGCCTGACACTGGAGGAGGCCGAGGCGCGCATCGTGGCCCGGCTGGCGGACGGCTACCTCAAGCATCCGCGCGTGGCGCTGGAGGTCGCCAACTACCGGCCCTTCTACATCCTGGGCGAGGTGCGGAACCCCGGCCAGTATTCCTACGCGGAAGGCATGACGGTGATGAAGGCCGTGGCGCTGGCCGGCGGCTTCACCTATCGCGCCGACGAGGACGACGTGGAGATCACGGCCGCCGGCGCCCCGCAGGCGCGCGAGGTGCCGCCGGACACGGCCGTCATGCCCGGCGACACCATCCGCATCGGCGAGCGCTTCTTCTGATGGAGCGGGCGGCCTTTCGTGCCGGGCTGGCGCTGGTGGTGCTGGCGCCCCTGCCGCTGGGGGCGAACCGTCCGTGGGCATGGAGCCTGCTGGCGCTGGCGCTGGGGTTGCTGCTGGCGGCGGCCCGCCCGGCGCTGCCGCGTCCCCTGTGGCCGGCGGCGGCGCTGTGGGTCGCGGTGCTGGGCTGGGTGGCGGCGCAGGTCGGCGGCCTCGCCCCGCCCGTGCGGCCAGACGTCTGGGCGCGGGCTGCGGCGGCACTGGGCCAGGCCGTGCCCGCCGGGGCCTCGCTGGACGCCGACGCGGGTCGGGCGGTGCTTCTGCGGCTGATGATGGCGGCGGGCTGCTTCTGGCTGTTTGCCGCCTGGGGCGCGTCGCGCCGGCGATCGGCGTCCGCGCTGCGGGCGATCGGCTGGGCCGCCGTGGTGTGGGCGGCATTCGGGCTGGTTCTGCTGACGATGGGCGGGGACCGGCTGCCGTTCGGCGAGAAGACCCGCCACCTGGGTGCCGCCACCGGACCCTTTCCCAACCGCAACACCTTCGCCCTGTGGCTCGGCATGGGGCTCTGTGCCCTGGCGGCGGCGGCCGTGCAGGCGGAGGCGCACCGGCGGTGGGCGCGGGCCGCGCCCTGGGTGGCTGGCGCGGCGGTGGTGCTGGTCGCCCTGGTGCTGACCCAGAGCCGGGCCGGAACACTGGCCGCCGGTGCGGGAGTCGCGGTAACGTTGGCGTTGCTCGGGCGCCGCCGGTGGGTGCTGCTGGCGGTGCCGGCGGGGGTGCTGGCGCTCGCGCTTCTGACGCCGCTGGAGACGCGCCTGGCCGCCACCGCCGAGGCGCCGCTGCCGCGCCTGACGGTCTGGGCGGTGACGCTGGAGGGCATTCTGGCAGAACCGTGGCGCGGAATCGGGGCCGGGGCCTTTCCCGATGCCTTTGCCGCCGCCCGCCCGCGCGCGCTTCTCCAGCCCTGGCACTACGCCCACCAGGCCTACCTGGAACTGGCGTGGGAACTCGGCGTGCCGACGGTCCTCGTGCTTCTGGCAGCGATCGGATGGGCGGTGGCGGTTGCGGTGCGCGGTGCCCTGAACGGCTCCACCACGGCGGCGGCCGGGGTGGGCGCTGCGATGGCGGCGGGGCTGCACGCGCTGGCCGACTTCAGCCCGCAGATCCCGGCGGCGGCGCTGTTGATGGCAAGCCTTCTCGGCCTCGGGTGCGGGCGATCATGCGCCGCAGAAGCGCCGCCCCGGCGGGCGAGCGCAGAACCGCCCGCACCCGCGCGGCGTCCACGTCCCACGCCAGCGCCACCTGGTCCAGCACCGTCGCCCGATCGGCAGCTCTGACCCCTGCCCAGGCATGGGCCGCCGCCGGCAGGCGGGCGAAGAGGAGGGGGCGGTCCGTCGGCGCGGCACGCATGGACGCCACCACCGCCGCGGCCACCTCCGCCTCCGTCGCGCCGCGCGCCTGCCGCAGGTGGGCGAGCCGCAGCCATGTGTGAGCATCCAGCGGCCGGCGCATGAGTGCCGCCGCAGCCGCCCTCTCGGCTTCCCCCGGCGGCAGCAGGACCGCGCGGGCGGCCAGCGTGCGCGCATCCCGGAGGCCGGCCAGCGTCAGGGCGGCGCGCTGTCTTTCATCCGGCGGAACCGTCTCGCCCGCCCGCAGGGCGTCCAGAACCGGCGCGGCCGGCAGGGCGCGCACCGCCTCCACCGCCGTCGTGCCGGCGAGGGCGATCAGCGCCAGCCCGAATGCAAGGGCGGGCAGCCGGCGCAGCATGGATCAGGCCCGGTAGTAGGCGGCATAGCGGCCGTAGACCGAGGCCGCGTCGCCATAGCCGTACCGGGCATGCCGCTTGAGGTCGATGCGCGTGATGACCGGCAGCGGATCGGCGCCGGCCTCCACCAGCGCCCGCACGCCCTCCGCCGCCGCCTCGCGCGGGGTGCTGTCCCAGCGCAGGGCATAGAGCACATGGTCCGCCCGCCGCGCGAGCAGCCGGCCGTCGGCGACGGCCAGCACCGGCGGTGCGTCCACCACCACGGTGTCGAAGCGCGCCTTCAGGTCGGCCAGCAGGGCCGCCATGGCCTCGGCCTCCGCCAGGTCCAGCGCGGTCACGCCGGCGCGCCCGCCCGGCAGGACCTTGAGGCCCGTGCGCGGATCGTCGGCCAGCGCCTCTTCCAGCGAGGCCTCGCCGCTCAGAACGTCCAGCACCGTCGGGCCGGCGGGCAGGCCCAGGGCGCGTGCCAGGGCAGGACGGCGCAAGTCGCAGTCCACCAGAACCGCCGGGCGCCCTGCCTGCGCCGCCGTCCGCGCGAGCCAGAGCGCGAGCGTCGACTTGCCCTCGTCTGGCAGGGAAGACGTCACGGCGACCACGCCGGGCGCTGCGCCGCACGTGCGGATGAGAAGCTGGGCGCGCAGGCTCCGCACCGCCTCGGCGGCGGCATCGCCCGGCGCGTCCAGGATCGCGTCGGCGGGCGCGCGGCCTGGCGTCAGCGGCACCATGGCGAGGACCGCGCGGCCCGTGGCGGCTTCGGCCTCGGCGGCCGTGCGCACGGCCCGGTCCAGGTGCTCGCGCAGGTAGGCGAGAGCCACGCCGGCCATCAGCGACAGCACCCCGGCCGAGCCCAGCCAGGCCAGGCGGCGCGGATGCGACGGATCAACCGGCACGACGGCCGGCGAAACGACGCGGCTGTCGGGTTCCTGAAGGCTTTCCTGCGCGCTGGTTTCCTTGAAGCGGGCCAGGAAGGCCTCGTACATCAGGCGCGAGGCGTCGGCCTCCCGCTCCAGCTCGCGCAGGGTGACGGCGGCGGTGTCCTCCTGAGCATCGCGTCCTTCCAGCCGCGACAGGCTGTTGCGCAGGCTGGTCTCGCGGGCGCGGGCGACACGCACCTCGCTTTCCAGTCCGGCGACGATGGCGCCCACCTCGGTCGCGATTTTGGCCCGGACCTCCTCCAACTGGGCGCGGGCGTCGATCATGCGCGGGTGCTTTTCACCATAGCGCGTCGACAGTTCCGAGACCGTGCGCAGGACGCCGGCCTCCTGCTCCTTCAGGCGTTGCACCAGCGGCGAGTTCAGCACCTCGGGCACGCCCTCGCCACCGGCCAGGCGACGGGCGGCGGCGAGACGCGCCTCGGCCTCGGACCGGCGGGATTCGGCAAGGATGAGCTGGCTGGAGACCTCGCCCATCTGCTGGGCCGTGAGCGGCGCCTCGGCGGTCTCGGTCAGACCCTGTGCCGTGCGGAAGTCGGCCACGGCGGTCTCGGCGGTGCGCACCTCGGCGCGCAGGTCGGCAAGCCGCGTGTCCAGCCATTCGGTGGCCTTGCGGGTGGCGTCGAACTTGGCCTCGAGCTGCGCCGTCAGGTAGGCGTCGGCGAGGGCATTGGCCAACCGGGCCGCTGTCTCGGGCCGTTCGCTCTCCACCGTCACCCGCAGCACGCGCGAGCGGTGGACCGGCGCGACCGAGACGGCGTCGCGGAATTCCTCCAGCGTGTCGGCCCGGGCGGCGGGGCTGGCGGGGTCTTCCACCGGCGCCCGCCCCAGAACCACCGCCTGCCACTCGGCCGGCAGCATCCCGAGCGCCATCGAGACGAGCCCCGGCGGCTTCAACGCCGTATTGAACTCAGGCTCGGCGTAGAGGCCTTCCGCCTCTGCCACCCTGTGCAGCAGCGCCGGGGCGCGCAGGACTTCAGCCTCGGTGAAGACGGTGGCGGCATCGGCCGGGGTGCCGGCCATCACCGCATCCATCTCAACCACCCGGCTCTGCGGCGCCGCCACCAGGACCAGCGCCGTCGCCGAATAGAGCGGTGTGACCAGCACCATGACCAGTCCCGCCAGCACCACGCCCAGAAGCGTCACCGCCGCGATGGTGCCGCGGCGGCGCCAGGGAACGGTGAGTTGCCGGCGCAGACGGTCGACCTGGGCATGCGGATGGTCGGGGGCGGCGAGGCCCGGTGGAGGCGGGGCGGCTGTCACAGGCATGAGCGGTAGACCTCGAGCAGGCGCGGCGCCACCACGGGCGCGGCGAACCGACGGGAGAAGGCGGCGCGGGCGGCGGTCCTCATGGCGGGGTGCAGGCCCTGCACGGCACCGGCGATGGCCGCGGACGAGCCGGCGGGAACGATGAAGCCCGTCACGCCGTCCTCCACCAGGTCCGGCAGGCCGCCGGCGCTGCTGACGATGGCCGGCGTACCCCGCGCGGCGGCCTCGATCACCACACGGCCGAAAGGCTCCGGCCACAGGCTCGGCACCACGACGGCGCGGGCGGCGGCCAGCCGTTCCAGCACTTCGGCATGAGGCCGCTGACCAAGCAGGACAATGTTGGGCTGCCCCTCCAGCGTCACCCGCGCCGGGCCATCGCCCAGGACGTGCAGGGGCGGTAGGCCGCGGAAGCGCGCCCAGGCGTCGGCCAGAAGGCCGACACCCTTCTCCGGCGTCAGCCGTCCGGCATAGATGATCGCGCCGCCGCCCGGCCCGGCCGCGGCGGCTTCGGTCATGTTGGGGACGACGGCGCGCGGCCAGAAAGCGGGCAACATGTCGGCCACTGCGGCGGAGGGGCAGACGAAAGCCCGCACGCAGCGCCGCCACGTGCCGATCAGGCGGTGCAGGCCCAGGGCGGCGGCGGCGCCCGCCGTGGCGGTCCGGCTGTCGCGCCAGCAGGGGCGGCCAAGGGCGGGCCAGGCGATGGCGTGGCCGGCGCAGGCGTCGCATGGGCGTCCGGTGCGGAAGCGGGTGGCGGCGGGGCAGACCAGCCGCCAATTGCGCACCGACTGCACCACCGGCACCCCCAGCCGTGCCGCCGTGCGGTGGACCAGCGGCGACAGGGCGGGGAAGAAGTTCTGCACGTGAACGATGTCCGGCCGCGCCGCCGCGACACGCTCGGCAAGTTCGGCGGCAGTGGCGCGGTTCCAAACGGCGCGGCCGAAGGCACGGATGCCGGAGCCGTCCTCCGGCGGCAGGGTCCATCGCTCCACCGAGACGCCCATGGCGGACAGGGCGTCGGCCTCGGTGGCGGCCGAGACGTCCTCCCCGCCCGGATGGCGGTAGCGCGCGTGGACCATCAGAACCTTCATGATCGCCGCCAGTCGCCCTCGTCGCCGGGCGCGCCGGGCTCCTGCGGTCCCCATGCGTCGCTGGGTTCGGTGCCGTTGTCGGGCAGAGTGAACCCTTCCTCCTCCCACTGGCGGCGCACGTCGTCGGGCATCATTCCGCCGAGCGCATCGCCCAGGGTCGGGCGCGGCTCGGCCTTTTCGTACGCTTGCGTATGATCGGGCGCCGGCGCCCAGGGGTCGGGCTCCTGCGGCGGCTCCGGGTCGGTCCAGGCCTCGGCTCCGGCCCCGGCCCCGCTTTCCGCCGCCGGCCAGGGTTCGGCCTCGACGTCGTCGGCGGGTGTATCCTCCCACGAAACGGGCTCCCACTGGGCTTCGTCCATTTCGGGCAGGGCGGCGGGACCTTCGGCGACGGCGGCCGTGTCGGGCACCTCCAGAAGGGCGGCGAGGCGGCCGCGGAAGCTTTCGTGGTCGAAGGCGCCGGGTATCTGATCGCGGCCCTTGCGGCCCATCTCGCGCGCCGCCTTGGCATCCACCAGCACGCGCCAGATGGCCGACGCCACCTGGCCCGGCGGCGCGGTCAGGCCGGTGACGCCGTCCTCGATCAGCCAGGCGGCGGCATCGTCGGTGCCGCCGACGACCGGAATGCCGTGGGACCAGGCCTCCAGGAAGGCAAGGCCCGAGCCCTCCTTTTTCGACGGCAGGACCACCAGGTCCGTCTGGCGGTAGACCTTTTCCAGCGCGGCGTCGTCCAGGGGGCCCAGGAACTCCACCCTGCGGTGGACGCCCATCTGCACGGCGTAGTCCCACAGGGGCTCGATCAGCGGGCCGGCGCCGACGATGCGGTAGCGCAGGGCAGGGAAGCGCTCCAGCAGGCGCGGCAGGGCGCGGATCACAAGCCCGACGCCCTTGTTGACGTCGCGCACGCCCAGCCGCGCGACCGTCAGGATGTTGTGGCCGTGCGGGCGCTTGACGTCCTCGTGGACCGCATCCACGGCCTGGGGCAGCAGGAAGAAGCGGTCGCGCGGGATGTGGTGGCGGCGGCTCATGCGCTTGAGCGTCACCGCCGACAGGGCGGCGATGCGGTGGGGCACCTTGCGCGACAGGAAAGCTTCCCATCCCGGCGTGCGGCGGTGGGACGGATCGCCCCAGACCTCCGGCCCGTTGGCCAGCAGGATCACCTTGCACTTGGGCGCCGTCACGCGTGCCGCCGCGCCGATGGGCAGGAAGTCCACATGCCCCAGGATCAGCACGTCGGGCCGGTTGGTCAGAACGTGGGTCAGCACGGCGTCGCGCACGGCCTTGGTCTTGCCGCCGCCGGTGCGCATGGGCACGGGGCAGGGCGCGTGCGGATCGTCGAGCACGGAAAACACCCGTGCCTTCACGCCGGGCAGTTCCGTCAGCGCGCGGATGAGGCGGCGGTTGTACTTTTCCATGCCGCCCTGGGCGAACCACGCGCCGTACATGACGAAGGTGACGTTCACGCCACGATCCTCCTGGATGCCGGGGATTGATCGAGGCGGGACGCTACCACTTGAGACGGGGCCTTCGCCACGGCCGCGGCACCGGCCACCAGCCCCAGAACCAGGAAATACTGCCACGTCAGGAAGATGCCGGCGTTCAGATACCCGGCGGCCTGGCTGCCCAGCAGGAAGGCGGCGGCCAGGCGGGCATCGGCGTAAGGCGTTGAGCCGGCGGTGAAAGCCTCGCGAGTCCACCGCCACAGGAATCCCAGGAACAGCATCACCGCCGGAAGGCCGCCCAGGATGGCGAGCTTCACCAGCACGTTGTGGCTGTCGTGCGCGGCCAGCAGTGCCGGCGGCAGCGGCAGGGCGGCGCCGTAGCGCGGATCGGTGCCGGCACCCAGGCCGGTCAGCGGATGGAAACTCAGCACGTCGCGCAGGTTGGTCCAGGCGTCGAGCCGGGCCTCGATGGTCCCGACGGTAAGATAGCGGCGCAGGAACGGATCGTCGGTGGCGGGCAGGCCCGTGAACAGCGCGTCATAGGCCCATCCGCCCAGCCACAGCGTCAGCGGGAATCCGGCCAGCGCCGCGCCCACGATCACCGCCGGGCGCCGCAGCGGCCGCCAGCCCAGCGCCAGCCAGGCCGTGCCGGTGACCGCCAGGGTCAGCCACGGCGTCCGGCTCTGTGTCAGGGTCAGGCCGATCAGCACCGCCGCCCAGGTGGCGAGGGTCCATCCGGGCCCGAGGCGCGCCAGCAGCACGATCACCAGGGCGCCGGTCAAGGCCTGCCCCCAGGTGAAGGGGTCGGGAAACAGCGAGAAGACGCGGCGCTCCCAACTGTCGCCGATCATCCAGGCGTGCACCTTGCCGGCCTGGATGGAGCGGTCCGCCGCACCTACGGCCCAGGCGAGGTCCAGACCCGTGTAGCCCGCCAGGAACTGCCACAGGCCGTAGGCCGCGCTGGCGATGCAGACCAGCGCCGCCGCCCGGGCGATGGTGGCGCGCGCGGCCGCGTCGGCGCCGATCAGCAGGGCGGGCAGGAAGATCAGAGCCGGCAGAATTTCCTGATGCAGGGCGCCCAGCCGCTGGAACCACGGCGTCCCGTAGGAGGAGGCGACAGCGGCGGCGCCGGTCCACGCTACCAGTGCCGCCAGCCAGATGCCGCTGTTCGGCAGGCGGGCCGACAGCAGGCGGGGCAGGGCGGCAGCCAGCGCCACCGCCAGCAGGGCGGACGGCAGAAGCTGCACACCGTAATAGGCGGCCGGGCTGTCCTCGCCCAGCAGGAACACCGCCCGCTTCAGCGCCTCCGCCAGAGGCTCGGCCAGCAGAACGGCGGCCAGCAGACCGGCGAGGCTCAACCGCGCGCCCACCAGCAGCAGCAGGGTGCAGGCCAGTGCCAGCAGGATCACGCCGGACCCGCCCAGCACCGCACCGGCGGCGGCCAGGACGGGCGCGGCCAGCATCAGCAGGAGCGTGCCGGAGGGGCGGGCGGTGGTCACAGGCAATGCCGGCCGCCGCTCAACACGACGATCGTCCTCAGGAGCAGCCAAACGTCCAGCAGGGGCGTCCACGACCGCACGTAGGCGGCGTCAAGTCTCGCCATTTCCCCCAGCGAGCGGTCGCGGCGGGCGACCTGCCACAGGCCGGTCAGCCCCGGCCGGACGCCGCGCCGCAGCGTCCGGGTGCCGGCGTCCAGGGCGTTCAGGTGATAGGGGGGCAGAGGGCGCGGGCCCACCAGGGACAGGTCGCCGCGCAGCACATTCCACAACTGCGGCACCTCGTCGATGGCGTAGCGACGGAGCATGTGGCCGATACCGGGCAGGATGCGGGGGTCGTCGGCCAGCTTGCACGTCGCCGCCCACTCCGCCTTGACGGCGTCGTCCGCCGTCAGCCGGCGGGCGAGGACCCGTTCGGCATTAGGGACCATGGTCCGCAACTTCCACAGGCGGAAGGGCCGGCCGTCGCGACCCAGACGGACCTGGCTGTAGAAGGCCGGCCCGCAATCGGCGAGGCGGATCGCGACGGCGGCCAGCGCGATGACGGGCAGGGCGAGCGCCAGCAGCGGCACCGCCAGCGCCACGTCCATGGTGCGTTTCAGCGCGGCGGGTGCGCGTCGCACGAGCGGCGGGGCGGCGTCGATGACAGCGGCGGCGGGCACAATGCTGCTCATGCGGCGCGCCTCCGCCACGGCCGGTGCAGGGCGCAGAGCAGCAGGAAGGCCGGGACGGTGCGGGCATAGCGCCGGCCGAGCCGGCGCGGCTCCGCGGCCAGCCGCCACAGCCATTCCAACCCGGCGCGTTGAAGGGTGCGGGGTGCCTGGGGCACCGTACCGGCGACGAAATCGAAGGCCGCGCCCACACCGGCGCGGACCGGGATCGTCAAGGCCCTTCGGTTGGTGTCCAGCCATAGCTCCTGGCGCGGCGATCCGAGCCCCAGCCACAGCACGTCAGCCTCTAAGCCGCGCAGCGCCTCCAGGTCCTCTCCGGCCTGCGGCAGGCGGCCCGGTGGGCGCATGGGCAGGCCTTCGGCGCTCGCGATCCGCAGGCCGGGGTGCCGCGTCCCCAGCGCCGCCGCCACCCGTGCGGCGGTGCCCGGCCGGCCGCCCAGGATGACGTGGCGCAGGCCGTGCGGGCGGCCGATATCGCAGACCCGGTCCATGAGGTCCGGACCGTAGACCCTTGCGGCGTCACGGAAACCCGCCATGCGCTGCAGCCACACCAGCGGCATCCCGTCGGCGGTGACAAGGTCCGCGCGGGCGTGGGCGTGGCGCAAGCCGTCGTCGGATCGGGCGCGGATGATGCCGTGGGCGTCGCGGGGGCAGACGGTCAGCGGCCGGCCCTCGACCGCCGCCGCGACCATGCGGCGTGCGGCCTCGTCCAGCGTCAGGGCGTGGACCGTCGTCCCCAGGATGTCCAGCCCCGGCGTCTTCCCCATGTCCCCCATGCGATCCCCGCCGTTCCAGGGTGGTGTACTACCTCTTCCGGTGAAAAGCTTGTACCACGGCACGCGAGGGTAGGCGGCCCTGCTTCCGCGCGAGAGCAGCCGAAAAAGCATCTCAGGCGCGATGATCGTCTTTCGTTCCGCATCCCATGATAATTGTTCATGGTGGCAAAAAATCATGAGTGGTAGCGTCGCCCGGCGAAGGGAAGCGACTCGGCATGTTTGCGGCGCTGGAATGGGATCACGACGCGGTGTAGGCTTCGCTCCACCGGACCGTGCCGCACGTCGCGTCGGTCCGCCCGTGTTCGCATCCTCCGTTCTCCCGCAGGAGTACCGTTGCAGTGAAGGCCGACGAGGCGACGACCAGCGGCGCGCAAGACCCGTCCTCCTCTTCCTCCACCACCAGCAGCACCGCCACCGGCGGCGGATCGGGCAACCATCCCGTTCCGGCCCTGGCTGCGGCGCTGGGACCCGAGGATGCGCTGGAGCCCGCGCCGCCGCGCCGTGGCGCGGGATGGTTGTACGGTGCCGCCCTGTTGCTGTCGGCGGCGTGGCTGGGCGTGTGCGCATGGTACATCGGCCGCACCATGGGGTGGCCGGCCCTGCCCGACGTGGCTCCGGACGTCTTCGGCGGGCTGGCGGCCGGTGCCCTGGTGCCCGTGGCCGTGCTGTGGCTGGTGGTCTCCACCATCGAGCGTGGATCGGCGCTGCGGCACGAGGCCCGGCTGCTGCGCGAGCACCTGGCGCGGCTGACCTATCCCGACGCCGCCGCGCGGGCGCGGGTGGGGCAGGTGACGGATGCGCTCAAGGAACAGGCCGAGGCGCTGACCGACGCCAGCCGCCGCGCCGTGGAACGGGCCGAGGCCGCCCGCGCCATGCTGTCGGAGGAAAACCGCGAACTGGCGCGCGTGTCCGGCTCCGTCGGCGGCGAGGCCAAGACGGCGGCCGACGCCCTGAAGGAACAGGCCAGCGCCCTGGAAGGCGTGCTGGAACGGGTGGAAAGCGTCGGCAAGCGGCTGTCGGACGGGCTCGCCAAGCACACCAGCGCCGTCGACGGCGCCACGGGCAAGGCCGAGGAGGCCGGCGTGCGCCTGTTCGAGGTGCTCGACAACCAGACCAAGGTTCTCGATACCCTCACCCAGAACACCACCGGCCGGGTGGAGGCGCTGGAACATCTGGTGGAGCGCCAGGAAGGTGTCGCCTCCCGTGCCGAGCAGGCCGGCAAGACGCTGCGCGAGGCCGCCGAGATCCTGGCCGGCAGCACCACGGAAACGCTCACCTCGCTGGCCGATGGTGCCGACCGGGTGGAACGCGCCGTGGGGCGCCTGGACGAGCACGCGGTTCAGGCCCGCGACAACGTGGCCGCCGCAGCCAAGGCGCTGGACGAAGCCGCCGAGCAGGCGGTCAAGCGCGCCGCCGAGGCGTCGGAGGCCCTGGAGGGGGCCAAGGCCGGCATGGCGTCGGCCGTGGACGAGGCCGGCGCCCGCCTGGACGGCATCACCGGCAAGGCCGAAGGCTACACGCAGTCGGTCAACGATATGGCGGACGCCGTGACCGGGCGCCTGGACACGGTGGGGGCGACGGCGCTGGAGCGGGTGCGCGCGCTGGGGATCGCCACCGACAACATCGGCGCCCGCGCCCGCGAAGCCTCGGAAGACGTGCGCGCCCAGGCCGACCTTCTGGAACAGACGGCGGTGCGGGTGCAGCGCCAGACCGGCGGCATCCGCGGCAGCCTGGAAAAACAGGTGGAGGCGGTCGACGCGGTGGTCGCCCGCCTGAGCGAGCGCATGACGGCCAACGAAAGCACGCTGTCCGAGCAGGCCAAGGCCCTGGACGGCGCCACGGCCGAGGCGCTGTCGCGGCTGGAGACCGTCACCGCCGGCGTCAAGGCGGCGACCGAGGAGACGGACGGCGTCATCGCCCGCGCCACGGAAGCGGCGGAAAGCGTCGAGGCCCGCACGAAGGCGATCGCCGGCGTGGCCGAGGACGCCCGCGACCGCCTGCTCGCCCTGACCGAGGACCTGCGCAAGGCCGGCGCGGAGGTGGAGGAGACGGCCGCCGGAGCCGACACGCGCCTCACCGGGCTCAACCAGACCTTCATCGACCGGGCGCGCAAGATCGTCACGGCGCTGGATACGGCGCTGGACGAGGTCGTGTCGAACGCTGAGCAGCGTGGCGAAACGGTTGGCCAGCGCCTGGGGCAGCGGGCCGAGGAACTGGACGGTGCGGTGGCGGAGGCTGTCGCCCGGGTGGAGGAACGCCTGTATTCCGCCGGCAAGGCGATGGAGGCCCAGGCCGCCGCGCTTACCGAGACGGTGGATCAGGCCGCCCAGCAGGCCGAGGGCCGCATCGGGCAGTTGAACACGGCGGTGACCAAGCGCGCCGCCGGCCTTCTGGCACCCATCGACGAGGCGGCGCGCGGGGTGGAGGCGCGGCTGTCGACCGTGGGCGAGGGCATGGAGGCCAAGGCCGCCGAACTGGCCGCGCTCATCGACCGCACCGCCGGTTCGGCCGAGGAGCGCGTCAACATCCTGGTCGCGGCGCTGCGGGACCGTGGCGAGGGGCTGGCCGATCCGGTGGACGAGGCCGCCCGGCGCGTGGAGGCGCGCATGGATGCGCTGGGCATGGACGTCGGCAAGCGCACGCGATTCCTGACCGAACAGATCGAGCGCGCCACCGGCGACTGCGAGACCCGCGTCGGCGACCTGGCCCAGGCGCTGACCGGCAACGTCAATGCCCTGACGGACTCCGCCGACCGCGCCGCCGACGCCCTGGCCGCCACCGATGCGGGCGTGCGCGAGCGGGCCGAGATGCTGGCGCAGGTCACCGACAGTGCGCTCCAGCACATCGGCGACCTGGCGCACGCGCTGGACACCACCGGCTCGCGCCTGCACGAGATCGTCGTCAACGGCTCCACGGCGGTGGGCGAAAGTGCCGAGGCGCTGGACAACGCCGTGACATCCTACCGCGAGCACACCGGCCGCATTGCCGAGGAAATGCGTCTGGCAAGCGAGGACTTCCGGGTGCGCTTCCGCGACCTGGGCCGCACGTCCGAAGAGTCCATGGAGAAGGTCGCGGCCGCGCTGGAGGAAATGCGTGCGCAGACCGATGGGCTCAGCCGCGCCAGCGACCGCCTGACAGACCAGACGGAGCGCGCCGGCACCCTGTTCGAGCGGCGGGCGGAAACCCTCAACCACGTCGCCGACCGGGCCGAGGAGAAGCTGCGCGCCCTGGAGGCCTCGCGCGACCAGGCGGACCTGCAACGCTTCCTCAACAGCGCGGTGTTCATCATCGAGCGCCTTCAGTCGGTGGCTGTCGACGTCACCCGCCTGTTCAGCCCGACGGTGGACGAAGAGTTGTGGCAGCGCTACTACCGGGGCGACACCTCGGCCTTCCTGCGCCACGCCGCCCGCACGCTGACCCGCAAGCAGGCTGGCCAGATCCGCGAACTCTATGGCGCCAACGCCGAATTCCGCGACTACGTGAACCGCTACATCGCCGAATACGAAAGCCTGCTGCGCACCGCCCGCCAGACGGACCGGGCGGAGGTGCTGGCGGCAACGCTGACCAGCGCCGACATGGGCAAGCTGTACCTGGTGCTCGCCCGCGCGGTAGGCCGGCCGATGGAAGGATGAGGGTTGGTCGGTCCTGGGCGGTGCCGTCGTTCGCAGGTCGGATAACAGTGGATATGGATTCCTGCTTTCGCAGGAATGACGATCAGTTAAGTGTTTAATATTTTTTGTAAAATACTCGTCGCCCCTGCGAAAGCAGGGGCCCACCTGCGGTGTTGACCGCCCTGACGCAGCCCTGTCAATCGCTGCTGCTGAGCCGCCTTACTCCGCCGCATCCTTGATGCCGCGCCAGGCGGCCAGGGCGCGGTGGCGGGCGTGGCTGTGGTCGACCATGGGTTCGGGGTAGCCGGTGCGCGCCAACTCGAGCGGCGCCTGCCAGGGCTTGTGGATGACGCGACGGTCCATTTCTCGCAGTTCCGGCACCCAGCGGCGGACGTAGTCGCCGCGCGGGTCGAACTTCTCGCCCTGAAGCACCGGATTGAACACGCGGAAGAAGGGCGCGGCGTCGGCGCCGCAGCCGGCCACCCACTGCCAGTTGCCGGGATTGCTGCCCCAGTCGGCGTCCACAAGAGTGTCCCAGAACCAGGCCTCGCCCACCTGCCAGGGCGCCAGCAGGTCCTTGACGAGGAAGGACCCGACGATCATCCGCACCCGGTTGTGCATCCACCCCGTTTCCCACAGTTCGCGCATGCCGGCGTCGACGATGGGGTAGCCGGTCAGGCCCTTGCGCCAGGCGCGGATGTCGGCGTCGTCTTCACGCCAGGGGAACAGGCGGAACTCGGGGCGCAGCGGCGTGCGGTGGAGATCGGGGTTGTGGAAGAGCTGGTAGCGGTTGAACTCCCGCCAGCCGATTTCACTCAAGTAAGCGTCGGTGCTGGCGTTCGGCTCGGCCATGCTGCGCACGGCGTTCCACACCTGCCGGGCCGAAATCTCGCCGAAGCGCAGGTGCGGCGACAGACGCGACGTGCCAACCTCCGCCGGCAGGTTGCGGCCGGTGCGGTAGCGGGCGAGCGCGCCGTCGATGAAGGTGTGCAGGCAGGCCCAGGCGCCATCCTCGCCGGGCGTCCAGCTTTCCCGCAGGCCGCCTGCCCAGTCGGGCATGGCGGGCGTCAGGCGGAACTCGGCCAACGGCGTGCTGTCGGGCCAGTGGTCCGGGGCGGGCAGGCGCTCGGGCGGCGGCAGGGTCTCGGGGTCTCCGACCGCCTGCTTCAGGGCCTTCCAGAACGGGGTGTAGACCTTGTAGTGCCCGCCGGTGCCGGTCTTCAGCTCCGACGGCCAGACCAGCGCGTCGGGACGCAGGGTGACCGCCTCCACCCCCTGATCCTCCAGCGCCGCCGCCATCCGGCGCGCGCTTTCGCGGTGGGTGGGGACCACGGTTTCGTTGAGCAATACGCGCGCCGCCCCGGTCTCGGCGGCGACCTGCGGCACCACCTCGTGCGGGCGCCCGGCGCGCAGGATCAGGCGGGAGCCGAGGGCGCGGAGGCCTTCGGACAGGCTTTCAAGGCTGTAGTGCAGCCACCATCTGACAGCCCCACCCAGCGGCCGTGCGGTTTCGCCCGCGCCCAGGCCGTGGGCGGTGTCCACCACATAAAGCGGGATGACCGGTGCGCCCGTGCCGACGGCGGCGGACAGCGCCCGGTGGTCGGCCAGGCGCAGGTCGTCGCGGAAGAGGACGATCACCGGGGCAGCGGAAGCGGAGGAGGGCATCGGCAGTCCTGGGCTGGGCTTGATTTCAGCAAGAATTCCCACACTTTACGCGCGAGGGGCGGCTGCCGATCAGCATTTCCCGAAAAAGACGCCGGTGCCGCGCGGCGGTATCAATGCACCGTTCGCGTTCCCGGCGCCTGGGTCCGGCGGATGGCGCTGCCGCTGCCGCTGCCGCTGCCGGCGCCGCCTTCACGCGCCGGCGGGTCCACTTCGGGCGGGGTGATGGCCTCGCGCAGGCGGCTGACCACGTGCGGCAGTTCGGCCTCGGAGTAGGGCTCGCGCTCCTTCGCGCCCCACACCGGGCCGGGCCAGGCGGGGTCGTCGTCGAAGCGGGCGATGACGTGGACGTGCAGCTGCCGCACCATGTTGCCCAGCGCGGCGACATTCATCTTGTCTGCGGCAGTGAACAGTTGCAGCCGTTGTGCGGCGCAGGACGCCTCCTCCATCAGCCGCGTGCGGTCTTCCGCTGCCAGTTCGTGGATCTCGCTCATCCCCTCGCGCTGCGGCACCAGGATCAGCCACGGATAGGTCCGGTCGTTCATCAGCAGCACGCGGCAGAGCGGCCAGCGGGCGATTTCAACGGTGTCCGCGGCCAAGCGGTCGTCGAGCGTGAACATGGGAACGGTCTCCGGACGGAGGGCAGGGAAGGCATCGCCTGCAATCCTGCCGCAACGGCCGGCGCCTGTCACGGTGATAGCGGCCCTTGTGGCCGCGTCGGCCGGTCGGGCATGGTATGCGGCCCCGTACGAGCCCACCCTCTTGTTCCGGAAGTGCCCCGGCGTGTCGAACACCCAGACGTCCACCACCGCCACCAAATCCGCCCCCTGGTGGGCCTCGCCCTACCTGATGCTGGTGATGCCGCCCCTGTTCTGGGCCGGCAATGCGGTGGTCGGGCGCGTGGCGGTGGCGGACATCTCTCCGCTGGCGCTGTCGGTGGTGCGCTGGAGCCTGGCGATCCTGATCCTGCTGCCCTTCACCGCATCGGCCGTGCTGACCCAGTGGCCGGTGGTGCGGGCGAAGTGGAAGAGCATTGCCGTGCTCGGCATTCTTTCGGCCGGTCTCTACAACCTGTTCCTCTACATGGCGCTGGAGACCACGACGGCGATCAACGTGACGCTGCTCAACACCTCCATGCCCATGACGATTGTGCTGGTCTCGTGGATCTGGCTGCGCGAGCGGCCCTCGGGGGGCGGCATTGCCGGCATCCTGCTGTCCATGCTGGGCGTGGCGGTGGTGGTCGGGCGCGGTGATCCGAGCGTGCTCATGGGGCTGGAGGTGCACGCGGGCGACGGGCTCATGCTGCTGGCGGTGCTGGTGTGGTCGCTGTATTCCGTGGGCCTGCGCGCCCACCCGCCGGGGCTGACGCCGGGCGCCATGCTGACCGTGCAGATGATGGCGGGCCTGTGCTTCCTGGCGCCGCTCTACGCCGTGGAAGCCGCGACGGTCGGCAGCCCCGTTCCCGTCACCTGGGGCATGGCGCTGGTCTTCCTGTATGTCGCCACCGGTCCGTCCATCGGGGCCTTCTATTTCTGGAACCGGGGCGTGGCGGAGGCCGGGGCCTCCACGGCGGGGCTGTACATCAACCTTCTGCCGGTGTTCACGGCGATCCTGGCCGTCATATTCCTTGGCGAGAGCCTCTATTGGTTCCACGGCGCGGGCCTGGTGCTGATCTTCTCCGGCATCCTGCTGGGCACGCTGGGCGCGCGCAGGCGGCGCCGCGGGGCCGGCTCTTGAGGCGAGGAGCGTAAGGGCGGCGCAACCATCAGGTGGGGCGGCGTGTTTGCAAGCCGTCCCTTCTTGAATGTGAACCCAGGGAGGTGCCGTTGCAGGCCTCGTCCGGGTCCGCGTCGCCAGTCGCCCGCATCTTCTCCTCCGGAGCCTTCTCCGCGCTGCTCGCGCTCCTGATCCTTGGCCTGCTCGCCGCCGAGGTTCCGGCGGTGCAGGGCGGCGACGTGCGTGTGCTGTCGTGGCCCTGGGTGCCCAGCCTTGACGTGCCTTTCTCCCTGCGGCTCGACGGTCTGTCGGTCCTGTTCGGGCTGCTGATTGCAGGGGTCGGGGCGCTGGTGATGGTGTTCTCGGGCGGCTACATGAAGCATTCGCCGCACCGGGGACGTTTCATCCTCTACATGACTGCTTTCATGCTGGCAATGATGGGTCTGGTGACCGCTGAACACCTGATCCTTCTGTATGTTTTCTGGGAACTGACGACGATCACCAGCTATGTGCTGATCGGGTGGAAGCACCAGGACGGCGAAAGCCGCGCCGCAGCCCTTCAGGCGCTGCTGGTGACCAGCGTCGGAGGCCTGAGCCTGCTCGCAGGACTGATCCTGCTGGGGCTGGCGGCCGGCGGCTTCACCATAACGGCCGTGCGGGCCGCCGAGAACCTGCCCGACCACCCGTTCTATCCGTGGATGCTGGGACTGATCCTGCTCGGCGCCTTCACCAAAAGTGCCCAGGTGCCCTTCCACTTCTGGTTGCCCAACGCCATGGCGGCGCCGACGCCGGTGTCGGCCTACCTGCATTCGGCGGCCATGGTGAAGGCCGGCATCTATGTGCTGGCGCGGTTTCATCCGGCGCTGGCGGACAGCCAGGCATGGCTGATGACGCTGTCCATCGTCGGCGTCATCTCGGCGGTGACCGGCGCGGTGCTGGCGATCCGCCAGACGGACATGAAGCTGATCCTGGCCTATTCCACCGTGATGGGGCTGGGGACCATCGTGCTGCTGCTGTCGGGCGGCGACAAGGCGGCGGTGACGGCGGCCATGACCTTCCTGGTGGTTCACGCGCTCTACAAGTCGTCGCTGTTCCTGGTGGCGGGAACAGTCGACCATGAAGTCGGCAGCCGCGACGTGGAACGCCTGTCGCATCTGGCGGGGCCCATGCCGCGCACGGTGACCGCCGCCGTCCTGGCGGCCTTGTCAATGGGGGGCTTTCCGCCGTTTTTGGGGTTCATCGGAAAGGAACTGCACTACGAGGGCGCCATGGCGCTGTCCGCGGCGCCGACGTGGGTGGTGGGCGGCAGCGTGCTCGCCAACTCCCTCATGGGCACGGCGGCGCTGATCCTGGTCATCCGCCCCTTCTTCGCTTCCGCCCGCAAGCCGGGGCCGGAGCCCGGCGAGGAGGGCGACTGGCGCCTGTGGGGTTCGGCCCTGTTGTTGGCGGCGCTTGGACTGGCGCTGGGCCTCATGCCCGAAACCTTCGGCGATCGCATCATCCAGCCGGCCGTCATCACCATCGAGGAAGCCCCCCGAGACGTGGAACTGAAGCTGTGGCACGGCGTCAACGTGCCCTTGATGCTGAGCGTCCTGACAGTGGCGCTCGGCCTGCTGTTCTACTGGCGGCGGCGCAGCCTGCGGGCGGCGCTTGTGTGGATGACGCCACGCTTTCCCCTTCAGCCCGAGGCCGGCTACGAGCGGATCGTCCGGGCGCTCAAGAGCATCAGTGCGGCCGTCACCGGCCTCCTGCAGGACGGCCGCCTGACCAGTTACACCGGCGTCACCATGCTGGCCATGATCGGCCTTGCGACCAGTGCCCTGGCGGTGCTGGGCGGCCTGCGCCTGCCCGGGCCTGGGGAGTGGTCGTGGGGCGGCCCCATGGACTGGCTGGTGCTGCTGCTAGCGGCGGGTGCGGGCGTGGCAACGGTGGCCGCCCGCACCCGGCTTGCCGCCGTGGGCGCCGTGACCATTCTCGAAGGGGCCGTGGCGCTGATCTTCGTGCTGTTCGGCGGGCCGGACCTGGCGATCACGCAGATCACCGTCACCACACTGAGCGCCGTCCTGCTGGCGCTGGTTCTGCTGCGCCTGCCGCCGCCGGCGGAGAAGCCGGCGATGGGTGTCGGCGCCAAGGTCGCGAAGGGCTTGATCGCCCTGGGCGGCGGCACGCTGGTCGCGGTTCTGCTGGTCTCCGTCACCGCCATGCCCTTCGACGCCAGCCTGACGCAGCGCATCCTCAAGCTCGCCCCTGAAAAAGCCCACGGCGACAACGTCGTCAACGTGATCCTGGTGGACTTCCGCGCCTTCGATACCCTGGGCGAGATCACGGTGGTGACCATGGCGGGGCTGGGCGCCTACGCGCTGTTCCGCCTGGGCCGCAGCGGGCTCGACAGCGGCCGCGACGCCGGCACCGCCGGCACGCACGGCGAGCCCCATCGCCAGAGGACCGGAACTCGGGAGCGCCGGTCATGAGCACGCTGATCCTGCGCACCATGGGGCGGCTCTTGGCGGCGGTCCTGATCCTGTTCTCCCTCTACATGCTGCTGCGCGGCCACAACGATCCGGGGGGCGGGTTCATCGGCGGGCTGATCTGCGCGCTGGGAATCGTCATCGGCTCGCTGGGTGAAGGTTCCCGCCGCGCCCGCCGCGCGTTGCGGATTGCGCCCCGCCTGATCGCGGCCGCCGGACTGGCGGTGGCGCTGATCGCGGGCTTCTCAGCCGCCCTGGCGGGCAAGCCTTTCCTGACAGGGCTGTGGATGACGGTCGGCGGCTCCCACGTCGGCACGCCCATTCTGTTCGACGTCGGAGTCTATCTGGTGGTGATCGGCGCGACGCTCGCCCTGCTGCTGGCGCTGGAAGAGGATGCGGGCCGTGTCAACGCCGGCGAGGTCGAGGAGGAGGAATAGGCCGTGGAACCCTGGCTCGCCATCCTCACCGGCCTCCTGACGGCCTGTGCGCTCTATCTCGTCATGTGCCGCAACCTGGTGCGCATCGTGCTGGGGACGGTGCTTTTGGCACATGCCATAAATCTGGCGGTGCTGACGTCGGGCCGGCTGACCCGCGCCATTCCACCCATCGCGCAAGGCGAGGGCGGCGTGCCCGAGACGGCCGCCAACGCACTGCCGCAGGCGCTGATCCTGACAGCGATTGTCATCAGCTTCGGGTTGCTGATGTCGGTGCTGGTGCTGGCGGTGCGTCTGCGCCGCGTGCTGGGGACGGTCGATACGGACCGCTTCCGCGCCGCCGAGCCGCCGCCGGACGTCGCCGCCGCCGAGGATGAGCACCGGAGGCACGAGGCATGACGTCCTGGCTGCCCGCGCTTCCCGTGCCTCTGTCGCTGGCGATCGCCATCGCCTGCTTTGCGCTGCGCACGCACCCGGTGCCGCACCGGATGGTGTCGCTGGCCGGTGGCGCGGGACTGCTGGCGCTCACAACCCTGCTGCTCGCACGGGTGTGGGAGGGGGCGGTGCTGGTTGCGCCTCTGGGCGACTGGGCGCCGCCGCTGGGCATTGCTGTCGTCGCTGACCCGTTGAGCGCGACCTTCTCCGTCACCGCCGCCGTCGTTGCGCTCGCCTGCATCGCGTCGGCCATCGGCGAGGCCGACCGGGGGCGGGAGCGGGGCGGATTCCATGCCTTCCTGCATGTGGTGATGGCGGGTTGCTACGGCGCTTTCCTGACCGGCGACGTGTTCAACCTGTATGTCTGGTTCGAGGTCGTGCTCATTGCCTCGTTCGCGCTGTTGGTGCTGGGCGGCGAGGGACGGCAGCTGGATGGCGGCATCAAGTACTTTGTCCTCAATCTCATCGGCACCTCCGTGCTTCTGGTCGGCGTGGCGCTGCTGTACGGCCTGACCGGCACGCTGGCCATGGCCGACCTGGCGGGCGCCGTGCCGGTGGTGGAGAACCAGGCGCTGGTAACGGCGGTGGCGATGCTGTTCCTGTTCGCTTTCGCCGTGAAGGGGGGGCTGGTGCCGGTATTCTTCTGGCTGCCGGCCAGCTACCACGCGCCGCCGGCCACCGTCTCAGCCCTGTTCGCGGCGCTGTTGACCAAGGTGGGGCTTTACGCCGCCCTCCGCGTGTTCACCGTGGTATTCGGCGGAACGGATGACCTTGGTTTTCTTCAGACCCTGATCCTAATGCTGTCCGGCGCGACGCTGGTTATTGGCGTGCTGGGGTCGCTGGTGGAGCGCGACGCCCGGCGCATCCTGAGCTTCCAGGTGGTCGGACACATGGGCTACATCGCCATGGGGCTGGGGCTCATGACGCCGCTGGGGCTGGCCGGCGCGGTGTTCTACAGCGTTCATGACATGGTGGTGAAGGCAGCCCTGTTCCTGACCGTCGGCCTGACCGCGCGCTTGGCGCAGGGCAGTTTCGCCCTGGCATCCGGCGGCGGCCTGATGCAGGCCCGGCCGGGGATGGCGCTGTTGCTGTTCCTGCCGGCCTTCAGCCTTGCGGGAATCCCGCCGCTGTCGGGGTTCTGGGGCAAGTATGCCCTTGTGCGCGCGGGCCTGGAGGCGGAGCAGTGGGTGATGGCCGGTGTGGCGCTGCTGGCTGCCTTTCTGACCGTATTCGCCATGGCCCGGCTGTGGTCGGCGCTGGCGTGGGAGGATCCGCCCCGGCCGCTTGCGACATTGACGGAGGCGCCGTGCCATCCGGGGTGGCTGGCGGCTCCGGCCGTCGCCATGGCGGGGCTGGTGGTGATCCTAGGCCTGGGTGCCGAGCCCGTGCTGGCGGTTGCCGAGCGGGCGGCGGCGCTGTTGCTGGACCCGGAGCCCTATGTGGAGGCCGTCATGGGCCTGGAACAGCAAGGAGGCGAGCCATGACCCTGTTCGCGCTCAACGTGGTGCTGGCGGTGCTCTGGGTGCTGCTGCGCGGCAGCTTCGACCTGACCGACTTCGCGACCGGCTTCGGCCTCGGCTTCCTTGTGCTAAGCCTCGCCCATCCCCTCTATACCCGGCGGGGCTCCACCGGATACGTCGACACGCCCTTGCGGGCCGGGTGGCTGGTGCTGCGATTCGTGTGGGAGGTTCTGCGCGCCGCCACGGCCGTCCTGGTGGAGGTCGCCACCCGTCGCCGTGCCGCGCCCGGCATCATCGCCGTGCCGCTGGAGGCCCGCACCAATGCCGAGATCACCCTGTTCGCCAACATGATCACGCTGACGCCGGGCACGGTCAGCCTGGAAGTCGGGCTCGACCGCCAGGTTCTTTACGTCCACGCGCTGTTCTGCCGCGATCCGGCGGCGGCCAAGCGCGCCATGAAGGACAGCCTGGAGCGCCCGGCGCTGAAGGTGCTGCGATGACCCTCGTTCACGCCGCCGCCCTCTTCTGCTTTCTCTGCGCGGTTGCCGCCGGGCTGGTGACGCTGGCGCGGCTGGTGAAGGGGCCGCGCGCCGCCGACCGGGTGAACGCGCTGGACATGCTGGGATACGTCGTGGTCGTGGCAGCGGCGGCCTTCGCCATCGTCGCGGCCCAGGCGCTCTACATCGACGTGGCGATGACCATGGCGCTGCTGGCGTTCATCGGCACGGCGGTCATGGCGCGCTATCTGATGCGCCGCGCGTGGCGGGCGCATCACGGCGGCCACCCGCCGACGGAGCCCGAGGAGGCCCACGAGAACCGCGAGCCGGAGGCCCAGCCATGACCGCCGGACCTTGGACCGATTGGGTCGCCGCCGTCCTGCTGGTAGTGGCAGGTCTCTACACCCTCGGGGCGGCGGTGGGCCTGTTCCGAATGCCGGATTTCTACGGCCGCTTGCACGCCGTGTCGGTGGCCGGCAGCGTGGGTGGCGGTGCGGCCGCGCTGGCCGTTGCCTTCGCCTTTCCCGAGGTCGGCACGATCACGAAGGCCCTGATGACGCTGGTCTTCCTGTTCCTCGGCGGACCGGTGGGCGGGCATCTGCTGGCTCGCGCGGCTTACCGCAGCGGAGAACCGCTGTGGGAGGAAACGGTGATCGATGAGCTGGACGACCCGCACCCGCCGAAGCGGCTCTGACCGCTTCTACCGGAAATGCTCCGGCCGGTCCTCCAGGGCATCCAGGGCCACGAAACGGCTGTGATAGGTGTCGTCGAGGGTGCCCTGATCCGGCGCCTGGGTCTGGATCAGGCCGCCGAGCACGCCGGTCACGACGCCGTCCGGGGTCCCGAGCGGCAGCAGGAGCTTGGCGCGCGGCACGGCGCCGCCCCCGGCCAGGGTGATCATGGTCCGGTAGCAATGGACGACGCGGTCTCGGCGCACGCTTTCCAGAACCCGCGTCAGTACGTCCAGGTCGTGGGCGCGCACCACCTCGTCGACGAAGCGGCCCTCCGCGTCGGCGCCGTAACGCTCGCGCGCCTGCTCCCCCACCTTTACCAGGCGGAAGCGGGGGCAGTCCCCGGCCGCAGGTGCCGCCGGCTCGCAGGCATAGACGACGGCATGGCGCCGCACGTCGGGCGGCAGGGCGGACAGATCGATGGCGCCGGGTTCGGGCATCAGGTGGTCGCCGCGCGCGGCCACCCAGTGCCGGAACAGGGCCTTGAGCACGGGGTGGTCGATCTCCGGCGCGAAATGCATGCGGCTTCCTCCAGACGACACGGCGCCCCGCCGGCCGGCGGGCGGTGCCCAGTATGGCCGGACGGGGCGGGGCGTCAATCGTCGAGCGGGTGTTGAAACGATGCGCGTCAGGTGGCGGCGGGGACGGGCGCTCCGGGCCGGGCGCGGCGGCGGGTGGGGCCGGCGGCTGCCTTGTTCGCCTTGGCGGCCTTCGCCGCTTTGGCGGCCGTGATCGCCTGACGCATCTTGTTGATGGCCTTGGCCTCGATCTGGCGGATGCGCTCCGCCGTCACGCCGTACAGCGCCGCCAGGGCCTGGAGCGTGTGCGGCCGCCCCGTCAGGTAGCGGCGGGCCAGGATGGTGCGCTCGCGCTCGTCCAGTACGCCGAAGGCCTCGCGCACCTTCTCCCGCCGCCAGTGGCTTTCCTGCCGGTCGGCGAGCTGGGCCTCCTGGTCGGGGCGCTCGTCGGCCAGGGTGTCCAGCAGCGTGCCGGTGCGGCCGTCATCGGGATCGCCGCCGGTGGGGTGGTCCAGCGACAGGTCGCCGCCCGACAGCCGCTGGCTCATGCGCACGATGTCGGCCGGGCTCACGTCCAGGCGCTCGGCCAGGCGGGCGATGTCGGCGTCCGTCATGTTCTCGGTACCAATCAGGCCCATCTCGCGCTTGGCTTTGGCCAGATTGAAGAACAGGCGCTTGTTGCCGGTGCCGGTGCCGATCTTCACCAGCGACCAGTCCTGAAGCAGGTGGTTGAGGATCGCCGCCCGGATCCACCAGCGGGCATAGGTGGCAAAGCGGAAGCCCTTGTCCGGGTCATAGCGCTTGAGGCTTTGCAGCAGCCCGATGTTGCCCTCGCCGATCAGGTCCGACAGCGGCATCCCCTGGCCGCGGAACTGGCGGGCCACCTTGGGCACCAGACGCAGGTGGGCGGTGACCAGCCGGTGCGCCGCGTCGACGTCGCCGTCCCGCGCCCAGGCGTCGGCAAACCGCCGTTCCTCGTCCTCGGTCAGGACGGGCAGGGCGTGAATGGCCGACAGATAGGCGCGCAAACCGCCTGTCCGGTCGTCGCGCGGATCCGGAAGCCGCAGCGGCGGAAGCGGGCGATCGGAAGAGGGCAGCGTCATGGGTCCGGCTCCTGCAGAGGGTGTCGGGCTCGTGTATGTGTTCGCGACGATGAAGCTGGGGGTCCTGCGATGGGCATTCAAGCCTTTTCGGACGTATCCTGGCGTATACGGCGCGATACAATGCGTTTTCATTCGTTTTCATACGTCGGCCACGCGGCATATGACATTTCCACGATCTCCGACGGGCCCGCCGTGCGTAGAATCGGGTATGACGGACAAATCCACGGCAGGACGCAGACAGCGCACGGTCAACGGCACCCGGGTCGCCTGGGTGACCGGCGCGGGCAAGGGCATCGGCCGGGCCCTGGCGCTGGAACTGGCGCGGCGCGGGGTCACGGTTGCCGTATCCGCCCGCACCGAGGCGGACCTGGAGACCCTGGCGGCGGAGCATCCCCGGCTCCATCCGTTCCCGGTCGACGTGACCGACGAGGCCGCCATGGCGGCGACCGCCGAGGCAATCCGCCGCGACCTTGGCGAGGTGGATCTGGCGGTGTTCAACGCCGGCACGCACAAGCCCGTCGACGGCCGGACGTTCTCCGCCCAGCCGTTCCGCACGCTCATGGAGGTCAACGTCATGGGCGTCATCCACGGGCTGGCGGCGGTGGTGCCGCGCATGGTGGCGCGGCGCGCGGGCCACGTGGCGATCATGGGATCAGTGAGCGGCTATCGCGGACTCCCCACGGCCGCCGCCTACGGCGCGAGCAAGGCCGCGCTCAACAACATGGCCGAGGCGCTCAAGCCCGAACTGGAGTCCTGCGGCGTGTCCGTGTCGATCATCAATCCGGGCTTCGTGCGCACGCCGCTGACCGATCGGAACGACTTTCACATGCCGTTTCTTGTGGAGCCTGAATACGCTGCTGAAAAAATCGTGCGGGGACTTGAGGCAAAGCGGTTCGAAATTGCATTCCCGTTCCGTATGGCGGTCTTTATGAAGCTGGCAAAAGTACTGCCACAAGGGTTGTATTTCGCGCTTACACGGCGCATGGTCCGACACCGATAGAGGGCTGCGGAGTGTCGAGCATGAGAACGACACAGGAAGAGGTGCGGATAGCCGGGTTCGAGGCCTATGCGAACCTGCTGGCCTCCCTGCGTCCGGAAACCCTGCCCGAAATGCGCCGGGTGACCGCCGAAAACGTGCGCTTCAAGGACCCGTTCCACGATGTCCAGGGCCGCGGCGCCATGCTGGCGTTGCTGGAGCGCACCTTTCAGGACGTCGGCGACGTCACGTTCACCATCACCCATCGCTGCATGGCCGAGCAGGGCGACGTCGGATTCCTTCGCTGGCACATGAGCGGACGCCTGCGCAAGCTGGGCGGCCGGGCCTGGTCGGCCGACGGCATGACAGAGGTGCACCTGGACACCCAGGGGATGGTCACCGCCCATATCGACTACTGGGACGCCGCCTCCGGCCTCTACGAGATGCTGCCGGTGATCGGGCCGGTGCTGCGCTTCATTCGGCGGCGGATCGCCGCGTTCTGAGGCTGTCGGCCACCGGCCCTTGCGCTGGGGCGGCCGTGACGCCCGAAGCCGCCGCGATCTCCGCGTCGCCCTCGGCCGTCTTGCTGTAGGCGATGGAAACCGTGCCGACGTCCAGCCCCCATTTCGACACCGTGGCTCGGTTGAGCAGTACCCCGCCGGGCTGGAGGAACATCCAGTCGTCGAACGCCAGCTTGACGGTCCGGCCGCCCATGGGCACCGCCAGCGCATAGCGCCAGTGAAAGGCGTTCCCCAGGCAGCGGCCGTGCGCCGCGCCGATCACATCGCCGGCCCAGCCTTCGTAGCGGCCGCCGTCGTGGCGCCGCAGTGTCCAGGTGCGCGTCTCGGTGGAGCCGTCGTCGTACCGGAAGCTCTCGTCCAGGATCAGGTGGCGTAATCCCGGGTCCCAGATCCCGGCGATGTCCACCACGAACTGCCGGCGCAGCCCGCCGAACCGATCGAGGAACAAGCCCCAGGCGCGGGTCCGGCCGGCGAAATAATCCTCCGGCGCAAACCGTGGCGTCTGGTTCCGAAAATCCTCGATGCGCATCACTCTCACCATTCGTCCCGTTTCCAGAGGTACGGGAAGACCGGAGAGGGTGGATCACGCTGCCGGGCGCCGCAGACCAAGCTGCACCACGTCGATGGTGCCGGCGCGGAAGCCGGCCTCGCAGTAGCACAGATAGTAGGTCCACAGCCGCCGGAACGCCTCGTCGAAGCCTTCCTGCGCGATGGCGGGCCACTCCTGCTGAAAGGCGGCCCGCCAGCGGCGCAGCGTTTCGGCGTAGTGGGGGCCGACGGCGTCTTCCGCCGTCACGGCCAGGCCGGTGCCGGTCAGCCCGTCCCGCAGGCGCGACGGGCTGGGCAGCATGCCGCCGGGAAAGATGTGCTTCTGGATGAAGTCCGTTCCCCGGCGGTAGCGGTCGAAGCGGTCCTCGGCGATGGTGATGACCTGCAGCGCCGCCCGGCCACCGGGTCTCAGGCGGTCGTGGCACACGCGGAAGTACTGCGGCCAGTGCTCCTCGCCGACGGCCTCGAACATCTCGATGGAGGCCAGGGCATCGTAAGTGCCGGTGACGTCGCGGTAGTCCTGCAGGCGGATGTCCACCCGGTCCGCCAGCCCCGCCTCGCGCACGGCCCGGGTGGCCCAGGCGTGCTGCTCGGTCGACAGGGTCAGGCCGGTGACGCGGCAGCCGTGGGTGCGGGCCAGATGAATGGCAAAGCCGCCCCAGCCGCAGCCGATCTCCAGCACATGGTCGCCGGGACCGACATCCAGCAGGGCCGCCAGGCGGGCGTGCTTCGCCGCCTGCGCTTCGTCCAGCGCCTGGCCGGGGCGGTCGAACAGGGCACAGGAGTAGGTCATGGAGGAATCCAGCCACCGGCGATAGAATCCGTTCCCCAGGTCGTAGTGGTAGGCGATGTTGCGCCGGCTGCCGGTCCGCGAGTTGCGGCGCAGGCGGTGCATCATCCGGTTGAGCCCGCGCGCCAGCGGACGGCCCTTGAAGCGGGTCTCCAGGGCGTGGGTGTGGCGGGCGGCCAGTTCCACCAGGGCGGTCAGGTTGGGACTGTCCCAGGCGCCGTCACGATAGGCCTCGGCGAAGGCGACCGTCCCGCCGGCGACCAGCCGCCGCAGGCAATCGACGTCGCGCAGATGGATTTCGCCGTGAGGTCCCGGATGCTCGGACTCGAAGACGGCACGCCGGCCCTCCGGGTCCACCAGCGTCAGGCGGCCCACTTCCAGCCGGTGCAGGAAGGGCAGTACGGCCCGGCCCCAAGGCCCCAGGCGCGGCGGCGGCGTCTGCCGGTCGCGCGCGAGCGCCTGGGCGGCGGGGGCCGTGTAGGTGGCGGCGGCGGTGTCGGATGGCGGCATGTCGGCGGGCGGTCCGTGTCTCGTCGTCGGTGTCGGTGGGGAGTTGCCGCGGTCAGGCCGCGTGGCCTTCGCCGCGGGCGGGGTCGCGCCCGACCACCGTCACCAGCCGGTCGGGCGCGGGCGGTCGGGGTTGCAGCGGCACCTTCTTGCGCCACAGCCTGAGCGCCTCCCAGTGAATGCCGGCGACGACCTTGGCGGTCATCAGCGGGTGCCGCCCCACCGCACCGGCGATGGTCGCGTCGGTCAGCGGGCGGGCGCGGCCGGTAAACGAGGCGTGCAGGATCTTTTCTCCGCTGTCGCGGTCGTGTTCGTCGATGGCCACCGTCACCGCCGCGCCGGGCGGACGCAGGGTGAAGCGGTACTCCATGGACATGGGCATGAAAGGCGAGACGTAGAAGTCCTTGGCCGCCTTCTGCCGCACGGCGCCGCCCTCCGTCGCCTCCGTCGCCTCGGCGGGGATCAGGTAGACGCGGCGCTGGCCGAAGGTGTTGTTGACTTCGTGCAGCACGGCGGCCAGCGATCCGTCGGCGCGGTGGCACCAGTAGACGCTCAAGGGATTGAAGGCGTAACCCCACAGCCGCGGATAGCACAGCAGCCGCACGCGACCGCCGTCACCGAGGTCGATGCCTGCCGCCGCCAGCTCGGCGTCGACCCAGCGGCGCAGGGGCGTGCCGTCGCCGGGGCCGTGGTCGCGGTCGTGCAGCGACAGGACGGCCCTGCGGTTGTGCCCGAACAGCCGCAGGCGCGTGTCCAGCGCCGGCAGGGCGTCCAGGTCCGCCAGCAGCGAGAACACCCGGTAGCGCAACAGGTGCGCGCGCGGAGTGAAACGGCGGTGGATGACGGTGCCGGTGTAAAGGGCGCCGTCGGGGGCGTCCGTCGTCATGCCGACACCTCCTCGGCGTCCGGGAAGGGCCGGGGACGGTCGCGCAGGGGAATGCGGCCCGACTCGTTCTCCACGGCCCACGGCCGACGCACCCCGCCAAGCTGCTCGGCCACCGCAAGGCCCGCCTGCAGGCCGTCCTCATGGAAGCCGGCGCCGAACCAGGCGCCGCAGAACCAGGTGTTGCGCCGCCCCTGCAAGCCCCAGAGCAGGTCCCGCGCGCGGGCGGCACGGCTGTCGAACAGCGGGTGGCGGTAGGGGATGCGCGCCAGGACCGCTTCATCGCGCGGAGGCGTGTCCGGGTTCAGGGTAACGAACAGGTCGGTCTTCGTCGCCAGCGGCTGCAGGCGGTTCATCCAGTAGGTGACGCAGACCGCCGCACGGCCGTCGCGACCCGCGTGGGACAGGTAGTTCCAACTTGCCCAGGCCTTGCGCCGGCACGGCATCAGGCCCGGATCGGTGTGCAGCCAGGCCTCGTTGGGCTGGGTGCGGAAGGCGTCCAGCACGGCCGTCTCGCGGGCCGACGGATCGCGGAGCAGCGGCAGGGCCTGGTCGGCATGGCAGGCGAGCACCACATGGTCGAAGCGTTCGACGCCGCCGTCGGTGTCGACTACGGTGCACGGACCCCGCGGCTGCCGCCGGACCTCCACCGCCCCGACGCCCAGGCGCAGGCCGCCGGCAAGGGGCGCGGCGAGACGGCTGACGTATTCCCGGCTGCCGCCCGCGACCGTGCGCCACACGGGTCGGTCGCGCAGCTTGAGCAGCCCGTGGTTGTCGCAGAACCGGATGAACTCCGTCGCCGGATGCCCGCGCATGTCCTCCACCGCCGCCGACCAGATGGCCGCACCCATGGGCAGAAGATGGTCGTTGACGAAGGGGGCGCCGTAGCCCTCGCGATCCAGGTACTCGCCCAGCGTCAGCGCCTCGGCCCCCGGCTCGACCAGCAGACCGGGCGCAGTGCGATAGAAGCGCACCAGGTCGCGCAGCATGGACCAGAAGCGGGGGCGCAGGATGTTCCGGCGTTGCGCGAAGAGGGTCGCGCGGGAGGTCGATCCCGCGTACTCCAGCCTGCCGTGATCGATCGAGACGCCGAAACTCATGTCGCTGTCGGCCGTCGGCACGCCCAGGTGACCGAACAGCGACCGCAGGTTCGGGTAGGTGGTGTCGTTGTAGACGATGAAGCCGGTGTCCACCGCGACCGGTCCCTCGGGCGTGGGAACCGTCACCGTGTTGGAATGGCCGCCGGGTCGCGTATCCTTCTCATAGACCGTCACGTCGTGGCGCTGTGACAAAAGCCACGCGCAGGACAGCCCGGCGATGCCCGATCCCACGACGGCAACGCGCAGACGCCGGCCGGCGGGCGGGGGAGCGGGACTGGCTTCCTGCATGAAACGACGATCCGATGTATCCAGTGGCGCGGTTGGGCGTTACGGTACCCGTAAGGATATCGTTATGGGAATGATATGATCGGTCACGATCCGGTTTCCAAGATTTTCGTCACTCGATACTGGATGAATGCGCGGTCTGTGATCCACCATTGGACGAGGCCGCGTAAGGGAGGGCATGAGTGTCCAGACAGCACACACAGGCGAGGCCAAGCCGTCGCCCCCGCCCATGGGCCCCGCGGGCAGTCGCGCCGGCGGCGCCGGTTTCACGCGCCGGAGGTCGGCCATGACTTTTCCGGTGAATGAGGAGTTGTCCAAGCTCGACGCAGGGGCCTGCCTCGTCGCCGTCGGGCGGGATCGGGACAAGCAGGCTTTCGCCCGCCTGTTCCAGCATTACGCGCCCCGCCTGAAGGCCTACATGCGCCGGCTCGGCGCCGACGACACTCAGGCCGAGGAAGTGGCGCAGGAGGCCATGGTCTCGGTCTGGCGCAAGGCTCATCTCTATGATCCGGCGAAAGCCGCGGCCGGCACCTGGATCTTCGCGGTGGCCCGTAACCTGCGGATCGACCTCATCCGGCGTGAAAAGCGCCCGGAGCTTGACCCCGACGATCCGGCGCTGACACCGGACGAGACACCGCGGGCCGACGACAGCGTCGGGGCCCGGCAGAGAGAGGACCTGGTGCGAGAGGCGATCCGCACCCTGCCGCCGGAACAGGCGGAGGTCATACGGCTCAGTTTCTACGAAGAAAAGCCGCATTCCGAGATCGCCGAGGAACTGAATCTGCCGCTGGGCACGGTGAAATCCCGGCTGCGGCTTGCCTTCCGCAAGGTGCGGTCGGTATTGGGAGACGACGTGGAATGATCAAGATCCATCATCACCCCGGCGACGACTTGCTGGTGGCCTACGCGGCGGGCAGCCTGGACGAAGGCCTGTCGTTGATGGTGGCCACCCACACGGCGCTCTGCCCGGCCTGCCGTGCCCGGGTTGCCGAA
This sequence comes from Caenispirillum salinarum AK4, assembly GCF_000315795.1. Classification (GTDB taxonomy): domain Bacteria; phylum Pseudomonadota; class Alphaproteobacteria; order Rhodospirillales; family Rhodospirillaceae; genus Caenispirillum; species Caenispirillum salinarum. Next base: position 127,362 of record NZ_ANHY01000012.1, read on the forward strand.
GCCGAAGCAATCGGCGGCGTCCTGGTGGAGGACATGGAGCCCGATGTTCTGTCGGAAGACAGCCTTGCGGCGGTCATGGCGCGGCTGGACGAGCCCGAGCCGGTGCCCATAAGCAAATCCGCGCCCGAGGTCGACGCCGCCACGCGCGACCTGATTCCCGAACCGTTGCGGTCCTACCTCAAGGGCGGGATCGACAGCCTGCCGTGGCGCTCCATGGGGCCGGCGGTGAAGGGCCTGGACCTGCCGGTGTCAGGCATGTCGAAGGCGCGCCTGTTTCGCATCAAGCCGGGCGCGGCCATGCCGCAGCACAGCCATAACGGCCCCGAGTACACGATGGTCCTGGCCGGCGGGTTCTCCGACGAGATGGGCAGCTTCGCCCGCGGCGATGTGGCCTGCGCCGACGAAAGCATGCTCCACCAGCCGGTGGCGGACGAGGGTGAGCCCTGCCTGTGCCTGGCCGTGACCGATGCCCCCTTGCGGTTTACCGGCGTGGTGCCCAGACTCTTTCAACCGTTCTTCGGGATCTGACCGGTTCCGGGGGCAACCCCTATCCGGCGGCCGGCGGTGGATCATCGCCGGCCGTTTTTGCATGTGAGACGGAGGTGCGGCCATGGAAAAGATCGTCAAGTCCGACGAGGAATGGCGCGAACTGCTCACCCCCGAGCAGTACCGCGTCACTCGTAAGAAGGGCACCGAACGGCCGTTCACCGGCGAGTTCTGCCACGCCCACGAGCCCGGCCTCTACGGCTGCGTCTGCTGCGGCCTGCCCCTGTTCGACAGCCGCACCAAGTTCGAAAGCGGCACCGGCTGGCCCAGCTTTACCGCACCGGTGGAGCCCGACCATGTACGGGAGGAGAGGGACACCTCCTATGGCATGGTGCGCGTCGAGGTGCTATGCAATCGGTGTGACGCGCACCTGGGGCACGTGTTCGACGACGGGCCGGCGCCCACGGGCCTGCGTTACTGCATCAACTCCGCCGCCCTGACAAAGCTGGAATAGCATCCTTGGTTCGTCCCGCCGACCTGCCGACACCTTCGCTTCTTCTCGACCTGCCGGTGCTGTGCGCCAATCTGGCGGCCATGAACGGCCGCATGGCCGCCGCCGGCGTGACGCTTCGCCCGCACCTGAAGACGGCCAAGTGCCCGGAGGTCGCCATGCTCGCGACGGAGGGGCAGGCCGGTGGCATCACCGTGTCGACAGTCGCCGAGGCCCGGGGCTTCGCGGGGCACGGCTTCAAGGACATTCTCTACGCCGTCGGCGCCGTGCCCGGAAAGATCGAGGGACTGGCGCCGCTGGTGGAGAAGGGTGCCCGGATCACGCTGATCACCGACAACGTGCCCATGGCCGAGGCCGTCTCCGCCCGCGCCGCTGAACTGGGTGTGACCTTCGACATGCTGGTGGAGATCGACGTGGGCGGGCATCGCGCCGGCGTTCTGCCGGACGGGGCGGATCTGCTGCCTGTCGCCCGCGTCATCCACGAAGGGCCGGGCACGCGGCTGGCGGGCGTCATGGCGCACGCCGGGCAGAGCTACCACTGCCGCGGCACCTTCGAGATCCGTTCCGTCGCCTGGGCGGAGCGGGAAGGGCTGGTTCATGCCGCCGACCGCCTGCGCGAGGCCGGTCTGCCGTGCCCCGTGGTGTCCGGCGGCTCCACGCCGACCGCGATGCTGGGCGAGGATTTCTCAGGCCTGACCGAGATGCGGCCGGGCGTCTACATGTTCATGGATGTCCACCAACTCATGCTGGGCGTCTGCAAGGCGGGTGACCTGGCGCTGTCGGTGCTGGCAAGCGTCATCGGCCACAACCGCCACTCCGGCCACCTGTTGCTGGACGCCGGCGCGCTGGCGCTGTCCAAGGACGTCTCCGCCCAGGAGTTGAAGCCGGAGGTGGGCTACGGCGTTGTCTGCGACCTGTCGGGGCGGCCGCTGCCCAACCTGTTCGTCTCCGACATGGCGCAGGAGCACGGTCTGTGCACGGTGCACGACGAGTCCCTGTGGGACCGCCTGCCCATCGGCGCCAAGGTCCGCATCATGCCCAACCATGCCTGCATGACGGCGGCCTGCTTCGACGCCTACCACGTCCTCGACAAGGGCGAGGTGGTGGACAAGTGGAAACGCTTCGGCGGCTGGTAACGCCGCCGCCGTCCTGCCTCCGACATTTCAATCCTGCGGCCGGTCCGCTGATGCCGGACATCTGCCGGGAGTCCCTGCTTGACCGAAAACCGAATCAGGTTAAATTAATGACGTTCGGTTTCTGGGGGCTGTCATGGCGCGACCGCGCAAGCAGGATGAAAAGGACATACCCGGTTTGGCGATCGCGTCGGCCCGGTGCCTTCTGGAGAAGGACGGGCTTAGCGGGGTGACCATGGCCCGCATCGCCGCGGCCGTCGGGTGCAGCGCGCCGGCCCTGTATGGTCATTTCCGCAACCGCGACGCCTTGCTGCGGGCCGTTCACGACGCGGGCTTCGAACAACTGGTCCGGGACAAGGTTGCCGTCGCCGCGCAAACCGCCGGCGACCCCATCGGGCGCCTGCGGGAGGGCGGGCGTGCGTATGTTGCCTTCGCCCTGGACAATCCGGCGCTCTACCATCTCATGTTCAACCCGCCGCCATTGCCGGAGTTCGCCGGCAACCCGTTCGAGCACGACGCCGGCATGGCATCGCTGCTCCTGCTAAGGCGCGCCGTGGAGGCTGCCCAGGCAGCCGGGTATCTGCCGGCCGAGGACGCAGATCGGGTGGCCTTCATCCTATGGTCGACGGTTCATGGGGCGGTATCCCTCATGCTGCAGAACCGGGCTCCGCACCCGGCGGCCGACCGCCAGGCCCTGGGGTGGCAGGTCGTGGACAGCGCCATCTCCCTCATCACGTCGTCGCGGGCGTCGGGGCCCTCCCGCGACGCCTGATCCGACGCCGCCCCCCTGGAGACTGTCATGCGCGTCAAACCCATCCTTGCTGCCGTCGTCATCGGGGCGATCGCCCTGGCGGGATACGGCGTCGTCGCATCCCGCATGACCGAAGCGGCCATAGCCGGCTTCCGGGACGACGTCCGCGCCATCGGCCGGAACAGTCCGGCGCGGGCCTATGCGGGGGAGGCGTTCGACGCCCTGCCGGCGCCCGTGCGGCGCTACATGGCGTTCACCTTCCGCGCGCCCGTGCCTGCCATCGCTACGGTGGAGTTGGAGATGGCGGGCGAATTCCGGCGGCCCCTCGCCACGGCGTTCGAGCCCATGACGGCTTCCCAGACCGTCGCGGTCGGCGTTCCGGCTCTGATGTTCGATGCCACGACGGTGGTCCTTCCCGGCGTGTGGGCGCGGGCCTACGACTATTATGCCGAGGGCGGGATGCAAATGAAGGCCAAGATCCTGTCGGCCGTCGCCGTCGTCGACGAAAAGGAGACGCCGGCGCTGAACCAGACGTCCTTGCGGCGCTGGCTGCTCGAAAGCCCTCTCTACCCCACCGCCCTGTTGCCCGGCGGGCCCGTCCGATGGGAGCCGGTGGACGACAGGCGCGCGCGGGCGGTGGTGGAGGCGGACGGCCTGCGGGCGTCGCTGGTCGCGACCTTCCGCGATGACGGCAGCCTCGAACGCTTCGATGCCGAGGAGGACGGCGACCTGTCGACGCCCTACCACGGTTCGGGGGAGCACGTGCTGCGGACCGACTACCGCGAAGCCGCCGGCATGATGATCCCGCACGGCTTTGTCATCGCCCGTGCGGCCGGGGGAGACTTGTTCCCGTTCTGGCGGGGCCGGGTGACGGCCATCAGCTTCCAGCCCGCCACCCCCGGTGCACGCATGTAGCCTGCGCCTATTCCGGCCGGTCGCGCCGCCGGCCGCGTCCCTTGTGGCGCGGGCGCGCCGGGCCGGCTTCAGGCGGCCGTGACGGTCGCGAGGGTGTCCGCTTGCGCCCGGCGAACCCACACCTGTTTCTTGGCCGCCGCGGCGGCGTTGGAGCCCGGCAGGACGGGAACGGTGGCCGGGGCCTCCAGTTCCTGCGGGGTGGGGCGGTCGATCATGCCGGTCAGGCCGTTCATGGCGCCCTCCACCAGTTCCAGCCCCAGGAACCGCGCCGGGTCCACCGGGCCCGGCAGGTCCAGGTCCAGGCACAGGTCGCGGCGGAAGCCGAAGCGGCGGTAATAGGGCTCGTCGCCCACCAGGATGACGATGCGGTGGCCTTCGTCGGCGCACCGCTCCAGCGCCGCGTTCATCAGCTGCGAGCCGATGCGAAGCGAGCGGTAGTCCTCGTCCACCGCGATGGGGCCCAACAGCACGGCCGGCACGCGGCGCGGGCCGATGACGATGGGCCAGAAGCGGATGGTGCCGACGACTTCCGACCCCTCCACCGCCACCAGGTTCAGGGCGTCCACCGAGGGCACGTCCTGGCGCAGGCGGTACACGGTCTTGCCGTGGCGGCCGGGGCCGAAGGCCTTTTCCAGAAGCCGGTCGATGGCAGGGCCGTGACCCGGCAGTTCGCGCACGATCATCATGGCGGGGAAACTTTCGCAAGGGGTGGCGCCGGGCCCGCTTCTCAGCGGGCCGCCGCGTCACGGAAGGGTCAGATGTAGTACTCTTTCAGGGGCGCGAAGCCGTTGAAACCGTTGGAGGCATAGGTCGTGGTATACGCACCGGCGGCGCGAATCTCAACCTTGTCGCCGATCTTCAGCGCCTTGGGCAGCTGATAGCCGGCATGCTCGTACAGAATGTCGGCGGAGTCGCAGGTGGGGCCGGCCAGGATCACGTCCTGGGTTTCGCCGCCGTCGTGCTCGCTGTGGATCGGGTAGCGGATGGCTTCGTCCATGGTCTCGGCCAGGCCGCCGAACTTGCCGATGTCCAGGTACACCCACGAGCGGTTGTCGTTGGCGGACTTGCGCGAGATCAGCACGACCTCCGACTGGATGACGCCGGCGTTGCCCACCATGCCGCGGCCCGGCTCGATGATGGTTTCGGGCAGGCGGTTGCCGAAGTGGCGCAGCAGGCTTTCGTGGATGGCGCGGCCGTACTCCTCGGCCGTCGGGATGTCCACCAGGTACTTGGTCGCGAAGCCGCCGCCCATGTTGACCATCTTCAGGTCCAGGCCCTTGGCCGACAGCGACTTGAAGATGCCCGCCACCTCTTCCAGCGCGGCGTCGTACTGCGCCAGGTCGCGCTGCTGGCTGCCGACGTGGAAGGACACGCCGTAGGGCTCGACGCCCTTGAAGCGGGCGGCCAGCAGAAGTTCTTCCGCCATGTCGGGCTCGCAGCCGAACTTGCGCGACAGCGGCCACTCGGCACCCTCGCCGGAGGTCAGGATGCGGCAGAACACGCGCGAGCCCGGGGCGGCGCGGGAAATCTTGTCCAGCTCCGCCTCGCAGTCGAAGGCGAACAGGCGCACGCCGCGCTCAAAGGCCGCCGCGACGTCGGATTCCTTCTTGATGGTGTTGCCGAAGGAAATGCGGTCGGGCGTGGCGCCGGCGTCCAGCACCATGTCGATTTCGGGGATGGAGGCGCAGTCGAAGCTGGAGCCGGCCTCCACCAGAAGGGCCAGGATCGCCGGGGCCGGGTTCGCCTTCACGGCGTAGAAGACGCGCGCGCTGGGCAGCGCGGTCGTCAGCGAGCGGTAGTTGTCGGCGACGACGTCCAGGTCCAGCACCAGGCAGGGGGTGGCGGGACGGGAGTCGCGGAGGAAATCGGCGATCTTGGCGGTCATGGCGGCAGAGTCCTTTAGGCGCACCTGTGGCGCGAAATGGGCACAAACGCTTGGTTTTTCGGAATTTTATTGCAGCGTTACGGAACGGGCGGACAAGCCCGCTCCTGGGCGCCTATGGGTAGGCTTTCGCCTCGGCGGCCATGGCCTCTTCGTCATAGCCGTAGAGGCTTTCGGCCTGGTCCTTGATCTCGTTCCACACGCCTTCCACCTCGCGCAGCGAGATGCGGCCGTAATAGCGCATGAGGGCGGTGGTCAGGGCCAGGGCTTCCTGCTTTTCGTGCCGGTGCCAGGCGTCGAAGTCCCAGCCCTCGCGCGAGACCTTGATGTCGCCGGCGTCGAGGAACACGTTGGCCGTCTCGCGGCGGCCGCAGGTGGTGGTGGCGTGCACGGGGGCGAGTTCGTAGACGTCGCCCTCGTAGAAGTGGACGCGTTCCAGGTCGTCGGCCGACAGGCCTTCGACCAGGCGGCCGACCACCGTGCCGTCCGGGCGCGGGACCAGGACGGGGTAGAACTCGTCGCTCACCCGCCGGCGCTGGAAGCCGCGCACGACGGCGTCGGTCACGGCCACGTCCGAAGGATCGCGGTCGAGCACGATGGACAGGATGTCCCGGTCCATCAGGCTGCCGAACACGAACAGGGCGTGGCCGCTGTCGCGGTGGTGGTCGGCGATGTAACGGTGGTGGCTGACGGCCATGCCCCGTATCCCCCTGGATCAGCATCCGCGATAAGCGGAGGTGAAATAGGAAGCCCGCCTCGGACATCCGGTCCGGGACGGAAATCGAAGATCATCTTGTGGATGGCCCGGAAACGGTCCGGGAACCGGTCAGATCATTCGGGGACTTCGCCCCAGCGAGCGCTGCGCAACCATGACACTTCTCCAGATGTAAGACACCGGCCCGGGGGCCGAATGAACTTCCAGAGCCGCGTTACGTCGTAGCTTGACCGCCGGGGCCAGGGGCACGTGCGAATACGTCTGTCGCGTCGAAATAATCCGAAAGGGCCCGGCGTGCAAGTGAAATTTGACCTGATTTTTCAGGTGGCGACCACGGCCGCACCGGCACCCATCAGCATGGCGCCGGCGGTGCGGTTCAGACGCCGGCGCGCGCGGGCCGACCGGAGGACCGCGCGCAGGCGCGACGCCATCAGGCAGTAGGGGATCAGCGCGCAGGCAATGCCCGCCGCCGCGATGGGCGCGGCCGCCAACACTGCGCCATGGGCCAGGGCGTCGAGGCTCAGCAGGTTGGGCAGGACCGAGAGGTAGAACAGGATCGGCTTGGGGTTGCCGAGCGTGAGCGCGTAGCCCGACAGCCAGCGGCGGAAGAGGGATTGCTCCAGGCCCTCGTCGGCGGCGTCGATGTCGGAGTCGGTCACGCGCTTGCGCCACATTTTCAGGCCCATCCAGGCCAGGTAAAGCCCGCCCGCGATCTTCACGCCCAGGAACAGCGGTCCCAGAACCGTGGCGATGGCGGCCAGACCGAAGACCGTGAGTGTCAACCAGGTGATGTTGCCGAACAGGATGCCGACGATGAAGGGCAGGGTGCGCCAGAACCCTTGCCCCAGCCCCCGCGCGATGACGGCGAACACCCCCGGCCCCGGCGTCAGGCCCAGCAGGTAGACGGCGATGAAGAAGGCGAAGGCGGCGTGCAGGGTCATGATGGCGGCGGCGTCCGACGGGGCTGTGACAAGCGGAGCATCGTACGCCTGATCCGGTGGTTTGGAAGGGCCATTGCACGGGGCTCGCGCATCGCCTGTGGCAGATGCGACCGAAAATCGCCACGGAATGGCCGCTGGCGTCACGGGGTTCGGCGGGGGCACATTTGTTTCATCGAGACGGATCAACCGCGAACGGGAGACACGTCATGGACTGGCTCGTGCAACTGGCGGCCAGCGCGTGCATCGCTTCCTCGGGCATCGCCCTCCTGGCCCACACCAACCGCGCCGCCGCGATGGGGGAGCGTTTGGCATCCTTCGGTGGCGGCATCGCCCTGACCGCCGCCGGCGCCGGCACCATCATCGCCGACATCCGCCCGACCGTGGAGGGTGCGGGGCGCATGATCGTGCGGCATCTGCCGGATGTCCTGCCGGCGGCCCTCGGCGCCCCTGGCTGAGGATGTATGGTGGGGGCGGGCGGCGGCCGGTATCCTGCGCTTCATGAAGGACTCCTGGCCGCGCACCCGCCCCATCCTTTCCCCCGACCGCGAGACGCTGGCCGCCACTCTGTCGCCCGTGGTGGACCCCGGGCGGCTTCAGGGGTGGCGAGTGCTGCCCGGCGGATTGTCCCACACCACCCTGCGCCTGGATGTCGAAGGCGGCGCGCCGCTGGTGCTGCGCCTGTTCCAGGGCGATGGCGAGACGGCGCTGTTCGAGCAGGCGCTGAGCCGCCGTTGCGGCGCGATGCTGCGGATGCCGGAGGTGCTTCACGCGGGTGTGGAGCCCGTTCCTTTTACCTTGTCCCGCTTTGTTGAGGGCGTGCCGCCGCATCGCCTGGACCCGCCGCCCGCGCGCGAGATTGGGCGCGTGCTCGCGGGCATCCACAATGCGCTGTCGTTCGAGCGGTCGGGCTTCCTCGGCCCGGATATGACAGTGGTGCATCCGGTGCCGCTGGACGGCGCGGGGCTTCTGGCGTTCCTGGAGGGTATTTTCGCCGATGGACCGGCGGCCGACCGGCTCGGCCCCACCCTGACGGCGGCCCTGGTGGCCTGCGTGCAGCGCGAGGGTTCGGCGCTGGCGGAGTGGTGCGGGGCGCCCTGCCTTGTTCACAGCGACTACAACCCGTGGAACCTGTTGTGCACCGGGGCGGGAGAGGTTTCGGCGGTGCTGGACTGGGAGTTCGCCCACGCGGGCACACCGGCGACCGACTTCGGAAACCTCCTGCGCCCGCCCTTCGGCGATGATCCTGCCTTCGCAGAGTTGTTGGCGTCGGGCTACGTGGAGGCCGGCGGCTGGCTGCCGGAGAAGTGGCGCCGCCTCGCGCAACTGGCGGACCTGTTCGCCTGGGCCGACTTCCTGAGGCGCCCCGATCTACCGGAAATCGTGCTGCAAGACACCCGCACAATGATCGCCAGGATCACCCACTAACCGAGGGATGCGCGAAGGGAGGCCGTGCCTCCCTTCGCACCCTCAGACGTCGAACTTCACGCCGAAAGCCTGGAGAATCTGCTGCGTCGCCAGCGCCGGGGTCAGCCCGCCCTCGGCGACCGCGTGCTCGATCTCCGGCAGTTGGTGCTTCACTTCCGGGTGTTCCACCAGCGCGTCCATGAGCTGATCGCGGACCATCTGCCACATCCATTTCAGCTGCTGGTCGCGGCGCCTGGCGGGAAGCTCGCCCGACTCGGTCAGCTTGGTGCGGTGCTCGTCCACCTTCTCCCACAGCTCCGCCAAGCCCTTGCCGGCAAGGGCGGAGCAGGTGAGGACCGGCGGGGTCCAGTTGGGGCTGGCTGGCGTCATGATGTGGAGCGCCGTGCGGTACTCGCGGGCGGCCAGCCGCGCCTTCTTTTCGTCGGCGTCGGCCTTGTTGACCGCGATCATGTCCGCGATTTCCAGCACGCCCTTCTTGATGCCCTGAAGCTCGTCGCCCGCGCCGGGCAGCATGAGCACCAGGAAGAAGTCCACCATCTCCGACACCATGGTCTCGGACTGGCCGACGCCCACCGTTTCCACCAGCACCACGTCGTAGCCGGCGGCCTCGACGATCACCATGGTCTCGCGCGTGGTGCGGGTGACGCCGCCCAGCGTGCCCGACGACGGCGAGGGGCGGATGAAGGCGTTGGGGTCTACGGCAAGCTCGTTCATCCGGGTCTTGTCGCCCAGGATGGAGCCGCCGGTGCGCGAACTGGTGGGGTCGACGGCCAGCACGGCCACCTTGTGGTCGCGGCCCGTCAGGTGCTTGCCCATGGCCTCGATGAAGGTGGACTTGCCCACACCTGGCACGCCGGTAATGCCGACGCGCGCGGCCTTGCCGGCGTGGGGCAGCAGCTTGACCAGGATTTGTTGCGCCAGCTTGCGGTGTTCGGCGTTGCGGCTTTCCACCAGGGTGATGGCGCGGCCCATGATGGTGCGGTCGCCGGCCAGCACGCCGTCCACATACTCATCGACGGAAAGCTGGCGGCGGCGCGCGGGGGCCTTCGCACCGGCGCGCGGTGCGAAGCCCCCGTAGTCGGAAACGCCCTTGTTCTCAGCGCTCATGCCGTCAGGCGGCCTCGTCGGTGTAGCCCAGGCGCTGGAACAGCTCCTTCATCAGGCCGATGGCGGCCTCGGCGATGACGGTGCCCGGCGGGAAGATGGCCGAGGCGCCGGCGGCGAACAGTTCGTCGAAGTCGCCCGGCGGGATGACGCCGCCGACCACGATCATGATGTCGTCGCGGCCCAGCTTCTCCAGTTCCGCCTTCAGTTCCGGCACCAGCGTCAGGTGGCCGGCGGCCAGCGAGGAGACGCCGATGACGTGCACGTCGTTCTCCACCGCCTGACGGGCGCTTTCCTCGGGCGTCTGGAACAGCGGCCCGATGTCCACGTCGAAGCCGAGGTCGGCGAAGGCCGTCGCGATGACCTTCTGGCCGCGGTCGTGGCCGTCCTGGCCCATCTTGGCGATGAGGATGCGGGGGTGGCGGCCTTCCTTTTCGGTGAAGCGCTCCACCAGTTCGTGAACTTGGGTCATGGCCTTGTTGTCTTTGCCCACTTCCGAGGAATAGACGCCGGAGATCGACTTGATCTCGGCCTTGTGGCGGCCGTAGACCTTCTCCATCGCCATGGAGATTTCACCCACGGTCGCCTTGGCGCGCGCGGCGTTGACGGCCAGCTCCAGCAGGTTGCCCTCGCCGGTGTCGCAGGCCTTGGTCAGCGCGTCCAGGTGACGGTCGACCTCGGCCTGGTCGCGCTCGGCGCGCAGGCGTTCCAGCTTCTCGATCTGCTGGGCGCGGACCTGGGCGTTCTCGACCTTCAGGACCTCGACGTTCTCGCGCTCGTCCAGGCGGTACTTGTTGACGCCGATGACCGACTGGCGGCCGCTATCGATGCGGGCCTGGGTGCGGGCGGCGGCTTCCTCGATGCGCATCTTGGGGATGCCGGCCTCGATGGCCTTGGCCATGCCGCCCTCAGCCTCGACTTCCTGGATGTGTGCCCAGGCGCGGTCCGCCAGGTCGCGGGTCAGGCGCTCCACGTAGTAGCTGCCGCCCCAGGGGTCGATGACGTTGGTGGTGCCGCTTTCCTGCTGCAGGAACAGCTGGGTGTTGCGGGCGATGCGGGCGGAGAAGTCCGTCGGCAGGGCCAGCGCCTCGTCCAGCGCGTTGGTGTGCAGGCTCTGCGTGTGGCCCTGGGTCGCGGCCATGGCCTCGATGCAGGTGCGGGTGACGTTGTTGAACACGTCCTGCGCCGTCAGCGACCAGCCCGAGGTCTGGCTGTGGGTGCGCAGCGCCAGGGACTTGTCGTTCTGCGGGTCGAACTGCTTGATGAGCTTCGCCCAGATCACGCGGGCGGCGCGCATCTTGGCGACTTCCATGAAGAAGTTCATGCCGATCGCCCAGAAGAACGACAGGCGCGGCGCGAACTGGTCGATGCCCAGGCCCGCCGCCATGCCGGCGCGGGCGTATTCGACGCCGTCGGCCAGGGTGTAGGCCAGCTCCAGGTCCGCCGTCGCGCCGGCTTCCTGCATGTGGTAGCCGGAAATGGAGATGCTGTTGAACCTCGGCATGTTCTGCGACGTGTAGCCGAAGATGTCCGAGATGATCCGCATGGAGGGCTTGGGCGGATAGATGTAGGTGTTGCGGACCATGAACTCCTTCAGAATGTCGTTCTGAATGGTCCCGCTCAGCTGTTCCGGCTTAACGCCCTGTTCCTCGGCCGCGACGATGTAGAGCGCCATGACCGGCAGCACCGCGCCGTTCATGGTCATGGACACGCTCATCTGGTCCAGCGGAATGCCGTCGAACAGCTGGCGCATGTCGTAGATGGAGTCGATCGCCACACCCGCCATGCCGACGTCGCCCGCCACGCGTGGGTGGTCGGAGTCATAGCCCCGGTGGGTCGCCAGGTCGAAGGCCACCGACAGGCCCTTCTGACCGGCCGCGAGGTTGCGGCGGTAGAAGGCGTTGGACTGCTCGGCAGTGGAGAAGCCGGCGTACTGGCGCACCGTCCACGGCCGCGTCACGTACATGGTCGGGTACGGGCCGCGCAGGTAGGGCGGCAGGCCGGGCAGGGTGCCCAGGTGGTCCAGGCCCTTGAGGTCGCCGCTGGTGTAGAGCGGCTTGACGTCGATCTTCTCGGGCGTGGTCCAGGCCAGGGACTCCGGCTTGCTGCCGGTTTCCTGGTCGACCTTGGCGCTCCAGTCCTGAACCGAGGCGGCGGCGCCGGGGCTCTTGGCACCCAGGTCGACGGTCGAGAAATCGGGGATCTTGGCGCTCATCGGTCGATCACTCCCATCAGGGCCAGGGCGCCGCGCAGGGTGTCCAGCGCATCGCAGCCCAGGTACACAAAGCCTTCGATGCCGGCGGCGGTGTAGGCGTCCTTCTTCTCGCCCGGCGCGCCGGCCAGGCAGACGCGCTTGGCGCCGGCGGCCTTCAGGGCCTGCGCCGTCTGCTCGGCCATGTCGTCATAAACGGCGTCGGAGGAGCACAGGATGGCAATCGGCGCGCCCGACTGCTTCCAGGCCTCCGCGCAGGCCTCGGGGCTGTCGAAACCGGCGTTGGTGACGGCCTCGATACCGCCCGCCTCGAAGAAGTTCTTGGCAAAGGTGGCCCGCGCGGTGTGGGCCGCGATGGGGCCCAGGTTCGCCAGGAACACCTTGGGGCGGGCGCCGGTGGTCACCATGAACTCGTCGGAGGCGTCGCGCAGCTCCTCGAACTCCGCGGCCAGACGACGGCGGGGCAGGGCGGTGACGGTGTCCTCTTCGCCGCCAGCGAACAGGGCGGCCGACAGGGCGCCGATGGTCGCGCCCGTGGCGGCGGCCTCGATGGCGGCTTCCGTCACGGCGCCGGAGCCGAGCTTATCAAGCGGCAGGGAGACGCCGGCGCGGCTTTCCTTGGTCCTGGCGGCGGCGGCGCGGCGGAGCGTGTCCAGGTCCGGCTTTTCGATGTCCACCGGCTTTTCATGGATGTTGGGGAACTCGGAGACGCCGGTGATCGGGTCCTTGCGCTTGGCGATGTTCCTGGCGCGCGCCGTATGGGCGGCCTCGATCTTCGCCAGGACGTGGCCGTTCGACAGGCATTCCGCCATGCCGCCGTGCTTCTCGATGTCCTGGAACAGGGTCCAGGCCTCGGCGGCGACCTCTTCGGTCAGGGTCTCGACGTACCAGCTGCCGCCGGCGGGATCGATGACCTTGTCCAGGTTGGACTCCTCCATGAGGATCAGCTGCGTGTTGCGCGCAACGCGGCGGGCGAACTCGGTCGGCAGGCCCAGCATGGCGTCGAACGGCAGCACGGTGTTGGTCTCCGCGCCACCCACGGCGGCGGCGAAGGTGGTGACCGTGGTGCGCAGCATGTTCACCCAGGGGTCGCGCTGGCTGACGATGCGCTCCGCCGTGGCGGCGGTCAGGCGCATGCGGCCGGCTTCGTCCGACGCACCACAGGCCTCCATGACGCGGCCCCACAGGCGGCGGGCGGCGCGCAGCTTGGCGATGCCCATGAACTGGTCGGCACCGACGGGCAGCTGGAAGGTGATCTGGCGCGCGGCGTCGTCGATGCTCAGGCCCGCATCGGTCATGGCGCGCAGGTAGGCCACCGCGGTTGCCATGGCGATGGCGAGGTCCTGCGTCTCGGTCGCTCCGGCCAGGTGATAGGGGCCGGTGTCGACACGCACGGCGGTGACGTGCGGGAAGGTTCTGGACGTGTAGGCGGCAAGGTCCGCCATGGCCTTCAGGCCGGCCTCGACGCCGCCGGGCAGGTCGCCGGTGGCGGCCAGGCGGTTCAACGGGTCGGCGTTGAAGGCGCCCTTGACCGTGGCGGCATCGACGCTCTTGGTCTTCCAGTGACCGGCCAGCAGGGCGGCGGCGGGCAGGAAGGCGGCGCCGGATTCCAGCGCCACGCCGGCCAGGTCCTCGTACACGCCGGTCAGGGCGGTGTCGAAGTCAGCCGCGGTGTAGGCCATGAGGCCGTTCAGCCCGGCGTAGTTGGCAGCCTGATCGGCGTCGTCGCCGCCGCGCGCCGCATCGTCCAGGCGCAGCGTCACGGACGTCGCGCCGCGCTCCAGGTCCGTCAGGATCGCCTTGTTGACCGCCTGCGGGTCCGGGTGGGTGTGCAACTGCCGGATGTCCCAGCCGCCGACACGCTGGCCGGCCACTTGGCCGCCGCGGGTGTAGGGCTTGAAGCCGGGCAGGCCGGAGGGGTCGTTCTCCGGCTTCCAGTCGTCGAGGGTGTAGAGCGCCTGCAGCGTGATGCCTTCGTAGGTCTTCGTCAGCATCTTCTTGTCGAAGGGCGCGCCCTTGAGCGCCTTTTCGACGGCCGTGCGCCATTCGTCACGGGTGGGAGCGGGAAAGTCGCCCGCCAGCGTCAGAGTATCGTCGCTCATCCTCGTGTCCGACCGTTCCTGCGTCTGGGTTGCACCGTGGGGGCGGCTCCTGGCGGGTCCGGCCCGCGCCGGCGGCGGAAGTGCACCGGCCGCGGCCTGCTCTCCCGCCGAGGATGCAGGCTCGCCGCATGGCCGAAGTCTATCAGCCGACACGGAGCCCGCGCAAACGAGGACATACCCCAAACCGGCGCGGGGGCAAACCGGAAACCGCTGGACTCGGGTCAAATTTATGAAATGAACGCAAATACTTCGGCCCGGTGGACGCAACATCCGAATGTCCGACAGGGCTTTTATACGGCCACGTATGGTATCCGGCGGTGCTGGAACAGACACGGCCGGATGGTGGTCCGGCCGTGGCAAAAGCAGTCGATGTCAGATAATTACCGGGGCCTCAGCGCGCGGCCGTCTGGGCGGCCCGGCCGACCGCCACGGGATATCCCCGCTCCTCCAGCGCGACCTTCTCCACCGCTTCCCAGTTGATGCGAATGCTTTCGGGCGCGGCGGCGACCACGTCGTTGATGATGTCCTGTGTCAGGCCGGGGCGGGGGCGGTCCTCGTCGCGGGCCTCCAGCGCGTTCCAGCCGTCCAGGGTCGGGTGGACTTCCAGCCACAGGCGGCCGTCGTCGTAGGCGACGGAATGGCGCTTGGTCAGCGATTCCACCGGCAGGCCGACGTCCACCTTCTCGAAGACGGACTCCACGTCCCACGGATACATGCGGATGCAGCCCGACGAGACGCGCCGGCCGACGCCTTCCGGCAGGTTGGTGCCGTGGATCAGGTAGGCCGGCCAGCCGAGGTACATGGCGCGCGTGCCCAGCGGGTTGTCGGGGCCGGCGGGGACCATGGCGGGCAGGTGCGGCTTGCGCTTGCGGATGTTCTCGGTCGGATACCAGTTGGGGTTTTTCTTCTTCCGCACGATCTTGGTTTCGCCCGTCGGCGTCTCCAGCCCCTCGGCGCCGATGCCGATGGGATAGCTGTTGACCGTGCCGTCCTTCTGGAAGTGGAACAGCCGCATGGCGCCCAGGCTGATGAGCACGCCCTTTTCCATGCCCTTGGGCGCAATGTGCACCGAAGGCACAATGACCTCGCGGCCCACCTCGGGCAGCCAGGGCTCCACGTCCGGGTTGGCCGCGCGCATCTCCAGGAAGCCGAGGCCCTTTTCCTGCGCGATGGTGTGCAGGGTATCGCCCTTCTTCACCGTGTAGGTGGTAACCAGGCGTTCCTCTCCGTCGGCGGCGTGGGCGACGGAGGCGCCGCCCGCGAGCCCCAGAAGGCCGGAAAGGCCGGGCACGATGGCGAGGGCGGCGGCGGAGAGGGCCAGGGTGGTGAAGGCGCGGCGGGTAATCATCGGGTCACGTGTCCTTAGATCGTCACCGGAAGCGCAGGCGCGCCTCCGAACATGTCTGTGCCCTATAAATGAGGCGCAATGACGGCGGTTCCAGGTCGACCGGGACATTAGCGCAGGCAGCGGCCCTCCGCCACGGCCACTTCCACGGACACGGGAAGGTCACGGGCGACTCGCAACCGGTCTACGCCGAAAGATATCATCCGCCGCCGAACAGCGCCACGGCCCCGCCCAGGTAGAGCCCGAGGATCAGCAGGCTTTCCACCGACCAGCCGCGCCGCCGACCCCTGCCTTCCCCGCCTTTTCCGCGGTCGCGCAGCATGGCAAGCATTACCAGCACCACCAGCATGATGGTCAGGGCGAACAGAAAGTCCGCCCGTCCGGTGATGGTGGCGTAGATGGAGCCCTCGCGGTAGGCGATGTCGGCCAGCGCCAGGAACAGCACGTCGAAGCAGTTGCCGCCCAGAATGTCGCCCACGGCCAGCGACAGCGCCCGCTGCCGCACGGCAGCCAGCACCGTCACCAGCTCGGGCATGGAGGTGGAGACGGCGGTGAACAGCCCGCCCACGGCCGTTTCCGACAGGCCGGTCTTGCCGACCAGGGCAATGCCGCTCTGCCCGATGCCATAGCCCCCGGCGGCCGTGATGGCGGCGAAGACGGCGAACCGCAGCCACAGGGCCGTCAGTGAATGCCGAAGGTGTCCGCCCTGTTCGCGGGCCTCGTCGCGCGCCCAGCGGACTTCGTCGTCCTGGGGCGTGATGGTTTCCGCGCGCACGCTGCGCAGCACGAACAGGCCAGCGGCATAGGCGACCACCAGCAGCGGCGAGACCGGACTGATGCCGTAGAGGCTGTAGTGCGGCAGAAACATCGCCATGGGAGGAATGGTCAGCAGCGCGATCTGCAACAGGCCCTGGTAGAGGGCCGACGGCGTGTCGCTGTTTCCCAGCACGTCCACGCGCCGGAACACCAGATCGGCGATGGCGAGAAACGCCGTCTGCACGGCGATGCCGCCGATGGTGTTGGAAACCGCCAGTTCCGGCGATCCGCTTGCGGCGGCGGTGACGGATGTGGATATGCCCGAAAGCGAGGTGGAGACGCCGATGAACACCGCCCCCATCAGTGTGCCGCCGAGCCGGGTGCGTTCCGCCAGCGAGTCGGCGACCTTCGCCATGAAGGTTCCGGCGACGCCCACGACGACCGCAAGCCCGAGGAAAAGGCCGGCAAGAAGGGGCAGGGACAGCGATGAAACCAGCGGCTGCATGACCGCTCAACGCGCGAGGGCGGAGCCTCGCTGAGACAGGACGCTGATGCGCCTGTCACGGCGGTGGCGGCAGGACCGGATTCAGTTCTCCAGGTCCTTGGGCCGCACCACGGCGCGCAGGCGGCACAGGCCGCTTTCCAGGTCCGTCCACTCGTCTACCGGCGCGGTCAGGGTGACCAGCGTGCCCGTCGGGTACTTGGCGCGCAGGTCGGCCAGGCCGGCGACCGTGTCGGGCACCTCTTTCTCGGTCAGGCCGGTGGCCAGCTTGTGCAAACCGGGGTTGTGCCCGATGAGCATGACCGACTCGATATCGGCCGGCAGCTCCTTGAGGCGCTTGAGCAGGTTGGCGGCGGTGGCCTCGTACAGGCGGCGCTCGTACAGCACCGGCACGCCATCGAAGACCTCCACGATGTGGTCCAGCGTCTGGCGCGTTCGGCGCGCGGCGCTGCACAGCACCAGGTCCGGGCGGATGGCGTGGGCGGCGATGTGGCGGGCCACCAGGGGTCCGGCGCGGTCGCCCCGCTCGTTCAACGGGCGGTCGAAGTCGTCCAGCTCCGGGAAATCCCAGCTCGACTTCAGGTGCCGCAGGAGGAATATCCGTTTCATGTTTATGAATTTGCCCCAAGGCGTTGCGGTACGGCTCGGGGCATAGTGTATATATGAGCGTACGCCGTCTGTCGAAGACGGCAACGTTACACCCGTCAAAAATCCCGCGCCGATGGAACAGCCCATGACGACTGCCGAACGGACCGCCGAAACCCCGGAAATCCAAGCGATCACGCTGGACAGCAAGGAACGCTTCATCAATCGGGAGTTGTCCTGGCTGGCGTTCAATTTCCGCGTCATGGAAGAAGCCTACAACGAGCGGCACCCGCTGCTGGAGCGTCTGCGCTTCCTGTCCATCTCGGCGTCCAACCTGGACGAGTTCTACATGGTCCGAGTCGCGGGCCTGAAGGGGCAGCTGCACGCCGGCGTGAAGACCACCAGCCAGGACGGCCTGACGCCCGCCCAGCAGCTGGAGCGCATCAACGAGGAAGCGCGCCGCCTGATGGACCAGCAGGCCGCCTGCTGGCGCCACCTGCGGGAGCTTCTGCGCCACGAGGGCATCAACGTCATCGACAAGGAAGACCTGACGCCCGACGACCGGAAGTGGCTGGAACAGCACTTCATGGAGCGCATCTTCCCGATTCTCACGCCGCTGGCCATCGACCCGGCGCACCCGTTCCCCTTCCTGCCCAACCTGGCGCACGCCGTGGTGCTGCATCTGACGCGGCTGGAGGACGGCGAGTCGTTGCGCGCGCTGATCCCCATGCCGACCCAGGTGGACCGGTTCATCCGGCTGGAAGGGCCGGAGGTGCGGTTCCTGGCGCTGGAGGAGGTCGTGGGCCTGTTCCTCGACAAGCTGTTCCCCGGCTTCAAGGTGGTGCAGGGCGGCCACTTCCGCGTCATCCGCGACAGCGAGATGGAAATCGACGAAGAGGCGCAGGACCTGGTGCAGTCGTTCGAGTCGGCGCTCAAGCGTCGCCGCCGCGGCCACTGCATCCGCCTGACCATGAACGTCGACATGCCCGAGGACCTGTTCCAGCTGGTGTGCAGCGAGCTTGAGGTCGAGGACGAGGACGTCTTCAAGATCGACGGGCTGATCGGCATGGCTGACACCAAGGGCCTGATCACCGACGAGCGCCCGGACCTTCAGTTCGTGCCCTACAACGCGCGCTTCCCCGAACGCATCCGCGATTTCGGCGGCGATTGCTTCGCGGCCATCAAGAAAAAGGACATCGTCGTCCACCACCCGTTCGAGAGCTTCGACGTGGTGGTGCAGTTCCTGCGTCAGGCGGCGCGGGACCCCAACGTCATGTCCATCAAGCAGACGCTCTACCGCACGTCGAAGAACAGCCCCATCGTCAAGGCGCTGATCGAGGCGGCCGAGATGGGCAAGTCCGTCACCGCCATGGTGGAGTTGAAGGCCCGCTTTGACGAAGAGGCCAACATCCAGTGGGCCCGCGACCTTGAGCGTGCCGGCGTCTCGGTCGTCTACGGCTTCATGGACCTGAAGACCCACGCCAAGATCAGCCTTGTCGTGCGGAAGGAAGGGCAGGAGCTGCGCTCCTACGTGCACTATGGCACGGGCAACTATCACCCGATCACGGCCAAGATCTATACGGACCTGTCGTACTTCACCTGCGATCCGGCGCTGGGGCGCGACGCCGCCAAGGCGTTCAACTTCATGACCGGCTACGCCAAGCCCGACCGGCTGGAAAAGCTGTCGCTGGCGCCCCTGCAGCTGCGTGACCAGCTGATCGAGATGATCGGGCAGGAGGCCGAGCACGCCAAGGCCGGCCGTCCGGCGACCATCTGGGCCAAGATGAACAGCCTGGTCGATCCCAAGGTCATCGACGCCCTCTACCGCGCCAGCCAGGCCGGCGCGCATGTGGAACTGGTGATTCGCGGCATCTGCTGTCTGCGTCCGGGCGTTCCGGGGCTGTCGGAGAACATCCGCGTGAAGTCCATCGTCGGGCGGTTTCTGGAACATTCGCGCATTGCCTGCTTCGGCAACGGCCACGAGATGCCGTCGCGCCATGCGAAGATCTACATCTCGTCGGCGGACTGGATGCCGCGCAACCTGATCAGCCGGGTGGAGGCCTTCGTGCCCATCGAGAACCCGACCGTGCACGCCCAGATCCTGGAGCAGATCATGGTCGCCAACCTGAAGGACGAGGCGCAGAGCTGGTACCTGAGCGACGACGGGGCCTACAACCGCGTGCCGCAGCGTGACGAGGCCTTCAGCGCGCACACCTACTTCATGACCAACCCCAGCCTTTCCGGCCGGGGCAGCGCCATGCAGCACGAGCGCAAGCCCATCCCCAAGCTGGCCCTGAAGAACCGCTGAGAACGGAAGAGCAGGCCATCGTGAGCAACGACAAGGACGCCCCGGCCCGCAAGTCCTCCTCCAAGGCGCGCTCCGTCGATCCGGTGACGGGCAAGCTGATCCAGCCGGCCGGCCGTGCGGCGGAAGGCGGCATGTTCGTGCGCCGGCGCCGGCCGGTGGGCATCGTCGACATCGGTTCCAACTCCGTGCGCCTGGTGGTCTACGACGGCCTGACGCGCACGCCGGTGCCGCTGTTCAACGAAAAGGCTGTCTGCGCCCTGGGATCGGGCCTCGAGCGATCGGGCCGCCTGAACCCTGAGGGCGTGACCATGGCGCTCGCCGCCGTGGAGCGGTTCGTTCATCTGGCGCGTGCCATGGACGTCGACACGCTTGACGTGCTGGCCACGGCTGCGTCGCGCGATGCCGCCGACGGGCCGGAGTTCATCGCCCGGCTGGAGGAGCGGTGCGGGGTGAAGGTCCGCCTGCTCTCCGGCGAGGAAGAGGCACGCAATGCCGCCCTCGGCGTGTTGTGCAGCATTCCCGACGCCGACGGCATGGTGGCCGACCTGGGCGGCGGCTCGCTGGAACTGGTGATGGTGGAGAACCACCGTTTCGGCGACTTCACCAGCATGCCGCTGGGCGTGCTGCGCCTGCAGGACCATTCCGGGGGCGACCGCGACAAGGCCGTCGGCATCATCGACGGCCACCTCGCCGCGCTGAACTGGCTGGGGCAGGGGCGGGGGCGCAGCCTGTACGCCGTCGGCGGGGCGTGGCGCACCATCGCCCGCATCTGCATCGAGCAGATGGACTATCCCCTGCACGTTCTCGACAATTTCACGCTGCCGGCCGGCGATGCCGTCGGCCTGCTGGACCTGATCGCCCGCCAGTCGCGCAAGTCGCTGGAAAAGATTCCCGGCGTGTCCAAGCGCCGACTGCCGACGCTCCCCATGGCGGCGGTCGCCCTGCAGCGGCTGATCGAGGTGGTGGAGCCGTCGGAGCTTGTGTTCTCCGTCTACGGCATGCGCGAGGGCCAGTTCTTCCAGAACCTGCCGTCGGCGGTGCGCGACGAGGACCCGCTGATTTCCGCCTGCGCCGACCTGGCACTGGCGGCGGGACGCTTCACTCAGCACGCGCGCGAGCTGATGGACTGGATGAGCCCCCTCTTCCCCGAGGAAAGCGCGCAGCTTCAGCGCCTGCGGCTGGCCGCCTGCCTGCTGGGCGACATCTTCTGGTCGGAACACCCGGACTATCGGGCGGAGCAGGGCCTGCTGAAGGTGCTGCGCCTGCCGTTCATGGGGCTGTCGCACACCGACCGCGCCGCGCTCGCGCTGGCCGTCTATTTCCGCTATGCCTCCAGCAGCGACCAGCCCTATGCGCGCCAGGCCGCCGCCATGTTGGACGAGGAACGGGTCAAGCGGGTGCGCATCATCGGCAACGCCCTGCGCCTCGGCCATACCATCTCGGGCGGTGCGCCGGGCCTTCTGGAGCGCACCCGCCTGCGCTGGACGCCCGGTCGCCTGACGCTGGACGTGCCGGCGGGTGACCCCTTGTTTTCCGGAGATGCTTCGGTTCGGCGCTTCGAGAAACTTGCCGGGATACTCGGAGTACCTGACTATGCAGTCGTTCCTGTGTAACCAGGGGTAGAGACTGGCAGGCTTTCTCTTTTTTATGCTCTCTTGATATTGGCGTTTACATGGTCGCCCCGCTGCAACCCGGCGGGTGAGGCGGCGTTCGTCCCTATGACTGACGGCATTCATGACATCGATCGGCTCAGCCGCCGCCCCGCCGATCCAGGAGGACGCCACCATGACCGAATTCGACACCCAGGCGCTGGTGAAGAACATCGATCCGCGGTTCCGCCAGCAGGAAACCATGGAATACAACCGCATGGTCCAGCAGGCGGAAGTGTTCCGCAAGGCGGGTGTTTCCGGCAAGGCCGCGCAGGAAGAGCGCTTCGACCAGGCCGCCCGTATGATCGCGGCATCGATCTACGTCATCGCCCGCGACCTGAAGCTGCCGCCCGGCGACATCGGGATCATCGCCGGCCACGCGACGGGCTTTTTCGTCGGTGCCTCCAGCCCGGCGGACGAGGACACGCGGGAGCAGGTCAAGGCCGTGTTCTCGCAGGCCCTGGACCAGGCCAACGACGACAAGCCGCGCAGCATGGTCATGATGGCCGACATGGTGGAAAGCGGCATGCAGATCATGCGCCGGTATCGCGACGGCGCATGAGGGGCGGAACAAGGCGATTAAAAACCGCCGCCGCCGAAGTCGAGGGAAGTCAAAAATCAAGCGCCGCTCCGGAGGGTTCCGGGGCGGCGTTTCAATGTGTGGACTGTTAGCTGGGCAGGGCGGGGCGGATGTCGGTGCGGCTGAAGTCGTTGCCCTTGTAGAGCAGCGGAGTGTCGCGGCCTTTCGCCAGCGCATAGGAGAACAGGTCCCCCATGTTCAGCTTGGCCCCGACCCGCTGCCCCTGCCGTAGCGGAGGAAGGCCGCGTGGAGGATGTCTAAGTCCTTCTGCCCGATGGACGTGACCATGATGTTCGGCTCGTCGAGGATTTCGAGAAGCTTGGTTTCGGCTTGCGGCTTAAAGCGCCCAGCCACCACCATTCGGGTCTCCGCCACAGTGACCGGGCTGACCAGCACGGCCTCGGCGTTCCAGAGGCACTCCATCATGGCGGGGCGCTCGGGCCCGCCCGCCACGATCGCAATGAAGGCCGAAGTGTCGACGGCGATCATTTCGGCAGCCCGAGGTCGTCCCACTCCACAGCATCAAACTGCTGGTCCGGCGGCAGGGGGCCGATTGCGTTGATTTCCTCGACAATCTTTTCCAAGCGCGCGCGGCGGGCTTCCGGCGTGTTTTCTTTCCTTCTGCGGACGGAAAGCTGCGCGTCCAGCGCGTCCTCAAGGGCGGACTCTTCGTCCAGGCCCTTCAGCCGCGCGAGGCGCTCTATCTTTTCGCGGATGCGTGCGTTGTCGCTCTGGAAGCCCATGGCCTTTGATCCGAAGCGGTGGTCACCCACAGTGTAGGATGCCCGCCGCGCGGCCTCAGCCCTCGGCGTTTTCCGCCGCCGGCACCGGGCGGGCGACCACGGCTTCGCCTTCGAGCGCGAGCGCCAGTTCGCCGCGCTTGAGCTTCAGCGCATCCTCGCCGAACAGCTCGCGCCGCCAGCCGTGCAGGGCGGCGACGGGGGCGTCGTCGTCCAGCGCGATCAGCTCCAGATCGTCCATGTTGGCGACCAGTTTCTGCGCCACGTCGTTCTCCTCGCAGCGCATCTTCAGCAGCACCTTGAGAAGATCGATGGCCGGACCCGCGCCCGGCGGCAGTTCCCGCTTCGGCGCCATGCGCGGCGCTTCGGCCTCGGGCACCGCCTTGCCGCGTTCCACGGCTTCCAGGATTTCCTTCCCCAGGCGGCCCTCGGCGGTGTTGCGGGTCAGCGCCCGGACGCGCGCCAGTTCCTCCACCGTCTTCGGGCCGTGGGCGGCGATCTCCAGGATCGCTTCGTCCTTGAGCACGCGCTGGCGGGGCATGTCCTTGGTCTGAGCCTCGCGCTCGCGCCAGGCCGCGACCTCTTTCAGCACGGCCAGGAAGCGCGGGCTCTTGGTGCGCGGCTTCATGCGCTGCCACGCGGCGTCCGGGTCGAAGGTGTACTTCTCGGGCGCCACCAGGGCGTCCATTTCCTCGGTCAGCCAGTGGGCGCGGCCGGTCTTTTCCAGGCGCTTGCGCAGCTTGTCGTAAACCACGCGCAGGTGGGTGACGTCGGCCAGCGCATAGTTGAGCTGCTTTTCCGTCAGCGGCCGGCGGCCCCAGTCGGTGAAGCGCATGGACTTGTCGATGCGCGCCTTGGCCAGCTTGGTCGCCAGAGTCTCGTACCCCACGGAATCGCCGAAGCCGCAGACCATGGCGGCAATCTGCGTGTCGAACAGTGGCTTGGGGAAGGCGCCCATGGCCCGGTAGAAGATTTCCAGGTCCTGGCGCGCGGCATGGAAGACCTTCAGCACGCTCTCGTCGCGCATCAGGTCGAACAGCGGCGTCAGGTCCATGCCCGGGGCCAGCGGATCGATGCACCATGCCTCATCGGGACCGGCCACCTGGATCAGGCACAGGCCCGGCCAGTAGGTGCGGTCGCGCATGAACTCGGTGTCGACGGTGATGTACTCGGCCTTCGACAGGCGGTCGCAAAGGGCGCGGAGGGCGTCGGAATCGGCGATCAGGGTCATGGGTTCTGCTTTTACTCCCGCCGGGCCGCGCGGGCAAGATCATTGGCGACGGCGCACGCACGCCGGCGACCGGAGGCGGTCCGCCCAAGCCGCGCTTGACAAACGCGGCCGTTCGGTGTGCTTTCGCCTCCCAAAGCCCACCTGTTCGCCGCTCTGGACGCGCGCGCCCGCGCGGGGCGGCGTCTGACCATTTCCGCGAAAGCCCGAGGGACTGTCATGCATCAATTCCGTAGCCATACCTGCAACGACTTGCGGGCCGCCAACGCCGGCGAGACCGTGCGGCTGTCGGGATGGGTGCACCGCAAGCGCGACCACGGCAACCTGCTGTTCATCGACCTGCGCGACCACCACGGCGTCACGCAGACGGTGTGCGATACGTCCAACGCCCACTTCGAGGCCCTGACGGACCTGCGCGTGGAAAGCGTGGTGACCATCACCGGCAAGGTCGTCATGCGCAGCGACGAGACCAAGAACCCGCGCCTGTCCACCGGCGACATCGAGGTTCAGGTCCAGGACATGGAGATCCAGTCCTCGGCCGAGGTGCTGCCCATGCAGGTGGCCGGCGACCAGGAATACTCCGAGGAAATGCGCCTGCGCTACCGCTACATTGACCTGCGGCGCGACAAGCTTCACCGCAACATCATGCTGCGCAGCCAGGTCATCAGCTACCTGCGCAAGGCCATGATCGACCAGGGCTTCACCGAGTTCCAGACGCCGATCCTGACGGCCTCCAGCCCCGAAGGCGCGCGCGACTTCCTGGTGCCCTCGCGCCTGCACCCGGGCAAGTTCTATGCCCTGCCGCAGGCCCCGCAGCAGTTCAAGCAGCTGCTGATGGTGGCGGGCTTCGACCGCTACTTCCAGATCGCGCCCTGCTTCCGCGACGAGGACAGCCGCGCCGACCGCAGCCCCGGCGAGTTCTACCAGCTCGATTTCGAGATGAGTTTCGTCACCCAGGAAGACGTGTTCGACGCCATCGAGCCCGTTCTGGCCGGCCTGTTCAACGAGTTCGGCGAGGGCCGCACCGTCACAGACAGCCCGTTCCCGCGCATTCCCTACGATGAGGCGATGCTCAAGTACGGCTCCGACAAGCCGGACCTGCGCAATCCGCTCATCATCCAGGACGTGACCGAGGCCTTCCGCGGGTCGAACTTCGGCATCTTCGCCAAGCAGATCGAGAAGGGCGCCATCGTCCGCGCCATTCCCGCGCCGGGCGGTGCCGGCCAGCCGCGCAGCTGGTTCGACAAGCTGAACGAGTGGGCGCGCGAGAACGGCGCCGGCGGCCTGGGCTACATCCAGTTCGCCGAGGCCGGGCCCAAGGGCCCCATCGCCAAGAACCTGGACGAGCAGCGCGTGGCCTCCATCAAGGAGACCTGCGGCCTGAAGGACGGCGACGCCGTGTTCTTCGCCTGCGACAAGCCGCTGAAGGCCGCCAAGTTCGCCGGCCTGGTCCGCACCAAGGTCGCCAACGAACTGGACCTGCTGGAGAAGGACGTCTACCGCTTCTGCTGGACGGTCGACTTCCCCATGTTCGAGCTGAACGAGGACACCGGCGAGATCGAGTTCAGCCACAACCCGTTCTCCATGCCGCAGGGCGGGCTGGAAGCGCTGAACACCATGGACCCGCTGGAGATCAAGGCGTTCCAGTACGACATCGTGTGCAACGGCGTGGAGCTGTCCTCGGGCGCCATTCGTAACCACCGCCCGGACATCATGTACCGCGCCTTCGAGATCGCCGGCTACGGCCCCGAGGTCGTGGAGGAGCGGTTCGGCGGCATGTTGAACGCCTTCAAGTACGGCGCCCCGCCGCACGGCGGCTCCGCCCCGGGCATCGACCGCATGGTCATGCTGCTGGCCGACGAGCCCAACATCCGCGAGGTCATCACGTTCCCGATGAACGGGCAGGCGCAGGACCTGATGATGAACGCGCCGTCGGAGGTTTCGGAAAAGCAGCTCCGCGAGCTTCACATCCAGGTGAAGAAACCCAAGGAGATCAAGACCAAGGCTACCACCGATGCGCAGGAGGCCGCCGAAAAGAGCGGCTCCTGACGCCTGAGCGGCGGTTAGACTGGACCCGGCTTCGGCCGGTCGAAGGGCGGGGCGCGCGGCCGATGGGTCGCGCGCCTTGTTCGTTGGGGGCGGGTTGCCTAAATCGGAGGGAACGGGGCCTGAACCGCGGTCGTTGGATCGCCACATTCGGGCGTTTGAAAAGGAACCTGCTTATGAGCCGCATGACGTCTGGCGTTGCTTTGACCGGCGCCCTGGTGCTGGGAGTCACGGCCGCGTCCGCCGCGCCCCGCGCCGAAACCACGGCCGTCGCGCCGGACGCGCTGGTCCCGCACGAGGCGACCTACGACATGCACCTGTCCAGCTCGCGCTCGGGCAGCGGCGTCGTGGGGGCACGCGGCACCATGCACTACAAGTTCGCCGACACCTGCGACGGCTATGCCGTGAACACGCGTACGCTGCTGTCCATCTCCTACGGCGTCGGCACGCCGGTGATGACCGCGTGGGAATTCACCACATGGGAAAGCAAGGACGGCAGCCAGTACCGCTTCCAGGTGCGCAACAGCCGCAACGGCCAGTTGATCGAGACCATCGACGGCCGCGCCTCCATGCCCGACGACGCCGGCGCCACCGGCACAGTGGAGTTCACCCAGCCGAGCACGCGATCCGCCGAGTTGCCGGTCGGCACCCTGTTCCCGACCGAACACACGCGCCTGCTGCTGGACGAGGCCGACAAGGGCGGGTCCTTTGTCAACCGCAATGTTTTCGACGGGTCTGGCGACCGGGGCACCTACGAGGTCTCGGCGCTCATCGGCAGCCGTCAGGCCGCCCAGCCGGGCGGGCCGGAACAGGCGGCCGCCAGCGCCGAGCGTATCGCGGCGAGCCTGCTTGAGGGTCCGGCCTGGACCATGAACATGGCCTTCTTCCCCGAGGGCAGCGCCGCACCGATGCCGGAATTCCAGGTGGGGCTGACCTACCACGACAACGGCGTGGCCGAGAGTGTCGTCCAGGACTTCGGCGACTTCACCATCTCGGGCGATCTGACCGACCTCAAGCCGCTCGACCGCCCCGACTGCTGAGGGCGCGCGGTCCTTCGCCGGGCCCGGAAAATGAAGAAGCACCGGCTTTCAGGCCGGTGCTTCTTTCGTTCAGGACGGTCGGATCAGGAGGCCGCCAGCTTGCGGTCCAGGAAGTCGAGGCGGTCCTGGCCCCAGAAGACCTCGCCGTTCACCACATAGCTCGGCACGCCGAACACGCCGGCGGCCAGGGCGTCTTCCGTGTTGCGGGTGTGGATGGCGTCCAGGTCCTGCACCGGATGGGCACCCAGCAGCTGATCGGCATCCACGCCGGCCAGCAGCGCGGTGGCGCGCAGGGCATCCATGTCGGCCAGGCTCATGTCCTCTTCCCACAACTGCCGGCCGAGGGCGGTGGCGAGTCCCAGCGCATCCAGCCCGTCCTCCTGCGCGGCGATGACCAGATGCGCCGCCGTTGTCTCGTCGGAAGGGAAGTTGCGCGGCTGGACGACCAGCGGCACGCCCAGGTGCGTGCTCCAGCGCTCCAGTTCCAGCAGGCGGTAGTTGCGGCGCTCCAGCGGGCGCTGGGGCAGCGGCGTGCCGCCGGTCTTGGCGAACACCTCGCCCAGCTTCACGGGCTTGACCCGCACGGAGGCGCCGTGGCGGGCGGCAATCTCCTGCAGGCGCGGGGAACCGAGGTAGCTCCACGGCGAGTTGAGGGCGAGGTAATAGTCGACGGTGGCGGCCATGCCGGCTGGCTCCTTCTCCTGGTTCTCGGCGTGGGCCTCAGGTGGGGCGCGGGGGCGCGCAGAGCAAGGTCACCGTCATGCCGGCCACAGCCATGCAGCGCCGCGCACGCCACTGGAATCGCCGTGGACCGGCGGCACCAGGCGGGTGTCGACCCGGTCGGAAAAGACGTGTGCCCCCCACAGCGCCGGAACACGGTCGTAAAGGTGCGCCATGTTCGAAAGCCCGCCGCCCAGGACGATCACATGGGGGTCGAGAATGTTGATGACGCCCGCCAGCGCCTTCGCCAACCGTGCGGCATGGCGTTCCAGGGTGGCGATGCAGGCTGCGTCGCCGGCGGCAGCGCGACCGGCGATCGCTTCGGCGGTAAGGGTGGCGCCGGTGACGCGGGCGTGGTCGGCGGCGAGGGCGGGGCCCGACAGCCACGTCTCGACGCAGCCCGACCGGCCGCAGTAGCAGGACGGGCCCGGCCGCTCGTCGTCGGTGGGGGCAGGCAGGGGATTGTGGCCCCACTCTCCGGCGATGGCGTTGGGGCCGGAGATCGGGCGGCCATTGACCACGATGCCGCCGCCGACGCCGGTTCCCAGGATCACCCCGAAGACCACCGGCGCGCCCGCTGCCGCGCCGTCCGTGGCCTCCGACAGGGCGAAGCAGTCGGCATCGTTGGCCAGCCGCACGGGACGGCCGAGCGCGGTCTCCAGGTCGGCGTCCAGCGCCCGGCCGATCAGCCAGGTGGAGTTGGCGTTCTTCACCCTGCCGGTCGCCGGAGAGACGGCGCCCGGAATGCCCACGCCCACCGTTCCCGCACCACCGGCGGCCTTTTCTACGGCCGTCACGAGGTCGACCACGGCGCGGACGGTGGCCGTATAGTCGCCGGTCGGCGTGGCGATGCGCTGGCGCGCCCGGACCTCACCGGCCGCGGTGAGCGCGATAGCCTCGATCTTGGTGCCGCCCAGGTCCACGCCGATGCGCAGGGTCATGCCTTTTTCGTTCCTCGACGTGGTCTCGTCCGGCGGACAGTCTAGGCCGGAAAGCGGCCCTTGCGGTAGAGGGGCGGCCGTGGCACCTGTGAAGCCATGACGACGAATACGCACACCCCCGCCGGTCCCTTGCGCTTTCCCATCGCCGAGCCGCCCGCGCCCGGCGAACCGCTGGAGGTGGCCGAGGGCGTGCTGTGGCTGCGCATGCCGCTGCCGTTCGCGCTGGACCACATCAACCTGTGGCTCGTCGAGGACGGCGACGGCTGGACGCTGATCGACACCGGCATCGCCAGCGCCGAGACCAAGGGGCTGTGGGATGCCGTGCCGGCCCATCCGGCCCTGAAGGGCAAGCCGGCGCGGCGGCTGATCTGCACCCACTTCCATCCCGATCACATGGGCCTCGCCGGCTGGCTGACGGAGCACTTGAACGTCGGCTTGTGGGCGACGCAGGGGGAGTGGGCGACGGGCATGCTGCTGTCGCTGGACACGTCGGACGCGCTGGTGGAAACGCATGTGGGCTTCTACCGCCGTGCCGGTTTTCCGGAAGACCGGCTGGCGCTGGTGCACAAGCGCGGCAACGCCTATGCACCGCGCGTTTCGCCCCTGCCGCGCGCCTACCGCCGGATCGAGGACGGCGAGACGATTTCCATCGGCGGGCGTGACTGGCGGGTGATCGTCGGGCGCGGCCATGCGCCGGAGCATGCGGCGCTTTATTGCGCCGAGGCCGGACTGCTGATTTCCGGCGACCAGATCCTGCCGACCATCAGTCCCAACGTCTCGCTCTGGCCCAACGAGCCCGAGGCCAACCCGCTGGATCAGTTCCTGCGGTCGCTGGCCCGCTTCGCCGACCTGCCACCCGACACGCTGACGCTGCCGAGCCACGGCCTGCCGTTCTTCGGCGTGCCGCAGCGCGTGGCGGCGCTGCTCGCCCACCACGCGGAACGGCTGGAGGCCGCCGCCGAGGCCTGCGGCGACGGCGGCGGTCGCACGGCGGCTGACATGGTGCCCGACCTGTTCCGGCGGACGCTGGACGACCATCAGCTTTTCTTCGCCGTGGGTGAGGTGCTGGCCCACCTGCGGCATCTGGAAGCGAGCGGCCTGGTCACGCGCGCGCGGCGCGAGGACGGGGCGGACCTGTATCGTCGGCTCGGGGCGTAAGAGAATATCCGTTCGGATAAAGTGTATCCGTCAGGGCCTGGAACGGAGTCTGCGCCCTGCCGTTTGTTCCAGTGCCATGGACCAGACCCACACCAGCTTCCAGCGCAGGGTGACCCGTCTTGCGCTGATCATCGCAGCCGCGACCCTTGTGGCATTGAGCCAGCAGGTGCTGCTGCGGCCTCTGTTGCTGAGCGAACCGGTCCAGGCGCACAACGACCAACCGCGCCCCCAGGAGGCGGCGCGGCCATAGCATGTTCCGTCCGGCGGCGCGGGCGTTTTGTCAGCCGGCGGCGGCGGCCGGGCCGCAAAGGCGTTCGGCGTCGTCGGCGCAGTACAGGGTGTAAAGGGTGTTGATGACGGCGCTCGCCTCTTCCCCCTTCAGGGAATAGAAGATGGTCTGGGCGCTGCGGCGCGTCTTCACCAGGTCGTCCCGACGCAGGCGGGCGAGGTGCTGGCTGAGCGCCGACTGGCTCAGGCCGACGATCTGCTCCAGCTGTCCGACCGACTTCTCGCCGTGAAGCAGTTGGCATAGGACCATCAGGCGATGCTCGTTGCTCATCGCCTTCAGCAGCGCGCTGGCGCGGCGCGCGTTCTCCTGCAGCTGCTCCAGGTCGATCCCCAAATCTTCCGGCATTTCTTTCCCGTATTTCTTGCAGGTCTATGCCATTGTAGACCGCCCGTTCCATATGAGCAATCGTCTCGGCCGGGACAAGAGGGCGGGTCCCGGAAACGGCGGACTGCCGCCATCCCGCCAAGGTTCCATAATGGCAGACCTGTCTAAAGACCGGTTGCAAGCATGGGGCCCTTGGTGACACATTTCGGACGATTCTGTGGAAGGAACGCCGGGGAAGCCGTCCCGGCGGCAAAATTGGGCGGCGGGGAGGCCGGTGGGACATGGCGACGCTTCTGGTCACGCATCATGCGTGCATCGATCACGACACCGGGGACCTCCATCCCGAGAATTCCGACCGTCTGCGGGCCATCATGCGCGTGCTGGAGGCCGAGGACTTCATGATGCTCCACCGCGAGGAAGCCCCCCATGCCACCCGCGAGCAGCTCATGCGGGTTCATCCGCTCAGCTACATCGAGCGCGTGATGGATGCCGTGCCCCACGACGGGCACCACCACATCGACGGCGACACCGTTCTCAGCCCCGAAAGCGGAGAGGCCGCGCTGCGCGCCGCCGGGGCCGTCTGCACGGCGGTGGATGCCGTGTGCAAGGGCGAGGTGCGCAACGCCTTCTGCCCGGTGCGCCCGCCCGGGCACCACGCCGAGCGCGAAATGGCGATGGGGTTCTGCGTGTTCAACAACGCCGCCATCGGTGCCTATCACGCCCGCGCCGAGCACGGCCTAAAGCGGGTGGCGGTCATCGACTGGGACGTCCACCACGGCAACGGCACGCAGCACATCTTCTGGGACGACCCGGACATGTTCTATGCGTCGACCCATCAGTTTCCCCAGTGGCCCAATTCGGGTGCGCCGGCCGAGACGGGGGCACACGACAACATCGTCAACGTGCCGCTGCCGGTGCGCTCGGGCGGGGACGAGTTCCGCCAGGCCATGTCCGACGAGATCCTTCCGCGCTTGCGAGAGTTCGACCCGGACCTCATCATCATCAGCTGCGGGTTCGACGCGCACGCCAGCGATCCCATGGCCTACCTGCTGTTCCAGGTGCAGGATTTCGTGTGGGCGACCAAGGAGTTGATGGCGATCGCCGACGACTGCTGCGAAGGCCGTGTCGTCTCCGTGCTGGAGGGCGGCTACGACATCCGCGCCCTGGCCGGTTGCACCGTGGCGCATGTCCGCGCGCTGATGGGGCTCTGAGCCGGTACCACTCCGGGCGTAGGCGCCGGAATGCCGGTGGCCGCAAAGGGTTGTTTGCTTGCCATGGAGGCGCGCCGGGATTTAGACTTCGGCCCCTTCCGAAAGTTTTGCAGGACAAGACCCAGGCATGGCCGAAGACGCTTCCATTCCCGCCGACATCGCCCAGCTTTCCTTCGAGGACGCCATGACCGCGCTGGAGGACATCGTCCGCCAGCTTGAGGGCGGCAAGGTCAAGCTGGATGAGGCCGTCGACGCCTACGAGCGGGGCGTGGCGCTGCGCAAGCACTGCGAGACCAAGCTGAACGAGGCCCGCCAGCGGGTGGAGAAGATCACCCTGTCCGGCGACGGCCGCCCCACCGGCGCGACGCCGCTGGACGTGGGCTGACCCCTTTGTCGCCGCCCCGCCTTGCACCCGGTGCCCATCGTCCGGATGCCGTTTTCCGCCGCATCGCCCAGGAGTGTCCACACGCATGAGCCGCCTGCCCGAGATCATGGCCGACCGCGCCGCCGCCGTGGAAGAAGAGTTGACGCGCCTTCTGCCGGTGGATGACTGCCCCGAGGTACGCCTGTGGCAGGCCATGCGCTATTCCTGCCTGAACGGCGGCAAGCGGCTGCGCCCCTTCCTGGTGATGACCAGCGCCGGGCTGTTCAATGTGTCCGAAAAGGCGGCCCTGCGCGTCGCAGCGGCGGTGGAGATGGTGCACAGCTATTCGCTGGTGCACGACGACCTGCCGGCCATGGACGACGACGATCTGCGCCGCGGCCGGCCCACCTGTCATGTGGAGTTCGACGAGGCCACCGCCATTCTGGCCGGCGACGCCCTGCTGACCCGGGCGTTCGAGCTTCTGGGCGATCCCGGTGCCCATACCGATCCGGCGGTCCGCGCCGACCTCGTGACCGAACTGGCGAAGGCCGCCGGCGGGCGCGGCATGGTGGGTGGCCAGATGGTCGACCTGCTGGCCGAGCGCGACGAATCCTACGGCCGTTTCATGGACGTCAACGCCGTCACCCGCATGCACCAGATGAAGACCGGCCGGCTGATCGGTTTTTCCTGCCTGGCCGGCGCGATCCTGGGCAAGGCGGCGCCCAGCCTGCGCCAGGCGTTGTCCAGCTACGCCCACGACATGGGGCTGGCCTTCCAGATCGTCGATGACCTGCTGGACGTGGAAGGCGACGCTGCCGAGGTCGGAAAGACCATCGGCAAGGACGCCGCCGCCGGCAAACAGACCTTTGTTTCGCTTCTGGGGGTTGAGCGAGCGCGCACGCAGGCCGAAATGTTGATACAGCAGGCCGTTGCGCATCTGAAACCCTTCGACCGCGAGGCCGACCTGCTGCGCGACGTCGCCCAGTTCGTGCTGACGCGCCGCGCCTGATCCCGATTGCTTGCTCCGCAGAGGACACCGTCTTGACCCAGCGACTTGAGACCCCCCTCCTGGACACCGTCAAGAGCCCCGAGGACATGCGCAAGCTGTCCGTCGACCAACTGGCCCAGTTGGCCGACGAGGTGCGCGCCGACCTGATCGACGCCGTGTCGCGCGTCGGCGGGCACCTGGGCGCCGGCCTTGGCGTGGTCGAGCTGACGGTGGCGCTGCACCACGTTTTCAATACTCCCACCGACCGCCTGATCTGGGACGTCGGCCACCAGTGCTATCCGCACAAGATCGTCACCGGCCGGCGCGACGGCCTGCGCACGGTGCGCCAGCCGGGCGGTATCTCGGGCTTCACCCTGCGCAGCGAGAGCGAGTACGATCCCTTCGGCGCCGGCCACAGCTCCACGTCCATCTCGGCGGGGCTGGGCATGAAGGTGGCCTGCGACCTGGCGGGCGACGACCGGCACGTCATCTGCGTCATCGGCGATGGCGCCATGTCGGCCGGCATGGCGTACGAGGCCATGAACAACGCCGGCGCCATGGATGCCAAGCTGATCGTCATCCTGAACGACAACGACATGAGCATCGCGCCCGCCGTGGGCGCCATGTCGGCGTACCTGTCCAAGGTGCTGTCGTCCAAGCCCTGGCTGTCGGCGCGCCAGCTTGCCAAGGAGATGGCGGCCCGCTTCCCCGGCCCCATCAACCGCGCCGCCAAGCGGGCGGAGGAATACGCCCGCGGCATGGTCACCGGCGGTACCCTGTTCGAGGAAATGGGCTTCTACTACGTCGGCCCCATCGACGGCCACAAGATGGACCACCTAGTGCCGGTGCTGAAGAACGTCCGTGACAGCGACCCGCAGGGGCCGGTGCTCATCCACTGCATCACCCAGAAGGGCCGCGGCTATGCGCCCGCCGAGGCCGCCGCCGACAAGTACCACGGCGTCTCCAAGTTCGACGTGGTGACCGGCACGCAGGCCAAGGCCAAGCCCAACGCGCCCAGCTACACCTCGGTCTTCGCCAAGGCGCTGGTGGAGGAGGCGCGCGAGGACGACAAGGTGGTCGCCGTCACCGCCGCCATGCCGGGCGGCACCGGCCTGGACAAGTTCGGCAAGGAGTTCCCCGAACGCACGTTCGACGTGGGCATCGCCGAGCAGCACGCCGTCACCTTTGCCGCCGGCCTCGCCAGCGAGGGCTACAAGCCCTTCGCCGCCATCTACTCCACCTTCCTGCAGCGCGGCTACGATCAGGTCGTGCATGACGTGGCGATCCAGAACCTGCCGGTGCGCTTCGCCATCGACCGCGCGGGCTTCGTCGGCGCCGACGGCGCGACCCATCAGGGCAGCTTCGACCTCTGCTACCTGTGCTGCCTGCCCAACATGACGTTCCTGTGCCCCGCCGACGAGGCGGAACTGGTGCATGCCGTCGCGACCGCCGTCGCCCACGACAGCGGCCCGTTCGCCTTCCGCTATCCGCGCGGCGAGGGCGTGGGCACGCAGCTTCCCGAGAAGGGCGAGGTGCTGGAGATCGGCAAGGGCCGCGTCCTGCGCGAGGGTTCGACCGTCGCCATCCTGTCGCTGGGAACCCGCCTGACGGCCGCGCAGAAGGCCGCCGAGGACCTGGCGGCGAAGGGCCTGTCGTGTACGGTCGCCGATGCCCGCTTCGCCAAGCCCATCGACACCGACCTGGTGCGGCGCCTGGCCGCCGATCACGAGGTGCTGATTACGGTCGAGGAAGGCGCGCGCGGCGGCTTCGGCGCGCACGTGCTGCACTTCCTGGCCGAGGAAGGCCTCCTGGACGCCGGCCTGAAGGTCCGCACCATGTGCTTCCCCGACCGCTTCATCGAGCACGAGAAGCCCGACACCCAGATCGCCATGGCCGGCCTGCGCCCCGAGGACATCGCGGCGACGGCGCTGAAGGCGCTGGGCCGGGGTGAAGAGGGTGCGGCGCGCGCCTGACATGCCGACGGAAAAGGTGGAAAAGGTCCGGCTCGACCAGGCGCTGGTCGACCGGGGCCTTGTCGAGACGCGCACGCGCGCCCAGGCGCTCATCATGGCCGGCAAGGTGTTCTCCGGCGAGCGCAAGCTGGACAAGGCGGGGCAGAAGATCGCTGCCGACACCGCCCTTGAGGTGCGCGGGCAGGACCACCCCTGGGTGTCGCGCGGCGGGCTCAAGCTCGCCAAGGCCATCGAGCAGTTCCAGATCGACCCGGCCGGGCTGACCGCCATCGACGTGGGCGCCTCCACCGGCGGCTTCACCGACGTGATGTTGCAGAACGGCGCGCGGAAGGTCTACGCGGTCGATGTCGGCTACGGCCAGCTCGCCCACCGCCTGCGCACCGACGACCGCGTGGTGGTGATGGAGCGCACCAATGCCCGCCACCTGACCGACGCCGACATTCCCGAGCCCGTGGACATGGTGGTGTGCGACGCGAGCTTCATCGGCCTGCGCACCGTGCTGCCCGCCGCCATGGCGCTGGCGCGGGAGGGGGCATGGCTGGTCGCCCTCATCAAGCCGCAGTTCGAGGTGGGCAAGGAGCGCGTCGGCAAGGGCGGCGTGGTGCGCGACCCGGCGCTGCACCGCGAAGTGTGCGAGACCATCCGCGGCTGGCTCGAGGGCCTGCCGGAGTGGGAAGTGGTGGGCCTGACGGAAAGCCCGATCACGGGCCCCGAGGGCAATATCGAGTTCCTCATAGCCGCCCGGAGAATGGCGCGACCGATCGAGGCAGCCTAAACTCAAACCATGCGGCGGCGCGCGCGTTTATCCCCGCACCAGGGGTCGCGCGGCGCCGGGACCAACGCCCGGCACGCCGACCCGCCATCGCCGCGTTCGGACGGTGGCGGAGGACACGTTCGTTTGAGTGTGAGGCCGCAGCAATGCTGGATGCGTCTGCGATCGCGGAGTCGAGCGGGACCGCGTGGGACCGTCGGATCATCCGCACCTTTTCCCAGGGCGCCTATCTGGTGCGCGAATACGAAATGCCGTCCGACCACCGCCAACTGGTGACCATGGAGCGCACCAGTTGGCCGCACTGGCGCAAGTGGAAGGTCAGCCGCGACGACACCTTCATCGCCGAAACCTTCTGGCGCTGGAAGGTGCACGCCTGGTGCCTGGCGCGCCTGAATCCGGTGTCCGAGTTCCTGCGCCCCTTCGGCTGGCCCTGGTGACCGTCCGCCGCCGGCACTGGGCAGCCACACTGCCGGTGGGGACATTCGGGCTGGACCCGTCTTCCGTGTGCTGTATGCTCTGCGGCGAGGGATAAGAGGATACAGCGGGGGACGGCTCATGATTCGGCGGGCTGTGGATAGCCTGTCCATCGGCGCGTGGCTTTTGATCATTTTCAGCGGCGTCGCGGCGGCGGTAGCGGCGGGGATGCCCATCGTCACCAGCTATCAGGAGGAAGCCGCCGTAAGGCGGCTGGCGACGGCGGAATCGCGACGCGCCTCGCAACTGGTGTTCGATCACCTGTACTCGGTCATGCGCAAGGGCTGGACCCGCAGCGAGATCGACGAGATCATCTCGCGCATCAACCGCCACGATGAAACCATGGACGTGCGCGTCTACCGCAGCGCCGGCGTGGCCGAAGCCTTCGGTGCTCATCCGCCCTCCGCCGAGGCGCGCGAGAATGACCCGGTGGTGCGGCAGGCCTTCATGGACGGCGCGGAGCGGCTGGTCGAAAGCAGCGAGTCCGTCCGCTACCTGTACCCGTTGCTGGCCGAGGAATCCTGCCTGTCGTGCCATGACACCGCCAATCTCGGCGACGTGAACGGCATCATCGACATCCAGTTCCCGACCGAGGAACTGCGCGTGCCCCTGCGCGTGACGCTGCGATCGGCCGGATGGCTGTACGTGGGTGGCGCGGTCGCCCTGTTCCTGCTGTTGTTCATCATGCTCCGCCGCCTCATCACGCGGCCCATCGTGGAACTGTCGGAGACCATGCGCCACATCGTCGACCGCGACGACCTGGGCCGCCGCGTTGCGCCCCGGTCCATCTGGCCGCGCGAGGTGACATCGGTGGCCGACGACTTCAACACCCTGATGGCGGAACTGGAGGAAAGCCGCGAGGAGCTGCTTCAGCAGTCCGTTCGTGACGGCCTGACGGGCTGTTTCAACCGCCGCCGCTTCGACAGCGCGCTGCATGGCGAAGCCGAGCGGGCACGGCGCTACGGGCGGCCGCTGTCGGTGATCCTCGTGGACCTGGACCGCTTCAAGCCCATCAACGACATTCACGGCCACGCGGCCGGCGACGCGGTGCTGAAGGGCGTGGCCGAGGCGCTGGCCGACAACGTCCGCAGTTCCGACCTTGTGGCGCGGGTGGGCGGCGACGAGTTCGCGATTCTGGCACCCGAAACGGGGGCGGAGCAGGCGCGCGCCCTGGCGTCCAAACTGTCGCAGGCGGTGGCGGAGAAGCGGGTGGCGTTCGGTCACCTGTCGCTGTCGGTCGGCGCCAGTTGCGGTGCCTCGACCCTCGACCCCGAAACCGGCGAGGGCGTCGCCGCACTGATGGAGCGCGCCGACGAGGCCATGTACGAGATCAAGAAAGCCCGACACGCGCAGCGGGCGTGACGGGCGAACCGTGGCTGCCTGGCCTACTGCTGCGCGATGGAGATGAACGCGCCGTCGCCGGTGGTCTCGCTGCGGCTGACAAGGCCGGAGGGTCCGGTCAGCACCGCGCTCAGGCTGCCGTCGCCCTGCTGCACGATCCGGCAGTCCACGCCTTCGCCAAGCTCCCAACTCTGTTCGCTGGAGCCCTCAAGGATTACCGGCTCCTGTCCGCGTACGATGCACCGGCCCTCATAGGCGGCGCCGCCGCTGGGGGTGACGGTCAGGGTCTGGTTCCCCATGGGCAGGATCTGCTCCACCGTGGAGCAGCCGGTCAGCGCGGCGGTCGCGATCACGGCGAGGAGGGCGGCGGCGGATCGTCCCATTCAACAACATCCCTGTAGGCGTGCCAGGTGGCGTGGCCGATCAGCGGCAGGGTCACGATCAGGCCCAGGAAGGCCGTCGCCAGCCCGATGCCGGTGAACGCCACGATCAGTCCCGCCCAGAGTACCATGGCTTTCGGACTTTTGAAGACCGCCTGAGCACTGACAATGGCACCGGCAAAGATATCGCTGCGCCGATCGAGCATCATGGGCAGGCTGAACGCGCCGAACACGAAGGCGACGACCGCGAACCCGAAGCCGATCACGGTGCCCACCGTCAGGAACACGATTCCGTCGGCCGATCCCAACGCGGACAGCAGGGCAGGGCCGGTCATGTTGGTGTAGGGGAAGCTGACAGCGAAGATCAGGGCGGCGATGCGCACCCAGATCATCATGAACAGCATCAGCACCAGTCCGGCGGTCAGGATGTGGAAGGTGTTGTGCCGGAACGAGAACAGCGCCGAGCGGAAGCTGGGGTCGCGGCCCTGTTCCATGCGGTGGCTCATTTCATAGAAGCCGACCGCCAGGGACGGCGCCACAAGAAGGAAACCGGCGATCATGGGGGTCAGCAGGTAGAGCATCCCGAAGCTCGCCAGCCCGAACCAGATCGCATAGCCGAGCGCGACGAACACCGCGCCGAAGGCCGGGCTGCGCCAGCCGGCCGCCCGCATATCCGCCCAGCCCGCCCGCAACCAGCCCCACACCTGCGCCGTGGAGACCGGCCGAATGCGGTCGTGGTAGGGCAGGGGGATGTTCGTTTCGGCGATCCGCAGGTCTTTCTCGCCGCTGCCGTGGTGCTGGTGGTTTTCGTCCGCGTGGCTTTGAGGAACGTGGTTCATGAAGTGACGCCTCCCGTCCGGCGGATGTGTTTGTTTTCGTTGTGTCTTGATGTGGCGGGGGGGGGGGGGGGGGGGGGGGGGGGGGGGGGGGGGGG
>NZ_ANHY01000013.1 GCF_000315795.1 Caenispirillum salinarum AK4
GCGCCGTCGTTGACGGTGACCGCGATGGTCGCCGCATTGTCGCCGTTGACGTTGGAGGCGCCGGTGTACTGGATGTTGCTGGCGGTGTTCAGGAAGGTGTCGATGGCCGCCGCCGAGCCCTGGAGCGTCAGCGTGCCCGTCCCCGTGCCGCCCACCGTCACGCCGCCGCCCGTGGTGGCGGCCATGGTGCCGGCGCTGGCCGTCAGCGTCACCGTCAGGGTGTCGGAGGGATCGACGTCACCCAGCGTCACGGCCGTAAGGTCCAGGTTCGAGGCCACGTCCTCGGTCACCGTCACGTCCGACGGCAGGCCGGTCAGCGTCGGGTTGTCGTTCAGGTTGGTGACGTTGAGCGTGATGGTGCCCAGCGCCACGTCGCCGCCGCCGCCGGTGCCGGTGTTGCCGTTGTCCGTCACCGCCACCGTCAGGGTGTCGGTGCCGGCGTAGTTGGTGTTGCCGGTGTAGGTGATGTTGGTCGTGGTATCCAGGTAGGTGTTGAGGGCGCTGACGGTGCCCGTCAGGGTCAGCGCGGTTGCGCTGCCTCCCACTGTGACGCCGGCGACACCGGTGGCCGAAAGCGTGCCGTTGCTCACGCCCAGCTTGAGCGTCACCGTCGTGTCGCCGTCCACGTCCGACAGGGCCAGGGACGACAGGTCGATGTTGATGGCGGTTTCCTCGGGTGCCGCGATGGGGCCGGCGGGCAGGCCGGTGGCCGTCGGGTCGTCGTTCACCGCCGTGATGTCGATGTTGACGGTGCCGGCGTTGATGTCGCCGCTGCCCGCGCCGTCGTTGACGGTGACCGCGATGGTCGCCGCATTGTCGCCGTTGACGTTGGAGGCGCCGGTGTACTGGATGTTGCTGGCGGTGTTCAGGAAGGTGTCGATGTCCGACGCCAAGCCCGACAGCGTCAGCGTGCCCGTGCCCGTGCCGCCCACGGTCACCCCGCCGCCCGTGGTGGCGGCCATGGTGCCGGCGCTGGCGGTCAGCGTCACCGTCAGGGTGTCGGAGGGATCGACGTCACCCAGCGTCACGGCCGAGAGGTCCAGGTTCGAGCCCTGGTCCTCGGTCACCGTCACGTCCGACGGCAGGCCGGTCAGCGTGGGGTCGTCGTTCAGGTTGGTGACGTTGAGCGTGATGTTGCCCAGCGCCACGTCGCCGCCGCCGCCGGTGCCCGTGTTGCCGTTGTCGGTCACCGCCACCGTCAGGGTGTCGGCACCGACGTGGTTGGTGTTGCCGGTGTACTGGATGCGCGACGCGGTATCCAGATAGGCGTTGATGGCGCTGACGGTGCCCGTCAGGGTCATCGCGGTGCCCGTGCCCCCCACGGTCACTCCGCCGTCGGTGGAGGCCGCCAGGGTGCCGTTGGTCACGCCCAGCTTGAGCGTCACCGTCGTGTCGCCGTCCACGTCCGACAGCGTCAGGGCCGACAGGTCGATGTTGGTGGCGGTTTCCTCGGGCGCGGCGATGGGGCCGCCGGGCAGGCCCGTGGCCGTCGGGTCGTCGTTGACCGCCGTCACGCCGATGGTGCGGACGAGGTTGGGGTTGACCGTGTCGGCCGCGCCCGTGCCGACGGTGCCGCCGGAGTCGCGGACCGCGTTCAGCGTGAAGGTGCGGTTGCCGCCGGTGGGATTCTCGCTGGTGTTCTTGTAGGTGATGGCGTCGATGAACGACACCGCGTTGGCGGTGGACTGGCCCGTGCCGAAGGTCACCGTCACCGTGCCGCCGGAGATGCTGACGTTGTGGCCGCTCACCGTGCCGCCGCTGCCGTTCAGGGCGAAGTCCTGGCCGCCGATGGTCACCACCTCGGACGCGGCGTCCTGCAGGCCGCCGACGGAGAAGGCGAAGGAACTGACGGTCTGGGTGCTTTCGATGGTGGAGATGCTGTCCAGGTTGAACAGCTGCTGCGCCGCGCCGCCCTCGGTGAAGCCGCCGGTGGGCTGGCTGGCATTGGCGCTGACGGTGGGCGCATCGTTGATATCGGTGATGTCCAGGTTCACGGTGCCCGCGTTCACGACGGGGCTGCCGGCGTTGTCCTGAACCGTGACGGTGACGGTGGCGGCGTTGTCGCCGCTGACGTTGCTGGCGCCGGTGTACTGGATGTTGGACGCCGTGTTCAGGTAGGTGTCGATGTTGGCGGCCGTGCCGGTGAGGGTGAGGGTGCCCGTGGTCGACCCGCCGACGGTGACACTGCCGCCGCTGGAAGCGGTCATTGTGCCCGAGTTGGCCGTCAGGGTGACCGTGAGGATATCGGCGGCATCGTCGTCGCTCACCGTGGCCGCCGAAAGGTCGAGGTTGCTCGCCGTTTCCTCGGTCACCGCTACATCGGTCGGCAGGCCGGCGACGGTGGGATTGGCGTTTCCGCCGAGCAAGTTGATCGTATACGTCATAACAGAATGAGAACCGCCAACTTGGGTGCCGCTAGCGTAACTGACCCGTATTGTGTCCGCGTCGACTCGTATCATGCTCGCGCTGCCGGACGTCAAGTTCGACGGGCCAGACACCAGGCTGAGGGAGTCGATGCCCACAAAATTCGTTCCAGACAAATTCACAAAGAATGCTGATCCATTTGCGATGCCAGAGCTTGCCGCTAGGGTCCATGTCACGGTCCCCTGGGACGCATTCACGCTATCGACGTCCATGGTCCACTGGCCATTAGTGAATTCGTCGGGATTACCTATGGTGTAGGTCCCGATGGGTTGACCATTGGCGGACCCATCATCGAAAACGAATTGCACCGATCCACCGGTGAGGTCCAGCACGTCGCCGAAGTGCGCGACGGCGATTTCCGACGTTTCGATCGCGCCTCGCGCGACCTCCAGGTCCCAATCGCCCCCAAGGTTCGCCGCGCCGGTCCGGTCGTCGGACGCGGCGACGTCGGCGCCCGTCGCCGCCGACAGTTCCGCCAGAAACTCCTGACCACCGGCATCGGCGCCGACCATGCATCCGTACAGCATGATGTCGCCGGTTTCGGCCAGGGCCTTGCCCAGCGCGGCGAGATCAGCAGCGCGGCCGGTCAGATTTTCCGACGTCAGCGTCACAGTACCAAGACGAATGGTGCCCTCGGCCCCGTGAGAGAGGACATGAACGGCGTCATACCCGCTTCGTCCTTCTGCCCAAGCCGCCATCTGCGCCAGCCCGTCCTGACCCGCCTCCAGGACCACAACTTCCAGACCGTCACGAACGGCGTTCGCCAAAACCTGATGGTCCTCCACACCGGCATCGATGAAGACGACCTCCCGCCGCTCGTCCTTTTCGCCCGGCGGCTGATGGGCGCGCGCCGCCGCGTCCAGTGCGGCATCGACAGCACCATCATGGTTATCGGCGGTCCCGTCGTGTTCGGCCGCCACGGCCTCGGCCGTCGCCTCGCGCACGGCGTCCACGCCCGTGGCGGCGCCGGCGGCGTCGAACATGTAGCGCGGTTCCAGCGCGATGGCGATTGGCGCGGCGTGGGACATCATGCTGTCCTTCAGGCGGCGGGCGGCGCGGGTGGGCTTGACGATCTGGTTCATGGCGGCTGGGACCCTTGCTGATTGTTCCGGTTCCGATGAAACCGGCTCCCCTGTATTTCCCCTGGTGCCGCGGCACCCTGCCCCGCGGCCGGCATCTGTTCTTGCGTTGCCGGCGGCCTACCGCCGGTGGAATGGCCTGTCGTCCTGCTCGCGCACGCGCCCCGGCCAGGGACGCCCATGCGCAAGGACCGTCGGCGCGAGGGCCACGGTCCCTTGAAATCTTGTCTGGCCGGCGGATACCGCCAAGACAGTTGCGCGAATAGACAGATTCGCGCGCGCCGCGACCAAACTTACGTTACCTTGAATCGCTGCGCGCATCCATAGGTTTAAAATAGTATGCAGAAGGCGTGCGGCCTGGAAAACCAGGATGAACGGCATAGCGGCGCCTACGACCAAATGCGCGGCCGGGGCTGGCGGGCCGCGATCGCGGCGGCCGGTCAATGCGGCAGGGCGCGCCATTCCATCGCCAGGCGGAGGCCGTCGTCCCCCACCGTGCGGAAGCCCAGGCGCTCGTACAGGCGTCGGGCCGGATTGTGCCCGATGAC
This sequence comes from Caenispirillum salinarum AK4, assembly GCF_000315795.1. Lineage (GTDB taxonomy): Bacteria > Pseudomonadota > Alphaproteobacteria > Rhodospirillales > Rhodospirillaceae > Caenispirillum > Caenispirillum salinarum. The sequence goes on from NZ_ANHY01000013.1 coordinate 4,052, forward strand.
GTGCAGGCGCACCGCCTGGCCGCGCCCGGCGGCGGCGTCCATGACGGCCCGCAGGATGGCGCCGCCGTGCCCGCGCCCGCGCAGGCCGGGGATGATGACGATATCCAGGACCAGGATCGCGTCGTTCCGTTGGTGCAGGCACAGGCGGCCGGCGCCCTGGCCGTCGTGTTCCAGAATGTCCATGGATGCGCCGGGATAGGCGGCGCGGTAGTGGTGCGTCTGGGCCCTGGCCTGCTGGTCCATCAGCATGCGCCAATGGCTTGCGTCGCCGGGGAAGAAGGCCCGCTCCGCCTCCCGCGCGCTGGACATGAGGGAAACCAGGAAGGGCATGTCGTCCTGGTCGCGCTGGGGCCGCAAACGGAATCCGGCCACCTGGCCGTCGGGAAAAACATGCATCGGTGCAAGCCTGCTGGGGGGGATGGCGGAGCATCGGCGGCCGGATGACCCGGCCGCCGACCTTGGTGCTTAGTCTCTCGGGGGGTAAGCGCCGTTAATCGCGATGAACCACGCCATCACGCTGAAGGGCTGCACGTTGTAGTGCCCGGCCCCGCCGCCGGCGGGGCTGATGATGCCGCCGCCCATCTGCTGGTCGGGCGGCTGGGTGGAGTAGGCCTGGAAGGGCGTCACGCTCCCGAACGAACTCGCATTCCCCTGCGCCAGGAGGGTGGTGTTGGCCGGCGTCGACGTCCCGCCGTTCGCCGCCACCGCTTCCACGGTGTGGTTGTGCGCCGGCACCTGGTCCAGCGTCAGGGTCACCATCTCCTGCCCGCCGGGCTGGCCCTGCGGAAACGGGGTGCCGCTGTGAGGGTCGGTGCCCGCCCCGAGCGCGCAGCGCCCGCGCAGGTCCGGCAGTTGGAAGTTGGTCGTCCCGTTACCGCCGAAGGTGGTTCCGATCAGGCTGAACAGTGCCTGATTGCCATTTATCGGCAGCGTCTGGCCATCGCAACGCAGCCAGCCCTGCGGGGTTTGATTGTACGGATAGAGGGCGAGTTCGCCGAGAAACGGTTCAGTAGGCATGGTGTTCCACCTTCCTTAAGAGCGCGAGGGGTAGATGCCGTCGACACAGATGCAGAACTGTACCGGGAGGTACGGCGCCATGTTCGGGTGAGCGTTGGCATAGCCGGTCGAGCCGTCGCCGCCGACGCTGCTGATCATCTGCGCTCCCATGGCCACCTTGCCCGTCGCCGGCGCGTTGATGTAAAGGTTCCCGCCCTCGGCGAAGACGTTGCCTGTCGGCGACTTGACGTCCGCGGCAGTCGTCGACGCGGTCATCGCATGGGTGTGCGGCGGGACCTGAGAGGAACCCAGGGCCACGTTCTCGAAGCCAACATCCTGGCCGATCGAGCGCGGCGTCAGCCCGGGACCAACCCCCGTGCCCATGGCAACATGCCCGCGCATCTCCGGAAGCTGGAAGTTCGTCGTGCCGTTACCGCCATAGGTGATGCCGATAATGGAGTAGAGCGCGGTGTACTGCTGGATCGAAAGCAGTTGCCCCTCGCACGCCATCCAGTTGTAGGGGGCGAAGCCGTACGGAAGCAGGCGGATTTCGCCGATATAGGCATAAGACATGGTACAACCCCCTTCCTAGGACCACGACGGGTAAGTGCCGACCGTGGCAATGATGTAGCTCATCGCCACGGTGGGCTGCATGTTCACGTGCGACTGGCCGCCGCCGTTGGAATTGGTCACCGCCGCGGCGTTCAGCGCGACGTTGGTGGCCCCGTTCTTGTAGATGTTCGCCCCATTGGCCGGCACCGTGCCCGGGTAGGCGTTCTGCGGCGAGTCCGCGGTGGCCTCCGCTGCGGCGTGGGCCATCACCTGGTGGGTGTGGGCCGGGTACTGGCTGGTGGTCACCGTCACGGTCTCAAAGCCGCCTTTCTGGCCCACGGAGTAGTCGGTTCCCTGGTTCCCGTAGACCTGCCCCGGATGGATGTTCATGCGGCCGCGATAGTCCGGCAGCCCGAAGGTCGTCACGCCATCGCCCCCGAAACTGGTCCCGAGAAGCGAAAACAGTGCCGTGTTGGTGGAGATGTTCAGAAGCTGCCCGTTGCACAGCTCCCAGCCGTGGGGCGCATAGTTGCCGGCGAACAGCCGGACCTCGCCCAAGTAAGGATCACTCATGAGGATACCCCCCTTCGTTTCAATCGCGCCTCCCGCGGAGGAGGCAGTGACCGAAGCATGGTACCTGGGGGTGCATTATTGGCACATACCTAAAGTTGTCTTTGTAGGCGTAAAGATTTCTGGACACGAAAGTAGAAACACCTTCTACTGGGGGGCTTAGCAGTACCGCAACCCGTGGTAAGTCGCGGATGGATCGATCTGGGTTGCATGATCTTCTACTGCCTTCGTCTTAGGCGGGGCCTTTTCCGAAGCTCAGGGTACTGTCCTTCCCTCGTCCGTTCGCCCAGACAAGACAAGACCCCCTTCGACCTGCGTCGAAGGGGGTCTTGGCGTTTGGGCGGGAGCACCCCAGGATGCGGTCAGATCCCGCGGGCGTGGGCGTGCAGGTCCCAGTCCTCGCGCCGCTCCTTGCACAGGACGGTGACGCGGGTGGGCTGGTCGAACAGCCAGCCGTCGTCCTCTTCGGTGCGCCGCCCCAGGTCCTCGAAGCGGCGGCGCAGGTCGCCTTCCCGGGCGTCGAAGCGGGCCTCGCGCTCTGTGTTGACCGAAACGATGCGGTCGCGGAAAGCCTCGAAGCTTTTCAGGCGCACCACGTGAATGAACACCGTCTCGCGCTCGACGTGCAGGCCGGCGCGGTGGGCGTCGTGCAGGGCCCGCCACGCCTGGGCGCGCACCTCGCGCTCGTCGTCGACCGCCTTGCACAGGTCGTAGAACGGCCCCTGCGCCAGCGGTTCCGAACAGTATACCCGCCCGCCCGACCGCAGCACGCGGGCGGCCTCGGCCATGGCGGTGTCCATGTGTTGGGGCGGAACGTGGTGCAGGCTGTTGAAGAACACCACCGCGTCCATGGTTCCGGCCAGCACGGGCAGCGCCTCGGCCACCCCGTCGATGATGGCGACGCCGTCCACCGGCTCGGCGGCGCGGGCCTTGTCGAGCTGGCGCGGGCTGCACTCCACGCCGATCACGCGGGCGGCGCCGGCGCGGCGGATAGCGCGGGCCAAGCCGCCGTCGCCGCAACCGACGTCAACCACGGCCCGGTCCTCCAATTCCAGGGACTCGAAAAGAACGTCGCGGCTGTTCTTGTATTCCATGGCTTCACCAGACTGTCCGGACACGGCGGGCGCGGGCCGGGACGGGCCGCCGCCAAACCCTCATGATGCGCCGAAACGGCGCCCGGATGCTAGAAAAGTTCAGGCCGTTCGGGCCGGTAGGAGACCTTGTTCGCCCGCTCGAAGGCGTTGACGTAGGCCACCAGCTCGCGCCGGCGGTCCATGGCGGCCTGCACCTGGGCCGGCGTGATCGGCGGACCGGAGATGCGGTTCTCCTCCACCATGGCCTTGATGCGCTCCAGGAACATGCGCACGTTCACGGCCTCGATCAGGTCGGCGCAGAAGTGGATGAAGGTGTCGTAGCGCACGCTTTTCTTGGGCTTGGGCGGGTGGTGCACCGACACCGCGAACGACCCCGTGCGCCCGCCCCGGCGCTCCAGGATGGCGGCGCGGTGATAGCTGGAAAAGGGCGTGAACACGACCGCCGTCTGGCTGTCGTGCTGCACCACGAATTCCTCGTCGCGGCCGAACAGGGTCTGGCTGACGCGGCGCACCAGCTGTTCGTTGATGTCGCCGCCCTGGGCCAGCGCCTCCAGCGCGTCGATGTGGCGCGAGGTGTTGGTGGAGAACAGCGTGGTGCCGGCGTGGTGCAGCGACACCCAGCTTTCCGGCACGAACTTCCGCTCGTACGATGACTGGCGGTTCTCCCACTTGTCCGCCCAATCGACGGCGTCGTCCTTGCGGAAGACCAGGGGATTGCGGGTGAACGTTTCCACCACCATGGCCGCGCAGCGCAGGGTGGAGGGGATGTTCTGTCCGCGCACAACCACCGTCTCGGTCACGTCGGGAGCCTTCAGCGTCATGGCGATGCGGTTGGACCGAATGGACATCGCCGCCGCGTTCCCCTCCGACCCGGCGTCGAAGGAGAAGCTGTGGACGGTGGTCTTTTCACGGAACAGCGTGATGCCGGTGACGGAGGCCATCTCTTGGCTCGAAGGACTTTATACTGCGGCCGGGCGCGACCGGGGTTGCGAGGCGAGCGCCGATCATGGAGGCTCTACTACCAAATGTCCATGACTGATGCGCCGCCTAACCGCGTTTCCCTTGGGGATTTTCCGACCGCCGACGTGATCGTGGTGCTGGGCGCCGCCGTGCGGCCCGACGGAACGCCCTCGGCCGCGCTTTTGCGCCGCGCCGACCACGCCGGCGCCCTGTGGCGGGCAGGCCGTGCACCGGTGGTGCTGGCCAGCGGCGGACAGGCGTCCGGGCCGGCCGACGCGCCGACGGAAGCGCACCTCATCGCCATGCACCTGACCGCCGATCACGGCCTTCCGCCCACGGCCGTCCTGCGCGAGGACGCGGCGCGCAACACGCTTGAGAACGCCGCCTTCTGCCTGACCGAGATGAAGCGGCGCGGCTGGCGCTGCGCCCTGGTGGTGACCGACGGACCGCACATGCCGCGGGCGCTGTGGTGCTTCCGCACGCTGGCCCGGCGGCGGCGGCTGGCGGTGACGCTCGTCCCCGCCCCGGCGCCGGCGCCCGGCCGCTTCGGCCCGGGCTGGTGGGCGGCGGTGGCCTGGGAGGCGGCCGCCCTGCCCGTCTATGCCTGGCGCCTGTGGCGGGCCGGCGGCGGATAGCTTGCGCGGGCGTTGCGGATACGGGCAAGATCGCCCGCCCCGGACCCACACACCGCCCAAGGACCCTCCGCCATGACCGCCGATCCCGCCGCCGATCCCGCCCCCGCGCCCCTGCCGCTTGCGGGCGTGCGCGTGCTGGACTGCGCCACCTTCATCGCAGCACCCTACACCGCCGCGATCCTGGCGGAGTTCGGGGCGGAGGTCATCAAGGTGGAGCAGCCGGGCACTGGCGACCCCTTCCGCCGCTTCGGCACCATGACCGATCGCGGCGACAGCCTCGCCTGGCTGTCGGAGGCGCGCAACAAGCGCTCGGTGACGCTCAACCTGCGCGACCCGAAGGGAGCGAAGCTGTTCCGCCAGATGGCGCGCGAGGCCGACGTGGTGTGCGAGAACTTCCGCCCCGGCACCATGGAAAAATGGGGCCTGGGGTGGGAGGACCTGCGCGCCGTCAACCCCCGACTGGTCATGCTGCGGGTCACCGGCTACGGCCAGGACGGCCCCTATGCCCAGCGCCCCGGCTTCGCCCGCATCGCCCATGCCGTCGGCGGGCTGACGCACCTGGCCGGAATGCCCGACGGGCCGCCGGTGACGCCGGGCTCGACGTCTCTGGGGGACTACATGACGGGGCTTTATGGCGCGGTGGGCGTGCTGGTGGCGCTGCGGCACGCGCAGGCCACGGGGAAGGGCCAGATGATCGACATCGGCCTGTATGAAAGCGTCTTCCGCGTGCTCGATGAACTGGCCCCGCGCTATGCCTGGGAAGGCACGGTGCGCGGGGCGGAGGGCGTGGCGACGCTCAACGCCTGCCCGCACGGCCACTTCGAATGCGCCGACGGGGCGTGGGTGGCGATCGCGTGCACCAACGACAAGATGTTCGCCCGCCTCGCCAGGGCCATGACGCGCCCCGACCTGGGCGAACGCTTCGCCGCGGTCGCCGACCGCCTGGCTCACCGCGAGGAGGTGGAAGGCGCCGTCACCGCCTGGACCCGCACCCACACCCGTGCGGCCGTCATGGAGGCGTGCCTGGCCGAGGAGGTTCCGGCGGGCAGCATCAACACCATCGCCGACATCTTCGAAGACCCCCACTTCGCCGCGCGCGGCAACCTTCACCGCGCGGTGGAGGCGAGCTTAGGCGGCCGCGAGGTGGTGGTGCCCAACGTGGTCCCCCGCCTCTCCGACACGCCCGGCCGGGTTGAAAGCCTTGGGCCGGAACTGGGGGAGGGCAACGCCGAGATCTACGGCAAGCTCTGCGGCCTGACGGACGAGGAACTGGCGATGTATCGCAAGAAGGGGGTGATCTGACGCCGACCGTCGACCGCCCTGGCCCCTCCGACCCATGACGTTCGTCTGGTTGCGACTCGCCAGCCATGCCCGTAATAAACGAGCCGAGGCGCGAGGACGAAGTGGACGAGGCGACATGATTTTGAAGGAACTCGACAATGTGCCCGCCGCCGACCGGTTTTCGGTGGCGGGGCACAAGGCGGAGAAGGCTTTGGCCTTCTACCTGAAGCGCGGATTTGGCCGGGACAAAAAGTTCCACGTGCTGAACGGCATCCGGTTGGAGCATGACGACGACGCCGTCCAGATCGACCACCTGATCCTGCACCCCTACGGCTTCATTATCGTGGAGAGCAAGAGCGTCCACGACACCGTCCATATCGACCGTCACGGCCATTGGTGCCGCACCTTCAAGGGCCAGCGCAAGGGAATGGGCTCGCCTATCCTCCAGGCGGAACGACAAACGGATTTTCTGAAGGACATCTTTGAGGACCGGCGCGAGGAGGTGATAGGCACCCTTTTCGGTATTCAGCAGGGACTTGGCGGACGGACCTACGACGTCCTCGTCGCCATCTCGGACAACGGCCGAATCACCTGCGAGCGGGGCGCCCTCGATCCGCGCATCTGCAAGGCCGACGAGGTGGTCGATCGCGTGCGCAGCATATACAAGGGATACAAGCCAAGCTTGAGCCTGCTCGACAGTCGTCCGAAGTTCCGCCTCGCAGACATGGACAGCATCGCCACCTTCCTGGTGGAAAATCACCGCCCCGTCGGCACCGATGCGCCCCCGGTGGTGGAGCCTTCGCCCTGGCCTGGTTTCGGTCTGCGGTCGGAGCCGGAATTGGCGCCGGAGACGCCGCGCCGGCCGGCCAAAACTCCGCCAGAACCAACCCACACCTGCGGCAAGTGCGGTGACGGCGGGGACCTGCGCATTCTCTGGGGGCCGTACGGCTACTACTTCAAGTGCGGCGCCTGCGGCGGCAACACGAAGGCGCAGGCCACCTGCGGGGCCTGCGGCAAGCCGGCCCGGGTGCGCAAGCAGGGCCGCGCGTTCTTCGCCGAATGCCAGGCCTGCGGGACCTCGCGCGCCTACTTCTCCAACCCGCCGGAAGACGCCGACGCGGCGGAGTGACTTGGGCTGCAATGTCAGGGGAACGTTGGAGCGGGTGAGGGGAATCGAACCCCCGTCGTCAGCTTGGGAAGCTGCTGCTCTACCATTGAGCTACACCCGCGTCCGGCGCGGCATCGCGCGGCAGGGACACAGTTATAGGCGCAGCCGCGCCGCCGCGCAAGAGGGCGCGTGGCAACGGAAAATTCGCAATCCCACACGCAGCCGTGAATTGCGCCGGGCGGTCCGGGCCCCCATGGTGTTCGTAATCAGAAACACACCGACGACCGCCAGCCAGGGAGCCGCCCGTGCCCGACGACGGCCGCAAGACCGACCTTCATTCCGCCGGCCCAGCGCCGCACAAGTTTTCCGACCCAAGCGTCACCGCCAAGGGCGAAACCCGTGCCACCGTGACCCTGGAGCGCCTGGATACGCTCTGGATCAACACCGGCACGCTCTGCAACATCGAGTGCGCCCACTGCTACATCGAAAGCAGCCCCAGGAACGACCACCTGGCCTACATCACCACCGCCGAGCTGATGCCGTACCTGGCGGAGGCCCGCCGCCTGGACATGGGCACCACCGAGATCGGGTTCACCGGCGGCGAGCCGTTCATGAACCCCGACATGATCGAGATGCTCGACGCGGTGCTGACCGCGGGCCATCGCGCGCTGGTCCTGACCAACGCCATGAAGCCCATGACGCACAAGCGGGCCGACCTCCTGGACCTGCGGGACCGCTTCGGCGATGCCCTGGAGCTGCGCGTTTCGCTGGACCACTTTTCCGCCCTCCACCATGAGGAGGAACGCGGCCCCGGCACCTTCGCCACCGCCATGGATGGCCTGAAGTGGCTGTCGGACGAGGGCTTTTCCATCGCCGTCGCCGGCCGCACGCGCTGGGGCGAGCCGCTGGAGGCCGAGCGCGCGGGCTATGCCGACCTGTTTGCGCGCGAGGGCATCCGCATCGACGCCAGTGATCCGGCGCGGCTGGTGCTGTTCCCGGAAATGGATGAAAGCGCCGACGTGCCCGAGATCACCACCGCCTGCTGGGGCATCCTGGGCAAGACACCGTCGGACGTGATGTGCGCGTCGTCCCGCATGATCGTCAAGCGCAAGGGCGCCGAGCGGCCGGCCGTGGTCGCCTGCACCCTGCTGCCCTACGATCCGCGCTTCGAACTGGGCGCGACGCTGCAGGGCAGCGAGAAGACGGTGCCCCTCAACCACCCCCACTGCGCCCGGTTCTGCGTGCTCGGCGGAGCAAGCTGCAGCGCCTGAGCAGGGCCGCGCCCCAGCGTCAGAAGCTGTCCTTGCGCGCCCGCACCTCGGCGAAGACCCGCTCCGGCGGCGCGCCAGCCAAGCCCAGCTTGTCGGCGAGCGCCGGGTCGTCGGCGCGCAGAAAGGGGTTGGCCGCTTTCTCCACGCCCAGAAGCGACGGCACGGTGGGGCGGTTCTCGGCGCGCAGGCGCTCGATCTCGGTGCCGAGGTCGCGCAGCACCGTGTTGTCCGGGTCCACCGACAGGCTGAAGCGCAGGTTGGCCTGGGTGTACTCGTGGGCGCAGTAGACGCGCGTGTCGTCGGGCAGCGCGCGCAGCTTGGACAAGCTGTCCCAGAACTGCTCCGGCGTGCCCTCGAACATGCGGCCGCAGCCCAGCGAGAAGATGGTGTCGCCGCAGAACAGGGCGTCGCTGTCCTCGAACCAGTAGGCAATGTGCCCGCTGGTGTGCCCCGGCACGTCGAAGACGCGCGCCTCGGCCTCGCCCAGGCGGACCGTCTCGCCCTCGCCCACCTCGACGTCGATGCCGGGGATGCGTCCGGCGTCGGCGCGCGGACCGACGATGGTGCAGCCGGTGGCCTGCTTGATCTCCAGGTTGCCGCCGGTGTGGTCTCCGTGGTGGTGGGTGTTGAGGATGTGCGTCAGCCGCCAGCCGCGGCGCTCCAGCGCCTCCATCACCGGGGCGACCACGGCGGGGTCCACCACCGCCGTCGCCTGCGTTTCGGGATCATGGGCCAGATAGACGTAGTTGTCGTTCAGGACCGGGATCTGCACGATTTCCAGGCGGGACACTTAAGGCCTCCTTGGCTGGTTGGGTCGGGTTCCTTGCCTCACACCCTATCAACGCATGCCGCCCGCGTCAGGCCCCGCCGCCACCGGCCGCCGCGATCGAAGGGCGGAGCGAAAGTCCTCATGGATATTGTGACCGCCATCAATGCCCCCACGCGCGGCCCGGGTGTACTCTGGGCCGTGGAGGATAACGCCATGTTGAACGATCGCACTTTGCAAGCCCTGCGGCTGCGGGGATTTACCGTACAGGAGATCCTGCAGATCGAACGCCTCGCGCACGAGGCCTCGCACCATCGCAAGGCGTTGCGCGACCCGTCGCGCCGGAAGCTGGACACCGAGGCCGTGATGCACGCCGCCGCCGGCGGCGACCCGCTGGCGGCCAAGCTGGCGCCGCTGCTGCGGGACCGCCGCAGCATCCGCGTCGATCATGCGCTGGTGCGGGCGTCCATCGTGCTGGGCGAACGGCTGCGCGCCGACATGCTGTGAGACGCGGCCCGACGTGGTAAGCTCGGCGTCATGTGGATGGACGTCGTCGACCTGCGGGATTTCTATGACGGCAGCCTGGGGCAGGTGTCGCGCCGGCTGCTGCAACGCCGACTGCGCGCCATCTGGCCAGACACGCGGGGGATGCGCGTGCTGGGCGTGGGATTCGCCACGCCCTTCCTCGGCCCCTTCCTTGACGGCAGCGAGCGCGTGCTGGCGGCCATGCCGGGTGCCCAGGGCGTCATGCGCTGGCCGGCCGACGGCGCCAACCGGGTCATGCTGGCCGACGAGGCGGAACTGCCCCTGCCCGACCGCTCCATCGACCGCCTCGTCATCGCCCACGGGCTTGAGCATACCGAGCACATGCGCGCCATGATGCGCGAATGCTGGCGCGTCCTGACCGACGGCGGGCGCATGATCATCGTCGCGCCCAACCGGCGCGGCATCTGGGCCCGGATGGAGCGCACGCCCTTCGGCACCGGCCGCCCCTACTCGGAAAGCCAGATCACGCGGCTGTTGCGCGACACCATGTTCACGCCGCTGGAGGTGGGGGCGGCCCTCTACATGCCGCCGGTGCGATGGCGGGTGGCGCTGGCCTGGGCCCGCCCGCTGGAGGACCTGCTCGGCCGCTGGCGCTGGCCCGATGCGTTCGCCGGCGTGCTGGTGGTGGAGGCCGCCAAGCAGATCTACGCCGCCCCCACCCACAAGCTCGCCGAACGCCGGCGCGCCTATGCGGTGGTGCCCAACCCCTTCCGCAACGGACACCGCGGCGGCGCCCGCCCCGCCGGCGTGCGGCGCGACCGGATGCCGAACGACGAGGAGGTGTAGAGGCCCCTTATTTCCGCCGCAGCAGGAACAGCGCCTGTTCGGCCATCAGGTTGGCGAGGGAGCCGTCGGCGGACAGGCGGCTCTTGCGGCCCTGGCTGTCCAGCGCATAGGCCGCCTCCACCGTCACCCCCAGTTCGCGGCACAGGTCGCGGAAGTCGCGGATGGTGCACAGGTGGATGTTGGGCGTCGCCCACCACTGCGACGGCAGGCAGCGCGACACCGGCATGCGCCCCTGCGTGACCAGGTGCAGCCGGTTGCGCCAGTAGCCGAAATTGGGGAATGACACGATGGCGCGGTGCCCGATGCGCAGCAGGTCCTCCAGCACACCGCGCGGGTTGCGCGTGGCCTGCAGCGTCTGGGACAGGATGGCGTAGTCGAAGGCGCCGGCCGGGTAGTCCTTGAGGTCGGTGTCGGCGTCGCCCTGGATCACCGACAGCCCCTGCGCCACCGCCGCCTGCACGCCGTCCATGGACAACTCGATGCCGCGCCCGTCGACGCGCTTGGTCTGCCACAGGTAGGACAAGAGCGTGCCGTCCTCGCAGCCGACGTCAAGCACGCGGCTTTCCGGCGCCACCAGGCTGGCGATGAGCTGAAGGTCGACGCGGATGCCGGCGTTGGCGCCCGGCGGCGCGCCAGCGGCGGCGACCGTGCCGGCCTGGGCGACCGTCTGGTTGGCGGTGTCGATGTGCGTCATGGCGGTGTCTTCCCTCCGGCCGCGGCCTCAGCCCTCGCCCCGGCGGGGCAGGCCCAGGTGTTCGGCGGCACCGTCCAGGAAGCCCTGGAGGGTCTCGTGGAACTCGGGCTCGTCCAGCAGGAAGGCGTCGTGGCCCTTGTCGGACTGCACCTCCACGAACGACACGTTGGCGGCCACGGCGTTCAGGGCATGCACCACCGCGCGGCTCTCGGACGTCGGGAACAGCCAGTCCGAACTGAAGGAGATCACGCAGAACCGTGTCTTGGTGCCCATGAAGGCGTTGGCCAGGCGGCCGCCGTTTTCCTCCGCCAGGTCGAAATAGTCCATGGCGCGCGTGATGTAGAGGTAGCTGTTGGCGTCGAAGCGGTCCACGAAGGTGGAGCCCTGGTAGCGCAAATAGCTTTCCACCTGGAAGTCCGCCTCGAACCCGTAGGTGATGGTCGAGCGGTCCTGCAGGCGGCGGCCGAACTTGCGGTGCAGCGCCTGCTCCGACAGGTATGTGATGTGCGCCGCCATCCGCGCGACGGCCAGGCCGCGCTCGGGGCGCTTGTCGTGCTCCAGATAGTCGCCGCCGCACCAGTCGGGGTCCGAGACGATGGCTTGGCGCCCCACCTCGTGGAAGGCGATATTCTGGGCGGAGTGACGGTAGCTGGTGGCGATGGGCACGCAGGCGAACACGCGATCGGGGAAGGTGTGCGCCCACTCAAGTGCCTGCATCCCGCCCATGGAGCCGCCGATGACGGCGAACAGCCGCTCGATGCCCAGCGCGTCCATGAGCCGCGCCTGGGCCTGCACCATGTCGCCGATGGTGATGACGGGGAAGCGCATGCCCCAGGGCTTGCCGGTGGCAGGATCGGTTTCCGCCGGGCCGGACGAGCCCATGCAGCTGCCCAGCACGTTGATGCAGATGACGAAGAAGCGGTCGGTGTCGACGATCTTCCCCGGCCCGACGATCTGGTGCCACCACCCCGGCTTGCCGGTGGTGGGGTGCGGATCGGCGACGAAGTGGTCGCCGGTCAGCGCGTGGCAGACCAGGATGCAGTTGGTCTTCTCGGCATTCAGCGAGCCGTAGGTGGAATACGCCAGGGTGAACGGCCCCAGGTCGATGCCGCAGTCCAGCCGCAAGGGCTTGTCGTGGCCCAGCACAACCCGCTGGTCCTGGCCGCGCGGAAGCTCGGCGCCCCGCTCGGGCACCCGGGCCGCGGCGGTGTCGTCCTGCGTCTGCGTATCGTGGCTGTCCACCTGATCGGTCACCGCGAGGAAGTCCTTCCGGCACTGTCGAACGCCCGCGCGGCACCGGGCCGCCGGGAGGCTGGAAAACTATGACCGCCGCCGTCGACTTTCAACGTTTTCTTTGATTTCGCGCATGGGCGCCGGTAAGACTATCCGGCATTTCACAAAGGTTGCCGCGCCCGCCATGACCACCGACGACGCCGCCACGCTGGATACCCTGCGCCAGGAAATCGACCGCATCGACGACGCCATCCATGACCTGATCATGGACCGCACGGCGCTGGTGGAGCGCATCCGCGCGGCCAAGGGCGAGGGTGTCGTGCTGCGCCCGGCGCGTGAGGCAGCCATCCTGCGCCGCCTGCTGGACCGGCACGAGGGGCATTTTCCGGCCGCCAGCATGGTGCGCATCTGGCGCGAGATGATCTCGGCCCTGACCGCTCTTCAGGCGCCGCTCAGCCTGTCGGTCTACATGCCCGAGCGCGGCGCCGGCTATCTGTCCCTGGCGCGCGACCAGTACGGCGCCTACACCCAGACCCACACCTATGCCAGTGCCGGGCAGGTGGCGCGTGCGGTGATGGACGGGCAGGTCAGCGTCGGCATCCTGCCCATGCCGCACCTGGACGATGCGCAAAGCTGGTGGACCATGCTGGTGGGCGCCTCGCCGGACCTGCCGCGCATCGTCGCCCGCCTGCCCTTCCACGGCCCCGGACCCGGGCGCGGCGACGGGCTGGAGGCGCTGGCCGTCGGCCGCCTGCCGCTGGAAGCCACGGGCGACGACGTCACCGTGCTCGCCATCGAATGCTCCAACGACATGTCGCGCGCCGGCATGCGCAGCCAACTGGAAGCGGTCGGACTGGCGCCCAACCACCTGTGGGACACCCGCGAGGTGACGGCCGACAGCCGCATCGACCTGATCGCCGTGGAGGACTTCATCGCCGTCGACGATCCGCGCCTGCAGTTCGCGCGCGACCGCCTGTCCGGCGACGTGGCCTATATCCACGTCATCGGCGCCTACGCCCAGCCCCGGCCGGTCTGACCCGACCCTGCCCCGGGCAGGACACGAGGCGCCGGCGGATCACCCCGCCGCGCGCCTCTTTTTTGTTTCCCGACCCCTTCATTCAACATTCGCTGAAAGCAGGATTGACGCCATGAGCAGCCTGACCCCGCGTCCCGGCATCCTCGACATCGCCCCCTACAAGCCCGGCGAGTCCAAGGTCGAGGGTGTCTCCAAGGTCATCAAGCTGTCCTCCAACGAAGGCGCGCTGGGCGCCAGCCCCCGCGCCCGCGAAGCCTATCGCGCCGCGTCCGAGTTCCTGCATCGATACCCCGACGGCGGCGCCACCCGCCTGCGCGCCGCCATCGCCGCCCGCCACGGCATGACCGCCGACAACATCGTCTGCGGCTGCGGCTCGGACGAACTGATCGGCCTGCTCTGCCGCGCCTACGCCGGACCGGGGGACGAGGTGCTGTACTCGGCCCACGGGTTCCTCATGTACTCCATTTACACGCTCAGCGTCGGCGCGACGCCCGTGAAGGCGCCCGAGGTGGACCTGACGGCCTCGGTCGACAACCTGCTGGCGGCGGTGACGGAGAAGACCCGTATCGTCTTCGTCGCCAATCCCAACAATCCCACCGGCACCTACCTGTCGGCCGCCGAGGTCAAGCGCCTGCGCGAAGGCTTGCGCGACGACATCCTGCTGGTGGTGGACGCGGCCTATGCCGAATACGTCACCCGCAACGACTACACCGACGGCCGCGACCTGGTGGACGCGCACGACAACGTGGTGATGACCCGCACCTTCTCCAAGATCCACGGCCTGGGCGGCGCGCGGCTGGGCTGGTGCTACGCGCCCGATCAGGTGGTGGACATCCTCAACCGCCTGCGCAGCCCGTTCAACGTGACCAGCCCCGCGCTGGCCGCCGGCGAGGCCGCCATCGAGGACGTCGCCTTCACCGACCTGTCGCGCCAGCACAACGACGTGTGGCTGCCCTGGATGCAACAGAAGATGCACGACATGGGTCTGGACACCACCGACTCGGTCGGCAACTTCGCGCTGGTGAAGGTGCCCGACGCCGATGCCTGCGACTCCTTCCTGCGGTCGCGCGGGCTGATCGTCCGCCGCATGGGCGGCTACGGCCTGCCCGACTGGCTGCGCATCACCGTCGGCCTGGACGAAGAGAATCACGCCGTCATCGACGCGCTGGCGGCCTTCCTGGACGAACGGAGGGCGCGATGAGCGAATCCTTCCGCACCCCCGCCCCCGCCGGCGCGGCACCGCAGCCCGGCCCGCGCGCCGACGCGCCGCTGTTCGATCGCGTCGCCTTCATCGGCATCGGCCTGATCGGCTCGTCGCTGGCGCGCGCGGTCGCGCACCACAACCTGGCGCGCAGCACCGTCTGCACGGCCAAGGACCCCGAACACCTGGAGGTCGCCCATGGGCTCAAGCTGACCACCGACACCGCGCCCACCATCGCCGAAGCGGTGCGGGACGCGGATCTGGTGGTGGTCTGCGTGCCCGTGGGCGCCTATGCGGAGGTGGCCGAACAGCTGAAGGGCAACCTGAAGCCGGGCGTCATTCTTTCCGACGTCGGCTCGACCAAGACCTCGACCGTGCGCGACCTGGCGCCGATCCTGCCCGAGGGCGCGCACCTCGTTCCCGGCCACCCCATCGCCGGCACGGAGCATTCCGGCCCGGCGGCGGGCTTCGCCGAGTTGTTCATCGACCGCTGGTGCATCCTCACCCCGCCGCCCGGCACCGATCCGGCGGCGGTGGAGAAGGTGGCGGCGCTGTGGCGGGCCATCGGCTCGTGGATCGAGGTGATGGAGCCCGAGCACCACGACAAGGTGCTGGGCATCACCAGCCACCTGCCGCACCTCATCGCCTACACCATCGTCGGCACGGCGACGGACCTGGAGGAGGACCTGAAGCAGGAGGTCATCAAGTTCTCGGCCTCGGGCTTCCGGGACTTCACCCGAATCGCGGCATCGGACCCGGTGATGTGGCGCGACGTGTTCCTCAACAACCGGGAAGCGGTGCTGGAGATCATGCAGCGCTTCACCGAGGACCTGACCGCCCTGCAACGAGCCATCCGCCGCGGCGAGGCGGAGACGCTGGAGGCGCTGTTCACGCGCACCCGCGCCATCCGCCGCGCCATCATCGACGCCAAGCAGGCGTGAGGGGCCGTGTCGGCCCAGGGGGCGGTGGATGTCGCCCCCTGGGTCGGCCTCCGACGGGAGCGCTGCGGGGCGTCCGACGGCGGAGGTGGAGCGCAGCCTTTGCCGGGGTGATGGGTTAATCCAAAACCTTGTATTAAAAATAAAAATATTCCCGTCATTCCTGCGAAAGCAGGAATCCACGTCCGCTGCCAACCATCCTGCCGCACTTCCTTCGGTAAACGTCCGCCGGTTTTCTTGCAGTCTCGGAAGCTGGGACCCACCGAAGCCATCAGCCACCATTGCACGACGCATCTCGGGCGGCCGCCCATGCCCCTCCGCCCTTCAGGTCCCCGCCCTCGTTACACTGTGTTACCAACCCATCCGCCTGCCGACATGCCCCGGTTACCGGCGCGGGTTTATAATGGTCACCATCAAGACAGGGTCCGCGCGGCCGCTCCGGCCCGGACCCGGAACCGATGGAGGACGATCATGAAACGCACCCTGAAGACCATCCTCACCGCGTCGGCCGTGGTCGTCGGCCTGGGCGCCGCCGCTTGGGCGGCCGGGCCGGGGCCGGGCTTCGGGTTCGGCGGCGGTGGCCCGTGCTGGGGCGGCGGCGCCGGCTTCATGCAGACCCAGGGCGGCGGCGGTGGCGGCCCCGGCATGGGCGGCGGCCCGCGCCAGGGCATGGGGCCCGGCCAAGGCATGATGGGCGGCGGCATGATGGGCGGCGGTCCCGGCTGGCACATGCAGCAGCTCGACACCAACAACGACAACGCCATCTCCACCGAGGAGATGCAGGCGTGGCGCGGTGAGCGCTTCAAGCTGTTCGATGCCGACGGCGACGGCCAGATCACCGAGCAGGAGTTTAGCGACGCCGGCCCGCAGGGCTTCGGCTGGCGCGCCCAGAACTGGGACCAGATGCCCGCCCAGATGCAGGCCATGATGCAGGAGCGCCGGGCCTTCATGTTCCGCGGCATGGACGCCGACGACAGCGGCACCGTCTCGCAGGACGAGTTCGCCGCCCACATGGGTCCCGGCATGCAATACATGGACGCCAACAACGACGGCCAGATCACGGCCGACGAAATGGGGCCCGGCATGAGGTGGAACCGTCAGGCCCAGTAACGGCGCGCTCATGCTCCCAGGGCCGGCGCCGTCGCGGGTGCCGGCCCTTCAGGTTGCGCGCCGCCGACAGGTAAATTGCTTTGGTCATATGACGGTTGTCCGTGTTGACCTTATTCTCTAAAGGGTCAATCATCTTCCTCCCAAGGTCGTAAATCCATGGGAGAAGCACCAATGTCTCCGTCTGCACGTCTGCTTGCCCTGGCCACCGTTCTTCTGAGCGCCGGGGTGCCGGCGCGGGCGGCGGAGCCGGAGGCGGCCCTTCCGCAGGTGGCCGCCCTGACGGAGCAGGCGCCGGCGGATCGCTTGGCGGAAGACCTGGCCATGGCCGCAGCCGCCTCCGATCGCCGCTGCACCCGTCCAGACTCGGCGCGCGCGGCGCGGCCCGAGCATCCGGCCTACGAGGTCTTGCAGGTCCTGTGCGACCGACAGGGACGGCGCGGCCGCCTGATGACCGTGCGGCTGTTCCAGTCCGGCCGGGTGGCGGTGCGGGCGGAGGGAACGATATCGTTCGGGGACGAGGGACTTGCCGCCACCGGCCAGGCCTTCCCGACCTTCTGACGACGCCTCGGCGGCATCCGGCACCCTTTCCCCGGTGTCGGTTGTGCGCGGCGGTCCCGGCGGACTCCCCTTCCCCCAATCCCCGGGCCGGGCCGCGCACATGAAAACACCCCCGGGCGGGCGCGCCCGGGGGTGTTTTTGTGTCGCGCGCCGGTCCTCGGGAACGGACCGGGCGAGGCGCGACGGATCAATACATGTGCTGGCCGCCGTTGATGGACAGCGTCGAGCCGGTGATGAAGTCGGCGTCGTCGGCGGTCAGGAACACCACGCCGCGCGCGATGTCGGCGGCCCGGCCCAGGCGACCCATGGGGATCTTGGCGATGATCTTTTCCAGCACGTGGTGCGGCACGGCGCGCACCATGTCGGTGTCCACGTAGCCCGGCGCGATGGCGTTGACGGTGATGCCCTTGGCGGCCCCTTCCTGCGCCAGCGCCTTGGTGAAGCCGTGGATGCCCGACTTGGCGGCGGCGTAGTTCACCTGGCCGTACTGGCCGGCCTGGCCGTTGATGGAGCCGATGTTGACGATGCGGCCGAAGCCCCGCTCGCGCATGCTGTCGACCACGCACTTGCAGGTGTTGTAGCAGCTGGTCAGGTTGGTCTGGATCACCGCGTCCCACTGCTCGAAGCTCATCTTGTGCAGCGTGCCGTCGCGGGTGATGCCGGCGTTGTTCACCACGATCTCGACCGGGCCGAGTTCCTTGGTGATCTTCTCGATGCCTTCCTTGACGCTGTCGAAGCTGGAGACGTCGAACTTGTAGGCGGCGATGCCGGTTTCCTTGGTGAAGGCTTCGGCAGCGGCATCGTTGCCGCCGTAGTTGGCGGCGACCTTGCAGCCGGCGTCGCGAAGATGCTCGCTGATGGCGCGGCCGATGCCGCGGGTGCCGCCGGTCACAAGCGCAACACGTCCCTTGGACATAAACTTCCCTCCCGTGAAAAAAGCCTAGGTGAAATCACGAACCCTGCGACAACCCTTTTAGAAGAATCCCGCGCGGTAATAAACCCCCATTTTTCCCGAAAAAAACGAAACTTGCTTTCGCAGATTGGCAAAAACGGGTTATCGCGCTGCGGGACGGGCTCCGCGCGGCGTGCCGGATCGGGCCGCGACGGCTCTTGCGCGGCCACGGGAGATGCTACCCGGTCGGGCGGGGAAAACCTATTAGCCGTAGGGATGAGCGCCCTGGCGCCAAAGGTCCAGAACGGTCGAACGGCGCCATCCAATGGTCGACGCATGCCGCCCGGACGGATCTCACCGCACCTCGAACACCGCGCGAAAGCTGCAGGTCCGCGGGTCCTGCTCCACCAGCCGGGCATTGCAGGAGACGGCGCCGACACCGATGCGCTGGGCGGTCAGGACGGCAGCGCAACGCACCACGGCGCTGGCATCCGCACGCCAGCGGAACAGGCAGGTGCGGGTGTCGCCGTCCGACTCGGGCGGCAGGGCGTATTGCACCATGGACACCGCGCCCGTCATGGCGGGAAAGGAAAAGGCGGCCGTCTCCGCCGCGCCCGGCTCCAGCACGCGCGGCCACGCCTGGACGACGGCCGCCGTCGGGGTCTCGGTCATCACCGCCGTCACCGGCTCCGGGGCCGCGTTGACCACTGTCACCACGGCCTCCGCCGCCGAGTCGGGGTCCTGCGCTCCCGCCGATCCTGAGGCGGCCGCGAGAACCGCCGCCGCCAGCACGGTGCCAAGGCGCCTGCGCAGGGTCACTCCGCAGCCTTGGTCTCGGTCTGGACCGGTTCGGTCTGCGAGGCGCGGCCTTCCTCGCGCGCCTGGCGCAGGTTTTCCATCAGGAAGGCCAGCGTGCGCGTCCACGATTGTGCCGCCGCGCCGGCGTCATAGCGCGCGCCGGTGGGATTGGCGAAGGCGTGGTCGGCCTCGTACCAATAGATTTCCAGCGGCTGTCCGGCCTCTTCCATGCGGCTCTTGAAGGTGCCGACCATCTCTTCGTTGATGAAGTTGTCCTGGGTGGCGAAGTGGCCCAGAACCGGCCCCTCGATCTGCTCCAACTGCTCGGTCGGCACGTCGACGTTGCCGTAGTAGACGACCGCCGCATCCACGGGCGCATGTACGGCCGTGCGCAAGGCCCAGCCGCCGCCGAAGCACCAGCCGACGACGCCGATCTGCTCGGTCGTGGCCTCGTGGTTGCGCAGCCATTCGGTCCAGGCCTGCATGGTGGCGACGGCCTGATCCTCCTTCACCGACTGCATGAGAGAGCGCGCCTTCTCGCGATCCTGCGCCACCTCGCCGCCGTAGAGGTCGACGGCCAGCGCGACGAACCCCTGCTGGGCGAACTCCCGGGCCATGGACTTGATCTGATCGTTCAGCCCCCACCATTCATGGATGAGCAGCACGCCCGGCGCCTTGTCATCGGTGATGGTCTCCGGCGTCGCCAGCACGGCATTGACCGTGCGGCCGTCGGCCGTGGTGGTGGAAACCTGCTCAAGCTCCTCCGCCGCCAGCGCAGCCAGCTTGGGGTCTGCGAGGATGGCGGCGAGCGGCACTCCGGCCAGGCTCTTGACGACGGTGCGGCGGGCAATCATGGGCGGCTCCCCTCCCTGAAGACGATTGTGCGCGTCGATGACCGACATCGACGCTGCGCTCGGTCGGCACGCAGCCTAACGCGCCATAAGGCGCGGCGGCCAGTCGTCCTTGCCGGGCGGCAGATGCGTGGTTGACTACACGTCGCCCGGTAAAGGATACATGCGCAAGCCGGAACGCGCCGGCTTCCACTGCCGCTGCCTCATATCAGGGCCCACTTCGGTGCTGTCGAGTCCCGCTTTCGCGGCAGGGACCACCCCCACACGCCGAAAGGGCCGCCCGCGCGCTGCGGACGGCCCTTTCGGAGTTCTTTGCCTGAACGGCGTGACCGGGTGATCAGGCGGCGGCTTCGCCACCCGCGACCGCCTTCTGGACGCGCTTCTTCAGCTTGCGGGCCTCGCTGGTCAGCTTGGTGCTGGGCGTGGACAGCAGGAAGGCGTCGATGCCGCCCCGGTGCTCGACGGTGCGCAGGCCGTGGGCGGACAGGCGCAGGCGGACCGGCTCGCCCAGGGCATCACTCATCATCGAGGTGACCTGGAGGTTCACGTTCCACGTGCGGCGGGTCTTGTTGTGAGCGTGGCTCACATTGTTCCCGGTCATGACGCCCTTGCCGGTAATGGCACAACGACGGGGCATGGCCTTGTCCTTCTCGATCTCAGAAATCTGTGAATGAACGCTGGAAGGCCGGTTGTTTACCGATCGGAGGCGCCCCCGTCAAGGACAAAACCGACAATTTCCGCCCATCACCCCGGTTCGTGGCCCGCCAGCGGCAGGACCAGGCGGAAGACGGTGCCGTCCGCACCCGTGCGTGCCAGCGTCAGATCGCCGCGCAGGGCCCGCAGGATTTCGCGCGAGAGCGGCAGGCCGAGGCCCGTGCCCCCTGCCCGGGCCGAGCCGGAAAAGGGCTGGAACAGGTTCTCGCGCGCCTTGGCGGGCAGGCCGGATCCGTCGTCGGCCACCTCCACCTCCGCCCGGTCGCCGCGCGCCCAGGCCGAGACTGTGACGGTCTTCGCCCCGGCCTCAACGGCGTTGCGCAGCAGGTTGTCGAACACGCGGGAAAGCTGCCCCGGATCGGCCCGCACCGCCAGCCCCTCGGGCATGGCGACCGAAACCGCCACGCCCGGTGCCGTCGTCGCACTGTCCTCGATCAGGGCCGGCAGGTCGACACGGCCGGGACGCACCTCGGGCGGGCCTTCCTTGGCGAAGCGCAGCGTGCGGGTGCACAACTCCACCGCCCGGTCGAGGGCGCGGGCGATGCCCGAGGTAACGTGCTTGACCTCGGGGTCGGCGGCCGAGGCTTCCAGCCGGTCGCTTTCCAGCAGCGCGGCCGACAGAACGCCCTTGAGGTCGTGGCTGATCTTGGAGACCGCCGTGCCCACCGCCGCCAGCCGCGCCTGCTGCACCAGCGCGCGGCGCAGGTCCGTCTGCATCTCGGCCAGCGAACGTTCCACCATGCCCACCTCGTCGTGGCGGCGACTCGGGCGCAGCGTGCGGTCCGGGTCCTCGGGCGCGGCGCGGAAGTCGGCCATGTTGTCGGCCATGCGCAGCAGCGGGCGCACCAGCAGCAGGTGCAGGCTCAGGTACACGAGCCCGGCGGTGAACAGCGATATCATCAGCGACAGATAGAAGATGCGCTCGCCGTAGGCGAACATCTCATGGCGCATGGGCGCCTCGCGCAGAACCACGTCGATGCGCACGTCGGCGTCCTTGGGGCTGACGCCCATCACGCCGATCATGCGGTCGTCGGTGCGCGCCATGACGGCGAGCCCGTCGGCCAGAAGCTCGAAGAAGCCGGCGCTGCGTAGGTCGAAGCGGGCGTCCAGTTCCTCGGGCTCGATGCCCAGCATGAGCGTGGTGCGCTCCGGCCGCCAGGCGGTCATGCCCAGGGCTCCGGCATGATCGAGCAGGCGCTTCTGCAGATACTCGTCGACCATGCCGTCGGGCGTGGCCTCCAGGGCCAGCAGAGCGAGGTGGGCCTGCTCCATGTGCTCCTTCAGGTACTCGACCCGGTAGCGCGCGACCGAGGGCACGAAGATCAGCACCTCCGCCAGCATGACGAACAGCACCGTCAGCAGGAGCAGCCGCAGCGGCAGCCCGCGGTGCAGCGGCGCGCGGCGGCGCGGCGCTCCGGGAGCGCCGGCGGGCGTGGGCGTGACGTCGTCCTTGGGCACGGTGCCGGTCCTTGTTCTGGCGTCCCCCCACCCTACCCCAGACGCGCCAGGGCACGCACCAGCCGCCGCGTGCCGGCGCCGAAAAGCCTGGGCGTGTAGAAGCCGCCGGCGGCCTTCTTGCTGACCTCGCCGAGCGTCGGATAAGGGGCGATCATGGTGGCCAGGGGGCCCACCTTCATGCCCTGGGACAGCGCCAGCACCCAGGGCTGGATGAGATCTCCGGCATGGGGCCCGACGATGCCGCAGCCCAGCACCCGGCCCTTGCGGTCGGTGACCAGCTTGAGGCGACCTTCGGTGCGGCGCTCGGCGCGGGCGCGGTCGTTGCCGTCGAAGCCTTCGGTAATGACGCGGATGGAGTCGCCGTGCTTTTTCCGCGCCTCTTCCTCCGTCAGCCCCACCTGAGCCAGCTCCGGATCGCAGTAGGTGACCCACGGCACGGCATGGTGCTGGGCCTTGGCCGGCAGGCGGAACAGGGCGTTGCGCACGACGATCCCGGCATCGTGTCCGGCGCGGTGGGTGAACAAAAGCCCGCCGGTCACGTCGCCGATGGCGAAGACGCGCGTGTTGGAGGTGCGCAGGCGCGCGTCGACGGTGATGCCACGGGGCGTGTGCGCGATGCCAGCCGCCTCCAGGTTCAGGCCGCCGATGCCCGGCTCGCGCCCCACGGCCACCAGCAGGTGCGAGCCCGCCACCCAGCGGCCGTCGCGGAAGCAGAGGACGGGGCCGCCGTCGTCGGCGCGGGCCACTTCGGTGATGTCGGCGTTCTCGTACAGCACCAGCCCGTCGGCGCGCAGGCGATGGCGGACGACGGCGCGCAGCTCCGGGTCGTCCTTGGGCAGGATCTCGCCGCGGGTCGCCAGCGCCACCGGCACGCCCAGCCCGAGGAAGGCCGACGCCATCTCCGTGCCGATGGGCCCGCCGCCCAGGATCAGCAGCCGTTGCGGCGCCTCGCGCAGGTCGAAGACGGTCTCGTTGGTCAGCGGCTCGGCCTCGGCCAGCCCCGGCAGGTCCGGCAGGCGGGGCCGCGAACCGGTCGCCAGCACCACCCGGCGGGGGCGGATGCGGACGCCGCCCGCCTCCAGCGTGCGGCCATCGACGAACCGCGCCGACTCGCGCAGGACCGTGCAGCCCAGTGCCTCGAACCGCTCCTGGCTGTCGTGCGGAGCGATGCCGGCGATGACGTCGCGCACGTGATCCATGACGGCCGGGAAATCCACCGCCACCCCGCCCGGAGCCGTCACCCCGAACCGCCCCATGGCGCGGGCATCGGCGGCGGCGTGGGCCGCGGCCAGCAGGGCCTTGGACGGCACGCAGCCATAGTTGAGGCAGTCGCCGCCCATGCGGCCCTTTTCCACCAGCACCACCGACGCGCCCATCTGCACCGCCCCGGCGGCCACCGACAGCCCGCCCGAGCCGGCGCCGACGACGCAGAGGTCGGGGGTGAGGGTCTCAGGCTCCATCGCGCGCATCGGCCTTCCTTTCCTTCCACGCCCGCCACGCGACGGGCACCAGGGCGAGCGCCGCCAGTCCCAGCAGCGGGCCGAGAATCTCGGGGCTCCAGATGATGCTCAGGTCCGGCGTGCCGCCGCGGGCGAATACGGCGTCCAGCCCGTTGCCGACGCTGGCGTAGACCAGGGCGCCGGGAATGATGCCGATGGCTGTCGCCACCGTGTAGGTGGACAGCCTGACCCCCAGCAGCGCCGGCACCAGGTTCACCAGCCAGAACGGGAAGACGGGCACCAGCCGCAGCACCAGAAGATAGCTGAAGGCATTGCGCCGGAACCCTTTTTCCATGCGGGCGACGGCGCGGCCGGCCTTGGCGCGCCAGGCGTCGCGGAAGACCGTGCCCGCCAGCAGGAAAATCGCGACGGCGCCGACGGTCGCCCCGATGATGATGTAGACGGCCCCCAGCCAGGTGCCGAACAGGAAACCGCCGGCGATGGACATCCACACCGCCCCGGGCACCGAGAAGGCCACCCCCAGCGCGTAGATCGCCATGAAGGCGAGGACGGCCAGCAGATAGTTGGCGGCGACCCACTCCTGCAGGGCGATCCGGTGCTGGCGCAGAGTCTCGAACGACAGGACATCCGTTGCGCCGGACGCCCAAAGCCCCACCAGCACCGCCACGAAGGCGGCCAGGAGGCCCAGCTTCCACAGCCGGGCGCGGGTGGGGCGCTCTGTTTCCATGGTCTCGGATCGGGACGCCATGCGGGAACCGCCTTTCTTGCAGGGATGCGGGCTCATGCTTCCCGAGGTAGCATTGCGCCGCACCGCCCTCAATTAACGTCCCCGTGAGCGACGGGAGGTCGTGACGGCGAAAATCGCGCACGGTCGCGCGGTCCGAGGTTGACTTGCCCCCGCCCCTGAGGGTATATCGCCGCTTTCCTCGAACACCCGTCGCCACCGTGCGATCCCTGTCGAGACCTGAAGACATTTCAGGCGCCCGCCCGCCGGACGGCGCGCGCCGCCCGCAGATGGAGAGTTACCGTGAAGCGCACGTACCAGCCGAGCCGCCTCGTCCGCAAGCGCCGCCATGGCTTCCGCAGCCGCAGCGCCACCGTGGGTGGCCGCCGCGTCCTGGCGAACCGCCGCTCCAAGGGCCGCAAGCGCCTGAGCGCGTAAAGCGGTCGCGCGGGGCCCCGGCATGGGGGCGGACGACGCGCACACGCACCAGAGACGGAAGCGTCCCCCGCGCCTGAAGGCGCGGCGGGACTTTCTGCGTGTTGCCAACACGCGGAAAAAATGGGTCACGCCCGGGTTCATCATCCAGATGGCCCCGCGCGATGACCTGCGCGGCGATGACGCGGCGCCGGACCGTGCCGGCGCCCCGGCCGATCTGCCGCGCGTGGGTTTCACCACCAGCAAGAAGGTGGGCAAGGCCGTCACCCGCAACCGCGCCCGCCGCCGGCTGCGCGAGGTGGCCGACCAGGGCTTGCCCGCCTGGGCCGACCCGGCCTACGACTACGTCCTCATCGGCCGCACGGAGGCTACGGTTTCGTTGCCGTTCGATCAGATGTTGCATGATCTGCGCTGGGCGCTTAAACGACTGGGGGCCCTGCGCGGCCGCGGCGGCAACGGAACGAAGGTCGACGGACCATGAGCATCGCGAGCAGCGTCCTGCGCGGACTGGTGAGGGGCTACCAACTCTTCGTCTCTCCCCTGCTGCCGCCGTCGTGCAAGTTCGAACCCACCTGTTCCCACTACGCCATGGACGCCCTGGCCCGCCACGGCGCCCTGAAGGGGGCCTGGCTGGCGGCACGCCGCGTCCTGCGCTGCAACCCGTGGATGGAAGGCGGATACGATCCCGTGCCGCCCGCCTCCGGCACTGACACCGGCACAAAGAAGGCCGGTCATGGCTGTGGTTGCGGCCACACCCACTCCTGAGAGTTCTGAAAGAGCTGATGTTTCGGTCGAGCGGAAGACGAACCCATGTCTGAACAGCGCAACCTGATCCTAGCCATCGTCGCCTCCTTGGTGATCTTGCTGGGGTTCGAATTCCTCTGGCCGAAGCCGGACCAGCCGCCCGTCGAGCAGGCGCAGCAGACGCAGACGCAGGCTCCGGGCCAGCAGGCCGGTGACGCGCCGGTGCCCTCGCCCGGCGCCGACATCCCCAGCCCAGGCGCCGCGCCGCAGGCCCCGGGCGCCGCGCCCGGCATGGCCGCCCCGGCGAGCCGCGAGGCCGCGGTGTCGCGCTCCGACCAGCGCATCCGCATCGACACGCCGGCGCTGAAGGGCTCCATGAACCTGGTGGGTGCGCGGATCGACGATCTGACCCTGCGCGAGTACCACGTGGAGCCGGACGAGAGCAGCCCGCTCATCGACCTGTTGTCGCCGGCCGGCGCGCCCAACCCCTATTACGCCGAGTTCGGCTGGGTCGCGGGCGGCACGGGCATCGACGTGCCGGGCAGCGACACGGTATGGACGACGGACGCGCAGACGCTCAGCCCCGGCAATCCGGTGACGCTGACCTGGCGGAACGATCAGGGCATCGAGTTCCAGCGCACCATCAGCATCAATGACAAGTTCATGTTCTCCGTCGAGCAGACGGTCACCAACACCACCGACCAGCCGGTCACGCTGTACCCCTACGGCCTGATCGCCCGCGTCGGCACGCCCGAGACCGCCGGCTTCTACATCCTTCACGAGGGTCCGCTGGGCGTCTTCAACGAGACGCTCAAGGAAGTCGACTACGACGAGCTGGCCGAGGACGGGACGATCGAGCAGACCACCACCGGCGGCTGGATCGGCATCACCGACAAATACTGGTTGACGGCGCTGGCCTTCGACCCCGAGCTTGAGACCAAGGCCCGCTTCGCTCACCGCGACGCCGCCGCCGGCCCCACCGACCGCTACCAGGTGGACTACCTGGAGCCCGGCATGACCATCGCCGCCGGCCAGAGCGCGTCTGTCACCAACAACTTCTTCGCCGGCGCCAAGGAAGTGAAGCTCCTCGACCAGTACGCCGAGGAATACAACATCCCGAACTTCGACCTTGCCGTTGACTTCGGCTGGTTCTACTTCCTGACCAAACCGTTCTTCTACGTGTTGAATTGGCTGCATGGTCTGGTCGGCAACTTCGGCATCGCCATCCTGGTGTTCACCGTCTTCATCAAGCTCGCCATGTTCCCGCTGGCCAACAAGTCCTACAAGGCCATGAGCAAGATGAAGAAGCTGCAGCCCAAGATGAAGGAGCTGCAGGAGCGGTTCGGTGACGACCGCACGCGCCTGAACCAGGAAATGATGGCGCTCTACAAGCGCGAGAAGGCCAACCCGGTTTCCGGCTGCCTGCCCATCGTGGTGCAGATTCCGGTGTTCTTCGCGCTGTACAAGGTGCTGTTCGTGACGCTGGAGATGCGCCACGCGCCCTTCTACGGCTGGATCCACGACCTGTCGGCGCCGGACCCGACGTCCATCTTCAACCTGTTCGGGCTGCTGCCGTACACGCCGCCGGAATTCCTGATGATCGGCGTGTTGCCGCTCATCATGGGTGTCACCATGTACCTGCAACAGAAGCTGAACCCGGCCCCGCCGGACCCCATGCAGGCCAAGATCATGAACATGCTGCCCATCGTGTTCACTTTCCTGCTGGCCCACTTCCCCGCCGGTCTGGTGCTGTACTGGGCCTGGAACAACACCCTCTCCATTGCCCAGCAGTGGATCATCATGAGACGCGCCGGAGCCGCATGACCCGACAGAAGGAACCCGCCTTCACCGGCGAGACCATGAGTGACGAAGAGCGCGCCGCCTGGCTGGAAGCCGGGCGGCGCCTTTTCGCCAAGGAAGCCACCTTCGTGCTGGGCGCCGCCGCGCTCGTGCAGATCCCCGAGGAGCCGCTGCCCGAGGTCTGCTTTGCCGGACGGTCGAACGTCGGCAAGTCGAGCCTCATCAACGCCCTGACCAACCGCAACAAGCTGGCGCGCACCTCCGACACGCCCGGCCGCACCCAGGAGCTGAACTTCTTCAACTTGGGCGACCGGCTGATGATCGCCGACCTGCCCGGCTACGGCTTCGCCAAGGCGCCCAAGGAGAAGGTCAAGCAGTGGACGGCCGTGACCATGGCCTATCTTCAGGGCCGGGCGCAGCTTCGCCGCGTCATGGTGCTGGTCGACAGCCGCCACGGCCTGAAGGACAGCGACCACGACGTCATGAAGATGCTGGACCAGGCTGCCGTGAACTACCAGGTGGTGCTGACCAAGATCGACAAGCTGAAGGGCAACCAGGCGGAAAAGCGCGTGGCCGAGACGCAGGACGCACTCGCCAAGCACGTGGCGGCGCACCCGGTGGTCATCCCCACGTCGTCGGCCAAGGGCGACGGCATCCCCGAGCTGCGGGCCGAGATCGGGGCGCTGGCGCTGCCGGAGTGAGGCCAAGGCGTGGTGTGTTTTTTGAACCACCGAGGCACCAAGACACCAAGACAGCGCGCGAAGGCGCGCCATCGTCTTTCGGACGGCCGCTTTCGCCCGATCTATGAAGTTGATGTTGATTGAGTAATCGGGGGAGCGCGAGGCAGCCCGTGGCTCCCTCGCATCGTATTCCCGCGCAGCCGGAAGCCCTTGGTGCCTTGGTGTCTCGACGCCAGGTCACGCCGATGTGGCCACGCTGACACCGTCAGCACATCCTCTTGGTGCCTTGGTGTCTTGGTGGCTCCCTCCCTCCACCGCCACCGCCGCCAAAACCCTGTTCGTTCTCCCGCCGAATTGCTCTAGGATCGCGCGCGATTCGTTCACGCGCGTCCAAAGACCGTCCGCAGGAGACCGCCCGACCATGACCCCGCCGAAGAAGACCCCGCTGCCGCCGGAAGAGCGCGACGTCTGGATGCGCAAGGCCCGGACCCTGTCCGAAGCCCTGCCTTTCATGCGCGAGCACGCGGGCGCGACCGTCGTCATCAAGTACGGCGGTCACGCCATGGGTGATGCGGCGCTGGCGGAGCAGTTCGCCAACGACATCGTGCTGCTCAAGCAGGTGGGCATCAATCCGGTGATCGTGCACGGCGGCGGGCCGCAGATCGGCCGCATGCTCGACCGCCTGAAGATCGAGTCGGACTTCGTCGACGGTCTGCGCGTCACCGACCAGGCGACCGTGGACATCGTGGAGATGGTCCTGGCGGGCTCCATCAACAAGGAGATCGTCACCGCCATCAACCGGGCGGGCGGGTTCGCCATCGGCATGTCGGGCAAGGACGGCAACCTGATCCGGGCGCGCAAGCTGCGCCGCACCAAGAAGGACCCCGACAGCAACATCGAGCGCGTGCTGGACCTGGGTTATGTGGGCGAGCCGACGGAGATCACGCCGCACCTGCTGGACATGTTCCGCGAATCCGACGTGATCCCGGTCATCGCCCCCATCGGCATCGGCCCCAACGGCGAAACCTTCAACATCAACGCCGACACCGCCGCCGGCGCCATCGCCGCGGCGACGGGCGCCTATCGCCTGCTGATGCTAACCGACATCACGGGCGTGCTGGACAAGGACGGCGCGCTGATCCCCGACATGACGGTGACGGAAGCCCGCAAGCACATCGCCGAGGGCACCATCAAGGGTGGCATGATCCCGAAGGTCGAGACCTGCCTGACCGCCGTGGAGCAGGGTGTGGACGGTGCCGTCATCATCGACGGCCGCGTCCCCCACGCCATCCTGCTGGAAATCTTCACCCCCCACGGCGCCGGCACGGCGGTGTGGAACGACTAGATTTTTTTCGTTCAGGCGCGATGCGCCTGAACGACGTTCAAGCGCCACTAAGGCTCACGCGCCTGACCGGCGCGGGGTCGCGCTGTGTGCTCCGCACACGCCTTCGGCTCCGCCACCCTATGTCGTCCTTTTCGATCTTAGGCAGATCGAAAAGAACTCACGGCGGGGAGCGCGAGGGGGGGGCCAACCTCCCCTCGCCCATTCACCGCTTGCAGCCGCCGAGCCGCCGGCCCATGTGAGACCTGCCCTCACCACCTGAGAAGGACGCCCCCGTGCCGCAGACCCCGCTGGACCGCGCCGAGACCCCCGACAGCCCGCACCTGCCCGGCCTTGAGCGTATCCAGGACTGGATCTTCGACCTGGACAACACGCTCTATCCGGCCACGTCCAACCTGTTCGCGCAGGTGGACAAGCGGATGAAGGCGTTCATCTCCGAATTTCTCGGCGTCGACCCGCACCGCGCCTTCGAAATCCAGAAGCAGTACTATCACGAGTACGGCACCACCCTGCGCGGCCTCATGCTCAACCACGGCATGGAGCCCGATGCGTTCCTGTCCTACGTCCACGACATCGACCATTCGGTGCTGGAGCCCCGCGCGGAGCTGGACGCCGCGCTGACCGCCCTGCCCGGCCGCAAGCTGATTTTCACCAACGGCAGCGAGAAGCACGCCGAGGACGTGCTGGCGGCGCTCAAGCTGGCCCATCACTTCGACGGCATATTCGACATCGCGGCGGCCAACTACATCCCCAAGCCGCAGCCCGAGACCTACCAGGCCATGATGGACCGCTTCGGCGTGACGGCGGCCGAATCGGCCTTCTTCGAGGACAGCGCGGCCAACCTCAAGCCCGCCGCCGAGGTCGGCATGACCACCATCTGGGTGCGCCCCAAGGACGCGCCCTGGTTCAAGCAAAGCCACGACCTCAGCCACTGCCACCACATCACCGACGACCTGGTCCCCTGGCTGGACGCCGCCGTGCGGACGCTGAAGGGCGCGGCGTAAGCGCCGACGCCTTCTCCCGCGTTGCCCCTGTGTTTGTGACCACGAAGCGGAAGGAGCGGCCATGCACATCGAGGCCAACGGCACCACCTTCTTCGTCGAGACCGCCGGCAAGCCCGACGCGCCGCCGGTGCTGCTGATCCACAGCCTGTCCGCCGACCACGAGGCCTGGCGCCCGCAAATTCCAGCGCTGACCGAGCACTTCCGCGTCATCGCCCCGGACATTCGCGGCCACGGCAAGAGCCGCGCGACGCCCCCGCCCTATGCCATGGAGACTCTGGCCGACGACATGGCGGCCATCCTGGATGCGCTGGACGTGCCGGCGGCACATGTCGTCGGCCTGTCCATCGGCGGCATGATCGCCCAGACCATGGCGCTGAACCACGCCGAGCGGGTGAACAGCCTGCTGCTCGCGGCAACCGCCAGCGAGATGAACGCCGAGCGCCGCAAGGTGTGGGACGACCGCATCGCCTCGGTTGAGCGCGACGGCGTCGAGCAGCTCGTGGAGCCCACCCTGCAGCGCTGGTTCACCCCGCCCACCCACGACGGCGACCCGGAAACGGTGCGCCTGTGCGCCGCCATGATCCGCCGCACGCCGCCGGAGGCCTACATGGGCTGCGCGGCCGCCATTCGCGACCTGAACCTGACGGCGCGGCTGGGCGAGATTTCCGTCCCCACGCTCATCTTCTCGGCCGACCAGGACGCCAGCACGCCGCCCGAGTTGCAGGCCATGATCCGCGATGCCGTTCCCAATGCGCGGTTGGAAACCTTCACCGGCACGGCGCACCAGATCGGCCTGGAACGGCCGCAGCGCTTCAACGAACTGATGATGGGATTTTTGAAGCTGGCGCAGGCGCGGTGACGCCGTCCGGGCGGCGGGCTACTCGGCGTAGATCATCTTTCGCGTCATGCCGCTGTCGATCACGAATTCCGAGCCCGTGACGAAGCCGCTCCGGTCCTCCAGCAGATAGGCGACCAGTTCCGCCACGTCCTCGGGCCGTCCCACGCGGCCCGCCGGGTGCTGGGCGTGGTCTTCGTGCGTCAAGTCTTCGGGCGCGGCGTCGGGATCGGCGCGCCAGGCGCTGACGTCGATCCATCCGGGAGAGACCGCGTTCACCCGCACGTCCGGCCCAAGGCTGATGGCGAGCGCATGAGTCAGCGCCACCAGCCCGCCCTTGGAGGCGGCGTAGCTTTCCGTGTCCGGCTCGCTCATGTGGGCGCGGGTCGATGCCATGTTGACGATGGCGCCGCCGCCGTCCGCCCGCATCACCGGGGCGGCGTGCTTGGCGAGAAGGAAGGCGCCGGTCAAGTTGGTGTCGATCACCCGCCGCCAGTCGGCCAGCGAAAGCTCGGTCACCGGCTGGCGGTGCATGATGCCGGCGTTGTTCACCAGCCCCTTGAGCGGCCCCGGCAACTCGTCGGCGCGGGCGACGGCGGCGGCCACCTGGGCCTCGTCAGCCACATCGCAGGCAACGGCTGTCAGCATCCCGCGCCCGGCCAGGCGCTCGGCCATGGTCTCCAGGGCTGTGGCGTCGGCGTCCAGCATCACGACGTGCCAGCCGTCGTCCAGCAGCCGTTCGCAGACGCCGCGGCCGATGCCCCGGGCGCCGCCGGTGACGAGAACCTTGGGAAGCGGGTCGGTCATGGTCGGTCGGCCTCCTGATCATTTCCGCGGATGCTGGAAGAGGAACGGCCGTGCCACGCCGACCCGTTGCGGCGTCAAGCCTCCGGTGCGGCCGGGGGCGGGATCAGGGCGGCGGCAGCCAGCGCCAGCTCGGCGCGGTAGACCTTCCATGCCGTCCACAGGCTGACGGCCAGGCCGAGGCCGACACCGACGACGCCGCCGACGATGGCGGCCTCGCGGCTCAGGCCCAGGCGGTCCATCAGGATCAGGTCGATGGTCCAGGCGAAGGCGACGGTCTCGCCGCCGATGAGAAGGCCGCAGGCCGCGGCGGCGGCCGAAGCCGCCATGATGGGGGAACGCATGGGAACCCGTGTCTCCAGAAGATGCCGCTGAAGAAGAAGCGGCACGCCACTATGCCAGGATCAGCCAGGCTGTGTAAGCGGCATATGCGGCCAGGAACAGCAGACCACCCATGCGGTTGAGGATACGCTTTCCGACCAGCGCCACGGCCAGCAGAGCCAGCGTCGCGGCCGCCATCACCCAGATGTCGCGGCTGGCGATTTCCTCCGGCACCGCGATGGGCGAGACGGCGGCGGTCACGCCCAGGATGCCCAGGATGTTGAAGACGTTCGACCCCACCACGTTGCCCAGCGCCACGTCGCCCTGGCGGCGCACGGCGGCGACCAGCGACGTCGCCAGTTCGGGCAGCGAGGTGCCGACGGCCACCAGCGTCACGCCGATGACGGCCTCGGAGATGCCGGCGGCCTGCGCCAGTTCCACCGCCGCGCCGACCAGCAGCCGCGCGCCCAGGATGACGCCCGCGATGCCCAGCACCGTCAGCACGATCCCGCCGATGACGCCCAGCTTGGCGGGCGGCAGGTGCTCGGCGGCGTCGACCTCGCCCTCGCGCAGGGCCCGGGTGGCCGACTCGCGGCGGTCGAGAACCAGCGCCAGGCCCGTGTAGCCCAGCAGCGCCACAATCAGCACCACGCCGGCCCAGCGCGGCACGGCGCCCAGCATCACCAGCCCGATGGCGGCAGCGGTGGCCAGCGTCATCACCAGCAGGTCGCGGCGGACGCCGGGAATGGCGCAGACCACCGGCACCACCAGGGCCGAGGCGCCCAGGATCAGCAGGATGTTGGCGATGTTCGACCCGACGACGTTGCCCACGGCAATGGCCGGCGAGCCCATCATGGCCGCCTGAAGACTGGTCACCAGTTCGGGAAGCGAGGTGCCGAAGCCCACCAGCGTCAGGCCGATCACGAGCGGAGAGACACCGGCCTTGCGCGCCACCGCCACGGCTCCGCGCACGAGCACGTCGCCGCCGACCAGCAGCAGCACCAGGCCGCCGATAAGGGAAAGATACAGCATGGGAAGGGAACGCCCTGATTAGGAACGGCGCTCCGGCCGGGCGCCCGATGCGGTCCGCCGGCAAGGGGCCGGCGACGGCGGTGGTTATGGGGCGCGCCGCGCCGTCTGTCCAGAGGGCGGCGGCGCAAAGCCGGTCAGTGGTGGGCGGCCGCCTTCTTGGCCGCGGGGGCATGAGAGGGCACGGCATGGGGCGCCGGCGTCCCGCGCGGCCGGCCGTGGTCGCGGTCCTCGTCCTCGCCTTCCGCATGGGTGCGCACGGCGAAGCCCCTGAAGGCCCATCCCAGGCCGAAGGACAGCAGCGCCACCAGCACCAGTCCGCAGCCCAGGAAGATCAGCGCCGACTGGACGCCGATCTCCCCGCCGCCGAAGGCGTCGGTGGTCCACAGCATGACGGTGAGCGGCACGAGGCCAAGCGCGGCCAGCAGGCCCAGCCGGTGCCATCCGCCGGGTTTCAGCGGGGTCAGGCGATAGTGTGTCATGGCGTCCCCTCCGGCCAGAATTCGGACCTACCACCATGGTAGCATCCTTCCGCCGGAAAGTCGCCGAGGGGAGGCGCAGCACCTCCCCCCGAACCGTATCACACCGGGCGACCGGTAAAGATCGTACAGCCGTCGCCCGGTACGACGGACTGGCCGCCGCGCCGCATGACGCGTGAGGCTGCGTGCCGGGTGAACGCGGCGTCGATGATGTCGACCGTCGGCGCGTGTTATTCGACGACGGAGACGCCGCGGCGGTTCTGCGACCAGCAGGCCTCGTCGGCCTCGACGCAGGTCGGGCGTTCCTTGCCGAAGGAGACGGTGCTCAGGCGCGCGGCCGGAATGCCCTGGGCGCTCAGGTAGTCGCGCACGGCCGTGGCGCGGCGCTCGCCCAGTGCGAGGTTGTACTCGCGGGTGCCGCGCTCGTCGGCATGGCCTTCGATGACCAGTTGGCGGTCGGGCCAGGTCTTCAGCCACTGGGCCTGGCGGGCGAGCAGCGCCTGCGATTCGGCCGACAGGTCGTGGCGGTCGAGGCCGAAGTACACGCGGTCACCCACAGTGGCCTGGAACTCGGCGGCCGAGCCCGGTGCGTAGGCGCCGGTCGAGCCGCCGGCATTGGCGGAAACGCCGGTGGACAGGCTCTCGCCGGCGCCGGCGGTGGCGCCCGTGTCCTCGGGAGAGGCGGCACAGGCGGACAGGAAAGCGAGCGTCAGCACGATCGTCGCGGAGCGGACAAAACGCGCCATGGAATCCTCCAAGGAAAAAGCGGGCCGCCAATCGGACCCGCCGACGCGCATCTTGCGCATGCTTCTTCTTCCCGCATAGCGGAAAGTTCGGCGCGGGTCCTCTCCCATCGCGCGCCGTCCAAACGGCCCCTGGCGTCGGAAACGGCCCGCGCGCTATGCTCCGCGCCGCCGCCGGGGCGGCATGATGCACGGATCACAGGGCAGCCATGAACTACAGGCATATCTACCACGCGGGCAATTTCGCCGATGTCTTCAAGCATGCGCTGCTGGCGCTGGTGGTGGACTACCTGACGCGCAAGGACAAGCCGTTCTTCGTGCTCGACACCCACGCCGGACTGGGCGCGTACGACCTGTCGGCCGACGAGGCGCAGCGCACCGGCGAATGGCGCGACGGCATCGGCCGCATCCTGGCCGAGCCCGACCCGCCGGAGGCCCTGCGCCCCTACCTCGGCGCCGTTCGCGCCCTGGACCCCGACGGCGGCATGGCGCGCTATCCCGGCAGCCCGCGCATCGCCCGCCACTTCATGCGGCCCGGCGACCGCCTGATGGCGTCGGAACTGCACCCGGAGGACGCCGCCGTTCTGAAGAGCGTCTTCGCCCGCGACCGCCAGACGAAAGTGCTGGAACTGGACGGCTACACCGCTCTGAAGGCCAACGTGCCGCCCAAGGAGCGGCGGGGCCTGGTGCTCATGGACCCGCCTTTCGAGCAGCCCGACGAGTTTTCCGCCATGGTCCGCGCCCTGACGGCGGCCTATCGCAAGTGGCCGACCGGAATTTATGGGCTTTGGTATCCCGTCAAGGGGGGCGGCGTGGTGCCGGCCTTCCACGGCGAACTGGCGACGGCAGGCCTGGGCGACGTGCTGGTGGCGGAAATGACGGTCATGCCCGTGGACGAGACCACCAACCGCCTCAACGGCACCGGCATGGTCCTGATCAACCCGCCGTGGACGCTGGAAGACACACTGCACGACCTGCTGCCCTGGCTGACGCGCGTGCTGGGCCGGGCCGACCTGGGCGGCGGCGGTTGGCGGCTGGCGTGGCTCAGCCGGAAGTAGAACAGGCCGGCGGCCTGCGTCGCTATACCATGGTTTGATCCCACTGTACCCGATTTCACCGGTTGGCTATTTCCTACGTCTTCCGTAGCATGGTCCGGACTAAAAATTTCAAGTGTGGACGGAAACACCGTCCCGCCGGAGGACAGGGAAGTACGATGGGACTGACGAGCAAAGCGCGCGGGCTGACGCGCCGGCTTCGGCTGCCGACGGCCGGCATCCGGACCAAGATCACGCTGGGCTTCGCCGCCGTACTGGTGGTTCTTGTGGGCGTGTCCGGCGCCAGCCTGTGGAGCGCCGACCGCACGGGCGCCGAAGTCGACCACTTCGCCGAGATGGTGGCGGCCGAACAGCGCGCCTCTGACATCCGCCAGAAGTTCACGGCCATGCGGCTGGAGGCCCAGGCCTTCGCCGTCGACGGCACGGCCTCCGCGGCCAATGCCGTGAAAGGATATGCCGAAGAACTGGAGCCCCTGCTGGCCCAGGCGGTTGAGGATGCCCACGACGACCGTCTGCGGTCGACCGCCGAGATGGGCAGCAAGGCCTTCGACGAGTACATGAGCGCCTTCACGTCCTTCGTCGATGTCCGGCTGGCCTGGGCCGAGGAAGTCGAGAGCACGCTGCTTCCCAACGCGCGCACGCTGCTCGAAAGCATTTCCATCATGATCGACGACGCGCTGATCAATGGCCAGGAAGAGGTGGCCTCGTACCTGCGTCCGGCGCGCGAGCATGCACTGAGCCTGCGCTACAACCTGGCGCGCTTCCTGGGCGAAAAGGACAGCCAAACGGCCGAGGAGGTCACGCGCAACATCAGCGACATCGTCACGCCGCTGCGCCTCGTCGCCTATGCCCTGCCGAACGCCAAGGAGAACGAGACCTACCAGACCCTGATGGACGCCCAGAAGGCGGTCGAAGAAAGCTTCGCCTCCGTGCAGGAGTCGACCGAGCGCCTGCAGGCCATCCAGACCTTCACGCTGTCCAGCCGCGCCCGCGCCCTGGATGCCTCGGTCGACGCCATCCAGGCCGGCGTGCGCGAGGAGGCCCTGCGCATCAAGGACAAGACCGTCGCCATGACCGACCTGGCGACCACCGTCACGCCCATCATCGGCGGTGCCGGACTGCTGATCGGCCTGGTGCTGGCGGTGCTGATCGGCACCGGCCTGTCGCGTCCCATCCAGGCCATGACCGGCGCCATGACGCGCCTGGCCGACGGCGACCTGTCGGTGGACGTGCCCGCCCGCGGCCGCGGCGACGAGATCGGCCGCATGGCTGACGCGGTGGAAGTCTTCAAGGAACACGCCGAGGCCAACCAGCGCATGGAGGCCGAGCGCGCCGAAATGGCCCGCAAAGCCGAGGAGGAGCGCCGTTCGCTGATGCAGGGGCTGGCCGACGACTTCGAGAACACCGTGGGCGGCATCGTCGCCTCTGTCTCGGCGGCCTCGACGCAGATGAAGCAGACGGCCGAAGGCATGGCGAGCGCCGCCGACGACGCCAGCCGTCAGGCGAACTTCGTCGCCAACGCCTCGGAGGAAGCGTCCAGCAACGTCCAGACCGTCGCGGCAGCGTCGGAGGAACTGCATGCCTCCATCGCCGAGATCGGCCGGCAGGTCAGCCAGTCGTCCAACATCGCTCACGACGCCGTGCGCGAGGCCCAGCGCACCGACGAAATGGTGCGCGGCCTGGCCGAAGCCGCCACCAAGATCGGCACTGTGGTCGCCATGATCACCGACATCGCCGAGCAGACCAACCTGCTGGCGCTCAACGCCACCATCGAGGCCGCCCGCGCCGGTGATGCCGGCAAGGGCTTCGCGGTGGTGGCGCACGAGGTCAAGGCCCTTGCCAACCAGACCTCCAACGCCACGGGCCAGATCAGCGCCCAGATCACCGAAATCCAGAACGCCACCCAGGACACGGTGGACGCCATCGGCAGCATCTCGCGCATCATCGGCGAGATCGACAGCATCGGTTCCACCATCGCCGCGGCGGTGGAAGAGCAGACCGCCGCGACGCAGGAGATCGCGCGCAACGTCCAGCAGGCCGCCCAGGGCACGCAGGAAGTCTCCACCCACATCGCCGGCGTCACCAAGGCCGCCGGCGAGACGGGCACCGCCTCCACCCACGTTCTGGACGCCTCGCAGGACCTGTCCAACCAGGCCGACCGCCTGACGCACGAAATGCAGCAGTTCCTGATGCAGGTCCGCGCCAGCTGACGACACCCGAGGCAGGACACGATGCGAAACGGCCGGGCAATTGCCCGGCCGTTTTTCGTCATTCCAGGGCGGCGGCGGCCTTCACCCCCGCGCCTTGAGCAGCGCGATGAGCGCGGCGTCGCGTTCGTTTTCCAGTTCGCTCAGGGTGCGGCCGTCGGCTTCCGCCCTCACGCCGTCCACCAAGGCGTCCTTGACCTCGGGCGTCAGCGAGGGCGCGCCCAGGTCCGCCCAGCGACGTTCCTGCGCCGGGCCCAGGTGGTCGAGATAGCCGCGGTAGCCGCCGGCGCCGCCACCCAGGTGATAGAGCATGTGCGGCCCCATCACCGACCAGCGCAGGCCCGGCCCCGCCGTCACCGCCTTGTCCACGTCCTCCACCGAGGCGATTCCTTCGGCCACCAGATGCACGGCCTCGCGATACAGGGCGGCGGCCAGCCGATTGGCGATGTGGCCGGTGGCCTCGCGCTTGACCAGGATCGTCGTCTTGCCGATGCCGTCGAAGAAGGCGCGCACCCGGTCCGTCACGTCCGGGGCCGTGGCCGGCGACGGCACGATCTCCACCAGCGGGATCAGGTGCGGCGGGTTGAAGGGATGCGCCACGATAACCCGCGCCGGGTTCCGGCGGGCGCCCTTCTGAAGGTCAGAGGGCTTGTGCGCGGTGGTGCTGGACGCGATGGGCACCTCCTCGGCACAGGCGGCGTCGATCTCGGCGATGAGAGCCTGCTTGGCCTCCAGCGCCTCGGGTCCCGCCTCGATCACCAGGTCGGCGCCGTCCACCGCCTCGGCGACGGTGGCGCACAGGCGGCGCGCGCCCGGCGTGGCGGGCGCTCCCTCGATCTGGCGCAGGGCCGACCACGCCTTGGCGGTCACCGCATCCAGCCGGCCGGAAGCCGTGGGAGACGGATCGTAGACCGCCACGTCATAGCCCTTCCAGGTCAGGAGGGCGGTCCAGCTCGCGCCGATCAGGCCGGCGCCGACGACGGCGATGGTCGCCATGGCTTCAGGGCCTCCACTGCTTGAGGGCGGCCACGGCCCGTTCCATGTCCTCCGTCGAGCCGGCGAAGGAGAAACGGACGTAGCGGTCGCCCTCTGCCTCGTCGAAATCCACCCCCGGCGTGGCCGCGACCCCCGTCTCCGCCAGCATCCGCCTGCAGAAGGTCAAGGAGTCGTTGGTGCGGTGCGCCACGTCGGCATACAGATAGAATGCCCCGTCCGCCGGCGCCAGGCGATCGAAACCCGCGCCCGGCAGGCCGTCCAGCAGCACCTCGCGGTTGCGGGCGTAGCGCCGGACGTTGGCCTCCAGTTCCTCGCCGCAGTCGAACACGGCGATGCCGGCGTGCTGCGACAGGGTCGGCGGGCTGATGAACAGGTTCTGCGCCAGGCACTCGATGGGGCGCACCATGTCCTCGGGCACCACCAGCCAGCCCAGGCGCCATCCCGTCATGCAGAAGTACTTGGAAAAGCTGTTGACCACGATGGCGTCGGGCGCGATCTCGGCCACCGTCTCGGCCGGCATGCCGAAGGTGATGCCGTGGTAGATCTCGTCGGAGATCAGGCGCACCTTGTGGGCGTCGCACCACTGAACGACGCGCTTCAGTTCCTCGGGCGGCATGACCGTCCCGGTGGGGTTTGACGGACTGGTGACGATCAGGCCGTCCAGCGGCGGCCCGTCGAGCGCCTCGAGCACCTCGGCGGTGGGCTGAAAGCGCGTCTCGGGGCCGACGGGAATCGGCACCGGCTCGATCCCCAGCGCCTTGAGGATGTGGCGGTAGGCCGGATAGCCCGGCCGCGTGACCCCGACCCGGTCGCCCACGTCGAACGCCGACAGGAACGCCAGGATGAAACCCGCCGAGGAGCCCATGGTGGCGACGATGCGCCGCGGGTCGACCTCGGCGCCATGGGCGGCCTTGTAGTGGCCGGCGATCCTGTCGCGCAGGTCGGGCAGGCCGAGCGCGACCGTATAACCCAGCGGCGCACCCGATCCGAGCAGTTCGGCCACGCGCTCGGCGGCCTTGCGCGGCAGGCCGGTGGAGGGCTGCCCGACCTCCAGGTGCAGGGTGTCGGCGCCGGTGGCCTCGCGCTCGGCGGCGGCGCGCATGACGTCCATCACGATGAAGGGCGGGACGGTGCCCCGGCGGGCAATCTTCAGAGCCATGAGGGTCCTTGGGGGAAGGGGTCGTCAGGAAACAGAACGGTCAGCGCTGGCCGGCGATCATGCCGTAGCCGCTGCCGCGCGGGTCGGTCGCGACGCGGCACAGCGCCACGTGGGACGGTGCGCCCTTGGGACACCAGGCGGCGGAGACCTGCCCGGCGATGTCCTGGCGTCCGGCCACGACGCCCTCCACCGCCTGTCCGAGTGGCACGTCCTCCTTCAGCGTGCGGGCGGCCACCGTGCCGACGGCGGTCTGCGCGCCGGTGCCGCCTGCGACCGCGGCGAAGTGGAACTCCTTGACGTAGGGATTCCAGGCCAGCAGGGCGGCCAGGGGTTGCCGCGTCTGCTCCGGCGCCGGGGGCGGGGCGGCGATCATCGTGCCGAAGCCCGGCGCCATGCGGCCAGTACCGAAGGGACCGTTCAGGGTAAAGGCACAGGCGACGGCCTGACCATCCGGGTCGACGGTCAGCAGGCCGGCGGCGCCAGGCACCGGCTGCCCGCCTTCGACCGCACCGGCGACGCCGCCCGCCTGGAACACCTGCAGGGCCCCGTGGCCCGCCACCCCGACGGGCGGCGCGGCGACGATCTCGTTGCCGCGCGTGGTTGTCGCCGGCTCCACCCAGCGCGGGCGGAAGTTCGCCAGGGCCTGGGTGGTCAGGGCGAAACCGGCGCGGCGGTAGCTCTCCACCAGTTCGCGCGCCAGCATGCCCTGATAGAAGTCGCCCACACCGCGCAGCCGCAGGCGGGCCAGCGTGGTCGCCAGGTTTTCCTGCACCAGCGAGGTCCCCTCCCCCGGCGACATGCCCCGGGGGTCGGCGAAGGTGCGCACCGCCGTCGGGTCGTTGCGCAGCACCACACCGCCGGCGACGAACTGCTTGGCGAGCGCACGCGACGCGGGGAAGCCCAGCCGCGCCTTCTGCTCGGCGTCGTTGAGCAGCGTCTCCCACCGCAGGTCGCCGTACTTGGCGTGCAGCGCGAAGAGCCCCCGCGGCAGGGCCGGCACGGCGGCGGGATACCGCTGGCCGTCGCTGGGCGCGAGATCGGGCAGGAACTCCAGGACCTCGGCGCTGCTGCGGTCGCTGATGCGCTCGGTCTCGGGGTTGTGGACCAGACAGACGCCGCCGCCGCCGAGACCCATGGAGCTGGGCAGCGTCACCGCCATGGTGAAGGCCGCGGCCACCGCCGCGTCCGCCGCCGATCCGCCGGCCGACAGCACGTCGCGGGCGGCCAGCGTGGCGTGGGGCTCGTCGGCCGCCGCGATGCCGGCAAAGCCCGTCACGGCACCGACGGTGCCCTTTTCCACGGCCGCGCCGCCCCCACAGGCGGCCAGCGTGGCGGAGGCACAGGCGGCGAGCAGGAACGCGCCGAGGCGCCCGCGTTGACGGCGGGTCGGGCTGTCACTAGCTTTGATGGACAACATCGAGGGTCGGTCCTTGGTCAATAGCATGTTCTCTCGGGCGGTCGCCCATTCATCCGGCGCCGGCGCGCTCCGGCGTTTCGCCATGGCGCTCATGGCGCTGACGGCGGCCGTCACGCTGGTGCTGACGTGGCCCGCACAGACGGCGCGGGCCCAGGGGATGTCCCTGATCCGGGACGCGGAAATCGAAAATACCATTCGCGATTGGGCGACGCCACTTCTGCGCGCCGCGGGCGTCGCGCCCGAGTCCGTGACGCTCCGCATGGTCAACGACGACAGCCTGAACGCCTTCGTCACCCTGGGCAACAAGATGTACCTGCACACGGGCCTGCTGATGCGCAGCGAGAATCCCGGCCAGGTGATCGGCGTCATCGCCCACGAAATCGGTCACATCGCCGGCGGCCACGCGGTGCGCCTGAAGGACGAACTGGAGCGCGCCCGCATGCTGTCGCTCATCACCTCGGCGCTGGGTATGGCCGCGGCGGCCGGCACCGGGCGCGGCGACGTGGGCTCGGCGGTGATCCTGGGCGGCAGCCAGGCGGCGATGCGCAACCTGTTCAGCTACAGCCGCACCCAGGAAAGCAGCGCCGACCAGGCCGCAATCAAGTACCTGCGCGCCACCGGCCAGAATGCCGACGGCCTGGTGGAGTTCTTCGACATCCTGGGCGACCAGGAAATGCTGCTGTCCAGCCAGCAGGACGCCTATGCCCGCACCCACCCTCTGACGCGCGAGCGCATCACGTCGCTGGAGCATGCGGTGGAAGCGTCCGACCTGCCGCCGGCCGGCGACACCGCCGCCGACCGCATGCGCCATGCCCGCATGGTCGCCAAGCTGGTGGGCTTTCTGAAGACGCCGGGCGTGACCTTCCAGCGCTATCCCGAGACCGACACCAGCCTGCCGGCGCGCTATGCCCGGGCCATCGCCTGGTACCGCCAGGGCAAGCTGGACGAGGCGCTGCCCGTCATCGATGCCCTGCTGGCCGATTACCCGGACGATCCGTACTTCCACGAACTGAAGGGCCAGATGCTGCTGGAGAACGGCCGCGTCGCGGATTCCCTGTCCAGCTACCGCCGCGCCGTGGAACTGGCCCCGCGCGAGCCGCTCATCCGTATCGCGCTGGCCCACGCCCTGATCGAGACCGGCGACGACAGCCATCTGGAGGCCGCGCGCGAACACCTCGCCCAGGCGGTGAAGGAGGAACCCCAGGCGGGCTTCGCCTGGCGCCTGCTGGCAACCGTCCACGGCCGCCGC
Organism: Caenispirillum salinarum AK4; assembly: GCF_000315795.1. Classification (GTDB taxonomy): domain Bacteria; phylum Pseudomonadota; class Alphaproteobacteria; order Rhodospirillales; family Rhodospirillaceae; genus Caenispirillum; species Caenispirillum salinarum. Next base: position 46,583 of record NZ_ANHY01000013.1, read on the forward strand.
GGCGACATGACCATGGCGTCCTACGCCATGGCGGAAAGTGCGCTGCTTCACGGCGACCCGGCCCAGGCGGCATTCCACGCCGAACGCGCCGAACGCGGCCTGAAGACGGGCGACCCGGTTTGGCTGCGCGTGCAGGACGTCAAGCAGCGCGCCGACACCATGATGACGGAAATGAAGAACGACGGCTGAGCCGCGGCCTCGCGCAGACGTGACACGACACCTGTTGCTCCGGGGCCGCCGTCCCGTCATCATCACCCCACATTGACCGCTGACGGAAGACGACGCATGACCCCGATGTTCTCCAAGCCCCGCAAGGCCCTGGCCGTCGCCGCCGTGGCACTGGGTGCGGCGTTTGCCGCCACCGCCGCGCCGGCTCCCGCCCTGGCCGACGAGGCCCTGACTCCCGCCCAGGAAGATGCCGTGCGCGGCCTCGTGCGCGAGTACATCCTGGACAACCCCGAGATCATCGCCGAGGCCATCGACCGCCTGCGCAGCAAGCAGCAGGCCGCCGCCGAGCAGGCGCAGAAGGAATCCATCGCCGTCCATGCCGAGCAGTTGAACTTCGACCCGGAAAGCCCCGTGCTGGGCAACCCGGACGGCGATGTGACCCTGGTGGAGTTCTTCGACTACCAGTGCGGCTACTGCAAGGCGGTGTTCCCGGCCGTGATGGACGCCGTTGAAGACGACGGCGACGTGCGGCTGGTGATGAAGGAATTCCCCATCCTCGGCCCCGCCAGCGTCTACGCCGCGCGCGCCGCCCTGGCCGCCCGCGAGCAGGACAAGTACGCCGAGTTCCACGAGGCGCTCATGACGCTGAAGGGCCAGCTGACGGACGAAGCCGTGGACGCCGCCGCCGAAGACGTGGGCCTGGACCTGGAGCAGCTGAAGGTCGACATGGCCGCGCCCGCAGTGGACGAGCAGATTTCCGCCAACATGGCCCTGGCGCGCGCCCTGGACATCGGCGGCACCCCGGCCTTCGTGGTGGGCGACATGCTCATGCCCGGCGCCGTGCCGCTGGAACGCCTGCAGCAGGCCATCGCTCAGGCGCGCGAAGAAAGCTGAACCCGCCGCGGCCGTGCAAGAAGGTCGGGACGGAAAGGGCGCCGTTCAGGTTCGGGCAGCGGTCCTTTGCCGATAGAGGCCCCTCCGGGTCCGGCGCGCCCTGGATCGCCGCCCAGCGTCGACGGGCTGCGAGAGCGGACCAGCGTCCGCCCTCGCCGCTGCTCCGCGCTCGGCGTTCTAGAAGGGCTCCCGCACGAGATAGTCGCGGTCGGCGGGGATCATGTTGTTCTCTTCGAGGCAGGCCAGGACATCGGTGTAGACCGGCAGGTGGGCGGTCTCCCGGCGTTTGACCTCGCTCTCGAAGTATTCCCGTTCGTGATCCGTCATCTCGGAGGGATCGGGATATGCGAAGTGCAGAGTATGATGGCCGAAGCCATGCCGCCATCCGCCCCATCCGCGCTCGTGATTCGCGGATTTGACGTGCGCTCCCCTGAAGATGACGAACGAATTGGAACCCGCGCCGAATCCGGGGGTGATGTACTGGTTTTCGTCGATCTCGATCACCTTGCGATCCTCGTAGACGGTCAGGTCGGAGGGTTCCTGCACGAGATAGAACGAGCCGGCCTTTCCGGCGGCGCACCAGTCGGCGACGAACTGCGCGTACTCGCGGCAGAAACGGCTGTAGCGGGGGCGTTCAGCGGTTCCGGTGAGGGCGCCGAGGATGCGGGTGATGCTCATGGCGGGAGGATCCCTTCTTCGTTGACGTTTGCGGATGGGTGTGCGGGAACGGAGGATCGTCAGGCCCCGCGGGGTCCGGCGCGCCGCAGGGCGCCCGCCCAGGCGTCGCGGGCGTCGTCGCGCGAGGCGCGGACGCCGCTCCGAAGGGTGCGGCCGCGGTCGCGGGCGGAGGCGTCGAATTAATGGGTTTCGGGGCGGCCTGCGACGACGACATGCGCGTCAACGGTGCGGAAAGGACGGCGCGCCGGACGCTCGCTGGCGCGGGCGCGCCCGGCGCCGCGGTCGTTGCGGCGGCGTAGCCGAAGGCGGTCGCCGCAAAGAGCATCGTGTGGATCAGGCCGGCCGGGGTCGACGCATTCCGGCAAGCGACAGAAATTGACGCGCACGCCGTCCATTGGCGATGGACGGCGGAATTCTACAACGTCAAGACTGTTCTTCGGCACGCGCATCCCCCCAGATCACGAATCGATGGGGGAACTTAGCACATGCATGTCGCTGCGGGCCACTGGTCCCGAACGGCTGTTCGGGGCCCGGCCTTGTCCGTTGGGATATGACAGAAGAACTGCCGCTCAGCCTTCGGCGTGAAGCGTCGGCGGCAGGGTGTTCATCTTGGCCAGCAGGTATTCCAGGTCGGCGCTCTCGAAGTCGACGCCCAGGTCGCCGTACTGGGTCAGCACGCGCTCGATCATGCGGCGGGAATAGCGCTCGCGATCGTTTTCCTCGCCGTCGTAATCGGTTTCCGCCGCCACGTCGACGGCGGCGCGGATGGCCGGATAGAAGGCCTGCGGCAGGCCGGCCTTGCCGTAGATGCCCTTGAGGCCCAGGTCGCCGTTGTCGTGGATCAGCTCACGCGCGTTGACGATGGGAATGCCGGTGCGCACGGCCAGCGCGTACTCGAAGAACTTGATGTCGCCCATGCACACCGCGCGCAGGATGATCGACGGCGTCAGGCGGTCGTGCTCCTGCATCTGGCGCACCAGGCGCTCCACCTCGTCCTCGTCGCTTTCGGTCGACAGGTTGATGGTGGCGCGTTCGCGGCTGTGCAGCACCAGGTCGGCGGCCACATCGGCCGGCAGTTCGTGGTTTTCCAGGATGTGCTGGCGCAGGGTTTCAGAAACCCGCGTCACCAGCCGCTCCGCCACCGTGACCGGCAAGCGGGCCCGGTGGGCGAGCGGGTCCTGCACGCCTTCCACGTCGCCGAAGCGGTCGACCATGCGCAGCATGGCGTTCTCGGTCAGGTCGGCGCCCTGGTTGGCGGCCAGCGTGGCGGCCACGTCGGCATCGCCGCGCTCCACCAGTTCGTCGGCCACCTTGGCGTCGACCTCTTTCCGGCGGGCGACGGCCTTCTGCTTGTCGGGGTCCTGGGAGCGCACGATCTCGATCAGGTCCTCGTTCGTCAGGACCGTCGAGAATTCGAGGATCGGCATGGCCACGCTGGAAACGTCGCGCGCCAGCGACATCGCCACGTCGTTGGGCACCAGCGGGTTTTCCTTCAGGTTCGTCGCCAGCGCCTCGCGCACGCGCACCTCGGCGTCGCGCACCATGATGCGGAAGATGTCGACGGCAAGCTGCCGCTCGGCCTCCGTCAGCTCAAGCTCGCCGAACTGGCGGGACAGCTTGTCGGCCGTTTCGGCCCGCGCCAGGCCCGAGGGGTCGGCGAGCAGGCGGTTGACGTCTTCCGCGGAAAGCTTTTGGTCGGCCATGACGGGAACGGGACACCCTGGACGAAGGCTTGAAGGAACCGCACGACGCCCGTGCGGCGCGAAGCAACGGTACACCGCTGCCAGACCTTTGTATAGGCAGATGCGTCAGGCGGCAATGACCGCCGTCACTACTCGCGCACGACCAGCACCGACACGTTGGCGTGACGCACCACCCGCGCCGCGTTGGGACCCAGCAGGTAGTCCTTCAGCTCCGGCCGGTGGGCGCCGATGACGATCAGGTCGGCCTCGGTCTTCTCGGCCATGCGCAGCACGGTTTCGTAAACGTTGCCCTCGCCCACGATGTGCTGCACGTGCATGCCGTCGGGGACGTAGGGCTTGATCTCCTCGCGCAGGCGGTGGAGCAGCTTGTCGGCCATCTCCTTCTCATACCCCTTGGGGAAGAACTGGCCGACCATGCTCATGCCGAAGGTGGGCAGCACGGTCATGACGTGCAGGCACTGGCCCGTGGCCTGGTTCAGTTCCACGGCGGTGGCCAGCGTGCGCTTGAGGTCGCTGGGGTCGTCCAGGTCGATGGCGACGAGGATGTTCTGGTACATGGGTCGTCGTTTCCGTCCGTTACGATCGTGATGCGGTCAGCGAGGCCTCGCGGGCGGCGGCCAGGTCGTGCGGCCGGCGGCGGCGCTGCCATGCCGCCAGCCCCGCCAGCAGCAGCAGCGCCGGGATATACATCAACTCCTTGGGCGGTACGTCGTTGGGCACGCGCACGCCCTCGATCACGAAGTCGAAATCCACGCCCGCCTGCTCGGCCGGGCCGCCGAAGGCCAGCATGTCGACGACCATCTGGCCGTCCTCCTCCCGCAGGCCGGTGATACCGGCGTTGGCCAGGCGCTCCTCGAAGGTGCCCGGTTCGCCCAGCGGCAGGACCACGGTGCGCTCCACCTCCTCGCCTTCCAGGGTGACGCCGGAGACGCGGAAGGGAATGCTCGCACCGGGCGGCGCCTCGGCCACCAGCGGCGCCATCTGCTCGGCCTCCACCCACTGATAGGGCGGATAGATCATGTCCATCCAGTAGCCGGGCCGGAACAGCGTGAAGGCGATCAGCAGCAGCGCCAGCGTCTCCCACAGGCGGTTGCGCGTGAAAAACCAGCGCTGGGTGGCGGCGGCGAAGGCGAACATGGCGATCACCGACACCACGAACACCATCAGCGCCTTCCACACGCTGGTCACACCGATCAGCAGCAGGTCGGTGTTGAAGATGAACAGGAACGGCAGGATGGCCGTGCGCATGTCGTAGGTGAAGCCCTGGATACCCGTCTTGATGGGGTCGGACTTGGCGATCGCCGCCGCCGCGAAGGCCGCCAGGCCCACCGGCGGCGTGTCGTCTGCCAGGATGCCGAAGTAGAAGACGAACATGTGCACCGCGATCAGCGGCACCACCAGCCCGGCCTCGGCGCCCAGCGTCACGATCACCGGCGCCATCAGGGTGGAGACGACGATGTAGTTGGCCGTCGTCGGCAGGCCCATGCCGAGCAGCAGGCTGATGATGGCCGTGAAGATCAGCATCAGCATCAGGTTGCCGCCGGAGATGAACTCCACGAACTCCGTCATCACAAGGCCGACGCCGGTCAGCGTCACGGTGCCGACGACCACGCCCGCCGCCGCCGTGGCGACGCCGATGCCGATCATGTTGCGCGCGCCCATGACCAGGCCCTCGAACAGCTCCTTGCCGCCCTCGCGCGTCTCGAAGCCGATGTCGCCGGCCCCCTTGATCATGGCCTTCAGCGGGCGCTGGGTGGCGGCGATGAAGATCATGAACACCGCGGCATAGAAGGCGGCCAAGCCGGGCGACATGCGCTCGACCATCAGGCACCAGATCAGCACGGCGACGGGCAGCAGGTAGAACAGGCCCGCCTTCACCGTCGGCCCGACCGGCGGGCATTCGCTGATCTCGGCGGAATGGCTGATTTCCGGCACGCGGGTCGACAGCCACAGCAGGTAGACGTAGCCGACGAACAGGAAGACCATCGCAATCCAGATGGTCGCGGCGCCGAACACGCCCTTCATCCAGCCGAAGCCGAAGTAGACGATTGCCGACAGCACCGCCAGCGTCAGGAACGAGAACAGGAAGCCGCCCAGCGCTCTCTGCCAGGGCCGCACCTCGGCCCGCGGCAGGCCGCGCAGGCCGGCCTTCTCCGCCTCCAGGTGCACGATGTAGACCAGCGCGATGTAGGAAATGAGCGCCGGCAGGATGGCGTGCTTCATCACCTCGATGTAGCTGATGCCCACGTACTCGACCATCAGGAAGGCCGCCGCCCCCATGATGGGGGGGGTGAGCTGGCCGTTGGTGGACGAGGCGACCTCCACCGCGCCGGCTTTCTCCGAGGTAAAGCCGACGCGCTTCATCAGCGGGATGGTGAAGGTGCCGGTCGTGACCACGTTGGCGATGGACGAGCCCGAGATCAGGCCGGTCATGGCGGAACTCACCACCGCCGCCTTGGCCGGCCCACCCTTGAAGTGGCCGAGCAGCGCGAACGCCACGCGGATGAACCAGTTGCCGGCCCCGGCGCGCTCCAGCAACGATCCGAACAGCACGAACAGGAACACCATGGACGTCGACACGCCCAGCGCCACGCCGAACACGCCCTCGGTGGTCAGCCAGTAGTGCGACGCGGCCTTGTTCAGCGATGCGCCCTGGTGTGCGATCACATCGGGCATGTAGGGGCCGCCGAAGGTGTACAGCAGGAACACCAGCGCGACGATCATAAGCGGCGGGCCCAGGGCGCGGCGGGTCGCCTCCAGCAGCAGGATCATGCCGACCACGGCCACCACCAGGTCCTGAGTGATGGGCAGCCCCGGCCGCTGCGCCAGATCGCGGTAGAACACGTAGAGATAGCCCGCGCACATCGCACCAATAATGGCGAAGACCCAGTCCAGCAGCGGAATGTGGCCGCGTGGGCTGCGCTTGAAGGCGGGGTACGCCGTGTAGGCCAGGAAGATGGCGAAGGCCAGGTGGATGGACCGCGCCTCGGTGGAGTTCAGCACGCTGCCGATCATGTAGGGCAGCGGCGAGGCGTAATAGAGCTGGAACAGCGACCACGCCAGCGCCACGCCGATCAGCAGCTTGCCGGCGAACCCCACGGGCTGGCGCGCCCCGGTTTCCGTTTCCGCGACGAAATCGCCGTAGTCCTCTTCGGCCTCGGTGGCGGCATCGACGTGCGGTCGGCCCATGTCGGCCTCGCGCGGCGGGGCGCCGTGCGGTTTCTTTTCGGAGTCGTCGTTGTGCTGTCGGTCGGCCATGGCGCGCCCCCGGGGTCGCTGTCTGGATGCGTGTGAATGCGTCGGAACCAGTGCCGGCGTCGGGTCAGGGGGCGGGCTCTGCCGTGCGCCGCCGCCTGGCCGGAGACCGGCCGGACGTCAGGAAGAAGAAGAAGCCGAAACGGGAAGCCGGCGCACCGGCTTCCCGTCGGATCGGCTGGAGGCGGCGGCCTTACAGGAGGCCGGCTTCCTTGTAGTACTTCTCGGCGCCCGGGTGCAGCGGCGCGGCCAGCGCGTCCTTCACCATGGTCTGCTTGTCCAGCTCGGCAAAGGCCGGGTGCAGCTTCTTGAAGTCCTCGAAGTTCTCGAAGACGGCCTTGACCACGTTGTAGACCACGTCATCCGGCATGTCGGTGGAGGTCACGAAGGTGGCCTTGGGCCCCAGCGTGGTCACGTCGCTGTCGGTGCCTTCGTAGACGCCGCCGGGAATGGTGGTGAAGGCATAGGAGGGGTACTTCTCGATGAAGCCCTCGGCCCAGTCGCCTTCCATGGGCACCAGATGCGCGTCGCAGGCGGTGGTGGCTTCCTTCACCGACCCGTTGGGGACGCCGGCGGTGTAGGCGATGGCGTCGACCTTGTTGTCGCACAGGGCCTGGGCCTGCTCGGCGGGCTTCAGCTCCGCGGCCAGGCTGAAGTCGTCCATGCTCCAGCCCAGGTGCTCCATGATCAGTTCCATGGTGGCGCGCTGGCCGGAGCCCGGGTTGCCCACGTTGAAGCGCTTGCCCTGCAGGTCCTGGAAGTCCTTGATGCCGGAATCGTCACGGGCGACGATGTGCAGCGGCTCGCCGTGCACGGAGAACACCGCGCGCAGGTCCTTGAACGCCTCGTCGAAGCCCATGCCGCCCTCGTAGGCGCGGCCCTGGACGTCGGACTGCACGATGCCGAAGTCCAGCTCGTCCTGCTTAATGGTGTTGATGTTGTAGACGGAACCGCCCGTGGACTCGACCGAGCAGCGGATGCCGTGGTCCTTGCGGTCCTTGTTGACCAGACGGCAGATGGCGCCGCCGGTGGGGTAGTAGACGCCGGTCACGCCGCCGGTGCCGATGGTGATGAACTGCTGATTCTGCGCAACGGCCGAACCGCCGGACATGCCCAGCGCGGCCGCACCCAGCGCCACGGCGGCGGCGATGGTCTTGGCGCCAAAATTCTTCATGTCGAAGCTCCCTTAAATGTGTGTCTGCTTATCCGCCAGCGAAATGGATGCCGGCCGTTGCTGCCGATGAACACGGCCGCCTGCACGGGATGCGCAGGACGCGCGGGCCGTGCCGCCGGGCTGCCTCCCAAAAGCAGCCGACGCCTCCCGGGCGGGAGGACGGACCGACGCACCATTCGTTCCATGAACAGGCGCGTCGTCGCATAGACGTTTCAATATCCTAACGCGCCCATCGGGTTCTGCCACAGAAAAATCCGAATATCGCCAGTGCCATCCCGAGTCGCGAGCGGGGTCAGAGGGGGGCCATGAGCCTTCTGATGTCCTCGGCCGAGGCGACTCGACGGCCGAGAAGCCGTGCGCCCTCCGCCACCTGGGCCACCAGGTCGGCGTTGTCGGCGGCGGATGATCCGTCGGCGCGCAGGGTATTGTTCTCGAACCCCACGCGCGCATGACCGGCCAGGGCGCCCGCCGCCAGAACGCAGGCCCCCTCGCGCCGCCCGAAGGCGCAGACGCTGAAGGGTCCGTCGGCGGCCGGGTCCCAGCGCTCGAGGAAGGGCAGCAGGTCACGGGGATCGGAATCCTGGTTACGCGAATACCGTCCGAGAACGAACAGCACGTTCATCCGGTTGCCGGGGATGATGCCGCGCCGCCGCAGGTCGTGCAGCCGCGCCACGTCCTCGGCGGAATACAGGATGTACTGAGGCGCGCAACCCCAGCCCACCACCTCCGACAGAAAGGCCGCGGCGTCCTGTTCATGATCGGCGTCGGGGATCAGCTCGCGCACCGCCAGCGAAACGGCTTCGGGCCTGACCGCGCGAACCACGGCCATCTGCTCGGCCGCGGTGTATTTGCCGACGGCCTCGGTGGTGATCTGGATGACCATGTCGTCGCCCACCGCCGCGCGCACCGCCGCCGTCGCCTCGGCATAGAGGTCGGCGTCCAGCACATGACCCGCCTGGGCGTCGCGGACGTGCAGGTGGAGCATGGCCGCGCCGGCCTCGCGCCACCGCACCGCGCCTTCCGCCACTTCCTGCGGGGTGACGGGGACGGCCGGATGGTCCGCGTGGGTCTTGCGCGCGCCGTTGGGGGCGACGCAGACGGCCATGGGCTGGTCGAAGGCGATCCCGCTCATGCGGCCTTGGCCTCGGGCAGGACGGCGTCCAGCGCCGCCGCCAGCTTGTCCACCAGTTCGGCCACCTGCGCCTCCGAGATGATGAACGGTGGCGCGATCAGGCAGTGGTCGCCGCGCCGGCCGTCGATGGTGCCGCCCATGGGGTAGACCATCAGCCCCTCCGCCATGGCTGCCTTCTTGAGCGTCGCACCCACGCCCCGGGCAGGGTCGAAGGGCGCCTTCGTCGCACGGTCGGCGACGAACTCCAGGCCGATGAACAGGCCCCGGCCGCGGATGTCGCCGACGTGCGGATGCCCGCCGAACCGGTCGCGCAGCGCCGCGAACAGCTGGTCGGAGCGCAGGTCGACGCCCGGCATCATGCCGCTTTCCGTCAGGCGCTCCTGCACCGCCACGGCGGCGGCACAGGCGGCGGGATGACCCATGTAGGTGTGGCCGTGCTGGAAAAAGCCCGTGCCGTCGCGGAAGGCGTCATACAGCCGGTCATGCACCAGCGTCGCGCCGATGGGCTGGTAGCCCGCCCCCAGGCCCTTGGCCACGGTGACCAGGTCGGGCACGATGCCCTCCTGCTCGTAGGCGAACAGGCTGCCGGTGCGGCCCATGCCGCACATCACCTCGTCCAGGATCAGCAGCACGCCGTAGCGGTCGCAAATCTCGCGGATGCGCTTGAAGTAGCCCGGCACCGGCGCCAGCGCGCCGGCCGTCGCCCCCACCACCGGCTCGGCGACGAAGGCCGCCACCGTTTCCGGGCCGAGGCGCAGGATTTCCGCCTCCAGCTCGTCGGCGACGCGACGCCCGTAATCCTCCAGGCTCTCGCCCTCGGCACGGTCGCGGTACTCGTAGCAGGGGGCGATGTGGCTGACGTCCACCAGCATGGGCTCGAACTGCGCGCGGCGCCACTGGTTGCCGCCGGTCGCCAGCGCGCCGAGCGTGTTGCCGTGATAGCTCTGCCGCCGGGCGATGAGGCGCGAGCGCGCCGGCTGGCCGATCTCCAGGAAGTACTGGCGCGCCATCTTCAGCGCCGCCTCAATGGCCTCTGACCCGCCGGAGACGAAGTAAACATGGTCCAGCGGGCCGGGCGCGGCCGTGGTCAGCATGTCGGCCAGCCGTTCGAGCGGGCGGTTGGTGAAGAAGCCGGTGTGGGCGAACGGCAGCGTCTGAAGCTGCGCCACCACGGCGTCGATCACATGGCGGTCGCTGTGGCCCAGGCACGACACGGCGGCGCCGCCGCTGGCATCCAGGTAGCGCCTGCCGTCCGCGTCGACGATATAGCAGCCGTCGCCGGCGACGGCCGTGGGATAGTCGGCATGGATCTGCCGGTGGAACACATGGGTCATCAGGTTTTCCGTCTGCGCCGGGGTTCCTGCCAATAGGCGTTGAATTTCGCGAGTTGCTCCTCGGCCTCGCTGATGGTGTCGAGCGCCTTGTCGCCGCCGTCGGCGATGACCGCCGCCACCAGGGCCTGCACCAGCCCCATGGCCGGCACGATCGAGTTGAAGAAGCTGGGGCTCGCGTTCTCCACCGCCAGAACGTGCCTCGCCCGCAATGCGATCGGCGACACGACGCTGTCGCTGATGGCGATGATGGAGGCGCCGGCATCGGCGGCGACATCGGCGGCCAGCACCGTCTCGCGCGCATAGGGGCGGAAGCTGAAGCAGATCAGGGCGTCCTCGGGCCCGACGCCGCGCAGGCCGTCGAACACCGTGCCGGCATTGCCGTGGACCAGCCGGCCGTTGTCGTAGGCCATGCCGTAGGCATAGTGGAAGTAGTGCGCCAGCGAGAACATGCTGCGCAGGCCCAGAACGTAGACCCGGCGCGCGTCCACCAGCGTCTTGCGGCAGGCCAGCAGAGCCGAGACGCGGTCGTCGTCGCCCGCCATGCCGCCGATGGCGGCGGCGTCGGCCTCCATCATCTCGCGCACCAGCGACACCGCGCCCTGCTCGCCGCGGGCCTGCAGGTTGCGGGCGCGGGCCACATAGGCCCCTTCGCCGCCGCGCAGCCACTGGCGATAGGGCTCGCGCATCACCTCGAACCCGTCGAAGCCCAGCGCCCGGGCCAGCCGCACCATGGTCGAGGGCTTCACCCCCGCGTGCTGCGCCAGGCGGCGCATGGACGTCAGCGCCACCTCCTCCGGGTGGGCGAGCACATGACGGGCCGCCTGCTTGAGCTGCGGACTGAGTTCCTCGTAGAGCTGCTGGATGCGCTCCTGCACGCGGGCGACGTCCATCTGGTCGGCCGCGGGTCTGTCCTGGACGAGTTCCATGGGTTCCGGCGTCTTCTTTTTTTCTGGGCGTTTCCTGTATGAACGTTAGGCACCCGGCCGCCGGCGCGCAACATTTGATTCACCTTGGCCCAAGCCGCACCACTTCGTCCAGGGGCCAATCCCCACCCGTTCGGGCGTCCCATTCCCTTTGCCGGACGCGATTGGACGGGCTAGGATGAGCCGCGCCGGCACCGGCGCCGGACCGCCTGATTTCTTTACGAGCGAACGAAGAGGCCCCTCGTCCGATGGACATCAAGGACCACATCCGCCAGATCCCCGATTTCCCCAAGCCGGGGATCAACTTCTACGACATCTCCACCCTGCTGGCGCATCCCGATGCGTGGCAGGTGAGCATGGGCCGGCTGGCCAAGAAGGTGGCGGCGTGGCAGCCGGACGTGCTGGCCGGCATCGAGTCGCGCGGGTTCCTTGTGGCGGCGCCGCTGGCGCTCAAGCTGGGCATGGGCTTCGTCATGGTGCGCAAGCCCAACAAGCTGCCCGGCGACGTGAAGAGCCACACCTACGACCTGGAATACGGCTCCGACACCGTGGAAATCCAGGCCGACGCCGTCCAGCCCGGCCAGCGCGTGGTCATCTGCGACGACCTGCTGGCGACCGGCGGCACCGCCCTGGCCGCCATCAACCTGTTCCGCGAGGCCGGTGCCGAGGTGGTGGGCGTCGCCTCCATCATCGAGTTGTCTTTCCTCGAGGGCCGCAAGCGGCTTGACGTTCCCTTCGACGCGCTCATAACCTACGACGAGTAAGGATTCGGGCCAATCCGGCGGTGCGCCGTCGTGCGCGCCCGGACGGTGCCCGTTTCCCCCTTCCCCGCCCGTTCCGGACCCCCGCCCATGATGATGAGCCTGCCCCTCGACGCCGCCACCCTGGGCGCTGTGTTGGGTTCGGCCGTGCTCACCTTCGCCATGGCCCTGGCCCGCACCCTGCCGCAGGCGCCGCGCGCCCTGTCGTGGTGGGCGCCGGCCTTCGCCGCGCAAACAGCCGCCTTCCTGGTGCTGTTCCTGGCGCCGAACCTGGACGACAGGGTCCTGACCCTGGCCGCCGAGGCCCTGCAATCGGCCGCCGGCATTCTGGTGCTGGCCGGCGTCTGGTGCTTCACGGGCCGGCGGGTGGGTCGCCGGGCGCTGGCGCTCGGGGCGCTCGTGATTCTGGCCTGGCCCGCCGTCGCCACCACGCTTCACGGCCCCGACCAGCCGGTGCTCTTCGGGCTTCTGGGGCTGCCGCTGTTCGTCGCCGGCGGCGCCTTCCTGATCGGGCCCGAAAGCCGGGGCGAAGCCGCCTACCGTGTCACCGGGCTGCTGTTCGTCGTCGACGGCCTGCACGGGCTGGTGACGCCCTTCATGCATTCCGGCGTCCTGCTGCCGTGGCTGTTCGTGTCCCATCAGGTGCTGGCGGTGATGCTGGCGGTGGCACTGCTGGTGGTGGTGCTCCGCCGGTTGCAGATCGCCGCCGCCGCCGAGACCGACCGCGCCAACCGCGCGCAGGCGCAGCTCATCGACGCGGTGGAAAGCATCACCGAGGCCTTCAGCCTGTTCGACGCCGACGACCGCCTCGTGCTGTCCAATCGCCGCTACCGCGAGGTCATGGGCCGCGCCGGCATCACCGTTGTACCGGGCATGACCTTCCGCGACCTGTGCGAGCAGACGGCCGACCGGGGTCTCGCCACAGCCAGCCTGGGCCGCCGCGACGCCTGGATCGAAGAGCGGGTCGCCGCCCACCGCGCGCCCAAGGGACCGGTGGAGCAGGAACTGGCCGACGGCAGCGTCATGCTGCTGCGCGAATACATCACCAGCGAGGGCGGCCGCGTCTCGGTGCGGTCCGACATCACCGAGCGCAAGCAGGCCGAACGGGCCCTGCGGGAAAGCGAGCAGCGCTTCAAGGACCTGGCGGAGGCCGCCTCGGACTGGTTCTGGGAGACCGACGCCGGCCTGCGCTTCACCTTCGTCAGCCCGCGCGTGCTGACGGTCATGGGGGTGGACCCGCGCCACTTCCTGGGGCGCACGCTCATGGACCTGGCCGACGACGCGCCGGACCCCCTGCCGCTGCGCCACCAGATGGAGCGCCTGCGTGCCCGCCAGCCGTTCCGGGACGTCGGCCTGGGACAGATGCTGCCCGACGGCCGCGTCAAGCACCTGAAGCTCAGCGGCCGCCCGGTGCATGACCACCACGGCCGTTTCCAGGGCTTCCGCGGCACGGCAACGGACGTCACCGCCGAAGTGGAGGCGCGCGCCGCCGCCCAGTGGGCGCAGCACCAGTTGATGGAAGCCATCAACAGCATTTCCGACGGCTTCGCCCTGTGGGGGCCCGACGACCGGCTGGTGCTGTTCAACGAGAACTATCGCAAGCTGTTCGGACCCGCCGCCGCCAAGGTGCGCGCGGGCATGAGCTTCGAGGACCTGCTGCGCCTCCAGATCGACGCCGGCAACGTGCCGGTGACAGAGGAGGACCGCCCCCTCTGGATGGCGCAGCGCCGCGAAAGCCACCGCCGCGGCGCCAGCGGCATGGAGTTGATGCAGCGCGACGGCCGCTGGCTGCTCATTTCCGAACACCGCACGCCCGACGGCTACGTCGCCGGCGTCTACACCGACGCCACCGCCCTGCGCCGCCGCGAGGAACAGGTGGCGCTGGAAGGCCGGCGCCTGGCCGCCATCTTGGACAACATGCCCCAGGGCATTGCGGTGTTCGACTCCGACACCCGGCTGGTCGACCACAACCGCCTGTTCCGCCGCATGCTGAACCTGCCCGCCGGGCTGACCCGCGACGGCACCGACTACGCCGCGATCATCCGCCATCTGGCCGGGGCCGGCGTATTCGGCGAGTGCGACGTGGAATCCTGCGTGTCGGAAAAGACCGAGGCACTGCGACTGCTCACCCGCGACCGCGCCGAGTGGTCCATGCCCGACGGCACCGTGCTGGAGGTCCGCCGCGCCGCCATGCCCGACGGCGGGGCGCTGACCACCTACATCGACGTCACCAGCCGCAAGCGCAACGAACTGATCCTGCGCGACGCCAAGGAGGCGGCGGAGCGCGGCAATCGCGCCAAGGCCGCCTTCCTCGCCAATGTCAGCCACGAGCTGCGCACGCCGCTGAACGCCATCATCGGCTTTTCCGAAGCCATTTCCGGCGAACTGTTCGGCCCGCTGGAAAACCCCACCTACCGCGAATACGTGGCCGACATTTACGATTCCGGCACGCACCTCCTCAACCTCATCAACGACATCCTCGACATGTCCAAGGCCGAGGCCGGCCGGATCGACCTGAACGAGGAGCCGGTCAACCTGGCCGAGGCCGTCAATACCTGCGTGAAGATGGTCGGCAAGCGGGCGGACAGCGCCGACGTCGCCCTGCACGCCTCCGTGCCCGAGGACCTGCCTCGCCTGTTGGCCGACGACCGGCGCATCAAGCAGATCCTGCTCAACCTGCTGTCCAACGCCGTCAAGTTCACCGACGTCGGCGGGCGCGTCGACCTGTCGTGTCGGGTGGCGGCGGACGGCCGCCTGGCCCTGCGCGTCGCCGACACCGGCATCGGCATGACGGCCGAGGACCTGGACAAGGCCATGGAGCCCTTCGGCCAGGTCGACAGCCGCCTCGCCCGCCGCTACGAGGGAACCGGCCTGGGCCTGCCGCTGACCAAGGCGCTGGTGGAGCATCACGGCGGCGAGCTGGTGGCGGAATCCGAACCGGGCCAGGGCACGGCCATCACGGCCCTGTTCCCCGCCAGCCGGCTTCTGCCGGACGACGGCATGGACCGGCGCGATGCCGAGGACTGCCTGTCGGAACACGGCACGGCCTGACCGCCTCCTACCGGCCGGCCGCCGTGCCTCGTGGCGCGCGTGCCTGCGTGCCGGCCAAAGCCGATGGCCTGCGCGCAAGCACGCACAGCGCACCGCTGATGATGTGAACGCCGATCCAGATCCCATGCGGCATCGGCCGGCCGATCCGCAGCACGGGCCGCTCCGTACACCGGGGCACGATGATGCAACCCGATACCCTCACCGTCTTCTACGACGGCGGCTGTCCGCTCTGCCGGCGGGAGATCGCCACCTACCGCGCGCTGAAGCCGCAGGGCGTGCGATGGATCAACGTCGCCGATGCCCGCCCGGCGGCGGGCGGCGGCACGGGGAGCGCCTGCCCCCTGGACCGCGCGGCCCTGCTGGCGCGCTTCCACGTCCAGCGGCCCGACGGCCGGATGGTCTCGGGCGCGCGGGCCTTCATCCTGCTGTGGCACAGGGTGCCGCGCTTCCGCTGGCTCGGCCGTGTCGCGGGCACGCCGCCGCTGCCGGCACTGCTGGAAGGCGGCTACCGCCTGTTCCTGCGCCTGCGTCCGTGGATCGTGCGGCGCGCCGTACGGGACAAGCGGGCGGCGCCCCCGGGATGAGCGATCAGACGCCGGGCACCACGCGCCCCACGGCGGCCAGCAGCTCCTCGTCCTCGAACGGCTTGAACAGCACCTCCTGCGCGCCGTGGGCCTGCGCCAGGTGCGCCTTGACCTCCAGCGGGGCGCTGGGACCGCCACCCGATATGATGATCACCGGCAGGTCGGCATGAATGGTGCGCACCTCCTTGAGGAAGGAGATGCCATCGACCCTGGGCATCCAGATGTCGACGATCGCCAGGTCATAGGCCGCGCGGCGGGCTGCCGTCAGGCCTTCCTCTCCGTCGGCGGCCTCGGTCACCGCGAACCCGGCGTCCTCTAGCGCCCCCCGCACCGCCTTGCGGACAAGCGGCTGGTCCTCCACCAGAAGTATCTGCTTCACGACAGGATGGTCCTCGTCTGTGGTGTCTGCGTCGTCTCGCGGTCCGCGTCCGCCGTCTTAAGCAGCGGTAGGCGGATTTCAAAGACCGCACCCTCTCCCGGGGTGCTGGCCACCGATACGTCACCACCCCAGTTGCGGGCGATGCCGTAGACCACCGAAAGCCCGAGGCCGCTCCCCTCGCCGACGGGCTTGGTGGTGAAAAAGGGGTCGAACACGCGCTCGTCGACGCCGGTCTGAAGCCCCGGCCCGTTGTCGCGCACGCGCAGGATGGCGCGCGGTGCCGAGTCATCGGCGCGCGAGGGCGCCGGCTCGGCGGCGAGCGAGACCCAGATGGTGCCGCCGGGCCCGCAGGCGTCTGCGGCGTTGCTCATCAGGTTGATGACGACCTGCGACACGTCCGAGGCCGTGACGGCCGCCAGATCCTGCAGCGGCTCGATGGACCGTTCCACCCGCACCGACTGGGTCAGCAGTCCGGCCGCCGTGTCCACCGCCCTGGCGACCACCTCCGACAGCACCACCGGCCCCTGGTCGGCCATGCCCCCGCCGGAATAGGTGAGCACGCCGCCGACCACATCGCGCGCCGCCCGGCCGGCGGCGGTGATGTCGTCGAGCATGGCAAGGATGGCGTCCGGCGGTTCGGGCAGCGCCGCCAGGCGCTTGCGGGCCCGGCGCGACAGCGACACGACGGGCAGCAGCAGGTTGTTCAACTCGTGCGCCAGCCCGCCGGCCATGCGTCCCAGCGCCTCGCGCTTGTGGCGGGCGTACTGCATCTTGATCCAGTTGTGCCGCGCCGTGATGTCCGACGACGTGCCGACGAACCCCAGGAACCGGCCGTCGACGGAGAACCGCGGGTTGCCGCTGATGCGCACGATGCGGCGCGTGCCATCGGGCAGAACCTGCGGATAGACCAGGTCGCGGAAGGGCCTGCGGTCGGCCATGGCGGCATCGATGGCGGCCATGTCCTCGGGCGGCAGGGCGGTGTCGAGCAGATCGCGGCGCGTCATGCCCAGCACGCCCACATTCCGGACCCCGTCGCGCTCGAGCACCAGGTCGAAGGCCACGAAGCGGCCGGTTTCGTCGGTCTTCCAGAACCAGTCGCCCGACAGTTCCGCCAGTTCGCCGAACAGCGCCCGCTCCTGCTCCAGTTGGCTGGCGAGCGTATAGCTCTCGGTGATGTCCAGCGGCGTGCCCATGATGCGGCGGATGACGCCGTCGCCGCCCACCAGCGGGGTCAGGGTCACGCGCAGCCGTCGGCGGCCGGTCTCGGTATCTATGAAGCCCTCGTAGTCCAGCCGCCGGGCCTCGGTCAGGCACTGTTGCAGCCGCGCCGTCAGCCGCCCGGCCAGGTCGGCGGGCAGGGTTTCCGAGGGCGTGCGGCCGCGCAGGTCGGCATCGGAGACGCCGGCCAGGGCCTCAAGGTGATGGTTGAGCGCGGCGAAGCGGAAACCGCCGTCCTCCGTCACCTCGACAACGAAGACCGGTGCGCCGATGGCGTCGATGACGGCGCCCAGCGCTTCCGCCGGAAGCGTGGTGAGCATGGGTATGCGCGTCCCTTTACGTTTCGAAAAGAGTGGGCGAAAGCCCGATGGTTTGCAATGGCAAAAATTCGCGCCGGACCTGTCCTGGCGCCTTGACTGCCACGAAGCGGTTGCCAAGGCCTCCGCGCGGTTTCAAACTCCGCGGGCGCAACGGCCGGGCAGGACCGTTTTCGCCCATCAAGAACCGACCCATCGGATAGAACGAGGAGACCTCCATGTACATCGACGGCCAGTGGACCCAGGGCGAGTCGGGCGCCACCTTCGCGGTGACCAACCCGGCCACCGGCGAGGTGATCGACCGCGTGCCCGACGGGGGAGCGGCGGATGCCGCCGCCGCCATCGCCGCCGCCGAGGCCGCCTTCGCCGACTGGTCCCGCACCACGGCCTACCAGCGCTCCGCCTACCTCTACCGCGCCTGGCAGATCATGACGGAGCGCGCCGAGGACCTGGCGCGCACCATGTCCACCGAGCAGGGCAAGCCGCTGAAAGCCGCCCGCAACGAGGTCAAGTACGGCGCCGACTTCCTGCTGTGGTACGCGGAAGAAGCCAAACGCGTCTACGGCGAGACCATTCCGGCGCCGCGCGGCGACCAGCGCTTCATCGTGCTCAAGCAGGCGGTCGGCGTGGTGGCGGCGGTGACGCCGTGGAACTACCCCATCAGCATGATCACCCGCAAGGTCGGCCCGGCGCTGGCCGCCGGCTGCACCGTGGTGCTCAAGCCGGCGGAAGCGACGCCACTGTGCGCGGTGGAGATGTTCAAGGTGTTCCATGACGCCGGCCTGCCCAAGGGCGTGGTGAACCTGGTCACCGCCAGCGATCCCAAGCCCATCGGGGAAGAGTTCGTTTCCAACCCATTGGTGCGCAAGATCACCTTCACCGGCTCCACACCCGTCGGCAAGATGCTGGCGAGCCGCGCGGCGGCACAGATGAAGCGCGTCTCGCTGGAATTGGGCGGCCACGCACCGTTCATCGTGTTCGACGACGCCGACGCCGAGCACGCCGCCAAGGGGGCGAGCCTGGTGAAGTTCCTCAACACCGGGCAGGCGTGCATCTCGCCCAACCGCTTCTTCGTCCACCGCAGCAAGGTCGACCAGTTCCAGGACGTATTCGCCACCCGCGTCGCCAGGATGAAGGCGGGCTCGGGCCTGGAAGACGGCGTGCAGATCGGCCCCCTGGTCAACGAAGCCGCCGTCGCCAAGGTCGAGGATCAGGTCAACGACGCGGTCGCCAAGGGTGCGACCGCAGTCACCGGCGGCCGGCGGCTGACCGAGGGGGCGCTGGCGAAGGGCCACTTCTTCGCTCCCACCCTGCTGGCCGGTGTGACGCCCGAGATGAAGATCTACCGCGAGGAGACGTTCGGTCCGGTGGCGCCGGTCATTCCCTTCGATGACGAGGCCGAGGTGATGGCCATGGCCAACGACACGACCTACGGTCTGGCGGCCTACGTCTACACCCGCGACATCGGCCGGGCGTGGCGGGCCATGGAGGCGCTGCGGTTCGGCATCGTCGGCATCAACGACATCAACCCGACGGCCGCCGCCGCCCCCTTCGGCGGCATGAAGGAAAGCGGCCTGGGCCGCGAGGGCGGCCACGAGGGCATCGACGAGTACCTGGAGACCAAGCTCGCCGGGTTCTCGGTCTAGGTCAGCGGACCGGGAGTGCTGCCGTCGGGCGGCACTCCCACCGCCCTGCCCTGTTCAGTGCGCCGTTTCCGCCGCCGCGCCGCGGCAGGCGATGTTCAGCATTTCGCAGACCGTGCGGCCGTCGCCGCGTTCCAGGAACAGGCGGTAGCTGCCCAGCCGCGCGCCCAGTTCGCGGGCGAACTCGGCGGCCCGCTGGCGGGTGGGAAAGCGGTGGGCGTGGGGCTCGCCGTCGCGGTGGACGATCCAGTGACCCTCGAACCGGCGCACCCGCAGGACGGGGGCTTCCGGCGCGGCGGCTTCGGGGACAGTCGGCGGATCAGCAGGGGCGGGTGTGCTGTGAAGCATGACGGACACCTCGGCCAGGTTGAGCGGCACGGGTTAGTATCCGCCCCATGGGCGTAGAATTACACCCTTCGGTCAGTGTCGAAAGGCCGATTAAGAAACAGGCGTTGCACGTGCGCCACACATGGATGCAATTCGCGGAAAAGATATGGCGCCTTTGGTGGGCGTGGGGATGGACGCGACGTCAGCGGCAGGATGGCAGACGCCGGTCGCGGACTGCGGCCTGGAGTATGGAAAGACGTCGGTGACCCTTCCCCGACGGGCACGCGGCAGAATGGCCGGCATCGTACGCGGCTTCCTGCTTTCGCAGGAATGACGGGTCATTACATGTTGTAAAACGAAATCTTACAAAGGCCGTCGCCCCTGCAGAAGCGGCGGCCCACCAAAAAAATCGTCGGCCGCCCTTGCACCCCTTCAAATGGGCAAGAGCCGCCGCCGTCCCGCGTCACGCCAGCGCCTCCGACACCTCCGCCAGCCGCGCGAAGGGGCTGTCCGCACCCTCCAGCATCACCGGCGCCACTTTCTTCAGACCCTCGCGGCCGAAGCGTTCGCGGATGAACTCCTCCAGCCATTCCGTGGCCTGGGCGCGGCGGGTTTCGGCCAGCATGTGGCGGTCACGCAGGTGGGCGAGATGCCGGTCCATGGCGCCGATCACGCCGTCCACCCCCTGCTTGCGCATGCTGGAGATTTGCAGGACCGGGATCTCCCAGCCCTCCATGTCCGCCTCCGCCAGGGACAGGGCGCCGTGGACGTCGGCGGCGGCGCGCTCGGCGGCCGCGCCCATGTCCGCCTTGGTCACCAGGACGATGTGCGGAATTTCGGCGATGCCCGCCTTCATGAACTGCAGGCTGTCGCCCGAGCCCGGCTGGACGCAGAACACCACCGTGTCGGCCACGCGCACCACGTCGGTTTCCGACTGGCCGACGCCGACGGTTTCGATCAGCACCACGTCGAACAGCGCCCGCATGAGCACCATGCCGGCCACCGTCAGACCCGCCAGCCCGCCCAGACGGTCGCGCGCGGCCATGGATCGCACATAGACGCCCGTGTCCTCGGGGTCCGTCTGAAGCCGCGTGCGGTCGCCCAGCAGCGCGCCCTTGGACTTGCGCGACGACGGGTCGACGGCGATGACGCCCACCGTCCGCCCGTCCGCCCGCCAGCCGGCGATGAGCGCGTTGATGAGCGTCGATTTGCCCACGCCCGGCGGGCCGGTGATGCCGACCACATGGGCGCGCGGCGCCTTGTAGGCGTCGGAGAGCAGCTGGACAGTCTCCGGCGCGTCGGGCTTCGCCTCCACATGGGCGAGCGCGCGGGCCAATGCGGCCTTGCCGCCCGTCTGCAGGGTCTTCAGGTCCATCCGCCGTTCCCCCGGTGTGACAAGAGGTGAACCACCAAGACACCAAGGCACCAAGACGCCGTCGAGACGCCGTCCGGCCGCGCCAGCGGCACCAATCCTCCCGGTCGGCCTCGCCGATGAAAGGGAATGATGCCGCTGCGTATCAACGGGTACGGACTTCTTGGTGCCTTGGTGCCTTGGTGGTCAATAAAGCAACTAGTCCTTACGCCGTCTCGTCCTGGTGCCGGCCGAGCACCGCCTGCGCGGCGGCCAGGCGGGCGATGGGGACGCGGAAGGGCGAGCACGACACGTAGTCCAGCTTGTTCTTCTCGCAGAACCCGATGGACGCCGGATCGCCGCCGTGCTCGCCGCAGATGCCCAGCTTGATGTCGGGGCGGGTCTTGCGGCCGCGTTCGGCGGCCAGTTCCACCAGTTCGCCGACGCCGTTGATGTCCAGGCTGGCGAAGGGGTCCTTCTCGTAGATGCCCTTCTCGCGGTAGTACTGCAGGAACGGCCCGGAATCGTCGCGCGACATGCCCAGCGTGGTCTGGGTCAGGTCGTTGGTGCCGAAGCTGAAGAAGTGTGCCGTCTCGGCAATTTCGGCGGCACGCAGGGCGGCGCGCGGCAGTTCGATCATGGTGCCGACGATGTAGTCCACCGACGCGCCCGTCGCGTCGAACACCTCCTTCGCGGCGGTGTCGATGACGGCCCGCAGCAGGTCCACCTCCTTCTTGGAGCTGACCAGCGGAATCATCACTTCCGGCACCACCGTCTCGCCCGTGTCCTTGTGAACCTGGACGGCAGCCTCGAAGATGGCGCGCGCCTGCATCTCATAGATCTCGGGGAACGAGACGCCCAGCCGGCAGCCGCGCCAACCCAGCATGGGGTTGGTCTCGTGCAGTCGGGTGATGGCGGCGCGGATGGTCTCCGGCGACACCTCGGCTGCCTGGGCGACGTCGTCGATTTCCTCGTCCGTCGCGGGCAGGAACTCGTGCAGCGGCGGGTCCAGCAGGCGCACCGTCACCGGCAGGCCCTGCATGATCTCGAACAGCTCCACGAAGTCCTGGCGCTGGTAGGGCAGCAGCTTGTCCAGCGCCTTGCGGCGGCCGGCCTCGTCGTCGGCCAGGATCATCTGGCGCATGTGGATGATGCGCTTGGGATCGAAGAACATGTGTTCGGTGCGGCAGAGCCCGATGCCCTCCGCCCCGAACTTGCGGGCGGTCGCCGCGTCTTCCGGTGTTTCCGCGTTGGCGCGCACGCGCAGGCGGCGGATGCCGTCCACCCACTCCATGAGCGTGGCGAAGTCGCCGGTCAGTTCGGGCTGGATGGTGGCGACGGAGCCCAGGATCACCTCGCCCTTGGAGCCGTCGAGCGTGATGACGTCGCCCTCGCCCACCGTGCGGCCGCGGACCGTGAAGGTCTTGGCCTTGTAGTCGACGCGGATGTCGCCGGCACCGGCCACGCAGGGGCGGCCCATGCCGCGCGCCACCACGGCGGCGTGGCTGGTCATGCCGCCGCGCGTGGTCAGGATGCCCTCGGAGCAGTGCATTCCGCCGATGTCCTCCGGCGAGGTCTCCACGCGCACCAGGATCACCTTCTCGCCGCGCTTGACCCAGTCCTCGGCCTCGTCGGCGGAAAACACCACCTTGCCCGACGCGGCACCCGGCGACGCCGGCAGGCCCTTGGTCAGCACGTCCTTCTCGGCCTCGGGGTCGAGCATGGGGTGCAGAAGCTGGTCGAGCTGCGCCGGGTCGATGCGGTCGACGGCCTCGGTTTCGGAAATCAGGCCTTCGCGGCACATGTCCACGGCGATCTTGAGCGACGCCTTGGAGGTGCGCTTGCCCGTGCGGGTCTGGAGCATCCACAGCTTGCCGCTCTGGATGGTGAACTCCATGTCCTGCATGTCCTTATAGTGCGCTTCCAGCTTGGCGCGCACGTCGCACAGGCCGTTGAACAGCTCCGGCATGGTCTCTTCCATGGCCGGCAGGTCGGAGCCGTGGAGCTGCTTGCCGTGGATGGTCAGGTGCTGCGGCGTGCGGATGCCCGCCACCACGTCCTCGCCCTGGGCATTGACCAGGTACTCGCCGTAGAAGACGTTCTCGCCGGTGGACGGGTCGCGGGTGAAGCACACGCCCGTGGCGCAGTCCTCGCCCATGTTGCCGAAGACCATGGCCTGCACGTTGACCGCCGTGCCCCATTCGGCCGGGATGTCGTGGAGGCGGCGGTAGGTGACGGCGCGGTTGTTCATCCAGCTGCCGAACACCGCCCCGATGGCGCCCCACAGCTGTTCCTGCGGGTCTTCCGGGAACGGACGGCCGAGTTCTTCCTCCACGCGGGCCTTGAAGCGCGAGACTAGGTCCTTCCAATCGTCGGCGGAAAGATCGGTGTCCAGGTCGACGCCGCGATCATCCTTGAGGTCCTGGATCAGTTCCTCGAAATGGTGATGCTCCACCCCCAGCACCACGTCGCCGTACATCTGCACGAAGCGGCGGTAGCTGTCGTAGGCGAAGCGTTCGTCGTTGGACTGCCTGATGAGGCCCTTCACGGTGGTGTCGTTCAGGCCCAGGTTCAGCACCGTGTCCATCATGCCCGGCATGGACGCCCGCGCACCGGAGCGCACGGAGACCAGCAGCGGGTTGTCGGGGTCGCCGAAGCGCGCGCCCATCACCTTTTCCACCTGCGCCACGCCGTCGGCCACCTGCTCTTCCAGGCCCGCCGGATAGGTGCGGTCGTTCTGCGTGAAGTGGGTGCAGACCTCGGTGGTGATGGTGAAGCCGGCCGGGACCGGCACGCCCAGGGAGGACATTTCCGCCAGGTTGGCGCCCTTGCCGCCCAGCAGGTTCTTCATGTCGGCACGGCCCTCGGCCTTTCCGTCGCCGAAGGTGTACACCCACTTGCTCATGATCGTCGTTCCCTAGCCTTCGATCTTGCTGAAATCGGCCACCTCGCCCATCACCGCGGTAATGCGGGAGAGCAGGCGCAGACGGTTCTCACGCAGCTTGGAGTCTTCCGCGTTGACGGTGACGTCGTCGAAGAAGGCGTCCACGGGCGCGCGCAGGCGGGCGAGCGCCGCCATGGCGTTTGCGAAATCCTCCTCCGCGATCGCCTGCCGGGCGGCGGGCTCCACGCTGTCCAGTGCGGCGGCCAGCGCCTGCTCCTGGGGGAGCGCGAGCGCATCGGCATTAACCGCGCCGGAGTAGGATACGCCGTCCTTCTTTTCTTCGATGCGAAGAATATTAGAAGATCGCCGATACGCCACCAGCAGGTTGGCGCCGTCCTCGGTCTCCAGGAAGCCCGACAGCGCGTCGACGCGGGCCAGCAGGCGCACCAGATCGTCCTCCCCGCCCAGCGCGAAGACGGCGGTGACGAGGTCGTGCCGCACGCCCTGCTCGCGCAGGTGGACCTTCAGGCGGTCGGCGAAGAAGTCGAGGAAGTCGGAGACGTAACTCTTGATCTTTGCATCAAAATACTCACCAGCCCTTCCTCGCTCTCCAGCATCTTCGGAGAAAAGCCTCATCAGGTTTTCATAAAATTGCCGTAGGAGGCGAGAAGAAATGTTTTGCGCCGCTTCATATTCTTCCTCAGGAATCTCCAAAGCCCTAGATGCAACGATCAGTTGCCGCTCAAGCTCCGTCCCCTTGATCAGCACAGAGGGAGGGGTCTCAAGCCACATCTCCCCGTAGGACTCAGGAGATCCAGCTCCGATTCCAGGATTTGAAGCGTCGGTTGCAATTTCATGCAACAAGCACTCGATGTGCGCCAATAGGGCGTGCCGAGCGATCTGCCCCAAACTGATCCGAAGATTGTTTTCACGGATCAATCTAATGACACCCAACGCAGCCCGGCGAAGCGCATACGGGTCCTTCGACCCCGTCGGCTTCTGGTCAATCGCCCAGAAGCCCGCCAGGGTGTCGATCTTGTCCGCCAGCGCGACGGCCACCGACACCATCGCCTGCGGGCACTCGTCGTTCGGCCCAAGCGGCGAGTAGTGCGACGCGATGGCGTCCGCCACCGCCGGGGCCTCGCCGTCGTGCAGAGCGTAGTAGCGGCCCATGATGCCCTGAAGCTCGGGGAACTCGCCCACCATGCCCGTCGGCAGGTCCGCCTTGCACAGCGCCGCCGCCCGGTCCACCAGCTCCAGCTGGTTGGCGGAGATCATGGGGGCGGCGATCTCTCCGGCCAGCTTGCGGATGCGCTGGACCTTGTCGTACTCCGTGCCCAGCTGGGCGTGGAAGACGCGGTCCTTCAGGCCGTCGACCCGCTTTTCCAGCGGCTGCTTGCGGTCCTGGTCCCAGAAGAACTTGGCGTCCGAGAGCCGCGCGCGCAGCACGCGCTCGTTGCCCGCGATGATGGCCTGGCCGCCGTCCTCGGCGATCATGTTGGAGACCACCACGAAGCGCGGCGCCAGCGCGCCGTCCTTGGTGTTGACCGAGAAATACTTCTGGTGGCTGCGCATGGAGGTGGTCAGCACCTCCTCGGGCACGTCCATGAACTCGTCGTCGATGCGGCCCATCATGACCACCGGCCATTCGACCAGCCCCATGACCTCGCGCAGCAGGCCCTCGTCCTCCTTCAGCTTCAGGCCCTCGGACTCGCAGAGGCGCTGGGCTTCGGTGCGGATGACGCGGCGGCGCTCCTCGGGGTCGAGCATGACGTAGGCGCTGGTCAGCTTCTCGCGGTAGCTGTCAAAGTCGCCCACCGGGAAGGGCTCGGGCGCGAGGAAGCGGTGCCCCTCGGTCTCCGCCCCGGCCTTCACGCCGGCGTATTCCACGTCGATCTGGCGGCCGTTCAGCAACGCCACGATGCGGTGCAGCGGGCGCACCCAGCGCGTCGGGTTGGTGCCCCAGCGCATGGACTTGGGCCACGGCAGGTTCGCCAGAGCCTCGACGATGATCTCGGGCAGGACCTCGATGGTCTCCCGCCCCTTCTTCTCGATGACGGCGAAGTAGACCGGCCCCTTGGGCGTGTCGCGCTGTTCGCACTGGTCGAGCGTCAGGCCGGTGGCGCGCAGGAAGCCCTCGATGGCCTTTTCCGGCGCGTCGACCTTGGGGCCCTTGCGCTCTTCCTTCACGTCGGGCTGGCTGAGCGGCAGCCCCTCCATCACCACCGTCAGGCGGCGCGGGGTGACGAAGCAGCGCGGGTTCTCGGGCGTGATGCCGGCCTTCTCCAGGCCCTTGACCAGCAGGGTCTTGAGGTCCTCGGCGGCCTTGGCCTGCATGCGGGCGGGGATTTCTTCCGAGAAGACTTCCAGCAGGAATTCGGTCATCGGATCAGCCCTCCGCCACGGCATGGCCACGGCTGGCGAGCCAGCCCTCGCAGCACGCCTTCGCCAGCGCGCGGACGCGGCCGATGTAGGCGGCGCGCTCGGTGACGGAGATCACGCCGCGCGCGTCCAGCAGGTTGAAGCGGTGGCTGGCCTTGATGCACTGGTCATAGGCCGGCAGGGCCAGCTTGGCGTCGATGAGCCGCTGGCACTCGGCCTCGGCATCCTTGAAGTGCTGGAACAGCATGTCGGTGTCGGCGTGCTCGAAATTGTGCTTGGAGTATTCCACTTCCGCCTGATGGAAGATGTCGCCGTACTTCACGCCGCGGCCGTTGAAGTCCAGGTCGTAGACGTTCTCCACCCCCTGGATATACATGGCGAGGCGTTCCAGGCCGTAGGTCAGCTCCACCGCGACCGGGTCGCACTCGATGCCGCCGACCTGCTGGAAGTAGGTGAACTGGGTGACCTCCATGCCGTCGCACCAGACCTCCCACCCCAGGCCCCAGGCGCCCAGCGTCGGGCTTTCCCAGTCGTCCTCCACGAAGCGGATGTCGTGCATGTCGGGGTCGATGCCGAGCGCGCGAAGGCTGTCGAGGTACAGCTCCTGCGCATTGGCCGGCGAGGGCTTCATGATGGTCTGGAACTGGTAGTAGTGCTGAAGCCGGTTGGGGTTCTCGCCGTAGCGGCCATCGGTGGGCCGGCGCGAGGGCTGCACGTAGGCGGCGTTCCAGGTCTCGGGACCGAGCGCCCGCAGGGTGGTGGCGGGATGGAAGGTGCCCGCGCCGACCTCCATGTCGTAGGGCTGGAGGATGACACACCCCTTGTCGGCCCAGAACTGCTGGAGGGTCAGGATCAGGTCTTGGAAACTGCGGCGTTGGCTGCCGGGAACGGCCATGGGACTCGGTCTCTTCGAAGCCAGGTGGAAAAGGAGGCTAGAAGCTACCGACCGAGGGGGCGGGATGCAAGCGGGGGGTGGGGGCTTGTAGCGTAACGTTATGCCCAGCACGACTGGAACTGTCGCGCCAAAGTCTACTCGGGACTGCGGGTCAATTTCAGGCTGCAGCAAAGTAGAAGGAACATGCTTTCTCACGGAGTAGAGCGTACGTGTCGCAAAACGGAACACCAAAATCGCGGCATACGTTGGGAAGCGGCACCTTCCTTTTGGACTCAGCGTTGAACACCTCATGTGTCACAACGGAAGCTCCAGTAATAGAAGCTTTTGCTACAAGCCATGGATCAGCACCTGATAAAAAGTGCCGCTTGGCATGTGGCTTGTAACTGCTCGCATTCACAGAGGCCACCACTTGCCGAAACGCCTGCTGCGTTTTGTCGTCGGAGACATCAAGGAACCACTGCCCACCGCGACGGGCCTTAACCCAGGTCGCTAGGTCGTCGTTGCCCCCGATGAGTTCGTCCCGAACCCGGTCTATCGAGCAGACGTCGCCGCCCGTCACCACATGATCCATCCAGGCCCAGAAACCCGGACAGATATCAAAGGCATAATATCTGTTCTTGGCCTCTATGAACACATTGGCATCAAGCAGGAACATTAGGCATCCCCCACCACTTGTAAGCTATAGGCCTTTTGCAACGTCTTGGGCTTCATGTTAAGCAATGCCCCAGCATCACGCAAAAGCAAGCGGCCAGACATCGCAGAACCTAGCACCGCACGAACAAACGGCCCACCATTCCGCACATTGGAAGTTCTGTAATAGTCGCCGCCGCCTTCAGACTGGTCGCGCGCTCTGCGCCACCTCTGCATCTCAGCGCGATAAAACGCATTTACATCGTCTTGTTCGACGAGCCCAAGCCCCTTAGCTCGAATCGCCGCCACTATGCCACTTACCTTGAAGTGCTTAGCGCAAACGAAGGTGTTCTCATTCATGGAGGCTTCGAGCCTCCAAGTCTGAAGAAACTCCTCTCGAGGAGTCAAAAACTGCTCAGCCACGGAATTACAAAGCTTTTCCAGCCTTGCATGTGCCGCGCGCCCGCCACCTGCGGTGAAAGGATTGGAGATTCCGTCCTTGCCCAGCCATATATGAGCAATTTCGTGGATTAGCGTGAATACTTGCGCGCTTGGAGCATCGCGGCCGTTGATAAATACTGTAGGCAACACAGGATCGCTTACCGCAAAACCCCGGAATACCTCAGCGCTTAACGGCCGGCGGTTGTTAGCTCCCACGACGCCATTTCGCAGGACCCAAACGCCTTGATCCTCAGCCAACCGAACAAGAACACGCAGGTAATCATCAGCATTTTTTGCTTGAAGCCTGTTCGCTACCGAGTAGCCGAGTGTTTTTTTTATATCGGCCACAATGGTATCGGCCGGCGCTGTAGCGGGAAAACGGCCAACATAAGGGCGAGGCTTTGCTCCCTGCTCTAGGCGAAAATCCTTAAACCACTCAAATTTGAAAAGGACGTCACTTAACGCATCGCGGAAATCCCCATCCAAATCAGGAGGAGGAGCACCAACCGTCGTCCGAAGATCGGGAATCGGTAGCTCTTCACGGGGAGGATGATCAAGAAAAAGCGCGCCGAATGGAACATGCGTTACACTTGCGATTTTTTCAGCCTGCTTGAACGTCGGACGCGCATCCCCGCTTTCCCAAGCGAGAATTTTTTCGTCAGGAACGTTAAGCTTGGATGCAAAATCACCGCAGGAAAGCCCAGCACGCTCTCGTGCCCAACTGATCATCGCGGGGGTGATAAGAGCTTCGGCCATGAGCTTTAGCCTGAATGGGCTCCTCTAACTTGACTTTCGCCGCAAGAATGGCACCACTACAAAACAAAAGCAATATAGCTCTCGCAATAGTCGCGCATCACCCCTTCCCACAACCACACTCCGTCCCCTTCGGCACATACGCCCCACACTTCGGGCACTGCTCCAGGTCCTCGACCACCGGCCCGTTGCCGCGTTTTTCCATCGTCGCCCGCACGGCCTCGCGCGCCGAGCGGGCGGCGCGTTCGGAGACGCTTTCGCGTGGCGTGCCGGTCATCTGCTGGTGGCGGCGCTGGATGGTCTTGAACATCCACCACACGACCACGACCACCAGAATCGTGAACAGAATCTTCGTCAAGCTAAGCCCCATCATGCCAGTGTTATGACCGCCTCCGATCCGTCGCGTCCAGGAAAAGCGCCGCACCCTCGCGCAGCACCGCCTCCGCCGCATCCGTGTACTTGGTCTCCGTCCCGTGCAGCACCAGCCCGGCGTGCAGCGTGGCCGGAGACCGCACGCCCTTGCGCGCCCGCACGATCACCCGCCGCGCCGGATCGCCCGCGTGGCTCCATATAGGGATGATGGAGACCGCTCCGCAGCGCCCCGCCAGGCCGGCGATCACGTCGTCCACCCGGTCGGCCCGCTGGATGATCGTGATCCACCCCCGCGCGCGCAACAGATAAAGACACCCCCGCAGCCAGTCCTTCAGGTCCACGTCGCCCTCCATGTGGGCCGTGGCCTTGGCGGGGTCGGGCGGCGGGGTGCCTCCGGCGGCGTAGGGCGGGTTGGTGAGCACGTGGTCCACCGAGTCGGGGGGAAAGGGCGGACGGCGGACGTCGCCCGTCACCACCTCGGCGGCGATCTCGTTCAGCACGGCGTTGCGGTGGGCGATGGCGGCGATCTCGGGCCGCACCTCCAGCCCCAGGAACCGCCCCCGCCCGACCCGCCGGGCCAGCGCCAGCAGGGCCGCGCCGGTGCCCACGCCCACGTCCAGCACCGTCTGCCCCGCCATCATCGGGCAGGCGGCGGCGAGCAGGATGGGGTCGACGGCGGCGCGGTAGCCGCTGGCGGGCTGCATCAGGCGCAGGCGGCCGCCGAGCATGCGGTCCTCGGTCAGGTCGGGAATGGGCGGCGGCGGGCTCACTCCCCGGCCTCGGAGCGCAGGGCGCGCAGGATGGAGTCGGCGCGCCAGGCGTCTTCGTCGGCCACCATCAGGCGGCGCGGCAGGACACCCAGCGAGCCCTCGGCGATGCTGGTGTAGGCGTCGAACACCAGGGGCTCGATGTCCGCCTCGGCCAGCGCCGCCTGGAGCGCCGACAGCAGCACCGGATCGTTGGTCCGCAGGATTTCCTTCACCGTGCCTCCCGAAATACCCCCGGCCCGCGCAAGGAAACCGGCGCGACGCCCCGGTAGCGCTTGACCCTGTGCGAAAGCCGCTTCTATTCTCCCGGCGCGCGAGCGGCCGCGCTCAACCCCCGGACCGCGTCCCGCCGCTGACCTTATAGTATAGGAACGATCGTGGAAGAGAACCAGAAGCCGAAGGCCGCGCCCCTGGACGCCCTCGTGGCGCTGGTGAAGGACGACCTGGACGCCGTCAACCGCACCATCGTCGAGCGCATGGACAGCCCCGTGGCGCTGATCCCGCAGCTGGCCGGCCACATCGTCGCCGCCGGCGGCAAGCGTCTGCGCCCGCTGCTGACGCTCGCCAGCGCCCGGATGTGCGGCTACGACGGCGTCGCGGAAGGCCAGATGCGTCACGTCAACCTGGCGACCTGCGTGGAGTTCATCCACACCGCCACCCTGCTGCACGACGACGTGGTGGACGAAAGCGCCCTGCGGCGCGGCAAGCAGTCGGCCAACGCAGTGTGGGGCAACCAGGCCAGCGTGCTGGTGGGCGACTTCCTGTTCTCCCGCGCCTTCGAGCTGATGGTGGAGGACGGCAGCCTGAAGGTGCTGGCGATCCTGTCGCGCGCATCGTCCGTGATTGCCGAGGGCGAGGTCGCCCAGCTCATCACCACCAACGACACCGACACCGACGAGGCCGCCTATCTGGGCGTCGTCCAGGGCAAGACGGCGGAACTGTTCGCCGCCGCCTGCCAGGTGGGCGGCGTGGTGGCCGAGCAGGACGAGACGCGCGAGAAGGCTTTGCGCGACTACGGCATGGCGCTGGGCATCGCCTTCCAGTTGGTGGACGACTTCCTCGACTATTCCGCCAAGCAGGAGGCGCTGGGCAAGACGGTCGGCGACGACTTCCGCGAGGGCAAGCTGACGCTGCCGGTCATCCTGGCGTTCCAGCGGGGCTCGGAAGAGGAGAAGACCTTCTGGCGCCGCTGCCTGGAGGACATGGACCAGACCGACGCCGACCTGGCCCACGCCATGGACCTGATGCGCGCCCACGGCAGCCTGGACGAGACCCTGACGCGCGCCCGCGACTACGGCGCCCAGGCCCGCGCCGCGCTGGAGGTATTCCCCGACAGCCCGGTGCGCCAGTGCCTGCTGGACATCGTTGATTTCACGGTGGAGCGGGCTTATTAGTCGGCCCCTCAGGCGCCGGGCGCGCGCTGACCGCGGGCTTGGCTCACGTGCCTGACCGGCGCGGGGTCGCAGTCGCGACCCTATTCGCCCTTTTCGATCACCTTGATCGACAAGGGCTCCAGTCGGCCCCTCAGGCGCCGGGCGCGCGCTGACCGCGCGCTTGGCTCACGCGCCTGACCGGCGCGGGGTCGCGGTCGCGACCCTGTTCGCCCTTTTCGATCACCTTGATCGACAAGGGCTCCAGTCGGCGGCTTGAATTTGGTCCTTTCGGGCTCCCTCTCATCGCGGGGGAGCCCGCGGGGGACCCCGTTGGTCCCCCTCGGTTTTCCTTACCATTTTCCCGCAAAAAACCTCTTGCAAAGGCCCGGTCCGGGGGTCTATATACCGGGCCTCCAAGGCGAACGGAGTGTAGCTCAGCCTGGTAGAGCACTGTCTTCGGGAGGCAGGGGCCGGAGGTTCGAATCCTCTCACTCCGACCATGTAAAAGGGCGTCGATCCAAAGGGTCGGCGCCCTTTTTCCATATCGGCGCCGCCCATGCCCTTTCCCGGACCATGGCAACACGCCGTCCGGGGCCGGAAACCGGCCGAGGGCGGGGCCACATGAACCGGGCGCACGGAAATCTCGTTTCCGCTTTCATCCAATGGTTTAATCGTGCGCAGGACGCCGCTGCCGTGCATACGGCGCTTGTGCGGGGGGGCCACTTTGGCTAGCCTGAGTGCGCCACTACGGTATTGGTAAGGGGACGGGCTGTCCGTTGGGTGGACCCGCCTCGCCGCAAGATTGCTAAACGGCCGGCCAACGGCCGGCTTAACGCGACCAGGGAGGAAATACTTTATGCTCAAGCGAGTGACGAAGCACGCGCTGGCCATCGGCGTGGCCGCCGCGGTGACCGCCGGCGTGACGGCCGGCGCCCAGGCGCAGGACAAGGTGCGCTGGCAGATGACCATGGGCTTCCCGTCCACGCTGCCCGCCCTGGCCGACACCGGCCCGTGGGTCGCCGAGCAGCTGGACAAGATGTCGGGCGGCAACATCGATCTGCGCGTCTTCGAACCGGGCAAGCTGGTCAAGGGCACCGAGGTCTACGACGCCGTCAGCTCCGGCAAGGTCGACTCGGGCTACGTCTGGGCCGGCTACGAGATCGGCAAGCTGCCGGCCTCCGCCCTGTACGGCGCCGTGCCGTTCGGCATGGAACCGGCGCAGTTCGCCGCCTGGATGCTCGAAAAGGGCGGCCAGGAAATGATGGAGGAGATCTACGCGCCCCAGAACATCGTTCCGCTGTTCTGCGGCACGATCTCGCCGGAATCCGCCGGCTGGTTCACCTTCCCTCTGGAAAGCCTGGATCAGGTCGAGGGCCTGAAGATCCGCTTCGCCGGCCTGGGCGGCGAAATCCTGCAGAAGCTGGGCGCATCGGTCACCCTGCTGCCGGGATCGGAGCTGTTCGAGGCGCTGGAGAAGGGCGTCATCGACGCCACCGAATTCTCGCTGCCGGTGGTGGATGAGCAGCTCGGCTTCTACAAGGTGGCCAAGTTCTACCACCTGCCGGGCTGGCACCAGCCGTCCACCAACCAGTACCTCTACATCAACAAGGAAAAGTGGGACGCCCTGGACGACCAGACCCAGGCCATGTTCCGCACCGCCTGCACCGCCGGCGTCGCCAAGTCGATCGCCCGTGCCGAGGGCACGCAGGGCGCCGCCCTGCAGCGCCTGCAGGAAGAGCACGGCGTCGAGGCCGTCGAGGTCCCCGAAGAGGTCCTGGTCGAGCTGAAGAAGGCCGCCAACGAGGTCATGGCCGAGTACTCCGCCAAGGACGAGAACTTCAAGCGCGTCTACGACAGCATGACGGCGTTCATGGCCGAGAACGCCCAGTGGCACCGCATGGGCTACCTGCCGCGTGACTGGCGCGCCAACCACCCCGAGCTGTACGGTGACGACGCCGCCACCACCGGCAACTGATCGGGTCTCCGATCAGGGGTGAAGACGCCTGACCACCGGTGGCCGGCGCATGCGTCGGCCACCGCCTTTTCCCCTCATCCGGGCGGGGCCGGCTGCCCCGTCGCCTCTACAGCGGAGTCTCCATGAGCGCCAAGCCCGTGGACCGCCAGGACAACGCCGGCGATCACGACGCCCTGCCGGCCGACTTCAACCTGCCGCGCACGCGCGTCTCCAACGTGCTGGACAAGTTCGTGCGGGCGATCGGCCGCGCGACGGCGTGGCTTTGGGTCCTCCTGGTCCTGGTCATCGTCTTGCAGGTGGCCCTGCGCTACCTCTTCAACATGGGCTCCATCCAGTTGGAGGAGCTGCAGTGGCATATCTATGCCGTCGGGTTCATCCTGGGCCTGTCCTACTGTCTGGTGGAGGACCGGCACGTCCGCGTCGACGTCATCGCCGAGCGGCTGCGCCCCAAGACCCGCGCCTGGATCGAGATGCTGGGGCTGACATTCCTGCTGCTGCCGTTCCTGACGACGATCCTGATCCAGTCGGTGCCCTACATCTGGTCCAGCTTCATCCAGAGCGAGACGTCGGCCGCCCCCGGCGGCCTGCCGTACCGCTGGATTCTGAAGTCCTTCATGTTCTGGGGCTTCCTGCTGCTCATCATTGCCGCCCTCGCTCGCTTCCTGCGGTGTACGGCATTCATCTTCGGGCTGCCGCGCCCGATCTGGCCGCGTGACTAGGGCTGAGGCAGGGGAAGAATCGTGGAACAATTTGAAATCATCGTCATCCTCCTGCTGCTCAGCTTCATCACGCTGATCTTCACGGGGTTTCCGCTGGCGTGGGTGCTGGGCGGCGTGTCCTTCCTGTTTACCGTCATCGCCTTTGCCCTGGCGGACTGGTTCAACGTCGACACCTACTTCCTGCGCAGTTGGGACGACTTCGCGGTCATCGTCGACCGCATCTATGCGCAGATGTCGAGCTGGGTGCTGGTCGCCCTGCCCATGTTCATCTTCATGGGCCTGATGCTCGACCGGTCAGGCGTGGCCGAGCGCCTGATGAAAAGCTTCGCCAAGCTGTTCGGCGGCCTGCGCGGCGGCCTGGCCATCACCGTGATCCTCATCGGCGTGCTGCTGGCGGCGTCGACGGGCATCGTCGGGGCGTCGGTGGTGCTGCTGTCCATGCTGGCCCTGCCCATCATGCTGGAGAAGAACTACTCCAAGCCCCTGATGACGGGCGTCGTGGCGTCGTCGGGCACGCTGGGCATCCTGATCCCGCCGTCGATCATGCTGGTCATCATGGCCGACCAGTTGTCGCTGCCCGTCGGCACGCTGTTCATGGGCGCGGTCTTCCCGGGCCTGCTGCTGGGCGTGTGCTATGTGCTTTATGTGGTCGGCGTCGGCCTGTTCAATCCCAGCGCCGCCCCCGCCCCGGCCCAGCACGAGCGCATCACCTGGGCCGACGTGTGGGACACGGTGCTGGCCGTCATTCCGCCCTTCGGCCTGATCCTGGCCGTGCTGGGCACCATTTTCTTCGGCATCGCCACGCCGACGGAGGCCTCGGGCATCGGCGCCATGGGCGCGACCCTTCTGGCGGCCGCCAACAAGCGCCTGAACATGGACGTCATTCGCCAGGTGGCGCGCGAGACCTCGCTGACCACGGCGTTCATCTTCGGCATCTTCCTGGGTGCGACGGCGTTTGCGCTGGTCATGCGGTCCCTGGGCGGTGACGAGTTTATCGGCGATCTGCTCAAGGGCCTGCCCTTCCCCGACTGGGGCGTGGTGGCCTTCATCCTGTTCGTCGCCTTTATTTCCGGCTTTTTCCTGGACTGGCTGGAGATCAGCCTGATCATCCTGCCGCTGGTGGCGCCGGTGGTGGAGGCCCTGGGCTATGACCTGGCGTGGTTCACGGTGCTGTTCGCCGTGTGCCTGCAGACCAGCTTCCTGACGCCGCCCGTCGGCTTCTCGCTGTTCTACCTGAAGGGCGTGGCGCCGCCGGGGATCGAGATCCAGCACATCTACAAGGGCGTCATTCCCTTCGTGCTGATCCAGATTTTCGTGCTGGTGATGGTCTTCCTGTTCGAGGACATCGTCATGTGGCTGCCGGGACAGATGTATTAAGGTTTCAGCCCCTTAACGCCCGCAGTCAGACGCCCCGCCCGGCCTTCCGGCGCGGGGCGTCGCTTTTCCCGGCCGGTGCATGGCAGATGGCATTTTACGGTTGCTTGAGGCGGGGCGGGTTCTGTGTATATTGGCGGGCACCCTGATCAGTCCCCCTGCGAGGTGCCATGTCCTTCCCCGAAGCCCTGACGTTCGACGACGTCCTGCTGGTCCCGGCCGCCAGCGAGGTCCTGCCGGCCACCGCCGACGTCAAGACCCGCCTGACCCGCGGCGTCACCCTGAACATCCCGCTCATGTCCGCCGCCATGGACACCGTGACCGAGAACGCGCTTGCCATCGCCATGGCGCAGATGGGCGGCATCGGCGTCATCCACAAGAACATGGACATCGAGCAGCAGGCCGAGGAAGTCCGCCGCGTCAAGCGCTACGAGTCGGGCATGGTCGTCAACCCGCTGACCATCTATCCCGACGCCACGCTGTCCGACGCCCTGCAGATGATGGCCGACAACCGCATCTCCGGCATTCCGGTGGTGGAGCGCGGCTCCGACAAGCTGGTGGGCATCCTGACCAACCGCGACGTCCGCTTCGCCTCCGACATGGCGCAGCCCGTCGCCAGCCTGATGACCAGCGACAACCTGGTCACCGTGCGCGAGGGCGTCACCCAGGACGAGGCAAAGCGGCTGCTGCACAAGTACCGCATCGAGAAGCTGCTGGTGGTCGACGACGCCTACCGCTGCATCGGGCTTGTGACCGTCAAGGACATCGAGAAGTCGACCACCTACCCGCACGCCTCCAAGGACCCGTCAGGCCGCCTGCGGGTGGCCGCCGCCACCGGTGTCGGCAAGGACGGCCTGGCCCGCGCCGAGGCCCTGCTGGCCGCCGGCGTCGACGTCATCACGGTCGACACGGCCCACGGCCACTCCGCCGGCGTCATGACGGCGGTGCGCGAGATCAAGCGCATCTCCAACGAGGCCCAGGTCATCGCCGGCAACATCGCCACGCCCGAGGCCGCCAAGGCCTTGATCGAGGCGGGCGCCGATGCCGTGAAGGTGGGCATCGGCCCCGGTTCCATCTGCACCACGCGCATCGTGGCCGGTGTCGGCGTGCCGCAGCTGACGGCCATCATGGAAGTGGTGCAAGAGGCCCGCAAGCACGGCGTGCCGGTCATCGGCGACGGCGGCATCAAGTTCTCGGGCGATTTCGCCAAGGCCATCGCCGCGGGGGCGGATTGCGTCATGGTCGGCAGCCTGCTGGCCGGCACCGACGAGGCCCCCGGCGAGGTGGTCCTGTTCCAGGGCCGCAGCTACAAGGCCTACCGCGGCATGGGGTCGGTCGGCGCCATGGCGCGCGGCTCGGCCGACCGCTATTTCCAGCAGGAAGTCAGCGACAACCTCAAGCTGGTGCCGGAAGGCATCGAGGGCCGCGTCCCCTACAAGGGTCCGGCCGGCGGCGTCGTCCACCAGCTGGTCGGCGGCCTGAAGGCGGCCATGGGCTACACCGGCAACGCCACCATCGCCGACATGCAGCGCAACTGCCAGTTCCGCCGCATCTCCAACGCGGGCCTGAGCGAGAGCCACGTCCACGACGTCTCCATCACCGCCGAGGCGCCGAACTACCGCATCAGCCGGTAAGCGCCGCGCTCAAGCTTGCACCGAAGGGAGGGTGTCCGGACCACGTCCGGGCACCCTTTTTCGTGGCCGGTGCCCCAGGGGGTAACACGCCTGCCCGCCGCCGCCCCGCCGCCTGGAGCAATGATCGGGCCGGCGCCCCGTGTTACCTGGAGAGACACGGGGAAAGACATGCCAGGGGCCGCCCCGCGCGGGGCGGAAACCTAGCGGGCACGGCATGGCATCATATCTCATCACCGGCGGCGCCGGCTTTATCGGCTCCCACCTGGCCGACGCGCTATTGGCCGCCGGCCACCGGGTCCATGTGCTGGACGACCTGTCCACGGGGCGGCGCGGGAACCTTCCGGCGGACGCCTGCCTGACGGTGGCGGACGTGAACGACGACGCCGCGCTGGATGCCATCGCGGCCGACGGGCTGGACGGCTGTTTTCACCTGGCCGCCGTGGCGTCGGTGCAGCGCTGCAACGAGGAGTGGGTCGCGACCCACGACGTGAATCTTCGCGGCACGATTTCGGTGCTGGAGGCCGCGCGACGCTTCGGCTTTCCCGTCGTCTACGCCTCGTCCGCCGCCGTCTACGGCGACTGCGACCGGCTGCCCCTGCGCGAGGACGACGCCCCCACCCGTCCGCTGACGGCCTACGGCGCCGACAAGCTGGGATCGGAATTACATGCCCGCGTCGCCGGCGTCGTGCACGGCGTGTCCACCTTCGGGCTGCGGTTCTTCAACGTTTTCGGGCCGCGCCAGGACCCCGCATCGCCTTACTCCGGCGTCGTCAGCATCTTCGCCGACCGCCTGGCCCGCAACGAGCCGGTGACCATCCACGGCGACGGCGGCCAGTCGCGGGACTTCGTGTATGTGGGAGACGTGGTCCGCGCCCTTGTGGCGGCCCTGCGCAAGGCGGACGTCAGCGCCCCCGTCGCCAACGTCTGCACCGGCCGCGCCACCACCGTGCGGACCCTGGCGGAGACACTGGCGACCCTGACCGCCAGCACCGCCGCCATCTCAACGGGGCCGGCGCGGACCGGCGACATCCGCCATTCCCTGGGCGACCCGGGGGTGATGGCGCACGCACTGGGCGTAACCGCCGACGTTTCGCTGGCCGACGGCCTGGGCGCCCTGTTGAGCCACGCCTCTCCCGGCCGCCCGCCGATTCCCGCCGAGTAGGGTTTGGGTTGGGGGCGCTCCGTTCGCCTACTGGGTGGCGGGCTGTCCGGCATCGGCCGACGGGCGGATGCGGGAGACGACCTCGCAGGCCCCCTTGCCCTGAGCCGGGATCACGCTGCCCATGTCCACCACGTGCCGGCTGTGCACCGCCCGCAGCGACGGTCGAAGAATGGTGGTGAAGGTGATCGGCGTGCCCGCACGGTCGTTCTCGATCACTACCAGCGCCGCGTCCGTACGCACCAGCGTCCCCCGGTTGCCGATGCCCGGCGCCAGTCCGACGCGCACGCGATCGGGCTCGGACATGCGGATATACAGGTCCGGCAGGGTGTCGAAGGAACAGCGGTATTCGGTGACGGCAGCGTCCGCGGCGGCGGGCGCGAGAACAAGGCCAAGAGCAACAGCGGCGGCGGCACGACGGAACATCAAGATTCTCCGCAACGAAACAGGTCGACCAGAACCGCTTCATTATCGGAGGCGCAAGAGACTCCGCCCATTCCCCTGCCGTCGGCCATGCCCTGCCGAAAGGATTACATTCAGGTTACCGGATACCGTTTCATGTGAGTTTTGCGAGAAGCCGCATGAAGTGTGCCTTTTCTTCCGCCGACAGCGGGTCCAGCGTGCGGCCGGAAATGTCCAGCGCCGCCGGAAACAGGCGCTCGACCAGGGCCCGCCCCGCCTCGGTCAGGGCGACCAGGTGCATGCGCCGGTCGGCGGGGCTGTCGGTCTTGTCGACCAGCCCGCGCGCCTTCAGCCGTGTGACCACGCCCTTGATGGTGGCGACGTCCATGGCCGTCTGCCGCCCCAGGCTGTTCTGCGAGCACGGCCCCACCTGGTGCAGCTTCGCCAGGGCGGCGAACTGCATGGGCGTCAGGTCTTCGGACATGTGCGCGGAAAAGATGGTCAGGTGCCGCTGCTGGGCCTTGCGCAGCAGGAACCCCACCTGGACGTCCAGGCTGTAACCGGCCGGCGCCTCGGGCGCGTCGGTAAGGGTTTCGGTATCATCGTCCCGGATCGTCATGGCCACTCACATTCACACCGCAAGGTAGGCGTCCCGCACCTGCGGGTTCGCCTCCAGTTCGTCCATGGTGCCTTCATAGCGGATGCGGCCTTTCTCGATGATGTACGCCCGGTCGGAGATCAGCCGCGCGAAATGGAGGTTTTGTTCCGACAGGATGATGGTCAGGCCCTGGCGCTTCATTTCCGTCAGGGCCTCCGCCATCTGCTCGACGATCTTGGGGGCGAGACCCTCGGACGGTTCGTCCAGCAGCACCAGCGACGGGTTGCCCATGAGGGTGCGCGCGATGGTGAGCATCTGCTGCTCCCCGCCCGACATCTGCCCGCCGGGGCGCTTGCGCATCTCGGCCAGGTTGGGAAACAGGGTATAGAGCATGTCGGGCGTCCAGGTGGGCGCGCCCTCGCGCGGGGGCTGGCGGCCGACCATCAGGTTTTCCTCCACCGTCAGGTCGGTGAAGATGCGCCGGTCCTCTGGCACGTAGCCGAGGCCGAGCCGCACGATCTCGTGCGCCTTCCTGCCGCTGACCGTGGTGCCGTCGAACACGATGTCGCCGGTGATGCCCGGCACCAGCCCGACGATGCTGGCGAAGGTGGTCGTCTTCCCCGCCCCGTTGCGGCCGAGGAACGCCACCACCTCGCCGTGGCCGACTCGGGCGTGGACGTCGAACAGGATGTGGGCACGGCCGTACCAGGTGTTCAGGTGATGGATTTCCAGCTTCATTCGCCAGCCTCCGCCCGCGGGGTTGCGTCCGCGCCCTTTTCCTTGCCGTAGACCGCACCGGTGCCCAGGTAGACCGCCTGGACGTCGGGGTTGTTGCGCACCTCCGCCGGGGTGCCTTCCACGATCAGCCTGCCGCGATCGAGCACCATCACCCGGTCGGCGTGGCCGAAGACGACGTCCATGTCGTGCTCGGTGAACAGCACCGAGACGCCGCGCGACTGCACCACGCGGGCGACCAGCTCCATGAGCTGCACGCGCTCCTGCGGGGCCATGCCAGCCGCCGGCTCGTCCATGAGCAGCACGCGCGGATCGTTGGCGAGCGCGATGGCAAGCTCCATGCGCTTGAGGTCGCCATAGGCCAGCATCCCGCAGGCACGCCCCGACTGGTCCTCCATGCCCACCAGTTCCAGCAGGTCATAGGCCTCGTCCTTGTAGAGTGCGCCGGCGAAGGGAAGCATGGCGCGCAGGCGCCGGTGGTGGGAGATCAGCGCCATCTGGACGTTCTCGATCACCGTCATGGAGGTGAAAGTGGCGGTGATCTGAAACGTCCGCCCCACCCCCAGCCGCCAAACCTTGCGCGGCGGCAGGCCCAGGATTTCCGCCCCGAAAAGGCGGATGGAGCCGCCGTCGGGCTTCAATTGCCCGTTCAGCATGTTGAAACAGGTGCTCTTGCCCGCGCCGTTGGGGCCGATGAGCGCCAGCATTTCCCGTTCGCGCAGGGCGAACGACACGCCGTCGACGGCCTTCACGCCGCCGAAGGCCTTGGCGAGGTCGCGGACTTCCAGTGCGTCCGTCATGCCGTGCCCTCCCGCGCCGGTTCCTCGTCACGGCCGTCCCGGTCGGAGAGCAGCGGCTGCACGCGGCGCTGCCAGAAGCCGACGATGCCCTCGGGGAAGGCCACCACCAGCACCACGATCAGGCCGCCCAGGATCAGCTTCCACAGGTCGGTCTCGCTGGTCATGTAGATGGACAGCGCCTCATAGACCGCCGCCCCCACCACCGGGCCGGCGACCGTCTGGATGCCGCCCAGCAGCACCATCACCAGCCCGTCGACGGATGTGGGGATCGCCAGCACGTCGGGGAACACGCTGCCTTTCAGGTAGGCGTAGAGCACGCCCGCGAACCCGGCGAAGGACCCTGCGAGCGTGAAGCATAGCCATTGCAGCGACATGCGGTTCATGCCGATGCTTTCCGCCCGCAGCACCGAATCCCGACAGCCGCGCACGGCATA
Source organism: Caenispirillum salinarum AK4 (assembly GCF_000315795.1). Lineage (GTDB taxonomy): Bacteria > Pseudomonadota > Alphaproteobacteria > Rhodospirillales > Rhodospirillaceae > Caenispirillum > Caenispirillum salinarum. The sequence goes on from NZ_ANHY01000013.1 coordinate 87,802, forward strand.
GCCGAAGGGCGCGAAGACGATGCGGCGGATGGCGAGGATGCCCAGCGTCACGATGCCGAGCGTCAGGTAGTAGAACACCATGGGATCGCTCGCCCAACTGCTCGGCCAGATACCCAGGATACCGTTGTCGCCGCCCGTCACCTCGTACCATTGGAAGACGATGGACCAGACGATCTGGGCGAAGGCGAGCGTCAGCATCGCGAGATACACCCCCGACAACCGCACGCAGAACCACCCGAACAGCGCCGCCCCGGCCACCGCCAGCAGCGGCCCGGCCCAAAGCCCCACCTCCATGGGCGCGCCGGTGAAGCGCACCAGCAGGGCGGCGCCGTAGGCTCCGAGTCCGAAGTACGCCGCGTGGCCGAAGCTCACCATGCCGCCGACGCCCATCATCAGGTGCAGGCTCGCGGCGAACAGGACGAAGATCAGGATTTCGGTGGAGACCGCCAGCAGGTAGTTGCCCGCGAACACCGGCAGCAGGGCCAGCACCAGCAAAAGCCCCAGCGACAGGTTCCGCCCCCGCGCGCCCAGGCGCTTCCAGGGCTGGAGCGCGGTGCCGACGGCCGCCCGCGCCGCCCCCTCGGGCTTGCCAAGCAGTCCCCAGGGGCGCACCACGAGGACGACCGCCATCACCAGGAACACCAGCACGAGGCTGATCTTGGGGAAGAGCAGGATGCCGAAGGCGTTCAGCTCGGCAATGATGAAGGCGGCCAGGAAGGCGCCGAACACGTTGCCGAGGCCGCCGATCACCACGATCACGAAGGCTTCCACGATGATCTGAAGGTCCATCATGTGGTGCACCGCCTCGCGCGGGATCTGCACTGCGCCGCCGAGCGCCGCCAGGAAGATGCCCAGCGTGAAGACCGACGTGAACAGCCACGCCTGATTCACGCCCAGCGCCGCGACCATGGTGCGGTCCTGCGTGGCGGCGCGCACCAGCACGCCCCAGCGCGTCTTGTGGAACAAGAGCCACAGCCCCGCCAGCACGATGGGGCCGAGGGCAATGAGCATCAGGTCATAGGCAGGGAACAGCTGCCCGAAGATGTTCACCGCCCCCTCCAGCCCCGGCGCGCGGGGGCCGAGCAGGTCCTCCGGCCCCCAGATCAGCACCACCAGGTCCTCGACCATCAGCGTCAGGCCGAAGGTGGCGAGCAGCTGGAACAGCTCCGGCGCCTCGTAGATGCGGCGGAGCAGCGTCATTTCCACCAGCGCGCCGAGTGCTGCGACGATGACGGCCGCCAGCGGCAGCGCCACCCAGAAGCCGAGCGGCCCGGTGAGCGTCGTCGTCAGCGTGTAGGCGACGTAGGCGCCCAGCATGTAGAAGGCGCCGTGGGCGAAGTTCACGATGCGGGTGACGCCGAAGATGATCGACAACCCGCTCGCCACCAGGAACAGCGCCGAGGCGCTGGCGAGCCCGTTGAGGAACTGGACGAACAGGAAATCCACCGGCGGGTCCTTTTCACGCTGAGAGCAAGGCGGCAAGGTGGTGCGGCAAGCGGCAGGGTGGCTGGCAGCGGAGGTGGATTCCTGCTTTCGCAGGAATGACGGGTGTTTTCTTTCTCTAGAACAGTTACTTAGGAAAACCCGTCACCCCTGCGAAGGCAGGGGTCCACACATGCCGTCAGCCGCCCTTGCAATACCTCTGCTGGGCAAATTCAGCCCATCAAGACCCCGGCCGCATCGCCTTCGCCTCGTCCGGCGACGGCAGGTAGTTGGCGCCGTCGCGGTAGCCGAAGTCCACCATCACGCCCTTGCCGTCCTGCACGGCCGTGCGGCCAACGTAGGCGCCCAGCGTGCTCTGGTGGTCGGCGGCGCGGTAGGTGATGGGGCCGAGCGGCGTGTCCACCCCAATGCCCTCGGCGGCCGCGATCAGGTCCTCGGTCTCCAGACTCTCGGCCTTTTCCAGGATTTCGGCCACCGAATACATGGTGGCGTAGCCGACGATGGAGCCGAGCCGCGGGTAGTCGTCGAACTTCGCCTGGTAGGCCTCAAGGAACGTGTTGTGCTCGGGCGTGTCGATCTGGTCCCACGGGTAGCCGGTGACGATCCAGCCTTCCGGCGTCTCGGCGCCCAGCGGGTCCATGTACTCGGGCTCGCCGGTCAGCAGGCTGACCACCTCGCGGTCCTGGAACAGGCCGCGCGTGGTGCCCTCGCGCACGAACTTGGTCAGGTCGGGGCCGAAGGTGACGTTGAAGATGGCGTCCGGCTCCGACTGCGCCAGCGCCTGGACGGTGGAGCCCGCGTCGATCTTGCCGAACGGCGGCCATTGCTCGTTCACCCATTCGATGTCGTCGCGGCGGCGGTTCATCGCTTCCTTGAACGCCTCCACGGCCGAGGTGCCGTATTCATAGTTCGGTGCCACCGTGGCCCAGCGCGTCGCGTCCAGTTTGGCCGCTTCCTCGGCCAGCATCTCGGCCTGCATGGTGACGCTGGGGCGCAGGCGGAAGGTGTAGTCGTTGCCCTTGGACCAGACCAGCGCGTCGGTCAGCGGCTCGGCGGCCAGGAAGAACACCTCGCGCTGCTTGGCGTAGTCCGACACCGCCAGCCCGACGTGCGAGAAGAACGTGCCCATCAGAAGCGCCACGTCCTCGCGCTGGGTCAGTTCGTTTGCGGCGGTGACGGCGTCACCGGGCTTGCCGGCGTCGTCCTTGGAGATGACCTCAAGCGGACGCCCGTCGACGCCGCCGGCGGCGTTGATCTCCTCCAGCGCCAGTTGCCAGCCCATGCGGTAGGGCTCGGTGAAGGCCGGCAGGGCCGTGTAACTGTTGATCTCGCCGATCTTGATGGGGTCCTGCGCGAGCGCGCTTCCACCGGCCCCGAGGCCGCTCGCCGCCAGCGCCGCGATGCCGGCCACCGCCGATACCGCCCCGTGCGTCAGTCGCTTGGTCCAAGCCATGGTGATGCCTCCTGTTGTCCCTGTTGCACCGCCGGAAACAGTTCGTCTGTCTTGTTGTGGCGGATCGGCCGGCGGATGGAAAGTCCTTATCTCAGGCCGTCTTCCCCCTTGGCCTCGTTCATTGTCAGCCCGCCGACGCGCGGCAGCGGCCGTCCGCTGTCGGTCACGGCGATGGCGACCATGATCTCGTCGGCGCGCGGGGCGTCATTGATGGACACCTCCATGCCGTCGAAGTGACTGCGGACATACGCCGCGTCCTTGTGGCCGAGCGGAATGTCCAGCACCTGCCCCGGCCCGCCGCGCTTTTTCGACGACGGCACCAGCGCCGCGCCCTTTTCCACTTCCTTGCGCAGCGGCGCGCCCATCTTCGGGTGCAGCAGCGCGGCGGCGTGCTCAAGCTCGCCGTTCTCGCCGACCAGCGCGGCCTTGCCGTAGCTTTCCGCCTGGTCGGGCCGGATGCCCAGCGCCTCCACGCAGCGCCGGCCGAGCAGCGCGCCCAGCTCCGCGCCCGTTTCGATGAGCGGCGTCAGGTCCTCCTCGTACCGCCCGGCGAAGGGATTCCGAATGACCGCCACGGCGGCGGCGCGGCGGGTGGGCGGATCGATAGGCTTGCCCATTTCCTGGTGGATCTCGTCGACCACGACCATCAGTTTGCGGATGTCGGCACTCATCGCAGACCGTCCTCCCCCTTGATGTCCGCCGCCGCCAGGCCGCCGACGCGGGCATGGACGCGCGGGCCGGTGGTCATCACCAGCGCCACCAGCATTTCATCGGCGCGCGGGGCGTCGTTGATCCAGACCTCCATGGCGTCGAAGTGGCTGCGGACGTAGGAGGCGTCGATGTGGGTGACCGGCACGTCCAGCCGCGTGCCCGGCCCGCCCACCTTCTTGGTGGACGGCACGATGGCCTTGGCCCCGCCCAGCGCCTCGCGCATGGCATAGCCGCCGGGAACGTGCCACAGGGCGCCATGCTCAAGCTCTCCGTTCGTGCCCACGATGGCGCCCTTTCCATAGCCTTCGACGGCCTTCGCGTCGCCGCCCAGCGCCTCGATCAGCCGGTTGGCCATGGACAGGCCCAGCGGCTTCAGGTCTTCCATGAAGCCGGCGATCTCCGGCTCATAGCGACCGGCAAAGGGGTTGGCGATGACGCTGAGCATGGCCGCCTTCCTCAGCGGCACATCCGGCGGCGGGCCGCCTTCGTGGAAGATCTCCTCCACGATCAGTTGCTGCTTGCGCACGACCACCTCAGGCATCGGCTGGTTCCTCCCTTGTTTCGTCGCGCTCCGGCGCCGTCAGAACGCCGTCGGGCTGGCCCACGACCCGCATGCGCGCCCCCAGCACCAGGAAGGCGGCCTTGATGAGGCCCTGACGCACCATGCGCGCCGCGACCTGCGTGCCGGCGTCGAGCGCCTTTTCCTCTTCCGCCTCGGTCAGCGGCCCCACCGATACGGTGACCGGCCGGTCGCACAGGTCGCTGTCGGGCGCAAGCTCGCGGGCCGGTACCCGCGTGATACCCGGATGACCCGGCAGGTCCACGGCGTTGGCCACCAGCGTCGCCGCCGCATCGGCCGTCGCGGCATCGCCCGCCAGAACGGTCACCGAATCGGCGATGCCCAGCGTGTGGCTCCGCCCGCCGCGCCCGCTGGTGGCGATGCCGCGCGGGCGCATGGCGTGGGTGATCTCCAGCCCCGCGGGGCGGCGGGGGTTGAGCGGGTCCACCACCACGCCGACGCGCCAGCTCTGCCCCGGTGCGATATACAGCGCCATGTCGCCGCCGTTGTTCACCGCCGCGCGCTCAAGCCGCCGCCCCGCCACCAGGGCGGCCAGGATTTCGTCGGCCACCGCGCCGGCCACCGCCGCCATGGGCGTGATGAAGGTGGGCACATGGGGCACCGCCGCCGCCCACATGCGCCGCGCCACGGGCCCGGCCAGCGGGCACGGCCCGGCGGCGACCATGGTCCGCAGCAGCGGCAGTTCCTCGCACAGTTCCGGCAACAGGTGCCGGAAGCGGGCGGCCGCCTGCTCGTGCGCCGCCGCCACCTCGTCGGGCGCGCCGTCGGCCTGGATGATCAGGTCGATGGGGCCGTGCGACAGGTGCATCCGGTGGCCGTCGGGCAGCATGCTGCGGGTGGGCTGTTCCATATCCTTCCCTATCCGCGCCAGCGGAAGTTGAGGCGGTCCGTGGGCCACGGATTGTCCGTGCTGGCCGCCAGGTTGCGCTTGCGGGCGAGGTCGCGGACCTTTTCCAGCCGCACCACCGCCTCCATGTGCCCGCCGAGCGCCTGATAGTCGGCGAGCCGCATGGTGAATTCGATGGGGGCCACGATGGCAGGAGTCGGCACGTAGCCAAAGGACCGTTCCGGCATTCTGGTGACGTCCACCATGAAGGTGATGCCGCCGCCCGGCCAGACGAACACCGGCGCGCCGCCGCTGGACACATATGTCAGCGTGTCCTTGACGGAGCGCGTCAACTTGACCGGGTTTTCCGTCACGCCCGCCCGCAGCGACCCGCCCGCCCCGCCGATGAACATGACCGAGCACAGCGCCGGCTCGCAGTTCTCCTGAATGCGCTCAACGGAAAACCGCATGGCGTCGGGCAGGTCGCGGCGCCGGGGCTTCAGGTCGTCGTCCAGGACGTAGTAGGCGTAATGGTCGCCGGTGGTGGAGACCATGAGCATGGTCAGCCCCGGCCACGCCTGCTTGGGGTTGAAGTCGCCCAGGATTGTCAGCGGGTCGGTGATGTTGGTTCCGCCCCAGCCGGTGCCGGGCTCGGCCACCTGGAAATAGCGGCCGGGTGTGGAGCGGCGCCCCTTGATCTTGATGCCCGTCGGCGGCACGTCCAGCACCTTGCCCGCCTGATGCTCCGACAGCACGCCGGTGATGTGATCGTCGACCACCACCACCTCGTCCACATGATCGCGCCACTGGCGGGCGAACATGCCGATGGTGGCTGAGCCGCAGCCCACCCGCATCCGGTTCTCGCGCTCGCCGTCCACCACGGGCGCGTGGCCCGCCTGGACGGTGACGGCCGCCCCGCCGTCGATGGTCAGGTCGACGGCTTCCCGGTTGCAGAGGTCCATGATGGCATCGCAGGTGACGCGGCCTTCCTTCTTGCCGCCGCCGGTCAGGTGGTTCACCCCGCCGATGGACAGCATCTGGGAGCCGTACTCGCCCGTCGTCACATGGCCCACGGGCTCCCCGTCCCGGCGCACCAGCGCGCGTTCGGGGCCGAGGTGGCGGTCGGTGTCGATCTTCACCTTGGCGCCGCAGTAGCTGAAGATGCCCTCCGTCACCACGGTCACCATGTCCACGCCCTCGACCTCGCTCGCGACGATGAAGGGGGCGGGCTTGTAGTCGGGGTAGGTGGTGCCGGCGCCGACGGCGGTGACGAAGCGTGCCGCCGTGTTCAGCATGTCGCCGTCCCACTCGGCGTCGGATACCAGGAAGGGCACCACGGCGCGGTCCTCGCCGGCTTCCTCCAGGATCACCAGCGGGTCGACGCGGGTCAGATCGCCGCCGACGTTGGCGTAGCGGTCGCAGGCGCCGGCCTTGCCCTCGGCGATGTAGCACATGACCGGGCAGGCATCGCAGCGGATCTTGCCGTCGGCGGTGGTGGGGCCGGTGTCGGGCATGGTCACCCCCTCCCCTTGATGGCGGCCCGCACACGGTCCGGCGTCGCCGGCAGGTCGCGGATCAAGACCCCGGTGGCGTGACGGATGGCGTTGAGGATCGCCGGTGCCGTCGGGATCAGCACCTGCTCGCCGATGCCCTTGGCGCCATAGGGGCCGTGGGCGTCCGGGTCCTCCACCAGGATGGTCTCCACCTCGGGCATGTCGCCGACGGTGGGGATCAGGTAGTCGTGCAGGTTTTCCGTGCGGCCGGGGATGAACTCCTCCATCAGCGCAAGGCCGAGACCCTGCGCCGAGCCGCCTTCCACCTGCCCCTCGATGAGCGTCGGGTTGACGGCACGACCGACATCGTGGGCGCAGGTGAGCTTGCGGACGAAGACGCGGCCAAGTTCCGTGTCCACCTCCACCTCCGCCACATGGGCGCCCCAGCCGAAGGCGGCGTAGGGCTCGCCCTGGCCGTTCTCGTCGAGCGGGGCGGTGGGCGGATCGAAGGTTTCCTCCGCCTTCAGCACGAAACCGTTTGCGTCGGCTTCCAGGGTAGTGAGGTCCAGTTCCCGGTCGCCGGCGCGCAGGCATGTGCCGTCCAGGTCCAGGCGCGAGTCGTCGCGGGCGTTGAGGCGCTGGAGGATCGCCGCCCGCAGCGCCCGCCCGGCCAGGAACGCCGCCTTGCCGGTGACGAAGGTCTGGCGGCTGGCGGACGTCTTGCCGGCGTCGGGTGTTGCGTCGGTGTCCGCACCCACCAGCGTGAAGCGCTCCACCGGCAGGCCCAGGGCATCGGCGCAGATTTGCGTGATGACGGTGTTGGAGCCCTGGCCGATGTCCACCGCGCCCTGATGCAGCACCAGCGTCCCGTCCGCCTTCAGTCCGACCCGGATGGTCGACGGGTTGGGCAGCGAGGTGTTGCCGCAGCCGTACCACATGCCGGCAACACCGACGCCGCGCCTGGTCCGCCCGTCGGAGGCCGCGTTGAACGCGTCCGCCGCCGCCCGCGCCTTCTCCCAAGCCGGGCGCAGGGCCTCGAAGCAGGCACGGATGCCGACCCCTTGGGCGAACACCTGCCCCGTCACGGTGGGCTGGCCGTTGGTGAGCGCGTTGCGCAGGCGGAACTCCAGCGGGTCGAGGCCGACCGCATCGGCCAGTTCATCGAACAGCGTTTCCTGCGCCACCGCCGACTGCGGCACGCCGAAGCCCCGGAAGGCGCCGGCCGGCGCGCAGTGGGTGTGAACGGCCACCGACCGGCACTCGTAGGCCGGATGCAGGTAGGGGCCGGAGGCATGGACCGGCACGCGGTTCGCCACCGTCGGCCCCCAGGAGGCATAGGCGCCGGTGTTGAAGGTGCCGTGAAACGTCATCCCCGCCAGCTTGCCGTCGCGCGTCGCGACGACGGTGGCGGTGATGCGGGCGGGGTGGCGCTTGGTGGTGGTCGCCATGCTTTCCGGCCGGGTGTAGGCCATGCGCGCCGGCTTGCCCGTCACCCAGGCCGCCAAGGCGAGGTACGGCTGAACCGACAGGTCCAGCTTCGACCCGAAGCCGCCGCCGACGCTTGTGGGCAGGATGCGGACGGCCTCCGGCGCCAGCCCCATGATGGCGGCGGTGTCGTCGCGGTCCATGTAGGGGGCCTGGGTGCAGGCGGCGATCTCCAGCCGGTCGCCGATCCGCCGCGCCCACCCCGCTTCCGGCTCGATGTAGGCGTGTTCGATGAAGCCGGTTGAGTAGGTGCCGGACACCGTCACCACATCGTCGGCCGCCAGCGCGGTTTCCGGCTCCCCCCGCCGGACAAGCCCGCGCACCAGCACGTTGCCCGGCCGCTCCGGGTGGACGGCCTCCGCCCCCTCGGCCAGCGCGGCCTCGGGCGTCAGCAGGGCCGGCTTTTCGGTCCAGGTGACGGGGAAGTCCGACAGGTCCAGCGCCTCCACCACCGCCGCCGGGCCGACGATGGCCGCCACCGCCTCGCCCTTGAAGCGGCAGCGGGTGCGGGCGAAGACGGGCTGGTCGGCCAGCGGCGGGATGACGCCGAAGCAGTTGCGGCCGGGAATGTCGTCGGCGGTCAGCACCGCCTCCACCCCCGGATGGGCGCGGCGCCAGCTTTCCACGTCGCCCAGCTTTACCGCGCAATGATGATGGGGGCTGCGCACCACGCGGACCGTCAGGGCGTCTGCGGGCGGAAAGTCGTCGCCGAACAGGTCCGTGCCCAGCACCTTGGGCAGGCCGTCCACACGGTCCAGACGCGCGCCCACGGCCTGCCCGGCCTCCGCCCGCGCCGCCTCGGGCAGCGCGCCGCCGGCGGCCATGACGGCCTGGACGATCTTGGAATAGCCCGTACAGCGGCAGAGCACTCCGCCGAGCGCGTCCTTGACTTCGGCCTCCGTCGGCCGGGCGTTGCGGCGCAGGAGGGCGCTCGCGCTCATGAGCATTCCCGGCGTGCAGATGCCGCACTGCGCCGCGCCCAGCCGCAGGAAGGCCGATTGCAGGGCGTCGGGCACGCCGTCGCGCGCCAGCCCCTCCACCGTTTCCACCGTCGCGCCGTCCAGCCGGCCGGCGTGGACCATGCAGGCGCAGACGGGCTCGCCGTCCAGCAACACCGTGCAGGCCCCGCAGTCGCCGGCATCGCAGCCGACCTTGGTGCCGCGCAGGCCCAGGTCTTCCCGCAGCACTTGCGTCAGGCGCCGCAGCGGCTGGGTCACAACGCGGGCTGGCCGGCCGTTGAGCGTGAAGGCGACGGTGACGGCGGGGCTGTCAAAGGTCATGCCAGCGCCTCCCGGCAGGTGGACAGCGCCCGGCGCACCAGCGTCCGTGCGGCCTCGCGCCGGTAGCCGGCGGTAGCGCGCACATCGTCGATGGGCGAGAGCGGCGCGAAGTGGTTCTCCTGCGCCAGATCCTCCAGCGGCGCACCGGCATCGGCCTCGCACAGCACGGCCTCCAGCCCGCGCAGGCGGCGGGCGACCGGAGAGCACGACCCCACCGCCACGCCCGCGCGAACGATCCGCCGCGACTCCGGGGCTCGATGCAGCACGACGGCGACCATGGCAATGGAGATCACCAGGTAATGCCGCGCGCCCAGCTTCAGGAAATCCGACACCCCCGGCGCGCCGGCATCGGGGATCAGCAGCGCCGTCACCAGTTCCCCCGGCTGGCGGGTGGTCCGGCGCGGGCCGGTGATGAAGGCATCCAGCGGCTCCACCCGCGTGCCGTCGGCGCCGGAGACCTCCACCGCCGCATCCATGGCCATGAGCGGCACCACGCCGTCGGCGGCGGGGCTGGCGTTGCAGACGTTGCCGGCCACCGTGCCGGCGGTCTGGATCTGCACGCCGCCGACCTCCCGCGCGGCCAGCTTCAGCCCGTCGAACCAGGGTGGCAGGTCGGCGCGCAGAACGTCCGTCCAGGTGGTCAGCGCACCGATGCGCCAGTATCCGTCCGCCTCCCGCGTGATGCCGCGCAACGCAGACAGGCCGGAGATATCCAGGATGGGGTCGCGGATGGGGCCGCCGACGGCCGCCGGATAGACATCGGTCCCGCCCGCCAGGATGCGGAACGGCTTGCGCGCCAGCGCCTCCAGCGCTTCGTCAACCGTTCGGGCACGCAGATACTCGGCCATCCGAAGGCTCCTCGGGACCAGAAAAGAAAAGACGGGGACGCCGGGGCGGGGCGGCTCAGGGCGCCCCCGTCAGGTCCGGGCCGGGGCTGGGAGGGAGTGTGGAGGAGCAGCACCCGGCGCGGGATGGGAAACGGTTTCGGCGGCGGCTATCCGGGCGCAACCACCTCCGCCAGCCGTTCCGCCGGCGGGGTGTTGCGCGACCGGCCGGTGCGCACCACGCCGTCGATGATGGTCATGCTGATGCCCGGCAGGTCGCCGAGCCGCACGCTGTCCAGGATATCCTTGCCGGCGGTGTGCTGGGCGCGGTCCATGATGACGAAGTCCGCCGCCCGGCCGGGCTCGATCAGCCCGCAATCCAGGTCGCGCATGCGGGCGGTGTTGCCGGTGGCGAAGCAGAACGCCACCTCTGCCGGCACGTCCCCCAGGCTGGACAGCATGGAGACCATGCGCAGGATGCCCAGCGGCTGCACGCCCGAGCCCGCCGGGCTGTCGGTGCCCAGGATCACCCGCTCCGGCGCGCCCAGTTCGAAGGCCGTGCGCATGGCGAACAGGGCCATCTTCTCGTTGCCGTTATGCACGATCTCGATCCCGCGCGAGCAGCTTTCGCACAGGCACCGCACCTGATCCTGCGGCAGCGCGGTGTGGCCGCCGTTGATGTGGCCGATGATGTCGGCGTCGGCCTCCAGCACCACGTCGGCGTCAATCAGCCCCGACCCGGGGATGGAGGGGCCGCCGGTGTGGATGGTCGACTGGATGCCGTATTTCCGCGCCCAGGCGACCATCTGGCGGGCTTCCTCGCCCTGCTTGACGCCGCCCAAGCCCACCTCGCCCAGCAGCTTGACGCCCGCGTCGGCGAGGTCCTTGAAGTCCTGCTCCGTCATGCCCTGTTCGATGACCGGCGCGCCGGCGTGCACCTTCACGCCCGCCGGGCGGGCGTTGAGGAAGGAGCGCTGGGCGAAGATCGCCATGGCTTTCAGGCCGGGAATGTCCTTGGGGCGGCCGGGCGTGTGCACCTCCCCGGCGGAGACCATGGTGGTCACCCCGCCATTGAGGAAGCTGTCGATCCAGTTGAACTGGCTCTGGCGCGGGGTCCAGTCGCCCAGCACCGGGTGCACGTGGCTGTCGATGAGGCCCGGCGCGACGGTGGTGCCTTGGGCGTCCACCACCCGGTCGGCGCGGTCGGTGTCCAGGTCCCGCTCCCGACCGACCGCCCGGATGCGGCCGTCGACGCAGACGATGCAGTCGGCGTCCAGGATGGGGTTCGCCAGATCGCCCGACAGCAGCAGTCCGATATTGCGGATCACCAGCGTGCCGGCGGTGGAGGCTTGCGCGGGGGCGGCCATGGGCTGGGGCTCCTGGTTCCGTCCGGCCGGTCATCCCGGAAGAATGCCGCCGGATCGTTAGTACACCCTCATTTACCCGAGAAGTCTCACAGGCTTTTGCAGCCTGCGCAAGCCCCTCCGAAAGGCGTAGACATGCTGCTGCTGTCAGCGCGCCGTGCCCTTCAGCGGCGTCATGAGCGGCCCGCCGCCGCGCCATTGCGCCATGCGGGCGTTGATGCGGTCCTGGTTCTCGGCCCACCAGTCCTCGTCCGCCCACAGGGCGTGGCGGGCATTCTGGGGCGCTGTCGGCAGGTCGGCGCGCTCGTCCTCCGACAGCATGGCCAAGGCCGACTCGCGCACAGGGCCATAGGCGATGTGGCGGGCCTGTTCCGCCATGCGCGCGGGCTGCGAGGCGAAGGCGATGAAGGCCAGGGCGTCCTGCTTGTCGCGGCTGCCCTTGGGAATGCCCCACAGCTCCACGTCGCGCACCGCGCCGTCCCACAGGATTTCGTAGTCGGCGCCGCGGTCCATGGCGTCCTGGACACGCCCGTTGTAGGTCTGGGTCATCACCACCCGGCCGCGGTCCAGCAGGTCCACCGCCTCGTCCGGCGCATCCCACCAGACGATGTTGCCGCGCAGGGACTCCAGCCGATCGAAGGCGCGCTCCAGCCCTTCGTCGGTGCCGAGCGTCGCATAGACGTCTTCCGGCGCCACCCCGTCGGCCAGCAGCGCCCATTCCAGCACCACCCGCGGATTGGAGCGCACGCCGCGCTTGCCGGGATAGTCGTCGGTATTGAAGAACGCGGCCACCGATTCGGGCCGCTGCGGCAGGCGATTGGGGTCGTATCCGATGACCGTGGCGAACACGTTCTGCCCGACGGCGCAGTCCTGAAGCGCGGCCTCCATGAAATCCTCCGCCGCCGGCGTGCCGTCGGGCGCGGGCGGCAGGATTTCGGCGGGGATGGTTTCCAGCAGCCCCTCTCGGCAGCCGCGCACGGCATCGGACAGGTTGAGGTCCACCACGTCCCAGGTGACGTTCAGCGACGCCACCTGGCGGCGCACCTCGTCCAGGCCGCCGGCGTAGGTTTCCACCGTCACCCAGCGGTCGGTGGTGTCGCGGAAGGGGTTCACGTAGGCGCGCATCTGGCTGGCGGTGTAGGCGCCGCCCCAGCTGACGATGGTCAGCGGCCCGCGCGCATCCTGGGCGGCGGCCGGGGCGGCGGTGAGGGCGGCCAGGCCGACAGCGGCAGCGGCGGCGGTAACGGAACGGAACATGGCGGGCTCCCCTCGGCGGTGGTGGTGTCCATGCCGTCAACGCCCGAAACTGGCATCCTGTGCCGCCGGCCCTTGCGAAATGGCCCTTTGCGCCGGCGGCGCGGCATCCCACCTGAGGCCCCTGATCCCGTAGCCAAGGAGGTCCGGATGACCGTGAAGAACCGGCGCATCGTGCTCGCCAGCCGCCCGCAGGGCGCGCCGACCCACGAGAACTTCCGCCTGGAAGAGGTCGATGTCCCCTCGCCCGGCCCCGGCGAGATGCTTCTGCGCACGCTGTGGCTGTCGCTCGACCCCTACATGCGCGGGCGCATGAGCGATGCGCCATCCTACACGCCGCCGGTGGAGGTGGACGCCGTTATGTGCGGCGGCACCGTCTGCCGGGTGGAGGAAAGCAACCTGGACGGTTTCACCGCCGGCGACCTGGTGCTGGCCTACACGGGCTGGCAGGACTATGCGGTGTCCGACAGCACAATGGTGCAGAAGCTGGACCGCGACATGGCACGGCCGTCCTATGCGCTGGGCGTGCTGGGGATGCCGGGGTTCACGGCCTACACGGGACTGCTCGACATCGGCCGGCCCCAGCCGGGCGAGACGGTGGCCGTCGCCGCCGCCACCGGCGCCGTGGGATCGGTGGTCGGACAGATCGCGAAAATGAAGGGCTGTCGCGTCATCGGCATCGCGGGCGGCGCGGAAAAATGCCGCTACGCCACCGAGACGCTCGGCTTCGACGCCTGCGTCGACCACCGCGCCAAGGACTTTGCGAAGACGCTGAAGGACACGGCCGGAGAGGCCGGCATCGACGTCTACTTCGAGAACGTGGGCGGCAAGGTGCTGGACGCCATCCTGCCCTGCCTCAACACGGGTGCGCGCATTCCCCTGTGCGGGCTGATCGCCAACTACAACCTGACCGGCCTGCCGGAGGGCCCGGACCGCACGCCCATCTTCCTGCGCAACGTGCTGGTCAAACGGCTGAAGGTGCAAGGCTTCATCATTTTCGACTACCAGCCGCGCTACCCCGAGTTCCTCAAGGAGATGACACCCTGGGTCGCCAGCGGCGACATCACCTACCGCGAGGACGTGGCCGAGGGGCTGGAGAGCGCGCCCGAGGCCTTCATGGGCCTGCTGGAGGGCAGGAACTTCGGCAAGCTGGTGGTCAAGGTGGCCGACTGACGCCGGCACGCCTGACGGAAAAGGCCCGCCGGAGCACCTCCGGCGGGCCGTCCCAGCACCCCGTGCGGGTATGCGCTGCGGGGTTTACTGCGCCTCGTACTCGGGCATCTCCGCGATCTGCGCATCGGTCATGTTGACCATCAGGCGGTCCTGCTGCATCTGGAGCTTGTCCATCTCGATGGCGATTTCTTTCTCGCCGATGCCCAGGAAGCCGCCCTGGTCGATGACCACGCGCTCGGCATTGCCCTGCGGGTCCATCAGAACCTCGGAGACCTCGCCGATCTCCTCGTTGTTCTGGCCGTAGACGGACATGCCGATGATGCCTTCCAGGTTGGGCAGGCTGGCGGTCTGTTCGGTATCGGTCACCGCCTGCTCGGTGGTCTGCATGGCCTGTTCGCCGGCCTGCTCCATCTCCTGGCCGGCCTGCTCGGCGGTCTGTTCGATCTCCTGGCCGGCCTGCTCCATCTCCTGCTCGGCCTCGCCCATGGCGGTCTGCTGCTGGTCCTGCTGACGCTGCTGCTGATCGCCCTGAGCCTGCTGCTGCTCGATCTCGGTGGTGTCGCGCTCGACCATGCGCACGTCTGCGTCCTCGGCCTGATCCACCGTGACCTTGGGCTCGGCCTGCTCGACCGTCACGTCGGGCTTGGGCTGGTTGACGGTGACCTCGGGCTTGGGCGTCTCGACCTTCACCTTGGGCTCGGGGTCGATGACGGTGACGTCCGGGCTCGGCTGGTCGACGCCGACCTTGGGCTGCGCCTGCTCGACGATCACGTCGGCGCCTTCAGCCTCGGCGGTCTGCTGACCCTGCTGCTGCTGACCCTGCTGCTGACCCTGGCCGCCCGCCTGCGCCATGGCGCCGATCTGCTGGCTGATCTGCTGAGCCTTCTGCAGATGCTGCTCCAGCGTCGAAACGGTGTCCTGGGCGTAGGACTTCAGCTCCTGGTTCTGAAGCTGCTCGGCATTCTTCTTATACAGGTCCACGGCCTTCTGGTGCTCGTCGACCATGGCCTGCATGTAGGCCTTGTCGAACTCCTGGCCCTGCTTCTGCTTCATCTGATCGACCATCTGCTGCTTGTCCTGCGGCAGCTGGGTCGGGGCCTGGATGCCCAGGTTCTCGATGATGGGATTGAGCTTCTTGTTCGCAGCGCCATGGTCCTGGACCATCTGCTGGCCGAAGTCCTTCACCTGCTGGTTCTGCGCCTGCTGCTGGGCCGCCTCGCCCAGGGCGATCTCAAGCCGGTTGCCGACATAGGCGTCCTCGGCGAACTTCTTGGCCTGCTGGGCCACCTGGCCCTGCTGCTGGCCCTGCTGCTGGGCCTGCTGCTGTTGCTGCTGCTCGGCGCCCTGCTGCTGGGCCATGGCCGGCATGGCAACGAACAGGGCGGCAATGGCAGTCGCGGTCGCGAAATGACGCATGGTGGTGTTCTCCTTGGACGGTTGACCGCCACCGCTGCGCCCGTCCGTCAAGGGAAAGGGGCGCCGGCGGTGGCTCCGTGCTGAAGAAACGTCACACGCAATAGTCGGTTCACAGTATCGGAAGTCTTGGTCATATTTTTATTTTTGTCGCGAAAAACTAAAGACGTGCCTTTCACGCTGTTTACATGAAGTAATGAGAGTTACATTTTGCGGCGCGGAAACATCTTTTTGTCTGTTCTAGCTTTGCGGAAAACTCTGTGCCGGCACCCCTCGGGGCGTCACTCCGTATCCGGCAAGGCCTCCAGCGCGGCGCGGGTGCGGCCGGGGAAGTCGGTGAACAGCCCGTCTACGCCCGCCTCCAGCACCAGCAGCCGGACCAGCGCAGCCAGGTCCGGCACCCCCGGCGGCAGGCGGTCGGCGCGGAGGGTGTAGGCGTGCACCACCAGCCCGGCGGCGTGGGCGTCTGCGACCAGCGGCGTCACGCCGGCGCCCGTCGCCACATGCCGGATCCACGGGCCAATGCCGTCGGCGACCTGCGCCACCTCGGCCAGTCCCGCGGGCGTGCGGAGGTGGTCGAAGTCGGTGCCTGGCGCAATCCCCCACCGGTTCTCTCCGATCAACTGCACAAGCCGCCCCTGCCACCCGAGGTCCCGCCTGAGCCGATTGAGCTCCTGGAAATCGAAGGTCTGGAGGAAGACGGGATCGCCATCGTCGGCATATCCATGATCGCGGAGCACCGCCAGCGTGGCGGCGGAGACGTCCAGCCCCTCCGCCCGATGGAACGCCGGCGCCTTGATCTCGGGGTAGACGCAGGTGGTCCGCCCCGTCGCCGCATCCATGCCCTGGATGAGCTGCAACTCCTCCGCCAGGGTCGGCACGAAGAACCGCGCCTGCCCCACCGGAAACCGGCCGGGAAAGGCCGCCGCGCCGGTTTCAAGGTCGCGCCGCTCGGTCACGGACAGGCGGCGCACCTCCGCCAGGGTGAAGTCGGCGGCGTAGTACCGGCCGTCGTCGCGCGCGCGGTCGGGGAAAACGGCCGCCACGTCCGTCGTCGTGTCCAGGTGGATGTCGTGCAGGACGATCGGCACCCCATCGGCGGTCAGCACCACGTCCTGCTCTATGCAATCCGCCCCCAGCGCATGGGCGGCGGCCTTGGCCGCCAGCGTGTGCTCCGGCAGCATACCAGAGGCCCCGCGATGGGCGATCACCAGGGCCTCGGCCGCCAAAGCGCCTGCCGCCGGCACAGCCGCCAGAGCGGCGGCCAGGGCCAGCCGCGCCATTCTCAGTCTGATCCCCACGCGTCATCCTCCGGTGATTGCGCTCCAAGAATGGCCGCGCGGGCCGGCCGGCACAAGCCGCGCCTCCTGCCGAAGATTTGTGCAGGACCACGAACCAACCGCCCCTTGCCCATCAGAGCGGCAACGGCTACGGTTGTCGGCAATTGTCGACAATCTGGCTCAGGATCGTCACCACATGACCGCCGCCCCTTCGGCCGAGACCATCCTCGCGCGCTGCGATGCCCTCGCCGCCCATACGGAGGAACCGGGCCGCCTGACCCGCACCTTCCTCACCCCCGTCCACGCGGCGGCGGCGGCCGAGGTGCGCCGCTGGATGGAGGCCGCCGGCATGACCGTCCGCATGGACGGCATGGCGAACCTCATCGGCCGCTACGAGGGCAAAGAGCCGGACGCTCCGGCGGTGCTCATCGGCAGCCACCTGGACACCGTGCGCGACGCCGGGCGGTACGACGGCATGCTGGGCGTGCTGCTGGGCATCGATGCCGTGGCACGGCTCAACGCCGCCGGCCGCCGCCTGCCCTTCGCGGTGGAGGTGGTGGGCTTCGGCGACGAGGAAGGCGTGCGCTTCGCCCGCACCCTGCTGGGCAGCCGGGCCCTGGCCGGCACGCTGGACGCCGCCGCGCTGGACGCCGCCGATACTGACGGCACCACGCTTGCCCAGGCGCTGGAGGCTTTCGGGCTGGCGCCTGATGCATGGCGCGCCGCCGCGCTCGACCCCGCGCGGGTGCGGGCCTACCTGGAGGTTCACATCGAGCAGGGGCCGGTGCTGGAGCACCTCAGCCTGCCGGTGGGGGTGGTCACCGCCATCGCCGGGGCCACCCGCCTTGCCTTCGCCCTGGGCGGCGAGGCCGGACACGCCGGCACCGTGCCCATGGAAGCCCGGCGCGACGCTCTGGCCGGCGCCGCCGAGGCCGTGCTGGCGGTGGAGACGGTGGCGCAGGAACACGGCGTGGTGGCTACCGTCGGCGCGCTGGAGGTTGCGCCCGGCGCGGTGAACGTGGTGCCCGGCCGGGTGCGCTTCACCGTCGACCTGCGGGCCGCCGAGGACGCCGCCCGCGAGAGCGCCCTGGAGGACCTGCGCGGACGGCTTCAGATGATCGCCGCCCGGCGCGGCCTGACGCTGGCCGCCGAGACCCTGCACGAGAACGCCGCCTGTCCGTGTTCCCCGTCCCTGACCGACCTGCTGGCCGAGGCGGTGGAGGATCAGGGCCTGCCCGCCCACCGCCTGATGAGCGGCGCCGGTCACGACGCCATGGCCATGGCGGACCTGTGCGACGTCGCCATGCTGTTCGTGCGCTGCGCCGGCGGGGTTTCCCACAATCCGGCGGAAAGCGTAACCGCCGAAGACGTGGCCGTGGCCGCCGACGTGCTGTCCGACGCCCTTGTCCTGCTGGCCGAGCGGCCGCCCTTCCATCTTCAGGAGCCTCGCCCATGACCGACACCGCCGCCCGCCGCGCCGCCCTGACCCGCGCCGTGGACGACCTGCATGCCGAGCAGACCCGGTTCCTGGCGGAGCTGGTCAAGGTGCCCTCCGACAACCCGCCGGGCGACTGCCTGCCCCACGCCGAGCGTGCCGCCGAACTGCTGGAGGCCATGGGCTTCACGGTGGAGCGCCACGCCGTGCCCGACGACCTGGTGAAGGCCAACGGCATGATCCGCGCAACCAACCTGGTGGTGCGCAAGCGGTTCGGCGGCGACGGCGATGGCGGGCCGGTGATCGCCCTCAACGCCCACGGCGACGTGGTGGCGCCGGGCGACGGCTGGACCCGCGACCCCTACGGTGCGGCGGTGGAGAACGGCGTCATGTACGGGCGCGGCGTCGCCGTCTCCAAATCCGACTTCGCCACCTACGCCTACGCCCTGAAGGCGCTGGAGCAGACGGGCGCGGAGGGCTTGCGCGGCACGGTGGAACTGCACCTGACCTACGACGAGGAGGCGGGCGGCGCCATCGGTCCCAAGTGGCTGCTGGACGAGGGAATCTCCCGGCCCGACTATGCCGTGTCGGCCGGTTTCTCCTATCAGGTGGTCACCGCCCACAACGGCTGCCTGCACCTGGAAGTGACGGTGCGCGGCCGCTCCGCCCATGCCGCCCAGCCGGACTCGGGCGTCGATGCCATGGAGGCGGCGACGGGCATTCTGTCGGCCCTCTATGCCGGGCGGGCGCGGCTGGCGGAGCGCAAGAGCGCGGTGCCGGGCATCGGGTCGCCGACGCTGGTGGTGGGGCTGATCTCGGGCGGCATCAACACCAACGTGGTGCCCGACAAGGTGACCCTGCGCATCGATCGCCGCATGATCCCCGAGGAAACGGCCGAGGCGGCGCAGGGCGAGATCGAGTCGCTGATCCGCGAGGCGGCGGAAGTGTTCCCAGAGGTGTCGGTGGACGTGCGCCGCATCATGCTGGCCGAGCCGTTCGGCCCGGTGCAGGGCTCCGACCGGCTGGCCGTCGCGTTTGCCGAGGCGGCGACGGCGGCCTTCGGCACGGCGATCGGCACCACCGGCATTCCGCTGTACACCGATGCCCGCCATTACGCGGCGGCGGGGGTGCCGACCGTCCTCTACGGCGCCGGCCCGCGAACGCTGCTGGACGCCAATGCGCACCGCGCCGACGAGAAGCTGGTGCTGGATGATCTGAAGCGCGCCACGGTGGCGGTGGCCGATGCGCTGGCGGTGCTGCTGGGATAAAGCAGATGCCGGGATGAAGGGGCGCGTCGGCGCCCCGTTCTTCCTTACCCCCGCAGGGCGGCGATGTTCGGCGCGTAGGCGTCGGGGCCGCCCTTGAACACCGCCGAGCCCGCCACCAGCGCGGTGGCGCCGGCCGCGACGCAGCGCTTGGCCGTCTCGGGGTTCACGCCGCCGTCGACTTCCAGTTCGATGGGGCGGTCGCCGATCATCTGCTTGATGCGGCGGATCTTCTCCACCTGGCTCTCGATGAAGGACTGGCCGCCGAAGCCCGGGTTGACGCTCATGACCAGCACCAGGTCCAGGCGGTCGAGCACGTACTCCAGGCAGCTTTCATGGGTGCCCGGGTTCAGCGACACGCCGGCCTTCTTGCCATGGCTGCGGATCAGTTGCAGCGTGCGGTCCAGATGAACGCCGGCCTCGGCGTGCACCGTGATGTAGTCGGCGCCGGCCTTGGCGAAGGCTTCGATGTAGGGGTCCACCGGATCGATCATCAGGTGGACGTCGAACACCTTCTCCGAGTGCGGGCGCAGGGCCTTCACGACGTCGGGGCCGATGGTGATGTTGGGGACGAAGTGGCCGTCCATGACGTCCACATGGACCCAGTCGGCCCCGGCGGCGTCGATGGCGCGAACCTCCTCGCCCAGCTTGGCGAAGTCGGCGGACAGGATGGACGGGGCGATCTTCACGGACATGGCGGGGGCTCTGTGCTCTGGGGGAGGTTATTTTTAACCACCAAGACACAAAGACACCAAGAGACCGGGTGAACGCGCGTCATCGGCAAAAGCGCGCGCGGCAGGAGCGCGGCTTCGCCGCAATCTCTCCCTTTGCCGGGCACTGATGCGCGGCGCCACCGCCAGCACATCCTCTTGGTGTCTTGGTGCCTTGGTGGTTCAACACCAAATAAACACCGCCCACCCCGAAGCACGAACTCCGAGGCGGGCGGGCAACAACGGACGTTACTCGGCGGCGGCCGGAGCACCGGCCTTGACCTTCGGGTCCAGGTCGCCAGCGGCGTAGCGCTTGGCCATCTCGGACAGCGGGATCGCCTTGATCTTGCTGGCCATGCCGGCGGCACCGAAAGCCTCGTAGCGGTCCTCGCAGACCTTCTGCATGGCGTCCATGGCCGGCTTCAGGT
This sequence comes from Caenispirillum salinarum AK4, assembly GCF_000315795.1. Taxonomy (GTDB): domain Bacteria; phylum Pseudomonadota; class Alphaproteobacteria; order Rhodospirillales; family Rhodospirillaceae; genus Caenispirillum; species Caenispirillum salinarum. The sequence continues at coordinate 108,219 of NZ_ANHY01000013.1, forward strand.
ACTTGCGCGGGTCGAACTCGGCCGGCTTTTCCTGGAACACCTTGCGGATGGTGCCGGTGATCGCCATGCGGCAGTCGGTGTCGATGTTGACCTTGCGCACACCGTACTTGATGCCCTCGACCACCTCTTCGACCGGCACGCCGTAGGTCTGCGGCATGGCACCGCCGTGGGCGTTGATCAGGTCCTGCAGGTCCTGCGGAACGGCCGAGGAGCCGTGCATCACCAGGTGGGTGTCCGGCAGGCGCTCGTGGATCTTGCGCACCGTGTCCATGGCCAGGATGTCGCCGGTGGGCTTGCGGGTGAACTTGTAGGCGCCGTGGCTGGTGCCGATGGCGACGGCCAGCGCGTCCACCTTCGTGCGGGCGACGAAATCGGCGGCCTGCTCGGGGTCGGTCAGCAGGGCCTCGCGGTCGAGCTTGCCCTCGAAGCCGTGGCCGTCTTCCTTCTCGCCGGAGCCGGTCTCCAGCGAGCCCAGGCAGCCCAGCTCGCCCTCGACGGAGACGCCGACCATGTGGGCCATCTCGGCCACCTTGCGCGAAACGTCGACGTTGTATTCATAAGACGCCGGCGTTTTGGCGTCTTCCTCAAGCGAGCCGTCCATCATCACCGAGGTGAAGTTGGCCGAGATCGCCGACAGGCAGGTCGCGGCGCTGTTGCCGTGATCCTGGTGCATGCAGACGGGGATGTCGGGGTACATCTCGGCGACGGCCAGGATCATGTGCTTGATCATGATGTCGCCGGCATAGCCGCGGGCGCCACGGCTGGCCTGCAGGATCACCGGCGCGTCCACCTTCTTGGCGGCGTTCATGATCGCCAGCACCTGCTCCATGTTGTTCACGTTGAAGGCCGGCATGCCGTAGCTGTGCTCGGCGGCGTGGTCGAGAAGCTGGCGCAGGGAAATGAGGGCCATGATTTCTTTCTCCCGATAAATCACCTAACGAGTAAAGCACCACGGCCGCCCCCGGGGTCCCGGAGGCGGCCGTGAAAGCGGATCAGCGCTTCAGCCGGGCGGTGACCACGTCGGCGACGGCCTCCGCGGTGATGCCGAAGAACTGATAGAGCTGATCGGCCGGGCCGCTGGCGCCGAACTGGCGCATGCCGATGACCGCGCCCTCGTCACCCACGTACTTCTCCCAGCCATAGGTGGACAGGGCTTCGATGGCGACGCGGAAGACGCCCTTGCCCAGCACCTGCTGGCGGTAGTCGGTGGGCTGCTGGTCGAACAGCTCCTGGCAGGGCATGGAGACGACGGCGGCCTTGATGCCGACGTTGTTCAGCATGACCTGCGCCGTCAGCGCCAACTGCACCTCCGAGCCGGTGGCGATGATGGTGCAGTCGCGCGTGCCGTCCTCGGGCTCGCTGAGGACGTAGCCGCCGCGCGCGCACAGGTTTTCAGCCGTGTACTGGCGGATGGTCGGCAGGTTCTGGCGCGACAGGGCCAGCACGCTCGGCTGATCGTCGGTGTGCAGGGCGATCTGCCAGCACTCCGCGGTCTCGATGGCGTCGGCCGGGCGCATGACCAGCACGTTGGGCATGGCGCGCAGGGATGCCAGGTGCTCGACCGGCTGGTGGGTCGGACCGTCCTCGCCGAGGCCGATGGAGTCGTGGGTCATCACGTAGACGACGCGCTGGTTCATGATCGCCGACATGCGCAGGGCCGGGCGCAGGTAGTCGGTGAAGACCAGGAAGGTGCCGCCGTAGGGGATGAAGCCGCCGTGCAGGGCCAGGCCGTTCATCATGGCGGCCATGCCGTGCTCGCGCACGCCCCAGTAGACATAGTTGCCGGCGTAGTGGCCGGCCTCGACGCCGCTCATCTGCTTGGTGTTGGTGAGGTTGGAGCCCGTCAGGTCGGCGGAGCCGCCGACGATCTGCGGCAGGGCCGGCACGATGTGCTCCAGGCACTGCTGGCTGGCCTTGCGGGTGGCGACCTTCACCTGGTCCTCGGCGCACTTCTTCTTGTAGTCGTCCAGGCCGCGCTCCCAGCCCTTGGGCAGCTTGCCGGCGACGAAATCGAAGAAGGCCTCGCGCTTGTCGGCGGGCTCGGCGTCCACCGTCTGCTCCCAGGCGCGGCGGGCGGCGGTGCCGCGTTCGGCGGCGGCGCGCCAGGCGTTCAGCACGTCGTCGGGCACCTCGAAGGGCGCGTGCGGCCAGTCGAGCGCCTCGCGGGTGGCGTTGATCTCGGCCTCGCCCAGCGGCGCGCCGTGGGTCTTGGCGGTGCCGGCCAGCGACGGCGCGCCATAGCCGATGACGGTGCGGCAGGCGATCAGGCTCGGGCGCGGGTCGCTCTTGGCCTTTTCGATGGCGGCGGCGACGGCGTCCGGGTCATGGCCGTCGACGGCCTGGGTGTGCCAGTGCGCGGCCTCGAAGCGCTTGAGCTGGTCCTCGCTGGTAGCCTTGGAGGTCTCGCCGTCGATGGTGATCTGGTTGTCGTCCCAGAACACCACCAGCTTGCCCAGCTTCTGGTGGCCGGCAAACGAGACGACTTCCTGGCTGATGCCCTCCATGAGGCAGCCGTCGCCGGCGATGACCCAGGTGTAGTGGTCGACCAGGTCGGAGCCGAAGCGGGCGTTCATCATGCGCTCGCCCAGCGCCATGCCGACGGCGTTGGCGATGCCCTGGCCCAGCGGACCGGTGGTGGTTTCGGCGAAGTCGACGTGGCCGTATTCCGGGTGGCCCGCGGTGCGGGCGCCCAGCTGGCGGAAGTTCTGGATCTGCTCGATGTCCACGTCCTTGTAGCCCAGCAGGTAGGCCAGGGAGTAGAGCAGCATGGAACCGTGACCGGCCGACAGCACGAAACGGTCGCGGTCCGGCCAGCGCGGCGCGGTGGGGTCGACCTTGGCGAAGCGGGTGAACAGAACGGCCGCGACGTCGGCCATGCCCATGGGCATGCCGGGGTGGCCGCTGTTCGCCTTCTGCACGGCGTCCATGGACAGGAAGCGAATGGCGTTGGCCATCTTCCGGATGTCGACGGGGCTCTTGGTGGCGGTATCGGTCATTCTCTCACTTTCCGTGGTGCGGTGCAGGTCGGCGCGATGTGCTGAAACGACGGGTCGGTGCCTGGGTCGGATGGCTCAGATGGCATAGTGACCCATGGCGGCCTTGACCAGGTGGTAGGTAATCATCAACTGCGACAGCGCCAGCGGGTGGCTCATCTTGGCGCGGTGCTCGCGGTCGTCCATGTACTGGCCCAGGTTGGCGCGCAGGTGGCTGGCCTCCGGAATCAGGTTCCACAACAGGTCCTCGATCGCCTTGGCCCGCTTGTCATCCAGATCGCCGGAGATTTCAAGTTCGTCGACGGGCTTGCCGTCGATATCCCGCGCCAGCGTCAGGGACACCTTGTCCTTGGAGCCCTCCAGGATGGGCGAAAGATCGGGGTGCGGCAACGTCGGGCGCAGGGTGTGGCGGACGTTGAGGTGCGGCCCCGTCTCGTCGAACCGACCCTCGGGGCGGACGAACTTCACCACCATGTCGGCGAACGTGCGCTGCGGCAGGATATAAAGGTCGCTGTCCGACGCCCGGGTCTGCAGCGATTCGCGCACCTCGGACTCGTCATAGCCGCGCTGGCTGGTGTCGCGGTCGATCTTCCAGCGCACGCGCAGGTCCTCTTCCGGCTCCAGGTAGACCTTGACGTCATAGCAGTCGCGCATGGCCCGCGTGGTGTAGCCGTGCAGGCCCTCCACGATGACGTAATCCCCCGGCCGCACGTACTCCGGCGCCTTCAGGCTGCCGTCGGAATGGTCGTAGACGGGCTTGAGGATGGGCTGCCCCTGGCGCAGCAGGCGCAGGTGCTGCTCCATGATGTCCATGTGGTTGGCGCGCGGGTCCAGCGCCGACAGGCCCAGCGCCTTGCGCTCGGCGCGGTCGTGGCGGTGGTAGTCGTCCAGCGAGATGACCGTGACCCGCTCGGCCCCCAGAATCTGCGCCACACCGGCGGCGAAGGTGGACTTGCCGGCCGCGCTGTCGCCGACGATGCCCAGGATGATGGGCCGGTCGAGCACCGCGGCCGACTGCGTCATGCCGGGAAAGGGCACGGCCGTCGCGCTCATCGCCCCGCCCCCGGATTGCGCACCCACGATGTCAGCACCTGCCGTCCGGGCAGGCCGCCGCCCACCAGCAGGGTTTGCAGGCACAGGCCTTCCGGCGTTTCCGCCGGTCCGTTGAGCAGCAGCCCGTCGGCGATGCCGGTGGCGCAGAAATGCAGGGAATGCGCCGGGGCGGCCACCATGTCGTCCAGGCTCATCCACCGCTCGGTGTCCATGCCGGCGGCGGCGACGGCCATGCGCTCGGTGTTGAGCTGCGGGTTGATGCGGCCGTGGAAGGACCCGCCCAGGGCCTTGACGGCGCAGGCGGTGATGACGCCTTCGGGTGTGCCGCCGGTGCCCATCATGGCATCGACGCCCGACCCCGGAATGGCCGCCATCAGCGCGCCCGCCACATCACCGGCGGCGTGCAGGGCGACTCGGGCGCCGGTCGCCTGAATGGCCTCCACCAGACGGCGGTGGCGCGGCTTTTCCTGAACGTAGACGACCAGATCGCGCACGGGCTTGTCCAGGGCCTCGGCCAGGCAGCGCAGGCGCTCGGCCACGGGCGCGGCCGGGTCGATGCGTCCCACCACGGCGGGCGGACCGGCCATCTTTTCCATGTAGAAGGCGGGGCCGGGGCGGAACAGGCTGCCGGCGGGCGCCAGCGCCAGCACGGACAGGGCATTGTTCAGCCCGCCCTGGGCCAGATAGGACGTCCCCTCCACGGGATCGACGGCGATATCGAAGGCGTCCGCCGCATCCGCCTGGCCGAGCACGAGGCCCGGCGGCAGGACGGGGCCCGCGACATCGGCCTCGTCGCCCACCACCAGCGTGCCGTTCAGCGCCAGCGTGCCGAGCGCCCGGCGCATGGCCTCGGCGCTTGCGCGGGCGGCGCCGGGGCGGTCGCCCTCGGCCAGCCATGCGCGCGCGGCCACGGCCGCCGCCTCGGTGGCGGCGCGCAGGGCGTAGGTGAACGCACTTCGGAATGGCGGCGGATCGGCCGGAGCCGCCGCCGAGGAGCCATGATACATCGTCGGTTCCCTGTCCCCGCGCCGCCCTGGCATGCGGCGCGGGCGATGGTCCGCCGGTCGCTGACCCTACCCGGCAGAGTGGTCGCGCGCACGCGCGGGAAGTCGGTCGGGACTTAGCCCCCGACGCCCCCGAATGCAACACCTAAATCCGCGACCGGGCCATGCATCCGGGTGGGGCGGCGGGCTACAGCCGCCGCGCCAGGGCATTCTCGGCGCCCGGCTTCCACACACCCTTGGCGATGGCGTCCCCGCCCCGGAAGGCGAGCCAGCTCTCGCGGCCGTAGTGCGGCAGCGGACGGACCAGCGCCGCCAGGGACTCGGCATCGCGCACCGCCACCACCAGCGTCGGAAAGGGGGTCTCGCGGGCCGACCAGACGACGGCCGATGCGTCCTCGGGCACGTCCGGCGGGGCGGCGATGCCCAGCCGATCGGCCACCGCGTGCGGCGCCCCCTGTGCGACGACCAGGGCCGGGCGGTCGCGGTCCCAGTCCTCCGCCAGGTCCACCGACCGCGCGCCCAGCATGCGGGCGGCGAGCGTGGCGGCTGTCTCTTCCGCAGCCTCCGGCAGGGCTCGGACTACCACCTGCGCGTCCGGGGCCAGGCTGACGTCGCGCAGCGTGGCCGTGCGCTCGCCTTCGGCCAGGTGGCGGAACAGGTGATGGTCGGGATCGACCCGCACTGCCCGGACCGCGGCCTCCGTGTCCAGCACGACCGTCCGCCGCCGGGCCGACAGGGGCACAAGATGCTGCTCCGTCCCCGCCGCCGTCTCGACCGCCACCGGCACGCGCAGGGCATAGGGTTCGCCGCCCTGCGCCAGGGTGACGCGCACACCGCCGTCCACGGCCTCCGCCGCCTCCAGGGCCAGTGTGGGCGCGCCGGTGCGGGCCAGCCACTGGTCGAAAAAGGCCGACAGGTCCATGTCCGACGCCGCCTCGAACGCCTCGCGGAAGTCGCTCCAGCCCGCCGTGCCGCCGCGGTGGTCGGCGTAGACGGCAGCGACGCCGTCGCGGAAGGCCTCGTCCCCGATGCGGCGCTCCAGCATGTGAAAGACGAAGGCGCCCTTGCCATAGCCGGTCACCTGGTCGCGGGCGTGCAGCTTGCCGCGGAAGGCGGTCAGCGGCTTATCTTCTCCGGCCGGCAGGGCGGCGTAGTCGCGCAGCCAGTCCCGGCGCATCGCATCCTGGCGGGCGGGGTCGGCCAGGGCGTAATCGGCCATGTAGGTGGTCAGCCCCTCGGCCCAGTTGCCGCTGCCCGGCGCCACACACACGGCATTGCCCCACCACACGTGCAGCACCTCGTGCGGCAGGGACTGGGCGCGCATGAACGGCAGATGCAGGATGCGCCGGGAAACATAGGTCATGCCGGGATAGCCGAGCCCCACCGGATGCGGCGCCGACACCACGGCGAAACCGTCGTAGGGGTAAGGCCCGATGACGTCGGCATAATGGTCGATGTGCCGCGCCACGTCGTCCAGGTAGGCACCGGCCAGCCGGCCGGGCACGTCGTTGTGGAAGTAGGTGCGCAGGCGGATGCCCTCGTGCATGCGCTCCGTCACGCCGTAGGGGCCGGCGAACAGGGTCGGCGGCTCCCCGGCATAGGCGCGGAAGGTGGTGCGCATGCCCCCGTCGGGCGTTTCCTCCTCCGCCACCAGGGCGCCGGTCATGGCAGCACGCTGGCCGGGCGGGAGGGTCACGGTGACCTCCAGCCGGTCGGCGTCGGTGGCCTGCGGGAACCAGGCATAGCCGCCCGGCAGCCAGCTTCCCTCCGGCGCCAGGCCGGGAGGCTCCGGGGCGGCCAGCGTGCCGGCATAGGTAATCGCCGCCGCCTCCGCCCCCGCCGGCACGGGCAGGCGCAGCGTCTCGCCGTCGCGCCGCACCTCGACGGGCTCGCCGCCGACCGTCGCGGCCTCGACCGCCAGACCCTCGCCCAGCCTCAGGGTCAGGGGGCCGGTGTGGCCGGGCGGCAGAGTCAGGCGATCGGTGCCCTTCAGCAGGCCGGTGGTCGGATCCAGGCTGAGGGTCAGGTCGTGGGCCACCTGGGCCAGGGCGGCGCCGGCCGGCGCGCAGACCAGCGCCAGCAGCAGGACCAGCAGCAGCGGCAGGCGCGGCGACGGCGACAACGGGCGGCGGATCATGGGAGACCTCCTTGCGGACATGCGCCCATCCTGCCAGCCCGCCGCCGCCGCGTCAGCCGTCACGCCACCGCGGCGTCGTCCCAGGTCTGAAGGTTCTCGAAGGTCACCATGCCGTCGTCGCGCACCGCGATGGTCAGCGGATCGCCCGAGCCCGACACGACGGAAACGCCCTCGGTGCTTTCCACCCAGTCCTTGAGCTGCTTTTCGTTGCCGATCTCGGCGCCGTAGCCGGGGTCGGTGAACGACAGCGTCTCGCCGTTGCGCCAGTCGGCGATGACGTCGTGCCCGAAGACGCCGTCCAGGACGAAGGCATCCTTGCCGCCGCCGCCCTCCAGCCGGTCATTGCCCGCCTCGCCGTTCAGGATGTCCGAGCCGCCGTTGCCCTTGAGCACGTCGTTGCCCTCGCCGCCCCACATGCGGTCGTCGCCCTGCCTGCCCTTGAGGATGTCGTCGCCCTCGCGGCCGTCCATGAGGTCGGTCTTGCCCGAGCCCACCAGCACGTCGTCGATGTCGTCGCCCATCATGCCGACCACGTCGGCGGCCGCCACCATCTCGGCCGCGGCGGGCGAAAGGGTGGTGATCGCATCCACCGACACCGCGTAATCGAAGTTGTCGATGATCAGAAAGTCGTCGGCGCCCAGGTCCTCGTAGATGGGCGATTTCAGCAGTTCGGGGAAGGACTCGGTGAAGCGCGTGATGTCGTGCTCCGGCGTGGTCGACGCCTGGAACAGCTGCGCCGCATACGACAGCGGGTTGGTGGGATCGTATTCGGGCGCCACGGCGCTGGGGTTGACGGCATACCAGATGTTGTTGATGACGTTGGCCGCGTCCTGGCCGACGATCTCGCCGATCAGGTCGTTGGTGAAGGCCAGTTCCACCATGGGCTTGTCGGGGTGGTAGCCGGTGACCGGCGAGTTGAAGGTGATGCCCTCGATGGTCAGGGCATCGTAGGTGCTGCCGGTGGTTTCCAGCCAGTCGAAGGTGCCGGTGGTGGCCGCGCCGCCCAGGCTGTGGCCGGTCAGCAGGATATCGGAGATGCCGTTGTCCATGGCGTAGTCGAACACCGTCTTCACCAGGCCCTTGAGGTCGTTGAAGTACTGCGACCGCAGCCGGTCGGCGTCCAGTGTCCAGTATTCCAGCATGTCGTACCACGGCTCCTCCGACGAGGTGCCGGCGAAGCTGATGGCGAGCGTGCCGTCGTCGCTCATCATCACCACGGCCGACGCATTGCCGTTGATGTAGAAGCCGGTGGTCGGGTCGAAGGTGCCGGGATCGCCGTCCGGCAGCGTCAGGTCCTCGAGCAGCGGCGACCAGCCCTCCACGGTGGCCGGGCCCGACCCGGGGCGGTCGTAGACGGCCAGCGACAGGCGGCTGGCGTCGATGATTTCGGCGTCGGTGAACCCGTTGACGTTCAGGATACCGGTTTCGGCGGTGGTTTGCGCAGGCATGGTCTGGGGGCTCCGTTTCGTCTCTCGCGCGGCAACTGTCGCAAGGGACGCGCTTGGAACGAACCGCAATAAGGGTGATCGCCGGCCGACGAAGGTCGGACGCCATACCAGACCGAAGAACCGTTGCGGTATCAGGATGCCTGCATCCTGCACGTCTTTCGGGCTTTCGTGCCGGAAGAGGAACGGACGTCGCACCCCGGCGTTCTTCCCCCGTCGGGTCGCCCGAACCGACCGTGAACTGACCGCGCCGCGCCGCGCCTACCGACGCCGACGGAGCCCTGCATGACCCGCGCCCTGCTCGCCGAGCCGCGCGACACCGCCGACACGCCCACCACCTTCCGCCTGTACCACGAGGTTGCCGAGGCATGGGAGGCCGTCGCCGACGATTTGGCGGCGGCGCAGCGCTCCATCGACTTCGAGCAGTACATCGTGGGCGACGACGCCATCGGCCGGCGCATCCTGGGCATCATGGCCGAGCGGGCGCGGGCGGGCGTGAGGGTGCGCGTGCTGCTGGACTGGTTCGGCAGCCTGGCGCTGAAGGACTCGGACGCGGCGCGCGACCTGCACGAGGCCGGCGGCACCGTGCGCTTCTACAACCCGCTGACGGCGCGCGCCGTGCTCATGGCGCCCACCCGCATCCACCGCGACCACCGCAAGACCATCCTCATCGACGGGGAAACCGCCTGGGCGGGCGGCATCTGCTTTACCGACCGCATGTGCGACTGGCGCGACACCTTCATGCGCGTCGGCGGCACCGTTCCCATTCCGATGGCAGAGATGTTCGACCTGTCCTGGCGCCGCGCCGAACACCCGACCGCCAAGCGCCGCATGACGCGCGAGGAGGCGGAACGCGACGTCTACCACCGGCAGGACGGGCCGTTCCGCTACATGGTCAACAGCCCGGAAAAACCCATCCGCCGCGACCTGTTCCGCTGCGTCCTGAAGCGCATCGACGGCGCGACGCACACCCTGCGGCTGACCACGCCCTATTTCGTGCCCGAACACCGGCTGCTGCGCCACCTGACCGCCGCCGCCCGGCGCGGCGTGGATGTGACGCTGCTGCTGCCAGAGGTGAGCGACCATCCGCCGCTGGACATCCTTGGCCGCGCCTTCGCCGAACGGCTGGTGCGGGCGGGATGCACGGTCCAGTTCTTCCGTCACCGCATGATGCACGCCAAGGTCGCCATCGTGGACGACGCCTGGGCCTGCGTCTCCAGCCATAACCTGGACCGCCTGAGCAGCCGCCTCAACCTGGAGAACGGCGTGACGTCCGAGGCTCCCTCCTTCATCGCGGCGTTGAACGACCAGTTCGACCGCGACCTGGAGAACAGCATCACCGAGCCGCCGGCGCTGGAAAGCTGGAAGCCGATGCTCGACCCGCTGCTGCGCCTGTTCGGCCGGGTATTCTAGCGCAGTTTGCGCTCTGACGCGGTCACGTCAGAGCTGCGTTCAGGCGCCACGCAGGCTCACGCGCCTGACCGGCGCGGGGTCGCAGTCGCGACCCTCTTCGCAATTCCCGGTTCTATTCGATCGGGAACTGTTCTAGCCCTCAAAGCCGTCAAGGAAGCTGGACAGGTTCGCCGCCAGGTGGTCGACGGCATAGCCGCCCTCCTGGATCAGCACTGTCGGCAGGCCGGCGCCCGCGATGGCCCGGCCCAGGCGCGCGAAACCGGGCGTGGTGACGGCGAAGGCGGCCAGCGGGTCGTCCTTGAAGGTGTCGAACCCCAGCGACAGCACCAGCACCGATGGCGCGAAGCGGGCCACCGCCGCCAGGCTCTCCTCCACCGCGCGCAGGACGGCGTCCTCGGACGATCCCAGGGGCAGCGGCAGGTTGAGCGTCGCGCCCAGGCCCGCACCGGCGCCGCGCTCGTGCGCATGGCCGGCCATGAAGGGGTAGAACTCCGCCGGGTCGCCGTGGACGGAGGCGAAGAACACGTCGTCGCGCCGCCAGAAGATGCCCTGCGTGCCGTTGCCGTGGTGCACGTCCACGTCCAGCACCGCCACCCGCGGCGGCCGCCCCCGGGCGGCGAGCAGCCGGCGCGCTTCCTCGGCGGCGATGGCGGCGTGGTTGAGGTAGCAGAAGCCCCCCGCCATGTCGCGGCCGGCATGATGCCCCGGCGGCCGGCAGAGGGCATAGGCCGCCCCCTCGCCGCCCGTCGCCACCGCCCGCGCCGCCGCCACGGCGCAGTCGGCCGCGGCGACGGTGGCGCGCCAGGTGCCCTCGGCGATGGGACAGGCGGTGTCGCTCATGTGGAACCCCGCCTGCCCGACCACGCTCGAGGGATAGGACAGCATGTCCGGCCCGCGATGGACGTTGGGAATGACCACCGGTGCCGCGTCGGGAAGCGCCGACCACCGCGCGAAGGCTGTTTCCAGAAAGGCCAGGTATTCCGGCGTGTGGACGGCTGCGCGCGCGGCGGGACCGGCGGCCGGCGCGTCCTCCACGCGGTCGCCGCGCGCCCGCAGCGCCTCCAGCACCGCCGCCACCCGCTCCGGCCGCTCCGGCACCGGCCGGGGCTGGCCGCGCACCAGGAATTGCGGCGGCTGGTGCAGGGCGGTGTCTGGGAGGTGGAAGCAGAGCATGGGGCGCGGGTCCTCGGGCTTTGGGTGTATCGCTCCATTGAGCGGCGGAAGAACCCGACCCGGCAAATAGGAAATCCCCATTCAGACCATAGCGCCACGCTATGGCGGACGGCCTCCGGCATTCCCGATCAGTACATGCTGGCGATATCTTCCAGTTCCCGCGCGCGCTCGGCGGTTTCCGACATCATGCAGTCACTGGCCAGGACACCGGCCAGCGTTCCGCCCATCGGGTCAGCGAAGAAGCCGCAGTTGGCATCGCGGTAGGCGATCCATGCCCGCTGCGCCGTCCGCAGGGCCGCCTTCCGGTCGTCGCTCAGCAGGCCCATGACGTGCTTGTAGGCCGCATTCAGGCGCGCATCCTGCCGTTCGTGCTCTGCCCAGATGCACTCCTTCATGTTGATGGTGACGCCGCCGGAAGCATCCATGCAGGCGCCGTATTTTTCCGTAAGCCCGTCGTCCTGGGCCACCGCGCCCGCCGGTACCGCCAATGCCGCAAGCACGGCAAAGCCCCCCGCCAGCGCCACCATCTTCCACTGTCGCATCGCCGTTCCCCTCCCGCGTTCTCGAACAGGCCCCGATGGTACGTAATGCCACAGCACACGCGCAAGTTACCGATGAGACATGGTGACGCGAGGTACCCGGCATCCTCCGCCGGACAACCGAGTCGGCGGAAACCGGGAGCGAGACGGCCGCCCCCATGCCTGGGTGCGTTCGTCCCCGCCGGTGCCCGCGCCGCCAAGCCCGAAGACGCCGGAAACAGCGGCCCAGGGGCGGCTTCGCGCATGCTTCCGGCACGGTCGTATGTTGCACAAAAATTAATCCGTGCCTCAAAAATGGCATGGCTGGGTTGGATCGGACGCAACCTTCTTGTATGATCCGGTCATTCCAGAGGATGACGCCGCCCCGAATCGGCGGGCGGCGCGCCCAGACCGACCGGAGCCGGCCACGCGCTCCGGACCCACATCGGCGCGAGTTCCAGATCCGATCCGGCACCACCGCAAGGGGGCCACGCGTCAGGAACAAACACAGCACGTTCGCACCGCGAACGGCAACCGGCACGCCTGCGCGACCGCCGGAGGAAGCCTCGCGTCCGACGACAACGCCATGTGCCCGAGGGCGGCACGGGCCCGTGCGGCAGACACCGCACGGCCGCCCGCCCCCGCGCCTGACAGAGGGAGCAAGAGAGCCTTGACGGACTCCTACATCTTCACGTCCGAATCCGTGGGCGCCGGCCACCCGGACAAGCTGGCCGACAACGTCTCCGACGCCGTTCTGGACGCGATCCTGGAGCAGGACCCCAAGGCCCGCGTGGCCTGCGAAACCATGGTGAACACCGGCATGTGCATCCTGTCGGGCGAAATCACCACCACCGCCAACGTCGACTACACCCAGGTCGCGCGCGACACCATCCTGGACGTCGGCTACGACGACCCCCGGTTCGGCTTCGACGGTCGCTCCTGTGCCGTGCTGGTGGCGCTGGACAAGCAGTCTCCCGACATCGCGCAGGGCGTCGACGAGGGCGCCGGCCTGGACCTCGACCAGGGTGCGGGCGACCAGGGCCTGATGTTCGGCTACGCCTGCCGCGAGACCGACGAACTGATGCCCATGCCCATCGAACTGGCCCACCGCATGACCGAGCGCCAGCGCGAGGTGCGCAAGGCCGGCACGCTCAAGTGGCTGCGCCCCGATGTGAAAAGCCAGGTGTCCGTGCGCTACGAGGGCGGCAAGCCCACCGGCATCGATGCCGTCGTGCTGTCCACCCAGCATGACGAGGAGGTCGATCACGCCACCCTGCGCGAGGCCGTCATCGAGGAAATCGTCCGCCCCTGCCTGCCCAAGGGCTTCCTGAACGACGACACCGCCTTCCACATCAACCCGACCGGCCGTTTCGTCATCGGCGGTCCTGTCGGCGACTGCGGCCTGACCGGGCGCAAGATCATCGTCGACACCTACGGCGGCATGGGCCGTCACGGTGGCGGCGCCTTCTCGGGCAAGGACCCGTCGAAGGTGGACCGCTCCGCCGCCTACGCCGCGCGCTACGTGGCCAAGAACATCGTCGCCGCCGGGCTGGCCGAGCGTTGCGAGGTCCAGGTGGCCTATGCCATCGGCGTCGCCCAGCCGGTGTCCATCCGCGTCGACTCCTTCGGCACGTCGAAGGTGCCGGAAGCCCGGATCGAGGCCATGGTGCGCGAGCACTTCGACCTGCGGCCCAAGGGCATCGTCGCGATGCTCGACCTGCTCAAGCCCATCTACCGCCCCACCGCCTCCGGCGGGCACTTCGGCCGGTCCGACTTCCCCTGGGAGAAGACCGACAAGGCCGAGGCCCTGATGGCCGAGGCCGGCAAGCTGGTGCCCGCGGAATAAGAGGAGCCGACCCATGGCGACCATCGACACCAAGGAACCGAACGCCGAACTGGTGACCAAGACCCAGCACTACGGCGACGATCCGCTTGCGGTGCGCGACAGCGACCATTACCGCAACGAGTACGTGAAGACCTTCGTGGAGAAGTGGGACGAGCTGATCGACTGGGACGCCCGCGCCGAAAGCGAGGGCCAATTCTTCATCGACATCCTCAAGGCCCGCGGCAAGAAGAAGATCCTGGACGTGGCGACCGGCACCGGCTTCCACTCGGTGCAGCTGATGAAGGCGGGCTTCGACGTCACCTCCGTCGACGGCTCGGCGGCCATGCTGGCCAAGGCCTTCGAAAACGCCAAGGACCGCCGCATCATCCTGCGCACCTGCCAGGCGGACTGGCGGTTCCTCAACCGCGACCTGCACGGCAAGTTCGACGCCATCATCTGCCTGGGCAACAGCTTCACGCACCTGCACGACGAACACGACCGCCGCCGCGCCCTGGCGGAGTTCTATGCCGCGCTGAAGCATGACGGCGTGCTGATCATCGACCAGCGCAACTACGACGCCATCCTGGACAATGGTTATTCGTCCAAGCACAAATATTATTACTGCGGCGACAAGGTGACGGCCGAGCCGGCGCACATGGACGAGGGCCTGGCGCGCTTCCGCTACGCCTTCCCCGACGGCTCGGAATACACGCTGAACATGTTCCCGCTGCGCAAGAACTACACGCGCCGCCTGCTGTCGGAGGCCGGCTTCCAGTACGTGCGCACCTTCGGCGACTTCCAGGAAACCTACCAGGAGGACGACCCCGACTTCTTCATCCACGTCGCCGAGAAGACCCACGAGCGGGGCCGCAGCGACCACGACCGCGAGAAGATCGCGTCGGTGGCCGAGACCTATTACGACAGCGGCGACGCCGACAACTTCTACTTCACCATCTGGGGCGGCGAGGACATCCACATCGGCCTGTACTCCGACAAGGCCGGGGAGACCATCAAGGAGGCCAGCCGCCGCACGGTGGACACCATGGCCGAGCAGGTCTCGCTGGACGAGACCTCCCGCGTGCTCGACATCGGCGCGGGCTACGGCGGCGCGGCGCGGCGCCTGGCGGCGACGCGCGGCTGCACGGTGCACTGTCTCAACATTTCCGAGACGCAGAACGCCACCAACCGCCGACTGACCGAAGAACAGGGCCTGTCGGACAAGGTGACCGTGGTGCACGGCAGCTTCGAGGACATCCCCGAGCCCGACAACCGCTTCGACGTGGTGTGGTCGCAGGACGCCATCCTGCACTCGGGCGATCGCGAGCGGGTGCTGGAGGAAGCCTTCCGGGTGCTCAAGCCCGGCGGCCACCTGATCTTCACCGATCCGATGGAAGCCGACGACGTGCCCGAGGGCGTGCTGCAGCCGGTCTACGACCGCATCCACCTGGAGAACCTGGGCTCCATCGGCTTTTACAAGGACGCGGCGACCCGCGTCGGCTTCGACGTGGTGTCGGTCACCGATTACACCGGCCACCTGCCCACCCACTACGGTCGGGTCGCAGAGGTGCTGCGCGAGGAGTACAACCAGGTCGCCAAGGTGTGCAGCCGCGGCTACATGGACCGCATGCTGGTCGGCCTGGACAACTGGGTGAAGGCCGGCAGCGCCGGTCATCTGGCCTGGGGCATCCTGCACTTCCGCAAGCCGGAGTAACGGTGTTTGATGCGAGGGAGGTCCGGCCTCCCTCGCGCTCCCGCGGTGAGTGAGGCGGGTGGCTGATGGTGTGCGGTCGGCCATGCGGCGCGGCGGGGTGGTCGGCACCGTATGTGGATTCCTGCTTTCGCAGGAATGACGGTCATTTTCATGTTGTACGCCTCGATGATTGAAATCATCGAGGCTGCGTTCAAGCGGCACGCAGCCTCACGCGCCAAAAGGCGCGGCGGCCAGTCGGCCTTGCCGGGCGACGAGTGTACGGTTTCATGTGTCGCCCGGTATTATAGAACAATAGCTTAGAAAAACCCCGTCACCCCTGCGAAAGCAGGAGCCCACAGACGCCGTAAGCCGCCCTTGCGATACCGCACCCACTCCCCCTAATCAGAAAAAGTGGAGGACTGGAGGCTTCCGCCTCCAGCGGGGTTTGGGGCTGGCCCAAGCGGCGCCAGCCGCTCATCCCCCCTCAAGGCGCCGGCAGCGTGGCGATCAGCGCCGTCAGGGTCACCACCGACAGCACGGTGGACAGTAGCACCACCGCCGTCGCCCGGTTGACGTAGATGTCGAACTTGCGCGCGAAGACGTAGACGTTCGCCCCCGCCGGCATGGCGCCGGCCAGCACGGCGACTGTCACCCATTCGGGCCGCAGGTCGAAGACCAGGGCGGCGAAGACCCACACCAGCACCGGCAGCACCAGAAGCTTCAGGGCCGTCATCACCAGCGCCTCGCGCAGGTCGCCGGCGATGCGGCACGTCGCCAGCGTCGCCCCCACCGCGAACAGCGCCACCGGCGCGGCACCCCGGCCGATGAGCGCCAGCGTCTCGTCCACCACGCCCGGCAGGCGCAGGCCGAGCATGCCGAACACCAGCCCCGACAGCGCCGCGATGACGATGGGGTTGAGGAACACCGACTTGAGCGTCCCGCCCAGGCGCCGCACCCAGCTGCCGCCGCCGCTGCGCCCGGCCTCGATGGCAAGCGTCGTGGCGGTGAACAGGATGGCCGAGTGCACCATGATGATGAGCATCAAGGGCACCAGCCCGGCATCACCATAGGCCCGCTGGACCAGCGGCAGCCCCACCAGCACCAGATTGCCGAAACCGCCCGACATGGCGGCCAGTCCGCAGGCCTCCGTGCTGTTGCGGAAGACGAAGCGCGACACCAGCCAGCCCAGCGCGAAATGCAGCAGGGCGGCCGAGAAGAACCCGGCGATCAGGCGGGCGTCGAAGCGCCCCTCCACCGCGCCGTTGGCAAGGGTGCGGAACAGAAGCGCCGGGATTGCCAGATAGAAGACGAAGTTGACGATGCCGGATACGCCGGCCTCGGAAATGAGCGACCGGCGGGCGAAGATCCACCCCAGCGCCATGACGCCGAAGATGGGCAGGACGATGCCGAGGGTTTCCGCCACCGCGTCAGTCCGCGCCGGCCAGCAGACCGCGCAGGATGATGCGCGTCAGCGTCTCGGCCGCCGTCTCGAAATCAGCGTCCTCCAGGTCGTCCTTGCCGAGCACGGCAGCGACCTGCACGCCGAAGTCGGCGTAGGTCTGCGTCGTCGCCCAGATCATCACCAGCAGGTGGTGCGGGTCGACGGGGCGGATGCGGCCCTGCGCGATCCACTGCTCGATCACCCGTGCCTTGGCGTCCGTCCAGTCCTTCAGCGTGGTCCGCAAATACCCGATCAGGTTGGGCGCGCCGTGGATGATCTCGTTGGCGAAGACCTTGCTGCCCAGCGGCCGCTCCCGCGACAGGCGCAGCTTCAGCCGCACGTAGTGGGAAATGGCCTCTTCCGGGTCTTCGATCGAATCGAACTCGGCCGCCGCCGCGAACCAGGTGTTGACGATGTCTTCCAGCACCTGGTGGTACAGGTTCTCCTTGGTCTTGAAATAGTAGTGCAGATTGGCCTTCGGCACGCCGGCCAGTTCCGCGATGCGGCCGGTGGTCGCGCCCTTGTAGCCGAATTCGGCGAACACCTGCTCGGCGGCGCTGAGTATAAGCGCCTGAGTTTCCTCACGGTTACCGGATTTACTGGACTTCAATGCGGGTTTTCGCGCCGAGGCCATGTCAATTTCCCAGAAAATTGCTCGAATACCAACTTGACCAATCGGTCAAGCGATGGCTAGCATGAATGTGTCGGAAGCGGACTCGACCCACAAAAACCATAAGGGCGCGTCCGTGTCCACCGGAGCTAGGGAGGCGCCGATGGACGCACCGACGGAAACGTCTCGGGAAAGGTGAGCCGCGGGCTGGTGCCCGGAGGACTCGACACGCCACCCGATACACCCGCCCATCCTGCGCGCACGGGATGGCGAAAACTGGGAGATCACCATGCGCGACATCATCCTCAGTACCCCCGATACCACCTGACGACGGACCGCCGCGGCCGCGTCAGCGCCGTCGACCGTCTACACGATTAGCGCATCACCTGTGCCCAAGCCGCCGGCCGCACCCGACCTGCGCGGCGGCTGACGGGAAAGGTGTATCCGCACGCGGATGATCCTCCGCCTCTTCGCCCGTGATCGCGGGGGAAGACGCTCGCGCCTTGCCGCATTGCCGGCGGGGCGCGGCGCCGGGAGAGGTCTGTCCGCACCGACCATGACCGCCGCGTCCGGCTCCCCCGCCGGCCGCGAACGCCTCCGGCTTGCCCGACGCCAGCGGCCCGGAGGCACCCCCGACCCAGGGAGCACACGATGACCGCGCTTCAGAACCTGAAAATCAACGGCGAGCGCCTGTGGGACAGCCTGATGGAGATGGCGAAGATCGGCGCCACCCCCAAGGGCGGCGTCTGCCGCCTGGCGCTGACCGACCTGGACAAGCAGGGCCGCGACCTGTTCGTGCAGTGGTGCAAGGACGCCGGCTGCACCATCCGCGTCGACAAGATGGGCAACATCTTCGCCCGCCGCGAGGGCAGGAACCCCGCCCTGCCGCCCATCGTCACCGGCAGCCACCTGGACAGCCAGCCGACGGGCGGGCGCTTCGACGGCGTCTACGGCGTGCTGGCGGGGCTGGAGGTGATCCGCACGCTGAATGACCTGAACTACGAGACCGAAGCCCCGGTCGAGGTCGCGGTCTGGACCAACGAGGAAGGTTCGCGCTTCGCGCCGGCCATGGTGTCCTCGGGCGTCTTCGCGGGCGTGTTCGACCTGGACTACGGCCTGTCGCGCAAGGACCAGGACGGCAGGACCATGGGCGAGGAGCTGGAACGCATCGGCTACTCCGGCCCCGACGACGCCAGCCACGCCGCCCACCCCGTCGGCGCCTACTTCGAGGCCCACATCGAGCAGGGGCCGATCCTGGAAGCCGAGGACAAGACCATCGGCGTGGTCACCGACGCGCAAGGGCAGCGGTGGTACGAGGTCACCTTCACGGGCGTGGAAAGCCACGCCGGCCCCACCCCCATGAACCGCCGCAAGGACGCGCTGCTGGGCGCGGCGCGGGTGGTGGACGCGGTCAACCGCATCGGCCTCAAGCACGCGCCCACCGCCTGCGCGACGGTGGGCATGATGACGGTCTACCCCAACTCGCGTAACGTCATTCCCGGCAACGTCTTCTTCACCATCGACTTCCGCCACCCGTCCGACGACGTGCTGGCGGAGATGGACCGCGAGATGCGGGCCGAGGTCGACCGTATCGCCGCCGAGATCGGCCTGGACTGCCAGCTTGAGCAGATCTTCTACTACAAGCCCGTGAAGTTCGAGGAAAGCTGCGTCGCCGCCGTCCGCAAGGGCGTGGAGGAAGGCGGGTTCAGCGTCCGCGACATGGTCTCGGGCGCCGGGCACGACGCCTGCTATCTGGCCCGTGTCGCGCCCGCCGGCATGATCTTCGTGCCCTGCATCGACGGCATCAGCCACAACGAGGTGGAAGACGCCAAGCCCGAATGGATCGCGGCGGGCTGCGAGGTGCTGCTGCACGCCATGCTCCAGAAGGCCAACGAAACCGCCAAGGCGACACCGGAGCCGGCCGAGTAAGGCCGCCTGCCCGCCTGTCCCAACGATCACAGAAGAACGGGGAGCACCATGGGAACCATGGGAGACATCAAGGCCGGCCGCCTGGACGCGGCGGCCCTGGCGGACAACTTCGCCGACGCCCACCCGCCGCTGGACGACAAGAACGCCGTCATCGAGGCCAGCCGCTGCTACTACTGCTATGACGCGCCGTGCATCAAGGCCTGCCCGACGGGCATCGACATCCCCAGCTTCATCAAGAAGATCACCACGGGGAACCTGAAGGGCTCGGCGGCCGATATTCTTTCCGCCAACATCATGGGCGGCATGTGCGCCCGCGTCTGCCCGACGGAAATCCTCTGCGAGGACAAGTGCGTCCGCAACGCCGAGGGCCACAAGCCGGTCGAGATCGGCAACCTGCAGCGCTACGCCACCGACAAGCTGTTCGCCGCCGGCACACAGTTGTTCGAGCGCGACGCGCCGACCGGCAAGCGCATCGCCGTGGTCGGCGGCGGCCCCGCCGGCCTGTCCTGCGCCCACCGCCTGGCCGTGCTGGGCCATGACGTGACGGTGTTCGAGGCCCGCGAGAAGCTGGGCGGGCTGAACGAATACGGTATCGCCGCCTACAAGACCGTCGACGACTACGCGGCGCGGGAAGTGGACTACATCCTGTCCATCGGCGGCATCACCGTGCAGACGGGCAAGGCCTTGGGGCGCGACTTCAGCCTCGCCGACCTGCGCGCCCAGTACGACGCCGTGTTCCTGGGCCTGGGCCTGGGGGCGGTGAACGCGCTCCGCTGCGACGGCGAGGACCTGAACGGCGTCTACAACGCCGTGGACTTCATCGCCGATATCCGCCAGGCACAAGACCTGTCCGCCCTGCCCGTCGGCCGCCGCGTGGTGGTGATCGGCGGCGGCAACACCGCCGTCGACGCCGCCGTGCAGACCAGGAAGCTGGGGGCGGAAGACGTCACCCTCGTCTACCGCCGCGGCAAGAACACCATGTCCGCCACCTGGGTGGAGCAGGAGTTCGCGCAAGTAAACGGCGTCACCGTCAAGCACTGGCTCGCTCCCAAGCGCGTCATCGCCGAGGACGGCACGGTCACGGGCGTGGAGTTCGCCTACACCGCCACCGGCCCCGACGGCAAACTGACCGAAACCGGCGAGACCGCCGTCATCCCCTGCGACACGGTGCTCAAGGCCATCGGCCAGATGTTCGTGCCCGCCACCATCTCCGACGACGGCGCGGCGGTGCTGGACCTGGACGGCGGCCGCATCGCGGTGGATGAAACCCGCCGCACCTCGGTGGACGGTGTGTGGGCCGGCGGCGACTGCGTGGCCGGCGGCCAGGACCTGACGGTGCAGGGCGTCGAGGACGGCAAGATCGCCGCCCACGCCATCGACGCCTGGCTGCGCGCCGGCATCGCCACCGGCACGGCCGCCGAGCCCGGCGCCGGCGCCACCGCTTCCCAGCCCGCCTGACGCGCGCCCTGACAAGCTAAAAGGAACCGAGACATGGCGGACCTTTCCTGCACCATCGCCGGCATCAAGTCGCCCAACCCCTTCTGGCTGGCGAGCGCGCCGCCAACCGACAAGCAGTACAACGTCGAGCGCGCCTTCCGCGCCGGCTGGGGCGGCGTCGTGTGGAAGACGCTGGGCATCGACCCGCCGGTGGTCAACGTGTCGTCGCGCTACGGCGCCATCGACTACAACGGCACCCGCATGGCGGGGCTCAACAACATCGAGCTGATTACCGACCGGCCGCTGGCCGTCAACCTGGCGGAAATCGCCGACGTCAAGAAGAAGTGGCCCGACCGCGCCGTCATCGTCAGCCTCATGGTCCCGTGCAATGAGGAAGACTGGAAATACATCCTGCCGCTGGTGGAGGAAACCGGCGCCGACGGCGTGGAGTTGAACTTCGGCTGCCCCCACGGCATGTCCGAGCGCGGCATGGGCGCGGCCGTCGGGCAGGTGCCCGAATACGTCCAGATGGTCACCGGCTGGGTGAAGAAGTATTCCAGCCTGCCCTGCCTGGTGAAGCTGACGCCGAACATCACCGACGTCCGCCACCCCGCCCGCGCGGCCAAGAACGGCGGAGCGGACGGCGTGTCGCTCATCAACACCATCAACTCCATCGTCTCGGTGGACCTGGACGTCATGGCGCCCACCCCCACCGTCGACGGCAAGGGCACCCACGGGGGCTACTGCGGCCCGGCGGTCAAGCCCATCGCGCTGAACATGGTGGCGGAAATCGCCCGTGACCCGGCCACCCACGGCCTGCCCATGTCGGGCATCGGCGGCATCTCCACCTGGCGCGACGCGGCGGAATACATCGCGCTGGGCTGCGGCTCGGTCCAGGTGTGCACGGCGGCCATGCACCACGGCTTCCGCATCGTCGAAGACATGATCGACGGGCTGAGCAACTGGATGGACGCCAAGGGCTACCGCACCATCGAGGACTTCCGCGGCATGGCGGTCGGCAACGTGACCGACTGGAACCAGCTGAACATGAATTACGACATCAAGGCCCGCATCGACGATGACAAGTGCATCAAGTGCGGCCTGTGCCACATCGCCTGCGAGGACACGAGCCACCAGGCGATCCGCTTCCACCAGGGAGCGGAGCCCGACGACCGCAAGTTCGAGGTCGTCGACGAGGACTGCGTCGGCTGCAACCTGTGCATGCTCGCCTGCCCCGTGCCGGACTGCATCACCATGGAGCGCGTCGACGACGGGGAGACGTACCGGAACTGGACCCAGCACCCCAACAATCCGATGCGCAAGGAACCCGCCTGAGCCCCCAAAAGGGGCTCTGAAGAAGCGGGAGCGCCCCTCCCCCACGGGATAAACAGGGAGCTTCTCTCATGACTGAGACCAACTATACGGAAGTCCGGGACGAATTCGGCGTCGCGCACGAGCGCTTCGCCGGCGCCGATCCCGGGCTGTACAACGAGGATCTCGCCCCCTCCACCCCGGAGGCACGGACATGGCAGTGGTCGTCCATCGCCGCCCTTTGGGTCGGCATGGTGGTCTGCGTGCCCACCTACATGCTGTCGGCGGGCCTGGTGTCGGAGGGCATGGCCTGGTGGCAGGCGGTGCTGACGGTGCTGGCCGGCAACGTCATCGTGCTCATTCCCATGATGCTGATCGGCCATGCGGGCGCGAAGCACGGCATCCCCTTTCCGGTGCTGCTGCGGTCCTCCTTCGGCACGCGCGGCGCCAAGCTGCCGGCGCTGATGCGCGGACTGGTCGCCTGCGGCTGGTTCGGCATCAACACCTGGGTCGGCGGCATGGCGATCTACGTCATCCTCAACACCCTGACCGGCGACGTCTTCAAGGGCGATCCGCTGCCGTTCCTCGGCATCGACATCGCGCAGACCCTGTGCTTCCTGGCCTTCTGGGCGCTGCACGTCTGGTTCATCCGCCACGGCACGGAAAGCATCCGCTGGCTTGAGAACCTGGCCGCGCCCTTCCTGCTGCTGATGGGCCTGGCGCTGCTGGGCTGGGCCTACATCCAGGCCGGCGGCTTCGGCGAGATGCTCTCCACCCCCTCGGCCTTCGTGGAAGGCGGCGACAAGGAGGGCCAGTTCTGGAGCGTGTTCTGGCCGGGGCTGACGGCCATGGTCGGGTTCTGGGCCACCATGGCGCTGAACATCCCCGACTTCACCCGCTTCGCCCGCAGCCAGAAGGACCAGGTGGTCGGCCAGATGATCGGCCTGCCGCTGCCCATGGCGCTGTTCGCCTTCATCGGCGTGGCCGTCACGTCGGCCACCGTCGTCATCTTCGGCGAGCCCATCTGGGACCCGGTCGCGCTGGCCGGCAAGATGGGCGGTGTCGGCATCATCGTGGCGCTGGCCGCCCTGATGGTCGCGACGCTGACCACCAACCTGGCCGCCAACGTGGTGGCGCCGGCCTACGGGTTCTCCAACCTCGCGCCCAACAAGATCAGCTTCAAGATGGGCGGCTACATCACCGCCGGCATCGGCATCGCCATGTTCCCCTGGAAGCTGCTGGAGACGGCGGGGAGCTACCTGTTCACCTGGCTGGTGGGCTACTCGGCGCTGCTGGGTCCTATCGCCGGCATCCTGATCGTCGACTACTTCCTGATCCGCAAGACCGCGCCCAAGGTGTCGGACATGTTCCGCGCCCACGGCCGCTACACCTACACCAACGGCTGGAACTGGGTCGCCATCTTTGCGTTCGCGGTGGGTGTCCTGCCCAACCTGCCGGGCTTCCTGGATGCCGCCGGCCTGATCGAGGGCGTCGGTCCCTTCTGGAAGACCCTCTACGGCTATGCCTGGTTCGTCGGCCTGTTCATCGCCGGCCTGCTCTACGGCGGCCTGATGTGGGGCAAGCGGCACGCCGAGGCCGCGCAGATGGAAACCGAGGCGGCCCCCACCGCCTGACCATGCCGCAACGGGGGAGCCCCAAGCGGTTCCCCCACCCTCCCCCAAAGCCACAACAAGACGGCCAAAACGAAACCTGGGAGACTTTACCGATGGCACTTCTCATCAAGGGCGGCACCGTCGTCACCGCCGAGACCACCACCCGCGCCGACGTGCTGTGCGAGGACGGCAAGATCGTCGCGGTGGGCGAGAATCTGGATGCGCCGGCGGGCGCGGAAATCGTGGATGCCGACGGCGCCTACGTCATGCCGGGCGGCATCGACCCGCACACCCACATGCAGCTGCCCTTCATGGGCACGGTCGCCAGCGAGGACTTCTACACCGGCACCGCGGCGGGCCTCGCGGGCGGCACCACCATGATCATCGACTTCGTGATCCCGGCCCCGCAGCAGCGCCTCATGGACGCCTGGAAGCAGTGGCGCGAGTGGTCGGAAAAAGCCTGCGCCGACTACGCCTTCCACGTCGCCATTACGTGGTGGGATGAAACGGTGCACGCCGACATGGAGACGCTGGTCAAGGAGCACGGCGTCAACAGCTTCAAGCACTTCATGGCGTACAAGAACGCCATCATGGCCGACGACGAAATCCTGGCCAACAGCTTCAGCCGATCGCTGGAACTGGGCGCCATTCCCACCGTCCACGCGGAAAACGGCGAGTTGGTCTTCCGTCTCCAGCAGAAGATGAAGGACCTGGGCATCATGGGGCCGGAGGCGCACCCCATGTCCCGCCCGCCGCAGGTGGAGGGCGAGGCCGCCCAGCGCGCCATCCGCATCGCCGAGGTGCTGGGCACGCCGCTCTACATCGTCCACAACTCCTGCAAAGAAGCGCTGGAGGCCATCACCCGCGCCCGCGCCGACGGCCAGCGCGTCTATGGCGAGGTTCTGGCCGGGCACCTGCTGATCGACGACAGCGTCTACCGCCACCCCGATTTCGACCATGCCGCCGCCCACGTCATGAGCCCGCCGTTCCGCAGCAAGGAACACCAGGAGGCGCTGTGGAAGGGGCTCCAGTCCGGCAACCTCCAGACCACGGCGACCGACCACTGCTGCTTCTGCTCCGAGCAGAAGGCCATGGGCAAGGATGATTTCTCCAAGATTCCCAACGGCACGGCGGGCATCGAGGACCGCATGGCCGCGCTCTGGACCCACGGTGTGGGCGCCGGGCGGCTGACCATGAACGAGTTCGTGGCCGTCACATCGACCAACACGGCGAAGATCTTCAACATCCACCCGCGCAAGGGCACCATCGCGCCGGGCGCCGATGCCGACATCGTGGTGTGGGACCCGGCGGCGACCAAGACCATCTCCGCCAAGACCCACCACCAGAACATCGACTTCAACATCTTCGAGGGCATGGAGGTCACCGGCCTTCCGGTGGTGACCGTCAGCCAAGGCAAGGTGGTGTGGAAGGACGGCCAGCTGAACGTCGAGCGCGGCGCCGGCCGCTACATCGAGCGCCCGGCCTTCCAGCCCGTGTTCGACGTGCTGAAGAAGACCGCCGACCGCACCCGCCCGACGGCGGTGGATCGGACGACGGCCACCGCCGCCGAATAACCAACGCAGCTCCCAGGCCGACCGCGTACACGGGTCAACGGCCTAGACTGGGGGAGGTCCCGACACCGGGGCTTCCCCCTTTTTTTGTGTCGACCGACGGTACGCCGTCAGCTTTCGCGGAAGCTGCGGCGGACGCTTTCGGCCAGCGGCTGGATCAGGTAGTCCAGCATGGTGCGGGTGCCCGTCAGGATCATCACATCGGCCGGCATCCCCGCCATCAGGCGGACGTCTTCACCGCCGGCGGTTTCAAGGGCCTCGGGATCAACCTCGACCCGCGCCAGGAAATAGGGCTCGCCGGAGGCCTCGTCCGTCAGCCGGTCGGCGGAAATCGACCGCAGCGTGCCGACGATCTGCGGCATGGACCGCTGGCGGTAGGCCGTCAGCACCACCCGCGCCGCCATGCCGGGGCGCACCGTGTCGATGTCCACCGGCTTGACGCGCGCCTCCACCACCAGCCGCGCCGCCTCGGGCACGATATCGAGGATGGGCTCTCCCGCGCCGAGGACGCCGCCGGCTTCGGTGGTGACGCGCACGTTCATCACGCGCCCGTCGATCGGCGCGCGGACCAGCCGGCGCGCAAGGACGTCGGCCCGCGACGGCGCCTGGCTGCGCAGCCGCGCGAGTTCCGCCCGCACGCGCGTCAACTCTTCGCTCACCCGTTCGTGATCCTGCTGGCGCAGCGTCAGGCGCTCCATCTCCGTCTCGCCGATCTTCTGCCCGTTGCGGGCGATGGAGGCGCGGTTCGCCGCCATCTCCGCCCGGATGTCCGCCTGCTGCCGCTTGAGCGCCAGAAGCCGCGGCAGCCGTTCCAAGCCGCTGCGGTAGAGCTGCTCCACATTGGCGATCTCCTCCGCGATGAGGGCGACCTGCTCCTCCTGCGCCGCGATCACCTGGCGCAGGCCGGTGATCTCCTCGTCCAACTGCGCGACCCGGCGCGACAGGATGCGCTCGCGCCCCTGCCGCGCGGCGCGGCGGCTGTCGAACAGCGCCTTCTCTCCGGCCCTGGCGGTCGTGGCTGTAGCAGCGTCGTCCTCGGCCGGCGGCGACGCCAGGGCGTCCGGCCAGGCGATGGCCGCCGCGTCCGCCTGCTCGGCCGTCAGCCGTGCCTCGGTCGCCGTCAGGTGGAGGATGCGCTCGCGCAGTTCGCGGTATTCGGCCAGCGCGCGGGTATCCTCCAGGGTCACCAGCGGTTCTCCGGCCTGCACGGCCTGGCCCTCGCGCACATGGATGGCGCGCAGGATGCCGCCTTCCAGGTGCTGGACCGTCTTGCGGTGGCCGTCGGGGCTGACGACGCCCGGCGCCACCGCCGCACCGGCCAGCGGCGCCACCGCCGCCCAGGTCCCCAGGCCGCCGAAGAAGACGATGGCGACACCGTACCCCAGACGCCGCGATCCCCGCGTCAGGCGCGACAGCGAGGCCGCGGGCCGTTCGCCCGCGGCCCTGGCTTCGTCGTCCGGGGGGCGCCCCATGAGGACCTTCAAGCGGTCGATCATGGCCCTACTCCGCCGCCTTGGGGTGAACCGGAGAGGCGGCGGCCGCCACCGGTGCCGGCCGAGCCCCGGCACGGCGGCCGAGTGCCGCCTTGAGCACCTCGTCGCGCGGACCGAAGGCGGCCACCAGCCCCTCGCGCAGCACCAGCACGACGTCGGCGGAGCGCAGCATGGCCGGGTGGTGCGCCACCAGCACGATGGTGCGGCCTGTCTCCTTCAGGTGCTCCAGGGTGCGCAGCAGGGCGCGGTCTCCGTCCGCGTCGAGGTTGCTGTTGGGCTCGTCGAGCACGATCAGCGCCGGGTCGCCGAACAGGGCGCGCGCCAGCCCGATACGCTGGCGCTGCCCGCCCGACAACCGGGCGCCGTGGACCCCGACGTCGGTGGCATAGCCGTCCGGCAGGCGCAGGATCATCTCGTGCACGTCGGCCAGTTGCGCGGCGGCGATGATCTCGGCGTCGTCGGCGTCGCACATGCGGGCGATGTTGTCGGCCACTGTGCCGGGAAACAGCTCCACCTGCTGCGGCAGGTATCCGAGATGCCGGCCCAGATCGTCGGAGTCCCAGCGGCCGACATCGGCGCCGTCCAGGCGGATATGCCCGTGGGTGGGGCGCCATGCCCCGACGATCAGCCGGCACAGCGTCGATTTGCCAGACCCCGAGGGCCCGACGACGCCGCAGGTCTGGCCGGGCGTCAGCGCGAAGTCGATCTTGCGCAGGATGGGTTCGGCCGATCCGGGCGGGGTGAAGCGCACGGCCTCGGCCGTCAGGCGCCCTTCCGGGCGGGGCAGCGAGACCGCGGCGGCGGCGTCCCGGTCCGTTCCCTCGAACAGTGCGGCCAGGTTGCGGCGCGCGGCGCGGTACGAGACATAGCCCCGCCAGGCGGAAATGGACCGCTCCACCGGCGACAGCGCGCGGCTGAGGATGATGGAGGACGCGATCATGGCGCCGGCGGTGACGGCCCCCTGGAGAACCAGCCAGGCGCCGGTCCCCAGGATGGCGACCTGGAGGGCAAGACGCACCGACCGCGAGATGTTGAACAGGCCTGCGGTGGTGTCGGAAACGGCGAGGCTCTGGCCGTGGGCCTCCTGGTGGGCGCGGCGCCAGCGATCCAGCAGCGGCCGCGTCATGCCCAGCGCCGCGACGGTTTCGGCGCTGTCCACATAGCGGCCCGCCGCGGCCGCCGCCTGGCGCACGCGAGTGGCAGCGCTCTGCTGCGGGCCGCGCGTCAGCCGGTCGTTGAAAACGGCGCAGAGGAACAGCACCACCGCCCCGCCCAGCGCGATGCCGCCCAGCACGGGATGGATCAGCCAGATGATGGCGATGAACACCGGCGTCCACGGCGCATCCAGGAAGGCCAGCACCGACTCGCCGCCGACGAAGCCGCGCACGTCCGCCACGTCCGACAGGCCGGCGTCAGGCGCGGTGGTGGAGGCCGGGCCGCGCGTCAACCGCCGCTCGATGGCGCGGCGGATCACCGGGGCGCTGAGTTCGGTATCCAGCCAGGCGCCGATCCGCGCGAGCAGCCGCCGGCGCGCCTGCTCCAGCAGGCCGTAGACCGCGATGGCCGCCAGGGTGATGACCGTCAGCCACACCAGCGTGTCCAGCGACCCGCTGGACAGCACCCGGTCGAACACCTGAAGCATGTAGATGGAGCTGGCCAGCAGCAACAGGTTTGCCAGGAAGCTGAACAGAAACAGCGCAGGCATCTGCCGGCGCACGTCGGCGCTGACACGATCGAACAACGTGGATGTCATGATGCTCCCCCTGACGGCGGCCAGACCGTTCGGGAGCATCTTGATGGGACGGAGAGCCCACCGTCACGGGCGCAGGGGTGGTGCCCCGCTACCTAAATCTATACAGGGAGGATCATGACGCGGCCGACGTCGGCGGGAGTCAGCCCTGGGCGTTGGCCGAGGCCGGCTCCTGCGCCTTGGGCGCCGCACCGCTTTCCGGCGCGTCGGTCCAGTCCACCTCGAATCGGCGGGCGGTGGCCGGCGGGTTTTCCAGCGTCAGGCGGAAACCGGCCGTCGATTCGGAGGCCACCGTTTCCTGCGGCGGGCGCGAAACCATGGACTGCACCGGATTGTCCTCGGCATCGTAGAGGGTCAGGCGCAGGTGCGGCACCGGCCGCTCGCCGCCCGCCACGTTGGCGATGAAGCCGCGCACGATCAGCGTGTCGACGCCGTCTTCCACCACGCGCTCGCCGGCGACGTTCTGGAAGCGCAGGCCCATGCCAAGCGTCTGCACCGGTGCGCCCAGCGCGGCGTAGAGCGGCGCCGTCTGCGGCACCCAGGCCACCACCTGCTGCCGCCCGTACCAGGCGCCGGCCCCCAGGCCGCCGACCACGACCAGCAGCAGGACCAGCACCACGGGCCAGCGCCGCTTGGGCTTATCGTCTTCATCGTCGGGCGAGCCGAACATGGAGGGGATGGGATCGGGCTCGTCGGCGTCGAGCAGGCGTCCCAGGTCCTGGCGCTCCGCCTCGTCGTCCAGGTCGTCGTCGCCGCCCAGGTCGTTGTTGTCGAGCATGGCGGCGATGGCGCTGAGGTCCGTGGTGTCGTCATCCGCCTCCGGCCGCCGACCGCCGGGCCCCGACTCCATGGGGATGTCGCCGCCGTCCGGCTCCGTCGCCGGGCGCGGGGCCGGGGTGCCGGGGTCCATCTCCAGCGGCACGTCGGCGCCGCCGCCGGCGGTGGCCGGCTCGGGCGCCGCACCAGCGGGAACATCGCCCGCCGCCGCCTCTTCCATGGGAGCGGACGCGGCCTCGGCCTCGTTGTCCTCCGGCATCTGGTGCCACTTGTGCCCGCACTTGGCACACTTCATCTTGCGACCGGATGCACCGATGGCACCGTCGGGAAGCGTGAAGCGGGTCTCGCAGTTCGGGCAGCTGACGATCATTCGTTCTGCTTGTCTCGCAAAAAAGCTCTGATACTTATAGGACTTGCGCTTTATCAACACAAGCTTCACCGGTCCGGCTGGACGGATCGGCGCCGGCCATGTAAACCTGCGGCCCGGTGAAGGTGAGGAAACCGTGCGGACTTCCCCGAATACCCAGGACGCCGTCGTGCGCTTCGAGAACGTCGGTCTGCGTTACGGCAACGGCCCCGAAGTGCTGCAGGACGTGACCTTCGCCCTGGGCCCGGGCTCGTTCCATTTCCTGACCGGTGCCTCGGGCACGGGCAAGACGTCGCTTTTGTCGCTGCTCTATCTGGCGCGGCGGCCGTCGCGCGGGCTGATCGGCATTTTCGGCCGCGACATCACCGCCATGAAACGCGACGACCTGCCGCCCATCCGCCGCCGCCTGGGCGTGGTCTTCCAGGATTTCCGCCTGCTCGACCACCTGAGCGCGCTCGACAACGTGGCCCTGCCGCTGCGTGTGGCGGGCGTGTCCGAATCCGACATCCAGAAGCACGTGCCGGAGCTGCTGACCTGGGTGGGCCTGGCCGACCACATCAACGCCAAGCCGCCGACGCTGTCGGGCGGGCAGAAGCAGCGCGTCGCCATCGCGCGGGCCGTCATCAACCGGCCCGACGTGCTGGTCGCCGACGAACCCACCGGCAACGTCGACGACCGCATCGCCTTTCGCTTGCTGCACCTGTTCGCCGAGCTGAACCGCCTGGGCACCACCGTCGTCATCGCCACCCACAACGAAACCCTGGTGCGCCGTTTCCGCTTCCCGCGCCTGAACCTGGCCGGCGGCGGCCGGCTGGAGGTGCTGCCGCCACTGGCCGACGTGGAGGAAGGCGCCGCCGAGGGCGGCAGCCCCGCCGCGCCCGGCGCCATGGCCGGCGTCGGACCTGTTCCCCCGGCTTCGCTGGCGGCGCGGAGCGACGGCTGATGATCCCCTTCTTCGCTCCGCGCGCCAACCTGCCGATCAGCGCCGACTCGACCGGCCGCTACCTGCCGTGGCTGGTGGCCATGATGGTGTTCCTGGCCGTGCTGGCGCTGGCCGGCGCGCTGGCCGTCGGCGGCGTGCTGGACGAGTGGCGCCGCGACGTGGCCGGCACGGTGACCGTGCAGATCGTGCCGGCGACCGGCGTCGATCCCGCCAGCGCGCGGGCCGAAACGGACCGGCGGGTGGCCCAGGCCTTGGCCGTTCTGCGCGACCGTCCCTTCGTCGCCAGCGCCGAGCCGCTGGAAGAGCCGCGCCTGGTCGCCCTGCTGGAACCCTGGCTCGGGGCGTCGGACCTTGTGCGCGACCTGCCGCTGCCGCGCCTGATCGACGTGCGCATCGCCGCCGACGCCCGGCCCGACCTCAAGGCCCTGGGGGAAACCCTGCGCGAGGCGGTGCCCGGCGTCTCGCTGGACGACCATCAGGTCTGGCTGGCCGGCATCATCGACCTGGCGGAGGGGCTGTCGCTGCTGGGCGTGCTGGTGGTGGGGCTGGTCGCCGCCGCCACTGCCGCCACCGTCGTCCATGCCACGCGGCTGGGGCTGGAGGTGCACCGCGAACAGATCGAGGTGCTGCACCTGATCGGCGCGCACGACCGCTACATCGCCCAGCAGTTCGCCGCCCGCATGGTGGGCTGGACGCTGGAGGGCGGGCTGATCGGCCTGCTGGTCGCCATGCCGACACTCATGCTGGTCAGTTGGCTGGCGGCCGACATGGAGCAGGGCCTGCTGCCGCCGTTCTCGCTGTCGTTCTGGGACTGGATGGCGCTCGCCCTGGTGCCGGCCGGTGCCGCCCTGCTGGCGCTGGTGACCGCGCGCATGACCGTGCGCCGGGCCCTGCGCCGCATGGTTTAGGCGAAGGACCGCCGCCATGGCCGACGACTCCCGCTCCCGCTCCGCCTCCGGCCACGGCAGCCGCGGCGCCCGTCCGCTGTGGCGCCGCATGCTGCGCTGGCTGTGGAGCGGCGCCGGCATCGCCCTCGTGCTGGCGCTGGCCTGGGCGGCGGGACTGGTGTGGTATGCCGCCGACATTCCCGACGAGGTCGCCGATCCAGACACCCGCACCGACGCCATCGTCGTGCTGACCGGCGGGTCGGAGCGGCTGCAGACCGGCCTGTCCCTGCTGCTGGCCGACCGCGCCGACATGCTGTTCATCTCGGGCGTGCATCCCTCGCTGGACCTGTCGGCGGTGCTCAAGGGCACGCCCGACCTGCCCGACGACCTGCCCGACTCCCTGCGCCGCCGCATCCGGCTGGGGACGGTGGCCGGCGACACCATCGGCAACGCCGTGGAAACGGCCGTGTTCGTGCGCGACCGGGGGCTGCGGTCGCTGCGGCTGGTCACCGCGGGCTACCACATGCGCCGCAGCCTGCTGGAGTTCGAGCGCGCCATGCCGCAGGTGGCCATCGTGCCGCACCCGGTCTTCCCCGAGCGCGTGCGCCAGAACGACTGGTGGCGCTGGCCGGGCACGACCCTGTTGATCGCCACCGAATACACCAAGTATCTCCTGGCGAGCCTGCGCCACTTTCTGACCGGCGCCGGCCCCGCCGCCGCCCTTCCGCCCATCTCTTCCTGAGCATTCTGGGATTTCCGCCGCCGTGACCTTCCTGCGCTCGCTTCTGTTCAATGTCGCCTGGCTGTCGTGGACGGTCGTCTGCTGCCTGATGTTCATTCCCCTGCTGGTGCTGCCCAAGGGCGCCATGAAGGCGGCGGCACGGCTGTGGACACGCGGCATCCTCACACTCGCCCGGTGGATGGTCGGCCTGCGCTACGAGATCCGGGGGCTGGAGAACCTGCCGGCGGACGGGCGCTGCATCGTCGCCGCCAAGCACCAGTCGGCGTGGGACACCTTCTTCTTTCATGGGGTGCTGGCCGACCCTGTCTACATCCTGAAGAAGGAGCTTCTGCACATTCCCTTCGTCGGCTGGTACATGGCCCGCACACAGCAGATCGGCATCGACCGGTCGACCGGCGCCAAGGCGCTGAAGTTCATGGTCAAGGCTGCCAACCAGGCCGCCGAGGAACAGCGCCAGCTCGTCATCTTCCCGGAAGGCACGCGCACGCCACCGGGCGATTCGCGCCCCTACAAGCCCGGCATCACCGCGCTCTACGGCCGGCTCGACCTGCCTGTCGTGCCGGTGGCCCTGAACTCGGGCCTGTTCTGGGCGCGGCAGTCGTTCATCAAGTACCCCGGCACCATCGTGGTCGAGTTCCTGGAGCCGATCCCGCCGGGGCAGGACAAGCGCGTCTTCATGAAAACCCTGCACGAGCGCATCGAAGACGCCTGCGCCCGTCTCAACCGCGAGGCCGGCTTCACCGCCACCGGCGCCGATGCCTCTGGCATGCCGGCGGAGTAGAGCCGTCTTGTCCACGCCGCATGCGCCCGCGCCTGTGGATAACCTGGTGGACAGTTTTTGATCCACAGGGTGTGGATGACTGTGGAAAACCGCCGAATCCCTGGTTTCACCGGGAGTCGCTACGTTGCGGCACCTGTGGATGACGTGCGGCCGTGGCGCTTGACGCACGGGTTGCGCGCGCCCATCGTTGTCTTCGGGAAAGCATTGAAATTCCTCGGAGTCGGCCGCGCATGCACGAGCCCACCGGCATCGCCCAGCAGATCTGGGACATGAAGTACCGGCTGAAGCAGGCCGACGGCACCGCCATCGACCGCACGGTGGAAGACACCTGGGCCCGCGTCGCCCGCGCCCTGGCCGCGCCGGAAGCAGAGCCGGCGGCATGGGAGCCGCGGTTCCTGGAAGCCCTGCGCGACTTCGTGGTGCTGCCCGCCGGACGCATCCTGGCGGGCGCCGGCACGCGGCGGCGGGTGACGCTGTTCAACTGCTTCGTCATGGGACGGATCGAGGACGACATGGCCTCGATCTTCGAACACCTGAAGGAGGCCGCCCTGACCATGCAGCAGGGCGGCGGCATCGGGTACGACTTTTCCACCCTGCGCCCGCGGGGGGCGCCGGTGCAGGGCGTGCAGTCCGACGCCTCCGGCCCGATCAGCTTCATGGACGTGTGGGACGCCATGTGCCGCACCATCATGTCCGCCGGCAGCCGGCGCGGCGCCATGATGGGCGTCCTGCGCTGCGACCACCCCGACATCGAGGAATTCATCGACGCCAAGCGCGATCCCGGCCGCCTGCGCATGTTCAACGTCTCGGTTCTGGTGACCGACGCCTTCATGGATGCGGTGCGCGAGGACGCCGACTGGCCGCTGGTCTTCGGCGGCGTCACCTACCGCACCATCCGCGCCCGTGCCCTGTGGGACCGCATCATGCGCGCCACCTACGACGTGGCGGAACCGGGCGTCATCTTCATCGACCGCATCAACGAACGCAACACCCTGCGCTACTGCGAGGAGATCAGCAGCACCAACCCGTGCGTCACCGCCGACACCTGGATTCATACCGCCGAGGGGCCGCGCCAGGTG
This sequence comes from Caenispirillum salinarum AK4, assembly GCF_000315795.1. Lineage (GTDB taxonomy): Bacteria > Pseudomonadota > Alphaproteobacteria > Rhodospirillales > Rhodospirillaceae > Caenispirillum > Caenispirillum salinarum. The sequence continues at coordinate 142,201 of NZ_ANHY01000013.1, forward strand.
GCCGAGCTGATCAAGCGGCCGTTCACCGCGCTGGTGGACGGCGTGCCGCACGCCTCGACGCCGCAGGGCTTCTTCGCGACCGGGACGCGGCCGGTCCTGCGGCTGGAAACCCGCGAGGGTCCGACGCTGACCCTGACGCCCAACCACCGGGTGCGCCTGGCGGACGGCACATGGCGCCCGGCCGGCGACCTGCGGCCCGGCGACCGGGTCCTGCTGCACGACCACGCCGCCGCCCCCGCCTGGACCGGCCCCGGCCAGGAACCCGAGGGCTACCTCATGGGCCTGCTGATTGGCGGCGGCCGGCTGGAGGCGGACACGGCCGTTCTTTGCCTGCCCGCCGACGGCACGGCGGCCGACGTGGCGGAGGCGGCGGCGCGGGCGGCACGCGGCCTGCCCGGCGCCACCGGAGCGACCGACGGCGTCGAGCACCTGGAGGACGAGGACGGCCGGCGCATGCTGGTCCACGACGGCGTCCGTGCCCTCGCCCGCTCGCTGGGGCTGGGGCCCGAGGCCGACGCGCCCATCATCACACCGGCCATGGAGTCGGCCTCCACCGCTTTTCAGGTGGGCCTGCTGCGGGGTCTGGCCGACGGGGCCGGAACCCTCGACGACGCCGGTCCCGACGCCGCCCGCCTGCGCATCGCCCACGCCAGCCCGGGCGTGCTGGCGGCGGCGCAGCGCCTGTGCCTGCGCCTCGGGCTGCCGGCGATGCGGGGCGACACCGAAGGCAGCGACCCGGCGTCCGTCCTGACGCTGGCGGGGCCGGGCCTGCGCCGCTTCGCGTGGCTGGTGGGAAGCCACGACGCCACCCGCACCGGCCGGCTGGAGGCCCTGACGGCCGCCGGGAGCCGGCCACCGCCGGCGCCCCGCCCCACCGCGACGGTGGCGGGCCTGACCGAAGACGGCAGCCGCGCCGTCTTCGACTGCAGCATTCCCGGTGCCAACGCCTTCGACGCCAACGGCCTGTACGTCCACAACTGCGGCGAACAGCCGCTGCCGCCCTACGGCACCTGCCTGCTGGGGTCGGTGAACCTGGCGAAGATGGTGGACCGGCCGTTCGAAGAGGGGGCGGCGCTCGACCTGGACCTTCTGGAGGCGCGCGTCGCGGTGGCGGTACGCATGCTCGACAACGTCATCGACGTCTCGGGCTATCCGCTCGACGCCCAGCGGCAGGAGGCGCTGGCCAAGCGGCGGATCGGGCTGGGCGTGACGGGACTGGCCGACGCCCTGGTGATGTGCGGCGCCCGATACGGCAGTGCCGACGCGGTGCGGCTGACGGAGGCATGGCTCGCGCGGCTGCAGCGGGCGGCGTACCTGACCTCTGCCGCCCTGGCCGCCGAGAAGGGGCCGTTTCCGCTCTACGACCGCGACGCCTACATGGCCTCGCCCACCATCCAGGCGCTGGACGGCGACGTGCGCGAGGCCATCGCCGCCACGGGGATGCGCAACGGGCTGGTGACCTCCATCGCGCCGACGGGCACCATCTCGCTCTATGCCGACAACGTGTCATCGGGGCTGGAGCCCGTGTTTTCCTACACCTATACCCGCCGCGTGCTCATGCCCGACGGCAGCCGGCGCGAGGAGACGGTGGCCGACTTCGCCTATGCCCTGTTCCGCGAGCGTTTCGGCCGCGACGCGCCCCTGCCGCCAGCCTTCGTGTCGGCCATGGAACTCAGTCCGCGGGACCATCTGGTCATGCAGGCGGCCGTGCAGAAATACATCGACAGCGGCATCTCCAAGACCATCAACGTGCCCGAGGACATCGACTTCGAGGCCTTCCAGGACGTCTACCGCCAGGCCTACGACCTGGGCTGCAAGGGATGCACCACCTATCGGCCCAACGCGGTCACGGGGGCGGTGCTGGAACTGGCGCGCGAGGAAGGCAACGCCGCCGCCGGCCTGCCCACCGACACCCTGCCGCCCGAACCCGGCGCGCCCGAGCCACCCCACCCCGGCCCGCGCGTGCCCGAGACCATTACCGCCCCGCCGGACCGGCCGGAAACCCTGCCCGGCTATACCTATAAGCTGCGCTGGCCCGAGAGCGACCACGCCACCTACATCACCATCAACGACGTGGTGGAACACGGCCGCCGCCGGCCGTTCGAGGTCTTCATCAACTCCAAGAACATGGAGCACTACGCCTGGACGGTGGCGCTGACGCGCATGATCTCGGCGGTGTTCCGGCGCGGCGGCGACATAGGGTTCGTGGTCGAGGAACTGAAAGCCGTGTTCGACCCGCGCGGCGGGCAGTGGATGAACGGCCGCTATGTCCCCTCCATCCTGGCCGCCATCGGCGGGGTGATCGAGCAGCACATGATCCGCATCGGCTTCCTGAAAGAGGACGACCTGCCGCGCCTCGGGCGCTCCAACGGCAACGGCGCCGGTCCGGGCGGGGCCGACGAACCCGGCGGCCCGGCGCGCCTGCGCACCTGCCCCAAGTGCGGCCAGCCGGCGCTGGTGCGCCAGGAAGGCTGCGACACCTGCACCGCCTGCGGCTACTCGCGCTGTTCCTGACCGCCGCCCGCCGGCGCGGACGCGGCATAGGCGCTGAGCATGACGCGCACCGCTTCGTCCACCACCACGTCGCGGCAGCGCGCCGTGTTGGGCAGGCCGAAAACGGCGCGATAGAAGGCCACGCGCAGCATGCCCAGGAACATCTCCGCCGCCAGCCCCGGATCGGGCACCGCCAGCGCGCCGCGCGCATCCAGCGCCCGCAGGTATTCCTCCATGATGCCCGCCACCCGCGCCGGGCCGCTTTCATAGAAGGTCTGCGCCAATTCCGGGAAGTTGTGACCCTCGGCGGCGATGGCGCGGTGCATGGCCAGCGCCTCCGCCCCGGTCACCATGTCCAGGTACATCTGGCCGACCGCCCGGATGCCCTTTTCAGCCGGAAGGGACATGACTTCGCATGTGTGACCGGTAAAGGCATCGGCCTGCGCCTGCACGGCGGCGGCGAACAGGTCGTCCTTGCTCTTGAAATGGCCATAGACGGTGGGCTTGGAGACGCCGGCACGCTCCACCACCATGTCGATGCTGGTGGCGGCATAGCCATGGTCGGCGAACAGGGCGCGGGCGGCTTCAAGGATGCAGCGGCGCTTGCGCTCGCTGCGGGTTTCGGACTTCGCCGGCGCGGGCGCGGCGGTGGAGCGGGAGGAGTCGGGCATGGAACCTCTGGCGCGGTGGTCGAGTGTTGGCGCATCAACGTCCACCATACTAAACCGTTCAGTTTCTATTTGCCAGCACCAGGGCCAGCACCAGGAAAGCGTCGCAGCGCCGCCTGCCCGGCACTGGCGCGCGCTTGGTGAACTTTTCTCCTAATCGTCGCGAAAACCTTCCGAACCTCTCCCGCGGGGCAGTCGTTGGGTGGGCATAGAGACCTTGCGGCGGCGGCGCCGCACCCTTGAAACCGGGCGCCGCTTCCGTGACCTGAAGAAAAAAGGAGGAGATCACCGATGGGTATGCATCGCAATCTCATGCTCGCCGCCGCCATGACCGCCGTCGCGGGCTTTGCTGCCACGCCGTCGCTGGCCGCCGAAGGCTTCGAAACCGAAATTCTGCGCAGCGACACCTGGAAGCCCGGGTACACCAAGACCGACCAGGGCGACTACCGCATGATCGTCCCGGAAACGCAGGAGGAAGCCGAAGGCTACCCCATGCAGATCGTCCGCAGCGAGACGTGGAAGCCGGGTTACGTCAAGTCCGACCAGGGCGACTACGTGCTGCTGGCCCCGGCCGAAGAGCCCAAGGGCGAAACCATCTCCATCATCCGCAGCGACACGTGGGAGCCGGGCTTCATGAAGTCGTCCAACGGCGACTACATCAAGATCGTGCCGGGCCCGGAAGAGGCCTACAAGGAGTAAGCCTCCGCACGGTCTGACCGATGGAAGGGGCGGCTCCGCCAGGAGCCGCCCTTTTCGTGCGTGCACAGCGTCAGTCGCCCAGGGCGCCCTGCACCACCTCCTCGTGGTCGACGACGCGCAGAAGGGCGGCAAGCTGGCCGTCGTGGATGCCCAGGTCCTCGAGCTGCGCCAGGGTTTCGGCGATATAATCGCGCGACCGGCCCTTCTTCCCCACGCCCTGGCGGATGACGGCGACTTTCTCCGCCGTCGTATAGCGGCCGGCGTACTGGCGGTGGCCGGGATCGGCGACAAAACTGTAGGCCGCCACGCGGCGGCCGTCGTCCAGGGTGCAGGTCAGGTTGCGGCGCTTGTAGACGCCGGTGACCAGTTCTCGGTTGTCCAGGTACGAAACCACCTCCGCCCGGTTCGCGCCATCCACAAGATAGGCCCTTCCCCGGCAGGCGCCGCCCCGGTCCAGGCCCAGCACCAGACCCGGAACCTCGGGCGTGCCGCGATAGCGGATGGACAGGATGCAGGCGGCGCGATGGTAGCCGCGCACGACGCCCGGGATCATTTCCTTGTACGGAAAGTCCGGCCGCCACATGAGTGAACCGTAGGCGAACACCCAGAAATCCCCCTCAGGCGCGCCTCCGGGATGGAAGCCGGGGTCCGGCGGCGGGACAAGGGTCGTCATGGGCCTCGGGTCCTTTCGAAAAGTGCCTCGGCTGCAGAGCGGCGGCAGGTCTGGGCGCCGGCGTGACGGGCGGCACAGCCCCGGTCCGCCCACCTTGCGAAAATGGCTTCCCCAAACCACGCCTTTCGGATCATGGTGCGGGAAGCCCATCGTCGCCATCCGGCCCCACTCTGGCAAGACCGACCGTCATGACATCCCGTTTCGCCCCCCTCTTCGCCGGCCTCGCGCTGCTCACCGTCCTTGCCGGGGGCTACGGCGCGGCGTGGCTTCTGGCCGCCGACACCGCCCGCGACGCCGTGCGCGACTGGGCGGAGGAGCGGCGCGAGACGGGCTACGGCGTCATGTGGTCGGCGCTGGAGACGTCGGGATTTCCGGGTGCGGTGACGGTCACCCTGCGCGACCCGCAGGTGCGCTTCCCCGAGGACGAGGGCGGCGGCGGCTGGGCCGCGCCCGTCGTGACCATCTCCGCCCGCCCCTGGAACCCGAGCCTGCTGACGGTCGACGGCACCGGTGAGCACTTCGTCAACTTCGTCGCCGACGGCCGGGTCTTCACCACCCGCACCACCGCCGCGCGCGCCGTCGTCCAGGTGGACCTGGCCGACGACGGCGGCCTGTCCTACGGCCGCGTCGACCTCAAGGATGTGCGGACCGAGGGGCTGGCCCTGGACGCTGCGGTGGTGGAACTGGGCTCGCTGACCGCAGCCTTCGAGCACAATCCCGGCGGCCGCGCCAGCCTGTTCGAGCGCACCGAGGCGCACGACACCGGCATCTTCGGCGCCCTGTCCATCGACCTGCGCGGCCTGCACCTGCCGCCCGAAGCCGCCCTGCCCACCGGCCGGATGCTGCAGGAGGTCACGCTCAAGGCCGTGGTGACCGAGGACCTGCCGCCCGGCCCCAACCTCAAGGCCCGGCTGCGCGCCTGGCAGGAGAACGGCGGCACCATGGAGGTCGACCGCCTGACGCTCGCCGCCGGCCCCATGCGCATCGGTGCCGTCGGCACGCTGACCCTGGACGACTGGTTGCAGCCCCAGGCGGCCCTGACGGCGCAGATTCGCGGATTTTTCGAGGCGCTGGAGCAGTTGGAGGACCAGGGCGTCATCCGCCCGCGCGACGCCAGCGTTGCAAAGGTCGTGCTGGGCGTGATGGCCAGGCAGCCGCCCGACGGCGGACCGGCCGCGCTGGACCTGCCCATCACCATCCAGGACCGGATGTTCTACCTGGGCCCCGTGGCGCTGGCGGAGCTGCCACCCCTGCGCTGGGGCTTCCAGGCGCCACCCGGCCCCGGCGAGATCAAGCCCGGTTTCGAGATCGACGAGGACGGCCGGGTCGTGCGGGAGGAATAAGCCCGCGCCTTTGCGCAAGTCCCGACACGGTGTAGGGTCAGCCCATGGACCTCATGCTCTACGTCATCAAGTTCGGCATTCTCTTCGCGGTCGCGTCCGCCGCGATCTGGGCGCTGTCGGGGTTTCGTGCCGAGAAGACCGACGAAAAGACCAACCACCTGCGCGGCTGGTTCCTGGTGGGCATCATGACGGTGGCCGCCATTGCGGTGGCCTTCCTGGGGTACGTCTGACCGCCCGCGACGGGACGGAACAGAACGACTTCAGTCCGCCCCGGCACGCTCCTTGAGGTTTTCGCGGCACTGGCGCTCCAGATCGTCCATTTCCGCAAGCGTCAGGTCGATGTCGCGGCGGTGGGCCTCCAGGGCGCGGCGGCGTTCCTCGATCTTGTCCAGCAGCAGCTCCAACTGGCGGCTCTCGCCCATGTCGGTGTCGTAGAGGTCCAGGATGTCCTTGATTTCCGACAGCGAGAAGCCCAGGCGCTTGCCGCGCAGGATGAGCTTCAGACGCACCCGGTCTCGCGCGGTGTAGATCCGCCGCTGCCCCTCCCGCATGGGCTGGATGAGGTCCTTGTCCTCGTAGAAACGGATCGCGCGCGCGGTCACGTCGAACTCGCGCGACAGGTCGCTGATGGAATAGGTGCGCTCGGTCATCATAAGGCCTTAGTTTACGTGAACGTAAACGTAAAGCAAGCGCAGTTTCCGTTACGGCAGCCCCGGCAGGGTCTGGAACAGGCCTTCGCGGCTGATCCGCTCGCCGTCCACCGTCAGGCCGGCCACCGCCGCCCGGCCGCGGCGGTCGACGGCGACGATGACGCCGAGGCGACCGCCCTCCGCCGCCAGGGCCTCCAGCCGCCCGCCGGTGTCCTCGGGCACGAAATAGCTCTCGATGCCGTAGTCGATGCCCATGACCATGCACCCCTCCGCGCCGCACGAGGGCGGCAGGCGCGGCTCGGGCTCGCCGGCGGGTGCGGGCACGGGCGGATTGCGGTGAACCGTCGCCACCCGCCCCTCCAGGTACAGAATCGGACCGATGGGCCGCTGCGTCATCACGCCCGCCGCGCGCCAGCCGCCGCCGGGCTCGGTGGGGCCGGCCAGGGGCACGTAGACGGTCTGGCCCGGCGCCACGTCCGGCAGCGGCATTTCCGCCTGGGTCAGGATCGAGGCCTCGTAGGTCAGGTCCACGTAGTCGCCGCGGAACAGGCTGCGCGGGTCCACGGGCTCGGTCTCCAGCACGATCTCGCGGCCGGTCATCAGGGGCCACTGGCGCCAGGCGATCATGGCGACCAGGACGCCCATCATCGCCGCTGCCACCAGCGCCACACGCGCACCGCGAGAAAGCCGCCACCTCATGCCCGCTTCTCCAGCCGCAGGGCCGATACCACCAGGGCGGCCCCGGCCAGCGTGAAGAACACGAACAAGGACAACAGCGACACGTCGCCGCGATAGTACAGCCCGACGATGTCGACCGCGAAGGCACCATAGGCCACGCGCCGCGCCAGCGGGCTGCCGCTGCGCCCGCCGTGAACCGCCAGGGCCACCACCAGCAGCAGGAAGCCGGCGATCATGCCCCAGTCGGCGGCGACGGCCCCGCTCCAGCTTTCCAGCCCGACCCGCAGGGGCGCCAGCAGACCCGCCAGAGCGACCAGGCCCAGGCGCTCCCACAGGCCGCCGCCGTCGCGCCCGCGCGCCCGCACCGCCAGGGCCGCCAGCACCGCCAACCCGACACCGGCTCCGGCCGCGCCCAGCGCCACTTCGGCGGCGGGGGCCTCAAGGTCGGGCTGGGTGACGATGTAGGCGCACAGCACCGTCCCCAGCAGCCCCAGGGCGTGCAGCAGCCAGCCGACGCGGGGCACGGCCTCCCCCGCCACCCAGGCGGCCAGGGCCGGCACCATTAGCACCGCCGCCGCTCCCGTCCCGGACATGTCCGCCACCTCCAGGGCGAACCGGGTGCCGGCGAGCGCGTACCAGCCGGCCAGCACCAGCACGCTGAAGTCCAGGCAGGTCCACCAACGGTGCCGCACGGCCACCGCCGCCAGCACCGCCCAGGCGGGCAGGAAGGGCCAGTGCGGAAGGGCATCGAAGGCCAGGGTCTCCTGCACCGACCACAGGCCGGCCAGGCCGAAGGCCAGCCACAGCGAGCCCTGGCTGGGGATCAGCACGGCCGCCGCCAGGGCGCCCGCGCCCCACAGCAGGATGCCGTCGGGAAAATGCGCCTGGATGTGGTATATCTGCGCCACCAGCATGATGCCGGCGCCGAACAGCACCGATCCCAGCAGGATCAGCCCCTGCCCCACGCGCGGCCGGCCGCCGCGCCCCTCGAACCACCAGCCGCCGGCGAAGGCGGCCGTCAGGGCGGCGAACAGCACGGCCAGGCGGTCGGCGCGGCCCATCTCGTCCCAGTTGGCGGCGACGAAGGCCAGCGCCCCGGCCGCCAGCAGCAGCGCCCCCAGCATGGCCAGAAGTGCCGCCGTCTGGGGCTTTCCGTCACGCGCCGCAGCCTCGGCGGCGTCGTTCAGGATGGCATCGCGGCGGATGGAGACCACCCAGCCCTTGTCGATCCAGCGGTCGAGGTCCTTTTCCAGGCGGCTGAGGTAGCGGCGGCGGAACAGCATGAACCGGGCGGGGCTCCCCTGCGGTGGATCGGGCGCGGCGGCGGGAAGGCCGCGGGTCTATAGAAGAAAGATGGTGGCGAGCCCCAGAAAGGCGAAGAAGCCCACCACGTCCGTCACCGTCGTAAGGAAAACGCCCGAGGCGACGGCGGGATCGATCTTCAACCGCTCCAGCCCCAGGGGGATCAGCAGGCCCACCAGGGCGGCAATGACCAGGTTGATGACCATGGCCATGGCGATGACCGCGCCGATCATGGGCTCGTCGAACCACGCCCAGGCCACCGCGCCGGTCAGCACCGCGAAGGCGAGCCCGTTGATGCCGCCCACCAGCAGTTCCTTGCCGAGAATGCGCATGGCGTTGGACGGCGTGAGTTCCTTCATGGCCAGGCCGCGCACGGCGATGGTCAGCGTCTGTGTGCCGGCGTTGCCGCCCATGCTGGCGACGATGGGCATGAGGACGGCCAGCGCCACCACCTTGGTCAGCATGTCCTCGAACAGGCCGATGACCAGCGAGGCCAGGATGGCCGTGCCCAGGTTGACCAGCAGCCAGGTGAAGCGATTGCGCACCGTTTCCCACGTGCTGACGTAGATGGAGCTTTCCGACAGGCCGGCCAGGCGCAGGATGTCGTCCTCGGCCTCTTCGTCGATGACGTCGACGATGTCGTCGATGGTGATGCGCCCCACCAGCCGGCCCGACGCATCGGTGACCGGCGCCGACAGCAGGTCCTTGCGGCGGAACAGGAAGGCGACGTCCTCCTGGTCCATGTCCACGGGCAGGATGTCCATCTCGGTGGACATCACGTCGCGCAGCTTGACCGGGCGCTTGGCGCGCAGAAGCCGGTTCAGGCGCACCACGCCGACCGGCCGGTGGCGCGGGTCGACCACGAACAGGACGTAGAAATCCTCCGGCAGGACGGCATTGGAGCGCAGGTAGTCGATGGCCTCGCCGACCGTCCAGTAGTTCGGCACGGCCACCAGCTCGCGCTGCATGATGCGGCCGGCGGAGTATTCCGGATAGTTCAGGCCCTGCTCGATGATGGTGCGCGTCTCGATGGGCAGGCGCGCCAGCACATGGGCCTGCTCCGCCTCGTCCAGGCGGTCGAGGATGTAGACGGCGTCGTCGGAATCCAGTTCCTCGATGATGGCCGCGAAATCGGCGAAGCCATAGGTCTCGACGATCTGGTCGCGGATGTCGTCGGGCAGTTCCGGCAGGACTTCCGGGTTGAAGTCCGGACGCAGCAGTTCGATCAGCCGCTGGCGGTGCTCGCCGTGCAGGCTTTCGATCAGGTCGGCGCAGTCGGCGTAGTGCAGCGGCACCACCAGCTCGCGCACCACGTCCTCGTGCCCGTCTTCCAGGGCATCGTCGATTTCCGCCACGAAATCGGGGTCCAGGCCGAAGATTTCCTCCGGCTGACCCGATTCCTCGCGCGGCAGGCTGCGTACCCGGTTCTCCATGGCGGACGTCCCCCTTGTGCCCGAGGTCTTGCCCATCTCCGGGACGCCTGCATGACGGGAGCGGCGGGGGGAAGCCCTCTCCCGTCATGTACGCGTTCCGGTGCGCCCGTTAAAGCACGGGTGGCGGGCTTTTTCCAGTTTTTCCAAGGCTGAAACGGCAACCGGGGCCGCCGCGTGCACGCGGACGGCCCCGGTTGGAAACCTGGTGCGGTCGAGAAGACTCGAACTTCCACCCCCTTTCGGGGACAGCGACCTCAACGCTGCGCGTCTACCAATTCCGCCACGACCGCACGGTAGACCGGCTTGGGACTGACCAGGGCCACCGGACCGATCCGGAGGCGTCCCGCGCCGTTCGAGGATGCGTGACTTAACAAATCGGACGCGCTAAATCAAGGGACATGACGAGCGATCCGAAAAATATCCTGCCCGAGCCGGAGTGGCGCATCAGCGACGGATACGTCGCCTATCCCGACGCCGTCGCCACCATGGAGGAGCGCGTGCGGGCCATCCGCGAGGACGGCGCGCCGGAACTGGTATGGCTGCTGGAGCATCCGCCGCTGTATACCGCCGGCACCTCGGCCAATGCGGGGGACCTGCTGACGCCCGACCGTTTTCCGGTCTACCAGACGGGGCGCGGCGGCCAGTACACCTACCACGGCCCCGGCCAGCGCGTGGGGTATGTGATGCTGGACCTCAAGCAGCGCGGGGCCGACGTGCGGTGCTACGTCCACGACCTTGAGGAATGGATCATCCGCACGCTGGACCGCTTCACCATCAAGGGCGAGCGGCGCGAGGGCCGGGTCGGCATCTGGGTGGACCGGGGCATGGGGCGCGAGGACAAGATCGCCGCCATCGGCGTGCGCGTGCGCCGCTGGGTGAGCTTTCACGGCATCGCGCTGAACGTGGAGCCCGACCTGTCGCATTTCACCGGCATCGTCCCCTGCGGCATCCGCGAGCACGGCGTGACCAGCCTGTGGGACCTGGGCATCACGGCCACCATGGAAGAGGTGGACATGGCCCTGGAAGACGCCTTCGAGGAGGTGTTCCAGCGCGACGGCAAGACCGCGCGGGCCTGCCGGACGGGCTGAGGCCGCCGGCAGACGGGGCGCCGGCCGGCCCGGGCCGTCGCCGTCATCATGTCCCTTCCGCCGTGGCGACGGACAGCGCAGCAGACAAGAAGACGGCGCGGCCCCTTTCCGGAGCCGCGCCGCCTTTCATTCCGCGTCTGGCGGAGCGCCTAGCTTAGCGCACCTTGCCGGACACCACGCACTCGGCGATCTGGACCGCGTTCAGGGCAGCGCCCTTCAGCAGCTGGTCGCCGCAGACGAAGATGTCGAGGCCGTGGTCGCCGAAGACGATGCTCTGGCGGATGCGGCCCACTTCCACGTCGTAGTGGCCGCTGGCGTTCAGCGGCATGGGGTAGGCGTTGTTTTCCGGGTCATCGACGATCTTCACGCCCGGCGCGCCGGACAGGGCCTCGCGGGCGGCCTCGGGCGTGACGGGCTTGTCGAATTCCAGGGTCGCGGCCTCGGCGTGGGCGCGCAGGGTCGGGATGCGCACCGCCGTGCAGGACAGCGGCAGGTCGGGGATGCGCATGATCTTGCGCGTCTCCCAGGTGACCTTCATCTCTTCCTTGGTGTAGCCGTTGTCCTGGAACTTGTCGATGTGCGGGATCACGTTGAACGGCAGCGGGTGGACGAAGACCTTGTTGCTGCTCTGGCCACCCTGGAGGATGTTGCGGGTTTCCTCCTCCAGTTCCTTCATGCCCGGCGCGCCGGAACCCGACGCCGCCTGATAGGTGGAGACGATGGCGCGCTTCAGGCCGAACTTGGCGTGCAGCGGCTGCAGGGCCACGGCCAGGATGGCGGTGGTGCAGTTGGGGTTGGCGATGATCTTCGCGTCGCCGATGGCGTCGGCGTTGATCTCGGGCACCACCAGCGGCTTGTCGTCGTCGTAGCGGAAGGCCGACGAGTTGTCGATCACGGTCACGCCGCGCTCAGCCAGCTGCGGGGCATATTCCTTGGAGAAATCACCCGAAACGGCGAGCAGCGCCACGTCGCACTCGGCAACCGAGTCGACCGTGAACTCCTCGATGGTCTTGCTGCCGAAGGGAGTCTCCAGGGTTTTGCCGGCGCTGCGCGCGGACGCGAACAGCCGCAGGTCGGTCAGCGGGAAGTTCCGGTCGTGCAGCACCGAGACCATTTCGGTCCCGACGGCACCCGTGACACCCACGACGGCAACCTTCACCCCGGGAACCATATCCTTCGTCATAATCAAAAGCTCCTGTTGTTCCTTTTGTAAGGAGGAGGCGCCTTATAACAGATTCCAGAACAGATTTGAACCGGGTTCGGATCGGACCCCGCCGGAACCCCGTGCGCTCTCTCCTTGGCCGCATCAAGTAGTGCGCGATTCCTGTTCCGGTAGAGGGCTTTACGATTTCTTGGGAAATGGCGCGTAAACCGGACGGCGTCGTTCCATCCCAAAGTCCCGGCGCCTCGGCCGGGCCACGCCCGGAGCCCGCCGCCGCCATGCCCATTCTCGCCGAAGCCGCCTTGCGCCTGCCGGGACTCGAGACCGGCCCGCTGCCCCTGCTGATCGCAGCCGGCGGGCTGACCCTGGCGCTGGTCATCCTCCACCAGGGCCTCGCCCCGCTGGAGCCCATTCTGGGCGCGCGCGTCCACCGCATGCTGGGCGGCGCGGCGCTGGGCCTGTTCGCCGCCTGGGCGGTGCTGACGGCGGCGTGGCTGCTTGGGATGGGGTGAAGGGGGGCATGGGCTTGACGCGCCACAGACTCTGTACAAATATCCGTACAGGTATTGCCGGGAGGGCATCATGAGCACCATGGACATCATCAGCTATTCGGAACTGCGTCAGAACCTGGCCTCGGTCATGGACGAGGTGACCGGCTCCAACGGGTCGGTCGTCGTCACCCGTCAGAAGGCACGGCCGGTGGTCCTGATGTCCTACGACGAGTTCCGCAGTTGGCAGGAAACGCTCCACCTGATGCGCAGCCCGGCGAACGCGACCCGCCTGCTGCGGTCGATCGCCAGCGCCGACAAGGCCAGCCTGCAAAGTCACGACCTGATCGAGCCCGATGAGCCGGAGGACGAGGCGGGCGACGACGCATGAACCTGCTGTGGACCCAGGACGCCTGGGAGGAATACCTCTACTGGCAGAAGACCGACAAACGTGTCGTCAAGAAGATCAACGCCCTGATCAAGGACGCGGCGCGCTCGCCGTTCAAGGGCCTCGGCAAGCCAGAGCCACTGAAGGAAAACCTCTCAGGCTGGTGGTCGCGCCACATCACCGGCGAACACCGCTTGGTCTATCGGGTCCAGGGCGAGGACGGCGACCGCGTTCTAACGGTCGCCCAATGCCGCTACCATTACTGAATCCGCTTCACCCCGTCTGCTGGAATCCCTGCCCGGGATCGCCGTCGTAGGGTTCCGCCGAGACCTGCTCCACCCGCGCGGCCGTCGGCCCGTCGTGGCAGCGCCGCAGCATGTCGTCCACTGCCTCCGCCGGGCCGTGGAACACCGCCTCGACGCTGCCGTCGGACTTGTTGCGCACCCAGCCGGACAGGCCCAGGCCTTGCGCCTGTTCCTCGGTCCAGCCGCGGTAGAACACACCCTGCACCCGGCCGGTGATGATCGCGCGAACGGTTTTCATGGCAGTGTTCTCCCCTGTGTCTGCAACCACTCGTGACCGAGCAACGCCCCGCCTACTCGGCCGGGTCCAGGGTCGGCGGCGGGGCGCTGGGGCGCGGTGGCACGACGGGCGCCGGCGTGTGAAGCTGCGCGTCCACCACCGTCAGCGCCGTCATGTTCACCAGCCCCCGCACCGTCACCGACGGCGTCACGATGTGCGCCGGCTGCGCCACGCCCAGCAGGATGGGGCCGATGTTCAGGCCGTCGCCCAGCACCTTCAGCATGTTGAAGGCGATGTTGGCGGCATCCTGGTTGGGCATGACCAGCAGGTTGGCCTCGCCCGACAGCCGGCTGCCGGGGAAGATGCGCTCGCGGATGATCGCCGACAGGGCGGCGTCGGAGTGCATCTCGCCTTCCACCTCCAGGTCCGGCGCGCGGTGCCAGACGGCCTCCACCGCACGGCGCATCTTGGCCGCCGAGGCATCATCGTGGCTGCCGAAGTTGGAGTGCGACAGCAGCGCCGCCTTGGGCTCGATGCCGAAGCGCCGCACCTCCTCGGCCGCCAGCAGGGTGATTTCGCTCAGCTGGTCGGCCGTCGGGTCGGGGTTCACGTAGGTATCGGTCAGGAAATACGTGCCCTTCTGCAGGATCAGAAGGTTCATGGCGGCGATGGTGTTCACGCCGGGCTGCACGCCCAGCACGTCCACGATGTACTGCAGGTGCGACGCATAACGGCCGGTGGAGCCGCAGATCATGCCGTCGGCCTCGCCCCGCTGGACCATGAGTGCGGCGAACACCGTGTTGCGGCTGCGCACGATGGTCCGCGCGTAGTCCGGCGACACGCCGCGCCGGCGCATCAGCCGGTGATAGGCATCGGAATAGCTGTGGTAGCGGATGTCGCGGATGATCTCGACGACCTCCACCTCCTCGTCCAGGTCCAGGCGCAGGCCCATCTGCTTGCAGCGCTCGGCGATGACGTCGCGGCGGCCGATGAGGATGGGCTTGGCCATGCCCTCGTCCACAACCGTGCGGGCGGCGCGCAGCACGCGCTCGTCCTCGCCCTCGGCATAGACGATCCGCTTGGGGTGCGCCTGGGCGCGTTCGAACACCGGCTTCATCACGAGGCCCGAGCGGAACACGTACTGCGCCAGACGCTCGCGGTAGGCGCGGAAGTCCTCGATGGGCCGGGTGGCGACGCCGGTATCCATGGCCGCCCTGGCGACGGCCGGCGCGATCTCCAGGATCAGGCGCGGATCGAAGGGTTTCGGCAGGATGTAGTCGGGGCCGAAGCGCAGCTTTTCCCCGCCGTAGGCCGAGGCGACCACATCCGACGGCTCCGCCTGCGTCAGCCGGGCGATGGCCTCCACGCAGGCCAGCTTCATGGCCTCGTTGATCTGGGTCGCGCCGACGTCCAGCGCGCCCCGGAAGATGAAGGGGAAGCACAGCACGTTGTTGACCTGGTTGGGGAAGTCCGACCGGCCGGTGGCGATGATGGCGTCGGGACGGGCCTCCTTCGCCACGTCGGGCATGATTTCCGGCGTCGGGTTGGCGAGCGCCAGGATCAGGGGCGACTCGGCCATGCCCTTGACGTGCTCGGGCGTCAGCACGTTGGGGCCCGACAGGCCGAGGAACACGTCGGCGCCGGGCATGACGTCGTCCAGCGTGCGCAGGTCGGTGGCCTGGGCGTAGGCGTCCTTGAAGCCGTTCATGCCGATCTGGCGGCCCTCGTAGACCAGCCCGTCGCGGTCCACCAGCCAGACGTTCTCGCGCTTCACGCCCATTTCCACCAGCAGGTCCAGGCAGGCGATGCCCGCCGCGCCGCCGCCGGTCGACACCACCTTGACGTCCTTGGCCTTCTTGCCGGCGATGGTCAGGCCGTTGCGCACCGCGGCGGCCACCACGATGGCCGTGCCGTGCTGGTCGTCGTGGAAGACGGGGATGGACATGCTCTCGCGGCAGCGGCGCTCCACCTCGAAGCATTCGGGCGCGCGGATGTCCTCCAGGTTGATGGCGCCGAAGGTGGGCTCCAGCGCCTTGACGATCTCGACGAGCTTGTCGGGGTCCTTCTCGTTCAGCTCGATATCGAAGACGTCGATGCCGGCGAACTTCTTGAACAGGACCGCCTTGCCCTCCATCACGGGCTTGGAGGCCAGCGGGCCGATGTCGCCCAGGCCCAGAACGGCGGTGCCGTTGGAGACCACGGCGACCAGGTTCTGGCGCGCCGTGACCTCGGCCGCCTGGGCGGGATCGGCGACGATGGCCTCGCACGCCGCCGCCACGCCGGGGCTGTAGGCCAGCGCCAGGTCGCGCTGGTTCGCCATGGGCTTGGTGGGCGTGATCGCGAGCTTTCCGGGGGTCGGCCAGCGATGGTACGTGAGTGCCAGTTCGTTGAAATCGCGAGTCATGCGCCCTGCCTTAACTGAATTTCGGTTAATCGTCCGAAAGCGGCGGCTTCCTTGGGCTTTATACGCGTCTTGAGCCCGTTTCCCAAGCGCCGGACATGCGGCGGCGCAGCATGGGGGCCATACCCAGCCGGAAGACCGGCGCCGCGCTCCGCCCTTCGATACCAACGCCCGGCCACGAAAAACGGCGGCCCCAACCGGAGCCGCCGTTCCTCGTTCGCCGGGTGACGCCGAAGCCTCACTCGAACTCGATGATGATCTCGTCCACCGAGAGCGAGGCGCCGGGTGCTGCGTGAATCTTCTTCACGGTGCCGTCCATTTCGGCCTTCAGCACGTTCTCCATCTTCATGGCCTCGACCACCGCCAGCGTCTCGCCGGACTTGACCTCCTGGCCCTCGGACACCGCCACCGAGACCAGCAGGCCCGGCATCGGCGAGAGCAGGAACTTGGACAGGTCGGGCGGCTCCTTCTTGGGCATGACCCTGGCCAGCTCGGCCCCGCGCGGCGTGTAGACCGTGGCAAGAGCCTGCGCACCATTGTTGAAAAGGCGGTAGCCGATGCCCAGGCCGTCCACCTGCACGGTGACTTCCTTGCCCTTCACGGTGCCCACGAACAGGGGCTCGCCGAAGGTCCAGTCGGTCACCACCGGGTAGGACTCGCCCTCGATCTCCACGGCGTAGTGCTCGCCGTTGCCGGCGCGCTCCACGCGGACGGGGTAGTAGTCGTCGTTCAGACGCACCACCCAGTCGGTGCGGATGTGCATCTCGTGGCCGGGAAGCTGGCCCGAGACCGACGCGGCACGGTCGGCATACAACCGGTTGATGACCGCCGCCACCGCCACCAGCACCGACGGGTCCTCGGCCGGCAGGTCGTCGGCGGAGAAGCCGTCGGCGTACTCCTCGGCGATGAAGTTGGTGGTCAGGTTGCCGTCCACGAAGCGCTTCTTGCTCATCAGCGACGCCAGGAACGGGATGTTGTGGCTGATGCCGCGGATGTAGAACTCGTCCAGCGCCTTGCGCATCTCGGTGATGGCGGCGTTGCGGTCAGCCCCGTAGGTGATCAGCTTGGCGACCATGGGGTCGTAGAACATGCTGATCTCGCCGCCGTCATACACGCCGGTGTCGACGCGCACGGTGTCGCTTTCCTTGGGCGGGCGGTAGTACACCAGGCGGCCGGTGGACGGCAGGAAGTTGCGGTAGGGGTCTTCCGCGTAGATGCGGGACTCCATGGCCCAGCCGGTCAGCTTGATGTCGTCCTGGGTCAGCGTCAGCTTTTCGCCGGCGGCGATGCGGATCATCCACTCCACCAGGTCCAGCCCCGTGACCAGTTCGGTCACCGGATGCTCCACCTGCAGGCGGGTGTTCATCTCCAGGAAGTAGAAGTTCCGGTTGGCGTCGACGATGAATTCCACCGTGCCGGCGGACTTGTAGTCCACCGCCTTGGACAGCGCCACGGCCTGCTCGCCCATCGCCTTGCGGGTTTCCGGGTCGATGAACGGCGACGGCGCTTCCTCGATGACCTTCTGGTGGCGGCGCTGGATGGAGCACTCGCGCTCGCCGACATAGAGGCAGGTCTCGCCGTCGGACAGGACCTGGATCTCGATGTGGCGCGGCTGCTCGATGAACTTCTCGATGAAGACGCGGTCGTCACCGAAGGAGGAGCGCGCCTCATTGGTGGCGGATTCGAAACCCTCGCGGGCCTCTTCCACGTTCCAGGCCAGACGCATGCCCTTGCCGCCGCCGCCGGCCGACGCCTTGATCATGACCGGGAAGCCGATCTCCTCGGCGATCTTCACCGCTTCCTCGGTGTCCTTGATGACGCCCATGTAGCCGGGA
Source organism: Caenispirillum salinarum AK4 (assembly GCF_000315795.1). GTDB lineage: Bacteria > Pseudomonadota > Alphaproteobacteria > Rhodospirillales > Rhodospirillaceae > Caenispirillum > Caenispirillum salinarum. Next base: position 160,024 of record NZ_ANHY01000013.1, read on the forward strand.
ACGGTGTTCACGCCGGCTTCCTTGGCGAGCTTCTTGGACTCGATCTTGTCGCCCATGGCGCTGATGGCCCAGGCATCGGGGCCGATGAAGGCGATGCCCTTCTCCGCCAGCGCCTTCTGGAAGGCCTGGTTCTCGGACAGGAAGCCGTAGCCCGGGTGAACCGCTTCCGCGCCGGTGTCCACGCAGGCCTGCACGATCTTGTCGATCAGCAGGTAGGACTGGTTGGACGGCGGCGGGCCCAGCAGCACGCCCTCGTCGGCCATCTGCACATGCAGGGCGTCGCGGTCGGCCTCGGAATACACGGCGACCGTGGCAATGCCCATCTTCTTCGCCGTCTTGATGACGCGGCAGGCAATCTCACCGCGGTTGGCGATCAGGATTTTCTTGAACATGATTTCTGCCGTCCCCTTCGCTTACAGCGGAATGTTGCCGTGCTTGCGCCACGGGTTTTCCAGCTGCTTGTCGCGCAGCATGGCCAGCGAGCGGCAGATGCGCTTGCGGGTGTTGTGCGGCATGATCACGTCGTCGATGTACCCGCGCGAGCCGGCCACGAACGGGTTGGCGAACTTCTGGCGGTATTCCTCGGTGCGCTCGGCGATCTTTTCCTCGTTGCCGAGGTCGCCGCGGAAGATGATCTCCACCGCGCCCTTGGGGCCCATCACAGCGATTTCCGCCGTCGGCCAGGCGTAGTTCACGTCGCCGCGCAGGTGCTTGGACGCCATGACGTCATACGCCCCGCCATAGGCCTTGCGCGTGATCACCGTCACCTTCGGCACGGTGGCCTCGGCGTAGGCGTAGAGCAGCTTGGCGCCGTGCTTGATGATGCCGCCGTACTCCTGCGTCGTGCCCGGCATGAAGCCCGGAACGTCGACGAAGGTCACCACGGGAATGTTGAAGCAGTCGCAGTAGCGCACGAAGCGCGCGGCCTTGCGGCTGGAATCGATGTCCAGGCAGCCTGCCAGAACCATGGGCTGGTTGGCGACGATGCCCACCGTGCGGCCCTCGAAGCGGGCGAAGCCGGTGATGATGTTCTTGGCGTATTCCGGCTGGACCTCGAAGAAGTCCTGCTCATCGGCGACCTTGGTGATCAACTCCTTCATGTCGTAGGGCATGTTGGGGTTGTCGGGGATGAGCGTGTCCAGCGAGTACTCGGCGCGGTCCGACGGATCGTCGGTCGGGCGCTGCGGCGGGTCCTCGCGGTTCGACGACGGCATGAAGTCCATGAAGCGGCGCAACTGCGCGATGGCCTGCACGTCGTCGTCGAACGCCAGGTCGGCCACGCCGGACTTGCCGGTGTGGGTGATGGCACCGCCCAGTTCCTCGGCCGTCACCTGCTCGTGCGTCACCGTCTTCACCACGTCGGGGCCGGTGACGAACATGTAGGAACTGTCCTTCACCATGAAGATGAAGTCCGTCATGGCCGGGGAGTACACGGCACCGCCGGCGCAGGGGCCCATGATCATCGACACCTGCGGGATCACGCCCGACGCCATGACGTTGCGCTGGAAGACCTCCGCATAGCCGCCGAGAGACGCGACGCCTTCCTGGATGCGCGCGCCGCCCGAGTCGTTCAGGCCGATCACGGGGGCGCCGACCTTCATGGCCTGGTCCATGATCTTGCAGATCTTCTCGGCGTGCGCTTCCGACAGCGAACCGCCGAAGACCGTGAAATCCTGGCTGAACACGAACACCAGGCGGCCGTTGATGGTGCCGTAGCCGGTCACCACGCCGTCGCCGGGCGTCTTGTTCTCCTGCATGCCGAAGTCACTGCAGCGGTGTTCGACGAACATGTCCCATTCTTCGAACGAGCCTTCGTCGAGCAGCAGTTCCAGGCGCTCGCGCGCGGTCAGCTTGCCCTTGCCGTGCTGCGCGTCAATGCGCCGCTGACCACCGCCAGCGCGGGCCTGGGCGCGTTTCTCCTCGAGCAGACGAATGATCTCTTGCATTGGCTCCCTCAACTTGGCGGAGGTCCCACCCGATTTGGTGGGGAGTTGGAATAGCACCTTGCGCGTCGTGTTGCCATAGAAAAGGCGCCCCGAACCCGCGGGACGCCTTCACTTTTCGCAATAAAGCCAATCCGTTTGTCGGACTTACGAACCCAAAAGAGCAAGGAAACGGGCTGCGTCGGCAATATCCTTGCGCTGACGCTCCAGTCGCGCCTGGGCCTCGGCATCCGCGCCCCAGTGCTCCATCTGGAACAATTCATCCAAATAGGCGGCCCGGTACGCCGCCTCGGCGTCGAGACGCCCCTCCAGCAGGGCGAGCGCCAGCACCAGCGAGCCCAGCGGCGCGGCGGCGGCCTGCAGCGCGGTCAGGCGCCAGTCGTCCAGATCCGCCACGGCCGCGCGCAGGGCCCGCAGCGCCTCCGGCGGCTGGTCCACCGGCATCAGGCCCGCCGTGTGGCAGAGCGCGGCGTCATAGCGCTGCCGCGCCCAGTCCAGCAGCGGCTGCCACGTCGACGCCTGGCGTGCGGCCAGGGCGGCGTCCTCGGCCTCGGCCACGCGGTAGCACAGCAGCTCCGTCTCGGCGAAGCGCAGCACCTCCTCGATCATGGTGTCGCGCAGGGGCGCGACGCGGTCGATGGCGCTGTTGGCGAGCTGGGTGAGCGGCATGTTGTCGAGCACCAGCGTCTCGCCCTGCTCGTTCCACTCCGCCGCGATGGCCTCGGCCAGCGCCGGGAACGGCACCGCCAGCGCCGCCTTGGACGGCGTGCGCACCGGGCGGCCGTCCAGGTGCACGGCGTGCAGGCCGCCCTCGGCCGGCACGGCCTCGGCGGTCTTGTAGAAGCGCTTCATGGGGCGATTGACGAGCGAACTCATGTCCTAAGGCACCTTGTGCGAATGATCCGAAACAGCGACGGCGGAGGCACGGGGAGCCTGTCCCCGGCGCCTCCGCCGCCCGCCATACGATGGTGGTTCAGCGGCCGAACAGGCCCTTCAGGCCCTCCCCCAGATTTTCGCCCATGCCCTTGACGGCGTCGAGGGGGTTGTCGGGCGCGGGGGCCTGGGACGGTGCCGCCTGCTGATCCTGCGGCGGCTGGGATGCGCGCGCCGGCGCCTGGCCCAGCGCGACGGCGCAGACGTCCTCGGGCTCGGCCGTGCGCTCGATGACCTGCTCGGCCAGCAGCGACAGCCCGCCGGAAGCGATGGCCGCACCGGCAGAGACGGCCGTGCGCGCCGCCCCCAGCGGATCGACCGCGAGGCTCGGATCGGTCAGCGGTCCGCGCAGGCGCACCAGGTTCGCCAGGTTTGCGGTGGCCAGCCCCGCACCCTCGCGCACGCCGGTCTTCACGGCCATGTCCAGCGTTTCGGTGCCCAGGTTGACCGTGCCCGAGCCGGTGACGTGGAACTTGGGCGTCTGCACCGCAATGCCCCGGTCGCTCGTGGCGACGCCGTTCTGAAGGCTGAGATTCACCACGCCGCACTGCAGGACCGTGTACTTGTCCTTGGAGGCGAAGGGATTGAGGCTGTCGATCAGGCGCAGCGCGATATCCTGCGTCCACGAGCGCACGGCATCGTTGTTGATGGTGCCCTGCCCGACGCTGACGACGGCCCCGCCGTCGAGGCTGCCCATGATGGCGGCGACACTCGCACCCCGGCCGGTCAGGTCGAGCCGCACGTCGGTTGGGCCTTTCTGGATCAGGTCGCCCTGGCCGACTTCCGCCAGAACCTGGCCCAGCTTCACGTCCTCGGTCCGCAGCGTCAGCGCCACGGCGGGCGCGGCTTCCGACGACGCATCGAGCGTTACCTCGGCGCGCACCGTGCCGCCGCCGGCCCGCGCCGAGGCCGGCGCCACCATCAGCCGGCCGTTGGACAGCGAAACCTTGCCGGTAACGTCGGCCAATGCCATGCCGTCGGGCAGAACCAGACGGGAGACGGCCAGTTCCACGTTGGCGTCGGCGGCCTTCAGCCCCGCCAGCGGCAGCGGCGTGTCGGGGAACAGGCGGCTGGGCGTGTCGGCCGACTGGCCGGCACCGGCCGCGTCACCCTCTCCGCCCTTCGACGGCAGAAGCGCCGCCAGGTCGATGAGTGGCGAAGACAGGGTGCCCGTCACCTTCGGACGGGGGCCGTCCAGCGTCACCGTCAGCGCGCCCGCCAGCGACGTATCGCCCAGCGAGGCGGCCAGGTTCCGCACCGCCCAGCCGCCCTGGGTGTCCGAGAGGCGGCCGTCGAGGCGCAGCGCGGGCAGGTCGGCGGGCGCCGTCGCATTGAAGGCCTGCGCCGTGGCCGTCGGCTCGGGCACCGAGACGGCGATACCCAGGTCGATCCCGCGCGCCTCTTCCGGCGCCTCGATCCTGCCGTCGACGTTGACGGTGGCGCCGGCGGCCTCGACCTTCATCACCACCGGATAGACCGTGGCCTGGTTCACCAGGTCCGACAGCGGACCCAGCGTGCCCGCCAGGCTGAAGGACAGGTCATCCAGTTGCCCCGAGCCCTGCACGGCCAGGGGCGCGTTCCAGCCCTGCGCGGCGGCCTCCAGCGCGGCCAGCGACAGGGACCGCTTCTCGCCGGTGGACTGGTCGCTGTAGACCACCACGGCATCCTCCACCCGCACCAGCTGCAGGTCCGGCAGAGCCTGACGGCCGGCGGTCGCGGCCTCGTCGGCCGCGGTCTCGGCGGCGGTCTCGGCGGCGGCGGTCTCGGCGGCCCCGTCGGAGGCCGGCAGGTCGAGCGCCCAGTTGCCGACGCCGTCCTCGTTGACCTCCAGCAGCACGTCGGGGCCGACCAGGACGAGGCGCTTGACCTTGATCTCGCCCGACAGCAGCGGCAGCAGCTCCACCTGCGCCTCCAGGCGCCGTGCGGTGACCATCTCCGGCCGCGATCCCCAGGGCGCATTGGCGAACGCCACGTCCTGAAGCACCACGGCCGGACTGAGCGAGATCGACAGCTCGATCGGGCCGCCGATGCTGAGGTCGCGGCCGGTGGCGGCCTCCGCCTGCTCCTCGATCACGCCGCGGTACTGGTTGACGTCCACCGACATGAGGATGGCGGCGACGGCGACCACCGCCGCCACCACAGCAATCCCGAGTCCCTTGAGAACCGTCCTCACGCGCATTGCCCCGTCCCCCCAATCTGAGTCCACACGCCCGCCGCCGCGTCCGTCAGCGTCGCATAGGCGTCGATGACGACGTGAGCGCCGGCTTCCTTCAGTTCGACAACCGGATGATACCCCCAGGCGACGCCCAGCGCACCCGTGCCGGCGGCGCGCGCCATCTTCATGTCAAAGCTGGTGTCGCCGACCATGACCGTGTTCCCCGGTTCCGCACCCACCTCCACCATGGCGCGCTGGAGCATGCCGGGATGCGGCTTGCCGGGATTGTCGTCGGCGGTCTGGATGGTGAGAAAGCGGCCTTCCAGCCCGTGCCGCTCGATCATCGCCGCGACGCCGCGCCGGCTCTTGCCCGTGGCGATACCCAGGATGACGCCGGCCTCCTCCAGCGCATCCAGGGCCTCCAGCGCTCCGGGATAGAGGTGTTCCACATGGTCGGGCCGGGCGCGCAGGGTCTGGAACGCCTGCTTGTAGCTTTCGGCGACGCGCCGGTGCAGTGCGTCCTCGTGCTCGGGGAACAGGGTGGCTACGGCCTCCACCAACTCCAGCCCGACGACACGCCGGCAGCGCTCCGGCGGCGGGCAGACGATGCCGTGAACGCCGGAGGCCATCTCCATGGCGGCGACGATGTTGTGGATGCTGTCGACCAGCGTGCCATCCACGTCCAGGACGCAGAGGCGAAGGGGGGTGTGGGTCATTGAGCCGAATTCTTGCTTCAGAAAAGGTGGTGAATCGTGCCGCCATTCAATCACATGAGGCGGAGAACGACACCCTTTCCGTCATGACCGCTTCGCAACCGCCGCGAACTCGGCCAAAGCGCAGATGAGACTAACCCGAGGCTCGGCGCTTCCCGCCGTCGCGATTATCGAAATGATGATCGTCCGCGCTGCCGGCCGAGAGCCGCATGAGCGCCTCGCGATAGGATGCACGACCCGACCACCGCCGCGCGTGCCGCTCATGGCGCTCGGGCGTCTCTTCGATCAGCGTCTTGCGGTCAGCTTCGGCGGTCATCGCATCCATCTCCTAGCCTTCAATATGGTAGCGAAGTCGGCGCTTCGCCACATACACCACCTCGCCGCCTTCTGAAAGAAGAGCGGGTTGGCTGTTCGGTTTCGGGAGCAGGAACGGCATCTCGCAGCCGGTGGCAGGAAGGAAGGAGCCGCACGGCGGTGTACAGCGCAATCAACCTGCCCTGATCCGTCGGCCCGCGCAACCAGAACGTGCTTCACCCCTCCCCGAACGCATCCCCCGCCTCCGCCACATCAAAGGCGAAGAACTCGAAGGTTTCCGCCATGTGTTCCGGCAGTTCCGCCTTCACGTCCAGCATCCCGCCGTGCGGGTGCGGCAGCCGGAGGGCGCGGGCGTGGAGGTGGAGCTTGCGGGAAACGCCGCGGCCCGACAGATGCGCCTCGGCCCCGCCGTACTTGCCGTCGCCCAGGATCGGCGTGCCCATGGCGGCGGCGTGGACGCGCAGCTGGTGCGTGCGGCCGGTCAGGGGCTCCATCTCCAGCCACGCCGCCTTGCCGGCGACGGCCTCAACGGTGCGGAACACCGTCACCGCCGGCTTGCCCCAGTCCTCGTCCACCTCCATGCGCTCGCCGGCCTTGCCGGGGGCCTTGGCGAGGGGGGCGGATAATCTGCCCTCCGACGGCTTGGGCGCGCCGACCACGACCGCCCAGTACACCTTGCGGGCATCCCGGCTCTTGAAGGCTGCCGCCAGTACCGAGGCCGCCTTGGCCGTGCGCCCGACCACCAGAACGCCCGAGGTGTCGCGGTCCAGCCGGTGCACCAGGCGCGGCTTGTCGGGGTAGTCGTAGCGCAGGGCCTCCAGCATGCCGTCGATGTGCCGGTTGGTGCCCGTGCCGCCCTGGGTCGCCAGCCCCGGCGGCTTGTTGAGCACGATCACGTCGTCGTCCATGTGGATGACGCAGGCGCGGATCATCGCCGCGTCGGCCTGCGAGACCCTGGGCTCGTCGTCCGGCGGCAGGTCCGGCTGCTCGCCCAGCGGGGGGACGCGCACGGCCTGGCCGGCCTCCAGCCGCTGGTTGCTCTTGGCGCGCTTGCCGTCGACGCGGATCTGGCCCGTGCGCAGAAGCTTCTCCAGCCGGCCGTGCTTGAGGTCCGGGAAGTGGCGCTTGAACCAGCGGTCGACGCGCAGCTCGTGCTCGTCGTCGGTGACGGAAAGGGTTTGCACGCCGCTCATGTCAGAAGGGTCCTCGCGGTGTAAAGTCCGATGAACAGGGCCGCCACGCCCACGATGATGGTCGCCGTCACATAGGCCGCCGCCGGGGCCAGCGCACCCCGTTCCACCAGCGCCGCCACGTCCAGCGAAAAGCTGGAGAAGGTGGTGAAGCCGCCCAGCACGCCGATGAACACGAAGGCCCGCGCCTCCTGGCTCATCACCCCGCGCAGGGCCGCCCACTCGATCAGCGCCCCCATGAGAAAGCTGCCGACGATGTTCACCGTCAGCGTCCCCCAGGGAAAGCCCATGCCCAGCAGACGCCCCATGAGCACGCCGGTGGCATAGCGCCCCACCGAGCCCAGCGCCCCGCCGGCGGCGACGGCCAGCAGCATCTTAAGGCTCACGCGCCGTCCTCCCCCTCGTCCTCGGCGCGGCGGCGGGCGCGCAGGCGGTCCCAGAAGTCGATGCGCTTGCGGAGTTCCCGCTCGAAGCCGCGCTCCGGCGGATCGTAGAAGCGCTGGCGCTCCATTTCCTCTGGGAAATAGCTCTGGCCGGAGAACGCCTCCGGTGCGTCGTGATCGTAGCGGTAGCCTTTGCCGTAGCCCAGGTCCTTCATCATGCGCGTCGGCGCATTCAGGATATGCTTGGGCGGCATCAGGCTGCCGGTCTGCTTGGCCGCCCGCCGCGCCGCCTTGAACGCGGAATAGCCGGCGTTGCTCTTGGGCGCGGTGCCGAGATAGATCACAAGCTGCGCGATCGCCAGGTCCCCTTCCGGGCTGCCGAGCCGGTCATAGGTCTCCCACGCCGCGATGGCCTGGGTGACCGCCCCCGGATCGGCCAGGCCGATGTCCTCCACGGCGAACCGCGTCAGGCGGCGGAGGATGTAGATGGGGTCCTCGCCGCCTTCCAGCATGCGGTTCATCCAGTAGAGCGCGGCGTCGGTATCCGACCCCCGCAAGGATTTGTGAAGGGCGGAAATGAGGTTGTAGTGGCCCTCGCGGTCCTTGTCGTAGACCGGCGCCCGGCGCTGGACGATGCCCGCCAGCCCCGCCGCGTCCAGAGGCTCGGATATTCCGGCGTTGGCGATGTCCTCCGCCATGCCCAGCAGGAACCGCCCGTCGCCGTCCGCCAGCGCCTTGAGCGCCTGGCGGGCCTCCTCGGTCAGCGGCAACGGCGCGCCGAGTTCGGCCTCCGCGCGGGCCAGGAGCTTTTCCAGCGCGGGCTCGTCCAGGCGATTGAGCACCAGCACCCGGCAGCGCGACAGAAGCGCGGCGTTCAGCTCGAAGCTGGGGTTCTCCGTCGTCGCCCCCACCAGCACCACCGTGCCGTCTTCCACATAGGGCAGGAATCCGTCCTGCTGGCTGCGGTTGAAGCGGTGGATTTCATCGACGAACAACAGCGTCCCCTGCCCCGCCTCGCGCCGCTTGCGAGCGGCCTCGAACACCTTGCGCAGGTCGGCCACACCCGAGAACACCGCCGACAGGGGCTCGAAGTGCAGGTCGGTGCCGTCGGCCAGAAGGCGCGCGATGGTGGTCTTGCCGCAGCCGGGCGGGCCCCACAGCACGATGGATTGCAGCTTGCCCGCGCGCACCATGCGCCCCAGCGGCCCGTCGGGTCCGATCAGGTGATCCTGCCCGACCACCTCGTCCAGCGTTTTCGGACGCAGGCGGTCGGCGAGCGGGCGCGGGGCTTGCGCGTCGAAGAGTGAGGGGCCGGCCAAGAGAGCGCGATCCTTCCTTGCCTACTGCGACAACGTGGTGGTCAGCGAGCGGCCGTCACGCAGCAGCGTGATGGTCCACCGGACGGTGGGGCGCACGGCGCGCTGCAGGTCCTTGATGGTGGGCGTATCGCGGTCATTGACGCGGGTGATGATGTCGCCCGGCCGGAAGCCCAGTCGTGCCGCCGTGCCGCCCCGCTTGAGCGCAAGAACCACCACGCCGCGCTGCAGGCTGTCCAGCCCCATCTCCTCGGCCAGCGCCGGGTTCAGGTTGGCCACCTCCGCTCCCTCGAAGGGGCCGTCGAAGCGCTCCAGCCGCGTGACGTTGCGCGGCGGGTCCTCCGGCGGCGGGATCAGCGCGACGCGCACGACCCGCTCGCCGTCCGCCCGCCGGACGGTCAGGTCAAGGCCCTCCCCCAGCGGGGCGGTGACGATGCGATACCGCAGGTCCGCCGGCCCGACCACGGGCAGGCCGCCCGCGGCCACCACCACGTCGCCGACCTTCAGTCCGGCGCGGTCGGCGGGACCGCCGGGATAGATCTCGTTGATGAGCACGCCCACCGGCCGCTCCATCCCCAGCGACTGCGCAATGTCGTTGGTTACGCCCTGCCCGCCGGCGCCGAACCACGGACGCACCGCCCGCCCCTCGGAGATCAGGCTGTCCACGGTCACCCGCACCATGTTCGACGGGATGGCGAAGCCGATGCCCACGTTGCCGCCGTCGCGCGAATAGATCGCGGTGTTGATGCCCACCAGACGCCCCGCGCCATCCACCAGGGCGCCGCCGGAGTTGCCGGGGTTGATGGCGGCGTCGGTCTGAATGAAGGAACGGAAGTCGTGCTGGCTGTCGCCGCCGCCGGTGGTCCGCCCCAGCGCCGACACGATGCCCATGGTGGTCGTCTGCCCGACGCCGAAGGGGTTGCCGACGGCCAGAACCAGGTCCCCCACCTCCAGCGCGTCCGAATCGGTCAGCGGCAGGGTCGGCAGGGTCTCACCGTCCGTCTCCAGCCGCAACACGGCAAGGTCCGTGCGCTCGTCGGTGCCCAGCACCTCGGCCTCGAACTCCCGGCGGTCGGCCAGGATGACGGTGATCTCCGACGCGCCGGCGATGACGTGGTCGTTGGTGACGACGATGCCGTCCTCGCGCACGATCACGCCCGACCCCAGGCTGGTCTCCACCCGCTCCCGCGTGCCGCCGCGCGGCACCTGGTCGCCGAAGAAGCGGCGGAAGAAGGGGTCGTTGAACAGCGGCGACAGCGGCGAGCGGGTCTTTACCACCGTCTTGGTGTAGATGTTGACCACCGCCGGCGTCACCTGCTTCACAACCGGCGAGAAAGACAGCAGCGCCTCGGCCTTGCTGTCGGGCACCACGCGCTGCTGGGCGACGGTGGGGGCGGCCGGGCCGACAAGGCCCAGGGTCGTCAACATCAGGCAGGCGATCAGGCGCCGCATGTCATCCTCGTCATTGTCCAGGCGTTGGTCGTGACGCCGGTATACACCGCCCCGCACGGCGGCGCAAAAGGCGCACGCCGAGCGGCTCAGGCAATGGCGATCAGCGCGCCGGAGCGCCGATAGCGCTTTTCGATGCGCAAGGTCACCAGGGCCAGAGTGATCCAGGCGCCATGGAACAGAAGCCCGCCGCCGAGTACGGCAAGGCCGGGCACCGGCCCGACCGCCGCACGGTCAAGCAACGCCGCCCAGCTGTCGAGCGCGGTCGGATGCACCGAGAGCTTGCCGGCATAGGCGACGGCCTGCACCGTCAGGATGTAGGCGTAGTTCTTGCGCAGCCGGCGCCCCAGGGCCCGCCCATAGCTGATGTGGAAGTGCGGCCGCAGGTAATCGCTGGACAGAAGCGTGTTCCATCTGCCGTCCAGGGTGACGCCCTCGCCGCGGAGCATAGGGGCGTAGATGTCGGTCTCCATCAACCGGCAGCGCGCCCGCCAGACGTTGAAATAGCGGTAGCGCCGCGCCTCGAACGCCAGGAACGCCGCCACCAGAAGCCCCACCAGGATCAACGGCAACGCCGAGGCCTGAGGGCTTGCGAACGCGATGGACAGGGCGACACCCGTCGTCAGGACCGCCCAGTTCGTGGTGTTGTCCAGGCGCGATCGCCAGATGGTCGAACGGTAGACCTCGCCCCTGTAAAGGTGTGCGATCGCCCCGAGTTCCGGGCCGCTGAACGTGGACGAACCGTCCTGGTCGCGTGTCTTGGTCGTGGCGGTGGCCATGGCGGGCGCCTCCCGGTGCGAAATGCCTCTTGCGTGCGCATTCGGACAAGGGTAGCGCCCGCAGCCATGGCCTGCACGCATGCGAACGGTGGTGCCGCCGATGGCGGCCGCAAACCGGCGACCGGGGGAACTTTAGGGTTATCCTGGTGATCCGAAAGGATCATACATCCCGTATCAAACGTAACGCATCCGATTTACACAATGGGCCAGGACAACCCCAGCCTGGCTCTCCCCCAGGAGCACCCCAGACCATGGCACAACTGACGACCGGCCGGAGGTCGCCCGGCCTGACCATCGGCAAGAAACTTGCGCTGGCCTTCGGCGCGGTCCTGGCCCTGACGATCATACTCGGCGCGGTGGGCCTGGCCGCCCTGACGAACGTCACCGACCGCGTCGACAAGGCCGACGACGCCAACCGCATCGTCAAGTTCGTCCTCGACCTGCGCGGCGAGGAAAAGAACTACATGCTGCGCGGCAATCCCGACGAGGCCGGCGACGTGCGCGGCCTGGTCGACAGTATTCAGGCGCAGATCACGGAATCGAAGGCGCAGTTCCAGAGCGTCGCCAACGACCGGCTGATGGACGAACTGGCGGACGTCACCACAGAGTACGCCGGCACATTCGACCGTTATGTGGAAATCGACCGGGAAGCCGCCACGGCCCTGGCCGCCATGGAAACCGCTGCCCGCGAGGTGGAAGGCGTGCTGGAAGACCTGCGGGCGCAGCAGAAGGCCCAGGTTCGCGACCTGCTGGACGGCAACGCCTCGAGCACCATCGTGTTGGAGGAACTGCGCGAGGCCGACGCGGCCAACCGCCTCATCAAGACCATGCTGGAGGTTCGCCGGGACGAAAAGAACTACCAGATCCGCGACGACGTGGAGTCGCGCGACCAGGTCCTGGCCGGCGTCGACACGCTGCGCAGCGGCGCCCAGGCCCTGCGCAACGGTGCCGACCGGACGGCGACGCGCCAGGTGGCCGACGCCGTCCTGGCCGAGATCGAGGGTTTCGAGACCGCCTTCCGGTCATTCGTCGACGGCCGGCAAGAGCAGCAGGCCCTCCGCCCGCGCCTGATCGAGACCGCGCGCGCCCTTGAAACCGCCGCCGAAGGGCTGCGGGCCGACCAGAAGACCGAACTCACCACCGACATCGACCGTGCCTGGACCGTCATGATCGCCGTCCTGGCCCTGGCGGTCGTCGTCGGCGTGCTGAACGCCGTCCTCATCGGCCGCAACATCGGCCGGCCCGTCGCGGGGATGACCGAGGCCATGGGCCGGCTCGCCCGCAAGGAGTGGGACACCGTCATCCCCGGCCGCAACCGCCGCGACGAGATCGGCCAGATGGCCGCCGCCGTGGCGTTCTTCAAGGAGAACGGGCAGGAGGCCGAGCGCCTGGCCGAGGAGCAGAAGGCCCTGGAACGCCAGGCCGAAGCAGACAAGCGCGCCGCCATGAACCGCCTGGCCGACGATTTCGAGGCCTCGGTCGGCGGCATCATCAAGGCCGTTTCCTCGGCCGCCGGCACGCTGGAGACCACGGCCGGAGACATGTCGCGCACCGCCGACGACAGCACCAGCAAGGCCTCTGCGGTGGCTGCAGCCGCCGAGGAAGCCTCCGCCAACGTCGAAACCGTGTCCGCCGCCGCCGAGGAACTGGCGTCCTCCATTTCCGAAATCTCGCGGCAGGTGTCCCAGTCCTCCGCCGTCGCCGGCCGCGCGACCCGGCGGGTGGAAGAGGTGAACGAGCAGGTGCGCGGCCTGTCGGACGCCGCCGAGAAGATCGGCGCCGTCGTCAGCCTCATCACCGACATCGCCGAGCAGACCAACCTTCTGGCCCTGAACGCCACCATCGAAGCCGCGCGCGCCGGCGACGCCGGCAAGGGCTTCGCCGTCGTCGCCAACGAGGTCAAAGCGCTCGCCCAGCAGACCCAGCGCGCGACCGAGGACATCTCGGCCCAGATCACCGACGTGCAGAAGGAAAGTCTGGCGGCCGTCGACGGCATCAAGTCCATCGGCGACGTGATCCGCGAGGTGCACGAGATCACGTCCTCCATCGCCTCGGCGGTGGAAGAACAGAACGCCGCCACGGCCGAAATCGCCCGCAACGTGGAACAGGCCGCCGTCGGCACGCGCGAGGTGACTACGAACATCAGCGGCGTCACCTCGGCGGCCGAACGCGCCAGCACGGCGTCCGACGAGGTGCTGACGTCCGTTACCGACCTCAACAGCAACTCCGACACCCTGCAGGCGGAAATGGTGCGCTTCCTGAAGCAGGTGCGCAGCGCCTGATCCGGCCATCCTCCGGCCCGGCCGTCCGGCACGCGCCGCACGGCCGGGAGCGGGACCCCCGGGCGCTCCCGGCGGAAGCGGGACGCCCTGGCCTTCCCGCCGGGGTACAGACGAGAAAAAGGGCGGCCCGCCATGGGCCGCCCTTTCTCGACAGCAAACCGCGACTGCGGCGGAGGATTTACTCCTCGCCTTCGGCTTCCGCCTCGGCCTCGACGCGGGCCTTGTCCTCGGCGCCCTTGGCGTCGGGGTTGCGGTCGACCAGCTCGATGACGGCCATCGGCGCGGCGTCGCCGTAGCGGTAGCCGGCCTTCAGCACGCGGGTGTAGCCGCCGTTGCGGTCCTTGTAGCGCTCGCCCAGTTCGGAGAACAGCTTACGGACCACAGCGTCCTCGCGGATGATCGCGGCGGCCTGGCGGCGGGTGTGCAGGGTGTTGCGCTTGGCCAGCGTGATGAGCTTCTCGACGACCGGACGCAGGTCCTTGGCCTTGGGCACGGTGGTCTTGATTTGCTCGTGCTTCAGCAGGGCCGTCGCCATGTTGGCGAACATGGCCTTGCGGTGGCTGCTGGTGCGGTTGAGCTTGCGGCCCGACATGCCGTGACGCATGGGTGCTCTCCTGTAACTGGATCTCGCGACGCGAAATCGATTGCGATGTCCCGCCGCCGCGCCCGGTTGAATGGACGAATGCGGCATGCACGGCGGGATGGCTCCGTCATGGAACCGGATCGGCCGCCGGTTTTAGACCCGGCGGCCGAGAAACACAACCCGGTAAACAGAGCCCTTTTCGATCGAACGTGATCGAAAAGGGCGAATAGGGTCGCGACTGCGACCCCGCGCCGGTCAGGCGCGTGAGCCTTGGTGGCGCTTGGAGCCGAAGGCGTGCGCGGAAGCGCGCACACCGCCGATCAGGCGCGACCGCGCCTGATCGGAAATGCCCTCGCCCCAAGCCCCCGACTGGGGGCCGCCGCTCCTACGGCGCGCGCCACGCGCGCGGTCAGCGCGCGCCCGGCGCCTGAGGGCGTTGCCCCGACCGCGAGCGGCCGGGGCAACGAAAAGATCAGTACGGCTCTTCCAGCTTCTTGGCCAGTTCCTCGATGTTCTCGGGCGGCCAGTTGGGGATTTCCATACCCAGGTGCAGGCCCATGGAGGCCAGCACTTCCTTGATCTCGTTCAGCGACTTGCGGCCGAAGTTCGGGGTGCGGAGCATTTCCGCCTCGGTCTTCTGCACCAGGTCGCCGATGTAGATGATGTTGTCGTTCTTCAGGCAGTTCGCCGAACGGACCGACAGTTCCAGCTCGTCCACCTTGCGCAGGAGGTTCTTGTTGAAGGGGAGTTCCTCCTCCTTCTTCTCCTCGTAGGCGGCCTGCGGCTCCTCGAAGTTGATGAAGAGCTGCAGCTGGTCCTGCAGGATGCGGGCGGCGAGCGCCACGGCGTCTTCCGGCGTGATCGAGCCGTTGGTCTCGACGTCCATGGACAGCTTGTCGTAGTCGGTGACCTGACCGACACGGCTGTTATCGACCTTGTAGGAGACGCGCTTGACCGGGCTGAAGATGCTGTCCACCGGGATCAGGCCGATGGGGCTGTCTTCGTTGCGGTTCATGGCCGCCGGAACATAGCCCTTCCCCGTGTTCACCGTGAACTCCATGTCCAGGGTGGCACCCTGGTCCAGGTGGCAGATCACAAGGTCGGGGTTCATAATCTCCATCTCGGCGCCCGGCTCGATCTGGCCGGCGGTGACGGGACCGGGGCCGGTAGCCTTCAGCGTCATGCGGCGGGGGCCTTCGCCGCCCATGCGCAGCGCCAGCGTCTTGATGTTGAGGATCATGTCGGTGACGTCCTCGCGGACGCCTTCGACGCTGCTGAACTCGTGCAGGACGCCCTTGATCTGGATGGCGGTGACCGCCGCGCCCTGCAAGGACGACAGCAGCACGCGGCGCAGCGCGTTGCCGAGCGTCATGCCGAAGCCACGCTCAAGCGGCTCGGCAACGACCGTCGCCAGACGCGCCGGATCGTCGCCAGGCTCGACGCTGAGCTTGGACGGTTTGATCAGTTCCTGCCAGTTCTTCTGAATCACGGGCGTGCCCCTATTCTATCCGGTTGTCTCCGGGCCCTTGCGACCGGCGCCCGGGTACGCCGAAGTCCTTACCTTTGCGCCGGCTCGGCGGTGTGCCGATGACGCCTTACCGCCGGCCTGGCGCGGGTGCGGCCCGCGCCCCATTGGGCCGAAGACCGCGATCCGGGACGGCACGGCGCCGGCCAGAGCCTGGGCTCGGGCCGGCGTAACCTTGCGGACCGTTGGCGCGCCGCGACGGACGCGCGGCGCCTGCGCGTATCAGACGCGGCGGCGCTTGCGCGGCCGGCAGCCGTTGTGCGGGATCGGCGTCACGTCGCGAATGGACGTGATGGTGAAGCCGGTTGCCTGCAGCGCGCGCAGGGCGGACTCACGTCCGGAACCCGGACCCGACACCTCGACCTCCAGGGTGCGCATGCCGTGCTCCGCGGCCTTGCGGCCGGCGTCCTCGGCGGCGACCTGGGCGGCATACGGGGTCGACTTGCGCGAACCCTTGAAGCCCTGAGCGCCGGCGGACGACCAGGAGATGGCATTCCCCTGCACGTCGGTGATGGTGATCATGGTGTTGTTGAACGACGCGTTCACGTGCGCGATGCCGGAAGAGATGTTCTTCCGTTCGCGGCGACGCGGACGCGCGGTCTGAGCAGCCTTGGCCATGTGCCGAACCTATCCCTTGCCCGAAATTACTTCTTCTTACCGGCGATCGGCTTGGCCGGACCCTTGCGGGTGCGCGCATTGGTGTGCGTGCGCTGGCCGCGGACCGGCAGACCCTTGCGGTGACGCAGGCCGCGGTTGCAGCCCAGGTCCATGAGACGCTTGATGTTCATCGCCGTCTCGCGCCGCAGGTCACCCTCGACCCGGTATTCGTTGTCGATGAGTTCACGGATGCGCATGACCTCGTCATCGGACAGCTGGTTCACGCGAACGGAGTCGGCGATGCCGACCTGCTCGCGGATGTCCTTGGCCTTCTTCGGGCCGATGCCGTAGATGTAGGTCAGCGCGATTTCCACCCGCTTGTTGGTGGGAATGTTAACGCCAGCGATACGCGCCAAAGCCCGTACTCCTTACTCTCGTGCGACTGTTGTCGATTTCCATTGCGGGGCGGGTGGCCCGAAGGTGCGCGATTATATGCATCGCGCCCTGCGAGTCAACCCACCGTCAATCACTTTTCCAGGATGGCGACCAGATCATCGGTGACCTGGTCGATGTCCTTCGTTCCGTCGACCACGTGGACCTTGCCCTTCTCCTCGTAGTAGGCGAGGACCGGCGCGGTCTGCTTGTGGTAGGCCTCCAGGCGGGACGTCACCGTCTCGGCGTTGTCATCGGCCCGGCGCTTGAACTCCGTCGAGCCGCAGGCGTCGCAGACGCCCTCCACCTTCGGCTGCTGGTACTTGTCGTGGTAGCCGCGGCCGCACTTGGCGCAGGAGAAGCGGCCCGTGATGCGCTCCACCAGAAGCGAATCGGGGACGCGCAGCTCGATCACCGCGTCCAGATCCATGCCCTTGTCGGCCATGAGCGCATCAAGCGCCTCGGCCTGCGGAATGGTCCGGGGGAAGCCGTCCAGGATGAAGCCGTTGGCGCAGTCCGGCTGGTCCACGCGCTCGGAGATCAGGCCGATCATCAGGTCGTCGGAGACCAGCTGACCGGCGTCCATGACCTGCTTGGCCTGCTTGCCCAGCTCGGTCCCGGCTGCGACCGCCGCCCGCAGCATGTCACCGGTGGACAGCTGCTTGATGCCGAACTTGTCCTCCAGACGCTGGGCCTGGGTGCCCTTGCCGCCGCCCGGAGGGCCCATGAAGATGATGCGCTTCCCCTTCATCCGCGCTTACCTCTCAGCTTGGATTTCTTGATAAGCCCCTCGTACTGGTGCGCCAGCAGGTGGGACTGGATCTGGGCCACCGTGTCCATGGTGACCGTCACCACGATCAGAAGCGAGGTGCCGCCGAAGTAGAAGGGCACACCGACCTCGGCGATCAGGATCTCCGGCAGGATGGAGATCAGCACCAGGTAGACGGAGCCCACGGCGGTGAGCCGGGTGAGGACGTAGTCCAGGTACTCGGCCGTGTTCTTGCCCGGCCGGATGCCGGGAATGAAGCCGCCGTACTTCTTCAGGTTATCCGCGGTGTCGGCCGGGTTGAACACAACCGCCGTGTAGAAGAACGCGAAGAACATGATCAGGGCGGCGAACAGGACGATATGCAGCGGCTGGCCGATGCCCAGCAGCGCAACGATCTCACGCAGCCACTCGGGCCCCTGGCCGGCGGTGAAGCTCGCCGCCGTCACCGGAACCAGCAGGATGGAGCTGGCGAAGATCGGCGGAATGACGCCCGGCGTGTTGATCTTCAGCGGCAGGTGGGTGCTTTCGCCGCCGTACATCTTGTTGCCCATCTGGCGCTTCGGATACTGCACCAGGATGCGGCGCTGGGCACGCTCGATGAACACGATGAAGGCGATGACGGCGACGGCCAGAACCATGATGCCGATGATGATCGCGGGGCTGAGCGCGCCGGTGCGGCCCAGTTCCAGCATGCCCGCCAGTGCGCCTGGCAGGTTGGCGACAATGCCGGCAAAGATGATCAGCGAGATGCCGTTGCCGACGCCCCGGGCGGTGATCTGCTCGCCCAGCCACATCAGGAACAGCGTGCCGCCCACCAGCGTGATCACGGTGGTAAAGCGGAAGAAGTAGCCTGGGTCATACACCGCCGCGCCGGCCGAGCCGCTCATGGCTTCCAGGCCGACCGCGATGCCGTAGGCCTGCATGGCCGCGATCAGCACCGTCAGGTAGCGGGTGTACTGGTTGATCTTCTTGCGGCCCGACTCGCCTTCCTTTTTCAGCGCCTCCATGGTGGGGCTGACGGCGGTCATCAGCTGCATGATGATCGATGCCGAGATGTAGGGCATGATGTTCAGCGCGAAGATGGTCATGCGCGACAGCGCACCACCCGCGAACATGTCGAACATGCCGAGGATGCCCCCGCCCTGCTGGGCGAAAACGTCGGCCAACGCCTGCGGGTTGATGCCCGGCAGCGGAATATAGGTGCCAGCCCGGTAGACGATCAGCGCCCCCAGGGTGAACCAGATCCGCTTCTTGAGTTCAGTCGCCTTCGAAAAGACGCTGAAGTTCATGTTCGCGGCGAGCTGTTCGGCGGCAGATGCCATGCCCTACTCTCTCAGGTCACAAACGGTCGGAAAAAGGGAAAGGGGCGGCGCCTTACGCGCCGCCCTCCTCCGTCTTGGCCGGGGCCAGCACCTCGAGGGTGCCGCCGGCCTTCTCGATGGCGTCCTTGGCGGAGGCGGAAGCGCCCGCCACCTTGAAGGTCGCCTTGGTCTTCAGTTCGCCCATGCCCAGCAGGCGCACGCCGTCCTTGGCGCGGCTGATGACATTGGCCGCCACCAGAGCCTCGGCCGTCACCGGCTGGCCGGCGTCCAGCTTGCCGGAGTCGAAGGCCGCCTGGATGCGGTCGAGGTTCAGCGCAACATAGTCCTTGCGGAAGATGTTGTTGAAGCCGCGCTTCGGCAGACGGCGGTAGATGGGCATCTGGCCGCCTTCGAAGCCGTTGATCGCGACGCCCGTGCGCGAGGTCTGACCCTTCACGCCGCGGCCGCCGGTCTTGCCCTTGCCCGACCCGATGCCGCGGCCGACGCGCATGCGCGCCTTCGTGGCACCCGGGTTGTCGCGGAGCTCGTTGAGTTTCATAGCGATACGCCCTGACTTTCAGAGTTGGGGAGGAAAGAAGCGGCGGATTACTCCGCCGCCTCCACCTTCACCAGATGCGCGACCTTGGCGATCATGCCACGGACCGACGGCGTGTCCTCGAGGACCGTCGTGCGGTGCATCTTGTTCAGGCCCAGGCCGACCAGCGTCGCGCGCTGGTCCTTCTTGCGGCCGATGGGGCTCTGGATCTGCGTGACCTTCACGGTGTTCGCCATGAGCCTTACTCCTTCGCGCCGGCGGCGGCGACCGCCGCGGCACCGTCGCGACGGGCCACGATGTCACCGACCTTCTTGGCCCGCTTCGCCGCGATCTGGCGCGGCGAATTGATGTTCACGAGCGCGTCGAAGGTCGCCTTGATCATGTTGTACGGATTCGTCGTGCCGGTGCACTTGGCGACGACGTCCTGCACGCCCATGGTCTCGAAGACGGCGCGCATCGGACCACCGGCGATGATGCCCGTACCGGCCGGGGCCGAACGGAGGATCACGCGGCCGGCGCCGAAGTGGCCCTTCACGTCGTGGTGCAGGGTGCGGCCCTCGCGCAGGGGCACCCGGACCATTTCGCGCTTGGCCTGCTCGGTCGCCTTGCGGATCGCCTCGGGCACCTCGCGGGCCTTGCCGGCGCCGAAGCCGACGCGGCCCTTGCCGTCGCCCACCACGACCAGCGCGGCGAAGGCGAAGCGGCGGCCGCCCTTGACCACCTTGGCGACGCGGTTGATGTGGACGAGCTTATCGACGAACTCGTCGTCGCGCTCGGCGTTGCGGTCCCGGTCGCCGCGACGATCACGGTCCCGGGGGCTGCGCTCGGAGCGCTCAGCGTTGGGTGTACGTGCCATACCGAAAATCCCTTAGAACGAAAGACCGCCCTCGCGCGCGCCGTCGGCCAGAGCCTTGACGCGGCCGTGATAGACGTAGCCGCCACGGTCGAAGACGACCTCCTTGACGCCGGCCTCGGTGGCGCGCTTGGCCACCAGCTTGCCGACCGCCGTCGCGGCGTCCACGGTACCGGCCTTCTCGACCTGACCCTTCAACTCCTTGTCGAGGGTCGAGGCGGAAACGACGGTCTTGCCCTGGGCATCGTCGATGACCTGGGCGTAAATGTGCTTGCCCGAACGGAAGACGGACAGGCGCGCACGGCCACCAGCCTTCTTCTTCAGGGCGAAGCGGTTGCGCCGCGCACGGCGCTTGAACAGTGCCTTCTGCTGCATGGTTCTCGCCCTTACTTCTTCTTGCCTTCCTTGCGCAGGATCTGCTCGTCCGCGTACCGGACGCCCTTGCCCTTGTAGGGCTCGGGCGGACGGAAACCACGGATTTCGCTGGCGATCTGCCCGACGCGCTGCTTGTCCGAGCCCGAGATCTCGATCTCGGTCGGCTGCGGCGTGGTGATCTTCAGATCCTGCGGCACCGGAAAGTCGATGTCGTGGGAGAACCCGAGCGACAGCTTCAGGGTGTTGCCCTGGGCCTGCGCACGATAGCCGACGCCGGTGATCACCAGCTTCTTCGTGAAGCCTTCCGACACGCCCTTCACCATATTGGCGATATTGGCGCGCGTGGTGCCCCACATCATGCGCGACTTCTTGTGCTCGGTCTTCGGCGAGACGACGACCTGGTTCTCTTCCATCTTGGCCTCCACGAGGTCGGACAGAAGAGGCATGGACATCTCACCGAGCTTGCCTTTCACGGTGACGGTGTCCTCGCCCAGCGTGACGGTCACGCCGGAGGGAACCTCGACCGGATATTTACCAACTCGCGACATTGTCAAACGCCCCTTAGAACACCTTGCAGAGGACTTCGCCGCCGACGTTCGCCTGGCGCGCTTCGTGATCGGACATCACGCCACGCGGCGTCGACAGGATGGAAATGCCCAGGCCGTTGTAGACCTTCGGCAGATCCTTGATCTTGGAGTAGACGCGGCGGCCCGGCTTGGACACGCGGCTGATCTCCTTGATCACGGGCTCGCCGTCCAGGTACTTGAGATCAACGCGGATCTCGTCGATGCCCTGGCGCAGGTTGTAGCGTTCCCAACCACGGATGTAGCCCTCGCGGACCAGAACCTCGAGAACGTTCGCGCGCAGCTTGGACGCCGGCGCGAGCACGCTCTGCTTGCGGGCCTGCTGGCCGTTGCGGATGCGGGTGAGCAGATCACCCAACGGATCAGTCATGGACATGGGTGAAGTCTCCCCTTACCAGCTCGACTTGACCATGCCGGGGATCTGGCCGGTAGAGGCCAGGTCGCGCAGCATGACACGGCCGAGCTTGAACTTGCGGTAGGTACCACGCGGGCGGCCCGACAGTTCACAGCGGTTGCGGATGCGAACCTTGGAGCCGTTGCGGGGCAGTTCCGCAAGCTTCATGACCGCTTCGAACCGCTCCTCGGGGGAGATGTCCTGATCCTTGATCTTCGCCTTGAGCTCCGCACGCTTGGCGGCGTCCTTGGCCACCAGGCGCTCGCGGCGCTTGTTCTTCTGAACGGCAGAAACCTTTGCCATCTTTAGACCTCCGGCCTTACTTGATGAACGGCATGTCGAAACCTTCGAGAAGCGCGCGGCACTCCTCGTCGGTCTTGGCCGTGGTGTTGAACGAGATATCCATGCCCCGGACGACGTCGACCTGGTCGTACTCGATTTCCGGGAAGATGATCTGTTCCTTCAGGCCCATGTTGTAGTTGCCCTGGCCGTCGAAGCCCGTGGTCGGAATGCCACGGAAGTCACGCACGCGCGGCAGCGCGATGGTGACCAGACGGTCGAGGAACTCGTACATGCGCTCGCGCCGCAAGGTGACCTTGCAGCCCACCACCATGCCGTCACGCAGCTTGAAGCCGGCGATCGACTTCTTGGCCTTGGTCAGAATCGGCTTCTGGCCGGAGATGGCGGTCATGTCCGCGATCGCGCCCTCGATCTTCTTGCGATCCTGGGCGGCGGCACCGACACCCATGTTGATCGTGATCTTGGACAGGCGGGGCAACTCCATGTGGTTCGCGTAGGCGAACTTTTCCTGGAGGGCCTTGCGGACGACGGTATCGTAATGTTCACGCAGACGCGCAGTCATCGCCCAACTCCTTACTTATCCAGGACCTCGCCGGAGCGCTTGGCGAAGCGCACCTTCGAGCCGTCCTCGAGCGTCTTGAAGCCGACGCGGGTCGGCTTTTGGTCCTTCGGGTCGATGTGGGCGACATTGGAGACGTTGATGGGCGCCTCCTTTTCGATAATGCCGCCGGCCGACATCGGGGTCGGACGCTGGTGACGCTTGACGACGTTCACACCCTGGACAACCACCCGATTTTCGGACGGGATGGACCGCAGGACCTCGCCGGTCTTGCCCTTGTCCTTGCCCGTCAGGACGATGACACGATCGCCCTTCTTCACCTTCGAAGCCATTTACAGGACCTCCGGAGCCAGCGAGATGATCTTCATGAACTTCTTCGCGCGCAGCTCGCGGGTCACCGGGCCGAAGATACGGGTGCCGATGGGCTCGTTCTGCTTGTTGATGAGCACCGCGGCATTGCGGTCGAATCGGATGATCGACCCGTCCGGCCGACGGATTTCCTTGGCCGTGCGCACGATGACGGCACGCTGCACGTCACCCTTCTTCACGCGGCCACGGGGAATCGCGTCCTTCACGGACACCACGATGACGTCACCGACACTGGCGGTCTTCCGCTTGGAACCACCCAGCACCTTGATGCACATAACCCGACGCGCGCCGGAGTTGTCGGCCACGTCAAGGTTGGTTTGCATCTGAATCATTGCACCAATTCCTTAAACGCTAGAGGTTGGTGTGTTTATTCAGCACCTTCCGCCACCACTTCCCAGGACTTCGTCTTGGAAAGGGGGCGGCACTCACGAATCCGCACCACGTCGCCAACCTTGCACTGGTTGGCTTCATCGTGGGCGGCGTACTTCTTGGTGCGGCGAATGAACTTTTTATACACCGGATGCATAAACCGGCGCTCGACCACGACCGTCACGGTCTTGTCGGTCTTGTCGCTCGTCACCACACCCTGAAGAATGCGCCGAGGCATATTACCGTCACTCCTTCAGGCACTCACGCGCCGGGCTGGGCCCGACGCTCGTTCAGAACCGTCTTCACCTGCGCGATTTCCTTGCGCACGGCAGAAACGCGGGCGGTGTTCTCCAGCTGGCCGGAGGCCTTCTGGAAGCGCAGATTGAACTGCTCTTTCTTGAGTTCGACGAGGCGGTCCTTCAGCTCGTCGACGCTTTTCGCACGGATATCCGTCGCGGACGCCATGATTTAGACCCCTTCGCCGATGCGTGCAACAAATTTGGTCTTCAGGGGCAGCTTGGCCGACGCCAGGCGGAACGCCTCGCGCGCGATTTCCTCGCTGACACCGTCCACCTCGAACATGATGCGGCCGGGCTTGATCTTGGCGACCCATACTTCCGGCGAGCCCTTGCCCTTACCCATACGCACTTCGAGGGGCTTCTTGGAGACCGGCACGTCCGGGAAGACGCGGATCCACACCTTGCCCTGACGCTTCATGTAGCGGGTCATGGCGCGGCGGGCGGCCTCGATCTGGCGGGCGGTGATCCGCTCGGGCTCCTGGGCCTTCAGGCCGAAGGAGCCGAAGTTCAGCGTATAGCCTCCCTTCGCCTCGCCGTGAATGCGGCCCTTGTGCTGCTTGCGGAACTTCGTCCGTTTCGGAGAAAGCATCGCTCTACATCCTCAATTCTAACCGGGTCGGGCCGCCTCAGCGGCCCTGATCGGCAGCGCGCTTGTCCCGCGCCATCGGGTCGTGCTCCAGCACCTCACCCTTGAAGATCCACACCTTGACACCGCAGGTGCCGTAGGTGGTCTTCGCGGTGCCGACGCCGTAGTCGACGTCCGCGCGCAGGGTGTGCAGGGGCACGCGGCCCTCGCGGTACCACTCGGTCCGGGCGATCTCGGCGCCGCCCAGACGACCGGCGCAGTTGATCCGGATGCCCTGGGCGCCCAGGCGCATGGCGTTCTGCACGGCGCGCTTCATGGCGCGACGGAAGGCCACGCGGCGCTCCAGCTGCTGGGCGATGTTTTCGGCGACCAGCTGCGCGTCCAGTTCCGGCTTGCGGATCTCGACGATGTTGAGCATCACCTCGTTGCCCGTGCGGCGAGCCAGCTCGCGGCGCAGATTCTCGATGTCGGCGCCCTTCTTGCCGATCACCACGCCCGGACGGGCGGTGTGGATGGTGATGCGGGCCTTCTTGGCGGGACGTTCGATGATGATGCGCGACACACCGGCCTGCTGCAGGCGCTTCTTGAGGTAGTCGCGCAGCGCCAGATCCTCGTGCAGCAGCTTGGGATAGTTTTCGTCAGCGAACCAACGGCTGTCCCAGGTGCGGTTGATGCCGAGGCGCAGGCCGATCGGATTGACTTTGTGACCCATTACTCAGTCTCCTCGCGCTCACGCACCACGATGGTCAGGTTCGAGAACGGCTTCTGAATACGGCCGACTCGACCACGGGCGCGGGCGCGCCAGCGCTTCATCACCAGGCTCTTGCCAACGTAGGCCTCGGCGACGACCAGACGGTCGACGTCGAGCTGGTGGTTGTTCTCCGCGTTCGCGATGGCGCTTTCCAGCACCTTCTTCACGTCGTTGGAGACCCGGCGCGCGTTGAAGGTCAGCGCCGACAGCGCCGCCTCGGCCGACATGCCACGGATCATGGATGCGACGAGGTTCAGCTTACGCGGGCTGGTGCGGATGGACGCCGAGAACGCCTTGGCCTCGTTGTCCGGCAGGCTGCGGGGTGCGGACTGCTTGCCCATCGTTTACTTCCTCTTCGCCTTCTTGTCGGCGGCGTGGCCGTAGAACGTGCGGGTCGGCGAAAACTCGCCGAACTTGTGCCCGATCATGTTCTCGGTAACCAGCACCGGGACGAACTTCTGGCCGTTGTAGACGCCGAACGTCAGGCCGACAAACTGCGGCAGGATGGTCGAGCGGCGCGACCAGGTCTTGATGACCTCGTTGCGACCGGCGGACCGGGCCGCTTCGGCCTTCTTCAGCAGGTATCCGTCTACGAACGGACCTTTCCAAACAGAGCGAGCCACGAGCGGCCTCCGTTACTTCTTCTTCGCCTGGTGACGGGTGCGCATGATGAGCTTGTCCGTCGCCTTGTTATTGCGGGTGCGTTTGCCCTTCGTCGGCTTGCCCCACGGCGTGACCGGGTGACGGCCGCCCGAAGTACGGCCTTCGCCGCCGCCGTGCGGGTGGTCGACCGGGTTCATCACCACGCCTCGGACGCTCGGACGACGGCCCATCCACCGGGCACGACCGGCCTTGCCCAGATTCTGGTTCTGGTTGTCCGGGTTGGAGACCGCACCGACCGTGGCCATGCACTCGCCGCGCACCATGCGCAGCTCGCCCGAGGACAGGCGCAGCTGGGCGTAGCCCTGGTCCTTGCCGATGAGCTGCGCGTAGCAACCCGCCGAGCGGGCCATCTGGCCGCCCTTGCCCGGCTTCATCTCCACGTTGTGGACGATGGTGCCGACCGGCATATTCTTCAGGGGCATCGCGTTGCCCGGCTTGATGTCCGCGCGCTCGGCGGCGACGATGGTGTCGCCTTCCTTGAGACGCTGCGGAGCCAGGATGTAGGCCTGCTCGCCGTCGGTGTAGGTCACCAGGGCGATGAACGCGGTGCGGTTGGGGTCGTACTCCAGGCGCTCGACGGTCGCGGTGACGTCCATCTTGGTGCGCTTGAAGTCGATGATGCGGTACCGACGCTTGGCCCCGCCGCCGCGGTTCCAGGCGGTCGTGCGGCCGGTGTTGTTGCGGCCGCCCGACTTGGTCAGGCCCTCGGTCAGCTTCTTGACCGGCTTGCCCTTCCACAGGTCGGACCGGTCGACGAGCACCAGCTGACGGGTGCCCGGCGTGACCGGGTTGAACTTCTTCAGAGCCATTTCGTCACACTCCCGTCGTCACGTCGATCGAGTGACCCTCGGCGAGGGTCACGACCGCCTTCTTGACGTCGCTCCGGCGACCCATACGGCCGCGGAAGCGCTTGGCCTTGCCCTTCTGGATCAGCGTGTTGACGGCGTTGACCTTGACGTCGAACACGCCTTCCACGGCCGCCTTGATCTCCGGCTTGGAGGCATCGAGCGGCACACGGAACGTGACCTGGTTGTGCTCCGAACCCATCGTCGCCTTTTCGGTGATGACGGGGCTCTTGATCACGTCGTACATGCGTTCCTTGCTGATCGTGACCTGCTTGCTCATTTCAGGCGCTCCTCGAGCTTCGCGACCGCGTCCTTGGTCAGGACAAGCGTGTCACGACGCAGGATGTCGTAGACGTTCGCACCCTGCTGCGGCAGGACGTCGACGCCAACGATGTTGCGGGCGGCACGGGCGAAACCGTCGTTCACGGCCTCGCCGTCGATGATCAGGGCGGACGACCAACCCAGAGCGGCGAGCTGCTTGACCAGGTCCTTGGTCTTGCCCGACTCCGAGGTGGCGGTGTCCAGAACGACCAACTTGCCGTCCTTCGCCTTCGCCGAGAGCGCCGTCTTCAGGCCCAGCTTGCGGACCTTCTTCGGCAGATCATGGGCGTGGGAACGCACGACCGGGCCAAAGATCGTCGCACCACCGCGGAACTGCGGGCTCCGCATGGAACCCTGACGGGCGTGGCCCGTGCCCTTCTGGCGGAAGGGCTTCTTGGTGGTGCCGGAGATCTCGGAGATCCCCTTCGTCTTGTGGGTCCCGGCCTGCCGCTTCGCCAGCTGCCAGCGGACGACGCGGTGCAAAAGGTCGGCGCGGACGTCGAGGCCGAAGATATCTTCGGCCAGTTCGACAGAGCCGGCGCTCTTGTTGTCCAGAGTAATTACGTCAACCTTCATGGCCGATTATTCCTTGCTTTCACCTTCACCCGCATCGGCGGCCGGAGCCTCCTCGGCGGGAGCGGCAGCCGGAGCCTCGGACGCGGCCTGATAGATGCCCGCGGGCATCGGGACCTCGCCGTGGACCGGCTTCTTCACGGCATCACGAACCCGGACCCAGCCATTGGCATGGCCGGGGACGGACCCGCGCACCAGGATCAGACCGCGCTCCTCGTCAACCGAGAACACGGTCAGGTTCTGCGTGGTAACACGCTCCGCACCCAGGTGACCGGCCATCTTCTTGCCCTTGAACACCTTGCCGGGGTCCTGGCACTGACCGGTGGAACCGTGGGAACGGTGCGAGATGGACACGCCGTGCGTCGCTTCAAGGCCACGGAAGTTGTGGCGCTTCATGCCGCCGGCGAAACCCTTACCGATGCTGATACCCGTAACGTCGACGAACTGGCCGGCGACGAAATGAGCGGGCGACAATGCCACGCCCGGGTCCAGAAGGCAATCCTCGGAAACGCGGAATTCCGCGAGCTTCCGCTTCGGCTCCACCTTCGCCTTGGCGAAGTGGCCGCGGAGCGCCTTCGAAACGTTCTTGACCTTGGCCTTGCCGGCGCCCAGCTGGACGGCGGTGTAGCCTTCTTTGTCGGCGGTGCGCTGGGCGACGACCTGCAGGCCGTCGACCTTCAGCACCGTGACCGGCACGTGTTCACCCGCATCGTTGTACATGCGAGTCATGCCGACTTTCTGTGCGATAAGACCGGTGCGCATCGTACCTGTCCCTTAGAGCTTGATCTCGACGTCGACGCCAGCGGCCAGGTCGAGCTTCATGAGAGCATCGACGGTCTGCGGCGTCGGGTCGACGATGTCCAGAACCCGCTTGTGCGTGCGGATCTCGAACTGCTCGCGCGACTTCTTGTCGATGTGCGGCGAGCGGTTGACGGTGAACTTCTCGATCCGCGTCGGCAGCGGGATGGGCCCGCGCACCTGCGCACCCGTACGCTTGGCGGTGTTCACGATCTCCAGCGTCGACTGGTCGAGCACGCGGTGATCGAACGCCTTGAGACGGATACGAATGTTCTGACTGTCCATCATGGCCCAACCCGTAATGGAAAGGGGCGCCCCGGGCCCGGCTCAGCCGAGCCCCGGGCGCCCTCTTTGTTGTTTAAAGAGCTTACTCGATGATCTTGGCGACGACGCCGGCGCCGACGGTACGAC
>NZ_ANHY01000014.1 GCF_000315795.1 Caenispirillum salinarum AK4
GACGTGGTGCGCACCGCCATCGGCGGCATGCGCATCTCCGAGACCGTGGAGGGGCTGGAGCGCTACCCCATCAACATCCGCTACCCCTACGACGACCGCACCAGCATCGAGGCCCTGCGCGAGCTGCCCATGGTCACGCCCTCGGGCGCGCAGATCGGCCTGGGCGATGTGGCCGACATCACGGTCACCGACGGGCCGGGCATGATCCGGTCGGAGAACGCCCGCCTGAACGGCTGGATCTACGTCGACATCGCCGGCCGCGACCTTGGCGGCTACGTCGAGGAAGCGCGCCGCGTGGTGGCCGAGCAGGTCGACCTGCCGCCGGGCTATTCCGTCGCCTGGTCCGGCCAATTCGAGTTCCTGGAACGGGCGGAGAAGCGGCTTGGCATGATCGTGCCGGTGACGCTGCTGCTGATCGTCGTGTTGCTGTTCATGGCCTTCGGCCGGGCGGTCGACGTCGCCACCATCGTCGGCACCCTGCCCATCGCGCTTTCGGGCGGCTTCTGGCTGCTCTGGATGCTGGACTTCGACCTGTCGGTGGCGGTCGTGGTGGGCTTCATCGCGCTTGCCGGCGTGGCGGTGGAGACCGCCATCATCATGCAGGTCTACCTCAACCTCGCGCTCGACAAACGGCGCCGGTTGGCGGCGGCGGAGGGGCGCCCGGTCACCATGGACGATGTCCACGATGCGGTGACGGAAGGCGCGCTGCTCCGCCTGCGGCCCAAGCTGATGACCGTCGCCACCATCTTCGCCGGCCTGCTGCCCATCATGATTGGCACCGGCACGGGCGCGGAGGTCATGCGCCGCATCGCCGCGCCCATGGTCGGCGGCATGGCGACGGCGACGCTTCTTACCCTGTTCGTCATCCCGGCGGTGTTCGTGCTGGTCAACCGCATCGACGCCGTCCGCAACCCGAAGACCCAGTCATCCACCCCCGGCGCCATGGCCCACGGCCACCCCGCCGAATGATTAACCCCAGGAGACTTATACCCATGAAGACGATCCTTTTCGCCGCCGCCGTCCTGGCCGTTCTGCCGGCCGCCGCCATGGCGCAGTCCTCGCACACCATGTCCGACCATTCCACGATGGCCGGCGCGAAGCATGGGGAAGAGGCGGCCGTCGCGGGCATCGGCACGGTGAACGGCGTGGACGCCGGCGCCCGCAAGGTGAACGTGACGCATGAGCCCATCGCCGCCATCGGCTGGCCCGCCATGACCATGGACTTCGCCGTGGCCGAGGGCGTCGACCTGGCCGCCCTGGAAGCGGGCGCGCCGGTGTCCTTCACCCTGACGCGGGGTGCCGACGGTATTTACATGATCGAGACGATCCAGGCCCAATAAGGGAGGAAGCGGCGGCGGACGCCATGGTGCATCCGCCGCCGTTCCAGCGCCGCGTCGCAGAACTGGCTCGGGCGGCGCCGCACCGCCCATGGGGAAGGCCGTGGCCCCAGGTACCTCAGTGGAACCAGACCTCTTCTGTAACAACCTGTCACATTCTTCCGCCCTGTCCCGACACATGGCGGACAAATCCGCCTGTCACCATGACTGGGACGTTGAGCGCTCACCAGGGCCTCAGGCCCAACAGAAGAGGATGACGATGTATTTGAGCGAGGTTGACCGCGCCGAGGCGGCCGACGTCCTGATGGCGGCACTGAACGACGCACTGCGTGCCGGACGGCGCCATGACGTGCGCGATATCTTCGATTGCTTGGCGGCGCTCGGTGGACGGCATTCGGACAACGCGGCGCTGCTGGTCCTCCAGGACATGACAAGCCGGTCTATCTCTTGGAGGGGCCGGACGCCGCACGCACTGGCGTAATCACTATTCGAGGCGGAGGCTTCCTGTTTCAACCGGCATCGAGGAGGTTTCCATGGCTACGACCGAAACCAGAAGGGCGGATGTCACAGACGATCCCGGTCGCCGCGACTTTCTGCTTTATGGCACCGGGGCGGTGGCCGTTGTGGGGACGGGCTTGGCGCTCTGGCCCTTCATCGACAGCATCAACCCAACCGCCGACGTTCTTGCGTTGTCGTCAACCGAACTCGACCTGACCCCGGTTGCCGTCGGTCAGCGCGTCACGGTGACGTGGCGGGGCAAGCCGGTTTTCGTCAGCCACCGGACCGAGGAGGAAATCCAGTTGGCCGTGGCTGCCGACGACGATCCGAAGCTGATCAATCCGGCAACCGATGCCTCGCGCGTGCAGAATGCAGACTGGCTTGTCGTCGTCGGAATCTGCAAGCACCTGGGCTGTGTGCCGCTCGGGCAGAAGTCGAGCGACTCGCGCGGCCGCTACGGCGGATGGTTCTGCCCGTGTCATGGCTCGCAATACGACACGTCGGGCCGTGTTCGCCACGGTCCCGCGCCCCTGAACCTAGCCTTGCCGCCCTACACCCTCAAGGCCGACGAAACCGTCGTCATCGGGTGAGGGGCAGGCGACACGGCCGGCGCCAGCGTCTCAGGCCGTCCCGGACACCGCGCGGCGGCGCGCCGCATAGGCGACGACGCTGAGTCCCAGCGCAATCATCGGCAGGCTGAGAAGCTGGCCCATGGTCGCGCCCTGCCAGACGAAGCCCAGGAACGGGTCCGGCTCGCGGAAGAACTCCACCGTGAAGCGCGCGAGGCCGTAGAGCATCAGGAACGTCCCGAACAGCACGCCCGGCCGCGCCCGCACCGCCGGCCGGCTGGCGAGAGCCGCCATGACCACGAGAAGGACGAGCCCCTCAAGCGCCGCCTCATAGAGCTGGCTCGGGTGGCGCGGCACCGCTCCGCCCATGGGGAAGACCATGGCCCACGGCACGTCGGTGGCGCGGCCGAACAACTCGCCGTTGATGAAGTTCGCCAGCCGCCCGAAGAACAGGCCGATCGGCGCGACGACCGCGATGGTGTCGGCGAACGGCAGCAGCGGCACCTTGCGCTTGCGCGCGAACAGCCAGATTGCGACGGCGACACCCAGCAGGCCCCCGTGGAACGACATGCCGCCATGCCAGACCTGGACGATCTCCAGCGGGTGCGACAGGTAGTAGCCCGGCTTGTAGAACAGCACATAGCCCAGCCGGCCGCCGAGGACGACGCCGAAGGTGGCCCAGAGCAGGAAGTCGTCCACATCGTCGCGCGTCAGTCCGCCGAGGCCCGGCCAGCGCGGCACCATGCGGCGCAGAAGAAGCCATCCGCCGGTCAGGCCGGTCAGATAGGCCAGCGCATACCAGCGGATGACGATCGGGCCGAGTTCAAAGGCCACGGGGTCGATGTTGGGAAACGGCATGGGGCCGGTCATGAACGTCCTCTTGGTGGTCAGTGGGCGGCCCGCGCCGGGTGGTCGGCGAGGCTGTCGATGATGTGCGGAATGGCGGAGGGAGGGCCGGGCGGCATGGCGGCGTCCCTGGCGGTCTCGTCATCGGCCTCCGGCATGGCGCGCCACGCCTTGCCGCGGAAATAGAGGCGGAAGACCCCAAGGCAGGTGTGACAGCGGATGACATCGCCGCTCCGCGCGTCGCGGGGCACGGCGACGGCCGGGCCGCAGTGGGGGCAGAGCACCAGGTCCACCCCGTGGTCCGCGTGGCCGACGATTCCGTCCAGTCGGCCTTCCTCGACCAGCGCCGCCAGCGCTTCGAAGGCGCCGGCGTCATATTGCCGGCCGGCGAGGGGGCGCAGGACGCTCAGGGCCTTTTCCGGCGTCATGGCGGCGCGATAGGGGCGGGCGCTGGTCATGGCGTCGAAGGCATCGGCGACGGCGACGATGCGGCTCGCCCGCCCGATGGCCTCGCCGTGAAGGCCGCGCGGATAGCCGCTGCCGTCAAGGCGCTCGTGATGCTCGGCCACCACGCGGCGTGCCAGAAGGCCCAGCGGATGGTCCCGCAGCAGCGCCGCCCCCAGGCGGGGATGGCGGTGCATGACTGATAGCTCGTCGCCGGTCAGGCGGCCCCGCTTCAGGAGGATCGCGTCGGGCACGCCGATCTTGCCGATGTCGTGGAGCCAGCCGCCGATGACGGCTTCCATCTCCACCCGACGCGAGGCGCCCGCCCGGACGGCGATCATCTTGCACAACTGCGACATGCGCCAGAGATGGCCGCCCGTGTACGGGTCGCGCGCCTCGGTCACGCTGCCCAGCAGCAAAAGCGACTGGAGCAGCTTGCGGTTTCGGGGCGCGATCATGACGCCCTCCGGCCCTGCGGGGCGCTCGCGTGCGGCAGTTTCACCCAGCGCAGGCGGAGCGCGTTGCCGATCACCGATGTCGAACTCAGCGCCATGGCGGCGGCGGCGATGATGGGGCTCAGCATCCAGCCGAAGGCCGGGTACAGCACGCCGGCCGCCAGCGGCACACCCAGGCCATTGTAGATGAAGGCGAAAAACAGGTTCTGGCGGATGTTGCGCATGGTGGCGTGGCTGAGCACGCGGGCCCGCGCGATGCCGTCCAGGTTGCCCTTCACCAGCGTGACGCCGGCGCTCTGGATGGCAACGTCGGTGCCGGTGCCCATGGCGATGCCAACGTCGGCTTCGGCAAGGGCGGGTGCGTCGTTCACACCGTCGCCGGCCATGGCGACGATGCGACCTTCCTGGCGCAGGCGGCGGACCACGGCGTTCTTGTCCTCGGGCGAGACCTCGGCCTCCACGGCGTCGATGCCGAGCGCGCGGGCGACGGCCTCGGCCGTGGTGCGGTTGTCGCCGGTCAGCATGACGATGTGCATCCCGGTCTCGCGCAGCACCCTCAGGGCCTCGGGGGTGGTGGCCTTCACCGGGTCGGCGACGGCGACCAGCCCGGCGGGGGCTCCGTCAACGGCAAGGAACATGACCGTCGCGCCCTCACGCCGCAGGTCATCCGCTGTGCCTTCCAAGTCGCCCGGCGCCACTGACAGGTCGCGCATCAGCTTGATGTTGCCAAGCGCGACGGCGCGACCTTCCACCGTGCCCTGCACGCCCTTGCCGGTGACCGAGGAAAAGTCTTCCGCCCGGGGCAGCGAGACGCCGCGCTCCCGCGCCGCCTCGACGATGGCGGCGGCCAACGGATGTTCGCTGCCGCGCTCCAGGGCGGCGGCGAGGGCCAGCACGTGATCCTCGGCCTGTCCCTCGGCGGGGATGACGCGGGTGACCTTCGGGCGGCCTTCCGTTAGCGTGCCGGTCTTGTCGACCACCAGCGTATCCACCTTCTCGAAGCGCTCCAGCGCCTCGGCGTTCTTGATGAGCACGCCTTCGCCGGCCCCGCGCCCGACGCCGACCATGATCGACATGGGCGTGGCGAGTCCCAGCGCGCAGGGGCAGGCGATGATGAGGACGGAGACCGCGACGATCAGCGCATAGGCCATGGCGGGGGCAGGGCCCACGGCGGCCCAGACGATGAAGGCGATGACGGCGACGGCGATCACGGCGGGGACGAACCAGCCGGCAACCACGTCGGCCAGCCGCTGGATCGGCGCGCGCGAGCGCTGGGCCTCGGCCACCATCTGCACGATGCGCGACAGCATGGTGTCGGAGCCGACCTTCTCGGCCCGGATCACCAGCCCACCGGTGCCGTTCAGCGTGCCGCCGATGACGGCGTCGCCCTCCGTCTTCTCGACGGGCACGGATTCGCCGGTGACCATGGACTCGTCGACCGAACTGCGGCCCTCGGTGACGGTGCCGTCGACCGGCACGCTCTCGCCGGGGCGCACCCGCAGCCGGTCGC
Source organism: Caenispirillum salinarum AK4 (assembly GCF_000315795.1). Lineage (GTDB taxonomy): Bacteria > Pseudomonadota > Alphaproteobacteria > Rhodospirillales > Rhodospirillaceae > Caenispirillum > Caenispirillum salinarum. The sequence goes on from NZ_ANHY01000014.1 coordinate 5,660, forward strand.
CGACCTGGACGGCCTCCAGCGGGATTTCCTCGTCGTCACCGTGGTCGGTCAGGCGCCGGGCGGTCTTGGGGGCGAGGTCGAGCAGGGCCTTGATGGCGCCGCCCGTGCGCTCGCGCGCCCGCAGTTCCAGCACCTGGCCGAGCAGCACCAGCACCGTGATGACGGCGGCGGCCTCGTAGTAGACGGCGACAATGCCTTCGGCGCCCCGGAAGGAGTCCGGGAAGATGCCGGGGAAGAGTGTTGCAACGACGCTGAAGCCGTAGGCCGCGCCCACGCCGATGGCGATCAGCGTAAACATGTTCAGCGACCGGTTGACCAGCGACAGCCATCCACGCTGCAACAGCGGCCAACCGGACCACAGGACGACCGGCGTCGCCAGGGCGAACTGGACCCAAACGGCGGTGCCGGGCGATATCCAGTCATGGATGCCGAGCGCCGGGATGTGGGCGCCCATCTCCAGCAGGAACAGGGGCACCGTGAACAGTGCGCCGATCCAGAAGCGCCGGGTCATGTCGACGAGTTCCGGGTTCGGCCCCTCGTCGGCCACCACACCGGCGGGCTCCAGCGCCATGCCGCATTTGGGGCAGGTGCCGGGGCCTTCCTGGCGGATCTCGGGGTGCATGGGGCAGGTGTAGATGACGCCCTTTTGCGGCGCCGGCTGTTCCTGTTTCTCCGATGTGTTCAGGTACTTGTCCGGGTCGGCGATGAAGGCGTTGGCGCAGCGGGCAGAGCAGAAATGATACGTCGAGCCGTCATGCTGGTGGTGATGCTGCGTCGCCGCCGGATCGACCGACATGCCGCACACCGGGTCCTTGACCTGCGCGTGCATGTGGCCGTGGGCGGCGTGGTCGTGGACGGTGTGTGCGTGTGTCATGACTGCCTCCTGTGCGCCCTAAGCGAAACGGCCGAAGCGCCGGGCGCGGGACGCCCGGCACCTTGCCGGCAGTATCGCCCGGCTGGCTTATTCGGCGGGCGCCATCATGCCGGTCTTGGCGTCGATGGCGACCTTGCGGACCAGCGAGCCGTCGACGGTCTCGATGGCGGCGATCAGCTTGCCGTCCTGTTCCTCGACCGCGCCGGCCTGAAGGCGGTCATTGCCGTGGCGGATGAGCATGGCCTGAAGAAGCGTCTTGGCTTCGTCGGCGGTCAGGTCGAGCGGCTGGCCGGTCATCATGGCGCAGGGGCCGAGGCCCATGCCGCCTTGGCCCATCATGCCCATCATGCCGGGGCCCTGGCCTCCCTGGCCCATCATCCCCATCATGCCGCCGGAGCCTTGGCCGCCCTGGCCCATCATGCCGCCGGGCATCTGGTTGGGCTGCATCTGTCCCTGCGCCTGCCCGGTGGGGGCATCGGCGGCAGCGGCGGCTGCGATGTTCGGATGGTGGGCGTTGTGGTCGCTCTGGGTCTGCGCGAAGGCCGGGGCCGCCATGGCGGCAAGGGCGGCGGTGGCGATCAGGAGGGTGCGCATGGTGAAAGCTCCTTGCTTCGTGATTGCTGAGCCTCAGCACACCACACCCATGCAACAGCGCTATGTCAGCGCGGGAGGAAAAGTGTGTCCAGATGTTACGAGCGGCCGGACCCGCCCCGCGCCACCGGCAGCCGCAGGCTCGCCCGCAGGCCGCCGCCGGCCCGGTTGGCGAGCCGGACATCGCCGCCGTGGGCGTGAGCCACGCTCGCGACGATGCTCAGGCCCAGGCCGACGCCGCCGGTGGCCCGACCGCGCGATGCCTCGACACGGTAGAACGGCCGGAACACCCGCTCCATCTGATCCTCGGCGATACCGGGGCCGTCGTCGTCAACATGGATCAGCACCGCGTCCGCCGCGCGCTCCAGCGTGACCACGGCCCGGCCGCCATAGCGCACCGCGTTCTGGACGAGGTTTGACACCGCCCGTCGCAACGCCTGCGGTCGGCAGGCCATCACGCAGGTCGGGGCCTCGGCGCAGGCCACCGGCTGCCCGGCCTCCGCCAGATCGTCGCACAGGCTCTGCACCAGGGCACTCACGTCCACCTGCTGCATGGGCTCGGTCTCGGCGTCCTCGCGCGCGAAGGCCAGCGTGGAGCGGATCATGTCCTCCATCTCGGCCAGCGTCGAGAGCGTCTTGTCGCGTTCCTCGTCGTCGTCGATGAACTCCGCCCGCAGGCGCAGGAGCGTGATGGGCGTGCGCAGGTCGTGGGAAATGGCGGCGAGCATCTGCGTGCGGTCCTCCACGAAGCGGCGCAGGCGCGCCTGCATGTCATTGAAGGCGCCCGTCGCCCGCCGCACCTCGTCGGGCCCGCGCTCGTCCAGGGGCGGTGCGGTAACGTCCCGGCCTAGGCGCTCCGCCGCCCGCGCAAGGTCGCGCAAGGGCCGCGTCATGCGGCGGACCACGATCACCGAGAGCCCCAGCACGCCGGCGAACATGATGACGGTGGAGGCCACCGCGCCGCCCGACGGGGCCGCACTGGCTTCCGGCAGGGCACCCGAGACCGTCACCCACGTCCCGTCGCCGAGCCCGACCGAGGTGCGGACATCCGCCCGCGTCAGCGGGTTCAGCGAGGCGAGACCCACCGTGTCCTCGGGCAGGGCATCGAGTACCTGGACCATGATCCGGTCGCGGTAGGCCGGGCCAAGTTCTTCAAGGAGAAGCTGACGGATCAGGCGGGCGCGCCAGTCGTTCTCGTGGTCGTGCACGAGGGGATTTTGAGGGTTGACCGCAACGTCGAGGTCCGCCGCTTCCGTCGCGCGGGCCACCCGGTCGCGCAAGGGTGCTGGCACCGCCGCCACCACCTGCACGACGGTCGTCGCCCGGTGCGCGAACTCGCGTCCGCCGGTGGCCGCCAGCAGGGCGTCGCGGTCGTGGGCATAGAAGATCATGCTGACGGCGTGGGACAGCGTCAGCCCCACCACCAGCAGAAGCAGGGTCTGCCCCGCCATGCTGCGCGGCCAGGGCAGGCGCCATCGCTTACGGGTCGCCGTCATCGAAGGTCACGTCGGCGGTGAACATGTAGCCGTCGCCCCAGACGGTCTTGATGAGCGTCGGGTTGCCGGGGTCGTCCTCCATCTTGCGGCGCAGGCGGCTGACCTGGGTGTCGATGCTGCGGTCGAAAGCAACCGACGATCGCCCGCGCGCCAGGTCCAGAAGCTGGTCGCGCGACAGCACCCGCTTGGGCCGCTCCACGAAGGCCAGAAGCAGGCTGTACTCGCCCTTGCTCAGCGGCAGCACAACGCCGTCCGGCCGGTGCAGGTCGTGGCGGCCGAGGTCGAGCGTCCAGCCGGCGAAGTGGGCGAGCGACCGTTCCTCGGCAGGCGCGGCGGCGGTCGCGCCCTGCGCCCTGCGCAGGACCGCCTTGATGCGCGCCAGCAACTCGCGCGGGGAGAACGGCTTCGCCACATAGTCGTCGGCGCCCATCTCCAGGCCGACGATGCGATCCGTTTCCTCGCCCATCGCCGTCAGCATTATGATGGGGATGGCCGACTCCGCGCGCAGGCTCCGGCACAGGCTGAGGCCGTCCTCGCCCGGCAGCATGAGGTCCAGCACCACTAGGTCGATGCGGTGGTCGGCCATGACCCGGTGCATCTCGGACCCGTCCCCGGCGGTGGAGACGCGCAGGCCATGCTTCGTCAGGAACTTGCCCACGAGGTCGCGGATGTCGCGGTGGTCGTCGACGACAAGGATGTGCGGTGTACCGTCCATGCCGCGACTGTAGCGCCGCGCCGCGCGAGCGTCCGCCGAAAAAGTGTTACGGAGTGTGTCGGAACGCCCTCCAGTAAAGGACTGTCACGAAGTAGGGCCTTGCCCGACAAACTTACGGCACCCGCGCGTGGTCATATGAGCCTCGACCCCGCCGGAGGACGATGGGGCGCGCCCGGTGTCCCATGCCTTGATCTGCCCCGGACCGTCCTGGCGTCCTCCGTGCGGGGCGGCCAATCGGGGAGGAAAACCGAATGATCGACCGCATCACCACCTATGTCCGCACCAAGCCGCGCACGAGCGTCCTGATCGGGCTCGCGACTGTGGTCGGTGGCGCCTTCCTTGTGTGGGATGCCCAGCGCGGCGGGTCGTTCTACGTCTTCCTGCCGCTGGTCGCCTGCGTCGCCATGCACGGGCTCATGCACGGCGGGCACGGCAAACATGGACACGGCCACGGTCAGCAGGCGCCCGAGGACCCGGATACCGCGCCGGCGGCCCTTCCCGAGACGCCGGTTGACCGGCGGGATGGTGGGGCATGACCGCCCGCGCCGCGCCGCATGGGGCGAAGCCGGTGGCGGCGCCGGGAGGGCGCCGTCGCTGGCTGTTCATCGCCCCGGCCGCCGTCTTCGGGCTGCTGGCGGTGGTCTTCGCCGTGGGGCTGACGCTGGATCCCTCCAAGCTGCCGTCGGCCCTGATCGGCGACGAGGTGCCCGTCTTCGACCTGCCGGAAATTCCAGGCCGCCCGCCGGGGCTGTCGTCGGACGACCTGACCGGCGCGGTGTCCATCGTCAACGTCTTCGCCTCGTGGTGCACCGCCTGCAAGCAGGAGCATCCCTACTGGATGCAACTGAAGGCCTCCGGCGTCGTGCCGCTGCACGGCCTGAACTACAAGGACGAGGGCCAGGACGCGCTGGATTGGCTGAACAGCCTGGGCGATCCCTACGATCGCGTCGGCGCCGACCGTGACGGCCGTGTCGCCATCGACTTCGGCGTCTACGGCGTGCCGGAAACCTTCATCATCGGCGCCGACGGCCGCGTCGCCTACAAGCACGTCGGCCCCATCGACCCGCGCGCGCTCGACGAGGTCATCCTGCCGCTGGTGCGAAAGCTGCAAGAAGAGGCGGCAGTCGCGTCCCAATGACCGCACGGGACGAGCGCCGCCGCCTGTTCACCCGCCTGCTCCTGGTGCTCGGCGGCGGGGCCGTCGGCGGGTTTGCCCTGCTTGCGGGGCGGCTATATCAGCTTCAGGTTCTGAACCATGACCGCTATGCCCTGCTGTCGGACCGAAACCGCATCCGCGTTGAACCGCTGACGCCGCGCCGGGGCCGCCTGTTGGCCGCCGACGGTGCGGTGCTGGCGGACGGCCGTTCCCGCTTCGTGGCACGGCTGGACGACGACGATGCTGCCGATGCAGACCAGAGGCGCCGCATCGCAGCCCTTCTCGGGGGGAAGTTCGTTTCTCCGAGTGTCGCCGCCCTGGCCGTCGCGCTTCTCGCTGCTTGCGCGACACCGCCGGAAGAGGGCGCCGGCGCGCGTGGCGCCAGTGCCGGCGGTGCTGGAATGGTCGACGCGAGCATCGGTAACAGCGGTGCGCCCGTGGCTGGTTCCGAGCAGGACTTCCGTCAGACCGCCGGGGACCGGGTGTTCTTCGCCACCGACACGGATGCGCTCTCAGCCGAAGCGCAGGCCACCCTGCGCCGTCAGGCGGCGTGGTTGACGCGATACCCCCAGGTCGACGTGCTGATCGAGGGCCACGCCGACGAGCGCGGAACGCGCGACTACAACCTGGCGCTCGGCGAGCGGCGTGCCACGTCGGTCAAGGGCCACCTGGTGGCGCTCGGCATCGCCTCCACGCGCATTCAGACCGTCTCCTACGGCAAGGAGCGGCCGACCTGCGTCGCGGGCACACCGGCGTGCTGGCAGGAGAACCGCCGCGCCGTGACGGTTCTTCGTTAGAAGACGGTTGAGAACGCACGGCCTCGAACCCGGCTCCCGCTGCCGCCGTTGCTGCCGCGGAGGTGACGCGTGTCGGATTTTTCCATCGTCCAATTCGTGATCGGGGTCGTGCTCGTCCTCGTCGTCAACGTCGACTTCATGTGGACCGCTGTGTCCATGGGTGGGGCCGGCCTGGTGGCGGAACGGGGTGCCCGCGCGGCGGGCGGGCTGTTCAGTCGCATGATGAAGGGGCGGCTCATCCACGCGGTTGGGCCGCTGGTGCTGACGATCCTGTTCATCTGGTGGGTCGGCGGGCTGTGGCTCGGCTGGACCCTTATTTTCAATGCCGAGCCGGGTGCCGTGGTGGCCTCGCAGTCGCGTGAGGCGGCGGACTTCTGGGAGGTCGGGTATTTCGCCGGCTTCTCGCTGTCGACGCTGGGCGTCGGCGACTTCGTGGCGGCCAAGGACGGCTGGCGCCTCGTTGCCATCCTGACGGCGCTCAACGGCCTGTCGCTCATCACGCTGGGCATCACCTATATCGTCTCCATCCTGCAAACCCTGGTGCAGCAGCACGCCCTGGCGCGCGAGATCCAGACCTACGGACGGACGGCCGAAGAGCTTGTGCTGTGGGGGTGGACGGGCAGCGATTTCTCGCGGCTGTCGCAGGCCCTGGGCAGTATGCCGCAGTCGCTGCTGTCCATGGAGGCCAAGGAGCACGCCTTCCCCATCGCCTGGGAATACTTGCCGGGCGACCGGTGCGCTGCCATCGGCTGCTCCGTGGCCCTGCTGGAGGATGCGCTGGCGCTGATCGCCTGCACGCGGGGCGGCGACACGTTGCTGGCGACGGACCTTCGGCCCCTTGACCGGGCTCTGGACCAGTACATCCGCAACACCACCGCGCACCGCGTCGATGCGCCGCCACTGAAGGGGCTGGAGGCCATGGAGGCGGCGGGCATTCCGCTGAAGGAGGCCGCCTCGCGCGAGGCCGCCATCCGGGAACGGGCGGAGCGCCGTGACCTTGCCGTGGCATTTGCCCTGAACCGCCACCAATCGCCGCATTGACCGGTCGCCCGAAGCGCAACGGGCCCTACATTATGGGCGTCTAATGTTCTTAGAGACCCCGAAACCGGAGCAATGCCATGAGCTATACCTTCAGCACCACGCTCGACATGCCTTTTGACGCGGCCGTCTCCACGGTTACGGAGGCCCTGAAGCAGGAAGGCTTCGGCGTTCTGACCGAGATCGACGTCAAGGAGACCCTGAAAAAGAAGATCGACGCGGATTTCCGCCCCTACCGGATCCTCGGCGCCTGCAATCCGAAGATGGCGCATCAGGCCCTTCAGGCCGAACCGGAGATCGGCGTCATGCTGCCTTGCAACGTGGTCGTCCAGGAGGACGAGGGCGGCAGGACCCGTGTTTCCGCCGTCGATCCCGTCGCCTCCATGCAGGCGGTGGACAACCCCGCGCTGGGCGAGATCGCCGGGCAGGTGCGCGAGGCCCTGCGGCGGGTGGTCGAGGGGCTTGAGCGGACACCGGCGTGACGGTAACACGGCGCTGGCACCTGCCGACAAACTCCTGAAACGTCTTCGTGGTCTCCTGGCGGTATCGAACCCTCAAACCCCAGGAGGCCACCATGTGGCACGACCCCGCCTTCGACGCCATGCACGGAAACTGGCACTGGTTCTTCGGCTGGCACACGCTGTTCCTGTTGCTCGTCGTGTTTCTCGCCGCCTACGGGGCCTACAGCCTGGCGCGGGCGGCCGCCGAGCGCAGCACCGGCGATGACCGACGGCACAGGGACAAGGACAAGGACAAGAAGCCCCGATGATGATCGAGCTGACATCGGAACTGACCTGCCCCCACTGCGGACACCGCGCGGTGGAGGAGATGCCGACGGACGCCTGCCAGTTCTTCTACGACTGCGAGGGCTGCGGCTGTCTTCTGCGGCCGAAGCCGGGCGACTGTTGCGTCTTCTGCTCTTACGGGGTCGGTGCCCTGTCCGCCGGTCCAGCAGGACAAATCCTGCCATTGAGGATGCCCCGCCGTGCGCCGCGGCGCTGATCCGTAACATCTTGTCACACATTCCCCGGGGGCGCCGACAAACTTCGGCAACGTTCGGTCGCTAGGGTCCACTACAGGACCAACACCAAAGGACCGGATGCCATGATTACGGAACTCGGCCACTTCGCGCTGGCGCTGGCCGCCATTCTGTCGGTGTTCCTTGCAATCGTGCCGCTGTCCGGTGTGGTGGCCCGCAGCGGCCGCCTTGTCGCCATGGCGCCGCCGGCGGGTGTCGGCGTGCTGATCCTGGTGGCGACAGCATTCGCCGCACTGGTGAACGCCTATGTGACGTCGGACTTCTCGGTCCTGAACGTCGCCGAGAACTCCCACACCGCCAAGCCGCTGTTCTACAAGATCTCCGGCGTCTGGGGGAATCACGAGGGTTCCATGCTGCTGTGGGCCCTGGTTCTGGCGGTCTTCACCGGCGCCGTCGCCCTGACCGGGCGCGACTTGCCGGCGCGCTTCAAGGCGACGGTACTGGGCATCCAGGGCATGGTGTCGACGGGCTTCCTGTTCTTCATCCTGCTGACCTCGAACCCGTTCACGCGCCTCGGCCGGCCGCCGCTGGAGGGCAACGGGCTGAACCCGATCCTCCAGGACCCCGGCCTCGCGCTGCATCCGCCGTTCCTCTACCTCGGCTATGTCGGGTTCTCGGTCGCGTTCTCCTTCGCCCTGGCGGGTCTGGTCGAGCGGCGCATCGACCGCGACTGGGCCCGCTGGGTGCGTCCCTGGGTGCTTCTCGCCTGGGCCTTCCTGACGGTCGGCATCGCGCTCGGCTCCTGGTGGGCCTACTACGAGTTGGGCTGGGGCGGCTGGTGGTTCTGGGACCCGGTGGAGAACGCCTCCTTCATGCCGTGGCTGACGGGAACGGCGCTGCTGCACGCCGTCGTCATCCTCGCAAAACGGGATGCCCTGCGGTCGTGGACCGTGTTCCTGGCGATCGTCACCTTCAGCCTGAGCCTGCTGGGCACCTTCCTGGTGCGCTCCGGCGTGCTGACGAGCGTCCATGCCTTCGCCAGCAGCCCGTCACGGGGATTGTTCATCCTGGTGTTGCTGGCGCTGACCGTCGGCGGCTCGCTGCTGCTGTTCGGCCTGCGGGCACCGGGCCTGCGCACCGCCTCCGTCTTCGCCCCTGCCTCGCGGGAGGGCGGCGTCATCTTTGGCAACGCGCTCCTGGGCGCGGCCACCGGGACGGTGTTGGTAGGCACACTCTACCCGCTGTTCATCGATGTCCTGGGCCTGGGGAAAATCTCCGTCGGCGCGCCCTTCTTCAACATGGCGGTGCTGCCCATGCTGGGTGCGGTGGTCCTACTGATGGCGGTCGTCCCGCTGCTGGCGTGGAAACGCGGTGGCGGCAAGAGCCTCGCCCGCGACTTGCGTCCGGCGGCTGCCATCACCGGCATCGCGGCGGCAAGTGGATGGGTGCTTGCTCCGGCCGGGGTGGGCGTCCTGGCCGCCATCGGCCTGGGCCTCGCCGGCTTCATCCTGGCCGCGACCCTGGCGCCGCTGGCCCGCCGCAAGCTGAAGTCGCTGACGGCCGGCGCCTGGGGCATGACGCTGGCGCACTCGGGCGTCGGCATCGTGGTCGCCGCCATCACCATCGCGTCGATCTGGCAGATCGAGACCGTCCGCGTCATGGCGCCGGGCGAGACGGTGTCCTTCGCCGGCCATGAGGTCACCATGACGGAGCTGAGCGACGTGAGTGGCCCCGACTATACGGCCATGCAGGGCGTCCTGACGGTAACGAAGGACGCTGCCGACCTCGGCGCCCTGCGGCCGGAAAAACGCACCTACGTCGCGCGCGGCCAGCCCACCACGGAAGCCGCCATCCGTTCGACCCTCGTCGGTGACCTCTATGCCGCCCTGGGTGATGCCAGCGGCGAGGGGCGGGTGGTGCGCTTGTACTGGAAACCCTTCGTCAACGGCCTGTGGATCGGCTCGGCGCTCATGCTGCTGGGCGGCCTGATTGCGCTTGGCGACCGCCTGTCCAAGGCTCCCGGCCGCCCCCGGAGGACCGCATGACACGTCCCACTCTGAAATCGGCGCTTCTGGCGCTCGCCCTGGCTGTGTCGGTTCCGGGTCCGGCCTGGGCGGTGCTGCCCGACGAGCGCCTGGAGAACCCGGTGCTTGAGACCCGCGCCCGCGACATCAGCAAGAACCTGCGCTGCCTGGTCTGCCAGAACCAGTCCATCGACGACAGCGAGGCCGACCTCGCCCGCGACCTGCGCATCATCGTGCGCGAGCGCCTGGTGGCGGGGGATTCGGATGACGAGGTGATTGCTTTCGTCGTCGACCGCTACGGCGATTACGTCCTGCTGACCCCGCCCGTGAAGGGCTCGACCATCCTGCTGTGGGCCGCGCCCATCCTGCTGGCGGGCGCCGCCGGCGCCGGAGCCTGGGTCGCCGTGCGGTCGGCCGGGCGCAAGACCGAGGAGACCCCGTCATGATCCCGTTCTGGCTTCTGGCGGGGCTTCTCGCCGTCTTCGTCCTGGGCATGATCCTGCTGCCGTTGCGGCATGGACCCTTTGACCGGGCGGCCATCGCCGGTGTCATCGCGGCCGTCGCAGTGCCGGTGGTTGCCATTGTCCTCTATGCCGGCATGGGCCAGCCCGGCCGCCCCGACTTGCCGCTCTCCGCCCGAGGACCGGAGCTTGAGCAGGCCCGGCAGGTGGCTAAAGTGCGGGCCGCCGTGGACAAGCTGGCCGCCGTCGCGGCGCAGAAACAAACCGATCCACGAGCCTGGAGCATGGTCGCCGACGGCTACTGGCGCCTCGGGGCCTATGCCGAGGCGGCAGAGGCCTTCGGCAAGGCCCATGACCTGTCGCCGGATGATCCCACCATGGCGCTCGCTCATGCCGAGGCGCTGGTGCGATCGGAGGACGGCCTTGTCACGCCGCCCGCCGCGCGCCTGTTCAAGAGCGTGCTTGCCGCCGATCCAGCCAACCCGAGGGCTCGGCTGTTCGACGGCTTGACGCACGCCCAGGCGGGCCACGCCGACGAGGCGCTGTCGGTGTGGGAGGCGCTGGCCGAGGAAACCGCCGAAGACGTGCCGTGGCGGGCGGCGCTGCTCGACAACATCGCCCGCCTGCGGGCCGGGAAGGAGGCGGGGTGATGGAGCCGGCCAGCATCGGCCTTGGCGTCGTCTTTGTCGCCGGCGTCGTGTCTTTCCTGTCGCCCTGCGTGCTGCCGCTGGTGCCGGGTTACGTCTCCATGATGGCCGGACGCTCGGCAACGGCGGCGGATCCCGACGGAGGCGCTACCGCCGGGCGGCTGGCGATGCTGGGGTACGGGCTGGCCTTCGTCGCGGGCTTTTCCATCGTCTTCATCGCGCTCGGCGCCAGCGCGACGGCGCTCGGCCAGCTTCTGCGCGCCTACCGGTTCGAGGCGAACCTCCTCGCGGGCGGACTGGTGGCCCTGTTCGGCCTGCACATGGCGGGGCTCCTGCGCCTCGGCTGGTTGATGCGGGAGTGGCGGGTGCCCGCGATGCCCTCCGGTGGCGGCCCGACCGGGGCGGGGCTCATGGGCATGGCCTTCGGCTTCGGCTGGACGCCCTGCATCGGCCCCATCCTCGGCAGCATCCTGGCCGCCGGGGCCGTCGCCGCCGACGTGAAGACCGGCGTCACGCTGTTGTCCGTCTACGCGCTTGGCCTCGCCATACCCTTCCTGCTCGTCGCCGTGTTCACCGACGCCCTGGTGGCGCGCCTGCGCCGGCTGCGGAAGGCGGGGGCGCTGCTGCACCGCACGGCGGGTGTCATCCTCATCCTCGCCGGGATCGGCATGATGACCGGCACCATCAACCGCCTGGGCACATGGCTTCTCATCACCTTCCCCGGCCTCGGCGACCTTGTTATCTGACAATCGGAGACCCTCCATGCGACGCACCGCCGCGCTGCTGACACTGCTGACCGTTCTTGCCCCCGCCCCAGCGGCCCTGGCAGAGCCCGCCGCCGAGAAGGCGGAAATGGAGGCCGTCGTCCGCGACCTCCTGCGCCGCGAGCCGGAACTGGTCGTGGAGGCGCTAACGCTGTTCCAGGCCAAGCAGAAGGCCGAGGCCGAGCTTGCCAAGCAGCGTGTCCTGACGGAGCGGGCCGACGAGATCTTCCGCAACCCGGACGATCCCATCACGGGCAACCCGGACGGTGACGTGACGGTGGTGGAGTTCTTCGACTACCAATGCCCGTACTGCAAACGGGTGGAGCCCATCGTTCAGGAGCTTCTGGAGGGTGACGGCAACATCCGCTATGTCTCCAAGGAGTTCCCGATCCTCGGCCCTGAGTCGGTGTTCGCCGCGCGGGCGGCCCTGGCCTCGCGGGAGCAGGACCTTTACCAGCCTTTCAGCGACCGGCTGATGGAGCACGGCGGCGATTTCACCGAGGAAGCGGTCATGAGCATCGCCCGCGAGGTGGGGCTCGACGTCGACCAACTACGCGGCGACATGGCCGCCCAAAGCGGGGAGATCGACCGCATCATCAGCCGCAACCGCGCACTGGCCCAGGACCTGGGCATCACCGGTACGCCGGCCTTCGTGATCGGTGAACGCCTGATCCCCGGCGCCGTCGACCTGGCGACGCTGGAGAAGGCCGTGGCGGACGTCCGCGAGAACAAGACCAAGAAAGGAGCCACCAATTGATGCGCAAGCTGCTCGATAACCTGCCGGCGCTGGCCGTGACCCTGTTCCTTGCGGGCGGGATGGCGGTGATCGTCGGCAAGATGACGGGAGGCGGCGGGTCCGAAGCCGTCGCTGCGGTCGAGATGCCGTCCTCGCTCACCGCCGCCGCCGCGCGCGGACAGATGAGCTTCGATGAGAACTGCGCCGCCTGTCATGGGGCGAACGGCACCGGCACCGACCAAGGGCCGCCGCTGATCCACGACATCTACAACCCCGGCCACCACGCCGACGCGGCGTTCTTCCGGGCAGCCGCGCAGGGCGTGCCGCGCCATCACTGGTCGTTCGGCGACATGCCGCCGCAGCCGCAGGTGTCCGAGCGCGAGGTGAAGGACATCATCGCCTTCATCCGCGCGGTCCAGCAAGAGAACGGCATTACCTACAAGGCGCACCGGATGTAGAGCGCGAGGCGCCGCCCGCAGTACAGGTAATGGCCTTTATTTGAGTGCAATGCTCATTCCTCAAGTCAGTTAACCTGAATGACCTCGGCCCAGCGCAAGGTCGTTGTGCTGAGCCGATTTCCTGTCCAGTAAGAGTTCTTCCTGGGCAGCAGACCGACGCACGGCTGGCGTGCTCTGTCGCCTGCCGCGCGCGCCGCTCTGCGGCTACCGGTCCCGCTTGTCCCGGTCCCGCGGTCCATACTTTCGATCAAAGTACATGTCGACCAGCAGCATGATCGCGCCCGTGGCCGCGCCGATGCCCAACGAAATCGCGAGCACGTTCAAGAGCGACCGGTCACGGAGGATGTAAGCGAAGATTGCGCAGTTGACTGCGAATAGTATCAATGAAGCGCGTATCATTGCGGTGTCCCTGCCGGCCGGACGTTCTGCTTGTGGCCCTCCGCGAGCCTCAACAGGCGGTCAAGCTCTGTGATGAGCATCTCGCTCTTCTGCCGGCGTGCCGCCACCATAACGGCCGCGAGCAGGTGGGCCTGGGCCGTCGCGACCTCCTGCTGATGTTCAAGCCGCAGGGACAGGCGCCGGCCGCGGCGCAGGTGTCCGGTATCCCGAAAATAGGTGTCGCGGGCTCGGGCAACCTCCTCCTTGCAGAATGGCGACGTGCCGAGGTCAAGGATGGCCTTGTCGACCACGTACAGCGCCGCGCTGTGGTCGGCCGCGATCTGCGCGGCGGCGAAATCGAGCGGCGAGAGTGCCGCGCTCTTGCGGTGTGTCATGATTCGATGTCCCTGAAAAACAGACGCGCGCGTGCGCCCGCCGCCGTGAAAGCGGCGACAGGGCACGGCACGGGTTCGATTGAATGGTGGTTGGAGAGGGGAACGGCGGCAGCTTGGCAGTGCCGTTAGATGATGCGGACAGTCTCGCGCGCCGCCGCTGCAGTGATGATGAGCAGCGTGCCGCGTCCGCGTGACCGTCCTCGTCCGGCGTGAAGCGCCCAGCCGGCGGCGTCGAGGCTGCCAAACCACGGGAGGAGGGCGATGTCGAGCGGGCTGGTCGGGAACGTCTGTTCGTCATCCCACTCCTCGGGATCCGGCTCGTTGACCGGCAGGCTGCAGAACCGCCTGTAGTCCTTCCGGCACAAGGCGAGCAGGCCCTCAATGTCGGCGAGCAGGTCCCGGACATCGGGCGTGAGCAGGTGCGGCGTGCGGACAGTGACGACGGTCCGCGTCGTCGCGTGGATCAGATAGTCGAGGTCCAACGTTCGGGCCGGGCAAAACTCGACTTGGGTTTCGTGGATGTTGTGGGCGGCGAAGATCGCTGCGGTGGTCATGAACTTGCGAGACATTGGCTACTCCTTGTCCCGCGCCGGCTGTGAACCGAAGAGCCGCTGTGGGCCGGACCGGCGCGCACGAAGTAGCGCCGCGTCCGGCCCACAGCGGGCTCGGTCACGCCTCGCCATCTCGATGACCATCAGCCGCTCCTGCCACCGGGATGGGTGCCTTAAGTGTCGTCCCCCGGGTCTTGATCCAATTCCCGCTGTCCCGCCGTGGCGTGAAGGCGGTATCGTTGCTCGATCTCCGCCGCTATCACGATCTTGAACATTTTTTACGCCGTGCTCTTGAAGTGGCCGGAAATCAAGAGAACGTCTCCTGCATCGCAAGCCAGGAGACCGTAATGAGCAAGTACGACGACAGGGAAACGTGGTTCGACGACCTGAGGCGCGGCGTCGAGGGCAGGCCGGTGTCTGATCAGGGGCAAGAGGACATCCTGGTGCATCTCGGGATCGCCGGGGCCGCCGAGATCTGCTTCCGGATGGGCATGCCGTCTGACGTGGCCCGCCTTCTGTTTCAGCGGGGCTATGCCGGACCCCGAGAGACCCCGGACGAGATCGTGGAAGCGATCGACCTGGCGGCGGAAGGCGGCGACCTCTTCAAGGAGTACCGCGACGAGGCGGCCTACAATGTGCTGCAGGAGCACAACGTGAGGCTCGATGCGGTGGGGCGGCTCTACAGTTCGCCGCACGATGTCGGGGACCTGGTGGCCGAGGGCGTGTCCTCCCTCTTTGAGCAGGATGTCCGGGACCTATGCCTGCGCCCCTGGTGCACCGCGCGCAAGACCTGGTGCCCGGACGAGACCGGCGAATGCGCCCGCGAAAGCAAGGCGGCCGACGAGCCCGGACCTGTATCCCGCCCGTCGCTCTACCGCGGCGATGACGGCCTTGCCGTGGCCGTACCGACGGATGCCGACCCTCAATGGGAGCCGATCCGGACGGTCGATGAGCTTCTCGATGTCGAGCACGGCATCCATCAGCTGCACTGCTTCCAGACTGAGGGCGAGGCCGATGCCTTCTGTGCCGGCATCGACCTGTTCGACCGCCTCGACATCGTCTGCCTGGGCTGCCCCGGGCAGCAGGGTCTGCAGGATGTCCCGGATGCACACTGGGTCCTGGTGATCTGGACGGACGACGACCCCGACGATGCGGACACCCTCGAAGCCTTCGTTGAAGTCATTGATCACCGGTGACGGCACGGTGCCCGCCGCTGTGGCGGGCGGTCGTGGTGGCGCTCAGCGGCCCCAAGAACGGGCTCCGCGTCCGTTCTGTCCTACTGAAAGGATGAGATAATGAAGAGAAAGCGGTACGGCCTGAACGAAGACCTGTCGTATGCCGAAGACTTCAACGTCATGCTGTCGACCACCGGGCCCACGGCGAACGGGGATCTCGGGTTTTTCGGGACGATGGCCCGCGCCGTGGATCCCTACGATGCATGGCAGCGGGCGACGGCTGCGGTCGGCGTGGCCACCCGCGGCACCAAGGAGGGAGTCGAGCTCTTTCTCGATAGTAAGCAAGGTCGGCACTTCGCCGACGACGTGCTGAACGAACTGGCGGCTGGTTTGGGGAGCGTCTCGCTGCAGGAGGCTATTGACCGGACCATCGACACTTGGAAGTCTCGCCCGATCGGCTCCTGGATTGAGAAGAGAGAAGGGATCCCCCGAGAGCTTCCGTACCTGACAGGTTTCGTCGCCTTCTACGATATCGAGATCGAGAACCTCAATGATCCCAGTC
Source organism: Caenispirillum salinarum AK4 (assembly GCF_000315795.1). Classification (GTDB taxonomy): domain Bacteria; phylum Pseudomonadota; class Alphaproteobacteria; order Rhodospirillales; family Rhodospirillaceae; genus Caenispirillum; species Caenispirillum salinarum. The sequence goes on from NZ_ANHY01000014.1 coordinate 21,457, forward strand.
TGGTGAAAGGCCGAGACTTCTGACCAATCGCTGACGAAGGCGGCGAACTGGACAGCGGCGAGGACGTTTCGGGCCATGCGAACGTATCTGGCGGCGATGCGGTCACGGTAGGAGAAGGATGAGGAATGGCGGTGGCCGCCCTCATGCGGCGGCCGTTTCTGCCGGTGCCGAAAAATCGCCACGTCCCTACAGAGAGATGGGGAACTTTTGCGTACAAACGTAGTTCCCTACTCAGGCTTCCATGAGAAGAGGCTGTTATGTTCGGGAACGAAGTCGGAGACTGGCTGAAGGATGGGCAGGACCGTCACCCTCAAGATCCTGAGGATGGCGACACCGCTCAAACTGAGGCTGATGAACTGGTGGCCGCCAAACTGCGGGATCTTGGGGCCGAGATACTCAAAGAGCCAGTCCCGGACCGTCTGCTGGAGGCGCTGACGGCTGGCGGCTACCGACCAACGACCGGCTGAGCTCCGAGCAGGTGGCGGGCAGCAGCCAGTTCGCGCTCAGCATCGCGTCTGGTCAGTCCCACGATCTCTGCTGCGTCCGCGACCGTCAGCCTGTCCAATGACACAAGAAGCAGCAATTTCCGCTGGATGCGCGTCAGTCTGAAAAGCCCTGCGTCAAACAGCTTTGGATCAGCGTCCGCGTGCGGCCCTTCGTAATACTCTATGCAGCAGTGGAGAATGTGGTGCAGGCGACGCCTGTCAGGCTCCGCTTCCTCCGCCTGAAATTGCTGGATGGTCAGCAGAACGGCGTCATCGGCTTTTGTCTTCTCGCCGATGAAAAGGTACGCGTGTCGTCGCAGCGTAGGCAGTTCTGCCCGTAGCCAATCCCTCACACTCATGATCTTATTCCCGCCCCATAGGCCCTACGATCATCAGGCATGGTCGGATGATAGCAACTTGCGACGAGTCATCACAGGAAGAAGGGGGCGAATAAGGAGTATGTCGTGCGACCAGTACTCCAGAGTTTCCTGAGCGTAATTATGTAAGACATAGTACAGGGCAAAACTAATACGATCCGGTGCCAACCGGCACTTCTGGTCAAGGTTGCAGGCGGCTCGCGGGCGCGGATTGGCACCAGAGTGCCTCACCGGCCCTTCCCGCGGCCATGTCCCGGCGGTCGTGCGGCACGGCGGTGTGGGGCCAGGATGTCGCCCAGGGTCCGCGCCGCGGCGGCGGACACGCCGTGCTGGTAGTACGTGCTCGTCGTTCTTGGATCGCTGTGCCCGAGCACCTGAGGAGCCAGCTTGGTGGCCTCGGAACTCGTCATCATCGCGGTCGTCGCGAGGCAGTCGCGGAACAAATGCGGCGACAGAGTCCGGCCGATCTCGCGCTGCGTGACATCGCGGACCCGTTGCGAAATCCCGCGCGGGGTCATTGTCCGGCCGTCGCGGCCGATCCACACGTCGGCGTGGCCACCGTCGCCGGCGAGGACCGGCTGGTAGTCCGCCCGGTAGCGCCGCAGGGCCTTGACGAGTTCCGGTGCAAGCGGGGCCGTGTAGCCCTTGGTCTTCGTGCGCGCGAGCGTGATCATCGCCCCGTGGTCCGTGATGACGACGCTGTCGTCGAACCGCAGCGACGCCAGGTTGCTCAGCCGGATCGGCCGGCGCGCCAGCAGCGCGATCATCAGGCCGTCGCGGAACAGGATCGCCGCAGCGGTCGTGCGCGGCAGGCGTTCCGCGCGCCGCATCAGCCGCCGGCCGAGGCCATACAGCTCTTCGCTGTCGACGATCCGGCCATTCTTCCGCCGGCTCGTCCGGTCAAGCTTGTAGCGCCGCGCAAGCTTGTGCAGCCATTGCCAGTCAGCCTCTGGCTGCCAGATCACTGACATCCACACCGCAAGCTCTTCGATGTACATGCCGATCGTCTGCGGCGAGAGACCCTCCGCGTCGAGGCCCTCGACGTACTCCCGGACCGTGCCTCGCTCGACGATGAAGGGGGCGTCGCCGCGCCAGGCGAGGTAGCGCCCGAGGCCCCGCTCGACACGCCGCCAGAACGCCTCGCTCCACAGCTCTTGCGGCCCGTCGGCGAGCGACCCGAGAAGCGGATGGCGCGCTTGCGTCCAGGCCGACTTGACAGTGTCCGGCCAATCCTTAAGCGGCATCGTTTTGCGCGTTCGTGGCGCGCGCGGCGTGCCCGCCCGCGGGCGGCGGGGCGGCTGCAGGGACGCGATCATCGTCCGCAATCCGGACCACTCGTGATGGGGCCACACGAGGGGTGCGCCGTACGCGACCAACTGGCAGTAGCTCGCGGCGGACGCCGGAGCGAGATCCTGACACAGTCGGCTGTAGAAGAGCGCGAGGCCGGCTTCGGTCGGCGCGTGATCGCACCAGTGAAGCCAAAGCCCAATGGCGCGCCGGACGCGGAGCTGATAGCGCCGCGTCCACCCCATCGCGCCGACGCGCCGATGCCAATGCGTGCGCAGGTCTTCCGGCCAGTCATCGAACTGGCGCGTCGGCAGGGTCGTCTTCTTCTGTGACATGTCACCTTCCTTTCTTGGGCCGGCGCGCCGAGATCGCCGCGTCGAGCTTGGCGGCGGCCGTGGCGGACTGGAATTCGACGTAGCGCAGCAGGGCGCGGCTGTCGCGGACCTGCCCGAGAAGCGCCGTCACGTCTTCCGCGTTGCCGCCGCTCCGGACGATGAGCGCGGCGCATATGTGGCGGAACAAATGCAGGTTGACGGAGAGGCCGGTCTCCCGCGCGATCGTCACCGTCACGAGGCGCGACAGGTCGTTCGGGTCTTTGGGCCGCAGGCCCGTCGCGGCCGGGAACAGGTACGGGTTTCCCGGCGTGTCGCACAAGACAGGCCAATAATCCCGGCGGTACAGCCGCAGAATGGTCATCCAGTCCGCCGGGATCGCTGCCGCGACACCACGCTTCGTCTTCACCTCCTCGCAGTCAAAGTGCAAGAAACCCTCGCAGTTTCGGCGGCCGACTGGCCAGTCGATGTGCCGGTCGATCTCGATCGTGGCGAGGTTCGACCGCCGCACGGGCAGGGTCAGCAGCAGCGCCACCGCGGCTGCGACCTGGACCCGGCACGCGACGGTGCGCGTGATCCGCCCGTGCCGACGGCGCTCGGCTTCGGCGTGTTCGACCAGGGCCGACGGCAACTGGGCAAGCCGGCGCACGACGCGGTCGTCGAGAAACGGCGCGAGACGCTGGCGGTTCTTGGGTGTCATCAGGTTGTCGAGACCGCCGATCTTGACCAGCCGCCGCTTCAGCGTCGCCCAGCGGCGCGCCTCTCGATCGGTCATGAGACCTTGGCGCGCGGCGACGTTGCGCAGCGCCTTGACGATCGTGAGCGCGTACTCCGTGGGAGCGTTGCCGCTGCGCGTCAAGGCGGCTTCGAAGGTTGCGGCGGCGGCTTCGGGGGTCGCAACTTGGTCGACGGACAGAAGGTCGTGCCGGGACACCATGCCCGCGTCGATCACCGCGGTCGCGGCGAGCAGGATGATGTCGCGGCGCGTCCTCATCGTGCGTGGGGCGAGCGGCGGGAACCGCTCGTCGGTGTCGTCGTCGTCAAGCCAGCGGTTGAGATGGCTGCCGGCTGCCGTCTGGTCCGGCGCGCTGTTGCGCACGATGAACGCTTGCACCGAGTGCTGAAACGCCTCCGTGAAGAACGTCAGCGGCCGCGTCACCGGCGTGCGGCGTGTCTCACGCTGAACCACGCGGACAGGCCATCCGAGCGTCCGGGCGGCGTGGTTCCACGCGTCCATCGCGCGGCGGACAGCGCGGTCCGGGTCGCGCGCGAGGGTCACCGTCTGGACGCGCCGCCAATCCGACCACTGATCGAAGGTGTCTTTCGTCACTTGGCGCGGCGCGACATTGTTGTCGGCGCACCACCGGATGAACGAATTGAGCATGCCCTTCACCCACGCCTTTTCGGTGGGGATCTCGGCATACAGGCTCAGCCACGGCTGCGGCAGATCCGTTTCCGGGCGCAGGCGTGTCACGTCGTGGACGCCGCGGACCGCTTCGAGACCGCGACGAAGACTTGAGAGAATGTTTTGGAACCGGCGCTTCGAAACGCCCAGCTGCGCGTGGTGCAACTGCCGCAAGTGTTCCTGCAGAGCGTAAATGCTCGCCGGGATTTCCGCCGGCTCGCGATCCAGCCAGCCCGCCACGATGCGGATGTCGCGCACGATCTCGACGCGGCGTTTCGCGCTGTGCTTCAACTCCGCGCGGGTCTCGACCGCGTGAATCGCATCCGCGAGCGTGAATTGTGTTGCTACATAAGTCATCGGCTTCCTCCGTTACGTCCGTTTGCGGCGCGCGCACCAGAGGAGCGCGCCGCAAGCGGCGGGACGGAGAAGCCGGGAAACGCACGGCAGGGGGCGGAAATGACGGAAAGGAGCGGAAAACTGTGAAGCCTGTGCGCATTCACCCCGTGCGGATGCATCGGGCCATTCTTCACAGTGGCGGCTAGATCGTTGATCGGACTCTCGGATTTGCGGAAGCCGGAAAACACCATCATGGAGGGCTCCTCCGGATCATCTTCCGCAGTTCGCTGCGCTCGATGCGTACCGTGCGCGGACCGATGCGGACGGCCGTGATCAGGCCGCGCCGGATCCAGTTGCGCACGGTCCGCGGCGAGACTCGCAAGTCATCGGCAAATTCTTCAACAGTGTAGTAAAGTGACATGTGTATCTCCTCTGTTCGCCAGAGGAGGAATATGATGCTATTGCAACATTCCGATCGACCCGTAGCGGTTCCGTTTCGAGGCCAAAACGGAAAAGAGCGATTGGAAAGCCTAAGTTTGGACATGCATACGCTCACGTACCCGTGATTCACGGAGCCTTGCAGCACGCCAGGGCGGATGATAAAATTAGTTTAATCTAATAAAACGGGCTTTGGCCTGGGAAGGGAGCGATGGCTCGCGTACTGGTGGCTTGGTTAATGATTGCCGCAATGGCGTTGTCGGGGGTCGGCGTGAACAACGTTAACGCCTTCGCCGCAATTGGTGACGAAGCCGGTACCGGGGTCGCGCTTGCCGGGGAAGGGGAGGGCGTGATCCCGTCTCCGTCTCACCTCTTCAGCGGCGACGATGGCGGATTGTGCCGGTACGCAGAGGGCCAGCGATCCGCTAAACGTACGAGTTCATGCATATCGCTCATCGCGACCGTCCCGATGTCCGCCGCGGATCTGTCGCCGATCAGCGCGCGCCGCCTGACGCACTTGTCCACATTCCCCGACCCGCTCCGGCAGATTGCCCGCCGCCCGGATATTCCTCCCCCGCGTCCATTGGTCTGACGCAGCCATCGATGTCCCGCGCGAACCGTCGCTCGCCGGCGTCTCGTGGCTGATCCACGCGCGCTGCCGGAAGCGGCAGCGCCATCGGCTCGACCAAGATCCACGGACAGACACATGACTATGCGAATCATGCGGAGCCGCCTGTTGGCGGCTGGTGCCGCATGCCTGCTCGGCTTTGCCGCTGCCGGTGCGTCGGCCGCCACGGGACCGACCTCCAGCGGCAAGGAAAGCAGCCTGCACCTCCTCTCCTCCGTCAACGGCACGGGGCAGTTGGAGAGCCTGCCGGCCGGCCTTGATATCCGCCTGGATAATGGGTGGAAGACGTACTGGCGCTCGCCCGGCGATGCCGGAATTCCGCCGGCGATGGACTGGACGGGCTCGGAGAACGTTGCCGCCGTCGCGGTGAGGTGGCCGGTCCCCCGTCGCTTCTCCACCCTGGGGATCGAAACGCTCGGCTACAAGAACGAGGTCGTCCTGCCCCTTGACGTGAAACCGGAGCGTCCAGGCGAGCCTGTGTTGCTTCGGGGCCGCATCGACCTGCTGGTGTGCAGCGACATCTGCGTCCCGGCCTCGCACACCGTCCGACTGGACCTTCCCGCCGGCGCGGCGACGGCCGATGCTGCCGCTGTCAACCGGATCGCGCGGTTCGAGGCGCAGGCGCCGGCCCGCGGAGCAGCGGGCGACATGGCCGTCACGGCGGCGTGGGCGGAGCCAGAAAAGAAGACTCTTTCCCTCCGCATCACGTCGGCGTCCGCGCCCTTGCGAAACCCGGATGTCTTCATTGAGGGCGGCGACCGCACCTTCGGCAGGCCGGAAGTCTCACTGAAAAACTCAGGGATGGAGGCGGTTCTTGCACTGCCGGTTCTGGCCGGTCCGGACCCGGTGGGGCTGCCGGGCACCTCGTTGACCGCCACCGTCGTGGACGGCAGCCGCGCTATTGAAGCCGAAGTCGCCGTGGCGCCCCAAGCGCCCGCCGGCAGCGGCTGGATCGTGGACCTTCTTCCTGTCCTGGGGCTGGCTCTGCTGGGCGGTCTCGTCCTCAACTTGATGCCGTGCGTGCTGCCCGTGCTGTCCCTGAAGCTGATGGCGATCATCGATCAGCAGGGGCAGGCGCGCCGGCGCATCCGGCTTGGATTCCTGGTGACGTCGGCCGGTGCGATCAGCGCGATGCTCGTGCTGGCGGGCCTTCTCGCCACCTTCAAAACGGCTGGCGGTGCGGTCGGCTGGGGCATGCAGTTCCAGCAGCCCATCTTCATCAGCTCCATGGTCCTGCTGCTGACGGTCTTCATGGCGAGCATGATGGGGGCCTTTGAGATCCACCTGCCCGCAGGTGCGGCAACCCGTCTGGGTGCCGCTGGCGGCAACGGCCTCCTCGGCCACTTCGCCTCCGGTGCCTTCGCCACGCTGTTGGCCACGCCCTGCTCGGCTCCATTCCTGGGGACGGCCGTCGGCTTTGCCCTTGCCCGCGGGCCGCTTGAGATCCTCGCCGTGTTCAGCGCACTTGGCATCGGCCTGGCAATCCCGTACCTGCTCGTCGCCGCCTTTCCCGGTGCCATCGACCGACTGCCGCGGCCCGGCCGGTGGATGAGACTGGTCCGCTACGGACTGGCCGCCGCCCTGGCGGGAACGGCGCTCTGGCTGCTTGGCGTCCTGGCAGTGCAGACATCGGCCGCAACCGCGGCAATCTCCGGGGGCGCGGCAATACTCGCCGCTGCTGCCCTCACGGTCTACCTCAAGGGACGCCGCCTGCTGAAGATGGTGGCGACGCCTCTTGCCGTGGCGGCGGCCATTCTGACCATTGCCCTGCCGGGGGTGATGGGGGCCCCGGCCGTCGCGCCCGGGGAGCCAGGAGCTGGGCCGGTCAATTGGCAGCACTTCGAGCGTGCGAAGATCGGCAAGCTGGTGGCCGAGGGCCGCACTGTCTTCGTCGACGTTACCGCCGATTGGTGCGTCACCTGCATCGTCAACAAGAAGATGGTCATCGAGCGTGATCCCGTGGCGGCCACTCTGGCATCCCTGAATGTCATCGCCTTGCAGGCCGACATGACCGCCCCGGACGCTGAGATTGCTGCCTATCTCGCGCAGCACGACCGGTACGGCATTCCCTTCAACATCGTCTACGGACCCGCTGCCCCGCGCGGCATTCCGCTTCCGGAGGTTCTGACCGAGGAGGCGGTGATGGACGCGATCGGCAAAGCGGATACTGCGAGCTGACCGACAGACGATGGCGCATAAAACCCCACGATCGGAGAGATCCATGCCCTCCCGCTTCACCACCATCACGGCCGCGGCTGCCCTCGGCGCCGTTATCATCGGCGGTTATCTGGCCGTGCAGGCCGTCACCGCGCCGACGGGCGCGGAGGCGGGGACGCGTCCCGCAGCCGAAATGACACCCGGCGGTCTTGTCCAGGGACCGAGCGCAGTTGTCGCCGAAAACCCCGACGGCGATGTCACCGTCATCGAATACTTCGACTACCAGTGCCCAATCTGCCGCCGAGTGCATCCCGACTTGAAGCGCCTGGCGGAGGAGGATGAGGGTGTTCGCATCGTCCACAAGCACTGGCCGGTCTTCGGGGCGGCCTCGATTTACGCGTCGAAGCTCGCGCTCGCGGCGCGCTGGCAGGACCGCTACCGAGAGGTCCACGACGCCCTCATGCGGTTGCCGGGCAAACTGGACGAAGAGCGGGTTCGCGAGGCCGCCCGGTCTGCCGGGCTCGACATCGACAAAGCGGAAAAGGATCTGGACCAGCGGGCCGACGAGGTTGAGGCCGTCTTCGACGAAGCGGCGATCCAGGCCCACTCGCTGCAGTTCCAGGGAACGCCAAGCTTCGTGATCGGCAATTACCTTGTGCCCGGTGGAATCGATTACGCGACCATGCGCCGCGTCGTCAAAGACGTGCGCGACCAGAAAAGGGAGGCAGAGGAAACGCAATGAGGATGCCGCTCCAGCAGCTTCCATTGCCGTTCCGACCGCTCAAGGCCGCGGCCGCGGCCGCCGCCCTGTTCGCTGTGCTCGGCACGGTGACCGCCGTCTGGCCCAATCCACTGTTCGCGCGGATGACGCCGACGCAGGGGTTCGAGGTCTGGCTCCTGGCGGTCCAGGCGGTGCTCATCGGGGTCTATGTTGCGATCCGGCGGCCGAGGTGCCGGGTCCGGGGGGCCGGGATCGGCGGCGTGCTTGGCTTCCTTGGAATTGCCTGCCCGACCTGCAACAAGATCCTGCTTCTTGTCTTCGGCTCCGACCTGCTGCTCGCCTACTTCGAGCCCTATCGCCTTCATCTGGCCGTTGTTGGCGCCACCGTGACGGCCGCGGCCGTGGCATGGGAATGGCGCCAGCGCCGCCATACGCCGGTCTGTGACTTGGGAAGGGCAGAGACCGGAAAACCCGGTGCGCCGGGCAACGCTTAAGGTTTTCCTAATGTTGGACATGGGACCCGTCCTCAGGGGCGGGCCTCCCAATCCTTGAACGACAGAGGAAGAGCATGACCGAGCGAATCAAAGTCACCGACCGCTACACCATCGAGAAGACCCCGCCGACCGAGGACCGGGTCGGGCACCTGTCGCGGGAAGGCTACCGGTCTCTCGTCAATCTCCGCACCCATGGTGAGCAGAACGAGGTCCTGTCTCCGGGCGAGGAGGGCAAGGTGGCGGACGCGCACGGCCTAGCGTACCTGAACATTCCGGTCTCTCCGCAGGACATCAACCACGATACGGCCGACCGCTTTCACGACGAGGTCTCGCGCCTGCCGGGGCCTGTCGCCATCCACTGCGCGTCGGGCAGGCGGGCAGGGCTGTTCACCTTCATTCACGTGGGACGCCAATTGGACATGGACGGCCATGAAGCGGCAACCCATGCCGAGAGCCATGGCTACGAATTCGCGAGCCCCGGTGCCAGGGAGTTCCTGCGAAGCGCTGTCGATAACCATGAACGGGACCCGGAACCATGATTTTCCGACAGCTGTTCGAGCCGGAATCGTCAACCTACACGTATCTGGTGGGGTGCCGGGAGACGGGCGATGCGGTTCTGATCGACCCGGTGATGGAAACGGTGGAACGCGATCTTGCCGAGATCCAGCGGCTGGGTTTGCGGCTCGCCTACACCCTGGAGACCCATATCCACGCCGACCACGTCACGTCGGCCTGCCGGCTCCGCACCCTGACCGGCTGCCAAGTCGCATGTCCTGCCATGGAAGACCTGCCGTGCGCGGATATCGGGATAGCGGAGGACAGGCCCCTGGCGGTGGGGGGCATCGTTTTCAGGGCGCTCCACACGCCAGGTCATACCGACACGCACCACTGCTACGTCGTGGGCCGGGAGGACATCTCGCGGGTTTTCACCGGCGACGCGCTGCTGATCGACGGATGCGGTCGGACGGACTTTCAGAACGGCGATCCGGACGATCTTTTCCGGTCGGTGCGCGAGAAGCTGTTCACGCTGCCGGATGACACGCTTGTCTACCCGGGGCACGACTACCAGCATCGGCACGTCACCACCATCCTTCAGGAGCGGGAGCGGAACCCGCGTCTGGGAGACGACAAGAGCCGCGACGACTTCCGGGAGATTATGGCAAACCTGGACCTGCCCTATCCCAAGAAGATCAATGCCGCTGTGCCGGCGAACCGCCGCTGCGGTGACTGCCGCGATCAGGTGCCCGAGGCCCATCGTCTGTCCGATGAAAAGTTCGTTCAGGGGGTGCCCTCCTGACCATGTTCACTCCTCCGCTTCACGTCGGCCGGACCAGCCACCTGGCGGGTGCGGACGGACGGCGTCGCGTGGGGCGCTGACATGGGTGAGCTTCTGACGCTTCTTTCGGGGTCGCTGGTCGGCTTCTCCCTGGGCCTGATCGGCGGCGGCGGCTCGATCCTGGCGGTGCCCCTTCTGCTCTACGTGGTCGGCGTGGACGACCCGCATGTCGCGATCGGGACAAGTGCGCTCGCCGTGGCAATAAACGCGCTCGCGAACTTGGCCCAGCACGCCCGCGCCGGGACCGTCAAATGGCCATGCGCCGCAACATTCGCCGCGTCGGGCGTTGCCGGGGCGCTGGCGGGGTCGACGGTCGGCAAGTCGCTCGACGGCGAGAAGCTGCTGTTCCTCTTCGCCTTCGTGATGATCGTCGTTGCCATCTCGATGCTGCGAGGGCGGGGCGGGGAGGGTGATCCCTCGGTGCGGATCAACCGCCGGATCGCGCTCCGCCTCATCATGATCGGCTTCGTCGTCGGCGGTGTCTCAGGGCTCTTCGGGATTGGCGGCGGTTTCCTGATCGTCCCCGGCATCATGGCGGGGAGCGGCATGGCTGTCCTCAACGCCGTCGGATCGTCGCTTTTCTCCGTCGGTGCGTTCGGGCTGACCACCGCCGCGAATTATGCGCTCTCCGGCCTGGTCGCCTGGAAGACCGCGGCGGTGTTCATCGGCGGCGGCGTCATCGGAGGAATCGCAGGCATGAAGTTGGCGGTGCTGCTTTCCCGGCGAAAGGGGGCGCTGACCCGGGTTTTCGCCGCCGTCCTGATCGTTGTCGCCGCATACATGCTCTACCGCAACGCCAGCGCAATCGGCCTTCTCTAACGAAAGTTATCCTTTTGCTGCCGCGCTGAAAGAAGGGCGGTGGCACATCGCCAGCGGGTGTCGAATTTGTGGTTGCTGGGCCGGTTCATCTCCGTAGCAGTATTCCCCGCTCCTCAACCAAATGTGTCGGCGGTGATGCTGGCGTACCAACCTTGCGCATCCTCGGCCTCCTTGCGCCGGTATTCCCGCTTCGCGTCCAAGGGACTGGAGCCGGAGGCCTCGTCGATGGCGCGGATGCCGCCGGACTTCAGGTCGTAGACGGCGGCCACCGCGATCCCGTAGTCGGGCGCGAGCAGACTGTAGCAGGCGTTGATGAAGGCCGCCGGCCCGAAGTCGCGGCCGGTCAGCCGTGCCGCCACCGCATGGGCGCAGACCTTCGCCGCCGAATTTCCGGCTGACGCCGACTTCGGCAGTGCGGTCCGGGCGGCGTCGCCCAGGACGTGGACGCCGGGATGGCGGGTGGATTCGAAGGTCGCCGCGTCCACCGGGCACCACCCTGTCGTATCCGCCAAATCGGCCTCCGTCGCGACGCGCCCGGCCCGCTGCGGCGGGATCAGGTTGATGACGTCGCCGGTATGGTTTTCGAAGTCCGTGCGCAGGGTCAGGCGGGCGGGTTCCACGCCCGTCACCCAGCCGGCGGGCGTGGTGACGATGCGCTCGATCATGCCGGGATAGAGCGCATCCCATCCCTGCTGGAACAGATCGCCCTTGGGCATGGCCTCGGTCGCATCCAGGATCAGGACCTTGGAGCGCGGCTTGGTCCGGCTCAATTCATGGGCGATGAGGCTGGCCCGCTCGAACGGGCCGGGCGGGCAGCGGTAGGGCGCCGGCGGCACGGCGATGATCACGCGCCCGCCATCGGGCATGGCCTCCAGCTGGGCGCGCAGCAGGCGGGTCTGGTCGCCGGCCTTCCAGGCGTGGGGCATGCGCTCGGTCGTGTCGCTGGTGTAGTTCTCGATGCCGTCGGTGGCGAAGTCGATGCCCGGCGCCACCACCAGGATGTCGGCCTGAAGCACGTCTCCGCCGGCCAGTGTCACGGATTTCGCCGCGGGGTCGATCCGCTCCGCCCGGCGCGGGATCACCTGGATGCCGGCCCGCGCGAGGCCCTCGCGGCCGACGGTGATCTCCTCCATCCGGTTGAAGCCGCCGATGACCGTGTTGCTGAAGGGGCAGGTGACATAGGGCGTGGCGGGGTCGACGAGCGTCACGGCCGCCCCCGGTGCGGCCCGCTTCAGGTAATGGGCGAAAGTCGCGCCGGCGAAGCCGCCGCCGACCACCACGACGCGGGCATCGGGCGAAGCCTGTGCCCGAACGCGCGGTGTGGGCAGGATGCCGGTGCCAAGCGCGAGGCCAGCGCCAGCGAGGAGGGTGAAGCGGCGGCGTGTGAGGTCAGTCATGCTCGTCCTCCTCCCGCTCGTAATTCTCATGCTCTCCGTATTCCGCGTGCTCCCCGCGCTCTTCGTGTCGCTCCGCCGCGCGGTCTTCCCCGGCTGAGCGACGAGTACCGAAATATTCGGCCATCGCGGCAATTTCCGCATCGGTAAAGCCCTTGGAGATGAGCGTCATGAGGCGGTGTTCTCCCGGCTCGTCGAGGAGTTCGCGCATTTCCTCGGCGAATTCCTCTTGCGACTCTATCTCGTCCAGCCCTTCGATCCCGCCGGGGGCATGGCATAGGGCGCAGAGTGCAGCCAGTGTCTCGGCGGATCGCGGCGCGGCGCCCGCATCCTGGGCGGCTGCCGGTCCCGATGCGGAAAGCGCCAGGAGGCTGGCGAGGATCAGCGTGGACCTGTAGCGCATGGCCGCTGCTCCCTGTTTCGTGAGGCCTCGACGGAGTCGGAACCACAACATTTGGAAGGTCTTTTTGTTCCGTGTGGAAAGGCCGGCCGGCCGTGGGGCTCACCGGCGCACGACCGTGCGGGGCGGTGGCGGTTGGACAGGGCTGCGCTCCGCCAGGCCCTGCGCCACCACCTCGGGCAGAGTGATGTCGTGCCGGCGCACGTTTCGCCCCTTGGTCAGTGCGGCGTAGCGGTGCAAGCCGGCCGCCATTCCGACGTTGGTGGCGACGCTGTACTCGCCCCTCGGATCAAGAGGACGATCGGCCACCCGCGCCCAGAGCACCCGCTGCCCGACAGGCCGCGACAGGTCGCCCCGCCAGTCGAGCTCGGCGGCCTGAACGCGCCCGCCGACGATCTCCATGGGGTCGTCCGGCTTCAGGTTGGTCAGGCTCTGCTCCAGCACCGAGCGGATCTCGGCGCCCGTCAGCGTCATGGTTACCACCTTTGCCGGATGCGGCAGCAGGCTGCGCAGCGCCTGCCGGGTGATGGGACCGGGGCCGGGGGTGAGGCCGTAGCCGACGCCGGGAAGCAGCGCGATGTCGGTGTCGAACCGCGCCCGCAGGATGTCGCCGACCAGCCGGTCGAAGGGGCTGTCAGCCTTGTAGGCGCGCGGAAGAGGTGCGGCGGCCACGGCCACCACCTCCTCCAGCATCCGGAGGTGCGGCGCCCGCAGCTCGGCCAGCAGGGCCGCCGTCTCCAGGTCTTCCGCCGTCCTGTCCGCCCAAAGGGGATGCACTGCGTGCCCGACATCCGTCACGCGACCGCCCTCGACGGTCAGCGTCAGACCCTCCACCACGGCACCGTGGGACCAAGCCTCTGTGATCCAGGTGCCGTTCACCTGTTCGGGCGGCGAGATCAGGTTGTGCGAATGCCCGCCCAGGATAACGTCGATGCCGGCCACCTCTTGCGCCAGCAGGCGGTCCACCGGCGTCCCCTGGTGCGAGACCACGACCACAACGTCCGCGCCCTGCCGCCGCAACTCCGGCACCAGACGCCGGGCGGCGTCGATGCCGCTGGTGAACGACAGGCCCTCGATGTCCTTTTTTGAGGCCGTCCATTCGGTGTTCTGGTAGCCGAGTGCCAGCAGGCCGATGCGCAGCCCGCCGCGCTCCACGATGGCGGTCGGCCGCCCGCCGAACGGGGTGCCGGTGCGCGCGTCGATGACGTTCGCCGCGCGCATGGGGAAGTCGGCCATGGACTGGAGGGCCTCGGTCCGCGCGCGGCCGTAGTCGAAGTCGTGGTTGCCCAGCGCCATGAAGTCGTAGCCGACCGCGTTCATCAGCCGAGGACAAGATCGCCGTGCTGCTCGGCCGGGCGGCGGAGTGGCTGGTGTTCGAGGAACTCTCCACCGGCGCCGCCGACGACCTTGCCAAGGCCACCGACGTCGCGCGCGGCATGGTCATGCGCTACGGCATGGACGAGGGGCTGCGCTCGGTCTCATCTGAGGACGAGCGCCCGACCTTCCTCAACCCAGCGGAGCCTCAGCCGGCGGGGCGGCGGGTGAGCGAGGCGACGGCGCGGCGCATCGACGCGGCCGTGCAGGCCATCATCGCCCGCGCCTTCGACCGCGCGACGGACGTGCTGACGGAGAACCGTACCGCCCTGGAGGCGGCCGCCGCGCGCCTGCTGGAGAAGGAAACGCTGGAACAGGACGAACTCCGCACGATCGCCGAGCCCCTGCGGCGCCGGCCGGCGCGCGCTGAAACCATCCGCTCAGCCTGACGACGGCGGGCCGTGCCGCCGATGAAGCGGAATGACGACGGTCGCCTGCTCTCCCTTCTCGCCTACACCCTCCTCGACATGGAACCGCACGTCGTCGCCCACCTGCAGGTCCTCGAACCGGCCCTCGGCAGACTGTTGGCGTGGAAGTAAATTTCCCGGTCGTCGCCGGTCACGAGGAAGCCGTGGCGCTCCTCCGGCATCAGCCTCTTCACCACGGAGGGGCGGACGGAAGCCGCCCGCCCGCGGTTGGAGGTCATCAAGGCGGAGCTTCTGGAGACGGCCGAGGCGGCAGGACAGATTCTCCACCCGCGTGCGGGCGATGCCGGGGAACCGGCGCCTATCCCTCCGTCTCCCGCGCCGTGACTGACGTGCCCGGCGCCACGCGGTCGCCGGGGTGGAGAACGACACTGTCACCCTCGGCCAGCCCCGCCGTCACCTGTGCCGTCAGCCCTTCCATGCGGCCGAGCGTCACCGGGCGGTGGCGGGCGGTGCCGTCCTCGACGCGGAAGACGGCCCAGCCGGCGGCGTCGCGGAACACGGCCCCCATGGGCACCGTCAGCACCTCGTCAGAGTGCCAAACGGCGATCTGGGCGACGACGCGGAAGGCGTGGCCCAGGCTTTCCGGCCACCGGCTGCCGTCGGCCGGGTCGATGATGACGTTGACCCGCTGTTCCTCGATGCCGAGCGCCGAGACCTCGGTGAAGCCGCTGGGGTCGACGCGCCGCACCACGCCGTTCAGCGGCGCGCCGCCCCAGTCCACCAGCGTCGCCGCCATGCCCGGCCGCACCTGCACTGCGTCCGATGACAAAAGATCGACGGTCACTTCCAGCGCACGCGGGTCGCCGATCTCCAGCAGCGGCTGCCCCGCCTGGACCACCGCCTCGCTTTCCTGAAGCACCGCCAGCACGCGGCCCGAGGCCGGGGCGGGAACGTGGACGCAGCAGGTGTCCGGCGCGGCCTCGGCGGCATCAAGCGACTGTGGCTCGCCCGGCTGGATGAGACCCGCGCGGGCGGCCTCAAGCTCCGCCTCGCGCGCCCGAAGGGCATCGCGGGCCGCCTCCAGAGCCGCGGTCCCGGCGCTGAAATCCGCCTGCGCCCGTTCCAGGGAACGGCGCGGGATGGTGCCTTCCTCGGCCAGGCGCCGGGCGCGGTCGAGTTCGGAGCGCGCGAAGGACAGATCGCTCTCGGCCCGCGCCACCTCCGCCCGCGCACCGGCGACGGCGGCCTCGGCGGCGCGCACGCCGGCCACGGCGGCGGTGGCGGTGCGGGCATCCAGGAACACCGGGTCGGCCGGGCGGATGACCGCCACGGGCGCGCCGTCCTCCACCACGTCGCCCACTTCCACCGCCAGCCGCTGCATGCGGCCGGCGACGGGGGCGGAGACGGTGAAGACGTCGCGCACCCGAGTCTCGCCCTCGGCCTCCACGGTCACGGTCAGGGGGCCGACCGCCGCCCTGGCGAGGTCCACCGGCACGGGCCGAGGCGCCAACAGCCAGGCCATGGCCGCCGCCAGCAGCAGCGCGGGCACGGACCACAGGAGCAATCGTTTGCGCGTCGGCGTCATGGGCATATCGCTCCCCCTTTCCCTCACTCCCGCGTCTTGAGCACGGCGATCAGGTCCAGCCGCCGGATCTTCCGCGCGACCACCAGCCCCGAAGCCAGCGCCCCCGCCACCACCCCGAGCGCCGCCCAGCCATAGGTGGCGGGACGGATGGCGACGGGGATGCGGAACAGTTCCGTGTCCATGCTGGCGCTCATGAACTCGGCCAGAAGCGTTCCGATCCACCAGCCCAGCGGAACGGCGGCGAGCGTCAGAAGCGCCAGTTCCCCCAGCAGGATGTAGGAGACCTCGCCGCGCGAGAAGCCGAGAACCCGCAGGCTCGCCAGTTCCCGCCCACGCTCCGACAGCGCGATGCGGGCGGCGTTGTAGACGACGCCGAAGGTCAGCAGGCCGGCGAAGACCACATAGAACCCGATCATGATGTACATGGTTTCCGCGACCGTGGCGCGGAAGGTGTCCACCGCCGTCTTCTTCAGCAGCACCCCCGCGACGGCCGGCGTCTGCTTCAGCGCGGCGTTGAAGGCGTCCGCCCGTGCCGGGTCGACGAGGAGGCCCGCGCCGGAGATGGTCGGCCCTTCCTTCAGCGCCCGGCGCAGGGCGTTGATCTCCATCCAGGCCGGGGCGCCGACGTAGGTCTCGACGACGGCGGTGACGGGCAGGTCGAGGACGGGCCGGCGGCCTTCCTCGATCTCCGCCGTGATGCGATCGCCCACGCCCACGCCCAGGCGGTTCGCCAGCGCGGTGGACAGCACGACCCCCTCCGCCGGCAGGGTGACGGCCCGCCCCGTCGTGTCGAGCACCCTGCTGAGCGCCGGCCTGGCGGGAAGCCCGGTGATCCCCTCCCGCCGCTCCACCGCACCGTGCGACAGGCGGGCGGGGACGGCGCGCAGGGGCTCGACGGCGATCACGCCCGGCATGTGGCGCAGGGCCTCCACCGCCGAGGCCTGGCGCACGTCGGCGAAGGTGACCAGGGCGTCGTAGCGCTGTTCCTGGTTGAACTGGCGGTTGACCAGTTCCTCCACGCTGTCGACCCATTGCAGCGCCAGCACCATGATCGCGCCGGCCATGGCGATGCCCAGGATGGTCATCACAGAGCGGCCCGGCCAGCGCACCACATGGCGCAGGATCATGAGCGTCGGCTGGTCCAGGCGGCCGGGCTTCAGCGCGCGGGACAGCAGGCCGCGCCGGTAGGCGGGCGGGGCCGGGGGGATCATGGCCTGCGCCGGTGCCAGCCGCGCCGCCCGCCGCACGGAGGCCAGCGCGCCCAGGCCCGCCGCGCCCAGGCCGACGGCGCCGGCGAGCGCGAAGACCGCCGGGTCGGGCCGGTAGATCAGGAAGGGGAAGTGGAAGAAGTGGGCGTACAGCTCCGTCACGTAGCGCCCCATGGCGGCACCGCCGATCCATCCCAGCACCACGCCGATGGCGGCCATGGCGCCCATCATCTTCATGTAGTGCCAGGCGATGCGCCCGTTGCCGTAGCCGAAGGCCTTCAGCAGCCCGATCTGGGATTGCTCCAGCGCCACGATCCGCGCCGCCGCCACGTTCAGCAGGAACACGGCGACCATGAGGAAAATGGTCGGCAGCATCGTCGCAAGAGTGCGCAACTGCGCGATCTCGTTGGACAGGAACCAGTTGGAGGTTTGGTCCGCCCGCCCCACGGCGCCGACGCCGCCCCAGCGGGCGAGCAGGGCGTCCAGGCGGTCGATGACCTCGGCCTCCCGTGCCTTGCGCCCGATCTCCAGGGAGACGTCGTTGAAGGCGCCGTCCAGGTTAAAGGCGGTGGCGAGCGCGGTGCGCCCCATCCACAGCACGCCGAAGGCGCGGTCGTCGGGCACCAGTTGCCCCGGCGCCAGGGCATAGACGTACTCCGGCGACAGCGCGAGGCCGACCACCGTAAGCGTCCGCCGCGTCCCATTGAGGATCGCTCCCAGCGTGTCGCCGGGCATCAGGCCGTGGGCCTGGGCGAAGGCTTCCGACAGGATCACCTCGTCATGGGCGGTGGGGCGCACCCAGCGGCCGGCGCGCAGCACCAGGTCGTTCAGGCGCGGCCGCCGGGTCTCCGGGATGGACGACAACAGGCCGGTCACCGGCTCCGCCATGTCGGCGACATCCAGCACCACGGGCTGGACCACGCGCGTCTCCACCGCCCGCACGCCGGGAATGGACGCGATGCGCCGCGCCAGACCCTCCGGCGCGCGTTCCACCCGCGCGAAGATGTCGGCGAAGCGGTAGCGGTCGTAGAAGGCCGCGCGGGTTTCCTCCAGCGAGGAAATGGCGCCCAGGCTCATGATGAGGACCGTCAGGCCCGAGGCGATGACCAGCGCCACCGCCACGACCTGTCCGCGCAGGTTCCAGAGGTCGCGGATCAGCTTGCGGTCGAGCGGATGGACGAGGGCCATGGCATCCTCCGGCGCCGCTCTACCAGGACAGGTCCGTCGGGCGCTTGCGCTGCCCGGTGGCGTGCGTGCGGATGATCGCCCCGTCGGCGAAGTGGACGACGCGGTGGGCCATGTCGGCGATGCCGGCGTTGTGGGTTATCAGCGCCGTGGTGGTGCCGAGTTCCCGGTTCACGGTCTCGATGGCCTCCAGCACCTTGATGCCGGTGCGGCTGTCGAGTGCCCCCGTCGGCTCGTCGCACAGCAGGATGTCGGGGCGCTTGGCGATGGCGCGCGCAATGGCGACGCGCTGCTGCTCCCCGCCCGAAAGCTGGGCCGGAAAGTGGTCCAGCCGATGCGCCAGCCCCACCAGCGCCAGGGCCTCCTCCGGCGGCATGGGGTGGGCGGCGATCTCGGTGACCAGGGCCACGTTCTCGCGCGCGGTCAGGCTGGGGATCAGGTTGTAGAACTGGAACACGAAGCCGATGTGGTCGCGGCGGTAGACCGTCAGGGCGCGGTCCGAGGCCGTGGCGATGTCGTCGCCCTGGAACAGGACCTGTCCCTCCGTCGGCCGGTCGAGCCCGCCCAGGATGTTCAGCAGCGTCGACTTGCCGCTGCCCGATGGGCCGAGCAGCGCGGTGATCTCTCCGGCGAAAAGGTCGAGGTCGACGCCGCGCAAAGCCTCCACCGGCACCTCGCCGGTGCGGTAGACCTTGCGGACGGTCCGCGCGCTCAGAACGGCCGGCGGCTGTTCCGATCCCGGTCCGGGCGGCATCGTGGTGTCGGGCGTGGCCGCGCTCATGGCGCCCCCCTTTCCTACCCGATCATGATGCCGCTGCAAGCCGCCGACGGCAAGGCATCGACGTGCACCGAGAGCGTTGCCGCAAGCGACTGCCGCGCGGCTTTACATGTTTCCCTGCACTGCGATCCAGAAGGGCGTCGTGCCTTCGCCCGGCTTGATGGGCTTGCCGAGCGTCAGCGCGCCGACGTCGATCACCTCGACCGTGTTCGTTTCGCTGACGGCGACATAGGCCCTTGTGCCGTCCGCGCTTGTGCGGACGCCGTGCGGGCCCTGCCCGACGGGGATCTGCTTGGCGACCTCCAGACTGTCGGTGTCGATGGCGGTCACCATGTCGCCCGCGATGCCGGTCACGAACACAAGGGCACCGTCCGGCGTGACGTCGACACCGTAATGCGGCGGCCCGAGGGGGATGCGCTTGATCTCCTCGCTGCTCTCCAGGTCGATGACGCTGAGGTCCTCGCTGACCACGTTCGCCACGTACAGGCGCGATCCGTCGGGGGCGATGTCCATGTTGTGCGGGCCGTCTCCCGCCGGCAGGTCGGCGACCGTCTCCAGCGAGTCCAGATCCACCACCGCGACCGTGGTGCCGCCCTGGATCGCCACGTAGAGCCGCGTGTTTTCGGGGGAGGTGATCGTGCTGTGGGGCGTTGGGCCGACGTCGATCGTCGCCGTCACCTCCAGGCTGTCGACATCGATCACGCTGACGGTTCCCGAGCCCTCGTTGGCGGCGAAGGCGCGCCGGCCGTCGCGGCCGAACTTGATCCCCTTGGGCACCTCGCCAACCTCGATCCGGCCCAGCGACTTGCCGGACCCATCGTAGGCATAGACCGTGTTCTCGGCGCTGCTGGAGGCCATGACGCGATCGCCGTCGGGACTGACGGCCACATAGGTCATCTGGCCGCCGGCCGGCCAACGCGCGTCGGGCTGCGCCAGGGCCGACACGCCATCGACACCCTGGAGCGTCACGAAGACGCCGCCGTCCGGAAGGCTGGATGTCTCCTCCGCCGCATGGGTGGGCGGAGTAACGACGGCGCCGAGGACAAGCACGAAAGCCGCCGTCAGGGCATGCGCTATCTTGAACGGGCTCATGGAACGCGCCTCCTTCCGAACCCATCACCGCCCCCCTGTCCGCGCTGCAACGCCCGGAAGAGCAGCGGGTTCCCGTGCGGTCGCGCGCCGCCGGAGCATGGCCCGCCGGTGGGGGCGTCGTGTTCCTGATCGAAGGTATGGCGGTACCTTGAAGATGATAAGCATCAAGACGATGCTTCGACCAACGTCGCAACACGAAATCACAGGTATGCACTCAAAGTCATTCCTCGCCGAGAAAACCCGGCAAGAGTAGGATTATTCTGTGGCCTGTAGTTCCGTAGTCAATAATCAGCCGGTCCCCAAGATGATTGGAGTCCGTCGGGGGATGGCTGGGCCTGTTCAGCCAGTCGGGGCTGCGGCTTCACTTTTAGCGTCGAGCAAAAAGGCAGCGTCTGGATTCCGAGAGTCTGCTGAAGGGCGGCGTTCGTCTGACTCATCACCGATGGGTCCGAGCCTGTTGCCGTGCGGTACGACCGGGCTTCGCTGCGTCACGTGCATGTCTGTTTTCGGCGGCCGCTCGCCAGCGGACAGGGTCTTGCGTCCCTGTCGCGGACCGAACGGCTCGGCCGCCAGCGGCAAGGGAGGGACCAGAAAATGCCCCCGGGAAAAATCACCGGCAAGACGACCTTCAGCCTTCGGTCCGGATCGACGAGTTCGGACCTTCAGCGCCTCATCGACACGGTGCCGGAGGGCTCGACCATCCAATTGAAGCCGGGCGCCTACAGTCTGGATGCGCCCATCACCATCGCCCGCGATGACATCGCCATCATCGGCAGCGGTTCGGATAAGACGGTGTTCGAGGTCTTCTATGCCTCGGGCTGGACGGGCGATGCGATCACGGTGGCCGGCAGCCGCACGGAGGCGCCGCTCGCCGCGGTCCTTGATGCCGATGCGCGGGACGGCGACAGCGCCCTCAGCCTGGCGGAGGGGCATGGCCTGTCCGCCGGCGACTGGGTCTGGATCGAGGCGGAAAACACCGACGCCTATCTGGAAGCGGTCTACGGCGGTCCGCCGCCGGCCGACCTTTCACTGACGGAGCCCCTTCGCACCGCGCTGGTGCAGGTGAAGGAGGTGGTGCCGGGCGGCGTGTTGCTCGAAACCGCCCTTCATTTCGACTTTCCGGCGGCGGAAACCACGATGTTCGCCGTCGATCCGGCCTCGGACGTGACCCTGTCGGGCTTTTCCATCCAGTACCCGCTGGGCGAGGCCGATCCGGCCGCCTTCACGAACACCCTGCCGGCCCACCTTGGCGACAGCGCCGTGCGGTTGGAGTGGACGGCGGCCGCCACGGTCTCCGACATCGCGGTGCATGACGCGGTCAGCAATGCCTTCGCCTTCGCCCACAGCAGCGGTATTGCGGCCGAGGGCCTCCTTGCCGAGGGCAGCCACAACAAGGGCGCGGGCGACAACGGCTTCGCCTGGCTGGCCGACGCGGTGCACGACAGCCGCTTCACCGGCCTGACCGACCTGGACATGAAGCACTCGCTCACCTTCGACCGCGAGGGCGCCACCGTCGGCAGCACCTTCGACCTGTCGTTCACGAACCGCGACATCCAGTTCCTGGGCGGGCGCGACCAGGGGAACGCCATCACCGTCCAGACATCGGAGCGCGACCCCGCGACCGACGACGGCAGCCCCGTCTATTCCGTCAACGAAAGCGGCGACGCCACCACCGCCCCGACCGATCCCTCCGCCAACACGCTGTCCTTCAACCGGGTGACGGGAGGGGAGGGCGCGGACCTGACCCACGGGACGGAGGGCGACGACATCCTGGACGGCGGCGGGGCGGGCGACACCGTCTACGCCCATGGCGGCAACGACACGCTCTACGCCGGAACCGGCCTCACCCCCGGCGCCGACACCCTGGACGGCGGCGCCGGGTCCGACGTGGCCGTGTTCCAGGGCGCGCGGGCGTCGTATGACATCTCGGCCGGCGCGGCGGCGGGAGAGGTCTTGGTCGGCGGCCACGCCCTGCGGAACGTCGAGACGGCGCGGTTCGACGATGCCACCGTCGACCTGTCCACCATCGGCGGTGGCGACCCGCCCGATCCCGGCGGCGGAGGCACCTACGCGGCGGCCTCCATCGCGGAGGTGCGCGGGCTGCTGGAGACGGTGCCCGACGGCTCCACCATCACGCTGGCTGCGGGCACCTACACCCTGGACGCGCCGCTGGTGATCGCCCGTGATGATGTTTCGATCGTCGGCGCGGGATCGGACAGCACCGTGATCTCCGTGACGGCCGGGTGGACGGGTGATGCGATCTCGGTGCTCGGAAGCCATGCGGCGACGGACATCGCCGTCACGGCCGACGCGGCACTGTGGGACACGGCGCTGGCGCTGGCACCGGGGCATGGTCTGGCGGCCGGCGACTGGCTGTGGCTGGAGGCCGCCAATACGCCGGAATACCTGGACTCCATCGGGGATACGCTGTGGCAGCAGGACAAGCCGCTGCGCACCAGCCTCGTCCAGGTGGACGCCGTCACCGAGACGGGCGTCACCCTGACGGGCGGCCTCCACTTCGACCTGCCGGCGGCGGAGACGACCGTCTACAAGGTCGATCCGGCGGAGAACGTCGCGCTGTCCGGGTTCTCCATGCAGTACAGCCTTGGGGAGGCGGATGCCGGCCTGTTCGAGAACACGGTCACCGAGCATCATCGCGACCGCGCTGTTGAACTGGAGTGGACGGTGGGCGCCAAGCTCTCGGACATCGCGGTGCACGACGCGGCCAGCAACGCCTTCGTGTTCCTGCACAGCAGCGGCATCACGGCCGACGCGCTGCATGCCGAGGGCGCGCACAACAAGGGCGCGGGCGGCAACGGCTATGCCTTCGAGCTGAAGAGCGTCTACGAAAGCGCCTTCACCGGCCTGACGGACCTGGACATGCGGCATTCCTTCGTCTTCGGGTCGTGGTACAGCAACGTCAACAACAGGGTCGAGGTCCTTTCCACCAACCGGGACATCAACTTTCACGGCGGGCGGGATCATCACAATTCAGTGCTGGTCGATCGGTCGGAGCGCAATCCGGACACCGACAACATGTCGTCCGTCCTGTCCATCAACTCCGAGGGCGAGACCTGGGGCGCGCCCACCGACATGACCCACAACGCCATCGGCTTTGAAACCGTCATCGGCTCCAAGCGCCAGGACCTGGTCTATGGCACCGACAATGCCAACGTCATCGACCCGCGCGGCGGGCATGACACGGTGTACGGCTACGGCGGCGACGACACGCTGTATGCCGGCACCGGCGACGACTGGGGCGACGATCAGCTCATCGGCGGCGCGGGCACCGACACCGCCATGATGTGGGGCGTGCGCGCGGACTACATTATCCGCCTCGGAACCACGGCCAACCAGGTCTGGTTCAACGACCACCTGCTGGACGGGATCGAGACGGTCCGGTTCCTGGGCGACGGCACCACCATGGACCTTCTGGCCGAGGTGCCGGGCTACGTGGGGGACGGTGACAGCGGCACGTCGACGGGCGGCGTCACCTACACGGCGACGGAGTGGCCGGACACCTTCGTCTGGTCGGACACCAGCCACAGCACGCCCTACGATCCCGCGACGGTGCTGGGCTTTGACCCCATGCAGGACACGCTCGACGTCTCGCGGATCGATGCCGACACGACACAAGCGAACGCGCAGGCCTTCACCTGGATCGGTGCCGCCGCGTTCTCCGGTTCCGCCGGGGAGATGCGGATGGAGGCCGGGGAGCTGTCGGCGGATGTCGATGGCGGCGGAACGGCCAATTTCCTGGTCAACCTGGACGGGCTCGGGACCTTCGACCTCGCCGTGCTGCCCATCGTGGGGCTGGAGGCGCTGACCATCCCGGGCACCAGCGGCGACGACGTCTATCGAATCGTCGACCCCGCCCACACCGTCGCCGAGCTTTCCGGTGGCGGGCACGACACGGTGGAAAGCTGGGTGGACTGGACGCTTTCGGACAACGTGGAGGACATGACGCTGAGAGGCGCGGCGGAGGTCGGCAACGGCAACGCCCAGCCGAACACGATCCTCGGCACGGCCGGTGCCAACGTGCTGCGCGGCGAGGCCGGCGACGACGTGCTCGTGGGCGGCGCGGGCGACGACCGCCTGTACGGTGGGGCGGACATCGACGATCTTTCAGGCGGGGAGGGCAATGACACGCTGATGGGCGGCGGCGGCCCGGACAGCCTCTCGGGCGGGCCGGGGGCTGATGAGTTCGAGTTCACGCAATGGGATCTCGGGCACATCGACATCATCAGCGACTTCACCGCCGCAGAGGACAGCCTGGACCTCGTCAGGATCGACGCGAATGCGGGCACCTCGGAAGACGATGCCTTTACCTACATCGACGGCACGGCGTTCAGCGGCACGGCGGGCGAGTTGCGGTTCAGCGCCGGCCGGCTGGAAGGCGACGTGGACGGCGACGGACTGCCCGATCTGGTGGTCGACATGGCCGGTCCGTCCAGCCTGGGGGAGGAGGTCTTCATCCTGTAGGGCGCGCCGGCGGAGGATTCTCCCGGCGGCTGGTATGCCTTGCCGCCGGGGGGCGACCATCTAAGTATGACCCCGTCAGGTAGAAGAACGGCAAGAGGAATACCGGTGAGAAACAGCTGAATGAAAGCTGACAAACGTCGGCCAAATCAGGCCCCCGCAACCAACATGTCAAGAAAGCCCGCCCTCCTCGCGACGGCGGGTTTTTTCGTGTTTCCGCCGTGGAGCGCGCGCCAGGGGCGGGTAAGCGGAGCGTAAGCTCGCCCATACGGCCATGCAGGCCGCCCTTGACCTCTACAACGACAAGCATCCCCAATTGGCCTCGGCCACCGTCCTGGACGGGCCGAAGGGCGATTACATGGTCGTAGCGGACTATGCCTCCGATCAGTTCGGCATTGACGGCGAAACGCCGCTGGCCAACGCCACTTGGCAGATCGAGGCGGCGGACCTGCTGGCCTCCGTCTCCATGACGTCCTACTCGCCGCAGTGAACTTCACGATGTCCAAGAGCATGAGCCCCGCCCACCGGCGGGGCTTATTTCGTGTCGGGCTCGACCATGCTCTTCAGGCCCTGGGCGTCGAAGGTGTGCGTGACTTTGTCGACGGTCCAGGAGCCGTCGGCGTCGGGGTGGAGGCCGGAGACGGTGAGGGGTGCCTCTGCGGCGGCCGAGGGCCGGCCGACGGCGGGGTTGATGGTCAGGGTCGCCTCGCCGCGCTTCAGGCTGCCCGGCTTGGCCTCGGCGGCGGCACTGGCGGCGGCCTTGGGGCGCGATTTCAAGTGTTCTGCGACCTGTGATTTGGTCAAGCAGGGCTCCTCGCTATTCGGCCAGCAGCCGCTCCACTGCCGTCTCCACCGCCTGGGCGACACCGTCTGCTTCAAGAGCCGCGCGGATCGCGCGCCGGCGCGCGGTAAAGCTGGCGGGTTCGAGCGGAACAGAGGCGGCGACGTGCTCCGCCGTCGCCGCCAGGCGTGCCACGTCCCTCTGTCTCGGTAAATCGCGCCAAAGCGGGAATGATAACGAAAACAGGACCTTGTCGAAGTGGCGCGCTCCCCCTACGCCCCTGCTTTGTAGATGTTGCACGCGGGATCGCATGTATTCGCTGTTCAAAATCCCACAGAGATAGAGCCCCTCCTCTTCGGTGCGGACCTCGTGCCAGTACAGCAGGTGAACCACCACCACGTCGGCGTCCCGCTTCCCCGACTTCGTGTAGACGACCCGCAACGGCGCGCCGGGCATCTGCCGCGACAGTTTGCCATAATGGTCAAGGGCGCTGACAAGGTCGGAGGTGCCCCGCGTATTGGGTCTTGAGGATATTGAAGAGCAGCCTGCAGAGATTCCCGGCCCGCATGAAGCTCTGGGCTCTTGGGGCTTCCGGACGCTGTCCGGAAACTATTTCGAGGACGCGATTGAAGGCTTACTATGGAAAGCGAGGGAGGCTGAAGAACGAGCTTCACTATGCCGCCTTTGCCCCACCCAACCTGCCCGCCGTCGCCCGCCATCGGCGGCGGTGCGCCGGCGTCGGTGCCCGATCTTCGGGCATTCCTGGTCGACCTTCTCGCCGACCTTCAGTCCCGGTATCGCTCCGGCGCGATGGATGGCTGGCACGACTTCTGGAACCTCGACAGCCATGGTCGGCCGACGGATCCGAAGGTCGAAGGGGCGTGCCGGAACACCCTTGGCACCCACCTGACGGACCGTCTGCGTCCCTTTGACGTTACGGTGGATCGCAAGGTACAGGTCGCCGGCCAGAAGCGCCCGGACCTGCAGCTGCGCCTCCCCTCCTGCGGCAAGCTGCCGATCGAGGTCAAGCGCCAGCAGCATGACGACCTCTGGACGGCGGCATCGGATCAGCTTGACCGCCAGTACTGCCGGGCCCGGAAACCCAGGGCCAAGGCCTCTACCTCGTCTTCTGGTTCGGCGCCGAGACGCCCGTGCCGCGCCACCCCGGCGGCCTCCCCCGGCCCGGAGCGCCGGAGGCCCTGCGCGACGCGCTGTTGACGCGCCTGACCGACGACCAGCGGGCGAGACTCTCGGTGGTGATCCTGGACGTTTCCTCGGGGCCCTGATCCCGCTTCGGGGCGGTTCTGTGGGCAGGCCTGGTACACAGTTCCCGATGGCCGGTGCAGGGTAGGAACAGGTGGGCCCGAGAAACGTGCGACGACGCCTGCAAGGGTGCCTCGCCACGCCTGAACGACAGTTGGGCTATCGAGAAAGAAAAGCCGCCTCCCCTTGGCCACTGGGGCGGGGGAGGCGGCTGTCACGTGTATGATCACTTGTCCTGTAGGTGCCGGTCCGTTCCACCGTGCTACCATCTCTGGTAATGGCACCCTGTGATCGCTAATATGAGTAGCAGACATCGGTTGCCGGGGTCAAGCCCCTCCACCACAAGCCGTGGGGACCGGACCATGCTCATAGAGATCCGCAACGCCGGGTGCCGGCTGCGCATCCACAACGGCCTGCTTGAGATCACGCCGCCAACCGCGCCCGGTGGCGACGCGTCACCGGCCCGCCCATGGCGCATTCCGCCCGATGAGGTCACCCGCCTCGTGCTGGAGACGCCGCGCGCCACGCTTTCGTCCGCCGTTCTCGCGGAGTTGGCGCGGTGCGGCGTACCCATTCTGGTATGCGACAATGCTCACCGCCCGGCCGCGGAGGTCTCTGCCGCCGAGGGCAGCGGCACCGGCCGCAATGCGGCGCTTCTGCGGGCGCAGGTTCTTTTGCGAGCGGACACGCGCCGACGCCTGTGGAAGCGCGTCGTTCAGGCCAAGCTGTTGATGCAGGCAGAGACCCTCGGCCGGTCGGCGGGTGGAGCCGGGGCGGAGCGGCTCCGGCGCCTGGCGCGCGGTGTTCAGCCGGGAGACCCCAAGAACCACGAGGCCACGGCTGCGCAAATCTACTGGCCGGCCCTCATGGGCACCCGGTTCCGCCGGGGCGGCGAGCCGATGGTCGCCAACGCCTTGCTGGACTACGGATACGCCATCCTCCGCGCCATGGTGCTGCGCGCGCTGCATGAGGCCGGGCCGCATCGAGCTATGGCCGAAACTGGGTGATGACCTGAAAAGGGGGTGGCGTATCGTGGAGGTGTCTTACGCCTTCCATATCTCCAGCGAAGGAGTGATACGCCATGACCGACGATACCGTTGTCGCCCTGCGCCAGCCAGGGGAAACCGACGACCCGCTGACCGAGATCCTGCGTTCCGGGGCGCGACAACTTCTGGCGCAAGCCGTGGAGGCCGAGATCGCCGCCGTGCTTGCCGAGCATGAACACCTGACGACGGTAGACGGCCGTCGCCGCCTGGTCCGTCACGGCCACGGCCCGGAGCGCGAGATCCTGACGGGCATTGGCCCTGTTCCCGTGCGACGGCCGAAGGTGCGGGATCGCGGTGCCGACGGAGAAGACCGCATTCGCTTCACCTCCGCCATCCTGCCACGGTTTGCCCGGCGCACGCGGTCCATCGACGCCGTACTGCCGACCCTCTACCTGCGCGGCCTGTCGAGCGGCGATTTCCAGGACGCCCTGGAGGCGTTGCTTGGCAAGGAGGCGACGGGCCTGTCGCCGCAGGTGATCAGCCGCCTGAAGACGGAATGGCAGGCCGACTACGAGCGCTGGCGCAAGCGCGACCTGACGGCCCGGCAGTACGTCTACATCTGGGCCGACGGCGTCTACCTCCAGGGCCGGCTGGAGGACGAGAAGCAATGCATTCTCGTTATCATCGGCGCCACGCCGGAGGGCCGCAAGGAGTTGGTCGGGTTCCAGGCCGGCTTCCGCGAAAGCACCCAGAGCTGGCGGGAACTGCTGAACGACATCAAGGGGCGCGGCCTCGCCCAGGGTCCGAAGCTGGCGGTCGGGGACGGCGCGCTCGGCTTCTGGAAGGCGCTCGACGAGGTCTTTCCCGGCGCCCGTCATCAGCGCTGCTGGGTGCACAAGACGGCCAACGTCCTCAACAAGCTGCCGAAATCGCGGCAGAAGGCGGCCAAGGAGGACCTCCACGCCATCTGGATGGCCGACGGCCGCACCGAAGCCGAGGCAGCCATGGACACCTTCGAGGCGAAATATGGCGCGAAGTACCCCCAAGCCGTCGGCTGCCTGATGAAGTACCGCCACGCCCTGCTGGCCTTCTACGACTTCCCCGCCGAGCACTGGCAGCACGTGAGAACCAGCAACCCCATTGAGAGCGTCTTCGCCACCGTCCGGCACCGCACCGTGCGCACCAAGGGTTGCCTGTCGCACAAGACCGCCCTGGCAATGGTCTTCAAGCTGGTCACCGAGGCCAGCAAGACCTGGCGCCGCTTGTCGGGCAACAACCGCTTGCCCCAGGTGATCAAGGGTGTCAGGTTCCGCGACGGCATCCAGGTGAAAGACGCCGACCATTCCGCCGCCGCCTGATCACGCCGTCACCCACAATCGGTCATAGCTCGGCCGCATCCGGCCTTCGGCATCCATCACGTCGGTGCCGACAATCCCGGCAACCTGGCCGACGACCTGATGGAGCCTTACCGCCCCGCCGTCGACCGCCTCGTGCGCCGCCTCATGGACGAGGCCCCCGACGACGGCCCGACGCCTGCCCACAAGGCGCGGCTGGCGGAGTTGGGCGGCTATCCGGTCCGCCTGTCGGGGCAGGAGATGCAGTTGCGCAACGCCGTTCTGGAGACCTGCCGCAGCCATGCCGACGTTCTCCGCCGTTCCGCCCGCGATTTGCGCCTTCCCGAATCCCTGGGGGAGCCCGAGCAATGCCCGATGCCTGGCGCGCCATGTGGCTGATGGTGTCCTACGATATGCCCGTCGGCTCGCCCAAGCAGCGGCGCGAGGAAGCGCGCTTCCGCAAGATGCTGGAGCGCGAGGGCTATGTGCGGGTGAATTTCTCCGTATACGGCCGCTTTTGCGGCAGCACCCAGGCAGTGGCCTCGGCGAAGGACCGCGTGCGGCGGGGCATGCCGGCCTCGGGCCACATGCTGATGATCGAGTTCACCGACGGCCAGTGGGGGCGCATCGAGCACCTCCACCGCGGCAACTACCGCACGCCCGATCCCGACGTGGAACAGGCGCGGCCGGTCCAGCTGAAGATGTTCTGATGTGGTCGCCGACGCGGGATGGCCGGGAAAACCCCTGCCGAAACAGCGGCTTCCCGGAACCCAGAAGCTAGCACGGTGGAACGGACCGGGCTACAGGACCAGTTTGAACGCGACCTGATCCGGGAGCGGGAAGCTAGCACGGTGGAACGGACCGGGCTACAGGACGGTTTTGGACACAGCGACCGCGCCGGCGAGGAAGCTAGCA
Organism: Caenispirillum salinarum AK4; assembly: GCF_000315795.1. Lineage (GTDB taxonomy): Bacteria > Pseudomonadota > Alphaproteobacteria > Rhodospirillales > Rhodospirillaceae > Caenispirillum > Caenispirillum salinarum. The sequence goes on from NZ_ANHY01000014.1 coordinate 51,414, forward strand.
CGGTGGAACGGACCGGGCTACAGGACTTCCCCTCTCCTCTCACCTTCCCTTCCCTCGAAGCTAGCACGGTGGAACGGACCGGGCTACAGGACCACCGCGACGAGCTGGTGCAGCAGCTGTCCGAAGCTAGCACGGTGGAACGGACCGGGCTACAGGACGGCCGGAGCGTTCATAGCATCGCTCGCAGCGAAGCTAGCACGGTGGAACGGACCGGGCTACAGGACGATCCGATGAACAATACAGAGCAGAGGACAGAAGCTAGCACGGTGGAACGGACCGGGCTACAGGACGTTCAGGCTGAGGTTCGTGATGACGCGCCGGAAGCTAGCACGGTGGAACGGACCGGGCTACAGGACCCGGCGGATGCGGCTGATGCGGCTGGCATCGAAGCTAGCACGGTGGAACGGACCGGGCTACAGGACGGAGGAGGACGACGAACACGAGCACGAGGAGAAGCTAGCACGGTGGAACGGACCGGGCTACAGGACGGCATTTCCGACATTCTCCGGGGGCAGTCGAAAGCCAGCGCGGTGGAACGGACCGGGCTACTGTACGGCGGTCACGCCAATGGAATCCCCTTCGCCTTCCACGGCTTGATCCCATACTGCTCTTCAAACTTCTCGCAGTCTTCAGGCGTCCTGGGTGCGCTTCCCGCCGCATCGACGGGCATGCCGAAAATGCCTTGCGTGATGACGCCGACCTTGTAGGTCTTGCCGTCCTTTTTCACCGTGTCCCCCTTCGCGACCTCTAGGTCACACACCGCCCCCTCGCTGTCCAGCCGCCACCCCGCTTCGGCCGTGATGCCAGCGTCGGTCAGCGTCTGGCGCATGGCTTTGCCACGAAGGGCCGAGCGAGCCTTGTCTTCCAGTTCTCCCACTGCCGTGCCCAAGTAGCCGCCGGGGGCGGTGCCGTGGTCGCGCCACAGCGGGGTCAGGCGGTCGATGTCCTGGCGCAGGGGACGCGGCGGGGCGTTGTTACCCGTGACGCCCGCGCCCTCGTCCAGGCCATTGAGCCGGGCGTATTCGAGGTTGCTGATCTCGATGCGCTTTTCGATGGGCTTGGGCAGCGGAATACGCCGGCCGTCGTCGGTGACAACCGAGGTGAGGCGCCACAACTGCGAGACGGCGTTGCCGTCGGTCTTCACCCACACCGCCGCGTCGGGCACCGGGCGGCCGAAGGCGTCGGTCTTGTTGGCGCGGATGCGCACGAGGCTGGGCGCGCGCGCCTCCCGCATGATCAGGTGGCGCAGGCCGCGCGGGCCCCAGTGCGGGTCTAGCAGCGCGCGCGTGAGAATCTCCTGTTCGCGGGCGCGGGCGCGGCCGTCTGCCTTCTTGGCGCTGATGGCGCGGCCGAGATAGGGCGACTGCCGCAGTGCGCTCCGGCGGGCTTCCTGCTCCGGCGTGCGGTCGGCGTCGGCCAGGGCGTCCAGGTCCGCAAGCTCGGCGATGTCGCGCGCCACCGCCTCCGCGTGGGCGGGCACCAGGGCGGCCAGCCGCGCGGAAATCCATCGCCGCGCATGGGTGCCCTCGGGGTCGACGACGCGATCGTGGCGGTCGGCAATCTCGGTGCAGATTTCCTTGAGGATGGTGTCGCCCGGCGCGGCGGCGTCCAGGCGGGCGGCCGGAACGATCTTCGCGTTGTCCAGCAGGGCCACCAGGTCGCGCGCGTTCATGCGCTGGGTGACCACCGTGTCGGTCCGGCCGTCGACGGTGATCTCGCGCCGGCCGTAATGGGTGGCGTTGTGCAGCGCGCCTGGCGTGCCGGTCTCGCTGGGCCTGCGCGGGCGGGAAAGGATGACGCAGTTCCGCGTCAGGTCGTCGATGCGGCGCTTCAGGCCGCGCCCGGCGCGGGTCAGGCGCCAGTGGACCCGGCCGGTCTCGGGGTCCTGGCGGTCGCTTTCGGGCATGACGATGTCGGCCAGCGCCGCATCCACGGTGGCCAGCGGCACCCGGCCCAGGGCGCGGGCCCGGCGTTGCTGATGGTAGGCGTCGCTGGTGGGCATGAGGTCCACCGGACGGTCGTCGGGGGCGTCGGCGCCGTGTTGCGCTGCCTCGGTGTTGAAGGCCTGGACGACCGCCGGCCCCGCCAGCAGCAGAAGGCAGGCGTCTTCCGCGTGGTGGGTCTGATAGTCGCGGTTCTTGTCGCGCTGGAGAAGGCGCTGGCGCAGCATGTGGGTGACCGACCCGTTGACGGGCTGCACGCGGCTGATGGTCCGGTAGATGGCGGTGTAGCCCGTCGGGTCCTCGGGGCTGGGCGGTGTTTCCACGGGCGGGGCGCCGATCTCGGCCGGGTCCTCGGGCATGACGGCCGCGGCCAGGTAGAGGCGGGCCAGACGGGTGGCGCGGGCGGTGTCGTGGAGCATCCGGCGGCCCCGGCGCTCCTGGTTTTCCTCGGCCTTGGCGCGGGCGTCCTCCTCGAAGCGCCAGCCGACGCGGTCCATGAAATCCTTGTCCTCGCGCGGGGTGCGCGCCTTGTGGCCCTTGCCCTTCAGGCGGTCGGCGTTCTCCTTCCGCCAGCCTTGCCACAGGGCGGCGAGCGCCGGGCTGTCGAGCAGGTCGCCGGCGTGCTCGTGCGGCGTCTTCTTGCCCTTGGCGTTGTTGCAGTCCTTGTGGGCGAGCACCAGGTTGTCCGGCCCGTCGCCGCCCATGCGCCGCTCGATGACGTGGTCGATCTCGGTCTCGGCGGGGGAGAACAGGTCGGTGGCGCGGAGCTTCGGCCGCTCCGCGCAGTAGGGGCAGAAGAATTCCTGCCGTTGCGCCAGGCGCAGGCGCAGGGCCGCGCGCTCCTTGGGCAGGCCCCCTGCCTGCCACGACACGGTGTTGTCCTGGCAGAAGGTATCCAGCGCGGCGGACTCCTTCTTCCGGCGGCCTTCGTTCTCGCGGTTCTCCTTGGCGATCTCGTTGCGGCGGATGACGCCGTGCTTGGCCTCGCGCGCCAGTTCCACGGTGATGCGGCTGGGCAGCGGGTCCCAGCCGCGGCGGTTGCCGTACTTGGTGATGACCTCGTTGGCCGTCTTGCGCACCTGGTTGAGGATGTGGTCGGTGGCGGCGTTGCCCGTCCACGTCCGCAGGAAGGGGTTGCGCTCCTCGGGGTCGGCGGCGCTCCAGTCGGCGGCGCGGCCCTTGTGCGCGCGCCGCAGGCTGGTGATCAGCTGCGACGGGATGACGCTTTCATAGGCGGGCAGGGGGCCGCGCTGCTGGGCGGCGCGGTTCGGCGTTCTGGCGGCGGCCATGGTGCGCGGCAGGTGGGCGAGCAGCGCGCCCCGGGCGCGGCGCAGGTCCTCCAGCACGATTTCGCCGGGTGCGAAGCCGAACAGGCCGCGCGTCACGTCGTAGAAGCCTTCGGTCGGCGCGTTGGCCCAGGCGTCCAGGATCGCCTCCGCCGCCCACGGGCAGACGCTGTAGCGGCCCGGCTGCATGATGTCGCTTTCCAGGATCGCGGCGGTGGCGGCGGGCACCGCCGCGGCGGCGACCGGCGGCACGCCGTGAGCCCCTTCGGCCAGCAGGCGGGCGAGGGCGGCGGAGTCCGCGCCGCGCGCCACCACGTCGCGCACATAGAGCGACCGCGCCTTCAGCGGCAGATCGACCCAGCCGTCGATCCACCGGGCCATCAGCGGGTCGGTGGGATTGACGGTAATGCCGCCGCCGGAGGTATCCCGCTCCTGGGCGAAGCAGACCGGCGAGTTGTCGTAGCCGATCAGCTTGCGCAGGCGGGTGTAGGGGATGCGCCCGTCCTTCGCGGCCAGTCCGTCGGGGTCGTGCATCAGGGCGCGTACAAGGGTATCGCGCTCGGGCGCGGTGAGTTCCCCGTGGCTCAGGCCCAACTCGGGCATGGCGCGGGGAACGTACCGCTGGCGCCCGTCGGGCTCGGTGATGCGCTCGTGCAGGCGCAGGTTGCCGACGGTTTCGCGAATGCGCAGGGCCTGGATCAGCGGGTCCACGGTCAGGCCGCGGTCGATGGCCTCGCGCGTGATGGTGCGGCCCTGGAAGGTCTCGCCGCGCCGGCGCAGTTCCTCCAGGAACAGGCAGGGCGTGGCCGGCGGCACGGCGATGGGCGCCTGATCCAGCACCAGCCGGCGCAGGCTGTCCCACGGCAGGTCCGGGTGCCGGGGCGCCTGGATGGCGCGGATGGCGTCGAACTCCTGCTCGATCAGCGCGCGGGTGGGCACGGCGACACCACCGCCGACGCGCAGGCCGTCGCGGGCGCGGGTGACGGGTTGGGCGCCGGCGGGCGTTTCGCGCAGGCGCCCGGCCATGATCTCGCCGCAGGTGGGCTGCGTGCCGTGGCGGTGCATATGCTCGGCCATCAGGCGGCGGAAGGCGCGTTCGTCGGCGGCGGCGCGGCGGGTGCCGTCCTCGTCCTCGGTGGCGGCGGGCGCGGCGTCGTCGGCATCCGATTCAGGGGGCGGGTCGACCTCCTGAAGCTCCGCCAGCCGGATGCCGCGATGGGCCGCCATGTGGTGCAGAACGCGGAACAACTCCGGCCCGTCCAGCGGCCGGCGGGCGGCATCGGCGCGAAGGAAGAAAATGGCGCGCGGGTCTGCCTTCGGGGGCGTGCGCGTCAGGTCCTTGAGGTCTTCCGGCGAGCGCTCCAGCACCGGCGCGCATAGCCTGGCGAGCCCGGCCAGGCGCCGGCGCCGGCTGTCGTGGCGCTGTTGTTGCCCCCGCACGGCGCGGTCGGCGGCGCCGTGGGCGACGTAGGTCCCGTTCTCGTTGCTCCAGGCGCTGGGGAACAGAGTGACGCCGGTGCCGGTCAGCTGGAGGACCCGGCCCTCGGCGTCCACCTCCGCCACCGCCCAGCCGATGCTGCCCTCGCCGATATCCAGCGCGAGCGACCAGCGGCGCCGGCCTTGTGCCGCGTTCGGGGAGAGCGGTGACAGGACGGGCATGGCGGTGTCCTCCGGGCGATTTGCTGGCTGGAGAACATTTTTAGCAGTCGACGTTGGTGTGGGCAACAACTTGAGGTGACAAGCGCGAGGTCATTTTCTATTTTGCCGGGTTCGGCCTGGATGCGCTTGTTTAATCGGATCCGTTCATGTTCGCATACTGCAATCCGGTCGCGCTCGCAGTCTCCTCGGCGCCCTCTCAGCCGGCTTCTTCCTCTGTCGCGCCTTCCGCACAGCGCGTCACGGCTCTTCCGTCGACTGCCACGGTCGTTCGACGGGACGTCACGGGCGCATGGTCGGCTGTCACGGCTGAGTGGCGAGCACGGCTCGATGGCCGGTCGGACCCGCCACCTGCTGATTCGCGCGTTCCCACAGGTGAACAAAGCCCGGCGCACCGGCTAGACTTTGCTTTCCCGCCGCCGTCAGGCTGATGCCGGCGCGTTTGCGGACGAAGAGCTGCCGGCCCAACAGCTGAAGGGAGGCGACAGATCATGGTGGCGAACGATTGGCGCATCGACGTCTCGGGCTCACCCTGCATGCTGCAAGAGCATGAGCATTCGTCCTATGCCGGCTTCGCTGAGCCGAACGAGATTGTCGCGCTGCTTTGCGATCTTGAGCGCGAGGCGCGGGCAGATGTCCGGCATCTCGCTCAATGCCGGCGCCAGCAAAGCCTGGGTACGGCCAGTGCCACGGTCGCCGGCCTTGAGCGCCGGCGCGTGCGCCACTGGCTGATGCTGCGGCGGCAGCTTGGGCGGTTCAGAGGGCGTTTCAAGCTGTCGAGAGACGGCAGCCGGCACATGAGGCCCGAGGCATTCCACAAGACGTCGGTGGCTCTCATGGCGGAACGGCATTCGGCCGTGGCCGCCTGCCTCAAGGACATCCTTCCCCGGATCGCAGACGACGCGCTGCACGGGGAGTTAAACCGCCTCCGCAAGGACCTTCAGGACGACTCTCGCCGGCTGAAGGTCCTGATCCGGTAACCGATGGTCGCGGCGAGCGGCCGGATGATGCGGGGGATGACCGAGCCGCGAAGGATGAAGAACAGGTGAAGCCCGTTGGGCCACCTCTTGACGATCATGGCCGGACTGCCGGTCTGCTGGTGCGAAAGGTGGCACAGCCTCCGCCCGCGGTCTCTCGAATGCGAACGAAGATAAGCGCCGTTTTGGCGCAGATAGATTTGCCCGATGCCGTGGGTCACCCGCGCGACCTCCTCTCGGCGCCGATCGGAGGCTTGCCGTCCCAGGCGCAGCAAAGATTTTGCATCAAGTGCCCATGCAGTTACGTCGGATCGTTCCCGGTCTCCGGCCGAGGATGACACCGACGTCGTCGGGCGGGCGGTCATTGACTCCGCCCCTTCCGGTTGTTTCGGCCGCCCGGTGGCGTCCTGTTGCCGAAGAGAGCGCTTTCGAAGCGGTATGTGTTACCGAAAGCCAAGCTCCCCGTCGGGGGTCATGGGCGGCATGTCAAAGTCGAGCGGGAACGGCCGGCCCCAGCGGATGATCGAGACCGCCTCCACGGCCATCTCCACCAGGCCGAGGCAACCGAAACCCACGACAAGAAACAAGGCGTAGAAAAGGATGCTGCGAGGTATCCTCATGGCGGCACCTGTTCATGGCCCCCCCCAGATAAAAAAGTTCCGGGCCCAAGTTTGGGCCCGGACGATGACGAAGCGAGATTGCGCCCGCCTCTGTGCCAGCAACGGCCCAGATGCGCGGAGGGTGCGCCTGTTCACGCCTGTGTTGCAGGGAGCGGCGGGTTTTTCACGCATCTGCCACAGGATTGTCCTGCCACGACGTCCGCTTCAACCAAAGGCGGGCGGCGGACCTCTGTTCGGGCAGAAGCGTTGATCATCCTTGGCGGCTGCCGCTGAACAACCGACCGCCAGGGGAGGCCGTGTTGATCTACCTCGGCCGCCTCGCCGAGCCGTCGGTCATCCCGGCCGCGTTCAGCCCGGCGTCTTCGAATCGCTTATCCTCCGCCGGCGTTCCGCTTGAAACTGCCAACAGGAGCTCCCAATGGACGAAGATCGCAGCAAGGGCAAAGCCAAGGACATCATCGGGACCGGCAAGGAAATGGCCGGCAAGGCAACCGACAAGAAGGACCTTGAACGCAAGGGCGAGGCCGATCAGGTCGAGGGTAAAACCCAGGAAGCGGTTGGAAAAGCCAAGGAAGACCCCGATAAGAAGAAGTAGCAAAAAATTTGCTGCCGCGCTTCCTGCAGCGGCGCCTTATGTGCCGGTCTCATCATTGAAGCACCGCCTTCGCGGACACCGGTCCGACGTCTGCCCAAGGCGGTGCGTTCGGTGACTGGCGCGTCACGACAACTTTTTCAAACTGTCGCGGGCCTCGCTGACCCTCTTCCACTTTATGCCGGCAAGCGGATACTCCAGGCCGGCGAGCAGGCTGAGGATCGCATTGACGGCATCCAGGCCGTGACGATCGTCCGCCGCCCCGGTGTGCCGCCACCGTTTCACCCGATCGTCCCTCAGTTCCGCGACGGCGCGAATGGCGTCCGTCAGGTCATCCTTCGCGCCATCGGGCGATTTATCCAGCGCCCGGTCCAGTGCCGCGACGGCCCGTTCGCGGGTCGCTTTCCCGTCCGTCATTGCCGACGCCCTCCGCTGCCGGGCGGTTGGGCAAGGCGGAAGGTATCCTCTGGCCGCCGCGCCGAAGCCCGGGCGCCGCGCATCTCGTTGACGCGCGTCAGCCAACTCGCCGCAATGGCCAAGGTGCTCGCGACCGTGGAAAGGGTGGGGGACGGGCGGCGCGACAGGCCGTTGGCGGCGTACAGCACGACAGGAAGGACGTGCAGGACCTTCGCCGCCAACTCGGCGTCGCGCGTGAACCGGTCCGCCGCGTCGGTGCCTTCCGCCCGGCGCTCATTCTGGACGCCGAAGGACAGGGCGGTGTCGGCGGAGAGCGCGACCAGGCTCACCGTGTCCAGCGCCTGCCAGGTCGGCCCGTGCCTCTCGCCAAGGGACAGCGCCGCCGCGCCGGCCGCCATGGACGAAAGCCCGAACCGCGCGGCCAGCAGGTTGGACGCGGCCGCCCAGCGCGGCGTGCTGGTGGCGCCGAACAGCGCGCCGGTGTAGGTCGCCATTCCCGCCCCTGCGAGCGCCGCCGGAAGGTGGGCGGCGCGGGCGGTCCTGCGGAAGCCCGTGAGCTGTGCGAGCAGGGCAAGGCCGCTCGACGCGCCGAAGGCCGCGAGCAGCCACGACCCGATGGACATGCCGGACGTCGGCCGGATGATCCGCAGCATGTTGTAGAAGCGGCGGGGCGTCTTCAGGTCGGCGATGATGAGCGGAGCGCCGAGCGTGACGCCGCCCACGCCCAGCCACCGGGCGCGGCGCGTCACCGGCGGCGGAGCGGGGCGCGGAGAAGGCCTGCGCCAATCGGCCAGCAGTCCCAGAACCTGCGCCGCGCCACCGACGCCACCAAGAAAGACATAGGTGGCGACCTTCCAATCCCAGGGCACCGGCTTGACCGGCGGCACGTCGTAGTACGTCTCGCCGTCCCAGCGCGGAATCTCAGTCTTTCCGATGCGCCGCGTTCGTTTCCAGTTCATCATCGTCCTTTCCGTCGTCCGCCCAGCAGGACCGCCGCGACCGCCGCCACCCCGGCGAAGGCGGCCAGACCCGTCGCCAGCGCCGGCCTCAGGCGTTCGGCGGAACGGCTGGGCGCGGCCGGCAGGTTGTAGACCTCGGGCGCGTCGGTGAGCAGAAAGAAGGCGTTCAACTTCTCGATCCCGCCGGTCGCGCCGGGCGTGTCGGGGGCGCCGTAGAGGTAGGCGTCCTCCCGTCCCATGTCCTTGAGCTGCTCCACGCGCTTATCCGCCCGTTCATGCAACTCGGTGATCTCGCCGAACTGGATGGAGTCCGTCGGGCAGGCCTTGGAGCACGCCGGTTCAAGGCCGCCTTTCAGGCGGTCGTAGCAGAGCGTGCACTTGTGCGCCTTGCCGTCCAGCGTGCTGAGGTCGATGACGCCGAAGGGGCAGGACGGCACGCAGTAGCCGCAGCCGTTGCAGATGTCCTGCTGCACCACCACGGTGTCGAACTCCGTGCGGAACAGCGATCCCGTGGGGCAGCTTTCCAGGCACGGCGCCGGATCGCAGTGCTTGCAGACGTCGCTCATCATGAGCCACGCCGTCTGGTAGGGCGGCATTTCATCCGGGCGGTCGTCGGGGTCCATGCGCTCGGCGAAGGTGACGTGGCGCCAGCTGTGGGCCGAGAGATCGCGGGTGTTGTCATAGCTCATGCCGCTGAACTCGGCATGGTCGGCGGGAAGCACGTTCCACTCCTTGCACGCCACCTCGCAGGCCTTGCAGCCGATGCAGAGCGTCGTGTCGGTGAAGAAGCCGTAGCTCTTGCCCGGCTCGATCTTGACGCCGGCGGTCAGTTCGGACTCGTCGTCGATGGGTCCGTCCAGGAAGCTTTGTCCATAGTCGGCGGCGCGGGGGTGGACATGCGTCATCGGCGGCCTCCGCTCAGTCGGCCCGGCCGCAGGCGGCAGGTCAGGGCCTTGTTTTCGTGCATGGTGGTGTTGGCGTCGCCGACGATGGACGTCAGCACGTTGGCGACGTCGCCCGTGGCGTAGCCGCGCCAGCCGAAGTGCCAGGGCATCCCGATCTGGAACACGGCCCGGCCGTCGATCTCGAAGGGCCGCAGCCGGCTGGTGACCAGGGCGCGCGTCTCGACCGCCCCGCGCGACGTCTCCAGCACCACCCAGTCGCCCGTCCTCAGCCCGTGGCGGGCGGCCAGTTCCGGCGGAATCTCGCAGAACCCCTCGGGCTGGAGTTCCGCCGTCGACGGTACCGACCGCGTCGGCGTGCCGCCCGAGTGGTGCTCGGTCAGCCGGTAGGTGGTCAGAATGTGCGGATACTGCGCATCCTCCGGCGCGTGATAGGGATTGTCCTCGCGGTTCCAGCGCTTGGCGGTGGGCACGCTCTGCTGGGCGTAGAGCGGGTTCAGGACCGGGCTTTCTATCGGCTCGTAGTGCGTCGGCAAGGGCGCGTCCTTCAGGCCCGAGGGCACGAACAGGGCGGCCTTGCCGTCGGCCGTCATGATGAACGGCGATCCGCCGTCGAGGGCGTCCATGCCCTCAGGCTTCTGGTTCCAGTCCGGCTGGTAGCCGGGGGCCTTCGATGGCTCGAAGTCGATGGCGTCGGGGCTCTGCCAGCTTTCCTTGTCGGCGTCCCACCACACCAGCGTCTTTTCCTCCGACCACGGCTTGCCGTCCAGGTCGGCCGACGCCCGGTTGTAGAGCGTGCGCCGGTTGGCCGGCCAGGCAAAGGCCCAACCGAGGTGCGTGCCGGGGCCGCCGGGGCCGTCCGCCTTGCGCGACCGCGCCTGGTTGTGGCCCTCCTTTGGGTAGACGCCGGAATAGATCCAGCAGCCGCAGGCGGTGGAGCCGTCGTCCTTCAGGTCCTTGAAGGTGCCGACGGGTGTCTCGTCGCCGCAGGTGTAGCCGTTGATCTCCTTCAACACGGCTTCCACGTCGGGCTCGCCCCGCGCGTCGACCTCCGGGTACGGCCAGTTGAGCGCCTGGATGGGGCGGTCGCGGGCGTCCCGGCTGTCGGCGTAAAGAGCCTTCAGCCGCTTGGCGAGGTGGTGGATGAACCACAGTTCGGACCGGCTGTCGCCGGGGCCGTCGACCACCTTGTCATGCCATTGCACCAGCCGGTGCGTGTTGGTGAAGGTGCCGTCCTTCTCGCCGGCGATGGAGGCCGGCATGAGGAACACCTCGGTCTTGATGTCGCTTGGCGCCAACTCGCCGTCGCGCACCGGACAGCCCTGGTACCAGAAGGCGGCCGTCTCCGTTTCGGCGAAGTCGCGCACCACCAGCCAATCCAGTTCCGCCAGCCCCCGCTGCACAAGGCGCGAATTGCTGCCGCCGATGGCCGGGTTCTGGCCCAGCAGGAACATGCCCTTGATGACATTGTCACGGATCGCCAGCGTCATGGGCAGTTGCGAGTGGTCGCCGATGATCTTCGGCACCCAGTCGAAGCCGTAGTCGTTGGCGGCGGTGGCCCGGTCGCCGTACCACGCCTTCAGCAGGCTTATCACGTACTTGGGCTCGTTGTGCCACCAGCCGGTGGGCGGGGTTTCGCCCTTCAGGTAGTCGTCCAGGCTGCCGTGGGACTTGTTGACGTTGGGCTGTGCCAGGTATCCGGGCAGCATGTTGTAGAGCGTCGGGATGTCGGTGCTGCCCTGGATGCTGGAATGCCCGCGCAGGGCCAGAATGCCGCCGCCCGGCCGCCCGACGTTGCCCAGCAGCGCCTGGATGATGGCGGCGGCGCGGATGATCTGCACGCCGGTGGAGTGGTGCGTCCAGCCGACGGCGTAGCAGAAGGCGCTCGTGCGCTCCCGGCCCGAGTTGCGCGCCAGCGTCTCGCAGATCTTCAGGAAGGTTTCCTTGCGGCAGCCGGTGACGCGCTCCACCATCTCGGGCGTGTAGCGGGCATAGTGGCGGCGCATGATCTGGTAGACGCACTGCGGATGCCGCAGCGTCGGGTCGCGGTGCGGCGGTTTCTCCGACATGCGCCCGGCGCAGGCGGTGAAATCCATTTCCGTCTGCGGGTGGTGTTCCGACCGGGGCGAGGGCACGGCCATGCCCTCGTACTGCCAGCTGTCGACAAAGTACGCCTTCATGTCCGGCTCGAAGCCCGAGAACACGCCGTCCAGGTCCTCCGGCCCCTGGAAGTCGTCCCGGATGATGGTGGACAGGTTGGTGTAGGCCAGCGCGTAGTCGCGGAACCAGGCGTCGTTCTCGAGCAGATAGCGGATGATCCCGCCCAGGAACGCGATGTCGCTGCCCGCGCGCACCGGCGCATAGATGTCGGCCAGCGCGGAAGTGCGGGTGAAGCGCGGATCGGCATGGACCACGGCCGCGCCCTTGGCCTTCGCCTGCATGACGAAGCGGAAGGCGATCGGGTGGTTCTCGGCCATGTTCGAGCCCATGATCACCACGCAGTCGGACTTGGCGAGGTCCCACTGCGCCAGTGTCGCGGCGCCTCGGCCGTAGGAGGTACCCAAACTGGGCACCGAGCTGGAATGTCAGACGCGGGCCTGGTTCTCGATCCAGACCATGCCGAGGCCGCCACCGAACAGCTTCTTGATGGCGTAGTTTTCCTCGTTGTCGAGCGTCGCGCCGCCCAACGACGCAAGGCCCAGCGTGTGGTTGACCGTCTCGCCGCCCGGCAGGGCCTCAACGAAGGTTTCGTCGCGGGTCTGCCTGGTGAGGTGGGCGATGCGGTCCATGGCCCAATCGAGCGGTTTTTCCTCCCAGCGGTCCGAGTACGGCGCCCGGTGCAGCACCTTGCTCAGCCGGTCCGGCGCGTTCATCCAGCCGATGGTGGCCGAGCCCTTGGGGCAGAGCGTGCCCTCGTTGATCGGGCTGCGCGGATCGCCCTCCACGTGGATCGCGCGGCCGTCCCTGGCGTAGACCAGCTGCGCACAGCCCACCGCGCAGTAGGGGCAGATGCTGGTGCCGACACGGTCGGCATCCTCCAGCCGTGGGCGCAGGGTCTCGGACATGCGGCTGCGCGCGGCGTCGGTGCGGTGGTCGGCGCCGCGCATCTGGCGGGGAACGGACCATTGGTTCAGGAACTCCCCGACGCGGTTGAATGGGGTGCGGCGGTCGCGGCTCATGCGGGGGCCTCCTGCTCGTGGGGCTGGGGGGATACGTCATGGGCGAGGGCGGCGGTTACGCCCGGCGCGTTCGACCAGGCGACATGCACTTCGCGGCCATCGCGGAACAGGGGCGGCAGGTCCTGGGGCTCGACGTTGGCGTCCGGGGCCAGCATGAAGTGCCACGCCCGGTCGGCGCGGTCGACCAGGCGGAAGCGGCTTTCCTGAGCCATGATGATGACGCCGATGACGCTGTCCATGATCCAGCAACGCACCGCTTCGGTCGGGGATGCCGGAAAGTGATGGACCCGAAGCGGCGGCGCGCCCGTTCTACAGGAGCCGCTTCCAGGACCGGGCCGGGCCGCCATGCCGAAGGACAACCACGCGCTCCTGCGACACCTGCCGTCGGTCAACCGGCTGCTGGTGCTGGCCGAGGGTGAGGGGCTCATCGCCCGCCATGGCCGTCCGGCCACGGTCCGCGCCGCGCGGGCAGAACTGGACGGCCTGCGCCGGGCGCTTGTCGACGGCGCCTGTGATCCGCCCGACGACGCCGCCTTGATGGACGCCGTCGCCCGGAGGCTTGCGGCGGAGGCGCGCCGCGCGCTGCAGCCGGTCATCAACGCCACCGGGATCATTGTCCACACCAATCTCGGCCGGGCCCCGCTTCCGCCCGAGGCCGTGGCGGCGGTTGGGGGGGTGGCGGCCGGATACTCCAACCTGGAGTTCGACCTGGAGAGCGGGCGCCGCGGGTCCCGCTATGACGGCATCCTTGACACGATCCGCACCCTGACGGGGGCGGAGGCCGCGCTGGTGGTCAACAACAACGCCGCCGCCGTCCTGCTGGCGCTGTCGGCGCTCGCGGCGGGCGGCGAGGCCGTGGTGTCGCGGGGCGAACTGGTGGAGATCGGCGGCTCGTTCCGCATTCCCGATATCATCCAGCAGGGTGGCGCGCGGCTGGTGGAGGTCGGCACCACCAACCGGACGCGCGTAGCCGACTACACGAACGCGCTCGGCCCTGAGACGCGGCTGATCCTGAAGGTCCACCAGAGCAACTACCGCATCGTCGGCTTCACCGAGGCGCCCGTGCTGGCGGACCTGGTGAAGCTCGGGCGCGGGCATGGCGTGCCGGTGATGGAGGATCTGGGCAGCGGCACGCTCATGGACCTCGGCCCCTTCGGCATTCCGGATGAGCCGACGGTCGCGAGCAGCATCGCCGCCGGCGTCGACGTGGTGACCTTCAGCGGCGACAAGCTTCTGGGCGGGCCGCAGGCCGGCCTGGCCGTCGGCCGCCGGGACCTCATCGACCGCATGAGGCGGCATCCCCTGCTGCGCGCGCTGCGCCCCGACAAGATGACGCTGGCCGCCCTCGGCGCCGTCCTTCGGCTGTACGAGGACGGCGCCCATCCACCCGTCGCGCGCATGATGGCCGAGCCTCTGGACGCGGTGGCGCAACGGGCGCGGCGCCTGTGCGGCATGCTTCCAGCCGGTGCGGGGGCCGATGTGGTGGACAGCGAGGCCTACGTGGGCGGCGGGGCGCTGCCGGACCGGGCGCTGCCGTCCAGCGCGGTGCGGCTGGCGGTGGCGGACGCTGAGGCCGTCGCGCGGACTCTGCGGCGCGCTTCCCCTCCGGTGGTGGCGCGGGTGCGCGACGGCGCGGCATGGCTGGACGCACGTACCCTGGCCGACGCCGACCTGCCGGCCGTCGCGGCGGCGGTGGCGGAGGCGTTGTCGTGACGCGCGTCCTTCTCGGCGTCATGGGGCACGTCGATCACGGCAAGACCTCGCTTGTGGGCGCCCTGACCGGCATGACGACCGATCGGCTGGAGGAGGAGATTCGGCGCGGCCTTTCCATCACGCTTGGTTTCGCGCACGTCCGGCGCGGCGGCATCATGCTCTCCTTCGTGGACATGCCGGGGCATGAGCGCTTCGTGCGGACCATGATCGCGGGTGCCGGCGGTCTGGACGCGGGGCTTCTGTGCGTCGCGGCCGATGAAGGCGTCATGCCCCAGACGATCGAACACGCCGACATCGCGGCGCTTCTGGGGCTCCGGCGGGCCGTCGTCGCCGTCACCCGAGCGGACAAGGCGCCGGACCGGGTTCCGGCCGTGGAGCAAGCGTCACGAAACCTGCTGGCGGAGCGCGGCATCGCCTGCGCCGCCGCCGTGGCGACAGAGGCCCCGACGGGGCGGGGCGTGGAGGCGCTGGCCGATGCCCTGGCCGCCCTGGCCACGGAGGACGACGACGAGGACCGGGGCTGGTGCGCGCTTCCGCTCGACCGGGTCTTCACGGTGCGCGGCCATGGCATCGTCGGCACCGGCACCCTGCGTCACGGTCCCCTGAGTGTCGGCGACGATCTTGTCGCGCTGCCGGGCGAGGGCGCGTTGAGCGTGCGCCGCCTTCAGGTGCATGGCGAAGCGGTCGACCGCGCGACGGCCGGCAGCCGTGTCGCGGTCAACCTGCGGGGAGACGGGTGCGACACGCTGATGCGGGGCATGACGCTGGCGACGCCCGGCATCCTGCGGCCGTCGGCATGGCTGGACGTGATGGTGAGCCTTCTGCCCGCCGCGCCCCGCGGCGTGGATGGGGGGCGGCCGTTTCGGCTCTTGTGCGGCACGGCGGAGGCGGACGCCCGGCTCCGGCTGCTGGATCGCGCGGCGCTGCGTCCGGGCGAGGCGGCGGTGGCGCAGGTAAAGACGGACCCGGCGGTGGCGCTGGCGGGCGGCGATCGTTTCGTGCTCCGCGAGGCGTCTCCGCCGCGCACCATCGGGGGCGGCGTGGTGCTGGACCCGCTGAGCCGGCGCCGGCGGAAGCGGCCGGAGACGGTGGCTCGGCTGGAGGCCTTGGGGGACGGGGATCGCCTCGCGGCCGTGCTGACGGCCGAGGGCGTGAACGGTTGTGCGCGCCGGGACCTCCCGGCTCTCGCGGCGCTTGGACCGGCGCGCGTGACCGAGCGGTTGGCGGCCATCGATGCGGTGTCGCTGGGTGAAATTGTGCTTTCGGCCGAGGGCGGCGCGCGGGTGCGGTGCGAGGTGTTGAAGGCTCTTGAGGCCTTCCTCCGCCGCAATCCTACCGAGGCCGGGGTGACGGCCGAGCGGTTGCGAACGCTGTTGCCGGAGGTGCCTTGGGCCGTCGTCGGCGGCACCGTGGCCGCACTGGCGGCCGACGGCCGGGTCGAGAGCCAGGGCGGTTTGATCCGGCGCAGGGACCTGAACCCTGCGGACTTTCTTCAGGCGCAGGAGCGTGCGCTGGTCCGGCAGATGGAACGGGCGGTGCTCGACGGCGGGCTGGCGCCGCCGGACGTGGCGGAGCTTGTGGCGCGGCGGCGGACCCGGCAGCAGGCGTTGCGGTTTCTGGTGCGGACCGGAGTCCTGGTGCGCACGGTGGACCGCGTCCAGAAGCGGGAGATCATCTTTCACGTCTCCGCGGTCAGCCGTGCGGCCGAATGCCTGGCGGCCGGGTTCGGCGACAGGCCATTCACGGCGGGAGAGGCGGGCAGGGCGCTGGGCACGACCCGGAAGTTCACGATCCCGCTTCTGGAACATCTGGATAGACAGGGCGTTACGTCCAGGCGCGACAACACCCGGCGCATCATCCGCGCTGCGGTCAAGGAGCCGGCGCGGTCGGGGAGGTGAACGGGGTCTGGTGGCCCCCCTGGTCTTCAAAACCAGCGGCTCGTCGAAGAGGCGAGCGGTGGGTTCGATTCCCATCCGCCTCCGCCATCCCCTCCCGCAGCGTCACGCGGGGAGCAGCCCCCGCGCGCGGCGCCACGACGCCAACCTCCGCTGCGTCGTGCCCCAACT
This sequence comes from Caenispirillum salinarum AK4, assembly GCF_000315795.1. Classification (GTDB taxonomy): domain Bacteria; phylum Pseudomonadota; class Alphaproteobacteria; order Rhodospirillales; family Rhodospirillaceae; genus Caenispirillum; species Caenispirillum salinarum. The sequence continues at coordinate 67,724 of NZ_ANHY01000014.1, forward strand.
CCCGCAGGCGCGCCACCACGGCCGCCGCCTCATCCGCCGGCACGCCCGCCAGCAATCCGCCAGCTGTCTGCGGGTCAAGCAGCAGCATGTGGCGGGGATCGGCGGGATCGAACCCAGCCGCCCTCACGGCGAATCGCGCGTTGGCCGGATGCAGCGTGCTCACCCGGCCGGCCGCCAGGCATTCAAGGGCGCCCGGGAGGGCTGGAACGGCCGCCCGATCGATGATCGCGTCGACACCTGACGCTTCCAGCATTTCCGTGAGGTGGCCGAGCAGCCCGAAGCCGGTGACGTCGGTGCATCCGGCGGCGCCTGCCTCCCGCAGGACCGTCGCCGCCGCCCCGCTCTGCCGCTGCATGACATCGGTGGCAGCGGCGAGCCAGCGCGCCTTCGCCGCGCCGTGCATGGCCGCCGCAAACAGGGTGCCCGTGCCGAGCGGCTTGGTAAGCACGAGGCGATCGCCGACGCGCAGGCCGTCCTTTCCCGACGTGGAGCCGGCCGGCATTGCGCCCGTGACCGTCAGGCCGATGGTCAGGCTGTCGGTCTCGAAGGTGTGGCCGCCGGACAAGGCGCAGCCGCTTTCGCCCAGCACATCGCGCAGTCCCGCGAGCACCTGCGTCAAATCGGCTTCGACCACCGGATCGGCACCCGCCGGAAGCCCCACGACGGCCAGAGCCGTCAGGGCGCGCGCGCCGACGGCATGAAGGTCTCCCAGCGCGTGCGCCGCCGTGATGCGTCCAGCCACCCAGGGGTCGCTGACGGGTGCGCGGAACTGGTCCACCGACTGGACCAGCCGTTCGCCCGGCGCGGGGGAGGGCAGGGGCGCGGCATCCGCCGGGATATCGGGCAGGCCCACCGTCCTCAGCGCGCGCCTCAGGACGTCCGCCCCAAGCTTGCCGCCGCACCCGGCGCACCGCATGGCGGTCGGCTCGGCGGGCGTTCCCGTCATCGCCGGAAGGTGCTGGTACTGTTTCATCCAGCGGCGGTCGATGGCGTCCTTCAGGCGCCACAGCCACCGGCCCTCAAGCGCCCACCGTCCGCGCGAGGCGATGGCCCGGCCGTCGGAGGTGCCGATCAGCGCGAGCATCCGCCGCTGAGGACGGAAGGGCTTCGGCTCCAGCCCCTGCAGGACACGCCGCAGGTTCCGCTCCAGCGGCGGACCCTGGCGGACGGCGACGACCCCGGCCTTCGGGCGCGGATGGTCGATCATCGTGGCCACGTCGCCGGCGGCGAAAACGAGGTCGTCGTTGAGGGCCCGCAGGCAATCGTCGACGGCAATGAAGCCCTCGTCCGTCAGTGCGAGCCCCGTCTGCGGCAGCCAGTCCGCCGCGCCCGCCTGCGTCGCCCACAGCAGCCCGTCGCAGGAGAACCGCCGGCCGTCCCCGCTGACGACCGCGCCGGCGTCGACCTGCACGACGTCCACATGCTCGTGCGCGGCGATCCCCCTACGGCTCAGCGCGCGGCGCAGATACCCGGCGGCGCGGCGTCCGTGACCCGCCAGCAGGGGGCCGCGCGTCAGCAGTCTCACCTCGGGCGCATGGTTCGGCGGACGCATGGTGCGAAGGCGGCGCTCCGCAGCCAGGGCCACCTCGGCCCCCGCCGCACCGCCCCCCACGATGAGCAGCCGGAACGGCCGGTCCAACCGTGCCGCATGGTTCAGAACGCCGTCCCACCGCTTTTCCAGGCGCGCGATCGGCTTGAGGCAGACCGCGTGTTCGGCGGCACCGGGTACGCTTACGCGCGGGGTCGAGCCGATGTCCAGCGACAGGACGTCGTAATGCAGCGGGAGGCGCCCCGGGAGCAGAACCTCTCGCCGCTTGCGGTCCATGCCAACGGCTTCCCCATGGATGAGCCGGGCCCCGGCGAACCGGCACAGGCGGTCGAGATCGAGGTGCATTTCATCGTGGGTATAGAGGCCGGCGATCCGGCCGGGCAGCATCCCGCTATAGGGCGTTTCCACGTCCCGCGCGACCAGCGTCACCCGCACGCCGGGCTCGGGCTTCATTCCCATCCGCTTCAGGACGTGAACGTGCGCGTGCCCGCCCCCGAGCAGTATCAGGTCCTTGTGTATCAGGCCGCTCCTCCCGTCGCGTCGCGCCGCCCGCCCGGCTGCTGCGTCGTCAATGGGAGGAACGGTCAAGGTCCACAGGCGGTGGCAATCCGCGCCGCCGCCGCCGTGGCCGCGGCGTCTTGCCCCGGCAGCGCCACCACCCGCACGCCAGCGGTCCCCATGAACTTCCGTCCGGTGTCGGCGTAAGCCCGCTTCATCTGCGAGGACTGCCAGCGTTCTGCCGTGATCGCGGCAGACGCCCTGGTTTCCGTCTTCGACGATGTCCGGTCGGCACTGGCCATTTCGCAGCGGGTGAGGCTGGCGGGGCCGGCGCCTCGGTCAATCAAGACACGCCTACCCGCCGCCGACGAGCGCCGCCAGGACCGAGATGAGTCGATGCGGCGGGGCGGGCTTTTCAATGCGCGGGGCGTCGGAAAGCTCCGGCGGGAATGTGATCGTCTCCGAATAGCCGGTCGTGAAGACGAAGGGAATGTCGCGCTCCCGCAGGACCCGCGCCGCCGGCCAGACGAACTCTTCGTTCAGGTTGATGTCGAGCACTGCCCCGTCCAGGGCGTCCACGTCGGCGCTGCGCAATGCATGGCCGAGGGTGGGGGCGGGGCCGATGACGGAACAGCCGGCGGCCCGCAGGGCATCCCCCATCTCCTCGGCCACGAGGTGCTGGTCCTCGACCAGAAGGATTCGTCGGCCCTTCAGGGCTTCGGGATGCCCGGCCGCAGGCTTCGGGGTCCGGCGCGCGGCAGGCCCATCCCGGTCGTCCGGGGCCCGCAGCCGGTGGAGCGGCAGGTCGAAGGCGACCTTGAGCCCGTCCCGCGCGAAATCGAGCGTGACGGTGCCGCTCAGCTCAAACGCCACCGCCTGTTCGATCAGGCGAGAGCCGAAGCCCTTGCGCTCCGGCGGCTCCTCGATCGGCGGGCCGCCGTGCTCGGCCCACCGCAGCACCAGGCGGCGGCCGTCGTCGTCGTGCAGCGACCAATCTATGGTGACGCGCCCGTCGGGGGTGGAGAGTGCGCCATACTTGGCGGCGTTGGTGACCAACTCGTGCAGCGCCAGCGACAGCGTCTGCGCCGCCTTAGGGGTCACCCGCAGGTCCGGCCCCGTCATTCGGATGCGCGGGGCCTCGGCATCGACATAGGGGCCGACGGCGTCGTCGATCAGGTCGCGAAACCGCGCCCCTTCCCACCGGCTGGCGGCCAGGAGCGCGTGCGACTGCGCCAGGGCCTCGATGCGGCCGACGAAGGCCCTGGCGCCCGTGCCGTCGTTTCCGCCACTCCGTCCCAGGCTCTGCTGGGCGATCGCCTGGACCACCGCGAGGACGTTCTTCACGCGATGGTCCAACTCGGCCATCAGCATGGTCTGGTGCTCCTCGGCCATTTTGCGGTCGGTGACGTCGATCGCGGCGCCGAACCACTCGACGATCTCGCCGTCGTCGCCGAGCAGCGGGACCGCCCGCGACCGCATCCAGCCGACGCTGCCGTCCACACGGTGCACACGGTGCTCCTGATCGAAGATCGTCTTGCCGCTGATCGCTTCATCGATGGCCGCTGTGACCTGGGGCCGGTCATCGGGAGGTATGTAGGCGTCCATCCAGTTCTGGCGCGGTTCCTCCGTGTCCGCCATGAAGCCGCGCCCCTCCAGGTCCCGCATCTCCGACCAGTCGGCGCTCATGCGGTAGACGACGTTGGAGGTCGAGGTGACCAGGGCGCGGAACCGTTCCTCGCTCTCGCGCAGGGCCCGTTCGAGCGTCTTCTGGTCGGTGACGTCGCGGAAGATGTGGGCCGCGCCGATCTGGTGCCCGTCCCGGTCGCGCACCGGGCTGAAACGCAGGTCGTAGACGCGCGTGTCGGCCTTCGACGGCCCGAATTCCATGATCACGTTGAACGCTTCGCCTGCCAATGCGCGATGCCATATCTCCTGGGCCTTCCGCTGCTCCTCCGGCCAGGGCGCCAGCGGCTCCAGCAGGTTTTCTCCGATGCGAATGCGGTGGCCCCAGAGCTTTTCGTACTCGCGCCCGTAGGCGTCGTTGAAGTAAAGGGTCCGGTAGCTGGTATCGAGCGCGGCGATGAGGTCCTGGGTGCCCTGTGTGATCCCGTCGATCATCGCGTGCGCCCGGCTCAACTCCTCCTCCGCCCGCACGCGGGCCGTGATGTCGAGGAAGTAAAGCGCCACCCCTTCCGCATGGGGATAGCAGCGCGCGTAGAACCATGCGTCGAGCGGCGGATAGTAGGCCTCCACGGTCGTCGCCACCCGCTCGGTCATCGTCCTGCGGTAGGGCGCGCCGAAGGCGGTGTCGTCAACACCGGGAAAGATGTCCCAGAACACCTTGCCGAGGATGGCCTGGCCGGACTCCACCATGGGGCGGATGATCTCTTCGCCGCGCGGATTGACGAACGTGATGCGCCAGTCGGCGTCGAAGGTCATGAGGCCGTCGGCAATGCTGTCCACGATGTTCCGCGCCCGTGCCTCGCTCGTCCGCAGGGCAGCCTCGGCCTTTGAGCGGGACCGCTCGGCGACGACGCGGTTCGTGGTTTCCGTCGCCGTGTTCAGGATGCCGCCGATCGTGCCATCCTCAAGGGGGATCTCCATGAAGCTGTAGTCGAACCAGGCGTCCTCGATCCTGCCGTGGCGGCGGATCGGCAGGAACTGGTTCTCGGCATGAGTTGAGCCGTTTCCCGCCAACACGCCGGCGAACAGCGGCCCGATCGTCCCCCAGATTTCCGGGAACACCTCGCGCGCCGGGCGGCCCAGCGCGGCGGGGTGCTTGTCTGCGATCAGGTCGCGCCAGGCGTCGTTGTAGAGAAGGGCGAAGTCGGGCCCCCAATAGATGCCCACCGGAGTGGTCGCGCGGAGCATCATGCCCGCAGCCGTCTTCAGGGGCACCGGCCAGTCCTCCGGATGGCCGAGCGGCGTCGCGGCCCAGTCGTGGGAGCGGATCAGCGCCCCCATGTCGCCGCCTCCGGAAAGGGCGGCCGGCAGTCCATGGTCTTCAGGCAAGCGGTTGCTCCTCTGGTCCCGGCCGTTTGCGGGGCGCAATCGCGTCCGGGCCCGGCGAAAGGAACCACGCGACCACCGGGCCGCCGCCCGAACCATGGCGGGCCGGATTGCGTACGGGTGCACCGGTCAGCTGAACAAATTGTCAAGCGCCGTTGCCAACTGATCGCGGCGGAAGGGCTTCTCCAGGGCTGGCTCGGAAAACCCCAGCCGCGCCAGTTCGCAGCCCCCGTAGCCGGACGCCAGCAGGAACGGAATGCCGGCGTCCCGCAATGACCGGGCGACCGGGGCGGACGACGTGCCGCCGAGGTTGGCGTCCAGGATGCAGCCGTCGATCTCGGCACGGCGTCGGACGATGATGTCCACCGCCTGGTCCACGTTGCCGCACGACCCGATGACCTGATGGCCCAGATCTTCGATCATGTCGGTCAGCGTCATGGCGATGAGGGCCTCGTCCTCCACCACCAGAAGGGCGAGCGTGCCGTCATCGGCCATTGCGGATACTTCCGTCCATCGGCATCTCCATCGAGCAGACGAGGCCATCCGGGCGGTAGTCCAGCGAGACAACACCGTTCAATTCATGGGCCACGCCCTGCTTCAGCATCCGGGTTCCGAAGCCGTTGCGCGTCGGCGGCGTGACCGCGGGGCCGCCGTGTTCGGCCCAGGAGAGACACAGCCGCTTGCCGCCGTTATCCGAATCGACGCGCCACGTCAGCGCGACGTTGCCTTCGGGAACGGACAGGGCGCCATACTTCAGGGCGTTGGTGACAAGTTCGTGCAGCGCCATCGTGAAGGAAATGGTCGCATTCGGCGAGAGCGTGACGTCCGGTCCCTCCACGGCCACGGAGTCGCTGCCGTCCAGGCTGAAGCCCTGCAGCATGTCGTGCACGAGCGTTCGCAGGGACGCGCCCGTCCAGTTGCCGCGCGTCAGCAGCGCGTGGGCGGCGGCCAGCGCCTGGAGCCGCTTTTCGAAGGCGGCGCAGAAATCGTCCATGGTCCCGCTGGACCGCTGGGTCTGGTAGGCCACGGACTGGACGACCGTCAGCATGTTCTTGACGCGGTGATTCAACTCGCCGATGAGCAGCCGCTGGGCCTCCTGCCAGTTGCGCAGTTCGGTGATGTCGCGCACCAGCGCGGTGCCCCGCAACGGCTGTCCCTGCGCGTCGCGCTCGAAGATGCCGGTGGCATGAACATGGCACACCTTGCCGTCGGGATGCGTGACGCGGAATTCCACGTCGAAGTGCCGGCCTTCGCGCATGCTCTCGGTCAGGTGCGCGTCGATCTCCGGCCGGTCGTCGGGCAGCACGCGGTCGAGCCAGTCCCGGTCCGCCATGCCGCTGCCCAGGCCGATGATTTCCTGACCACGGGCATCCCACGTCACTTTCCCGGTCCGCAAGTCCCAGGCGCCCCATCCGACGTGCGAGGCGTTCGTCGCCATGGTCAGCAGGTCGCGCGCCTCGCGCAGTTCCTCCTCGCTGCGCCGCCGCTCGGTCACGTCCGAGGCCGCGCCGAACCACTCCCGGATCTCGCCTTCGTCGTCCAGCAGGGGAACCGCGCGGGATTGCGTCCAGCCGACGGAACCGTCCGCCTGTCGCACCCGGTGCTCCAGTTCGAAGGGCACCTTGTCGCGGACCGACCTCTTGATGCGCTCCCACACGGCGGCCTGATCCTCGAGGAGGATGTATTTGTCGGGCCAGTTTCGGTCGGGCGCTCCCGTATCCTCCAGAAAGCCGCGCCCCTGCAGTTCCCACATCTCCGTCCAGTCGGGGCCCATGCGATACACGACGTCGGAGGTCGCCTGCACCAGGGCGCGGAACCGCTCCTCGCTTTCCTGCATCCGGGCGACCGCCTCCCGCCGCTCCGTCACGTCGATGAAGGTGACGACGATGCCGTCGATGCGGTCGTCAATGGTGCGGTAGGGGCGCAGCCGCATCATCAGCCACCCGCCTTCAGCGGTGGCGACCTCCTGCTCCAGCGGCGCCAGGTCGCGCAGCACGGCAGTGGCATCCGTCGTGATGCCGTCGTAGGTCAGCCGATGGGTGAAATCGGTGATGGTGCGGCCGATGTCGGCCTCGGTGATGTTGAACAGGTCCGCGATGCGCGGCGTGAACATGCGGATGCGCAGTTCCGGGTCGAGAAACAGCGTGCCGATATCGGTGGCGGCGACCAGGTTCTGCAGGTCGCTGTGGGAGGTGGAGACGCTTTCGAGCTTGCTTTTCAGCTCCGAGTTGACCGTCTGCAACTCCTCGTTCATGGACTGCAGTTCCTCCTTCGAGGTCTCCAGTTCCTCGGAGGTGGAGCGGTATTCCTCGTTGATGGACTGCAATTCCTCGTTGGCGACGCGCAGGTCCTGGATGGTGTTCTCGTGCTCGACGCGCGAGTTCTTCAGCCGTTCCTCGGCCGCCCGCAACTCTTCCCGCAGGCGCTGGGTTTCGTCGGCCCCGCCGGAGCCCGCGGCCAGTTCCACCTCCTCGACCGCGCCGCCCTCCAGGAAGAAGACCAGCGCCTGGCTTGCGGGTCCGTCATCGTCCGTGCGGACCGGCGTTACCTGCATGAGCACCCGGCGGCGCGTACCGTTGAAGGCGACCGGCACGGGCAGCGTCAGCGAGTGGTCGCCGTGGTCGAAGGCGCGGCGCAGGGCCGTCCGCAGGTCCAGCCGCAATTCCGGCCGCACCAGACCCGCGAGATCGGCGGTGAAGGGGCCGGCGCTCGGCAGAAGATAGCGGCCGGCGTTGGGCGACAGGTGCAGAATACGATGCTCGTGGTCGACCAGGACGCTTGGCGGCGCGCCGCCCTCCAGCGCGTGGATGTGCGTGGCGCCCAGCCCGCGCTCCCGCTCCTCCCGCTCCGGTTCCCGCGACGGGGCCGGTACGTGCGGCCTGTGCTCGGCCGGCATCTGGTTGAGCTTCGGGAGGTTCCGGGACGCCTGCGGCCGCGCGCGGTAGAGCCGCGCATCGCGGCTGACCGTGAAGAAGATGTCGGGGGTGGCTTCCACCGTCTCGGCCGATCCCACGAACAGGAAGCCGTGCGGTTTCAGGCCGTAATGGAACAGCGTGCAGACCTGGCGCTGCAGTTCCCGTTCCATGTAGATCAGCAGGTTGCGGCAGGTGATGAGGTCCAGGCGCATGAAGGGCGGGTCCTTCAGCACGCTGTGCGTGGCGAAAAGGACGGTGTCGCGCACGTCCTTCTTGACGCGGTAGTGCCGTCCCTCGCGCACGAAGAACCGCCGCAGGCGCTCCTCCGACACGTCGGCCTGTATCGCCTCGGGGTAGCGCGCCTCCCGCGCCGTGCCGAGCGCCCCTTCGTCCAGGTCGGTGGCGAAGATCTGGATCGGCAGTGTCACGCGGCGCCGCTCCGCCTCCTCCAGCAAAAGGATGGCGACGCTGTAGGCCTCTTCGCCGGTGGCGCAACCGGCAACCCAGACCCGGAGACCGGCCTCGGGGTCGGCGTCGTCGAAGATGGGCTTGATGGCGTCCTCCACGAGCACCTCGTAGGCGGAGGGATCGCGGAAGAAGGTGGTGACGGAAATCAGCAGGTCGCTGAAAAGCTCCTGCGCCTCCTCGGGGTTCGTGCTCAGGTAGCCGGCGTAGTCGTGAAGGTTGGTGCGCCGCGTCACCTGCATCCGCCGCGTCACCCGGCGCATGACCGTGGCGCGCTTGTAGCTGGAAAAGTCATGCCCCGTCCGGGCGCGGAGGAAATGCACGATCCGCCGCAATTCGCGCTCTGACTCATCAACATCCAGCGCCCCGACCGCCCGCTTGCTCCGGGTCACCTCGACGAAGCGCTCCACCAGTCGGTCGACGGGACCCACGAAATCGGCCGTGCCCGACGACAGCGCGCTGCGCGGCATCATGGCGTATTCGGCCTCGGCGGGGTCCTGGACGAAGACCACGCCGCCCCCCTCCTTGATCGCGCGCACGCCCACCGCCCCGTCGGAGCCCGCGCCGGAAAGGACGACCGCCATGCCGTCGCCCCGCCCGGCAGCGACCGAGCGGAAGAACATGTCGATGGGGGCACGGTGGCCGCGCGGCTCAGAAAACGGCCGGGCCGACACGTCGTCGCCGTCGATCACCAGTTCCTTGTCCGGCGGGATCACGTAGATGCAGTTGGGGGTCAGGTGCGGGCTGTCTTCCACCTGCTGAACCGGCATGGTCGTGCAAGCGCCCAGGATTTCGGCAAGTTGGCTGGGCCGGTCCGGCGCCAGATGCACGATGACGACATAGGCGAAGCCGAGGTCCGCCGGAAGCTGATTGAAGAACTGCCGCAACGCCGTGATGCCACCGGCCGAGGCTCCTATCGCGCACACTGGTGTGACGGCGGCCTCGTGTGACTTCTGGTGTTTTGTCATTCTTCGTCCTTTCCCGGCCAGGACCCGTCGGCGTCACGGTCTGGTACTGCTTTACAGGTACCAGTGGCCGAGGCCCAAGTCACGACCTTGTCCACTGCGCCGGGGGTGCGCCGGTACCAATACTCCCCCGCCGCCGCCCGGCGGGCGACCAGGCCCGAGGATGACCGGCAGGCCGATGGGACTGGGTCGTTATCCGGGGTGGCGCCTGGAATGTCAGGCGTTCCGCGTTTCCAGCAGGGACTGGAGGGCGCGCTGGAGATGCGCCGGAGCCACGGGCTTGACGAGCCAGGGGGTGTCGCGAAGCGCTGGCGGCAGGTCGGGCGGCGTGTCATATCCCGAGGTAAATATCACCGCCATGCCCCTGGCTGCGGCGCGCTCCGCCGCGCTGTAGCACAGGCCGTCGAGCAATTCGATATCGAGCACCGCGCAGTCGGCATCCGCGGTCGCGGCCAGATCCTCCGCCGAGGCGCAGTCTGCGGCGACGCTGACGACGGTGCATCCCCAATCCTCCAGCATGGTCGACATGGTCAGCGCGATGGACCAGTTGTCCTCCGCCAGAAGAACACGAAGACCCGGAAAGGATGGCGCGGCCGATGGCATCGGTTTGTCCTTGGGCGGCTGTGTCACCAGGCGCGGAAACCTCGCTGGTCGGGGGAGTTGGAACACTCCACCAGCGCTCATGTTCCGCGGGGCTTTCGGCTTAACCGGAACCGGTGAATTCAGTCTTTCGTCCCCGTCGCGCCGGCCTCCGGCCGACTGCGGGCACCTGGGCCAAACCAAAGTCTCACCCCACAGGGCACCGAGCCGAAGACAAAGGCCGAGAGTGCCCGCCGCCGCTCATGCGACACGGCGTCCCCCGTCGATCGCCAAGGGCGTTCTACCTGCGTGTCATAGGTGGTTAACATCGACAGGCACCGCCCACCGGTCCCGCAGGTATTCCGCTGCGAGGCGCCGGTGGCAGTGGTGGGCGGCCGCCTCGCTGCACAGGAGGCAGGCGCGGTCGAAATCCTCCGGCCGGAGGCGCTCCTCAACCCGCCGCGCCGCGATCAGGGCCAGGTAGCGGTCGGCGTAGGCGTCCCACCGCTCCACCTTCTTGCGGTAGGCGTCCAGCATCTCGGGCTCCGGCGCCAGCAGCGGTTCGTGCCGGTATCCGATGCCGCCAATGGCGCGCAGGAAGTATGCGAGGTCGCGCGCCTTGGCGAACCCGGCGAGCTGCGACCCCGTCCGCAGCCGCACGTCGACCACCGTCGCCACCTCGGCCTCCCGCAGCCGGCCGAAGAAGTGTTCGGCGCTGGATTGCGTGAAACCGATGGTGGCGAGGGTGATGTCGGCCACGGTTTCAGTCTCCGGTGCCCTGGCGCGTCCGGCGCAGCCAGTCGGCGAGGGCGCGGCCAATGGCTTCCGGCTGGTCTTCCTGGATGTAGTGCAGTCCTTCGCCGATGAAGGCCGTCTCGATGGTCTTCAGGTTGGCCGCCAGCCACTCGGCCACGGGCGGCGGGTTGAGCGCGCCGGGGCGCGCGTAGACGTGCAGGAACGGCATGTCGGTCTCCCGCATCCAGGAAAAGTAGGTCTCCAACTCGCGCACCACGTCGGCCGGTTCCCCGGCGATGGGCAGTTCGCGGGGAAAGACGAGGATGGGCTTGCGCGTCCGGTCCTCGGGCGCGAAGGGCGCGCGGTAGTTGTCCATGACCTCCGCCGGCAGGTCCCGCATGACCGCGCCGGGCAGAATCTGCTCGATGAAGATGTGGTCGTCATGGACCATCTTCTCGCCCACGCCATCGGTCCGCAGGTCGCGGAAGACGGGGCCGAAGTCGCCCATGGCCTCCAGCGAGGGGATGGGATAGGCCGGCGGCACCAGCGCTTCCATGAAGGCGACGGCGGCCACATTGTCAGGGTTGCGGGCGGCGTAGTGCAGGCCGATGGCCGAGCCCCAGTCGTGCAGGACGAAGGTGATGTCCTCCAGCGCCATGGCGTCGATGAAGGCGTCCATGTAGGCGCGATGGTCGGCGTAGGTGTAGGCGATGTCCGGCTGGCCGGAGCGTCCGAAACCGATCAGGTCGACGGCGATGACGCGGCCGTGCGGCTCCAGGTAGGGGATGACGTTGCGCCACAGGTAGGACCACGTCGGGTTGCCGTGCAGCAGGACGATGGGGTCGCCCTGGCCGGTCTCCACATAGGCCATGGTGGAGTCCAGCACGTCGACGGTTCGGGGCTCGTAGGGGAACTCCGCGCCGGGTTCCTGGGCCTGGGCCGGCGTGGAAAGCGTCAGCGCGGCCGCCAGCGTCGCGGCGGCCAGGACGGGCAGAGGCAGGTGTCGCATGGGTCGGGCTCCCATTGTGCGGGTCGCGCATCCCCCCTTAATACGCGTCGCTGATTGAAATCATCGACGCTGCGTTCAGTCGGCACGCAGCCTCACGCGCCATAAGGCGCGGCGGCCGGTCGGCCTTGCCGGACGACAAGTGTACGTCTTCGAGTGTCGTCCGGTATGATACAGACGGGGCCGCGACGGTGGTGCGTCGCGGCCCCGGTGCCTGTGCGGCCCTGGTTCAGCTGCTGATGGGCGGGCGGTCGAAGGCGGTCACCGGCGGTGCCTCGCCCTCGTACTTCTCCACGTCGCCGATGGCGGTGTGGCCGCAGTTGCCCTGGGCGAGCTTGGACGTGCCCTTGTCGACGGCCAGCACGTTGGCGCTGCCGTACTTGTCCAGCGCGCCGGGCTCGCCGCGCTTGGCCGGGTCGTACCAGCCGCCTTCGTTGACGCGCACCACGCCCGGACGAACGCGGTCGGTCACCACGGCGCCGGCCAGGATTTCGCCCCGGTCGTTGAAGACGCGGACGATGTCGCCGTCGGCGATGCCGCGGGCCTCGGCATCCTGCGGGTTGATGAGCATGGGCTCGCGGCCGTTGACCACGTACTCGTCACGCAGGTTGGCCGCCCCCGACAGCTGCGAGTGCAGGCGGTACTTGGGGTGGGCCGTGTCGATATGCAGCGGGAACTTGGCGTCCGCGGCGCCGGTCCACTCCACGGGTTCCATCCAGGTGGCGTGCGGCGGGCAGTCGTCGTAGCCCATCTGCTCGATGGCGCGCGAGTAGATCTCGATCTTGCCCGAGGGCGTGCCGAGCGGCTCCAGCAGCGGTTCCTCGCGGTAGTCGGCGTAGCGGACGTAGTTCAGTCCCTCCTCGTCGGGCTCGAAGACCAGCGGCTCGTTGGCGTCCCAGAAGGCGTCGAAGTCCGGCATGTCGATGCGGCGGGCCTTCGCCTGGTCGAGTGCGGCGTCATAGAACTGCCGGATCCAGTCCATCTCCGACTTGCCCTCGTCGAAGCCGTTGCCGTAGCCCAGCTTCCTGGCGACGTCGTTGAAGATGTCGAAGTCGCTGCGCGCCTCGAACACGGGATCGACGATCTTGTGCATCCCGGCCATCAGGCGGAGCGAGTAACTGCCGCCCTGCTCGATGTCGTTGCGCTCGTACGACGTGGTGGCCGGCAGGACGATGTCGGCGAACTTGGCCGTCGGCGTCCAGTAGATGTCGTGGACGATGACGGTCTCGGGCTTCTGCCACGCCTTCACGAGGCGGTTGGTGTCCTGGTGATGGACGAAGGGGTTGCCGCCCACCCAGTAGATGAGCTGGATGTCGGGATAGGTGACCTTGTCGCCGTTGAAGTCGATGGTCTCGCCAGGGTTGAGCAGCATGTCGGCGATGCGTGCCAGCGGAATGCTCGCGAGGCCGCTCTTTTCCAGCCATGCGGCGCCCTCCACCGCCTTGCCGGTGGCGGTGATGCCCGGCAGGATCGGGGCGTTGGCGGTCGGCGTGCCGCCGTTGGAGTAATGGTAGGACAGGCCGAAGCCGCCGCCGGGCAGGCCGATCTGCCCCAGCATGCTGGCCAGCGTGACCAGCGCCCAGTGGGCCTGTTCGCCATGGTCCATGCGCTGCATGGCCCAGCCGCTCATGAGCATGGTGCGGTTGGCCGCGCAGTCGCGGGCGAGCTGGCGGATGACGTCGGCGGGAATTTCGGTGATCTGTTCAGCCCACTCCGGGGTCTTCTCCACCCCATCGGCGGCCTGGCCCATGAGGTACTTCTCGAACTCCTCGTAGCCGACGGTGTATTCGTCCAGGAACGCGGTGTCGTGCAGTCCTTCCTTTGCCAGCGTGTGGCACATGGCGAGCATCATGGCGACATCGGTCTGCGGCCGGGGCGCGATCCATTCGGCGCCCAGGTACTCGATGCTTTCGCTGCGCACCGGGTCGATGGCGACCACACGGGTGCCCTTTTCCTTGAGCGCGGCCATGCCCTCGTAGCCGCCGTGCTCGGCCAGGATCCAGTCGATCTGGTTGGTGATGGACGGGTTGGCGCCCCACAGCACCACAAGCTCGCTGTTTTCCACGACCACCGGCCAGGCGGTCTGCTGTTCATAGACCTCCAGCCGGCCGACCACGTGCGGCATGATGACCTGGGAGGCGCCGGTGGAGTAGTCGCCGGTGTGGTTGATATAGCCGCCGTGCAGGTTCAGCAGCCGGCCCAGCAGGTTGCGGCAGTTGTGCAGCTTGCCCACACTCTTCCAGCCGTAGGAGCCGCCGAAGATGGCTTCGTTGCCGTGCTGCTCCTTCACGCGGTTCAGTTCCTTGGAGACCAGCTCGATGGCCTCGTCCCAGGAGACGCGGACGAATTCCTCCGACCCGCGCGCGGCGTCGTTGGCCTGCGGGCCGTTCTTCAGGAAGCCCGCGCGCACCATGGGGTAGCGAATGCGCGAAGCGGAGTACACCGAGTCGGGCAGGCCCTGGAGCATCGGCGTCGGGTGCTTGTCGGCCTCAATGGGGATGGCGGTCACGAACTTGCCGTCCTTGACCTCCGCCTTGAAGACGCCCCAGTGCGACCCGGACAGGATCGGCCCGGCGGCCCCTTGCGCGAACGCCTTGCGGCCGCTGGACAGGACGGACGCACCGCCGACGGCGGCAAGCCCGGCCAGCGCCGATGATCCCTGAAGGAACAGGCGGCGGCTCACGTCACCGTCGTGCGCGTGCTTTGACTGGAAACCCATCGTTGCCTCCCTACTATGCGCGACGCCGATTGCCATCGTCGTCGCTGCGTTCATGCGGCCCGCAGCCTCGCGCGCCAGCAGGCGCGGCGGCCGGTCGGCCTTGCCGGACGACAAGCACCTGAGCCCAGGTGTCGTCCGGCCCTGCGCCGGTGTCTCGACATGCGATCGCGTCGAGGCCGGGATTGACCATGGGAGGGAGCATACAGGGCCGTCGTTAATGCCCTTCGATTTGTATGTGAAATAGCGGCGACAACTTGTTATCGCCTTGTTAATCGGTTTCTCGCGCATAGAAGGCGGCCACGGCCGTCTCCGCCAGACGGGCGGCGGCGGCGTAGTAACCGGTCGGATCATCCCGGTCCACCCGTTCCCGGAAGGGCGTCAGCCAGGGCGCCACATCGGCGCGCGCAAACGCCGCCTGCGCCGCGAACAGGCTGGATGCCCGCGCCGCGTCCGCCGCCTCGCGCCGGGACAGCTCCGCCAGCGCACCCAGCATGATTCCGAAGTGGTCGGCGGGCTCCGCCGTGCCCTCGGCGACGGACAGGTTGTGGGCGTCCAGGACGGCGCGGGCGCGGTCGGTGGCGGCGCCGTGGGTGCGGCCCTCTTCGTAGACGGAGGCGTAGGGATGGGCGGCATCAGGCCCGCCGGCGCCCAGGAACAGGGTGCCAAAGCGCGCCGACAGGGCCAGCGCTGCGTCGGCGTCGCTACCCGCGTCGCGATGCACCGCGCGCAGGGCGTCCAGCATGGCCTCCACCCCGCCGGCCAGGGCGGGGGCTTCGGCCAGGTCGGTGACGGCGCGCTGCCCGAGCGGGCCGCGCAGGGCGGCGATGGCGGCAGCATCGGGCTCGCGCAGAAATACCGACGCCAGCCAGTCCAGAAGGTGTGCACGGTCCGTGGCGGCAAGGATGACGGTCATGATGGCTCCGTTGGCGGGGGACGGGCGCGGCTCAGGGCTGGAAAGCGTAGCCGACGCCGTGGACGGTAATCAGGTGCCGTGGCTCGCGCGGGTTGTCGCCGATCTTGTGGCGCAGGCGATTGACCAGCACGTCGACGGTGCGGTCGCTCGGCGCCCAGTCGCGGTGGCTGATGTAGTCCAGCAACTGGTCGCGGCTCAGCACCTTGCCCTGGCGGCCGGCGAGTGCGGCCAACAATTCGAACTCGCCGCGGGTGAGGTGGACACGCTGCCCCTGGGAATCGGTCAGTTCCCGCCGCTCCAGGCTGAGGCGCCAGTCCGAAAAGATGATGGGGCGGTCCCCGGCCGCAGCGTCGCGCAGGGCCCGGCCGCGCGCCAGTAACCTGCGCACGCGCGCGGCGACCTCGCGCGGGTCGCGGTTGCGCTCCACCACGTCGTCGGCGCCGGCCTCCAGCCCCAGAATGCAGTCCACCGGGTCGGCCTTGTCGCACAGCACGATGACGCCGAACTCACTGGCCCGTTGCAGCGCCTGTACAATGTCGACGCCGCCGGGCGGAGGCATGTCGGCGTCCAGAACGATGACCGCCGGCCGCGTGCCATTGACATGCATCGCGCGCGGGTCCGACCAGTGTTCCGTCCGCACATCCAGGCCGCTGCCCTCCAGTAGGGCGATCAAGGCGCCGTGCTCCTCGTTGCGGGGGCCGGTCAGCAGGACGGTAGGCTTAGCACTCATTCGCTTTCTTCTTGTCGGTTGCGCCCCGGTATAGAATATACCCAAGCGTATATTGGATTGACTTGGGATAAATTTTGTATATGGAACGTTAACATTTGCGGGCGATCTTTAACAAGAGGACACGCCCTGTTTAGGTGGGGGCCGCAAACCCGTTAACGAGGCCCTGCTACGGTTCACCCCATACCACGCATGACCGTTCGGGAACCAAGGGGTGTATCATGTTCAAAAGAATTTGGGGTTGGCTGCGTCGGCCGTCCTCCTTGGCGTGGAGCGTCGTCTTCCTGCTCGGGATCGTGGTCGCTGTCGGTGGCTGGGGCGTGGCGCACACGGCCATGACGGCCACCTCGTCCAACGAGTTCTGCGTGTCCTGCCACGAGATGGGCACGCCGCTGGCCGAGTACCAGAAAACGGTCCACTACCAGAATCCGACCGGCGTGCGGGCCGGCTGCTCGGACTGCCACGTCCCGGAAACGGGCTGGCCGTACCTGCAGGCCAAGGTCCGCGCCAGCAAGGACCTCTACCACCACCTGATCGGCACCCTGGCGACCCCCGAGGACTACGAGGAACACCGCCTGGAGATGGCGCAAGCCGTCTGGGACCGCATGAAGGCGAACGACAGCAGCGAGTGCCGCAGCTGCCACGCCTTCGACGCCATGACCGTGGATGCCCAAAAGCAGGAGGCGCAGAAGCGCCACACCGAGGCCATGGAAACCGGCGGCACCTGCATCGACTGCCACAAGGGCATCGCCCACAGCCTGCCGGACATGAAGAAGGCCTTCGCCCGCGCCTTCGAGGAGTTGAAGGAAACCGCCGCCGACGCGGACCTGGAGGACACCGCCTACACGCTGGAAACCATGCCCTTCTATCTGGAGCAGGGAGGCGACCAGAAGGCCGGTCAGCTTCTGCCGGCGACGGAACTGAAGATCACCGAACAAAGCGGTGACTGGCTGAAGGCCACCGTCTCCGGCTGGCGCCAGGAAGGGGCGGAGAGCGTCATCTACGGCGCGCCGGGCCAGCGCATCCTGACGGCCGTCATGGCCAAGCCGACGGTGGAGCAGGCCGAGGTGGGCGAGGGCAAGGTGCTGCCCGAGACCGGCCAGACCTGGATGCCCGTCAGCGTCGACGTCTGGCTGCCGCAGGAAAGCGTGACGGCAAGCATCGAGCCGGTGTGGAGCTATGCGGAATCGATCTACCAGGGCGACTGCGCCACCTGCCACACGGCGCACACGCCGAACCACTTCCTCGCCAATCAGTGGATCGGGCAGTTGAAGTCCATGGAACGCTTCAGCCAGCTGTCCAAGGAACAAAACCGGCTGGTACTGAAATTCCTCCAGTACCACGCCAAGGACATGACGCAGACCGCCGCCGCCGGTCACTGATTGCGCGGCAACGGAACGGGAGGTGCGGGCATGACGGTCTTTTCCACCCGCATCTCCTGTTTCGACGCCACCTGGAACCCGACGTTCGGCTGCGATCACGTTTCCCCGGGTTGCGACAACTGCTATGCCGAAGTGATCGCCAACCGCTTCCACGGCGGCTTTGCACTCCGACTGAAGCCCCACCGCCTGCGCGACGCCGCCCGCTTCAAGCCGGTGCAGACGCCCGAGGGGCCGCGTCCGCCCATCGTCTTCGTCAACTCCATGAGCGACCTGTGGCACGCGGACGTGCCCGACGCCTACCTGGACCAGGTGTTCGACGCCGTGGAGGCCCAGCCGCACGCCGTCTTCGTGTGCCTCACCAAGCGCGTCCCGCGCATGGCGCGCTACTGCGCCGCGCGCTGGGGCGGCCGGGGCGTGCCGGATCATGTCTGGCTGGGCGTGAGCGTCGAGGGCGCGGCGCAGGGCGGGCGCCTCGGCCACCTGCACCGGCTGAGGCGGGAGGTCGGGCCGTTCACGGCGCTCGGCTGCCTGGAACCGCTCATCGCCTCGCCCGAGGGGATGGACCTGTCGGGGCTGGACTGGGTCATCTGCGGCGGCGAGTCCGGTGCGCGGGCGCGGCGGCCGGACCTGGCCTGGATGCGCTGGGTCCGCGATGCCTGCGCCGACGCCGGGATACCGCTGTGGTTCAAGGCCTGGGGCCACTGGCGCCACAATCCGCTGTGGCCGCTGGCACAGGGGCGCACGCTCAAGGAGCGCCGGCTGGACCTTGTCGCGCGCGGGCTGGAATTGACAGGGGACGAGCAGGGCGGGGCGACACTGGACGGCCGCCTCCACCGGCGGCACCCGCACGCCTATGCCCGGCGCGTCGACATGCTGCGGCGGTGCCTTGTGTCATGAAAGAGTGGTCCTGCTTCGCGACGTGGCTGTCGTCGCTGGCGGACGTCCCCCGCGCCAGCGATCACGCCGGCGGCAGCACCAGTCGCAAAAGGGCGCCTTGCGTGATCGCCTCCCGTGCCCGCTCGGCCTACTCCGGCACGGCGACCGGCAGCGAAAGCAGGGGCGCATACTGCTGGGCGCCGAAAATGTCCGGGTCGCCGGGACTGCCGCTCGGGCGCTCGCGGTAGATCGTGAACTTCACGGCGTTGGCCGGCGGGAACTCGACGAAGTCGCTGATCCTGCTGTCGGAAATCCCGTAGAGCGCGGCGACGCTCTCGCGCGTCAGGGCGCCTGAGCGGCGCACGGCGTCGAAGGTCGCGCGCTCGCGGAAGATGATGTCGAAGGTGATCTTGTCCACGCCCGCGTTCTTGGACCGGATGGTCTTGGCAAGCTGGGACAGGGGAACGGTGCTGGCCGTCATGGTCTGGATGTCCTTCTTCGAGGCGATGCGAATCAAGCGTGCGCCGGTGCGCCGACGGTCTCTGCGGCCGTCCGGAACAGCTCCATCGGGTCGTCCACCGCCATGGTGTGGTTCAGCGTCCAGCGGTAGCCGGCCGAGGCCGGCAGCACCTCGTCCAGCACGAAGGAGACGGAGCCGGCGGTGCCCTTCACGTCGGGCAGGCGGGCATAGAACATCTGCCGCGTGCCGGTCATGGTGACCTCTTCCGCCATCTCCTTTGTCGGGGCGATGCCCTGGACGACGACGCAAAGCTCGTGGCCCGGCGTTTCGCGCAGGGGCTCCAGCGGGCCCATGATCCCGTCGCGGCCGAAGACGTTGTAGTGCAACTCCCAGCCCTCGGGGCCGAAGCGATCCTCGACTGCCTTGCGGGCCCAGGCGATGACCTCGTCGATGTGGGCGATGGTGTAGGGGTCGCGCACCCCGGCGATGCCGACAAAGCGCTCCCCGACCTTGCCGGCGCCCTCCAGCTTGACGCGCACGTTCTCGGCGGGAATGAACCGGGCGCCGGTGATGCGGGTGGTCTTGTCGGAAATCTGTTCGTAGACGCAATCGCGCATGTCGAGCCGCCCGCCCGCCACGAACTCGTCGTAGGGATTGGAGCGCTCGTACATGGCGTGGCCGGCGACGGAGGCGGGCGTGCAGCGCTGGGCCGGGTGCATGGCCGTCACCTTGACCTCGTCGTGAGTGATTTCGCCCATGACGGTTTCCTTGCCGCCGTAGGGCTCGGCGCAGAAGGACGCGCACTCCAGCACCTTGCCCAGGTAGTACGCCTGGTCCGCCGGGAAGCCGTGGAACAGGGCAGGGGCGGCGAAGACCGCGCTGTCGGAGGAGCGGCCGCCGATGATGACGTCGCAGCCGGCCTTCAGAAGCTCGATGTAGGGGTGCACGCCGGCCATGGCGACGATGCGGTCGGTGGCGTCCAGTTCCTCTTCCGTCAGGGCCGGGCGTTCGTCCAGCCCGTCGATGGACGACCCGGCGCGAATGCGTTCGCGCACCACCTCCTTGTCCACCTCGGAATGGAACCAGCCCAGCTTGAAGGGCGCGAGAGCGTGCTTTTTCGCAAGCTGGCGGATGATGTCCACGTACATGTCGACGCGGCTGTCGGTGCCGGTGTCTCCGGCCGAGCCGATGATCATGGGCACGTTCAGCTCGCGTGCGGCCAGCAGCATGTGCTCCAGGTCGTGTTCCTGCCACGCCCGCGGGCTGGCGCAGCCGTCGGAGCCGAGCGGCACCGGGCCTACGTCGTCGGAGCCCGAGTCGGCGGCGATGTAGTCGGGCTTGGCCTCCACGCCCAGGCGGAAGCTCTCGACCTTCAGCGGCGCGAAACCGAGATGGCCGTTGGGACAAATGATCTTCAGAGACTTCATGGTCCTCACCTTGGCTGCCTCCTTCGCCCGGCCGAATCTCGCGTGGCCGTGGCGGGTCGTGGGCAGGATCAGCACAAGGCGTGCCAACCCGCAGCGGGGCCGTTTCTCCAGGCAAACCAAGCTGTTGCGCCGGTGCTTGTCGGGCACGGGACACCGGGGCCGGCATTGCGCGGGCTCTGCACGCTATGGCGCGGGTTTTACCCGCGTTCAGCGGATATTGAGCTTTAGCATGTGGTGGCGCAGGGCGTGGCGCGACAGGCCGAGCAGGGCGGCGGCCTCCGTCTGGTTTCCCTTGGCACGGGCCAGCGCGTCGCGGATGAGGGTTTCCTGGAAATGGTTGGTGGCGGTGTGAAAGTCGCTCCACACCGCGCAGGTGGCAGGCACGCCGGTTCCGCGCTCCGCCGCCAGCGGCATTCGCGCCGGTGCCATGACTGCCGCATCCGCGTCCGCGGTGGTTTCACCGGCCGGGTCGGCCAGGTCCGGTATGGGGGCTTCCAGAACGGAGTCCACGTCCCACGCCAGGCCGTCCACCGCCTGCGCCGGCAGGTCGCCGACGTCGCGGCGGATGCGCGAGGGCAGGTGGGTGACGTCGATCTCGTCGTCCTCTTCCAGAATGAAGATCCGTTCCAGCAGGTTTTCCAGCTCGCGCACGTTGCCCGGCCAGCGGTACTGGCGGAAGACGTCGGCTGCCGCCGGTGTCAGGCCGGAGATGCGGCGATCGTAGCGAGCATTGAACTTGCGGATGAAATGCTCCGCCAGGATCAGGACGTCCTCGCCGCGCGCCCGCAGGGGCGGAATGTTGATGCTGACCACTTGCAGACGGTAGTAGAGGTCTTCCCGGAAGCGGCCCTCGCGCACCTCCGACAGAAGGATGCGGTTGGTGGCGGCGATGAAGCGGACGTCCACGTCGATGGGCCGCGTGGCGCCGACGCGGCGGAACTGCTGGGTGTCCAGCAGGCTGAGCAGCTTGGTCTGCTGCGTCAGCTCCATTTCTCGGATTTCGTCCAGGAACAGCGTGCCGTGATGGGCGGCTTCCACAAGGCCGGTCTTCTTCTGCGCCGCGCCGGTGAAGGCGCCGCGTTCATGGCCGAACAGCTCGCTTTCCATGAGGCTCGGCGGAATGGCGGCGCAGTTGACGTCGACGAAGCTTTCCCGCGCCCGGTTCGACTGTTGGTGGACCATGCGGGCCACGAGCCCCTTGCCGGTGCCGGTCTCGCCGTAGATCAGCACCGTGCTGGCCGGGCTGCCCGCCACCTTGGCGATCAGCGCGCGCACCGCGCGGATGGAAGGATGATCGCCGATCAGGTCGCCGTATGCCGCCATGCCCAGGCCCGTCATGTCACTGCCGCGTCCGCCGGTCATGCCTGGTCCGGTGGCGCGCCGGAGCCGGGTCAGACGGCATGGCGGTTCCACGGGGTCGAGCAGGGCGGACCCATGGAAACGTACAGCCGCCGGGCCGAAGGTTCAAACAGGACCGTCGAAATGGTGCGGCTGTCGCCGTCCTGGCCGTGCCGGCACAGGCCCTGTCCGTCGGCGGGCGCATCGTCGTCGTGGCTTGCCATCAGCGCGTGGGCGAAGGCGGGAACATCCTTGGGCACCCCCGTCGCGAAGGCAGCGCGGATCGTCTCCAGGCGCTCGCGGGTGCTGCGCCCCATCGGCTCGCCGGGCCGCTCGATGAGGCGTCCCGACAAGGCGTCGGAAAGGTGGTGGTTGGTGCGCGCGAGCCAGCCCTGCCGCGCCGTCTCGACCCGCACCGCCGCATGGCCCAGCTCCACCGCCGCCATGGCGCCGGAGGCATCGGCGAGGGTCAGGCAGCCGCCGCCCGCATGGGGCGTGGCGTCGATCAGCGCCAGCGCCTCGGCAACGGTGGCACAGCGGCCCAGGATCTCCGACATCAGGAAATACCGGCAGAGGCCGGGGCCGTGGTCGGCGGTGGGCACCTGGCTGTCCACCAGGGCAAGGCCGCGGGCGTTGATCCCGCTGGAAAAGGCGCCCGGCGCGCCCAGGCTGCCCAGGCAGAGCATGGGGCCGGCGGGCAGGTCGGGGCCGTCGTGGCGGAACAGCCGCTGGAGCGCCGCGTGGTCGCCGCCATAGTCGCGGTTCTTGCCGACCCACGGCCGGCCGGAGCCGTCGACGGCGGCCCAGGTGGAGCAGCCGTCCTCGACGGACGCATCCGCGCGCGCCTTGGCCGTGTCCAGAAGCACCGGCATGTGCAGGAAGGCGAGCAGGTCGTCCTCCGCCAGCCCGAATCCTTCCGCCAGTCCCCGGACTTCCGCCCGCGAGGCCGGAGCATGGACGTCGGCGGCATCCACGCACCCGGCCATCAGGGTCCGGTGGTCCTCGCGCTGGAGAAGGTCGCGCCCTGCGGCGACCCGCTCCTCCACCGCGCGGCGCACCCGTGCGATATCATCGGCGGAGGCGGCGGCAGCCTGGGCAAGACCGCGGTCGCGCGCCGCGCCGCAGAGGGATACGGGGGCGGACGTCATGCGGGCGCCTCCGCCTTGCCGCTCGCGCCGTCGATCAGGTGGCATGCGGCCATGTGGCCTTGCGCGTCGGCGACCGGCGCCGGCGCCACCTTCCGGCAGACGTCCATGGCGTGCGGGCAGCGCGTGTGGAACTTGCAGCCCGGCGGCGGATTGAGGGGGCTCGGCAGGTCGCCGGTCAGCTTGATGCGGGCCGCCTTGCCGGGCTCGTCCAGGCGCGGCGCCGCCGACAGCAGGGCCTGGGTGTAGGGATGGCGGGGCTCGGCCAGGATGTCGCGGGTGCGGCCGGTCTCCACCACTTCGCCCAGGTACATGACGGCGGTGCGGTCGGCGACGTAGCCGATGACGGCGATGTCGTGGGATATGAACATATACGTCAGCCCCAGTTCGCGCTTCAGTTCCGCCAGAAGCTGGATGATCTGCGCCTGGATGGAGACGTCCAGGGCTGACACCGGTTCGTCGCAGACCACGAATTCGGGGTTGAGGATCAGGGCGCGGGCCACGCCGATGCGCTGGCGCTGGCCGCCCGAGAACTGGTGCGGAAAGCGGTCCAGGTGGGCGGTCTTGAGCCCGACGTTCTCGATCATGGCCGCCGCCGCGTCGCGCGCCGCCTTGCCCTTCGCCAGCCCGTGCAGCTTGAGCGGCATGATCAGGATGTCCTCCACCGTCTTGCGCGGATTGAGGCTGGCGTAGGGGTCCTGGAAAATGATCTGCATGCGGCGGCGCATCTTCATCATCGGGTCGCGGCCCAGCTCCGTGATCTCGGCGCCGTCGAAGACGACGGAGCCCGAGGTGGGCTCGTGCAGCCGCAGGATGGCGCGGCCGAGCGTGGACTTGCCGCAGCCGCTTTCGCCGATGATGCCGAGCGTCTCGCCGCGCCGGATGTCGAGGCTGACGCCGTTGACGGCACGCACCAGCGACCCCGGCCGCCCGGTAATGCGTCCCCACAGGCCCCGGCGGCTGTCGTAGTGCTTTACCAGGTCGGTGGTGCGCAGCAGGACGGGGGGCTCGGCGGCGCGGCCGGTCGCGGTGGCCGTTGTGGCAGCGGCGTCGCGGCGGATGTCGGTCGTCATGTGGGTCATGCCTCCGTCTCCTCGCCCACGAGGATGCAGCGGGCGGCGCGGCCGGGGCCGGCGGGCCGCATGTCGATGCCGGTGCGGCAGTCGGGTGTCCGCTTGGGGCAGCGGCCGATGAAGCGGCACTCCGGCGGCAGGTCGATCAGTTCGGGCACCTGCCCCTGGATGGGGCGGATGGGGTGGGACAGGTCCGACAGGCGCGGGATGGAGTCCAGAAGGCCCTGCGTATACGGGTGCTTCGGGTCCGAGATCACCGCGCGCGTCGGGCCGGTCTCCACCACCTGACCGGCGTACATCACCACCACGCGGTCGCAGTGCTCGGCCACCACGCCCAGGTCGTGGGTGATGAGGACCACGCTCATGCCCAGGCGCGCGCGGATGTCGGCGATCAACTCCAGCACCTGGGCCTGGATGGTGACGTCCAGCGCCGTGGTCGGCTCGTCGGCGATGAGCAGGCGCGGCCGGCAGGCCAGCGCGATGGCGATCATGATGCGCTGCCTCATGCCGCCGGAGAACTGGTGCGGATACTCGTTCAGGCGGTCGGCGGGCGAGGGGATGCCGACGAGGTCCAGCATCTCCACCGCGCGGCGCCTGGCCTCGGCCCGGCCGGCGCGGCCGCGCGGCAGGTCGTCGGCGTGGGCGCGCAGAACCTCCAGGATCTGTTCGCCCACGGTCAACGCCGGGTTGAGGGCGGTCAGGGCGTCCTGCATGGTCATGGCGATGTCCTTGCCGCGCAGGGCGCGCAGCTCGCGGTCGCTCAGCCGGGTCAGGTCGCGGCCGCGGTAGAGGATTTCGCCGTCCTCGACCCAGCCCGGCTTCTTCACCAGCCCCATGACCGAGGCGAAGGTGACGGACTTGCCCGAGCCGGACTCGCCGACGACGCCCAGGCATTCGCCGGGGTAGACATCCAGCGAGACGCCGCTGACGGCGCGCACGATGCCGTGGCTGGTCTTGAAGGCCGTGCGCAGGTCACGCACCGACAGCACGGGCTCCGGCCGGTCGCCGGCGGCGGTGTCGGGGCGGGGGAGGGTGGTGGTCGTCATGGCCGGGGCCTCCCGTCAGTCGTGGAACTTGGGATCGAAGGCGTCTCGCAGGCCCTGGCTGGCGACGTTCAGCGACAGCACCAGCAGCAGAATGGCGAGGCCCGGGAAGGTGCTGACCCACCACGCTTCCAGCATGAAGGCGCGGCCGTCGGCGACCATGGAACCCCACGATGCCGTCGGCGGCTGCACGCCCAGGCCCAGGAAGCTCAGGCTCGCCTCAAGGATGATGACATTCGCCATGCGGATGGTGGAGACGACGACGACCGGCGACAGGATGTTGGGCAGAATCTCCCGCCACATGATCCGTGCGCGGCCGGCACCCAGGGCGCGGGCGGCCTCGACATACTCCATCTCGCGGGCCGCCAGCGTCTCGCCGCGCACCACGCGGCAGGGGATCACCCATTCCTTGTAGGCCAGCGCGATCACGATGTTGCTCAGGCCCGGGCCCATCATCGCCATGAGGCCGATGGCGAAGATCAGGTAGGGGAAGGCCAGCAGGATGTCGACCAGCCGGCTGATCGCGGTGTCGACCCAGCCGCGCAGGTAACCGGCGGCCAGTCCCGCCAGGATACCGATGGTGGTCGCCACCAGGATGACGGCTGTGCCGATGAAGATCGAGATGCGCGCGCCGTAGATGATGCGCGAGAGAATGTCGCGGCCGAGCGCGTCGCAGCCCAGCGGATAGGCCCATTCGCCGCCGGCCATCCACGCCGGCGGCTGGAGGCGGCGGAACAGGTCGGTCGCGTTGGGATCGTGCGGCGCGATCAGGGGCGCTGCAACGGCCATGACGACGAACAGCAGGACCACGACGCCGCTCGCCAGCGCCAGGCGGTTGTCGGCGAACTTGCGCATGTTGCGCCAGAAGGGCGACTGCGTGCGGGCGGCGCGGTCCGGGGACGCGGCGGAGGAAGCGCCGGCGGAGGAAGCGGGAACGGCCGTCGTCATAGCTTCACCCTCGGGTTCAGGATGGTGTAGAGGATGTCGGCAAGGAAGTTCAGCATCACGTAGGTCACCGCGTAGAACAGCACGGCGGCCTGGACGAGCGGATAGTTGCGCTGGAAGATGCTCTCCACCACCAGCCGCCCGAGGCCGGGCCAGCCGAAGATGGTCTCGACGATCATGTTGCCGCCGAGCAGCGTCCCCGTTTCCAGCGCGGCCACCGTGACGGTCGGGATGAGGGCGTTCTTCAGCGCGTGGCGGAACAGGATGCGGTGGCGCGCCAGGCCCTTGGCCTCGGCGAAGCGCACGTAGTCGGCGCGCATGACCTCCAGCATGGAGGTCCGGGTGACGCGCATGAGGATGGCTCCCATGGCCAGCCCCAGCGTCAGTGCCGGCAGGATGATGTGCGACAGGGCGTTGCCGAATGCGGCGATGTTGCCGCGCAGCAGGCTGTCGACCAGCAGCAGGTGGGTGATGGGCTCCACCTGATATTCATAGTCGATGCGCCCGGCCACCGGCAGCCAGTGCAGGTGCACCGCGAACAGCATCAGCAGCAGGATGCCGAACCAGAAGTGCGGCATCGATACGCCGAGCAGCGAGCCGACGGTCGACGCCTTGTCGAAGATGGTGCTCTTCTTGACCGCCGCCAGCACCCCGAGGGGAATGGCCGTCACCAGGGCCAGGATCATGGCGACCAGCGTCAGCTCGATGGTCGCCGGCAGCCGCTCGGCGATGACCTCGCCCACCGGCCGGCGGTGATAGAACGAGGTGCCGAAATCGCCCTGAAGGGCATTGCCGATGAACACCAGGAAGCGTTCGTGCGGCGGCCGATCGAGGCCCAGGTCATGGCGCAGGGCCTGTTCCTGCTCCGGCGTCACATGCTGGTCGCCGAGCATGATCTCGACCGGGTCCCCGGGTGTCAGGGACATCATCAGGAAGACGATGAGGCTGACGCCCAGGAGCACGGGAACGAGCTGCGCGAGCCGTTCGATGAATTTGCCCAGGGTCACGGGTCCGTCTCCTCCTCGGGGGGCTGGAGGGTGGTCGTGGAGTACGCGCGGTCCTGCTCGACGCCTACTTCAGGCAGGCGTCGTGCAGGTTGATGCGGCTGTCGGCGCTGGGCTGCCAGTTGGTCAGCCGCTTGGAGACGCCGTAGATGTCCTGCGGCAGCCACAGGAAGATCCAGGGCGCGTCCTCGTTGACGATCTCCTGCGCCTGGCGGTAGAGCGCCGCGCGCTTCTCCTGGTCCATTTCGGTCGCGGCCTGTTCCAGCAGCGCGTCGACCTCGGGGTTGGAGTAGTGGGCGGAGTTTCCGCGCCCGCCCGTCGTCAGGGTCGGGTTGAAGATGCCCACCGGGTCCAGCGAGCCGTTGCCCCAGGACGTCAACCACATCTGGCCGTCCTCCGGCGCCTCGTCGCTGCGCCACTTGTCCTTGAGGATGGCGCTTTCGGCCACCTGAACCTTGGCGCGGATGCCGGCCTTGGACAGCAGCGAGGCGATGGCCTCGGCGGTGTCCTTGAACGGCCCCTCCACATCCATGGTCACGTCCAGCCCGTCCTCATGGCCGGCTTCGGCCAGCAGCGCCTTGGCTTTCTCCAGGTCGTGGCCGTATTCCTTCAGGTCGGGATTATGGCCGAAGGCATCGGGGCTGAGCACGCCATTGAGCGGCGTCGCCGTGCCATTGAGGATGCGGTCGATGATGAGCTGCTTGTCCAGCGCGTAGTTGGCCGCCTTGCGCACGCGCGGGTCGTCGAACGGCGGCTGGGCGTTGTTCAGCGCCACGAAGAAGGTGCGGGTGCCGTTGACGGTCAGCACCTCGGTGTCGGGGTTGTTCTCCACCTGGCCCATGGCGTGGGCCGGCAGTTCGTTGATGATCTGCACGTCGCCGGCCAGCAGTGCGGCGACGCGCGAGGCGCTTTCCGGAATGATCTGGAAGATGGCGCGCTCGACGCAGGCCTTGCCGACCGGCGGGTTGTCGGGAGACCCGCCGTAATAGTCCTCGAACCGCTCCATGATGACGGCGTCGCCCTTACGCCACTCCACCAGCTTGAAGGGGCCGGTGCCGTTGGACGTGACGTTCGCTCCGCCTTCGGCGCCGGCACCCGTGAAGCCGTCCGGCACCACCTCCTGGAAGGGCAGCATGGCCGGGAAGATTGGCCAGGGCTCGGACAGCGTGAAGACGACCGTGCGGTCGCCCTTGACCTCGACGCGGTCCAGCGGCCCGAGCAGCGACTTGCGCGGGCTGGTCTGGCCGTTCATGGCCCCGTCCTGGATCAGTCGATCGAAGGTGTACTTGATGTCCTGAGCCGTCAGGGCAGAGCCGTCGTGGAACGTCACTCCGTCGCGGATGGTGAACTCGTAGGTCGTCGGGCTGGTCTGGCTCCAGCCTTCGGCAAGCTGCGGGGCGAGCTGCATGTCCGGCGTGCGGGTCAGCACCCCGTCATACATGTTGCGGATGATGGTCTCGGTTTCGCGGTTCCGGTGGTTGGCCGGGTCCAGCGTCAGCGCATCGGCGGAAAAGCCGACGCGCAACTCCTGCGCCCCGGCCGGGGCGGGGGCACCGAGCGTCACGCCGGCGGTGGCGGCGACGGCCGCGGCAAGCAGGGTCGTCCTGAGTCTCATGTGTCAAACCTCCCGTGGTTCGAGCGGCCCCGAGGTTCATCCTTCTTCGGGCCTGCCGCTGGCTTTGCATATGCCGTGCCAGTCCCGGATGGGGCGACGATTCTTCAAACGCTCCAATGCGTTTACCCTGCCGCGCGCACCGTGCAGGATCGGCCCCTGCGCTGGATGTGCGTGATTTTCCCGCCGGTGCGGGAAATGCCTGCTTCCAGAGCCGGAGAACGACGAAAGCGCCGCCGCGTCATGCGGGAAGCTGACTGACCGGCGTCTGATAGACCGAACTGAAATAGTGGCGGAACAGCTTCATGGCCGGTGTCAGCTCCACGCCCTGCCGCCATGCCAGGCCGATGCTCATGGCGGGCACGGGCGGGGTGGGCACCACGGTCTCGATGCGGCGGCCTTCCAGCGACCACGGGCGGTAGACCATGTCCGAGAGGATCGTCACGCCCTGCCCGTTGGCGACGATGGAGCGCACGGCCTCGATCGACGACGTGCGCAGCTTGACCTGCGGCTGGTACGGCGTCTGGTTCCAGTAGCGCAGGGCGGTGTGCGCCGCCTCGTCCACCGTCAGCATGATGTAGGGCTCCTCGGCGACGTCCTTCAGGCCCACGGCATCGCGCCCGAGGAGATGATGGCCGGACGGCACCCACAGGCGGCGCTGGCTGCTCAGCAGCGTTTCCGTCACCAGTTCAGGGTTGGCGATGTTGGACGTCAGCACCACCGCCATGTCGAAGCGGTTGGTGACCAGCCCGTCCTCGATCATCTCGCGGCTGAGTTCATAAAGCTGGATCCGCAGGTTGGGATAGCGCTTCTCCAGCCGCTCCAGGTGCTGCGGCAGGAAGTATCCCAGCACGGTGTAGCTTGCCGCCACCGAAAGCGTCCCCGACACCTCTTCCGTCGTCGCGCTGGTGGTCAGGGCCTCGTCAATGCTGGTCAGGATGCGGTTCGCCGACGCCAGGAACCGCCGCCCGCCTTCCGTCAGTTCCATTCCCTGGGCCGTGCGCTCGAACAGCCGCGCGCCGACCATCGCCTCAAGCTCCTTGATGGCGGTGGTGATGGCGGATTGCGAGATCGCCAGTTCCTTGGCGGCGCGTGACACCTGCCCGAGGTTGGCCGTCGCAACGAAATACTTGACGTGGCGGAAGTTCAGAGACATCGGCCCCTCTGGTTTTCAGAACAGGTCCCTTGAGATTTTCGAATTACGCCACCGCTTCCGTGGCTGCAACCCAGGGTAAACCGGGGAAAATCAACGATCAGGCGCAAATGTTATGAGTTCTAGATATATGATTTTTCAATAATGATGGCTTCGAAAATAGAATTTGTCAAAGCCGCTCGGCAGGCACACGCTTTTCCTTAACCGAGGCCGCGGCTCGATCCTCCAGAGCCCGGCCCGCTGGAAAAGGGAGAGACGCTCGTGACTGGCAGACTTGTCGATCTCAACTGCGATCTCGGCGAGGGCTTCGGGCAATGGACGCTGGAGGCGGCGGACGAGGACCTGATGGATCTCATCAGTTCCGCCAACGTGGCCGCCGGATTCCATGCGGGTGACCCCAACATCATGGACCGCGTGGTGCGCCTGGCCGCCGAACGCGGTGTCGCCGTCGGGGCGCATCCCGGCTACCGCGACCTCCAGGGCTTCGGGCGCCGCGTCATCAATGCCCGGCCGGAAGAACTCATCAACGACATCGTCTATCAGGTCGGCGCGATCCGGGAGTTCACCCGCCGCCACGGCGTGCGGCTGCAGCACGTCAAGCCGCACGGCGCGCTGTACATGGAGGTCGCGAAGGACGAGGACCTGTCGCGCCAGCTGGCCGAGACGCTGGCGCGCTCCAGCCCCGAGACGCTGCTGTTCTGCATGGGGGCGTCCATTACCCACGACGTCGCCCGCGCCGCCGGCGTGCCGGTGGTGCGCGAGTTCTACGCCGACCGCGATTATGCCAACACCGGCTCCATCGTCTTCTCGCGCAAGATGCGCCGCCTGGACCCGCAGGAGGTCGCCGACAAGTGCGTCCGCGCCTGCCTGGAGGGCAAGGTCCGCACGGTGGAGGGCGAGGACATCGACATCGCCTTCGACTCCATCTGCTTCCACTCCGACACCCCCGGCGCGCTGGCCATCGGCACGGCGGTGCGCGCGGGGCTGGTGGAGAACGGCATCCGCATCGCCTCCGCCGCCGAGGTCCTGAAGATCCGGAACGCCGCCTGACCGGCGCGCGACCGCGCCGCAAACACGGGCGCCACGCCCGAACCAAGGGAGAGTTTCATGGCTGACATCCGCTCGCCGCTGCCCGGCACCTTCTACCGCGCCCCGTCGCCCGAGGAGCCTCCGTTCAAGAACGAGGGCGACGCCGTCGCCGTGGGCGACGTCATCGGCCTGGTGGAGGTGATGAAGTCCTTCATGGAGGTGAAGGCGGAGGTGGCCGGCAAGATCACCCGCTTCGTCGCCGAGAACGAACAGCCCGTGACGGCGGGTGCCGTGCTCGCCGAAGTGGAAGGCTGACGCCATGGCGATCCGTCGTCTCTTCATCGCCAACCGGGGGGAGATCGCGGTCCGCATCGTGCGCTCCGCCAAGGCGCTGGGCATCGAGACCGTGCAGGCCCACTCCGAGGCCGACGCGGACATGCTCGCCGTGCGCCTGGCCGATCATGCGGTCTGCATCGGTCCGCCCGCCGCCAAGCAATCCTACCTGGATGCCGACCGCATCGTCGCCGCCGCCAGGGACGCCGGGTGCGACGCCGTCCACCCCGGCTACGGCTTCCTCGCCGAGAACGCCGATTTCGCCGAGAAGGTGGAAGCGGCGGGGATGGTGTTCGTCGGTCCCTCGCCGGACACCATCCGCACCATGGGTGACAAGGCCGCCGCCCGCGCCGCCGCCATCGCCGCCGGCGTGCCGGTGGTGCCGGGCTCCGACGGCCGCCTCGCCAACGCCGATGCCGCCGTGGCCGCGGCCGAGAAGGTCGGCTACCCGGTCATGATCAAGGCCGCCGCCGGCGGCGGCGGGCGCGGCATCCGCATCGCGGAGACCGAGGAGGAGTTGCGCCGCCTCGCTCCGCAGGCCCAGTCCGAGGCGCAGGCCGCCTTCGGCGACGGCGGGCTGTACCTGGAGCGCGTGGTGCGCGATGCCCGCCACATCGAGGTGCAGATCCTGGGCGACGGCAGCCGCGCCGTGCACTGCTTCGAGCGCGAATGCTCGCTCCAGCGCCGCCGCCAGAAGGTGTGGGAGGAAGCCCCGGCCGCGTGCCTGGATGCGGAGACCCGCGCCACACTCTGCGCCTCCGCCGTGGCGCTTGCCGAGAATGTCGGTTATCGCGGCGCCGGCACGCTGGAATACCTCTACGAGCCGACCACGGGGTCGTTCTTCTTCATCGAGATGAACACCCGCATCCAGGTGGAGCACCCGGTCACGGAGATGGTCACCGGACTGGACCTGATTGCCGAGATGCTGCGCGTCGCCGGCGGGGAGCCGCTGTCGGTGCGCCAGGAGGACATCCGCCTGGACGGCCATGCCATCGAGGTGCGGATCAATGCCGAGGACCCCGCCAACAACTTCATGCCGTTTCCCGGCCTGGTCGGCGCGCTGTCGATCCCGGAAGGCGAGGGGGTGCGCTTCGACGG
The DNA here is from genome assembly GCF_000315795.1 of Caenispirillum salinarum AK4. GTDB lineage: Bacteria > Pseudomonadota > Alphaproteobacteria > Rhodospirillales > Rhodospirillaceae > Caenispirillum > Caenispirillum salinarum. The sequence goes on from NZ_ANHY01000014.1 coordinate 99,722, forward strand.
CATGATCTACGAGGGCTACGCCATCCCGCCCTTCTACGACTCGCTTCTCGGCAAGCTGATCGTCCACGGGCCTGACCGCGCCGCCGCCATCGACCGCATGGCCGAGGCGCTGAAGACGCTCTGCATCGAGGGCGTGAAGACCACCGTGCCGCTGCACGCCGCGCTCGCGGCCGACCCGGCGGTGAAGGCCGGGGAGTTCCACACCCAGTTCCTCGAACCCTGGCTCGCGGGCCAGACACTCGCCGCCGAATAGGGAGGATTGGATGAAGACCCGTTATTCCTTCGGAGGGGACGAGCACATCTTCGTCGAAATGGACGAGGAAATGTCGCTCGACGCCTTCTTCAAAAGCCTGTCCATGAGCAACGCGGTGCGCGCGGCGAAGATCGACGGCGTGACCGAGGTCTGCCCCGCCAACGCCAGCTTCCAGGTCAAGTTCAACCCCGACGTCATCGCGCCCGACGCCATGCTGTCCGAGCTGAAGGCCCTGGAGCACACGGCGGAAACGGCGGAAAAGCGCCTGAACACCCGCATCATCGAGGTGCCGGTGTACTACCAGGACCCGTGGACCCATGAAACCCTCATGCGGTTCCGCGAGCGCCACCAGGACCCCAGCGGCACCGACCTGGATTACGCGGCGCGCATCAACGGCTACGAGACGGTGGCCGACTTCATCACCGCCCACCACTCGACGCCGTGGTTCGTCTCCATGGTCGGCTTCGTCTCCGGCCTGCCGTTCCTCTACCAGCTGGTCGACCGCTCCAAGCAGATCCAGGTGCCCAAGTACCTGCGTCCGCGCACCGACACGCCCAAGCAGACGGTGGGCTACGGCGGCAGTTTCTCGTGCATCTATTCGGTGCGCGGGGCCGGCGGTTACCAGATGTTCGGCATCACGCCCATGCCCATCTACGACCCGACGCAGACGGTCTCCTACCTGCGGGACTTCCTGGTGTTCTTCAAGCCCGGCGACATCGTCAAGTGGAAGCCCATCGACCGCGCCGAATACGACGCGATCCTGGCCGACGTGGAGGCCAACCGGTTCGAGCCCCGCATCCGCGAGGCCACCTTCGACCTCGACGCCTTCAATGCGGACATGGACGGGACCAACAAGCGGCTGATGGAGGCTCTCTATGGCGTTTAAGGTTCTCAACCCCGGCCTGCTGACGACGATCCAGGATCTGGGCCGTCCGGGCTACTTCCACCTGGGCATTCCGGTGTCCGGCGCCATGGACCGCTACGCCCTGCGCGCCGCCAACCTGCTGGTGGGCAACGACGAGGGCGAGGCGGGCCTGGAGGCAGTCTTCATGGGGCCGCAGCTTGAGTTCGAGAAGGACTGCACGGTCGCCGTGACCGGCGCCGATCTTCCCGCGCTGGTCGATGGCGAGGCCAAGGCGCCGTGGACATCGTTCACGATCAAGGCGGGTCAGACGCTGTCGTTCGAGTACCTGCGCGGCGGTGCGCGGGCCTACATCGCCATCTCCGGCGGTATCGCCACGCCCAAGAACCTGGGCAGCCGCTCGACCTATCCCATCGGGGCGCTGGGCGGCGTGCAGGGGCGGCCGCTGGCCGTGGGCGACGTGGTGCCCACCGGCGACAATCCCGGCCGCGGCGAGGGCCGCGAGGTGCCCGCCAACCTGCGCCGCCTGCCGGGCTCCCCGGCGGAGTTGCGCGTGCTGCCGGGCCTGTACTGGCGCCTCATCACCGAACAGGCCGGCCGCAACTTCTTCGACGATGAATGGAAGGTCGCGCCGGAGGCCGACCGCATGGGCTACCGCTTCCGCGGCGGCCGCCCGGTCGAGTTCGAGCCGCGCGAGCAGCCCTTCGGCGCGGGGTCGGACCCGTCGAACATCGTGGACGGCTGCTACCCCTATGGCTCCATCCAGGTGCCCGGCGGCACGGAGCCCATCATCCTGCACCGCGACGCGGTGTCCGGCGGCGGCTACTTCACGCTGGGCGCGGTGATCTCGGCCGACATGGACCTGATCGGCCAGTTGCAGCCGCACACGCCGACGCGGTTCGTGAAGGTGGACATGGAGCAGGCGCTGACGGCCCGCAAGGACCGCGCGCGACTGCTCGACAGCCTGCGCGCCGCGCTCGACTGACGCGGCTTAATGCGCCCGCCCGGGCCGTCCGGGCGGGCGGAGCATACAAAAAAGTCGAAAACGACAACCCCGACCCTATGAACAGGTCACAGTGGAGGCACCCGATCATGAAGACGCTTGCGCTTGCCCTCGCGCTGGGCACGGCCCTCAGCAGCGGCGCCTACGCCGCCGATTGGTTTCCCTATCCGGCGCAGGAAACCGTCCCGCCCTTCGCCACCGACGGAACCCAGCAGGATGTCGAGTACACGCCGCTGGACAAGGCCTCGCAGCCCTGGGACATCTGCGTCTCCTTCCCCCACATGAAGGACGCTTACTGGCTGGGCGTGAACTACGGCGTTGCCGAAGAGGCCAAGCGCCTGGGCGTGAAGATGAATCTGGTGGAAGCCGGCGGCTACACCGAACTGACCAACCAGATCAGCCAGATCGAGGACTGCGTGGCACGCGGCGCCGACGCCGTCATCATCGGCGCCATCTCCTATGACGGCCTCAACAACCTGGTGGGCGAGATTGCCGGCAAGGGCACGCCGGTCATCGACGTCATCAACGGCATGTCCTCGCCCGGCCTGTCCGCCAAGTCGCTGGTGTCCTTCTACACCATGGGCAGCGAGACCGGGAAATACCTGGCCGAGAAGCACCCGGCCGGCAGTGACCCGGTGAAGGTCGGCTGGTTCCCCGGTCCGGCCGGCGCCGGCTGGGTCGAGGCGGCCCACAAGGGCTTCATGGAGGCCGTCGAGGGTTCGGCCGTCGAGGTGCTGGAACCGCGCTACGGCGACACCGGCAAGGAGGCCCAGCTGCGCCTCGTGGAGGACGTGCTCCAGGCGACACCGGACGTCGACTACATCGCCGGCACGGCGGTCACCGCCGAGGCGGCCCAGGGCCTGCTGCGCGAGCGCGGCCTGACCGACAGCGTCGGCATCCTGGCCTTCTACATGACGCCGGGCGTCCACCAGGGCATCGAGCGCGGCTTCATCCAGGCCGCGCCGGCGGACTCCATGGTTATCCAGGGCCGCATCGCCATGGACCAGGCCGTACGCCTGCTGGAGGGCAAGGACGTCATCAAGCACGTCGGCCCGAAGATCTTCGTGGTGGATCAGGAGAACGTGGCGTCGGTCGACCGCGACACCATCCTGCCGCCGCGCAGCTTCAGCCCGGTGTTCAGCGTCGAGTGATCCGGTGCAGGACCGGCCGGGACGGACCGTTGTCCGCCCGGCCGGTCGTCCCGGTCCCGCTGGGCATGGTTTCCGCCATGGACGGACCAGCCTCATGAGCCAGACCCCCTTGATCGAGACGGTCGGGCTGACCAAGCGTTATCCCGGCGTCGTCGCCCTGAATGCGGTGGATTTCGATCTGCGCCCCGGCGAAGTGCATGTGCTGTTCGGCGAGAACGGTGCGGGCAAGTCCACCCTGATCTCCATGATCGCCGGCGCCAACACGCCCAGCGAGGGCGAGATCCGCGTGCGCGGAACGCCGGTCCACTTCCAGTCCGTCGCCGACGCGCGCGCCGTCGGCATTTCCGCCGTGTTCCAGGAGTTCTCCCTGGTGCCGACGCTGACGGTGGCCGAGAACATCTTTCTCGGCGACGAGCCGCGCGTCGGCCCGTTCCTCGACCGCCGCGCCATGACCGCCAAGGCGCGCACCCTGTTCGCCGACCTGGAATTCGAGATCGACCCGACGCGCCGCGTCTCCACCCTCAGCCGCGCAGAGCAGCAGATGGTGGAGATCGCCAAGGCGCTGCACCGCGACGTGTCCATCCTGATCCTGGACGAGCCCACGGCATCGCTTACCGACCGCGAGGTGGATCACCTGTTCACGGTGGTGAAGCGCATGAAGGCGCGCGGGGTGGGTATCATCTACATCTCCCACCGGATTCAGGAGTTCGCCCGTATCGCCGACCGCATCACGGTGCTGCGCGATGGCGCCTGGATCGGCACCGTGAAGATGGACGAAACCTCCGAGGCCGAACTGGTGGAAATGATGGCCGGCCGCGCCATCGCCGAAATCTATCCCCGCATCGCCCGCAACCCCGGCCCGCCGCTGCTGGCGGCCACCGACCTGCACGCCTGGGGCGTGCATGGTGTCGATATCGAGGTCCGTCCCGGCGAGGTGCTGGGGGTGGCGGGGCTGGTGGGCTCTGGCAAGTCGCGGGCGTTCCGGGCCATGATGGGCCTGCTGCCGGTGAAGTTCGGCCGCGTCACCCTGGCCGGGCGCGACGTCACCGGCCACCCGACCCGCGCCATGATGCGCGCCGGCGCCTACTACCTGACCGCCGACCGCAAGACCGAAGGGCTGCAACTGGCCTTCACGGCGCGGGAGAACCTGGCCCAGGGCATCCTGGCCTGTGATTCGGGCCGCCTGGGCCTGCTGCCCTGGCGTCGCATCCGCGAGCAGGGCGACCAGGTGGCGGAGCGCGTCGACCTGCCCATGGCCTACCGCGACCGGCTGGTCGCCAAGCTCTCGGGCGGCAACCAGCAGAAGACGCTGTTCGGCCGCGGCCTTGGTCGCGACTACGACGTCTACATTTTCGACGAGCCGACGGTGGGCGTCGACATGGGGGCGCGCGCCGCCATCTACGGCCTGATCCGCGACATCGCCGAGGCCGGCAAGGCGGTGGTGGTCATCTCCTCCGACCTGCCGGAGGTGATGAACCTGGCCCACCGGCTGGTGGTGTTCTCCCGCGGCCGCATCTCGGCCGAACTGGACGGGGAGGAAATCAGCGAATCCGCCGTCCTCGCACACTTTTTCGATGAGGAAGGAGTTCCCGCATGAGCGCCTCGCCCGCCACGAAGGCCGATCCGGCGCCGTCCGCCGTTCCGCCCGCCCGCCATGCCGGCGCCGGGGCGGCCGCCCGCGCCCTGTTCATCCGCCTGGGCGTGCTGCCGTTCTTCCTGGCCGGCGCGCTGGTGGTCTTCACTGTGATGTCAGACCGCTTCCTGACGCTGGACAATATCGTCAACGTGGTGCGCCAGTCGGTCTATCTGATGCTGGTGTCTCTGGGGCAGATGCTGGTCCTGATCACGGGCGGCTTCGACCTGTCGGTCGGCGCGTCCATCGCGCTGACGTCCGTGGTCTCTGCCATGGCCATGGTGGCGCTGGCGGCGGTCTTCCCCGAGGCCATCTGGCTGGCGATCCTGCTGGGCGCCTTCGCCGGCTTCGCCGCCGCGTCGGTCATCGGGCTGGTGAACGGCGTCGGCGTCGCCTACTTCGGTGTCTCGCCCTTCATCATGACGCTCGGCGTCAGCTCGGTCGCCGCCGGCATCTCGCTGTTCCTGACGGGCGGCGTGCCTGTCTCCGGCCTGCCGTTCGAGTTCGCCGACGTTTTCGGCTTCGGGCGCCTGTGGGGCATTCCGGTGCCAGTGATCGTCGCCGCCGTGGCGGTGGCGGTGATGTGGATCGTCATGGCGCGCACGCGCACCGGCGCGCACATCTACGCCATCGGCGGGAACATCAAGGCGGCCCACCTTTCAGCCATTCACACCAAGCGCACGCTGATCTTCGCCTACGGCCTGTGCGCGTTGATCGCGTCCCTGACCGGCCTTCTGCTGACGGCCCGTGTCGAAAGCGGCGAGGCGAACCTGGGTGGCTCCATCGCGCTCGAATCCATTGCCGCCTGCGTCATCGCGGGCGTCTCCCTGCGCGGCGGCATCGGCCGGGTGGAGAACGTGGTGCTGGGCGCTTTCTTCATCGTCCTGGTGCAGAACGGCATGAACCTGGCGCAGGTGAGTTCCTACATGCAGATGGTGCTGCTGGGCGGTCTGCTGATCCTGGCGGTCGTGTTCGACCAGGTGCGCTATCGGATGATGATGGGCAACAGTTGATCGTCGTCCAAGGTGAGGCACCACCGGGACGGCCGCGGGTGCGCCAAATTCGGAGTTTGCCGGCGATACCTGGGCTCAGCAGCAGCCGTCCCCGCTCACATTCGGTCGGCTCAGGATGGGCCAGTAGCTCCACAGCCAGAGGAGGAAGGCGGCCGCCCACACCACCGAGGCCAGCAGGTGCGGCGGTCCCGGCGGATAGGGCATCACGCCCAGGTCCGGCAGCACGCGCAGCGCGGTCCCCGCCACAAGCAGCGTGAGCGCGACCGGCACCGTGCGCGGAAACGCCAGGCTGCGCCCCGTGTGCATCAGGCCGGCCACGGCGAACACCGTGAGCACGCCCAGGCCCAGGCCGCCCATCAACACCATGTGCAGCGCGGCCGTCTCCGGATAGGGAGCGCCCAGTCGTGCCGCGCCGATCAGCAACAGGCCGATCCCGGCCAGCAGGCTCGACAGCGCCGGCGCCAGAAGCGGTGCGCGCACGGCCTCCCGCCCGACGAAGGCTTCCCCGACGCGGTCGAGGAAGGCTGCGCCGGCCGCGATCATCAGGTACCCGGTGACGGCGGGCGACAGGCCGGCAAGGGTTCCCGCCAGCGCGACAGCCGCCATGCCGGGCGCCAGGTTCAGGCGTCCCGGGTGCGGGCGGTAGGGCGAGGTTTCCTCGGTCGGGTCCAGGACCTTGTTGGTGATGGGCACAGTGATCCGTCCCAGGACCAAACCGAGCAGCCCGATGAACACCAGGGCCGCCGCGCGGAGAGCCTCGGCGGCGAGGTCCGGCGCGACAAAGATGATGGCGGCCTGCGCCGTGGCGCCGGCGGCCGCCAGCGCCGTCAGCCAGAACAGCATTCCGATCAGCCGGGCGTGCGGGCGCCGCCACCGCACCCAGGCCACGTACGCCGGCAGGAACAGCAGCCACGCCAGGTCGGCGGCGGCGCCAACGGGCGCCAGCGGTGCCGCCCCCAGCAGCCCCGCCAGTCGCCCGACGAGCCACAGGCCGGCCAGGATGAACAGCGGCCGGCCCCTGAAGCGGGCGGTGTTGCTCCACTCGGGCACGGCCGTCGTGACGAAGCCGATAAGGGCCGCGCCGTAGGCCCCGAACAGCATTTCGTTGGCGTGGCGCAGGGTTGGCGGCAGGGGTTCCTCGAAGGGCAGGGCGAAATCGCCCGCCACCCACAGGAACGGCCACAGCGCGGCGTGCAGCGCCGAAAGCAGGAAGAACGGCCGCAGGCCCTCGTCGCCGAGCACCTCCAGCCGGGCGGAAAGCGTCTGCCGGATCGCCTGGGCCGTCATGCCAGCCGCCTTTCATCCACGTCGTGCACATGCCGGAACAGCGGGTCGTCGCCGAGGAAGGCGCCGACCAGGGTGAAAACCTCGGCCTCGGTGCGCTCTCCGGGGCTGCCGGGCAGGGTGCGGGCGCCGACGATGCCGCGTCCGTGCACGTCCATGACGGCGATGCGGTGGGCGATGCGCGCGGCCTCCATCAGGTCGTGGGTGATGAACAGGGCGCCGAAGCGGTAAAGCCCCGCCGCCTCGATCACCAGGTCCTGCATTCGCCGCTTGAGCGCCACGTCCAGCGCCGTGAACGGCTCGTCGAAATAGATGAAGTCCGGCGCCACGGCCAGGGCGCGGGCGATGGCCGTGCGCTGGAGCATCCCGCCCGAAAGCTCCGCCGGGAACTTGTCCAGGTCGCGTGCTTCCAGCGCCGCCCGGTCCGCCGCCGCCTCGGCCCGCCGCCGACGCTCGCGGCGGGACACGCCGGCGAGGCGCAGCGGATAGGCGATGTTGTCGCGCGCGGTGGCCCAGGGCAGCAGGCGCGGCTCCTGGAACACCATGGCATGGCGCTCGTAGCCCCGCACCACCGCCCCCCGCAGCGGGTCGACCACGCCGGCGGCGATGTGGGCGAGCGTGCTCTTGCCGCACCCGGACGGGCCGACGAGAGCAACCACCTCGCCCACGGCAAGGCTCAGGTCGATCCCGTCGACCACCGTCCGGCCGAGGTAGGAGTGGCCGACGCCGCTCAGGGTCAGGGCCTGGTCCATGGTGCCTCCGCCCCGATCAGAATGCGACCCGCAGGCCGGCGTAGAACGCCCGCCCGTCGCCCGGCAGGAACGCCGCCTGGTCGGGCCGCGCCTGGTCGACGATGAGGGTCGATGAGGCATAGGTCGCATCGAAGATGTTGCGCGCCTCGCCATACAGAACGACGCCCTCGGCGACACTGTAGTCGGCGCTCAGGTCCACTGTGGCGTAGGGGTCGCGGTAGAGGGTGTTCATGTTGTCCACCGGCGTTTCCGTCGGAATCCAGTCCAGCCCCGCGCCCACCGCAAGGTCCTCGGTCACGGCATAGCGGGCCGTCAGGTTGATGACGTGCTGGGGCGCGCCGGCCAGGCGGTTGTCGCCCCGCACCGGGTCGTCATGGAAGCGGAAGTCCTGGAAGGTGTAGGCGAGCCGCGTCGACAGATCGTCGGACAGATGCGCGGTCACACCCAGTTCCACGCCGAAGTGCCGTGTTTCGTCGGCGTTGACGGCGCCCAGCGAGGCCCCCGTCTCGTCGCGCAGGCTGAGCAGTTCGTCGTTCACCCAAGAGTAGTACGTCACGGCGTCGACACCCACGGGGCCAAGGAAGCCGCGCCAGCCCGCCTCGATCGTGGTCGCCGTCTGGGCGTCCAGGTCGGGCGTGCGGTAGGCCGCGGCGGGGAAGTTCGGCGCAGGCGGGCGGGGCCGGCCGGCGCTGCTGTTCGGCGTGCCGTTGACGGTGGCCAGCAGGTCGTCGTGGGTCGGCGGCTCGAAGCTGCGGCTCACGGCGGCGAAGACCATGTGGTCGTCGTTCGGGCGGTAGGACAGGCCGAGGCTGGGACTGACCGCCGAATACTCATGGTCGTAGCTGGTGTCGCCGGCGGTCACCGATCCATCGGGCAGCCGCTGGTTCGGCTGGCCGGGATTGTAGGCGATGGTCGGCCGGGTGGCGGCGCCGTAGGTGTCGGTGTTGGTGCGGGTCGCGAGCGCATAGGTGATGGCCGGCGACAGGGTGAACCCGTCCCCCAGCGGCAGGTTGAGGCCGCCGTGCAGCGTCAGGGTGGAGGCTTCAAGGTCGCTGCTGCCGAACAGCGGCCCGCGCTCGCCCGAGGCATTGATGTAGTCACGCCGGTCGGCCGAGCCCGTCACATAGCGCAGGCTGGTGTCCACCAGCGGCAGGGGCGCGTCGGGGTCCGGCGCGTAGGCGTAGCGCGCGACCAGCGTCAGATCGCCGCCCTCCGTCTCGCGGATGCCCGACGGGATGGGGAAGCGGAAGGCGTCCTTTGTGTGGGTATAGCCGATGCCGCCGTCCAGAAGATGGTCGCCGAAGGTGGCCGAGGTGCGGTTGCCGACATGGAACTGTTCCGCGTCCCGTTGCGGCCGGTCGCGCAGCACGTTGGGGCCCGGATTGGTCGGTTGCCCGCCCACCATGACCGGTCCGCCGTGGACGGAATCGGGGTCGGACTCCAGGATCGCCTTGGGCAGCGGTCCCGCCACGTCGAAGCGCAGGTCCGTGTAGCCGGCAAAGAACCGCGTGCTGACATCGTCGGTCACGTCCAGGCCGACGTTGGCGTCGATGCTCGTCCGTTCGGAACTGTTGTAGTCGCGGTAGCCGTCGCGGCGGCTGTGGTCGAGGCGCACCAGGCCGTCGGCATCGCCCAGGCGGCCGCCGGCCTGCAGCGCGCCCTTGACGTGGCCGAAGCTGCCGCCTTCCAGCATGGCCTCGACGCCGGGGTCCGAGGTGCCGGTGGGGGAGACGAAGTTGATCGCCCCGCCCAGCATGGCCGCGCCCAGTCGGTTGGCCGTGTAGCCGCGGTAGATTTCCACCACCTCCGCCTGGCGCGGGTTGGCGAGGCCGACGATGTACGAGCCGTCGGCGCGGTTGATGGGCAGGCCGTTCTGCAGGGCCAGCACACCGCGCTCCACCGGGTTCTGCTGCAGGCCGGAGCCACGGATCTGGATGCGCGGCTGGTCGTTGCCGCCGAAGAAATCCTGCACCACCACGCCGGGAACCGCCGCCAGCGTGTCGGAAATGGACAGGTCCGCCTTGCCCGTCAGGTCGTCGGTCGCGACCAGGCCGGTGCCGCCGGGAATGGCCTCCAGCCGGATGCGGGAGCGGTCTTCCGTCATCAGCTGCAGGCCTTCGACGGTGAGCGGCTCCAGATACACCGTCGAGCCCGGAGTGGCCGACTGCGCGCGGGCATCGGCGGGAACCCCGCCGGCAACGCCCATGGCGACAGCCCCGGTGATGAGGGCGGCGCCGGTGCGGCCCGGCCTCCGCCGCGGGCTGCTGCGGCCCTGGGACGCGCGTCCATCAGTCGTCATGGAAACCTCTCATAATATTGCGAACGAGTGTCATTCGCGATCATAGCCGCCTTCGCCACGTGCCCTCTTGATCCTGGGCAAGTTGAGCCGAAAAAGCGGGAGGTTCAGTCGGCCGCCTCGGCGACGTACGCCCGCAGGCGGTCGGGGTCGTGCAGTGTGATGCGGCCCCGGCGCGCGTCGACGCCCAGCGCACTCAGCTTGCGCAGGCTGCGCGACAGGGTGGACGGCGTGACGGCCAGCCGGGCGGCGATGACGGACTGTTCGACAGGCAGCGGGAAGGCCGTCGCCGGGTGACCGGCTCCGGCGTGCATCTGAAGCAGCATGTCGGCGACACGGCGGTCCACGGACCAGCTTTTCAGGTGCTCGATCTGGTCGACCAACCGCTGCATCTGTCGGAAGGTCGCGGCGACGATGGACAATCCCAGGCCGGGCGTCTGCTCCACCAGCGCACGGAAGCGGGCCGCTTCGAAACGGGCGGCGCGCACCGGCGTCGCGGCTTCCGCGGCGACGGGATAGCGGGCGCCCGGCATGATCAGGGCTTCGGCGAAGGACTCCCCCGGCCCGATCAGCTTGATGACGGTGCGGGCACCGTCGCTGGTGTCGCGGACCATCTGAAGCCAGCCGTCGACGGCGACATAGAAGGCCTCTGCCGGATCGCCCTGAAGGAACAGCGTTCCCCCTTCCGCCACCGTTTCGACGCGCACCGGCTCCACGAGCAGGTCGAAGGTGGCGTCATCGAGTGCGCCGAAAATGCTTGCGCGGCGGATCGTCCGGCGGTCCGCCGCTTCGAGGGATGCCGCTGCGCGCGGCGTGCGCGCAGGGCCGCACCGCCCGCTCATCGCTTGACGCCCCAGGGGCGGCTGGCCTCCCGCCAGCGTTCGAACTCGGCGCGGACCGGGTGGACCACAAGGTACTCCACCGCGATCAGACCGCCGACGGCGACCAGGACCCAGGCGAGCGCCGTGGTGACGTCGAGGTTGGCGCGCGCCATGGCCAGGGCGCCGCCGATGCCGCCGGTGTTGGCCAGAAGCTCGGCCATCACCGCCACCTTGAAGGCGGTGCCCAGGGCGACCGTCAGGACGGGGAAGAGATAGGCCGAGACGTGACGCAGGCCGAGGGTGCGCAGGCGCTGCACCGGACCGGCGCCGAAGGCCCGCGCCATGTCGTCCAGCTTGCGGTCGCGGCTCATCACGCCTTCCGCCACGCCGAGGAAGATCATGGGCGTGGCCGCGACGACGACGGTGGTGGTGACGGTGCCGTCGGACGAGCCGAACCAGATCATCGCCAGGACGATCCAGGCGATCGGCGGCACACCCAGCAGAACGGTCAGGATGGGGCGCGCCACCCGCATGGTCGCTGCCGAATAGCCCGCCGCGAGGCCCCCGGCCGCACCGCAGGCGACGGCGAGCAGGAAGCCCTCCGCCGCGCGGCGCACGGTTTCCACCACCAGCAGAAGGCTTGCCGGATCGGTGAGGATAAGCGCCGCGGCCTGGACCGTGGCGGCCGGCGCGGACAGGATGAAGTCGCCGTACAACTCGTGCCCGGCCTGCCACAGGGCGGCGAACAGGGCAAGGCCGGTCAGCCCCGCCCAGCCCGACCACAGGAAGCGGCCAAGGCGGCCCAGCCGGTCCAGAAGCGCCGCTGCCATGATCCGCTCCTACAGATAGAAGGCGCTGTCGGGCAGCTTGCCGCCAAGAATTGCCGGATCGGTATCGGCGAGCGCCTTGAAGACAGGCTCAAGGACGGGACGCGCGGCGCCGGCCCGCGTCGCCACCAGGTTCGAGTGGGGGATCGCCTGCCGGATCACCGGGGCCGGCAGGCCCACCGTGCCGGCGACGATGCCGGCGGCCTCGGCCGGGGCGGCGTTGACGGCTTCGACCGCCTGCGCCAGCCCCTGGTGCAGGGCTTCCACCGCCGGGCGGTGGGCCTCCAGGAAGGCGCCGGTCACGCCGAGCCCCGCCTGGGGCAGGGCGGGCGGCAGGTCCATGGCCTTTGCCCAGGCGTCCTGGATGTCGATGACGCGCGTGAGCGCCCGTCCGGCCATCGCGCCCCTGACGATCGACGCGCTGGCCGCCGGTTCGGGCAGAAGGGCGGCGTCGATGCGGCCGGTTGCCAGCAACTGCGCGGCTTCCAGCGGCGTGCCGGCGAACCGCAGGTCCAGGTCGTCCTCGCCGATGTTCCGGGCCGTCAGCAGGCGGCGGAAGATGATGTCGGGGGTGTCGTTGCGGAAGGGCACGGCGACGCTCCGGCCCTTGAGCGCCTCCAGCGACGTCAGCGCCGGATCGGCCGACACCACATGCAGGAGGCCGTTGGTCATGACGTTGACCAGCCGGACGTCCAGCCCGCGATTGAACAGGTTCGCCGCCGACTGCGTGGGCAGGACGAACACGTTCATGGTGCCCGACGTCAGGCCGGCGCGCAGTTCGTCGGGATTGCGCCAGGCGCGGAACGTCACGGTATCGGCGATGCCGCGCAGGCGCCCGGTTTCAATGGCGTGAACGACGGTCACGGATGGTCCCGCCGGCGGTCCCCAGACCGTCAACTCGGGGATCGCTGCGTCGGCACGGGCGCGGCCCGCCAGGAGGCCCGCACACCCCAAGGCCGCGACGCCCGTGAACAGGCCGCGGCGCGTCATGCTGGTCATGGCTACTCTTCCTTGCTTCGGTTTCGGGCCCATTTGTTTCATCGCCTGCTGCAAAAATGGCTATCACGAATGAAAATGCGTTGCAATTGCAGTGTAAGCGAGAGGCGGTGCCTCCTGTCCAGAGGGTCGTGCCACGGGACGGGATGGCAGGCCTTGACGCTGGTCAATCCTGTAGGGACCGGCCGGGAGAGCCCGATTGCCCGCCTTACGTCCGTCGCATGAGGGCCAGGAGGAGCGGTGTACCGACCAGCGCCGAGACGATGCCGGCCGGCATCTCGTAGGGATACAGCAGCGTCCGCCCCAACCAGTCGGCCGTCAGCATCAGTCCGCCGCCCGCCGCCGCGCCGACCAGGATCTGCGGCCCACCACGCACGAAGCCCGCGGCGCGCGCGATCTGCGGCGCCATGAGGCCGACGAAGCTCAAGGGCCCGACGATGATCGTCGCGGCGGCTGTCATCAGGCCGGCGAGGACGAGCAACACGCCACGCGCGCGGGGGACGGAAAGGCCGAGGCCCCGTGCTCCGGAGGCCCCCAGCGGCAGAAGGTCGAGCCAGCGGGCAAGCGCGACGGTGAGCCCGACCAGCCCCCCCGCCAGCACCAGGCTGACCAGGGCCGAGGCCGTGCCTGTGCCGTAGGTCGTGCCACTCATCCAGCGTAGCAGAACGAGCGAGCGCGGGTCGCCGGTGGCCGCCAGGGCGCCGATGAAGGCGTCCAGCATGGCACCCAGCGCGATGCCGGCCAGGACGAGGCGTTCGGGCAGGAACCCGCTCCGCCGGGTGAGGATGAACAGGGCGCCAAGCACCAGCGCGGTGCCGACCGCCGCGCCCGTCATCAGCACGGGATAGGCAGGGTCCGTGATCAGGAAAAGGATGGCCGCCATCCCGATCATCGCCCCCGCGCTGATGCCCAGGACCTCGGGGCTTGCCATCTCGTTGCCGGTAAGCCGCTGCAGGATGGCGCCCGCAGCCGCCAGCATCGCGCCGGCGGCCAGGGCGGCGCCCACGCGCGGCAGCCGCCAGTCGGCCAGGACGTCCCAATCCTCCAGGCCATTGACCTGCCAGGCACCCGCAGGCGTGCGGCCGATGAACAGCGCGGCGAGCGCAAGAAGGGCCAGGCCACCCAGCGCGACCGCCACGGCGGGCATGGTCGGCCCGCGCCAGCGCCGGGCGCTGAGCACCGCCATGCCGCCGGCGAACGAAAGCTTCAGGCGCGGCAGGACGAGCAGCAGGAGAGGCGTCCCGAGCAGCGCCGTGACAGCGCCGGTCGGGATGAAGGCGCCCATGTCCGCGGCCAGCAGCTGGACGCTTGTGTCGGTGAGCCACAGCATGGCCGCGCCGATCAGGGCGGACCAGACCAGCTGCGGTCCCACCCGGCGCGCGCCGGCAAGGCGCGCCACGGTGGGGGCGGCAAGGCCGATGAAGCCGATGACGCCGACGGCGCTGGCGACGGCGGCCGCCAAGGCCACCGCGATGCTGACCGCCAGGACCCGAACGGCGCTCGGGGAAAGCCCCAGCGATCGCGTGCCCGCCTCGCCCAGCTCCAGCAGTCCAAGGGGGCGGGCGATCAAGGCGACGCCGAGACAAAGCACGGCAAGCTGGGGCCCCAGTGTCACGGCCGTCGACCAATCCTGCTGCGCCAGCGAACCCGAGCCCCAGATGAACAGGCTGACCAGATAGCGATCGTTGAGGAGAATGAGCAGCGTCGCCAGCGCCCCGCAGTACAGGCTGACGATCAGTCCGCCCAGGACCAGGGCCACCGGATCGAAATTGCGCCGGGCGCCGATGGCGAACACGACGCCGGCGGTGGCGGCACTGCCTGCAAGAGCCACCATCTCGCGCCCCGCCACCAGCAGGCCCGGTGCGACCAGGCCGGCAAGCACCAGCGCCAGGCTGGCGCCGGCGGACAGCCCCAATGTCGTCGGCGAGGCCAGAGGGTTGCGCAGGGCCCGTTGCAGGATGGCGCCGGAGAGGGCCAATGCCGCGCCGCACAGCAGGCTGACCACCAGCCGCGGCAACTGGGAGTACAGCAGGACCATCCGGTCGGCGCCGTATCCGGCCGCCGGCTCAAGCAGGTGCGGCAGGTCTTCCCGCAGCAGGAGCCACGCCGCGGCGGCGGCCGCGGCGAAAAGGGTCAGCGCAATGGCGGGTGTCTTGTCCCGCGTCTCGGCCATCATGAGAAGCGTGCCTCCAGATGTTCCGTCAACAGGCGGGCAAACCGGATGGCGGACGGCACCATTCCAAACATGAGCACCGGCGGAAACATCACGAAGTCCTCACGCCGAACGAACGGCAGGCTCAGCCACAACGGGCTTTTTTCCAGGGTCGGGCGCATTTCGTCGGCAATCGGTTCGAAGACGATCAACTCGACCGCCGCGTCCGCCATGCTCGCCATCCGTTCGAGGCCGATGGTCTGAAAGCCCCAGAAATTGGTTGCGCCGGTCCAGGCGTTCTCCACGCCCAGGCGGTCGAGCACGTCCTGATACAGGCTGTGGCGCCCGTAGATGCGGGCATGTCGCGCATCCAGCATGAAGCTGACCAGCGCCACGGCAGGAAGCGGCAGGCGCGACAGCCGGGCGCGCATGTCGGCAAGCTCCGCGAAGGTCGCGTCAAGATAAGCATCCGCCGCGCCCGTGCGGCCGAGGAGAGCGCCAAGGCGCCGCGTCTCGGCGACGGCGCGCTCCAGCGGCGAGGGGCCGTCGGGCGCGTAGATCGTGACCATTTCGACGGGTGCGATACGCTCCAGCGCCGGGCGGGCGGCGGCGACATAGGGGCTGATGACGATCAGGTCGGGCTCCAGAAAGGCGAGGAGTTCCAGGTTGACGGCCAGGTCCTGCCCGAGATCAATGGTCCCCGGCGGCAACTCCGGCGTCTTCACCCAGCGGTCCCAGGCATCGGCCGAGGCGACGCCCACGGGCTCCACCCCCAGGGCGAGCATCGTAGTGGCGGCGCCGTAGTCGAGAACGGCGACGCGCGGCGCCGCCCCTCCGGCCGCCTTGGCAGGGGGCGCGGCCAGAAACGCGGCACCCGCCAGGAGGCCGCCGGCAAAATGGCGGCGGGAAAGGGCGGTGCGTTCAGTCGACATAGGTGATGATGCCGTGGCCCGCGGGATGGGGGATCACGCCCATCCCGATGTCGAAGATCGTCCGCAGCGTGTCCCGCTTCAGCAGGGCCGCCGGATCACCCTCGGCGATCAGGCGGCCGTCCTTCAGGGCCATCAGCCGGTCGCAGAAGCGCGCCGCCATGTTGATGTCGTGCAGCACGATCAGCGCAGTCAGGCCCCGCGCTTGGCACAGGTCACGGACCAGGGCCAGCACCTCGATCTGGTGGGAGACGTCGAGCGCCGACGTCGGTTCGTCGAGCAGCAGGCAGTCGGCCCGCTGGGCCACGAGCATGGCGATCCAGGCGCGCTGCCGTTCGCCGCCGGACAGGGTTTCGACCGTGCGGTCCGCCAGGTGGTCGACATGGGTCAGCGTCATCGCCTCGGCGCAGGCGGTGCGGTCGGCGTCGGAAAACCGGCCGAAGGTGCCGTGCCAGGGGTAGCGGCCGTAGGCAACGAGTTCGCGGACCAGCAGGCCCGGCGGCGCGGCCGGTTCCTGCGGCAGATAGCCGACGGTGCGGGCGAAGCCGCGGCCGTCCCAGTCCTCCAGGTCGCGGCCATTGAGGCGCACCCGGCCCGCCGTCGGCCTGACCTGCCGGGCGAGCAGCTTGAGCAGGGTCGACTTGCCCGATCCGTTGTGACCGATCAGGCCGTAGGTCCCGCCCGCCGTCAGGTCGACGTCGAGCGGATGCAGCACGGTCCTGCCTCCGGCCGCGAAACTGAGGTCGCGGCCGGAGAACAGGACGTCGGTCGGTGGGGCGTGACGATGCACGGTCACGCCGTCAGAACCGGTAGCGCACGCTGGTGAGGAAGGTGCGGCCCGGATCGCGGTAGCAGTAGCCGTCCGTGCAGGTCGTGGAATCCTGGTCGAGCAGGTTGTCCACATGCAGCTTCCATTCCGCCCCCTGCAACTGCGGGCTGAGCTGTCCCAGGTCGTACCGCAGGTTGGCGTCCACAAAGTAGCGCGGATCGTTCTTGAACGTGTTGGCGTCGTTGCCCCAGCTTTCGCTCTGGTAGCGGACGCCGGCCCCGGCGGCCAGACCCGCGGCGGCGCCGCTCTGGACCGTGTAGTCGGCGTAGACCGACGCCATGTGGTGCGGCGAGCCGGACCGGGTATTGCCGTCGGTGCCTGTGGCGCCCTCGACGATCTCGAGGTCGTTGTAGGCGTAGGACGCGGTGACGTCGAGGCCCTCGGCGAGGGAGGCGACCAGCTCGATCTCCACGCCGCGCGACCGCAGGTCCTGCTGGACCATCCGGTTGACGCCGGTGGCGGCATCCCAGACGACGCCGTCGGTCTGATCGATCTGATAGACGGCGGCCGTGAGCAGGGCGTTCCGGTCGGGGAATTCGTACTTCACGCCCAGTTCGACCTGCTCGGCCGTGGTCGGCTTCGCCGGGTCGCCGCCGACCACCGTCCCGACGTTGGGGGTGAAGGACGTCGTGTAGTTGGCGTAGGGGACCAGACCGAAATCCGTGACATAAGAAATGCCCGTGCGCCAGGAGAACTCGCTGGCGTCGTGCTCAACCGGCGCGCCGCCGGCCGAGACGGTTTCCGCATCCAGCCAGTCGTAGCGGCCGCCGAGAACGAAGAGCCACGGGCCGGCCGCCATCTGGTCCTGCATGTAAACGCCGGTCAGTTCCTGGCTTTGTTCGACGTCGCTTGCCGGGTTCATGGTGAACTTCGGCGTGGCGATGGGAAGAACGCCCATGCCCTGCTGCTGGAAGCGGTCGGTGATGCCGTAGTCGATGCCCGTCAGGACGGTGTGGGACAGCGCCCCGGTCTCGAAGCGGGTCTCGACATGGTTGTCGATGACGAAGGCATCCGACTCCTCGAGCACGCGGCCGCCGAAGTAGGATGCGGTGGCGGGATTGGTGAGGACGCTCCAGGTCAGGTCGATGTCGATCTGGGAGTAGCGGGCGTTCTGGCGCACCGTGAAGGTGTCGTTGATGCGGTGGTCGATTTCCCAGCCCACGCGGTACTGCTCGCGGTCGAACTCGTTATGGTCGGGATGGGGGTTGGGGATGTCGGTCGCCGTGTTGTTGGCGTTGTAGTAGGTGTTGGCGCCGCCCTGCAGCGTGTGCAGGTAGGAGCCGAGCACGGTCACCCGCGTATCCTCGCTGGGCTCCCACGTCAGGGCCGGCGCGATGTACTGGCGGTCGTCGGGAACGCCGGGCATTTCCGTCTCGGCATCCCGCAGCACGGCGGTGGCGCGGTAGCGCAGGCTTCCGTCTTCGGTCACGGCGTCCGAGACGTCGACGTTGCCCTGCAGCCTGTCGTGGCTGCCGACGATGCCCTCGATCTCGTACAACGGGTCTTTCGTCGGACGCTTGGTCATGACGTTTGCGAAGCCGCCGGCGGACGTCGCGCCGTAGAGCGTGGAGGACGGTCCCTTGAGAACGGCCACGCCTTCCATGCCGTAGGGCTCGCTCGTGTAGACGGCGGTCGAGCCCTGGAATTGGCGGAGGCCGTCGCGGAACACGCCGTTGTAGGTGCCGTCGACCCCGCGCACGACGAAGGTGTCATAGCGGGGATTGAAGCCGAAGTTGGTCGTGTTGACGCCGGGAACGTACTCGAGAACCTCGTTCAGCGTCTGGGGCTCGCGGTCGTCCAGTTGCCGTTCGGTCACCACCGACACGGCCTGCGGGACCTTGATCAGCGGGGTGTCGGTCTTCGAACCGATGCGGCCGGCCAGGGGTACGTATCCGTCCTGCACCAGGATCTGGTCGCTTTCCGCCTCGACGAGGAGGGGGTTGAGGATCATGGTGTCCGCGGCGCCCTGCACGGGTTCCGTGACGGTCACCGTGCGCCCGTCGGTGAATTCGAACGACAGGCCCGACCCGCCCAGCAGCAGGCGCAGCGCTTCGGCCGGGGTGTGGCGGCCCCGGACGGGCTGCGCCATCAGGCCCTCGCCGATGCCGGCGGCGAAGGCGACCTGAAGGCCGCTCTGCGTTCCGAAGTCCAGCAGAGCCTGGCGCAGCGGCTGCGCCGCGATGTCGAACGCAAGAGCCTGTTCGGCCTGCGCGACCTGCGTCGGCGCGCTTTCACCCGAGGTCGGGGCGGCCCAGGCCGGCGCAGGCGCCATGGCTAGTGCCGCCGCCCCCAGGCCGGCCGCGGTGACGGACCGCAGCCCCTTCCCGTTAACCCCAGTTCCCATTGATCATTCCCTCTTGTTGCGTGCCTGAGCGGCAATCTGAAAATGCGATGCAATCGCGACTTCAGGAGAAAGACGCGCAACCCACAGATTTTTAAAGGGCAAGAGGGAAAAATTTTTATCGGGCGGCGGAGCGGGTCACCAGCGGTGCGCGACGAACAGGTAGGGCGCGACCTTCGACACCGTGATTCCATGGGTGCCGAAGGCCGCCCGCAGCGCGTCGACCGGCCGTTCCAGGTCGTAGACACCGCTGATGGACAGGTCCAGCAGGGCCGGTGCGGTCACCACGACGTGGCCGTGCAGGTACGGCTCCAGGCGGTGCAGGAACGAGCCGAGGGTCGTGCCTTCCACAACGAGCCGGTGCGTCCGCCACGCCGCGACCTGCGCCGGCGGGATCGGCTCGACGTGCATCGCTCCGGAGGACGGTGCTGCTATCAGGCGCTGCCCCGCCGAAAGGGTGGTGACGGTCTCGGCGAACGACGGCGGGGCGTCCACCCGGACGGTGCCTTCCGCCACCTCGACCGTCATGGTGTCCCGCCCGACGCGCACGTCGAAGGCGGTTCCGACGGCGGTGACCGTCAGGTCCCCCGTGCGGACGGAGAATGGCCGGTCCTTATCGGGCGTCACGGAGAAGAAGGCCTCGCCGGCGTGGAGAGAAATCGTGCGGGCGCCGGCGGCGTAGTGCGTCGACACCGCGCTTTCGGGCCCCATCGTGATGGTGCTGCCATCCGGCATGTCCAGGTGCGCGATCTCGGCGGTACCGCTGACCGCGTCGGCGTTGAGGTGCAGGTGCAGCGTCGGCCAGTTCAGGACCGCGACGAGAAGCGTCGCCGCGACGGCAAGGGCTGCGCCAGCCCAGGCGCGGCGCGGCGGCTCGGCACGTCGGCGGCGGGTCGGGGATGCCGGCCGCACGGCCGTCGACGCGGCGGACGGCCGCAGATGGCCGGCCACGCGCCACACCCGTTCCGCCTCGGTGTAGGCGGCGGCATGGTGGGGGTCGGCGGCCAGCCAGTCGGCGAGCCTGTCCGCCAGTTCCGGGTCGTCCGGCCGCTCCCGCAGGCGGGTGAACCATTGCATGGCCTGGAGCCGGATATCGTCCTCGGCTGCCGCGGCGATGGCTGGCGCGGGACGGCGGCCGGTGGTGCTGCCTCCGTGACTCATGCGTCTGTTTCCTTTCTGTCCACATCGCCGTCCCGCAACTCCGCGGCACAGTGGAGCATGGCGGTCTGTATCATCTGGTGGACCCTGGCGGCGGAGACGTTCAACTCGGCCGCGGTTTCCTGAAGCGTGTAGCCATGCAGGCGGTGAAGCTCGAAAGCCGTGCGCGTCCGCTCGGGCAACCTGGTCAGCGCCTTCTCGATGCAGCGCACTTCGTCGCGGAGCAGGGCCTCATCGGCCGATGCGTTCCAGGTCGGGTCGCTCATGGGCAGGTCATGAACCTGGGCGCGGGACCGTCGCTTGGTGTCGAGGCACAGGTTGCGGACGATCTTGTACAGGTACCCCGCCGGATTGCGCAGGTGATGCGGCGACCCGGCGGTGGCGGTGGAGCCCATCAGCCGGACGTAGGCATCCTGAACGACGTCCTCGGCCTCCGCCCTGGAGCCGGTGATCTGGGCTGCATAGCCAAGCAGGGCGTCCCGATGGCTGAGGTAGACCTGTAGCATCCGCGGCTCTTTCGTCATCTCGTCCCGGCGTTCACGTCGTTCATGCAGGCGCCCGCAGTCGGCGCTGCGAGTGAGTATCATTTGCTGCATGGTACGGAAACAGGAACGACTGTGCAATCGGCGGCGGAACATGAAGATCGTCAGGGGGCGGGCAGGGCCGATGGGGGAAGCGCTGCCACCGCATACCGGGTGCCTGCCTGCCGGAAAAGCCCTGCGTCACAACGCGGCGGCGCTGTCGAGGCGAGATTGCGCCGGCCAACCCGGCGCCTCGGCCACGGCGTTGCCGATCAGCAGCAGGGCGGGTGCTGCCGTGTCCAGGGGGCGTTCCATCACGCGGTCCGCCAAATCCGAAAGAGGCGCCCATACGCGCGCCGCGTCGGGACGGCAGACGCTTGCGGCCATGACCGCCGGGGTGGCGGCCGGAAGGCCGGCGGCTATCAACGACCGGGCGATTCCGACGATCTGGTCCCGGCCCATGTAGACCGCCAGGGTCGTCGTCGGATCAGCCATGGCCCGCCAGTCGACCGCCGCCGTCTCCTGCGGCGTCCGGCATGAGGCCGTCGCCAGCCGCAGCGATCGCGCCACGCCCCGGTGCGTGAGCGGCAGGCCCAGGTCCGCCGCCGCCGCGACCGCCGTCGTGATGCCCGGCACGATACGCACCGCGATGCCCGCTTCCCTAAGGAAGGCCGCTTCCTCGCCGCCGCGGCCGAAGATGAAGGGGTCGCCGCCCTTCAGGCGCACCACCCGCAGGCCGCGTCGTGCGCAGGTCGCCATCATGCGGTTGGTGAATCCTTGCGGCACCGACGGTCGCCCGGCCCGCTTGCCGACGGGTACCAGGCGGGTCTCGCGGCGGGCCAGCGACAGGATGCTCTCGGGCACCAGGGCGTCGTGCAGGATGACGTCGGCGGTGCCGATGGTTTTCACAGCGTTGACCGTCAGCAGGCCCGGGTCGCCCGGACCGGCGCCCACCAGGGTGACGGAGCCGGTGTCGGCCGTGCCCGCAGCGGCGAAACGCTCAAGCTCCGTCTCGATGCGGGCCGTGGCCTCGGCCTCGGTCAGTCCCATGAGGGTATCGGCCACTTCGCCGGTGAGGACGGAGTCCCAGAAGCGTTGCCGGGCGCGGGTGGTGGGCAGCGCGTCCTTCACCCGCCGGCGACAGGCCTCGGCCGCCGCCGCCAGCCGTCCCGTGCCGGCGGGAATGGCGGTTTCCAGGCGCTGGCGGAGGGTCCGGGCCAGGGCCGGCGCCCCACCGCCGGTGGAGATGGCGACCATCACCGGCGCGCGGTCCAGCATGGCCGGCACGGTGAAGTCGCAGCGCTCGGGCACGTCGACCACGTTCAGCGGAACGTTCCGCGCCTCGGCGGCGGCCTGCACCGCATCGGTCAGGCCTGCGTCGCCCGCCCCGTCGATGACCAGCCGCGCGCCGTTTACCATGTCGGCGGTGAATGGGCGGCGCTCCCAGGTCACGCGGTCTTCGCGGACCATGGCCGCCAGGTCCTCGCACAGGGTGTCGGCCACAACGGTCACCGCGGCGCCGGCACGGGTGAGTAGGC
This sequence comes from Caenispirillum salinarum AK4, assembly GCF_000315795.1. GTDB lineage: Bacteria > Pseudomonadota > Alphaproteobacteria > Rhodospirillales > Rhodospirillaceae > Caenispirillum > Caenispirillum salinarum. The sequence goes on from NZ_ANHY01000014.1 coordinate 122,081, forward strand.
GCGCCTTGGAAGCGGCGGCTTCGGTGCCGCCGACCAGCAGCACCTTGCGGCCGCGCAGGTCCATGAAGACCGGAAAGTAGGGCATGAGGGTGTCGTCGGTCATCGTGAAAGCCTCCTCAGGCCGCGACGGCGGGTTTCGCACGGCGCAGGATGTCCTTGATCTCGGGCACGCACGAGCCGCACCCGGTGCCGGCCCTGGTCCGCCGGCCGATGTCTTCTGCGCTGGCGGCGCCGTCTTCGGCGGCGACGGTGATGGCCTCGCGGGACACGGCATGGCAGGAGCACACCATGCCTCCGTCCTCGGCCCCCGATCCGTCCGGCGCCCGGCCGGCCAGCAGCACTGCGCGGTCGGCGGCGGAGAGGGTCTCGGCGGCGAACAGCTCGACCAGCCAGGAGCGCGCCACCTGCGGGCGGTCAGCGCCGGTGAACAGCACAGCTTCCAGCCGGTCGCCGTCCATCCAGGCACGGCGGACGACGCCGTGGCGCGGGTCGGTGAACTCCAGCGGCGTCAGGCCGGGAAAGTCCAGGTCCGGTGCCACGTCGCCCGCCAGGTCGAAGGCCAGGCACTCCCCGGCCGCCTGCCGCACCCAATAGGGCAGGGCGGACAGGTCCGGCGCGGCGCGGCAGAGCAGCAGCCCTTCCCACGCCGGCGCCCAGGGCTCCACCCGCACGGGCACATGCTTGCTTTCCGGCTGGCCCGACAGGGCATCCACATGCCCCGCCACCAGACGCCCGACGGCGCCGGCAGCGGCGGTGGTGTCGCTCCAGTGCATGGGCAGGAAAACCTCGCCCGGCCGCTGGGCCTCGGTCACCGCCACACGGGCGAGCAGGCTGCCAAGGCCGCTGGTGACGCGGGCCAGACCGCCGTCGATGAGCGCTCCGGCGTCGTCGGGATGCACCTCCACCAGCGGTTCCGGCCGGTGGGCGGACAGCCGCGGGGACAGGCCGGTGCGGGTCATGGTGTGCCACTGGTCGCGATACCGGCCGGTGTTGAGGATCAGCGGATACCGCAGGGAAGCCCGCTCCATCGGTGCGGCGTGCCGGACGGCAATCATGCGGCCGCGCCCGTTGGAATGGGTGAAGCGGCCGTCGCCATACATCCGCTCGGTGCCCCGCGCCGCGTCCATTGGCGCCGGCCACTGGACCGGGGCCAGGGCATCGAACGCCTTGGGCTTGATGGCCGCGAAGGCGCCGATGTCGAAGGCCCGCGCGCCGTCGTTCTCGAACGCCGACAGGGCGGCGTGCTCGCGGAAGATGTCGGCCGGGCGCTTGTAGGGGAAGGCCGCGCCGTGGCCCAGCGCGCGGGCGACGTCGGACATGATCCGCCAGTCGGGCCGCGCCTCGCCGGGCAGCGGCCGGAAGGCGCGCTGGCGGGAGATGCGGCGCTCGGAGTTGGTGACGGTGCCGTCCTTCTCGCCCCAGCCGGCGGCGGGCAGGCGGATGTGGGCGTGGCGCATGGTGTCGGTGTCGGCCACCACGTCGGAGACGATGACGGTGGGGCACGCCTCCAGCGCCGCGCGCACCAGGCCGGCCTCGGGCAGGCTGACGGCGGGGTTGGTCGCCATGATCCACAGCGCCTTGATGCGTCCGTCGCGGACGGCGCGGAACAGGTCGACGGCCTTCAAGCCCTGGCCGCCGGTCAGCGCCGGAGCCTTCCAGAAGCGGCGGAGGCGGTCGACGTCGTGGGGATCGTCGGGGTTCATGTGCGCGGCGAGCTGGTTGGCGAGACCGCCCACCTCGCGCCCGCCCATGGCGTTGGGCTGGCCGGTGACCGAGAACGGCGAGGCGCCCGGCTTGCCCACGCGGCCCGTCGCCAGGTGAACGTTCAGGATGGCGTTGACCTTGTCGGTGCCCCGGCTGGACTGGTTCACGCCCTGGCTGAAGACGCTGACGGTGCGGGGCGTGGCGGCGACCCACTGGTAGAAGCGCGCGAGGTCGGCGCCGTCGACGCCACAGGTCTCCGCGACCGCCGCCGCGTCGGCCTCCGCCGCCTCCAGCGCCGTGTCGAGGCCGGAGACGTGGCGGGCGACGTATTCCCCATCCACCGCGCCCGTCCGCGCCAGATGGGCGAGCAGGCCGTTGAACAGGGCGACGTCGGAGCCGGGCGTGATCTTCAGGTGCAGGTCGGCGAGGTCGCGGGTGGCGGTCTCTCGCGGGTCGATGACGACGACCTTTGTCCCCCGATCCCGCCGCGCCGCCCGCAGCCGTTGGGCCAGCACCGGATGACACCACGCCAGATTCGACCCCACCAGCACCACAAGGTCGGCCAGCTCCAGGTCCTCGTAGGTGCCGGGCACGGCGTCGGCCCCGAAGGCCCGCTTGTGGCCGGCGACGGTGGAGGCCATGCACAGGCGCGAGTTGGTGTCGATGTGCGGGCTGCCGATGAAGCCCTTCAGCAGCTTGTTGGCGACGTAGTAGTCCTCGGTCAGCAACTGGCCGGAGACGTAGAAGGCCACCGCGTCCGGTCCGTGGGCCTCGACGGTCTCCCGCAGGCGGGCGGCGGTGGCGGCGACGGCCTCGTCCCACGAGGCGCGACGGCCGTCCACTTCCGGGTGCAGAAGGCGGATGCCGCCGGCATCCTCGGCACGCACCGTGTCCATGAGCGCCGCGCCCTTGGAGCACAGGCGGCCCTTGTTGGCAGGATGGTCGGGGTCGCCCCCGACCTCCCATCCCTCGCGCCCCCGGCTGAGGATCAGCCCGCAGCCGACGCCGCAGTAGGGGCAGGTGGTCTTGACGGTGTCCTCAGCCATGGGCCGCCCCCTCGCGCCAGGGGACGAGACCCAGGACCACGCGGCCGTCCTCCAGCCGCGCGGGGATGGTGCCGGTGCAGCCCTCGTCCGGCCCGGTCGCCTGTCCCGAGACCAGGTCGATGACCCAGTTGTGCAGCGGACAGGTGACGGCTTGGCCGTGGACGATGCCTTCCGACAGAGGGCCCTGTTTGTGGGGGCAGGCGTCGCGGAGGGCGAAGACCTGATCGTCGATGGTGCGGAAGACGGCGATGCGTCCGGCCGGATGCTCGACGGTCCGCGCGCCCTGGCGGGGGATGTCGGTCAGCGGGCCGATGTCGGTCCAGGTGATGATCTGATCCATGTCGCGTTACTCCACCGAAGCCAGGGTCTTGAAATCATTGGCGTGCTGGCCGCAGGGCGTGGCGCGCTCGGCCCAGGGGTCGGACTGGCTGTGGCTCTGGCTGTCCAGGAAGCGGGCGTGCAGGGCGGCGCGGTTCCCGGCGTCGTCCACCATGCGGGACCGGACGAAGTCCAGGCCGACGCGCTCGATCCACGGCGCGGTGCGCTCCAGATAGCGGGCTTCCTCGCGATAGAGCTGCATGAAGGCGCCGACGTATTCGTGGACCTCGTCCTCGGTCGTCACCTTGCACAGCAGATCGCAGGCGCGGACCTTCATGCCGCCGTTGCCGCCGACGTACAGGTCGAAGCCGCCGTCCGTCGCCACCACGCCGAAGTCCTTGATGGTGGCTTCCGCGCAGTTCCGGGGGCAGCCGGAGACCGCCATCTTGAACTTGTGCGGTGTCCAGGACCCCCAGGTCATGCGCTCCAGCGACATGCCGATGCTCATGCTGGCTTGCGTCCCGAAGCGGCACCACTCGCTGCCGACGCAGGTCTTCACCGTGCGCAGGGATTTGCCGTAGGCGTGGCCCGAGACCATGCCGGCGGCGTTGAGGGCGGCCCACACGCCCGGCAGGTCCTCCTTCTTCACGCCCAAGAGGTCGATGCGCTGGCCGCCGGTGACCTTCAGGGTCGGGATGTCGTACTTGTCGGCCACGTCGGCGATGGCGCGCAGCTCGCGCGGGTTGGTCAGGCCGCCCCACATGCGCGGGACGACGGAATACGTGCCGTCCTTCTGGATGTTGGCGTGCAGGCGCTCGTTCACGAAGCGGCTGGCGGCGTGGTCGACGTATTCGCCCGGCCACGCGGCCAGCAGGTAGAAGTTGAGCGCCGGACGGCAAGAGGCGCAGCCGTCGGGTGTCTTCCACTCCAGCGCCTGCATGACGGCGGGTATGCTCTTCAGCGTCTTGGCCTTGATGAGGCGGCGGATGCTGTCGTGGTCATGGTCGGTGCACGTGCACAGCGCCTTGACCTCCGACGCCTCGTATCCGTCGCCCAGCGCGTGGGCCAGCAGGCCTTCCATCAGCCCGGCGCACGAGCCGCAGGAGGCGCTGGCCTTGGTTCGCGCCTTCACCTCCTCCAGCGTGGTCAGGCCGTGCTCGGCGATGGCCTTGGTGATGGTGCCCTTGCAGACGCCGTTGCAGCCGCAGATTTCCGCATCATCCGGCAGCGCCGCAACGGCGTCGGTAGGGTTTGCCGTGCCGGCTCCTCCGGCTGCGGCGAAGGCCTGGCCGAAGAGGAGGGTATCGCGGCGGTCGCTGACGTCCTCGCCGGCCTTGAGAAGCTGGAAGTACCAGGCACCGTCGGCGGTGTCGCCGTAGAGCACGGCGCCCTTCACCCGGCCGTCCTCCAGCACAAGGCGCTTGTAGACGCCCCGCCCGGCGTCGCGGAACACGATGTCCTCGGTGCCCGGCCCGCCGGAGAAGTCCCCGGCCGAGAACACGTCCACGCCGGTCACCTTCAGCTTGGTGGAGGTGACGGAGCCGGCGTAGCCGTCGGTCTCCAGCCCCGCCAGCCGCGCGCCGACCACCTTCGCCATCTCGAACAGCGGCTGGACGAGGCCGTAGCACTGGCCGCGGTGCTGGACGCATTCCCCGACCGCCAGGACGGCTGGGTCGGAGGTGGTCATGAAGTCGTCGACGACGATGCCGCGCTCGACGTCGATGCCGGCCTCGGCGGCGAGTGTCGTGTTGGGGCGGATGCCGACGGCCATGACGACCAGGCTGGCGGGGATCTCGGTGCCGTCCTTCAGGCGGACGGCCCGGACGTGATCGTCGCCGGCGATCTCGGCGGTGTCGGCGCCGGTGATGACGCGCACGCCGCGGCGCTCCAGCTCCTCGGCGAGAAGGTGCCCGGCGGAGGCGTCGAGCTGGCGCTCCATGACGTGGTCGGCCAGGTGCAGGACGGTGACGTCCATGCCCTGGGACTGGAGCCCGACAGCGGCCTCGAGCCCCAGCAGGCCGCCGCCGATGACGACGGCCGATCCGCCGCCGCCGGCCGCCGCCAGCATCTTGTCCACGTCGTCGACGTCGCGGAAGGTGACGACGCCCGGCAGGTCGTGGCCCGGCACCGGAATGATGACGGGGCCGGAGCCGGTGGCGATCAGCAGACGATCGTACGGGACTTCCGTACCGGATTGGGCCAGCACTTTGCGGCCCAGGCGGTCGATGCTGACCACCGGGTCGCCCGCGTGCAGGGTGATGCCGTTGGCCGTGTACCAGTCGGCGTCGTTCAGCACGATGTCGGTGAAGCTCTTTTCGCCCGACAGCAGGGGCGAGAGCATGATGCGGTTGTAGTTCACGCGGGGCTCGGCGCCGAAGACGGTGATGTCATAGAGGCCGGGCGCACGGTCCAGAAGGTCCTCCACGGCGCGGATGCCCGCCATGCCGTTGCCGATCACCACCAGCCGAGGACGGCCGGCGCCGGAGGGGGAGGGGTGGGAGATGTGGGTCATCGTCTGGTGCTCCATCTCGCGGTGCACAAATTCTGTGCGAAACAAAAAGGCGCCCGACCGTGCCGCCGCCCCGTGAGGCAACTGCATGGTCGGACGCCGTTATCCGGTGGGGCCCGGCCTTGGGCACCCAGTATGTCTATCCGCCATCTGAGCGGTGGCGCGGGCGTCGTTACCCGCTGCCGCCCCTCCTCTTACAAGCTGCGTGCCAAATCGGGCCGTCTCGCCGATATAGCCGTAAGTGCCTGTTTCCGCGCGAATAATGATACCGATGGCTTGATAGAGGTGGTCGCGGGGCTTGTGCGCAATGCTTAAATCTTGTGCGCTTCACTGCACAATGTCTAAAAAATAGACATTGAGAAGGCGCCGGCGGATTGTTCGACGCTTCCTCCGGCCGTGGGACGTGGCGGGAAAAGAGTTCATTAACAGCGTCTTACCGCACCGCACTCAGCCTTTCGGAGGTTTGGCACGAGGGTTGCTGATACTCCGGTGCCTTTCCGGCGTGGCCGGGAAGCGCGCGGCCTCCGACGGCGGGGGCTCTTCATACAGATCGTCCAACGGCGGACGACCAGGCACAGGCGCCTGACCATCCAGACGGCACCGCGCAGACGGCGGGCCGTCGAAGGTCACGGTGTCTTCATGCGTGGCCGCCGCGGGACGAGAACCGACAGGATCGCGGCTGGCCTTGGGACGACATTCGGCCGGTTCCGCGTCACCGAGAGAAGGGCGGGCCGGCCCCGACGTGAAGGGCTTGCACCATGGAACTCCGGCATAAGGCCCCGCGCATCACCCTCTTCAGCCTGAAGACGGTTCAGATGCGCACCTTCCACCTGACGTGGCTTTCCTTCTTCCTGTGTTTCTTCGGCTGGTTCGGCATCGCGCCGCTGATGGCCGTCGTGCGCGACGACCTGGGCCTGACCAAGGGCGAGATCGGCAACACCATCATCGCTTCTGTCGCCATCACCGTCGTGGTGCGGCTGCTGATCGGCCCGCTGTGCGACAAGATCGGCCCGCGCCGCACCTACACCGGCCTGCTGGCGCTGGGCAGCATCCCGGTCATGTCCATCGGCCTGGCCGACAGTTACGAGACGTTCCTGCTGTTCCGGCTGGCGATCGGCGCCATCGGGGCCAGTTTCGTCATCACGCAGTACCACACGTCGGTCATGTTCGCGCCGAACGTGGTCGGCACCGCCAACGCCACGACGGCCGGCTGGGGCAACCTGGGCGGCGGCGTGACGCAGATGGTCATGCCGCTGGTCTTCGCCGGCATCCTGATGTTCGGCGTCGGGGAAACGCTGGGCTGGCGCCTCGCCATGGTTGTTCCCGGCCTGGTGCTTTTGGGTGCCGCCGCGTTCTACTGGATGTTCACCACCGACGCGCCCGACGGCGACTTCAAGGACCTGCGCGCCCGTGGCGAGCTGCCCGAGGCCAAGGGCGAGGGCAGCGCCACGCGCGGTTTCCTCGCCGCCGCCAAGGACGTGCGCGTCTGGGCGCTGTTCCTGGTTTACGGCGCCTGCTTCGGCGTCGAACTGACCATCAACAACATCGCCGCCATCTACTTCTACGACACCTTCGACCTCAGCCTCGCCACGGCGGGCATCATCGCCGGCCTGTTCGGCCTGATGAACATTTTCGCCCGCACGCTGGGCGGCGTGTTCTCCGACCGCTTCGCCGGCCGCGCCGGGCTGAAGGGCCGGGTGACGTTCCTGTTCCTGGTCCTGCTGCTGGAGGGCCTCGCGCTCATCCTGTTCTCGCAGATGAGCGTGCTGATCGTCGCCATCGGCGCCATGGTGGTGTTCTCGCTGTTCACGCAGATGAGCGAGGGCGCGACCTTCGGCGTGGTGCCCTTCATCAACCGCAGGGCGCTGGGCGCGGTGGCCGGCATCGTCGGCGCCGGCGGCAATGCCGGTGCGGTGGCGGCGGGCTTCCTGTTCAAGTCGGAGTCGCTGACCTATCAGGAGGGCCTGCTGTATTTGGGCATGGCCGTGGTGGTGTGCTCTTTCTTCGCGCTGGCGGTGCGGTTCTCGCCGGAGACGGCGGCCGACGAGAAGCGCCGCTTCGACGACGCCATGGCCGAGCGCAACGCCGCCGCACCGGTCGGGGTGCCGGCCGAGTGACGGGATTGCGCGTCGATAATGCCGCGCGTGCGGCGGTCCGGCTTCGGCCGGGCCGTCGTGCCGCGTCGCCGGACAAGGGGGAGGAGGGGGAATGACGGCAGCAACCGCCGAGGCGGACCTCACCATCCTGGTCATCGACGGCGACCCCGACCGTGCCGCCGTGGTGGAGCGGGGCCTGGTGGAGGCCGGCTGGCTGCGGGTCAGCGTCATCGGGCCGTCGGTCAACCTGTTGCAGCGGGTGCAGGCGCTGGGTCCCGACGTCATCATCATCGACCTGGAAAACCCCGACCGCGACACGCTGGAGCAGATGTTCCAGGTCAGCCGCGCCGTGCGCCGGCCCATCGCCATGTTCGTCGACCAGAGCGACAGCGCCATGATCCGCGGCGCGGTGGAAGCGGGGGTCAGCGCCTATGTGGTGGACGGATTGCGCCAGGAGCGCATCAAGCCCATCGTCGACATGGCGATTTCGCGCTTCAACACCTTCGACCGCTTGATCAGGGAGCGCGACGAGGCCCAGGCCCGGCTGGCAGACCGCAAGCTGATCGAGCGCGCCAAGGGGCTTCTCATGAAAAACCGGGGGCTGGCGGAGGAGGAGGCCTACACCCTGATGCGCCGCACCGCCATGAAGCAGAACCGCAAGCTCTCCGACATCGCGCAGAGCGTGATCACCGCCTTCGAGATGGAGTTCTGAGCAATGTCCGAGACCGTCAAGCTGGGCGTCGTGCCGCTGATCGACTGCGCCATTCCCGTCGTCGCCCACGAGATGGGCTTCGCCGCCGAGGAAGGGCTGGCCCTGGACCTGGTGCGCGAGGCGTCATGGGCAGCCGTGCGCGACAAGCTGGCGTTCGGACTTCTGGACGCCGCCCATCTGCTGGCGCCGCTGTCGCTTGCCATGACGGCGGGGCTGGGCGGCACGCCGGCGGTGCCGGTGGTCGCACCCATGGCGCTGGGGCTGGGCGGCAACGGCATCACGGTCTCAACCGCCCTTTTCGAGCGGATGAAAGAGGCCGCTCCCGAGGTCATGGCCGGACCGCGCGGTCAGTCGGCGCGCGCGCTGGGGAAGGTGATCGAGGCCGACCGGGCAGCGGGACGTCCGCGCTTGTCCTTCGCCAGCGTCTTCCCGTTCTCCAGCCATACCTACGAGCTGCGCCTGTGGCTGGCCGACGCCGGCATAGACCCCGACCGCGACGTCAACCTGGGCATCATCGCCCCCGCGCGCATGGCGGAAAGCCTCCACATGGGCTGGATCGACGGCTATTGCGTCGGCGAGCCCTGGAACCTGCGCGCCGTGCAGCGCGGGGTCGGCGTGGTGGTGGCGGCCAAGGCTGACATCTGGCCCAATGCGCCGGAAAAGGTGCTGGGCGTGCGCGAGGACTGGGCGGCGGAGCGGCCGGACACGACGGCGGCGCTGGTGCGTGCCCTGGTGCGGGCGGCGCAGTGGGCCGACGCTGCGGAGAACCGTCCGGCACTGGCGGCAATCCTGGCTGACATGCGCTATGTCGGCGTCTCGCCGAAGATCCTGGAGCCTGCGCTGTCGGGGCGTCCGGTGCTGCGACCGGATGCGCCGGCGGAGGCGCTGGACCGCCACATCTTCTATCGCTGGCAGGCGACCTATCCCTGGCCGTCGCGCGCGATATGGCTGCTCGATCGCATGGTCGAGGCCGGCCAGGCCGCCCTGTCCGCCGCCGATGCGACGGCCCTGGCACGGCGCGTCTTCCGCGACGACCTGTATGCGGCGGCAGTCGAGTCCCTGGGGGTGCCGGTTCCCGAGGCGGACGTGACCGTCATCGGGACCCATGACGCGCCGCGCGACGTTCCCGCGCGCGGCGGTGGAACCGTGACCATCGGGCCCGACCTTCAGTTGGGCCGGCGCACGTTCTATCCATTCGGACGTGATGCCGCGTCTGAAGCGACCTGACAGGCCCCGTCCGACCGGGTCCCTGGCGACCGCAGTGGCCCGGCGGCCGAGGCCGTCGCGACGGCGAGCCTTGTTCATGATCCCGCCGTTGCGCAACATTCGGCGCCTTGTCGCGTTCGTTTCCTAAAGGCACTCAGAAAAGGGAGTCGACCGACATGCGTTTTCCCATCCTCAGCACTCTGATGGTTTCGGCGATGGCGCTGGGAACGGCGGCGAACGCCCAGGAAGCCCAGACCCAGGACCAGAACCAGGGGATGCAGCAAACCCAGATGCAGCAGGCCGCGCAGACTCCGCAGATGGATGCGCGAAGCCTGATGGACAAGAAGGTCCTGGGATCGACCGGTGAGGAGCTTGGTCAGGTGGCCGACGTGGTGATCGATCCGGACGGCCAGGCTCGCATGGTCGTGGTCAAACTGGATGGTGAGGATCGCGAAGTGTCCTTCAGGCTGGACGAAGTCGACCTGGCCGTACAGGTTCCCATGACGCAAGACCAGACGGCGGAATTGCGCGACTGGGACGAGGAAGAAATGATCGACGCCGACTGGGGCACCCTGCGGGCGAACGGCGATTACTACGCCGGTGGCGCCGGCCCCATGGCGGACGAAACCGCGGAATAAGGCCGCCCGGTCGTCCAGAACATTCGTGTTTTGGCAGGCGACACCCCCGTTCCCCTGGAGCGGGGGTGTCGCGTTGCGTCAGGTGGTGTTGAGGTCCTTCAACAGCCGCCCGTGACGGCGCACCTCCGTCAGGACGTCCCCGAAGGTTTCCAGTCCCCGCGCTTTCAGCATCGACACGATCTTGAGGAAGGCGTCGGCCGTGGCAATCGTGTCGCCGATGGCCGTATGGCGCGCCTCCTCGGGGATGGTGATGCCAAGCCGTGCGGTCAAGGCATCCAGGGAATGCTGCTCCAGCTGTCCGAAAACGACGGCCGACAGAAGCACCGTATCCAGGACCGGATGGTCGAAGCTGGCGCCGATGTCTTCCTCGTGGCGGCGCAGGAACTCCATGTCGAAGGGGGCGTTGTGGGCGATCAGGACCGCGCCGCGTGCGAACTCGTGGAACCGCCGTCCTGCCTCGGCAATGGTGGGCGCGCCCTCGACCATGGCTTCGGTGATGCCGTGAACGTCGGTCGAGGTCGGCGGAATGGACCGCTGGGGATCGACAAGGGTATCGAACACCTCGCCGCGCACGCGGCGGCCGTTGACGATGCGGACCGCGGCGATCTGCACGATCTCGTCGGTGGAGGGCGTGAGGCCCGTGGTTTCCGTGTCGAACACCACGTAGGTCAGGTCCTCCAGCCGGCTTTCCAGGACGTCGGCGTTGCGCTCCTTGGACAGCAGCTCGAAGTCGTAGACCACTTCCCGCTCGATCGGCGGCGGCCGGTGGGTGGTGTGGCGTGCGAAAGGAATGGGCAGGCGCACGACCGAAATATTGCCCGGACGGGTCTCGGTCCACGTTTCCGTGGCGTGGGCATTGAGAACGGAGCGCGCGGTGAGGTTGGGAAGTTCCTCATCCATGCGCTCGGTCAGCCAGCTGTCCAGTTCCCCCACGGGCAGCGGCGCCCCTTCCCACACCAGGTCGATGGTCGCGCCGGGGCCCTTGTCCTCGGACAGCACCAGCCGGAACGCATTTCCCCGCCCGGACTGCGCCAGCCGGTTGCCGAGCCACCGGAACAACGTCGCCAGTTCGAACCCGTCGCAGGTCAGCATCAACTCGGGGCCCTCGGTCGTCACCCGCAGGCCCTGCGCATTGAACTGTGCGCTGATGACGTCGAACAGGTCCGGCGAGCGGATTTCCGTCTTCGGATGCCAGTCGGCCCGGCCTTCGTCATAGCGGGCGCCCAGGTCGACGATCGCCGCGCTCAGGGCCTTCACCTCCGAGCCGACGGCCGCCAGCAGGTCCGGCGACTGCGCCATGTCCGGGCTCTCGGCGATCACCTCGATGGCGACCTGCAGGTTGGCTGCGGGGCGCCGCACGCGATCGAAAACCTCGGCCAGCAGCGCCTCGCGCGTGGCGTGGGTCGCCAGGTCGGCGGTCACGTCGCGCAGGGTCAGCACGAAACCGGGCCGGCGGGTGTTGTCCGTGCGCCGCAGCATGCGCATCCGGCCGAGAAGCATCCGGCCGCTGCCCGTGGTGGCGCACACCAGATCCGAAGCGGCTTCGGGGTCGTTCAGGTCGCTCAGGCGCCCGTAGGCATAGCGCACCGGACCTTCGCGCACATAGTCGAGCAGGCTGCGGCCCAGACCCGCCGCCGCCCCGGCCTCGAGAATGTGAACCGCCTGACCATTGTAGAAGACCAGTTCGTAGTCGGCCGTGCAGATCAAGACGGCCACCGGCACATCGGCGAGAAGCTTTTCCAGCCACGCCTTTTCCGCCGACAGGCGGGACGTTTCGCGCGCCACGGATTCGGCAAGAGCGGACCGGGTTTCGGCCAGCGACTGCGTGATCGCGGCCGCCGCCGGTGCCAGATCGCCCAGGTATTTGGCGTGTTCGCGCTCGGCCCGGATCTCCTCGCACACGTCGGTGTGGGCACGGGTGCGGATCGCGTTGGCAAGGCTGTCGATCGCCCGCGCGACGTGGGCGTCGAACAGGTACCAGATGCCCGTCACCAGGAACAGGATCAGAATGCCGCTGAGAATGGCGGCCTGGAGCATGGCGCCGTCCAGGCCCGGCAGGTCGCTGCGGGACAGCACCACCGCACCGCCCAGCGCCACGGCGCCAATGGACCCCACCGCGAGAAAAATGAAAAAAAGAAGGATGCGAAGGCGAAGGCTGAGGGTTTCAAGCATCGGCGTCGCCCTCCGGCGGACGGGCGCCGCCGGGCGGAGCGTCCAGCAGCCTGCGCAGTTCCTTGCGCAATTGGTCCAGGTCGAAGGGTTTCGAAATGAAGCCGTCGGCGCCAAGGGCCATGCCCTTGCGCCATTCCGCGGCCGATCCGCGTGCCGTCATCATCAGGATGCGGACCCCCGCACACTCCGGGTCCGCACGCACGGTCTGGCAGATGTCGTATCCCGAGACGCCGGGCAGCATCACGTCCAGCAGTACCAGATCGGGCTTGCTCTCGCGGATGACGTCTACCGCGCCCGTCCCGGTTTCCAGGCGTTTGTGGTTATATCCTTCGCGGGTCAGAAGAAAATTCAGGGCAATGGCAATGTTGTCCTCATCCTCGACCACCAGGATGTCAACTTTCTTCGCTGGGTCCTCCATGCGTTCCTCCTCGGCACGCAGCGATCAAAACCGGGTCCTGAGGCGACAGTTGGTACCACTCAGCGGTCAGAGGGATGCCGTCGTCATCAAGCTTCGTTCCTTCCGTCAGGTCGGCCCGCCGCGCGCCGGCGCAGTCGAACAGCGACTTGAATCCGAAGGCCAGCGCCCAGCGCTCCTGCAGGATGATGCCCGTCAGGACAAGATCAGGGTCGGCCTGGTTGGTTTTGCGGATTCGGTTGTCCACCACCATGAGGCGGGTGGTCAGCGGCACGGCATAGGTCCACGGGCGATACCAGCTGCGGTCTTCATTCTTGCTGACCACGACCATCTCCTCGGGCAGTCCCGCCTCGAACCGGTCGGCCCAGGAGTATTCCAGGTAGATCACCATGGCCAGCATCGCGGCCGCGGTACAGCCCGGCACCAGCCAGGCTGGCAGTCGCCGCGCGGTCAACTTGCGCAGGATCAGGGCAGTGCCGGCACCGCCGAACCCCGCCATGATGACCGCCAGAAATTCGATAAGCATGTACGTGTTTTTCCTGTTAACCGAGCGTGCCGGCGATTCTGCCGACCGCATTTTGCATGGTGCGGACCACGACGAAGGCGTCGCGCAGGTGGGACCGTTCGAAATCCGACAGATCGGCGGGAGCCAGGAAGTTGTCCGGCTTGCGCCCCATGCGTACCTGGTTGGCCTGGTTCTTGAGCCGCAGATCGGCGATCAGGTCGAACGCCTCGATCAGGTCCCGCGCCCCGGACGCCGAGACGACGCCCTGCTCCTCGGCGGCCAGAAGGCGCGCCCGCGTGTTGGCCGCGGGAATCCGCCCGCGCAGGGCGTAGACGCGCGCGAGGTCGATCACCGGGACGACGCCGCTGAGCTTCACGTCGACGTGGTTCTTGTGTTCTCGCGACCGGATGGTGGCAAGGCCGCCGAAAAGGCCCAGCGGAGGCGTGTGCTTGATCGAGTTGGAGATCATGTGGGCGACGAAGATGGAGTTCTTCGACGCGGACTCCAGCGTCTCTTCCTGAAGGGTCTCGAAAAGGCTCGCCTTCCCGCCAATCGGGCGCAGGTCGAACATGACCGACGCCAGCATCTGCGCCTCGGGCGAGGGCGTGTTGATCCAGCCCTGGAAGTAGCGCCGCCACACCTTGAGCGGCTGGCACCAGCGCGGGTTGGAGGCCATCATGTCGCCGGGGCAGTAATAGTACCCGGCCGCGTTCAGCCCGTCGCAGACAAAGCGCGCCAGCTCGGTGAAGTAGGCCATGTCATCGGGGGACGCGCTGTCGTCGATGATGATGCAGTTGTCCTGATCGCTGAGGCCCGTCTGCTCCTGGCGCCCCTGGCTGCCGCAGGCCGCCCAGACGAAGGGAACGGGCGCCGGACCGAACTTCTCCTCGGCCAGCTTCAGCAGGCGCCGCGTCGCGGCGTCGGCGATGTCGGTGATCAGCCGCGTGACCACGTCATGGGCGTTGTGAGCCCCGACCAGATGCGCCAGAAGCTGCGGGATGCGCTCGGTCACCTCGGCAAGGTCGGTGAAGCTGCCGGCCATCGCCGCATCGCGCACCAGATGCGCCGAACTGGTGGCCTGATACCGCGTCACGTCGGTCTGGGTGATCATGCCCAGCAGCTTGCCGTCGCGCACCACCGGCAAATGCCCGACGCGGTTTTCCAGCATCATGTTCAGGATGTCGGACCCCAGTGACTGGGGCGACAGCGTCAGCGGGTCGGGCGTCATGATGTCGGCCAGGGGCGTGTCGGCGGACCGCCCTTCGGCAAGCACGCGGCCGGAGAGGTCGCGGGTGGTGACGATGCCGACCAGTTTTTCCCCCTCGACCACCGGCAGGCTGGAAATGCGGTTTTCCCGCATCAGCCGCGCCGCGTCCTGGGCACTTGTCTGCGGCGCGGCGCTGAGGAGTTTGCTGACCATCAGGTCGGTCACCTTCAGCGTCGCCAGATCGGTCTGGCGTCCCACCCTGGCGCTGGACCCGCCGCCCCGGCTGAAGAAGCGGTCGAAGGCCGAATGCGCGTCGATCAGGCGGTGCAGCTCGCGCCCCGGCAGGCAGAGCAGCACGGCGTCCGAGGCGGCCGTGGCCGTGGTCATGACGCGGCCGTCGCGCAAAAAACCGCGGACCCCGAAGAAATCGCGAGGGTTGAGCAGCGAAACCAGCGCGCCGTTGGCATCGGTTCGCTCGACGCTGCCGGATTGCACCAGCCAGACCGAGGCGATGGGTTCCCCTTCGGCATGGATGACTGTGCCCTTGGGCACGTCCCTGCGGCTGAAGGAGCCGGCCACGCGGGCCAGCTCGTCCAGCGGCAGCGAATTGAACGGCGGAACGGTTTGCAGGAACTCCCGTACCTGTTGGGTGTCTTGCGTCATGTCGCCTGCCCGTCCTGCTGTCCTGTGTACATCGTCTGGATGTAGGGCGGCCTGCCCCCGTTAGAAGAGGGCAGGCCGTAGCATTTACGTCGACTGGATCAGTGGTCCGACGCCGCACCCGCGCCCTTGGGCACGCGGATGGATTCCACCAGCTCCTGAATTTCGGCAGGGGCTTCCTGCGTCATCTTCAGGGTGATGTAGGCGGCGATGAAGTTCAGGACCGCACCCACGGCGCCGAAGCTCAGCGGGGAGATGCCGAACAGCCAGTTGTCAGGCGTGTTGGCCAGCATGTTGGTGTCCGGGATGAAGAACCAGCCCAGGTAGGTGAAGATGTAGAGCAGGGTCGAGCCGAGGCCGACGACCATGCCCACGATCGCACCCGTGGAGTTCATCGTCTTGGAGAAGATGCCCATCATGATGGCCGGGAACAGCGACGATGCCGCCAGACCGAACGCCAGGGCCACCACCTGTGCCGCGAAGCCCGGCGGGTTGAGGCCCAGCCACGTCGCAAACGCGATGGCGAAGGCCATGGATATGCGGGCGGCCAGAAGTTCGGACTTTTCAGAGATGTTCGGCGTAAAGGTCCGCTTGAGCAGGTCGTGACTGATGGCCGAGGAAATGGCCAGCAGCAGACCCGCCGCCGTGGACAGCGCCGCGGCCAGGCCGCCGGCGGCGATCAGGCCGATCACCCAGCCCGGAAGCTGCGCGATTTCGGGGTTGGCGAGCACCAGGATGTCACGGTTGAAGGTGACCATCTCGTTGCCTTCCCAGCCGCGCTCGGCGGCGAAGGCGGGCGGATTTTCGCTGTTGTAGTACTGGATCAGGCCGTCGTTGTTCTTGTCCTCGAACGCCAGCAGGCCGGTTTCTTCCCAGGTGCGCATCCAGTCGGGACGCTCGTCGTAGGAGATCGGCTGCTCCTGAACGCCCTCGGGGTAGATGGTGGTGATGATGTTCAGGCGGGCCATGGCGCCCACGGCCGGGGCAACGGTGTACAGCAGGGCGATGAACACCAGCGCCCAGCCGGCCGAGGTGCGGGCGTCAGCCACGCGCGGCACGGTGAAGAAGCGGATGATGACGTGCGGCAGGCCGGCCGTGCCGATCATCAGCGACAGGGTGAACAGCACCATGTTGAAGGTCGACCCGTGATGGCCGGTGTAGTCCTGGAAGCCCAGTTCCACCAGCACTTCGTTCAGGGTCTTCAGCAGCGGTTCGCCGGACCCGACGTGGTCGGACCACAGGCCGAGCTGCGGCAGCGGGTTGCCCGTCAGCTGCATCGAGATGAACACCGCCGGAATGGTGTAGGCGATGATCAGCACGACGTACTGGGCGAGCTGGGTGTAGGTGATGCCCTTCATGCCGCCGAGCACGGCGTAGACGAACACGACCGCCGCGGCGATCAGCAGGCCCGTGGTGTTGTCCACTTCCAGGAAGCGCGAGAACGCGACGCCCGCGCCGGTCATCTGGCCGATCACGTAGGTGATGGACATGACCAGCAGGGACACCACCGCCATCAGGCGGGCGGTGCGGCTGTAGAAGCGGTCACCGATGAAGTCGGGCACGGTGAAGCGGCCGAACTTGCGCAGGTAGGGGGCCAGCAGCATGGCCAGCAGCACGTAGCCGCCCGTCCAGCCCATCAGGAAGGTGGAGTTGCCGTAGCCGACGAAGGCGATCAGGCCCGCCATGGAGATGAACGAGGCCGCCGACATCCAGTCGGCCGCCGTGGCCGCGCCGTTGACGACGGGGTTGACGCCACGCGAGGCGGCGTAGAAGTCCGAAGTCGATCCGGCCTTGGCCCAGATCGCGATCCCGATGTAGAGGGCGAACGACGCGCCCACGAAAATCAGGTTAAGTACAAATTGATCCATTGGTCAGGCACCCCTCATTCGTCGACGTCGAACTTGCGGTCAAGCTTGTTCATGTACCAGCGGTAATAGAAAATCAGCGCGATGAAGGTCAGGATCGAGCCTTGCTGCGCGAACCAGAACCCAAGATCGGTACCGCCGATGGGGATGCCCGAAATCAGCGGGCGAAGAACGATGCCGAACCCGAAAGACACCAGTGCCCAAATCGCCATGCAAATGGAGATTATGCGCACGTTCGCTTTCCAGTAAGCGGCAGCCGATGTGTCTGACATATGACGTCTCCCAATTTCCTTCCAAGCCGGCCCCCCGGGCCTGGCCTCCTCGCTCCCTGTCGTGCCGGGGCACGACGGAATCTGTTTACAGTCTCACTGGATCGTCGCCAAGCTTGCATCTGGACCCCAAACGGGTCCACCTCTCGCGGGGCCGCTGCCCGACGCCGCAACATCGACGGCATTGGCACGGGTATGGCGTGCGCTCCGGTACGATTCTGCCGTCGCTCCGTTTATCATCGGGCGCAGCCTTGCCATCGCAGGGGGTGATTCGCAGGCGCAATGAGGGGCGGGCCCGGCGTCCGAGGTCGCCTGGTCATCGCCGGGGCTGCGGCCCGTGTCGGTGATCCGTGCGGTCAAGGCGCAGGGTCCCAGCCGGTCGGCTGGAACGCCACGGGCCCCGAATCGTCGCACTGTCGACCTTTCAGGAGGAAGCGAACCGGACGAGGCGCCGTTGTCCCGGCCCAGACGGATGCGACGCCCGGGTGCCGAAAAGGCTCCCGGCCGTGCGCCCTGGACGGCGACGGCTTCTCGTGCGGATTTGAAAACGCCTGAAAAACGGCACGTCTCCAACATCCAGTCTCCCCGTTCGCGCGGGGGTGCCGGGCATTCGAACGCACCCTTCCCCCCAAAAAGGCTCATTTCGACGCTGTGCGCGATAAGGTAAGGTCATAACGCATTTAGCGTTCGATGTGTAACTTTTTTAGCCGTGGAATCGCTTGAAGGTCATGCATGCCAATCGGCTGACGAATCAACCCCTCCTTTCGGCGCTGGCCGCAGGCGGTTTTCCGCGGACAAGCGGCCGCCGCCGCCACGAAAATGCCCGCTTTTCCTGTGACCCCCGGCCTGCCGCCGCCGTTCTGGCTCGCACGAATGATCTGCACGGAACGACCTCATGAGTGACCGATCCACCAAGAGTCCCTGTACCGGGGTCTGCAAGTTCTCGGGCGCTGAACCGTGCCGGGGCTGTTTTCGCACCAGGGAAGAGGTGCGCGGCTGGAAGAAGATGAGCGACGCCGACAAGATCCGCGTCAACCTCCGCGTCCGCCCGCTGATGACGGCCGGCGGCAAGCCGTCTTCGAAGAAGGTCAAGAAGATGGACAAGAAGATTCGTAAGCTCGAGAAGCGGCTGGCCAAGGTTCGCCGAAAGCGCGAGGCGCTTGCCGCCGCGTAGGTCTGTCCCCGCCTGCCGCCGGGTGAATCGCCGGCAAACCGGGGGGCGGCGGCTCAATTCCTTAGCGGTGGTCGGGCTGTTTTGCCTTGACAATGAAAATGACTCGCATTCCTATTGGGGCCTCAGAGGAGGACAGGAATGCGCTGCAAGCACTTGCTGGCGCCGGTGGCCCTGTGCGGGGCGCTAGGCGTCTGCCTGCCGGCCCAGGCGGAAGAGCCGGCACGCCCCGTCACCGTGGAACTGAACAAGCTCGAGACGGCGGGCGGCGACTGCCGCGTGACGTGGGTGCTGAACAACGCCTCGTCGCACGACTACGACCGGCTCAAGCTCGACATCGTGGCATTCGACGCCAACGGCGTGGTCGCGAAGCGGCTTGGCGCCGAGATGGGGCCGCTGCCGGCCGAGGCCACGCGGGTGAAGCTGTTCGACCTGGCAGGGCTGACCTGCCAGGGCATCAGCCGTCTTCTTCTGAACGGCGTCCTGACCTGTGAGACCGGGGCGGACGCCGGCGCCGACGCCTGCGCCACCGTTCCCGGCACCGCATCGCGCGCCGCCGTTCCGTTCATTCAGTGATATTCGCGCCCGTTGCGGCGCCCATCGGGGAGCGACACCCATGACCGACGCACCCAGCAGCCTTCCGACGGCCGCTCCGCAAGCCAGTGGCGGCTCCCTCGACGGAGCGCCGCTTCCGGGCGGCATGGAGGGGCAGGCGGTTCCAGCCGCGGCGCCCGTCGGTCCCTTCGGCGAGGTGGTGGAGCTGCTGGCGGCCGGCGGACCGATCATGCTGGTTCTCGCGGCGCTGTCGGTGGTGACGCTGGCGGTGGTGCTTTACAAGGTCATCCAGTTCCTGACCGCCGGTGTCTGGGCGCGGCGCGGTGTCGGGCGGGCGCTGGAACTGTGGCACGCCGGCCGGGCCGACGAGGCGGCGCCGGTGCTCAGCCGCGAGCGCGGGCCGGTCGCCCAGGTCCTGCTGGTCGCCCTGCACATGCGCCTCAACCCGCACATGCGGGCGGAAGAGGCGCGGGAGGAGGCGGAGCGCGTGGCGGCCCTGCACATCGACCGCCTGACGGGCGGATTGCGCCTGCTGGCGGTGATCGCCACGCTCAGCCCGCTGCTCGGCCTGCTGGGAACGGTCATCGGCATGATCGACGCCTTCCAGGCGCTGGAGAGCGCCGGCAGCAAGGTCGATCCCTCCATCCTGTCGGGCGGCATCTGGGTGGCGCTGTTGACCACCGCCGCCGGGCTGGTCGTCGCCATTCCCGCCGCCGCCGCCCACCAGTGGCTGGAAGGCGTGGTGGAGCGTGCCGGCCGCGCCATGGAAGATGCCGCGACCCAGGTCTTCACCCGCCAGCCGGCGACGGCGTTCCGCAAGCCGGTCTCCGACGCCGGCGTGGCGGTCCAGGGCGCCGAGTGACCCCATGCAGGTGGTGCGCAAGAAACGCGGCGGCCGGGCACTCATCAGCCTGACGCCGCTTATCGACGTGGTTTTCATCCTGCTGGTCTTTTTCATGCTGGCATCAAGCTTTACCGAGTGGCGCGCCATCGACCTCGCCACCTCCGCCAAGGCGGTGTCGGCGGCGTCGGTGGAAGGGGCGGTGCTGGTGCGGGTGCGCGCCGACGGCGGCCTCGACATCGCCGGCGAGCGCCTGGACGCGGAGGCGCTGGCCGCCCGCATGACGTCCGTCGCCGAGCGTAATCCCGACCGGCGGGTGGCGGTGCAGCCCGATGCCGGCGTCCCGCTGCAGCGCGTGGTGACGGTGATGGAGACCGTCACGGCCGCCGGTCTGTCCGGCGTGTCCATCGTGCGCGGGCCGGGGGGCTGAGCCATGCGGTTCCGTCAGCGCCATCGCCCCGCACCGGACGGCGAGAACGTCCTGCCGCTCATCAACGTGGTGTTCCTGCTGCTGGTCTTCTTCATGGTGGCGGGCGCGCTGGAACGCGCCGACCTGTTCGAGGTGACCCCGCCCGAGGCGGCCCTCGACGCCGAGCCCGAGGACCGGCAGGGCCTGCTGCTCATGGCCGCCGACGGGCGGCTGGCGCTGGGCGGCGTGGTGGTCGGGGAGGATGACCTGGCCGCCGCCGTGCAGGCATGGCGCGCGGCCAATCCCGAGACGGTCCTCAAGGTCAAGGCCGATGCCGCGGCTGAGGCGCTGGCCGTGGTCGGCCTGCTGGAGGACCTGCGGGCGGCTGGCATCGAGCAGGTGGTCCTGCTGGCGACGGAGGGCGGCCGATGACCGCGCATGTCCTGCCCGCCGGCGGCCGTCGCGGCCTGCATGTGGCCGTGGCCGTGGGCCTCGCCGTCGGCCTGCACGTGGGGCTCGCCTGGTGGGTGAGCCGCCAGCCGCCGACGCCGGCCACGGCCCAGGCGCCGGGGGTCGGCGGGATGCTGGTGGATCTCGGCCCGTCCGGGGCCGCGGCCGGGGCGGCCCAGGCCGCCGCCGTGCCCGAGGCATCCGAGGTGCCGCCGGAGACCGTGGACGCGGCCGAAGCCGTGGAGCCGATGGAGATGGTGGACCCCGTGGAGCCGGTCGAGCCGGCGCCCGTGCCCGAGCCCGTCCAAGCCGTGGAACCTGTGGAGGCGGTCGAGGCGGTCGACACCCTGCCGGTCGAGACCGCCGAGCCCCCCGAACCCGTCGAGCCCGTCGAGGCGGTGGAGCCGGTCGAAACGGTGGAGCCGGTCGAAACGGTGGAGCCGGTCGAGACGGTTGAGCCGCCTCCCGAGCCGGCCCGCAAACCGACGCCGCCGCCGCGCCCGGAACCGCAGCCGCAGCCGCAGCCGCAGCCGCAGGCCCGTCCCGAGCCGGCTCCGGCGCCCGCCGCGCCGCCGGCCCCGGCCGAGGCTCCGCCGCCCGTTCCCGCGCCGGCCAGCCAGCCGGTGGGCGAG
>NZ_ANHY01000015.1 GCF_000315795.1 Caenispirillum salinarum AK4
GGCGACAATGCGGCGACCATCGCGGTCACCGTCAACGACGGCGCCGGCAGCGGCGACATCAATGCCGGCACGGTCAACGTCGACATCACGGCCGTCAACGACGCGCCGGTGGTCGGCGGCATCGGCGCCGGGCCGCAGCCTGTGGTCGCGGGGGCGGGGCTGACGGATGTCACCCTTCTCGACACCCTGACGCTCACCGACGTGGACGCGGCCGACTTCAACGGCGGCACCCTGACCATTACCAAGACCGCCGGTGCGGTCGAAGGCAACTGGGGTGCCGGCGGCGCAGTCTTCACCGGCGGGCAGGGCCTCGTCATCGGCACGGTCGACAACACCCACACCGGACAGGGCGGTGCCAACCTGGTCATCAGCCTGGGTGCCGGCGCCACGCCCACGGCGGTGCGCGACTTCCTGCGCTCGCTGCAGTACGACGGCCAGACCACGCAGGAAACCCGCAATTTCTCGCTGTCCATCGTGGACGGTGACGGCACGCCCAACGGCGGATCGGATACCGGCACGGCCACCTTCTCCATCGCGGTGCAGCCCAACCCGCCGGTCATCACCGGCCTTGACGGCGGCTCGCGCTCGCACACGGAAAGCGACAGCGGCTCCACCCTGCTGGCCGGCGGTGCCGTGGGGCTCAGCGATGCCGACACGGCCGACTTTGCGGGCGGCACGGTGACCGTCACCATCACCAGCAACGGCGCGGCCGGCGACGTGCTGGGCGTGGTGGACGGCAACAACATCACCGTCGCTGGAACGGAAATCAGCTACAACGGCAACAAGATCGCCGACGTCACGCAGGCCGGTTCCAACGCCCAGGCGCTGGTGATCACCTTCGCCGCCGGCGGCCATGCCGATGCCACCGCCGCCGCGGCGCTGCTGGGGCAGATCGGCTACCGCACCGCGTCGGACGCGCCGGCCACCGCCGCCCGCACAATCACCGTCGCCATGAACGACGGCAACGGCGCCACCTCGGCGACACAGACCGTCACCATGGCCGTGACCGCCACCGACGACCAGCCCGTGATCGGCGGCGTGTCGGCGGGGCAGGGGGTGCTCGACACGGCGACCATCCAGCCGTTCTCCGCCACCACCATCACCGAGGCCGACGGCGAGACCGTGACCGTCACCGTCACCCTGGACGATGCCGCCAAGGGCAGCTTCACGACGCTGAACGGCTTCACGGATGCGGGCGGCGGCGCCTATACCTTCACCGGCACGGCATCGGCGGCGCAGACCGCCATCCAGGGCATGGTGTTCACGCCGACGCCCAACCGCGTCGCACCCGGCCTGACGGAAACCACCACCTTCACCATCAGCGTCGAGGACGCCGACGGCAGCACCGATCCGGTGACCGATGCCACCACGACGGTGGTCTCCACCTCGGTCAACACCGCGCCGACCATCGACAACGTGCATGCCGGATTGGATTCTATCATCGCCGGCGCTGGAGCGCAGGCGTTGAACCTGAGCATACCGTTCGGCGGCGCCCCGACGATTAGCGACGTCGACTCGGCCAACTTCGACGGCGGCGTCCTGACCATCACCCAGACCGGCGGCACCTCCAACGGCAACTGGGGCGTCGACGGCACCACCGTGACCGCCGGCGGCGACGCCGCCGTGGCGGGGGGGCAGACCATCCACGTCGGCGGCGTCGCCATCGGCACGGTGCATGCCACCAACACCGGCCAGGGCGTTGCGACGCTGGAGATCACCCTGAACACCGACGCCACGCCGGCGCGGGTCCAGACGCTGTTGCGGAACCTCACCTATGCCGCGCCCAGCGGCCTGGGCGCCCGAACCTTCACCCTGGCCGTCAACGACGGCGACGGCGGCGACGCCGACACGACGGCCAACTTCTTCATCAACGTCATGCCCAACCCGCCGGTGCTCAGCGGCCTCGACGGGGGCGCGGTGACCTTTACCGAGGGCGGCACGGCCGTGCGCCTGGACGCCGACGGCAACGCCACGGTGACGGACGCCGACAGCGCCAACTTCAACGGCGGCACCGTCACCGTCTCCATCACCAGCGGCGGCACCGCGGCCGAGGACGTGTTGAAGGTGCTCGACAACGCGACCGACGGCGTCTCCGTGGCCGGCGGCAACGTCTCGGTCGGCGGAACGCTGGTGGGCACCGTCGTCGGGGGCACCGGCGGCGTGCCGCTGACGCTGACCATGAACGCCGATGCCACGCCGGCGCGCGTGCAGCTTGTCCTGCGCAACATCGCCTACGAAAACACCAACGGCGACAACCCGTCCAACGCCAGCCGCACCGTCTCCGTGCAGGTCACCGACGGCTCCGGCGGCACCTCGACCGCGTCGACCGTCACGGTGGGTGTGACACCCGTCAACGACGCACCGACCATCACGGCGGCGGCCATCGGCGGGGCCAACACCGAGCACCAGGGCACGCTTGTCTTCGGCGCGGACTGGGTGGACGGCATCGCCGACGTGGACGCCGGCGGCAGCTTCCCCAACGCCACCATCACCGCGCGGGTGGACACCGGGGGCGGCAACCCTTACCTGACCGGCGACCAGCTGGGCATCACCAGCGCGAACAACCTGGCCTACGATCAGAACACCGGCGTGCTGACCTACTTCGGCACCAAGATTGCCGATGTCGGCTGGGACGCCGCGACGGGCACCATGACGGTGCAGTTCGTCAATGACGCCGGCGTCACGGGCGGCCACATCGCGCACGTGATGAACCACATCACGTTCTGGACCACCAACGACGACCCGACCCAGAAGGGGACCACGCCCAACCGCACCATCGCGGTCACCGTCGGGGACGGCGGCAACACCGGGACCGGCGGACCGCAGACGGCCAGCATCTCGGGCACCATCACCATCACGGACGCCAACGACACCGGCACGCTGACGGTGAACAATTCCGGTGCGCCGGTCTTCCAGAACTCTGCCGTCACGGTGGCGCCCAACCTGACGCTGACCGACGTGGACGACACCCAGGTCACCGCCGCCACCATCAGCATCGTCGCGCGGCCGGACGGTGCGGCCGAGACGCTGACGCTGACGGGCACCTTCGGCACCATCTCGGCCGGCAACATCGCGGGCTCGGGAACGGGCACCATCACCATCTCCGGCACCCACTCGCTGGCCGACATCCAGGCGGCCATGCGTGCGGTGCAGTACGCCGACGCCAGTGGCACGCCGACCGCGGGCGACCGCACGGTGCGCTTCACGGTGGAGGAGCGGGGCAGCGCCGGCGCCACGGCCGACGCCACGGTGGCGGTCAACGCCGTTCCGGTGATCGCGGTCAACGCGGGCGTGCCGGTGGACGAGGGCGCGACGGTGACGCTCACCACCGCCATGCTGTCGGCCAGCGACGCCAACCACGGCGCCGCCGCGCTGACCTTCACGGTGAGCCAGGCGCCCGCCCACGGCGCCCTGCTGCTCAACGGCGCGGCGCTGACCGCCGGCGGCACCTTCACCCAGGCCGACCTCGCGGCGGGCAACGTCACCTACCGCCACGACGGCAGCGAGAACCCGGCCGACGGGTTCTCCGTCACCGTCTCCGACGGGCTGGCGACGACGGCGGCGACCACCGTCTCGGTTGCCGTGACGCCGGTCAACGATGCGCCCTCGGCTGATCCGAGTGTGCTGACGCCGGTGGAGGGCGAGAGCGGCACGGCGCTCAGCTACGCCATTCCCTCGGCCCTGTTCACCGACGCCGAGGGCGGTCCGCTGACCATTACCGCCAGCGGCCTGCCGGAGGGGCTGTCGCTGTCTGCCGACGGCACCCGTATCAGCGGTGTTCCCAGCGGCGCACCGGGTACCTTCAGCGTCGTCCTTACGGCGACCGATGCGGCGGGCGCGACGGTCACTGCGACCCTTACCGTCACCATCCAGGGGGCTCCGCAGGCGCCGGCCGGTGGCAATCCGGTCGGCGCACCGCCGACCACCACCCCGCCGGGTCCCCCGGGCCCGCCGCCGGGCCTCACCGCGCCGGGCCTGGGTGACAGCGGCACGCCGGTGGCTGCCGGGCTGAACGGCGGCGGCTTCGGCACGGGCCAGAACGGCGCCGGCACGCGCAGCCCCGTCACCGGCGGCCTGGGCAGCCAGTCGCCCATCGACAACAGCGGGTCGCCGGTGAGGACGGGCCTGGGCACCAACAGCTTCGGCACGGGCAGCTTCAATGCCGCGGGCGCCTATGGCGCGAGCGGTGGCGGTCTCGGCGGCGGGTTCGGTGGTGGCACCGGCGGCGGCTTCGGGGCTGGCGCCGGTGGCGGCCCCGGCGGTGGCGCTGGCGGCGGTCTCGGCGGCGGCGCCGGTGCCGGTGCCGGCGGCTTCGAGGGCGCGGGTGGCGCGCCGGGTGGCAACGGCTTCGGCGGTGATCCCGCCGGCGCTCTGCCGGGCGAGCAGCCCGGTGGGCAGCCGGGCGAGAACGCCGACAATCTGCCGCAGGGCGAGGGTGCGCCGGGCGAACAGCCCGCTGACGTGCCGGCCGGCGATCAGGCCGCCGTTCCTGGCGCGCCGAGCTTCACCTCGCGGCTCGCGGCGCTGCACCAGCAGTTCGATGCCGAGGCCGAAGAACTGGCGCGGTCCGTGGCCGAGCTTGAGAACAGGGCGTCCAAGAAGGTCGCCTGAGGATCATGAATGTGAGAGAGCAATCCGTTGATGCTTTTGGGGGGAAGAGAGTGAACGAAGCTATGACCGGGGTCACCGAACCGGCGCGCACCGCGCCGGTCCGCGGTCCGAAACGTGCGGCGATGGTTGGGGCCAGCGTCGCGATCCTGTCCCTGGCACTGGCCGGCTGCGCCGTACAGACCGAGCCGTTCAGCCAGGCCGAGCACCAGGCGCGCGCCGTCGCCGACCTGGCCCAGATGTTCGAGCAGCAGGAGCCCATCGGCGGACCCCTGACGCTGGAAGAGGCGGTGGCGCGGGCGCTGAAGTACAACCTGGACCGCCGCCTCAAGCTGATGGAGGAGGCCGTCTCGCGGCGCGAGGTCGACGTGTCCGAGATGTCGCTCCTGCCGACCATCGCAGCCTCGGCGGGCTATACGGCGCGGTCGAACTACGATGCCTCCCAGAGCCGCGTGATCAAGGACCCCACCAATCCGGCGCGCGAAGGCTCGGTGGGCGACAGCTTCTCGGCGTCCGACGAGAAGGAATTCGGCACCGCCGACCTGACCATCAGCTGGAACGTGCTGGACTTCGGCATTTCCTACATCCGCGCCAAGCAGCAGGCGGACCAGGCGCTGATCGTGTCGGAGCGCCGCCGCCAGGTGGTGCAGACCATCGTGCAGGACGTGCGCGCCGCCTATTGGCGGGCGGCCGCGGCGGAGCGCGCCATCCAGCGCCTGGAGCCCCTGCTGGCGGACGTGAAGGCCGCCGTCGCCGATGCCGAGGAGGCCGTGGCGCGCCGGGTTGGGCGTCCGCTGGACGCACTGACCTACCAGCGCGACATGCTGCAGGCCGAGCGTCAGCTCAAGTCCCTGCGCGGCGAGTTGCAGCGCGCCCGCACGGAGCTGGCGACGCTGATGAACGTGCGACCGGGCACCGGCTTCACCATCGCCGCCGCCGATGCACCGACGCCCGACGCGGTCCTGGACCTGCCGGCACCGGTGGAGGACCTGGAACTGGCGGCGCTCACCAACCGCTCGGAGGTGCGCGGCGAAAGCTACCAGGGCCGCATCAACGCGCGCGAGACCAGGGTGCAGATCCTGCGCATGCTGCCGGGGCTGGAGTTTTCGGGCTCGGGCAATTTCTCGGGCAACACCTATCTGCTCAACAACACCTGGGCGACGGGCGGGCTTGAGCTGACCTGGAACCTGCTCAACCTGATTTCCGGCCCGCGCAACATCGAGCTGGCGGAAACCCGCGAGCAACTCTCGGACGTCCGCCGTCAGGCGCTGTCCATGGCCGTGATGAGCCAGGTGCACATCGCCAACCTGGCCTACCGCACGGCGGTTGAGGATTACCGTATGGCCGACCGCCTGGCGGACGTGGACACGGCGATCCGTGGCCAGATGGAGGCCGCCGGCACGGCCCGCCAGATGAGCCGCCAGCAGGTCATTCAGAGCCGCATCAATGCCGCCCTGACGGAACTGCGCCGCGACATGGCGTACGCCGAGATGCAGGCTGCGTGGGGCCGCATTTTCGCCACCATCGGCGCCGACCCGCTGCCGGGCTCGCTGCCCGACGGTGACGTCAACACGGTGGCGGCGGCCGTCGCCAGCACCTTCGACCAGTGGCAATCCGGCACCATCACCGCCGAAGACCCCGCCGACCTGGCCGCGCCCGGTGCCGTGCAGGCGGTGCTGGACGAGGAGCCTCAGGTCGAGCGGCCCGACGCGGCATCCGCCGAAGGGGACGCCGCCGAGGCCGCGTCCGCCGTGGCTCAGCCGCCGGCCGAGGATCTGGCCGCGGACCCGGTGGTGACCTCCGCGCCCCTCGCGGCGCTGCCGGACGCCGCACCGGCCGAGGCCGCCGCGCCGGCGCCGGCCGCACCCGCCCAGGCCGCCGCCCCGGTGGAAGCGGTGGAGCTGGTGGAAGCGGTGGAAGCGGTGGATTACGCGCCGGAGCCGGCCACGCCGCCGGCGCCTGTCGAGGCGTCGGACGGGCGCATCCTGCTGCTCGAGCCGGCCGCCGCCCAGGCCCGTGCCGAACCGGCGCCCGCCATCTGGGCCACCATGCCGCGCGGCATGAGGTTCTGACGTGCGGGCTGTAGCGGTCAGGACCCTAATGACCGCCGCCGCGCTGCTCCTCTGGGGCGGCGCGGCGGTGCCCGTTTCCGCGCAGGAGCCGGCGCCGCCCGTGCCGTCCTCCGATGCGGCGCTGCCGGCGGTCGACCCGGAGCTTGCGGCGCGCGGCCTGCTGGTGCCGGCGCGCGAGGCGGTGCTGTCGTCCGACATCGCCGGCCGGCTGACCGACATGCCTGTCCGCCCCGGCGAGGCGTTCGAGGAGGGGGCGGTGCTGGCCGCCTTCGACTGCCGCCTCTACGAGGCACGCCTGAGCGAAGCGGAAGGGCGGCTGGCGGCGGCGCGGTCGAAGCTGGCGTCCAACCGGCAACTGCGGCAGCTGGGTTCCATCGGCGACCTGGAAGTCGCCATCGCCCGCGGCGAGACCGCCGAGGCCCAGGGCGCGGTGAACGCCGCCGCCGTGCTGGTGGACCGCTGCCGCGTGACGGCGCCGTGGTCGGGCCATGTGGTGGACTGGCGGGCGCGGCCGCAGGAAAGTGTCGAGGCCGGCGCCGAACTGCTGGAAATCATCGACGACACGGCGCTGGAGGTGGAGGTCATCGTGCCTTCGCCATGGCTGGGGTGGTTGGCGCCGGGGCACGACCTGACGGTGCTGGTGGACGAGACCGGCACCGAACACCCGGCGACGATTACCCGCCTGGGGGCGCGGGTGGATCCCGTCAGCCAGTCGGTGACCGTGGTCGCACGCCTGACCGACGAAGCACCCCGGCTGGTGGCCGGCATGAGCGGCACCGCCCGCTTCGTGCCGCCCGAACCGTCGTCGGAGCCGGACGCGGGCGCGCGCACGCCGTCAGGGGATTAACCGCCTGTTCAACCACGGCGCGGTATGGTCGCCGCCGGTGCACCCTGCGGGCGCCGCCGATTCCGACCGCCGAACGCCGACCTTATGAAGGCGCCATGACCGAGCAGAGCAGCGTCTATTCCCGCCTCCTCCAGTTGGAACGCGAGGCCCGCCACGCCGAGACGGAGGACGCCCTGCGTTTCGTGCTGGTCAACCAGACCCGCCGCCTGGTGGCCTACCGTCAGGCCGTGCTGGTGCGGCTGGAGGGGCCGGGCCGGTTCGCGGTGGAAGCCGTTTCCAACGTGCCCGTCATCGACCGCGACGCACCCTTCGTGCGGTGGCTGACCCGCGTGCTGAAGACGCTTCGCCCAGACCAGCCGCCGACCACGGACGCCGCCGCCGCCGCACAGGCGTCCGGTGAGCCCGGGTCGCAGCGCCTGGACGCGGCGGCCTTGCCGGAGGCGCTGCGGGCCGAGTGGTCGGAATGGTGGCCGCCCGAGGTTCTGTGGCAGCCGCTGAAGGGGGCGGACGGGCGCCTTCTCGGCGGCTTGATGCTGGCGCGGGAAGAGCCGTTCCAGTCGGCCGAGCAGGTGCTGGCCGACCGCCTGGCCGACGCCTACGGCCACGCCTGGGAAGCCCTGCGGCGGCGGCTGGGCCTTAAGGTGTCGGCCGGACAGAAGCGGCGCCGTCGCACGGTACTCGCCTGGGCCGCGGCACTCATCGTGGTGACGGTGCTCGCCTGGCCGGTGCGTCAGTCGGCGCTCGCGCCGTCGGAGGTGGTTCCCATGGAGCCCCAGGTGGTCGCCGCGCCGCTGGAGGGCGTGGTGGAGACCGTCCTGGTCGATCCCAACCAGGCGGTGGAGGCTGGCCAGCCCCTGTTCCGGTTCGAGGAAGCGCCGCTCAGGGCCCGCCGCGAGGTGGCCGCCAAGCAGCTTGCCGTCGCCGAGGCCGATCTGCGCCAGGCGCGCCAGTCGGCCTTCCGCAGCCCCGCGCGCAAGGGTGAGGTGGCGCTGAAGGAGGCGGCGGTCGATCTGCGCCGGGCCGAACTGGCCTATGCCGAGGAACTGCTGTCGCGGGCCGTGGTCAGCGCACCGGCGGCAGGGGTGGCGGTCTTCGCCGACAAGGACGACTGGACGGGCCGACCGGTGGCGGTGGGCGAGCGCGTCATGGTGGTCGCCGACCCCGAGCGCACGAAGCTCCGGGCCTGGCTGCCGGTCTCCGACGCCATCGCGCTGGAGCCGGGGACCGACGTCCGCGTCTTCCTGGCCGTCGATCCGCTCAACCCCGTGCCGGCGATCCTCAACCGTGCCAGCTATGACGCCGAACTGACGCCCGAGGGAACGCTCGCCTACCGCGTCGACGCCACGTTCCTGGACCGGTCGGCGCCGCGCATCGGCCTTCAAGGCACGGCGAAGCTGTATGGCGAGCACGCGCCGCTGGCCTTCACCCTGTTCCGCCGGCCGATCGCCTCCATCCGCCAGTTCCTGGGGCTCTGACCCATGGGCGGCCTGGCCGGCATCTCCTCGGGCGCCGTCTCTGCGTCGGGCGCTGGCATGGGCCAGCCTGATCCCATGACGGTGCCGCTGCCGCCGTTGCGCGATGACCTGCGGCTGCTGCCCGGGCCGCGTGCCCGAGACGGCTCGCCCACCTGGACGATCCATGATCCGGTGCGCAACCGCTTCCACCGGATCACCTGGACGGGTTTCGAGATGCTGGCCCGCTGGCACCACGGCACCGGCGCGGCCGTCTGCGAGGCCGTGGCGGCGGAGACCGTGCTGACGCCCGGGCGGGACGAGCTTTTGCAGGTGGTGCGTTTCCTGCGCGCCAATGCCCTGGTGGACATGGCCGCGCCGTCCGACCGCGAGATGTGGGAGCGTCAGGCCAAGGCCATGCGGCGGCACTGGAGTACCTGGATGCTGCACAACTATCTGTTTTTCCGCATCCCGCTGGTGCGGCCCGACCCGTTCCTCCGCGCGGCGTGGCCGCTGGTGCGCCCGCTGTTCAGCCGGGGCGCCGTGCTGCTGCTGGCGGCCCTGACGGTGGCCGGGCTCTATCTGGTGGCGCGGCGGTGGGACGGCTTCGTTCACACCTTCACCCAGTTCGCCAACCTGGAAGGGCTGGCCTGGATGGCCCTGGCGCTGGTGGTGACCAAGATCCTGCACGAGCTGGGGCACGCCTTCACCGCCCACCGCTACGGCTGCCGTGTGCCGACCATGGGGGTCGCCTTCATGGTGCTGTGGCCGGTGCTGTATACCGATACCTCGGAAGGCTGGAAGCTGACCGACAACCGTCGGCGCCTTGCCATCGGGGCCGCCGGCATGATCACGGAACTGGCCGTCGCCGTGCTGGCGACGCTGGTATGGGCCTTCACCGACGACGGGCCGGTGCGCTCTGCGGCGTTCTTCCTGGCGACGGCCGGATGGACGGCCAGCCTGATCATCAACCTGAACCCCTTCATGCGGTTCGACGGCTATTACCTGCTGGCCGACTGGCTGGACGAACCCAACCTGCAACCGCGCGCCTTCGCCTTCGGCCGCTGGGCGCTGCGCGAAATCCTGTTCGGCTTCGGCGACGCCCCGCCGGAACCGCTGCCGCGCGGCCGGCGCCGGCTGTTCGTCCTCTACGCCTGGGCGACGTGGCTGTACCGGCTGATGCTGTTCATCGGCATCGCGCTGCTGGTGTATGCCTTTTTCATCAAGGTGGTCGGCATCCTGTTGTTCGTCGTCGAGATCGCCTGGTTCATCCTCAAGCCCATGACCAACGAAATGACCGAATGGTGGAAGCGGCGCGGCGACATGCGCCTGAACGCCCACGTGCTGGGTACCCTGGCGGTGCTGGGGCTGCTGTTGGCGGCCGTCTTCGTGCCCTGGCGCGGAACGGTGGTGCTGCCGGCGGTGCTGGAGGCCGAGCGCAGCCACGAGGTGCACGCGCCCGAAGCGGCCCGCGTCGCCCGCGTGCTGGTGGCGGCACGGGACACCGTGGAGGCCGGCCAGCCGGTGGCGGAGCTGGTCAATCCCGATCTCGCGTTCAAGCGGCAGCTGACCGACCTGCGGCTGGACGTGACGCGCCTGAGCCTGGACCGCGCCTATGCCGACGAGGAAGCCCGCAACGACGTGCCCCTTCTGGCCGCCGATCTGCGCAAGCTGGTGGCGGAGGCTGACGGCCTTGCCGCGCGCGAAGACCGCATGACGCTGCGCAGCGCCGTCGCCGGACGGGTCACCGACGTCATGCCGGGGCTGCGGACCGGGCTGTGGGTGGAGCCGCGCGCCGTGCTCCTGCGCGTGGTGGACGCCGAGCGCGGCCGCGTCACCGGCTACGCCCGGCAGGAGGACCTGGCCCGCCTGACGCCCGGCGCACCGGCCCGCTTCCATCCCGACGACGCCCTGGCGCCGTCCCTGAGTGGGCGCGTCACGGCCGTGGATGCGGTCAACCGCCCGGTGCTCGACCATCCGATGCTGGCAGCCGACCAGGGCGGCGACGTGGCCGCGCGCCGCGACGAGGACGGCCGAATGCTGCCGGAGCACTCGCTGTACCGCGTGGTGGTGGTGCTGGACGATCCCGACGCGCCGGCGCAACTGCGGCGCGGCACCCTGCGCGTCGACGGCGAGCCGGAAAGCCTGGCCGTGCGGCTGTGGCGCACGATCGCCGGCGTCCTGATCCGCGAAAGCGCGTTCTAGGGCATTTTCGGTCAAACGAGATCGAAAACGGCGACATAGGGCCGCGGAGCCGAAGGCGTGCGCGGAAGCGCGCACACCGCTCATCAGGCGCGACCGCGTCTGATGGGAAAAGGCTCTGGAGTTCTGCTCGCGGAGGCGGCGGAGCGGCGTTACCGCCCGCCGTCGTCGGGGATGACGAACACCTGTCCGGGGTAGATGAGGTCCGGGTCGCGGATCTGGGCGCGGTTGGCCTCGTAGATCACCGTGTATTCCATGCCCGCGCCCAGGCGCTCGCGCGCGATGCGCCACAGGCTGTTGCCCGGCTGGACCACCACCCGCTCGCCGGCGCCGGCGGGTGTGTCGACGCTTTCGGGGCGCAGGAAGGGGATCTCGGCGCGGGCGGCGACCTCTTTTTCCGGGCCCAGCACATCCGCCCGCAGGGTGTGCCGTCCGGTGGCGACGGGGTCCGCCGCGGTCACCGACCAGCGCCCGTCGGGCCCGGCCACAGTGCGGCCGACAAAACGGTTGTCCACATAGGCCATCACGACGGTGCCCGGCGCGGCACGGCCGCCGAAGCTGAGGTTGCCGGCGGCGTCGTAGTCCACCACGTCGATCACGACGGACGGCGCGGCGCCATCCTGTCCGGGCGGCGGCAGCGGAGCATCGCCCGTTTCCGTGCCGGCGACGGCCGGGGCCGGCGCCTGCAGCACGCGGCTCGGGCGGCCCGGCGCCGTTTCCACCGCCAGGGGCGGACGGCCCTCGTCGGCCGACTGTTCCGGCACGACCAGGACGACCGAGGACTCGGCTTCCGTCTCCGCGCCATCCGTGCCGAGGGCGCCCAGCCGCAGTTCACGGGTGCCCGGCGGCAGGGGTTTGTCGGGCAGGAAGACCCATTCCCCGCGCTCGTCCGCCCGTACGCGGCCCAGTTCCGTCTCGCCGTCGCGAATGATCACCTCCGTCTCCGGCGTGGCGCGGCCGGCCATGACCGTGTTGCCCTCGCGGTCCACCCGCACGACGTCGAAGGACGGGCCCGTGCCGCTCGGGACTGGCTCCGTTGCGGGGGCCGGCGAGACCGTCGTCTGCGCGGCGCCCGCCGACTCGGGCTGCGCCGCCGGCGGAGCGGCCGCGGACGTGGGCTCGTCCTCGCCCTCGCCCTTGCTCTCGCTTGCGTCGTCGCCGGCGGGCGCCGCCGTATCTGCGGGCGGCACCTCGACGGTCACGGGCGGTGGCGCGTCGGGGGCGGCGTCCTGGCGGCCGACCAGCCAGCTCAGGCCAAGCGCGAAGACGACGACGACGGCCCCGACGAGGGCGACGATGAGCGGGCGGTTCACGGGCGGTCCTCTGGCAGGGCGTCGCCGGGCGACTTTGGGTGGCGATGCCAATTCAACATGCGCTCAAGGGTATTACGTCCCCTGATAAGGCGCAATCGCCTCAGCCGCCGACCATTTTCGCCGCCACCTGGGCCAGCAGTCCGGCCAGCCCGGCGGGCAGGGCCGCCACCAGAACCAGCCAGCCGGGTCGCGCCAGAAGGGCGGTGCGGGGCCCTCCCGCCGGCAGGCGCGCCGCCGTGGGCTCCGCCAGGAACACGAGTGCCAGCACCGCAAGCGCGCCCGCCGCGCCCGGGTTCGCCGCCAGAAGAGCCGCCGACAGCGCGACGAAGGTGCCGCCGCCGGCCAGGGTCACGATCCATCCCGGTGCCCCGGGCGCGGCCGGCAGCCAAGGCAGGACACCGAGCACCGCCACCGCCAGCGCCAGCGCCGCCGCCGACACGTCGGCGGCACCCAGGGCCGAGGCCGCCGCGCCCAGCCCGGCGCAGGCCACCGCCAGCAGAAGGGCCGGAGCCCAGGGGGCACGCTCCCGCGCGGTGCCCAGGCCGCCGAGCACCACCGCGAACAGCAGCGCCAGGCCGGCGGCGGGCAGGGCAGCGGCGGCAAGGCCCTGGGTGGAAATCGGCAGTCCGGCCAGCGCCCACAGGCTGAGGGCCGCGAAGACCGTCGCCGCCGTCCAGGCCGCGGCGCGGCGGGCGGCGGCCCAGGCGTTGACGGCCGCGCCCGCCGCCAGGCCCGCCAGAGTCACAAGCGGGGCAGTGCCCAGCGGCGTCAGGCGACCGAGAGGCTCCACCCCGTTGGCCCACAACCACCAGCCGAGGAAGCCGACGCCGAGGCCCACGCCCATGAGCCGTGCCCCGCGCTCGGGACCGGCGGACAGGCGGACGACGCCGCTGACCGCAAGGGCCACCAGCAGGGGCAGGGCCAGCGACAGCACCATGTCGATCATCGGGCGGGGGCGGTCCTTGTGTTAGAAGAGTTGCATTTACCCAGGCGGGAACACCACCTATCCTCCCGCCGGGTTCTAAAGCAACAGGCGGGCTACGCCCAGCCTTCACCGCAACAGCAGTGAGCACGACGCCATGGACATGGACAAGACCAAGCCGGCGCCCGCCTCTCCCGCCCGCGCCGCGCAGAGGGACCTGGGGAGCCTGAGGCCCGTGCGCGTGTGGGACGTGCCGACGCGCCTGTTCCATTGGGTGCTGGTGGGCCTGCTGGGATACCTGTGGTGGACGGGCGAGAATGGTCCCATGAGCGATCACATGCTGGCCGGCTCTGCCGTGCTGGCGCTGATCCTGTGGCGGCTGATCTATGGCGTGTTCGGCTCGACCACCGCGCGATTCGTGGATTTCGTGAAAGGGCCGGCCGCGGTGGCGAGTTACCTGAAGACCGCTTTCGGCAAGGGCACGACGACGCGCACCAAGGCCTATGTGCTGGGCCACAACCCGGCCGGCGGCTGGATGGTTCTGCTTCTGCTGGTGCTGGTGCTGGCGCAGGCGGGGACGGGCCTGTTCGCCAACGACGACATCTTCAGCGAGGGGCCGCTGGCCAACCTGGTCAGCAAGGACACCAGCGATGCCCTGACCGGCTGGCACAAGAACATCCTGTTCCCGGCCCTGCAGATTCTGGTGGGCCTGCACGTGCTGGCGGCCTTTCTGTACCTGTTCGTCAAGGGCGAGAACCTGATCCGGGCCATGGTCACCGGCCGCAAGCCCGCCCCGCCCGAGGCCGAAAGAGGTTTGCGCTTCGCCTCGCCCCTGGTGGCGGTGGCGGCGGCCGTGGTGGCCGGCGGCGTCGTCTGGTACATCGTCGAGGTGATGTGATCGGCAGGATCGCCACGCGCGCCACGCAAAAAGAGCCGGAGGCATCGTGCCGCCGGCTCTTTCCGTTTCGGCCGTCGCGGTTTCCCGCTCCGCTTACTTCTCGCGGAAGTTGTCGTGGCAGTTCTTGCAGGTCTCGCCGACGGCCTGCATGGCCTCGCCGATGGCGCCCTTGTCGCCGCTTTCCACCGCCGCGACCAGCGTGTCGGTGCGCTCCTGCATCATCTTGATGCCGCCCGAGAACTTGTCCCAATTGGTCCAGACGTCGGCCGTGGCAGTGGTCTTCACGCCCGACTCGGCGGTGTTCTCTTCGAAGGGCAGCAGCGCCAGGTCGGCCGTATCGGCCAGCATCTGCGCGCTGGGCAGCAACTGGTCGGAGTACGGCACTTCGCCCTTCAGGATCATCACCACGGTGTTGGTGTGGCCGCCGATGGCCTTCATGACCTGCTGGCGGTACTTCACGGCGTTCTCGGCGTCCATGGCGTTGGCGGCCATCGGGGCGACGGCAGCGGCAGCCAGCGCGGCGGCGGCGGTAATGGCGCGAAGCTTCATGAAACGTGCTCCTTCCTTGTGAACCCGAAGGGGATCGGGATGGTCGATCGACGGGAAGAACTCTGTGGCAAATATCCCAGAGCGTGTGGAGGATCAAGACACGTTTTGATGACGCGGTCGGTGACTCCGTCACACAAACCGGCGAGCGCCGCATCGGTGCCGGGCAGGCCCGCCGTCCGGGGTAGGCCATGCACCCCCCTGGCGCGGGCGCGCGTTGGCTCCCATAGATAAAGAAAGGGGACGGTCGCCCGACCGCCCCTTTTTTCGCCGCCGAGCCCCGGCTTCGGCCCGGGTCCTGCGGCAGAAGCACAACAAGAACAGACGCGAGGTCACCGCCATGGGTCGACTGACATCTCTTTGCCTCTTCTGTGGCTCCAACGTGGGCGACAACCCCGCCTTCGCCGAGGCGGCCGACGAACTGGGCGCCGCCATGGCGCAGGCCGGCGTGCAGCTTGTCTACGGCGGCGGGCACGTCGGCATCATGGGCGTGGCGGCCGAGGCCGTCATGCGCGAGGGCGGCCGCGTCGTCGGCTTCATCCCCGAGCACCTGACCCGGCTGGAGGCGGCCTACCAGGGCGCGACCGAGCTGCACGTGGTGGAAAACATGCACGTGCGCAAGTTCGCCATGTTCGAGCGCGCCGACGCCTTCGTGGTGTTTCCCGGCGGTTTCGGCACCATGGACGAGACGTTCGAGATCCTGACCTGGCGGCAGTTGGGCATTCACAACAAGCCCATCATCATCGCCAATATCGAGGGCTACTGGGACCCGTTCCTGGACCTGGTGGACAGCATGATTGCCCGGCGCTTCGCCAAGCCCGTCAACCGCGACCTGTTCACCGTGGTGGACGACTGGACGCGGATTCTCCCCACCATCGAGCAGGAATTGGGCCGGGCCGGCGTCGGCACGGTGGCGGCGGACGCGGCAGAGCGCCTGTAAAACCGCAAGATTCCCGCCTACCCCCATCCCGCCCGAAAGGGCGGGTCTTGCTCTCGGCGGCGGTGCCGTCTATGGTGCCGCCGTCCGCGGCGATTCGCTTCCGGTAGTGGTCCAACCATGCACATGGGGCGCACCCCATCGGACACCCGAGTTCGTCACCCATCGGGAGAACCGCTTAGATGAGCAAGATCAAGGTCAAAAATCCGATTGTCGAGCTGGACGGCGACGAGATGACCCGGATCATCTGGTCCTTCATCAAGGACAAGCTGATCCTGCCGTACCTCGATGTCGACCTGAAGTACTACGACCTCTCGGTCGAGAACCGGGACGCGACGGACGACCAGGTGACCATCGACTCCGCCAACGCCATCAAGCAGTACGGCGTCGGCGTGAAGTGCGCGACCATCACCCCCGATGAGCAGCGCGTCGAGGAGTTCAGCCTCAAGAAGATGTGGAAGTCGCCCAACGGCACCATCCGCAACATTCTGGGCGGCACCGTCTTCCGCGAGCCCATCATCTGCAAGAACGTCCCGCGTTACGTCCCGGGCTGGACGCAGCCGATCGTCATCGGCCGTCACGCCTTCGGCGACCAGTACCGCGCCACCGACTTCAAGGTTCCGGGCCCCGGCACCCTGACGGTCAAGTTCGTGCCCGAGGACGGCGGCGAGCCGATCGAGCACGAGGTCTACAAGTTCCCGTCGGCCGGCGTGGCCATGTCCATGTACAACCTGGACGAGTCCATCAAGGGCTTCGCGCGGGCCTGCATGAACTACGGCCTGGACCGTGGCTGGCCGGTCTACCTGTCCACCAAGAACACGATCATGAAAGCCTATGACGGCCGCTTCAAGGATCTGTTCGAGGAGGTCTTCCAGAACGAGTTCGCCGACAAGTTCAAGGCGGCCGGCATCACCTACGAACACCGTTTGATCGACGACATGGTCGCCTGCGCCATGAAGTGGAGCGGCGGCTTCGTCTGGGCCTGCAAGAACTACGACGGCGACGTGCAGTCCGACACGGTCGCGCAGGGCTTCGGCTCTCTGGGCCTGATGACGTCGGTGCTGATGACGCCGGATGGAAAGACCGTCGAGGCCGAGGCCGCGCACGGCACGGTGACCCGTCACTTCCGCCTGCACCAGCAGGGCAAGGAGACGTCCACCAACCCGATCGCGTCCATCTTCGCCTGGACCCGTGGCCTGAAGTTCCGCGGCAAGTTCGACGACACCCCCGAGGTGGTCGACTTCGCCGAGAAGCTGGAGCAGGTCTGCATTGAGGCCGTCGAGGCCGGCAACATGACCAAGGACCTGGCCATCCTGATCGGCCCGGACCAGCCGTGGCAGACCACCAACCAGTTCCTGGAGACCCTGGACGCGCGCCTGCGCGAAAAGATGGGCATGTAAGCCCGTCTACCCCAGGTTACTCAGGTTATAGCGGTTCCGACCGACGGATCGGCCCGCCGGAGCAGATGCTCCGGCGGGCCGTTTCCGTTTCTGGTGGACGGTGGTGCGAGGGCGGTGGGAGCCGGGCGTAGGCGCTGATTTCGAGGCGCTCACGAGATCGGTGGACGAGCACAGGAGGGTGCGCGGCAGTATGGTTAGTACCATATATGGATTCCTGCTTTCGCAGGAATGACGGGAATTTTTCGTTACAGAATAACAGGTTACGAAACCCGTCGTCCCTGCGAAAGCAGGGACCCACGCACGCCGTCAGTTCCCTCGCGACACCGACGGAATCCATAATGGCGCATTACTGGGCCGCTCAAAGGCGCCCCCTGTCAGCCCTCCTCAGAACTCGAAGTCCATGTCCTCGGCGCCGCCCAGGTCCTCTTCCATGCCGGCCATTTCCTCTTCGCCGGCCGCGGCGTCCTCGGCGCCCGCCATGTCTGGCATCATCGCCGCACCCAGCAGGTTGCCCAGCATGACGCCGCCGGCCACCGCCATGAGCGTCGATCCCGCGCCGCCCATGAAGCCGCCGTGTCCCGGCCGCGCGGCGCGGGCCAGAATGGGCGAGCTTTCCGTCGCCGGGCGCGCAGCCGGCACCGTGCCGCGGCCGCCGCTCGCGCCGCCGCCGAACAGCCCGCCGAGGAGACCGCCACCTGCACCGGCAGGACGGTGGCACAATTCGTCTTCAAGCTGGGCGATGCGCTCTTCGGCCACCTTCAGGCTTTCCTCCAGCATGACCAGCCCCTGGGCCATGTAGTAGGGCGCGTGCGGCTGCTCGGCGACGTGGGCCGCGATGGCGGCTTCGGCATCCGCATCGCGCGAACCGCCTTGCTCTTCCGCCTGCCGAACCTTGTCGAATACGCCGTCAATGAGGGCACGATCCTGGGCATCCATCTGATGATCCTCCGGTTGGATGATGCTTGGGTGCGCGTGAAGTGGATGCGCCCGGAACGGCTTCAAGCGCTGTTTCGGTGACATCTACAACATCCTCTTCCGCCCTGGGCGGAAACGGGGTATTGGATAAAGGCCGTGTTCCACTCCCCCCGCGGCGGTTTCGACAACCAGCTTCGACTGAAGAGGGAGTGCCCATCCATGTCCACCGTCATGATCAAGGTCGCCGGCGAAGGCCTCGTCGCCAAGGCCCATCGGTTGGCCGACCCCGGCCCCACCAGCGGCTCCAGCATCGTTTACGAGGTCACCGACGTGCCCGAAGGCCTGTCGGCCGATGACGTCGTGTCCCGTTTCAAGGGGTTCGCGGCGCCGCAGGACCGGTACGAGATCGCCTTCTCGGAACTGCCGGCGTAACGCCCAGGGCGTCTTCAGGGGGCCTTGTGCCCCCTGAGGCCTTGACGCGGCCCGGAACAGGCCCGATCCCTATGCCATGACCGATGCCCCTCTCGACCCCGCCGCCCGCGCCTTCCTCGACCGTATCGCCTCCGGCAACCGGCCGCCCACCAGCGCCCTGCCGATAGACGAGGCCCGCCGCCAGTTCGCGCAGCTTCAGAAGCGGGCCGGCAGCGCGCCACCCTCCGGCGTCACGGCCGAGGACCTGACGGTGCCCGGCGGCGACGGGCCGCGTCCCGCGCGCCTGTTCCGGCCGGAAACCGCCACCGGCGACCGGCCGCTGCTTCTGTGGCTGCACGGCGGCGGCTGGATGCTGGGCGACCTGGACACCCACGACACCCCCTGCCGCTGGCTGGCCAAAGGCTACGGCGGCCCGGTCCTGTCGCTGGATTATCGCCGGGCGCCGGAGGACCCGTTTCCCGCCGCCCTCCACGATGCCGAGGCGGCCTACGCCTGGGCGCGTCAGACCCAGGGCGCGGTGGCGGTCGGCGGCGACAGCGCCGGCGGCAACCTGACGGCGGCGCTGTGCCTGCTGCTGCGCGATCACAAGCGCCCACAGCCGGTGCATCAGGCGCTGGTCTATCCCAGCCTGGACGCCACGCTCGCCGGCGACAGCCACCGCACTCACGCCGAGGGACGGTTCCTGGAGCAGGCCGACGTGCTGTTCTTCCTGGAGCAGTACGCGACCGGCCACGGCGTCTCGGTCCTGGACCCGCTGCTGTCGCCCCTGCAGGCCGATACCCTGGCGGGCCTGCCGCCGGCGACGGTGGTGATCGCCGGGCATGATCCGCTGGCCGACGACGGCCGCCGCTGGGTCGCGCGCCTGACGACAGAGGGCGTGGCGGCGCGGCTGGTGGAGCATCCGGGGCTCATCCACGGGTTCCTGCACATGGCCGGCCTCATTCCGGCGGCGGATGCCGCCCTGCGCGCGCTGGGCGAGGAGATCGGGCGCGACGTGGGGCGGTAGGGCCGGGGGTCCTCAGCCCGCCGTTCCGGTGCGCACCTCGGCCAGTTCAATGATGAATCCGCCGAAGCCGGTGGTCGGCACCACCACCCGCAGCGGGACCGCCACGGGCAGGCCCAGGGCCGCCGGCGGCGCCAGGGTGACAGACGCCGTCGCCTCCTTGCGGCTGTCCCATTTGCGCGAGGCGCCGCCCAGGCGCTCGTAGCGCAGGTCGGCGCGCAGCGCCGGGCCGCTGAAGCCGCCCACGCTCGCCGCGGCCGGTTCGGGATCGTCCAGGGCGAGGGTGTAGAGGCGGCGCCCGTCGAAGATCTTCACGGGACCGGCCTCGCCGTCGCCATCCGCCACCAGTTGCAGCACGCCCGACAGCGGGTCGACGCTGCCCGCCGTGTCGGACGGGTCCACGGGCTCGCGCTCGTCGGCGTCGGGCGGCGGATCGACCAGCGCCTCCGGCATCGGCGCCGTGTCGTCGTAGGCAAGCCGCACCTGCCGCGTCTCGCCGCGCCAGACATTGGCGACCTCGTGCAGGCGCGGGCGCACGGTGGCGCCGGCCAGGGCGCCGTCGGTGGCGGCGCTGGAGCGGAAATCCGTGAAGACGCTGAGCATGCCGCTGGCGGCGACGTCGGTGGTAATGCGGTAGGGTCCTTCGGCCACCGAGGGCGGCAGGGCGACGGCGACCTCCGCCCGCCCGATGTCGAAGCCGCCCAGGCGCAGGTCATAAGTCAGCACGGCCTGGTTCGGCAGGGCGGCGCGGGCCTCCTGCTCGCGCGGTGCCAGCAGCAGACCCGCCGACAGGGCGAGCGCGAGACAAACGGCGGCGATAAGCGGTCGGCGAAGGGCCATGGCGACACTCTCCCGGCGGATGACGCGACAGTCCGTCCTTACAGATAATATCGCCGACTGCATCGCCAAGGTGCGGCAGCTGCCTCAGGCGGCGCGGTGGTCCTTCAGGAGATCGAGGTAGGGCGCCACGGCCAGCAGTTCGGTCGCCAGCGTCGCCATCAGGCGGTCGGCGGTGACCGGTGTCTCCAGCGGCACGCGGCGGCCGACGATGATGCGGCGGTCGCGGCGGATGCGGGCCACCGGGCCCAGGTGTTCGCGCGCGGCGTCAACGATGGCGCGCAGATTCGCGTTGGTGTCCGGCGCCTGGGTGGCGTAGGGCAGGGGGCCGAAATCCGCCGCATAGCGCAGCCGGGCGCCCTGGCCGTCCTGGCGGTAGCGGGCGACGAACTCCACCCCGCGCCACCGGAAGCGGAAGCGCTGGACGGTGCGGTCATGGGCGGCGGCCAGCGTGCCGTCGCGGCGGACCCGCACGCCGCGCAGGCGCATGGGCAGTCCGTCCTGTTCGATCCTGAGTTCGGCCATGGTATCCGGGCGAGTTGGAAGGTAGGGTGATCGGCGAGGAGCTTAGCACTTTCGTCCGCGCCGCTGCCACGGCCTTGAAAAATCGTGTTCCGCCGATTGGCGCGACCGCCCGCTGCG
The DNA here is from genome assembly GCF_000315795.1 of Caenispirillum salinarum AK4. GTDB lineage: Bacteria > Pseudomonadota > Alphaproteobacteria > Rhodospirillales > Rhodospirillaceae > Caenispirillum > Caenispirillum salinarum. The sequence continues at coordinate 21,026 of NZ_ANHY01000015.1, forward strand.
GGTAATGTCTCGCAACGGGCCGCGCAGCGGCTCCGTTGTCTTGTCCTGATGGAGGCAATTCCCCCGTGACCACCGAGTTCAATGTTTCCTGGCGGCGCTACCTGCTGCCTCCCCTGGATCGTGAGGGGCCGAAGTTCGTGGCGGTCTTCGCCATCGCCGCGCTTCTGCTGTTCTGGGCGTGGGAGCCGCTCGGCTGGGTGGGTGTCGTCCTCACGGTGTGGTGTTTCTACTTCTTCCGGGACCCCGATCGCTTCACGCCCATGCGCAAGGGGCTGGTCATCACGCCGGCCAGCGGTGTGGTCAGCCTCATCAAGAAGGTACCGCCGCCCAAGCAACTGGAGATGGGCGAGGACGAGCGCTGGCGGGTTTCCGTGTTCATGAGCGTCTTCGATTGCCACGTGAACCGCATGCCCGTGGGCGGCACCATCCGCAAGGTGGTCTACATCGCCGGCAAGTTCGTCAACGCCAGCCTGGACAAGGCCAGCGAGGACAACGAGCGCAACATGGTCTTCGTCACCACCGACGACGGCAAGGACCTGGCCTTCGTGCAGATCGCCGGCCTGGTGGCGCGGCGCATCCGCTGCGACATCAAGGAAGGCCAGACCACCCGCACCGGCGAGCGCATGGGCATGATCCGCTTCGGCAGCCGGCTCGACATCTATCTGCCGCCGGGGGTGGAACCCCTTGTGGCGCTCGGCCAGACCTGCGTGTCCGGCGAGACGGTCATCGCCGACATCGAGGCCGATGAGTTGAAACGCGACGCGGAGGCCCGCTGACCCCATGATTGCCAAGCCCCGCCGCCCGCGTCTGCGGGCGCTGCCCATCAACAAGATGATCCCCAACATGGTCACCCTGCTGGCGCTCGCCGCAGGGCTGACGGGCATCCGCTACGGCCTGCGCGAGGAGTTCGAGCGCGCCGTGGCGGCCATCCTGCTGGCGGGGCTGCTGGACGGCATGGACGGGCGCATCGCCCGCATGCTGCGCGGCCAGACCAAGTTCGGCGCGGAACTGGACAGCCTGTCGGACTTCCTGTCCTTCGGCGTGGCGCCGGCGGTGCTGCTTTACCTGTGGACCATGAACGACGCCGGCGGCGCCGGCTGGGCGCTGGTGCTGTTCTTCGCCACCTGCGGCGCGCTGCGGCTGGCACGGTTCAACACCATGCTGGGCGATCCCGACCCGCCGCCGTGGTCGCGCAACTACTTCGTGGGCGTGCCGGCCCCGGCGGCGGCCGGGCTGGCGCTGCTGCCCATGATGCTCAGCTTCCAGTTCGGGGCGGAATTCTTCAGCCAGCCGTGGGTGGTGGCCATCTTCATGGTCGGGGTCGGCCTGCTGATGGTCAGCCAGATCCCCACCTATTCCTTCAAGCGCGTGCGGGTGCCCCGCGCCATGGCGCTGCCGCTGATGATCGTGGTGGGCCTGCTGGCGGCCTTCCTGGTGACCAACCCGTGGTCGACCCTCTCGGTGCTGGGGGTGGTCTACCTGGCGACGCTGCCGCTGGCGTGGCGCAGCTACCGCCGCCTGAAGGCCAAGACCCGCCAGGAGGACCTGGAGCGCCTGGAGGCCATGGAGGACGGCGGTGCCGACGATCCCTTCGCCTCTCCCGAGGGCGAGGAGGAGGCCGGCGCCTCCGGCGACACCGACCGGGAAGAACCCAACCGCCGGAGTTGATTGAGCGGGAGCGCCGCGCGGTCCGGCCCTCGGCGCCCCGCCCCTCGAAGGGTCCTTGAAGCGTTTTCCCATCAGGCGCGGTCGCGCCTGATGGGCGTTCAAGCGCCACTGAGGCTCACGCGCCTGACCGGCGCGGGGTCGCAGGCGCGACCCTATGTCGCCCTATTCGATCGCGCTTGATCGGAGAGGGCTCTAGTTCAGTTCCTTGCCCGCCATTTCCGCGCGCAGCTTCTGACGCAGGAGGTCGATGGCGACCATCTGGTCGCCGGTCTTGAAGTGCCAGAAGGTCCAGCCGTTGCACGACGGTGCGCCCTGGATCGCCGCGCCCACCTTGTGGATAGACCCCTTGTGCTCGGCCGAGACGATGGTGCCGTCGGCCTTCACCTTCGCCACCGCCTTGCCGCGCGGGTCGTAGAGGACGTCGCCCGGCTTCAGCATGCCGCGCTCCACCAGGTTGCCGAAGGGCACGCGGGGCTCGCTGCGCTTGGACGGCGTGACCAGAAGGCTGGTGTCGCTGATTTCCTCCACCGAGTTGATGCGGGTGCGGGCGGCGTCGATGTAGTCCTGCTCGCGCTCGATGCCGATCCACTTGCGGCCCAGCTTCTTGGCCGCCGCGCCCGTGGTGCCGGTGCCGAAGAAGGGGTCCAGCACCACGTCGCCGGGGTTGGTGGACGCCATGATGACGCGGTAGAGCAGGCTCTCGGGCTTCTGGGTCGGGTGGACCTTGGCGCCCTCGGCGTCCTTCAGGCGCTCCGCCCCGGTGCACAGCGGCAGGGTCCAGTCGCTGCGCATCTGAAGGCCCTCGTTGAGTTCCTTCATGCTTTCGTAGTTGAAGGTGTACTTGCTGCTTTCCGACTTGGCGACCCAGATGAGGGTTTCGTGCGCGTTGGTGAAGCGCCGGCCGCGGAAGTTGGGCATGGGGTTGGTCTTGCGCCACACCACGTCGTTGAGCATCCAGTAGCCCATGTCCTGCAGCGAGGCGCCGACGCGGAAGATGTTGTGGTAGCTGCCGATGACCCACAGCGTGCCGTCGTCCTTCAGCACCCGGCGGGCGGCGGCCAGCCAGCGGCGGGTGAAGTCGTCGTATTCGGCGAAGCTGGCGAACTTGTCCCAGGCGTCGTCCACGCCGTCGACCCGCGTGTTGTTGGGGCGGTGCAGGTCGCCGCCCAGCTGCAGGTTGTACGGCGGGTCGGCGAACACCATGTCCACCGACTTTTCGGGAAGGCTTTCCATGATGGCGATGCAATCGCCCTGGAAAATGCGGTTGGTCTTGAGAGTTTTCATGGGATAAGTCGCCACTGCGTCGGGTCGTCCGTCTTGCTGCACAGACGATTATCCACAGGCGACTCGGCGTCAAGAATCCGCTTGACTCAGTGGCTTGGCGGATTCGGTGAAAGTGGGGTCTCAAAAGCGACTCGGCAAGAGTCCTGCCACATGATCTTGTGAGTCGCCTGGGGGCGCGACTCCATGATCTAGCGCCTGTGTCCCATCGGCCACAGGCTTTGTAAAAGTGTCACGCACACAGATCGCGCACCGGCGCGAACGACCGGCGGTGGTGCACGCAGACCCCGTGTTCGAGCATGGCGGTGCGGTGCTCGGCGGTGCCGTAGCCGGCGTTGCGCTCCCACCCGTAGTGGGGATGGTCCACCGCCAGCGCCGCCATGATGCGGTCGCGCGTCACCTTGGCGACGATGGAGGCCGCGGCGATGGACAGGCTGAGCCCGTCGCCGCCGACCACGGTCCGCACGGCGCAGTCCAGCGACAGGGCGGGCGGCTGGTTGCCGTCCACCAGGGCAACGTCCACCGCGCGTCCGAGTGCACCGCAGGCGCGGTCCATGGCCATATGGGTGGCGCGCAGGATGTTGTGGGTGTCGATTTCCGCCACGTCCGCCTGGCCGATGCCGATGACGGCGGCGCCGCAGGTTTCCAGCACGGTCAGCAACTCTTCCCGCTTGCTTGCGGTCAGCTTCTTGCTGTCGTTGAGGCCGTCGACCAGGGTGTCGGGCACGCACGCGCGGTCCAGGATGACGGCGGCGGCGACCACCGGCCCGGCCAGCGGGCCGCGCCCCGCCTCGTCGATGCCGCAGACCACGCCCGTCTCGGCCCACTCCAACTGGAAGTCAGGCATTGCGCGGGCGGTCCTTGTCGTCGGTCGCGGCGGTGGTGTCCGTGTCGGCCACGGCGGCGGGTTCCTGCTCGAGCGGCGGTTGGTCGGGGGCGGTGTCATACGCCTCCGCCGGCGCCGGCGCAAGGGGTTCCTCGGCGGGGTCGGCCTCCATGGCGGGCATGGGCTCCTCGGGCCGGTCGACGGCCGGTTCGGGCGGCGGCTCGACCGGTTCGGGAGGCGGCGGCGGGGCGGGGCGTCCGCGCAGGCGGCTGACGGCCGCATGCGAGACCCAGCCCACCTTGCGCGCCTCGGGGCCGTAGACGGTGTCCAGCACGGCCCCCAGGGTCTTCATGCGGCGCCGCCGGGCAAGGCCGCCGCCCAGGCGCCGCAGGGTGGCGAGCCACAGCGGGCTGAACATCAGGCTGAGCACGGTGACGGCGACCACGAACTGCGCCTCCTGCTGGTCCAGGAGGCCCAGCGCCGCACCCTGGCTGGAGAGCAGGAACGAGAATTCGCCGATCTGCGCCAGCGCCACGCCGGCCAGGAAGGCTTCCGGCCAGGGCGTGCGCAGCAGGCGCAGGGCGCCCAGGTTGAGCGCCGTCTTGAACAGCGTCACCCACAGCAGCACCGCCAGCACCGCGCCCAGGTTTTCCCAGACGTAATCCAGGTCCAGCAGCAGCCCGACCGAGAGGAAGAACACCATCAGCAGCAGGCTCTGGATGGGGTGGGCGGCGTGGATCATGCGGCTGCCGATGGAACTGTTGCCCAGCACCAGCCCGGCCAGGAAGGCGCCGTAGCCCGCCGACAGGCCGAGCAGGCCCGAGGCCGCGGCCCCGCCGAAGCACAGGCCGAAGGCCGCCAGCGGTGCCAGGTCGCCGTGGGCGGCGATGGTGCGGGCGAAGGGCAGTTTCACCTCGCGGCGCAAGAGCAGCCAGATCAGCCCGGCCAGGATCAGCACGGCGGCGGCGATTCGCGCTCCGTCCAGATAGCTGACCTGCTCCGGCGCATGCAGCATGGACAGCGCCAGCAGCATGGGCACCACGGCCATGTCCTGGGCGATGAGGATGCCGATGGTCAGCCGGCCGGCGGGGGTCTCGGACTCCCCGGACTGCTCCAGCAGCTTGATGACGACGGCGGTGGACGACAGGGCCACGGCGAACCCCAGCAGCACCGACATGCCCAGGTCCCACCCGGCGAAGCGGTACATCAGCAGCATCACGGCGACGCTGCCGCCCACCTGCAACAGGGTGGTGACCAGCGCCTGTTTCCACACGGTCATGAATTTCTTGACCGAAAGCTCGAGCCCGATGATGAACAGCAGCATCAGCACGCCCAACTCGGCCAGCAGGGCGACGGACTCGCGGTCGTCCACCAGCCCCAGCGCCGAGGGGCCGAGCAGGACGCCGGCGATGATGTAGCCGACGATCGCCGGCTGCCTGAGCAGATGCATCAGCAGCCCGCAGGCCATGGCGGCCAGGGCGGTAAGGGCGATGCCCGTGACGTCCACATGGGCGGCATGGGCGGCGGCGTTTGCGGCTTCTGTCTCCATGGGGCGCGAGCGTAGCGCAGGCAAGCGCCGGGTGGAACGGGGTTGTGTGTCCGCCGCGGCGGCATCATCCGTTCGCGGCCTGCCCGCGTATCCAGGCATGAAACCCGAAACGGCCGCCGCCGCGCGAACGTTTGACGGGGAGGAAGAAGCCTGACGGAGGGGACGGGCCACCATGACGCTCGACATCGACGCCGCCTGGCGGCTCATCCTGGCGGTGCATGCCGACCCGGAGGCCAGCCACACCACCGAGCACGTCACCGTCCACCCGGGCGGCGGCTGGGCGGCCAACCGTGCGCCGGCGCCCGAGGTGGCGGCATTCCTGGACCTCTACCTGCCGCTGGCGGCGGCGCCGGCCTTCGTGCTCGGCCACCTGGGGCAGAGCCTGGACGGCCGCATCGCGTGTTCAGGCGGGCATTCGCACACCATCAACGATGCGCCGAACATCGACCACATGCACCGCCTGCGGGCACTGGCCGATGCTGTGGTGGTGGGCGCCGGCACAGCGCGTGCGGACGATCCCCGGCTGACGACGCGGCGGGTCGCAGGCACCTCGCCGACCCGTGTCATCATCGCCGGCCGCGGACCGCTGTACGAGGGCCTCGGCGTCTTCACCGACCATGCCGCGCCGACGCTTCTGGTGCGCACGCCCGAAGGCCCGGCCGCGCCCCCCGGGATCGACGCGGTGACGGTGGCGGCGGACGAGGAGGGGCACGCCCGGCCGGCGGCGGTGGTGGCGGCCCTGCGGGAACGCGGGCTGGCGCGGGTGTTCGTCGAAGGCGGCGGCCGGCTGGTTTCCGCTTTCCTGGCGGCCGGCGTGCTGGACCGGCTGCAGGTCTGCGTGGCGCCGCTGCTGCTGGGCTCCGGCATCCCCGCCGTCACCCTGCCGCCCATCGAGCACGTCGATGATGCCCTGCGCCCCGCCGGCCGCTGGCTGCCCATGGGGCGGGACATGCTGTTCGACTGCGTGCTCAGCCCCGCCCACAGGGATGCGGCGCGGCATCAGCGCCGGAGCAGGACCAGCGCGCCCGGCGATGCCGACAGCAGGATCACCACGCCGTAAAGCACGCTGATCGCCACGCCCTCGGATGCCGGCAGCCCGACCACGGCCCACAGGGCGGCGGCTGCGCCCTCGCGCACGCCCCAGCCGCCCACGGTGATGGGCACGGTCATGGACAACAGCACGATGGGCACGGCCGAGACCGCCAGCACCGGGTCCAGGGTGATGCCGATGGCCTTGCCGGCCAGGTAGAAGGTGCCGAGGAAACTCGCCACCACCGGCAGCGAATACAGCACATGCATGAGGAAGTGGCGCGGCCCGAACAGCACCCACCGCCCGTCGCGCAGAAACTGAAGGACGCGCCCCGGCTTGTCGCCCGTGCGGGCACCCGCATCCAGCCGGCGCAGCACCAGCATGGACGCCGCGACCACCACCGCCAGGCCCAGCGGCACCAGCGCGAACGCCCAGAGCGGCAGGGTGTCGCGGATGGTGCCCGGCAGCGTCAGCACGCCGACGATCGCCACCAGGACCAGCGTGATCTGGCCCGAGGCGCGCTCGAACAGCACCCCGCGCGCGGCGGCGCCCAGCCCCTCGGTATGGCGGCCGAGGCCGCTGTTCCTGCCGTTGCCGTTCGCCGCCCCGTTGTCGTTGCCGTTGCTGTTCCCGTTCCCGTTTCCGTTCCCGTTCCCACTGGCGCGGCCCTTGTCGCGCCAGGCGCGGACCAGGTCGCCGGGCACGCCGCCCGGCAGGGTCTGGTTGAGCAGCACCGCCAGGAAGTATTCCGGCACGGCGCGGTTCAGGCTCAGGTCGCCGCCGAACTGGCGCGTCATGTAGCGCCAGCGCAGGGCGGAGAACACGTAGTGCGGCAGCGCGGCGGCCAGGGCGGCCACCAGCCACTCGGGCCGTACGCCCGCCAGCTTGTCGATGATGGCCCGGGTATCGAGGAAGTAGGCGACGGTCCCCAGCACCGCCACGGTGGCGGTCAGGCGCAGGGCACCCAGAGCGCGTTTCCGGCCTTTGTCCATGGTTGAAGCCGGTCCGCCTCAGGGATGCGCCAGAAGGTCGACGTGGCCGACGCGCAGGCGGCTGTGGCCGTCCTCGATGGCCTGCAGGCGGCGGTCGAGCCACTGGCTTACGCGCGGCTGCTTTTCCGGCGGCGCCAGCTCGGCCGCGGCGGCGGCGATGCCCCGTGCCATGGTGCGCTGGAAGCCCCGGGCGTCGGGTGCGGCGTCCCAGTCGCTGGGCTCGGTGGTCACGCGGTAGCCGGCGGCGGTGAACAGGTCCGCCATCACCTGCGGCGCGTCGGGGCCCAGTGCCGGGCCGAAACCCTTGTCGCCGTGCTGGTGGCGATTGAACAGGGACAGGATCTCATCGTCCATGGGATCGACGGGCGTCCACCGCATCTCGCCGTTGTAGGTCAGGGCGAAGTAGGCCAGCGCCCCGGCCGCCACGATACGGTCCACCAAGGTCTTCACCCACTCGCGCGAGACCAGGTCCATGAGTGCGGCGCTGGTCACCAGATCGCGGCCGGAGATGTCCAGGGAGGACACCGTCTCGGCCAGGTCCTGGACCTCCAGCACGATGCGGTAGCGAAAGTGGTCCTCCTCGCCATCCAGGCTCAGCACCGTCTCGTCGGCGTTCTCCCAGCGTTGGACCAGGCCGCGGCCCTCGGCCCAGGGGCGGGTGCGGTGGGCCAGGTCGGACAGCAGGACCGGGTCGTTGTCGATGACGTGCCAGGTCTGGCGCGCATCCAGCGCCGGGGCCAGCGCGCGCAGGTTCGAGCCGGTGCCGCAGCCCAGGTCGACGATGGTCAGCGGGCGGCCCGTCGGCAGGCGCGAGGCCAGGCGGTGGACCAGCGCCACCGGGCGGGCCTCCAGGTCCAGGGGCTCGCGCAGGGACAGCCAGTCGGTGGAAAAGCCTCCCGACGGAGGCTCGGGCGCGGACGACGGCGCGGGCGTGTCGGCGGCGGCGGGAGCGGTCATGGGGAAACCTCCAGGGCGGCGGCGAAGCGGTCGGCGGTGGCGGTCCAGTCGGGCAGGGCGTCGCGGGCGGCCAGCGCGCTCTCGCGGAGGCGCCGGCGCAGGGCGGCGTCATCCATGACGCGGGCGAGAGCCTGTCCCAGCGCCACGGCATCGGCCGGCGGCACCAGCAGCCCGGCGCCTTCGGGCACGGTGTCGGGAATGGCGCCGCCGGTGGTGGAGACGATGGGCAGCCCGCGGGCCAGCGCCTCGGTCAGCACCATGCCGAAGCCCTCGTAGTGGGAGGCCAGCACGAAGACGTTGGCCGCGGCGTAGGCCCGGTCCAGACGCTCGGGCGGCAGGGCGCCCGTCAGCGTCACCCGGTCGTCCAGACCGCGCGCGGCGATCAGGTCGCGCAGGGCCTGGGCCGTGGCAGGATCATGCTCGCCGGGGCCGGCGATGGTCAGGTGCCAGGGTCGGCCGGCGAGCGGGGCCAGGGCCTCGATGAGCACGTCGTGGCCCTTGCGCGGGATCAGCGAGCCGACGCTCAGCAAGGCCGGCCCCTCCGTTCCCTCGCCGCAGCCGGGCGCCGCCTCGGCGCGGTCGGTGCCGGGGACGACGACGGTACAGGCGTCGGCCGGCACACCAAAATCGCGCACCAGACTGTCGCGCGTGGCGGGGCTGGTGACGATGACGTGGCGGGCGGCCTTCAGCGCCACCGTCTCGCTGGTGCGCAGGCGGGCGGCGGCGGCGGCCGAAAGGCCGGTCTCCAGCGCCAGAGGGTGGTGCACCAGGGCCACCAGCCGCAGCCGGCCGGCGTGGGCGGTGGCTGCCTCGGGCATGGCGCCGAAGGCCAGGCCGTCGACAACCACCAGCGCGCCGTCGGGCAGCGACGCCAGAAGATCGTCGGCGGCCTTCAAATCGGCGGCGTCGGGCGTCGGGAAGCGGTCGGGAAGCTCGTGCACCTCCACCGCCATGCCGCGCGCCCGCAGGCCCTCGACCACGCGCCGGTCATAGATGGTGCCGCCGGTCTGGCGGTCGATGTTGCCGGGCAGGACGAAATGCAGGGTCATCGGGCCTCCGCGCCCGAGGCCGCGCCGTTCAGCGGACCTTCGAAGGCGGCCCAGGCGACGTGGCTTTCGTGCAGCGTGACCTTCATGCCCGTCAGCCCTTCCGCATTGGCGCCCAGGGCGCCGTCGTGGACGTGGCGGGCGATGCGCTCGAACACCGCACCCGCCAGGAATTCGGTGGTGGTGTTCTGCCCCGCAAAGGCGGGCTCGTCGTCGAGGTTGCGGAAGTTCAGCTCCGACAGGACGTCCTTCAGCAGCGCGTGCGCGGCGCCGATGTCGACCACCACCCCGTCCGGGTCCAGGCGCGGGCGGCGGAATTCCAGGTCCACCGTGTAGGTGGCGCCGTGCAGGGCCTGCGCGGGGCCGAAGGTCTCGCCGGTGAAGCTGTGGGCGATCATGAAATGGTCGCGAACGGTGACGCTGTACATCGGCGTCGCGGTCTCCTGTGGTTGTGCGGTCAGTCGTAGACGATGCGGTGGCAGAGCACGCCCGACCCGGGCGCGGTGAGGCGCGGCATGACGTCCGGCATCTCGGAAAACCGGCTCTCGCCCGTGATCAACGCCTCCAGGGCCGGATCGGTCAGCAACTCCAGCGCCGTCGCCATGCGCTGGGCGTGGGTGCGGCGGGCGCGGCGCGCCGGCGAGACGCCGCCCACCTGGCTGCTGACCAGGCGCAGGCGGCGGCTGTGGAAGGCCTCGCCCAGCGGCAGGGGCACGACGGCATCGCCGTACCACGACAGGCAGAGCACCGTCGCCTCGTATCCCGTCAGCCCCAGCGCCGTCGCCAGGGCCTCGGGCGCGCCGGAGGCCTCCACCACCAGGTCGGCGTCGGCGGGCGCCTCGGCCGGTGCGGCGAAGTCCAGGCCGAGCGCCGCCGCCAGGCCGGCGCGGGCCGGGTCTATGTCGCAGAGCGTGACGCGGGTGCCCGGGATGCGGGCGCCGAGCCATGCCGTCAGCGCCCCGACCACGCCCGCGCCCAGCACGACGATGCGGTCGCCCACCCGCGGGCCGGCGTCCCACAGGCCGTTGACGGCGGTTTCCATGTTGGCGCCCAGTACCGCGCGCGCTGGCGGCAGCCCGTCGGGCAGGGGCACCAGCATGGCGGCGGGGGCGACATAGCGGTCCTGGTGCGGATGCAGGCAGAAGACGCTCCGGCCCGCCAGATCGGGCGGGCCTTGGTCCACACGTCCGACCGAAGCGTATCCATATTTGACGGGACAGTGAAAGTCGCCCACCTGAAGCGGCGCGCGCATGGACTGCCACTGGCTTTCCGGCACCCGGCCGTGGAACACCAGGCTTTCCGTCCCGCGGCTGACGCCCGAATACAGGGCCGTCACCAGCGCCTCGTCCGGGCGGGGCGCGGCCAGGGGCTCGCGCCGCAGTTCGCCGCGGCCGGGGGCGACGGTCCAGAAGGCGGTGCTGTGGCTCGGGTCGGTGGGCATCGGGTCCATCAGGGTAGAGGAGGGATCGGGAGCATGTCGAGTTTCTACGCGCCGACACCGGCGTTCGGAGCACCGCAACCATGAGCGCCACCGTCCGCGACGTCCTGTGGCACCTGGCGGCAGGGTTCGTCCTGCTGGCGGTGCTGCTGGCCATGCCGACGGCGGCGCTGGACCTGCCGGTGCGCTTTCCGGTCACCGGTGTGGCGGTCTATCTGGCAGCGGTGCCGCTGATTCTGGCCGTGCTGCCTGACCACCTGCCCGGCGACCGCTTCGGCCCCGCCAATGCGGTGACGCTGGTGCGCCTGTCCGCGACCGCGGTGCTGTCGGCGGCCCTGGCCCTGACGCCGGGGGAACTGGCGGACGCGCGGCTGGAGTGGTTCCTGGCGGTGCTGGCGTTCGGCGCCTTCATCCTGGACGGCGTGGACGGCTGGATCGCCCGGCGGGCGGGCGTCGACAGCGCGTTCGGCGCCCGCTTCGACATGGAACTCGACGCCTTCGTCACCCTGGTCCTGGCGGCGCTGGTGTGGCGCCTGGACATGGCCGGAGCCTGGGTGCTGGCGGCCGGCATGCTGCGCTATGCCTTCATCGCCGCGGCTGCCCTCTGGCCGTTGCTCAAGGCCGACCTGCCGCCCAGCAACCGCCGCCGCTTCGCCTGCGCGCTGATGGTCGGCACGCTGTCGGCGGTCATCGCGCCGGCGATCCCGGCGGCGGTCTCCGTGCCCGCCGTGGCGGGGGTGCTGGCCTTTCTGGCGTGGTCGTTCGCGGCGGATGTGGCGTGGCTCCTCAGGCACAAGCGATGAGCGCGGCAGAAAAACGGCCGGGCGTAGCGGCCCGGCCGTGACGTCTGGCGCGCGGACGGGGGTCAGCGCGATGGCGCGTGGTGGTTGGTGCCGTTGCGCTCCCCGGTGTTGGTGCCGGTGCGGCGCTTGGTCATGACCATGTAGACCAGCCAGCCCAGGCCGGTGATCACCAGGAAGGCCGCCGTCGCGATATCGGCCAGGGCGATGATGTCGTGACCCACGTGGCGCTCGGCGATGGGGCCGCCGATCATGATGAACAGGCCGCCGACGATGGCCAGTCCGACCCAGATCTTGAACAGCATGCGACGGGTCTTGCCGTCGGACTTCGGGGTGTTGGCAACCATGGAACTTCTCCGTCCGGTTGTGCCGGTGCGGCGTGTCGACCGCTTGCGTGAATCACGCTACGCAGGCCCGTCTGGTTGCGGATCGGTGCCCCGGCTCAGGTGTTGACCACCTCGCCGCCGTTGGGATGCAGCACCTGCCCGGTCATGAAGGCGGCATCGCCGGAGGCCAGGAAGATGTAGCTGGGCGCCACCTCGTCGGGCTCGCCGGGCCGGCCCATGGCGGTCTTCTCGCCGAAGTGCTGCAGGTGGTCGGGGTCGAAGCTGGCGGGGATCAGCGGCGTCCACACAGGCCCCGGCGCCACGCCGTTCACCCGGATGCCGTCGTCGGCGACGTTTTTGGCCAGCGACCGCGTCAGGGCGGTGATGGCGCCCTTGGTCGCCGCGTAGTCGATCAGGTGGCCGGAGCCGCGGTAGGCGGTGATGGAGGTGGAATTGATGATCGACGGCCGCCGCCCCGCCTTGGCGCTCTCGCGCAGGGCGGGCAGGGCGGCTTTGATGATGTCGAACATGCTGATGACGTTGGTGTGGAACGTGCGCTCCACCTGCTCGCGCGTGATTTCGTCGAAGCTGCCCACCGAGTGCTGCTCGCCGGCGTTGTTGACCAGGATGTCCAGGCCCCCCAGCGCCGCGATGGCCTCGTTCACCAACTCGTGGCAGAAGGCTTCCGCGCCGATGTCGCCGGCCTTCAGGTGGCAGGCGCGGCCCGTCTCGCGCACCAGCCGGGCGGTTTCCTCGGCGTCGGCGTGCTCCTCCTTGTAGGCGATGAAGACGTCGGCGCCTTCCTTGGCGAATCCGATGGCCGTGGCGCGACCGATGCCGCTGTCGCCGCCGGTGACCAGCGCGCGCATGCCGTCGAGCTTGCCGGCGCCCTTGTAGCCGGCCATTTCGGCGCGCGGCTTGGGCGTCATCTTGTCGCGGGTGCCCGGTTGGTCCTGCTGCTGCTTGGGAAGCGGCGTTTCTGCCATGACGGAAGGCCTCTCGCTTGGATGGGAGCGGGATGGGGCTTTCCGGCGCAACGTTGCTGCCGAGACTGCCGTTGCGCGGCGGCAACCAGCGGCGGAAAAGGCGCGTTCGGGCTCTACCCGGACATCCTTGGACGTCACCAGTTGATGGAAGCAATCTACGACAAGCTCCAGACCCATCTGACCCTGGGCGAGATCGCCGCGCGCCTGGGCATCGCCATCGTCTTCGGCGGCCTTTTGGGGCTGAACCGCGAATGGCTGCACAAGCCGGCGGGCCTGCGCACCCACATTCTGGTGGCGCTGGCCTCGGCGACCTTCGCCGTGCTGGCGCGCGAGTTGTTCCTGGACGCGGTGGACGAGGGCGGCCGACCCGACCCCGTGCGCGTGGTGGAAGCCGTGGTGACCGGCGTGGCGTTCCTGGGCGCCGGCACGATCATCCAGCAGAGCGGCAGCGTCGAGGGCATGACCACCGGCGCCTCCATCTGGTTGGCGGGCGCCATCGGCGTGGCGGCGGGCTCCGGTCACTTCGTGGTGGCCGGCATGACCACCCTGATGGGGCTGGTCGTGCTGATCCTGGTCAATGAACTGGAGCGCCGCGTCATCCGGCCCCTGAGCAGACGCACGCCAGAGGGGCGCCGCGCGCTTGAGAAGAAACGACGGCGCGAGGAAGCCTACGACAAGGACGGCGCCAAGAGCACCTTCCCGCTCAGGCCCAAGGAATAAAGCCACTGTTGTGGTGGCGTCGAAATGCCACGAAAAATTGAACGGCCGCGAGAACGGGCCGTCCTTGCGCCGCGTAGGTGCGGTGAAGGGTCCTGTTGCTTCCCTGCTCGGACGCTTCCTCCAGCCCCTGTCATCCCCCCCCAGGGGCTCCCTCCCTGTACCTGAGCCCGGGCGCTTCCGTCGTGGAGCGTCCGGGTTTTTTTCGTCCGCCCGACCCCTGGTGATGGTCCGGCTTCTGTCCTTGGCCGTAAACGGTCATGCAACAGCCAATTCGGCTCGGCCGTTGGTCAGGCAAAAGAGGGCGCAAGAGGCCGGCCAAGGCTCGGCGCCCCGGGATTTGACGAAGACGGAGGCACTTCTCATGAATACGCGCGATTATTCCGCCCTTCTGACCCGCATCGGCCGCCTTGAGCGCCGCGTCACCAAGCCCGACAGCGACCGGGCACTGGAGCTTTACACCCTCAAGGCCGCGGCCATCGCCGTCGCCGAGGGGCACGCCAAGCCGGGCGAGATCGACCTGGGCGACCGCCTGTAGACGACATTTCCTGCCCGTCGCGGAACGGCCGCCGGATTTTCCGGCGGCCGTTTTCGTGTCTGCACCCCCAAATGGCTTGAGAGCCTGCGAAAAGACCGGCGCGGTGCTGTGAAATATTCGTGTCCGCCTCGGCTTGGGGAACGGGGGGACCGCGGCGCCGTTGATTCGGTGAATTCTGGAGCGGGGCAAGTCCGCTTTCCGCAGACACTCAGGAGGACCGACCCATGCCGAGGATGTTGACGAGTGCCGTCGCTATTCTGGCGCTTGGCATCGGAATGCCCGCCCTGGCCGCCGACGAGGTGCCCAAGACCGAGGCCACCGGAACCGAAGCTGCGGCCGAGCAGACCGAGCAGATGCCCGAACAGGCCGCAGATGATGCCGGCATGGCCGAGGGGCAGGACGAGCAGGCGGCCGAGACGGACATGACCGAGGACGAGGCGGCCCCCGCCGACGAGGCGCAGGCTGCCGAGGATACCGGGATGGCCGGGGACGAACAGCCGGCCGAGGCGGGCATGGCGGAAGGTGAGCCCGCCGCCGAAGACGCGCCCGCCACCGCCACCGCCGGGGACACCACCGGTTCGGGCGGCCCCGCCGAGCAGGTGGACTGGGCCCAGTACGTGGGCATGCCGCTCATGTCCGACACCGGCGAGGAACTGGGCGAGATCTCCACCGTCGTCGCCGGCCCTGACGGCCAGACGCTGGTGATCATTGAACGGGGCGGCTTCCTGGGCCTCGGCCGCAAGCAGTACGCCATGATGCCCCAGGACCTGCGGGTGGACGGCGAAACCGTCGTCGCCCCCATGACCAGCGACCAGATCGCCGAAATGCCCGAATACGAGGAGCCCGAACCCACCGAGTAACGTCCAGCCGACCAACTGCGGAGGCCGCTACATCAGGGCCCGCCGGCACCGCGCCGGCGGGCCCTTCTTCATGGTGGTCCTGAAGCAGTCGCGGAACTGTCATTTGAAACTGGTTTGGAATTCTGGAACAGTCATCCGCATGACGATGACCACCCGCGACGCCGCAACCCTGTTGTCCGCCCTGTCCAGCGAGGCCCGCCTGTCGGCCTGGCGCCGCCTTCTGGAAGCGGGCGCGGCCGGCATGACGCACGGCGACCTGGCCGCAGCCTTGGGCATGCCCAAGCCGACCCTGTCCTTTCACTTGCGCGACCTGCGTCAGGCGGGGCTGGTGGAGAGCCGGCGCGACGGGCGGACCATGGTCTACACCGCCAGCGCGCTGGCCGGAGAGGCCCTGGCGGCCTTCCTGATGGAAACCTGCTGCGGTCACCGGCCGGAACTATGTCTCGACCGCCCCGAGAAGGAGGGGAGCCCCATGAGCCTCGCGCCCGACAAGGTCTACAATGTCTTGTTCCTGTGCACCGGCAACTCGGCCCGCAGCATCATGGCCGAATGCATTCTCCAGCGCGAGGGGCAGGGCCGCTTCCGGGCCTTCTCCGCCGGCAGCACCCCGCGCGGAGAGATCGCGCCGGAGGCCATGAACCTGCTGGTCCGCAACAACTATCCCACCGGCCACCTGCGGTCCAAGAGCTGGGACGAGTTCGCCAAGGACGGCGCGCCGCGGATGGACTTCGTCTTCACCGTCTGCGACGACGCGGCCGGGGAAGTCTGCCCGGCGTGGCCCGGCCAGCCCCTGACGGCGCATTGGGGCGTGCCCGACCCGGTGGCCTTCGAGGGCGACGCGCGCCAGCGGGCGCTGGCCTTTGCCGACACCTTCCGCATGCTGACCAACCGCATCAGCGTCTTTTGCGCCCTGCCGCTGCGCTCGCTGGACAAGCTGACCCTGCAAAAGCGCCTGGACGACATCGGCGGCATGGACGCCAGCGCCGGCGCGGCCTGAGAGACGGAACGCATGGGTTTCTTCGAACGCTATCTGTCGGTCTGGGTCGCGCTGTGCATCGTGGCCGGCGTCGGCCTGGGCACGCTGTTGCCTGCACCCTTCCAGGCGCTCGGCCGGCTGGAGGTGGCGCAGGTCAACCTGCCCGTCGCCGTGCTCATCTGGGCCATGATCGTGCCCATGCTGCTGAAGGTGGACTTCCGCGCCCTGACGCGGGTGCGGGAGCACTGGCGCGGCGTCGGCATCACGGTCTTCGCCAACTGGGCGGTGAAGCCCTTCAGCATGGCGCTTCTGGGCTGGCTGTTCATCGGCTGGCTGTTCCGCCCGTGGCTGCCGGAAGCGCAGATCGACAGCTACATCGCCGGGCTCATCATCCTGGGCGCCGCGCCCTGCACCGCCATGGTGTTCGTCTGGAGCCACCTGACCAACGGCGAGCCGCACTTCACCCTCAGCCAGATCGCCTTGAACGACACCATCATGGTGTTCGCCTTCGCGCCCATCGTGGCCCTGCTGCTGGGGCTGTCGAGCATCGTCGTGCCGTGGGAGACGCTGCTGATCTCGGTCGTGCTGTTCGTCGTGGTACCGGTGATCGCCGCCAACCTCTGGCGCCGGGCCATCCTTGCGCGCGGCGGCGAGGCGGCGCTGAAACGTACGCTGGATCGCCTGGGGCCGGTCTCCATCGGCGCGCTGCTGCTGACGCTGGTGCTGCTGTTCGGCTTCCAGGGAGAGCAGATCATCGACCAGCCGCTCATCATCGCGCTGCTGGCGGTGCCCATCATCATCCAGGTGTTCTTCATCTGGGGCCTCTCCTACCTGCTGAACTGGTGGAGCGGCGAGGCCCACTGCGTGGCGGCGCCGTCGTCGCTGATCGCGGCGTCCAACTTCTTCGAACTGGCGGTGGCGACGGCCATCGGCCTGTTCGGCTTCGAGAGCGGGGCGGCGCTGGCGACGGTCGTCGGCGTGCTGGTGGAGGTGCCAATCATGCTGACGGCGGTGCGCATCACCAACGCCACCAAGGGCTGGTACAAGCGGCGAACGGCCGCCACGGCAAGGGAAGAGGTATCGTGACCATACACATCGGTATCAACGGCTTCGGCCGCATGGGGCGCTTGGCGGCGCGGGTCCTGGTGGACGCGCTGGAGACGGACCTGGAGATCGTCGCCGTCAACGAGATCAAGGGCGGGCCGGAGACGGCCGCCCACCTGCTGGAGTTCGACACGGTGCACCGCCGCTGGCCCCGCGCCATCGGCTGGGATGCTGACGGCCTGACGGTGGAGGGGCGGCGCTGGGCGTTCTCGGACGCCGCCAGCCCGGCGGACATCCCCTGGACCGGCGACGACGTGGACATGGTGCTGGAATGCTCCGGCGCCTTCCGCACGCCCGAAAGCCTCCAGCCCTATTTCGACCGGGGCATCCGCAAGGTGATCGTCGCCGCCCCGGTGAAGGACGAGCGCGCGCTGAACGTGGTCATGGGGGTCAACCACGACCTCTACGATTCCGACCGCCACCACCTGGTGACGGCGGCGTCGTGCACCACCAACTGCCTGGCGCCGGTGGTCAAGGTGATCCACGAGAACATCGGTATCGTCCACGGTTCCATCACCACCATTCACGACGTCACCAACACCCAGGTCATCGTGGACGCGCCGCACAAGGACCTGCGGCGGGCGCGGTCTGCGCTCAACGCGCTGATCCCCACCACCACGGGCTCGGCGACGGCCATCGCGCTCATCTACCCGGAGCTGAAGGGCAAGCTGAACGGCCATGCGGTGCGGGTGCCGCTGCTCAATGCCAGCCTGACGGACTGCGTGTTCGAGGTCGCCCGCGACACCACCGCCGACGAGGTCAACGCCCTGTTCCAGGCCGCCGCCGAAGCAGGGCCGTTGAAGGACATCCTGGGGTTCGAGAGCCGGCCGCTGGTCTCCACCGACTTCACCGACGATCCGCGCTCCACCATCATCGACGGGCCGTCGACCATGGTGGTCAACAAGCGGCAGGTTAAGGTCTACGCCTGGTACGACAATGAATGGGGCTATGTGAACCGCATGGTGGAACTGGCCGCCATGATGGCCGGACGGCTGTAACCCCATGGCGAACGTGCGCGACTACGCCGCCGTCACGGCCGCCTATTGGGCCTTCACGCTGACCGACGGCGCCCTGCGGATGCTGGTGCTGCTGCACTTCCATCGGCTGGGGTTCTCGCCGGTGGAACTGGCGTTCCTGTTCCTGCTGTACGAGGGCATGGGCATCCTCACCAACTTCTTCGGCGGTTGGATCGGCGCCCGCTTCGGCCTGCGGCTGACGCTGTTCGCCGGGCTCGCGGTTCAGATCGGGGCGCTGCTCATGCTGTCCGCCATGGACCCGGCGTGGACCATGGCGCTGTCCGTCGCCTACGTGATGACGGCGCAGGCGCTGTCGGGCGTGGCGAAGGACCTGACCAAGATGTCCTCCAAATCCGCCGTCAAGCTGGTGGTGAAGGAGGATGCGGCCGGCGGCGGCGGGCAGGGTCTGCTGTTCCGCTGGGTGGCCCTGCTGACGGGGTCCAAGAACGCGCTGAAGGGGCTGGGGTTCTTCCTGGGCGGCCTGCTGCTGGAGGTGCTGGGGTTTGCGCCGGCGCTCTGGGTGATGGCCGGGATGCTGGCGCTGGTGCTGGCCGCCAGCCTGCTGCGGCTGAAGGCGGACATGGGCAAGGCCAAAAGCCCCATCAGGGGCCGCGAGCTGTTCTCCAAGACGCGCGAGATCAACCTTCTGTCCATCGCCCGCATCTTCCTGTTCGCCAGCCGCGACGTGTGGTTCGTGGTCGGCGTGCCGATCTTCCTCTATTCGCAGTTGGAGTGGGATTTCGACGCGGTCGGCGCCTTCATGGCTGTCTGGGTGATCGGCTACGGCATCGTGCAGGCGAGCGTGCCGAAGCTTCTGCGGTCGACCACCAACGCCGCCACGGGTGCGCGCGCCGCACGGGTCTGGGCGGTGGTGCTGGCGCTGATCCCCGCCGCCATCGCGGCTGCCATGACGCCGGGCGCGCTGGGCCTGACGGGGACCGACAGCGCGGCGGTGCTCATCGGCGGGCTGCTGGTGTTCGGGGCGGTGTTCGCGGTCAATTCGTCGGTCCACAGCTACCTGATCGTGGCCTATTCGGACGCCGACAAGGTCGCCCTGAACGTCGGCTTCTACTACATGGCGAACGCCGTCGGCCGGCTGGGGGGCACGCTGGCCTCGGGCGTCCTCTACCAGCTTGCCGGACTGACGGCGACGCTGTGGGCGAGCGCGGCGATGCTGGCGGTCTGCGTATTGGTGACGCTGGCCCTGCCGACCCTTGCGGCGGAGCCCGAACGGGCCGGTTGAGGCGCCGCCGCCCGGCTGTCATGGTGATGGGCTCTGTTCCTTCTCCACCTCGGGAGCCCGCGCCATGACGCCCGCCATGCCCTTCCGCGACGACCTGTTTTCCGGCGCCAACGTCCTGGTCACCGGTGCCGGACGGGGCATCGGGGCTGCGGTGGCGCGCATGTTCCTGGCGACGGGGGCAGAGGTGCTGGCGCATGTGGGCCGCACCGATGCCCATGCGGCGGAGTGGCGCGAGACCCTGCCGCTCAGCCAGGCCGGCCGCCTGACCACCGTCACCGCCGACTTGGCGGAGGAAACAGGTGTCGAGACCCTCGCCGCTGCCACGCGCGAGGCCTTTCCCGGCGGACTGACGGTGCTGGTCAACAACGCCGGCACCATGCTGGGTCGCGTGCCCTCGAAGGAGGTGGATGCCGGCCACTATCACCGTGTGGTGGACCTGAACGCCCGGTCGGTGGTGCTGCTGTGTTCGGCGCTGGAGGACCTGCTGGCGACCGGCGACGGCGGCGCGATCGTCAACACGGTCTCCATCTCCGCCCGCACCGGCGGCAGCCCCGGATCGTCGCTCTATTCCGCCGCAAAGGCGTTCGTGGCGACGCATACCCGCAGCCTCGCGAAGGAACTGGCGCCGCGCGGCATCCGGGTCAACGCGGTCTCGCCGGGCACCATCGACACCGATTTCCACCAGCGGTATTCAAGCGCCGAGAAACTGGCGGCGACCGCCAAGGCCATCCCGCTCGGCCGCCTGGGGACGCCCGAGGACTGCGCGCCGGCCTACCTGTTCCTCGCCTCGGACGCGCTCAGCGGCTACATCACCGGGCAGGTGCTGGAGATCAACGGCGGGCAGTTCATGGGGTGAGATTTCTAAACACCAAGACACCAAGACACCAAGAAAGCGCGCGAAGGCGCGCCATCATTAATCTGGTTCACGCATCGGCCGGGTTTGATGACCAGGAATCGAGGGAGCGCGAGGGAGCCCGTGGCTCCCTCGCATTCACTTCCGGCGCAGCCGGAAAGCTCTCCGTACCCTCAATTGTTCTCGATGACCGGCATGGTGCCGCGCGCGGCCATCTGCCATTCCATGCCGCCCGCACCCAGGAAGGCGACCGGGCGGAAGGTGTAGGTCAGCGTCACGTTGACGGTGGTCACGCCCGCTGCATCCGGTCCCTGGCGGGCGACCGCGACCAGAAGGTCCGCTTCCTTGAGGCCGACCCCCATGGGCAGGGCGGCGGTGCGCACCTGCTCGGCGGTGGCGGTGGGGCGGACTGAGGCCCAGCGCGAGGCCTCGTCGGCCACCAGTTGCAGCGTGTTGAAGTTCCACATGGCGCGGCCCAGTTCGATCAGGGCATAGAGCATGAGGAAGAACGGCGGCAGCAGCAGCGCGAACTCGATAGCGGCGCCGCCGTCGCGGTCGCGCCGGATGCAGCGGGGATGCAGGCGCGCCAGGAAACGGCCGCGCCGGGGCGGGTCAGTTGACGCGCACACGGGCCACTCCATCGGCATCGATCAGGGTCGCGAGGTCCAGGAACCCGAGCGGGGTCTGGACCGGCTGTGTGACGGACACGGTCACGTAGGTCGCCGGGAAGGTGCCGTCGGCGCACCATGATCCCGCGGCCACCACGGTGCCGCCGCATTCCAGCGTGGTGCCGACGGCCACCGCCGCGCCCGTGGCGTCGGGCAGGGCGCCGGTGGTGGTGGCGGTGATGGCGGCGGTGTCCATGTAGTCGATGATCGCCCGCTGCGCCCCGGCCCGCGCCGCGCTTTCCAGTGTGGTGCGGTGCTGGTAGGCCATGCCCAGGTCGACGAAGGTCACCAGCATGAGCAGCAGCATCGGCGCGGTCAGCGCCATCTCCACCGCGCCGGCCCCGCCCGTATCCGCCAGCATGCGCCGCGCCGGCCCGAGCACGCGGGCGGCGACGGTTGCGAATGCGGACGTCAGACGGGCGGGGCGGGCGGTCATCGGGTCCTCCGTTACTGGATCAGCGTGACCTTGTAGGCCGAGATCTTTTTCAGGTCGCGGGTGGGGCAGGTGTTCACCACCGCCGAATTGCCCGAAAACGACACCTGCAGGGCCGCCAGGTTCATGCAGCCGTTGGTGCTGTCGCCGGTGCCGACCACGTTCACCTTCTGCGACGGGAAGTAGACCACGCCTTCCAGGTTCAGCGAACCGGTGCCGTTCAGGGTGTTGGAGATGGTCGAGCCATTCTTGGTCGACGGTGCGTCGGGGTCCTGGAACAGAACGATGTCCTCCCAGGTGCCCGAGGTGGGCGCGCGCAGGTCCACCTCCGCTCCGCCGTTGATGTGGACGGTGGCGTAGTCGGTGCCCTGCCCGGTGAAGATCAGCGTCACGTCGTCGCCGGTGATCACCGCGCCCGAGTTGGCGGAAAACTCGCCGCCGTCGAAGATGTAGGTGCCGGGGGTGAAGTCGACCGTGCCCTTGACGTCTAGACCGCCGCACAGGGTCATGGTGCCGTCGGCCCCGGCATCCAGGACGACGGAGTCCGAGGGCGCGACCTTCAGGTTGTTGGTCTCGCAGGCGCCCGGCGGCGGGGCGTCAAGGTGTTCATAGGGGTCCTTGACCGGCTGCCGGCCGGTCAGCGGCGGGCTGTCCGTCCATGTGGTGGTGGGACTGCCGTTGATCTCGATCCCGCCCGTGACGCTGGCGGTCGTGGCTTCGATGGTGGCCGAGCCGCCGAGATACAGCGCGCTGCCGCTGATGCTGTTGACCGCGACGCCGCAGGTCATGAGCATGCTGCCGTTGCCCGTGACCTCCACCGTGTTCGGATTGTTGCGGTCCAGGCCCAGCACGCAGTATTCCCCCACCTCGGCCATGGTGGCGCGGGCCGAGACGGTGACGCTGGCGTCGGTTTCGCCCATCACCTGGGCGTAGAAGAGGGGCAGGGGCTGGGTCAGCACCACCTCGACGGCGCCGGGATCGCCTGCGCCCGTGCCCGAGGCCGGGGCTCCGACGGTGATCGTGCCGTTGACCGAGTCGAAGCCGTTGGACGCGGCGTCGGCGGTGGCGGCGGCCTCGGCGTCCAGCCCGTCGAATTGGGCGAAGGCCCCGGACAGGGCGGCGGCGTCGGCGGCGGTCTGGAGGTTGCGGCGCTCCCAGTACCAGGCGCCCACGTCCACGGCCAGGAAACCCATCCCCGCCAGCACCGGAAAGGCCAACCCCACCATGATCGCGACCGAGCCCTGCCGGTCGCCGGGCAGGGACCGGATGCGGCGGATAAGCGCGGCCAGGTTCTTCGGGACGCGGCGGGACATGACCCTGATCCTCGTTCTGCGGACGGACTGCCTTTCCCGGTTTCCGGGCGCTACCCATAATGGCCGGGCAAAGGCAACCAGCCTATGACGTACGTCATAGCAGATCATTCTTAAGATTCGCTTGAGGCGGGCGACTCGGCTGCGTTGACAGAGGGGCGTCCGGCCCGCTAACCCGGTGCTTTGCAGCCGCTAGAGGACACCTTCCGCCATGGCATCCGACGACCGCCTTCCCGCCGCCGCCGAGGATGCGGACGACGACGAGGACGAAAGCGCCGACTCCGGCCCGCGTCCGCCCGGCGGCAAGTTCTACATGACGCCCGAGGGCCACGCCGCCCTGAAAGGGGAACTGGACCACCTGTGGAAAACCCGCCGGCCCGAGGTGGTGAAGGTGGTGGAATGGGCGGCGTCCCTGGGCGACCGCTCGGAGAACGCCGACTACAAGGAAGGCAAGCGCCTGCTGCGCCAGATCGACAAGCGGGTGCGCTTCCTGCGCAAGCGCCTGGACAACGCGCTGGTGGTGGACCCCTCGCAGCAACCCAACCGCCACAAGGTCTTCTTCGGCGCCACCGTCACCTATGTGAACAGCCGCGACGAGGAACTGCGGGTGAAGATCGTCGGCGTCGACGAGGCCGACATGAACGAGGGCAAGATCAGCTGGCTCTCGCCCATCGCCCGCGCTTTGTTGAAGGCGGAGGTGGGCGACGAGGTCGACGTCCGCACCCCGCGCGGGGTAGACACGCTGGAGGTGCTGGCGATCGAGTATCCGGAGGGGTAGCGGGGCGCTATTGCCAGGAGTGCGGCAGGGCGGCAGAAACCGTATGTGGATCCCTGCTTTCGCAGGGGTGACAGGAATTTTCCTTAACCTTCAGACATTTAGAAACCGTCTTTCCTGCGAAAGCAGGGGTCCACCAACGGTGCTGGCAATTCTGCGCTTCGGCGGCGAGCATCCACCATTTCGTCAGGTCCTTCGCGCGTCAGCCCCCGTCCCGCTGCCGCTTTTCCTCGGCCCCCATGGGCATGGAGTCGATCAGGGCCTTGATGTCGGAGACGGCCAGCGGATCGTCGCTGGTCTTCTTCACGGTGCCGTCCTTGCCGATGATGACGATACGAAAGGCATCCGCCGGCACATCGAAGCGCTCACGCATGGAATCGGGGTCCAGCCGCGCGCCGGATGCCCCGTCGCCGAGGGCCTTCACGGCGCCGGGACCGCCGACGATGAAGATGTAGACGTCGCGCTCCCTAAGCGCCTGTTCCTCGGCCATCAGCAGGTCGATCTGGCGGGTCAGGCGGGGGTCGTGCTCGTCGGGGCCGAACAGGACGATGAGGCGGTACTTGCCCTCATAGGGTTCGGTGAAGGATTGCTCCATATCGGCCTCCCGCTCAGGTGTTGGCGCGGTAGATGTCCAGCGCCTGCGGCATCATCTGCTGAAGCTGGTCGATGCGCTGCTGCGGGGCCGGGTGGGTGGACAGGAACGTCGGCGGCTGGCCGCCCTGCTGCGCCATGCGCTGCCACAGTTCCACCGCCGCGCGCGGGTCGTAGCCGGCCCGCGCCATCATGTTGAGCCCCAGCCGGTCGGCCTCCAGTTCCTGGTTGCGGGAATAGGGCATGGTGAGGCCGTATTGCGCGCCGGCCCCCAGCAGGGCGGCCGCCGTCTGCGGATCGATGCCGGCGACGCCCGCCGCAGCGCTGGCAATCTGGACGCCGGCCGACGTGGCGGCCTGGGTGTTGACGCGCTCGGCGGCGTGGTTTTCCTCGTTGTGGGCGATCTCGTGCGCGATGACGGCGGCCAGTTGCGCCTCGTTCCGGGCCATGCGGAACATGCCCTCGTAGACGCCGATCTTGCCGCTGGGCAGGGCGAAGGCGTTGGCCTCGTCGCCCTGGAAAACGACCACCTCCCAAGCTTGCGGGTTCATGCCGCCGGCCTGCAGCAGGCGGGCGGACACCTGCTGGGCGGCGCGCTGGTAGGTCTGGTTGTTGGAGACCGGGGTCTCGGAGCGGATCTGCGCCCAGGTCTGCTGGCCCATCTGCTGGACCTGTTCCTCGGGCACCAGATTGATGCCGAGGCCGGTGCCGTCGCCGGCGCAGGCCGTCAGAAGTCCGCCGCAGGTGATGACCACCGCCGCCGCGCGGGCGGGGCGCGTCCGGGTAAGCCGCGTCAGCACGGAACCGCTCATGCCGTTTCCCCTTGGACTGGTAAAACCGTTGTCCGCCGAACGCCGCCGGAGAGGCCGCCGTTGCGGCATAGGGTCGCGACCGCGACCCCGCGCCGGTCAGGCGCGTGAGGCTCCGTACCGCGGGAACGGGCCCACCGGCGCAGCGGCGCCGGTGGGACTCAGGGTCGCTGGCGGATGACGTCGATGCAGCCGCGCACGGTGGCGTCGGCGGCGGGAACCCATTGCTTGGCGCGGCCGAAGGCGCGGGCCGCGGCCTCATAGGGGCGGCGCAGCGGTTCCGCGCCGATCAGGGGGACCGGGTCGGCGGACGGGGCCATCTCGGCGGCGGCACGGAACTCCTCGCCGATGAGAAGGCCGGACAGGTACGACGGCACGGCCTCCGGCCCCAGGTCGCGGTAGAGGCGCCGGCCGCGCGCGGTGAACAGGCGGTTGAGCAGCCCGCCCGGCTGGCGCGCCGCCTCCAGCCCCTTCAGGAAGGCCGCCTCGTCCCACGGCGCGGAGGCGGGGACGCCCTGGCCGAGGATGGTGGCGTCGA
Source organism: Caenispirillum salinarum AK4 (assembly GCF_000315795.1). GTDB lineage: Bacteria > Pseudomonadota > Alphaproteobacteria > Rhodospirillales > Rhodospirillaceae > Caenispirillum > Caenispirillum salinarum. Next base: position 46,356 of record NZ_ANHY01000015.1, read on the forward strand.
GGGCGGCGCGGTACATCTCGCCGGTCATGAAGGTGTGGAAGTCGGTGATGCGCCCGTCCTCCACCGTCGCCCATTTGCTGTGGGTTCCGGGCAGGCAGAGGATGCCGTCGCGGCGGTCGAGCAGCGCCAGCGCGCCGAAAATCTGCACCTCCTCGCCGCGCATGACGTCCACACGGTCGGGGTCGGCGGTGTCGACGCGGCAGCCGGGAATGATCCAGGCGTCGGGCAGGCCCGGCGCGGCGACCACCTGCGCGGCCAGGTCGGCGGCGGAGACGGGCAGGGGCGGTTGCGGGGCGAACAGCCATCCCGTCGGCGCGCCCACCATGCCGGCCATGTAGACGGGCGGCGGGTCCGGGCGCTCCCGCCAGCGCGACAGCATGGCGTGGCAGTAGGCGGGATACTCCGCCGCCGCCACATCCTTCATGCCCCGGCCGGAGGGGATTTCGCCCAGCCGCTCCGCCGTGTCCAGGTCCACCAGCCACGCCCGGAAGGACGTGGTGCCCCAGTCGACGACGATGGCCTGCCGCGCGCCCACGTCAGCGGCCCCGCAGGCGGCGGAACTCGGTCACCAGCGCCCGGGCGGTTTCGCCCACATCGGCGGCCGGCCTGCCGGGCTTGTAGAGGTTGGTGCCGTAGCCGAAGCCGTCCGCACCCGTCCTGTGGAACGCCTCCATGGTCTCCAGGCCAATGCCGCCGACGGGCAGCAGCCGGGTGCCCTGGGGCAGCACGGCGCGGATGTCCTTCAGGTAGTCCGGCCCCATGCGCGAGGCGGGGAAAATCTTCAGGCCCCGCGCGCCCCGCCGCACGGCCTGCAAAGCCTCCGTCGGCGTCAGGCAGCCGATGAGCGGGTAGAGCCCGGCGGACACGGCGGCGTCGATGACGTCGGCGTCGGTGTTGGGCGTGACCATGAGCTTGGCGCCCGTGTCGGCCAGCCGCCGCACCTGGGAGGGCTCCAGCACCGTGCCGGCGCCCGTCAGCACGTGGGGCGGGCAGTGCTTCGCCAGTTTCCCGATGCTGGTGAAGGCGTCCGGCGAGTTCAGCGGCACCTCCAGAAAGCGGAAGCCCGCGTCCACCAGGGCGTCGGCGACGGGAATGATTTCGTCGGTGGTGATGTGGCGCAGCACCGCCACCAGGGGCATGCCGTCGAAGGCTGTATCGAATGCATCGGTCATGTCGAATCCTTATCACCCTCCAGTTTCAAGAAACTGAGGGGTTTGGGGAGCTGTGCTCCCCAAGCCGGGGTTCCGGGGGCGGCTGCCCCTGGAATGGTTACCGCCACGCCGCCGTCGCCCGCCGGTCCACGGCCGCCGGCACCACCCCGTGGGAGGCGTCGGAGACGTGCTCCATCAGGTTGCAGGCGGCGATGTCCAGGCGGCGGTGATCCATGCGCTTCATGCGCTCGGCGTGCAGTTCGGCGCGGCCCTCGTCCTGCGTCGGGTCGATGACCACCTCCCGGTTTTCCAGGAAGGCGGCGCGGTCCAGCAGGTCGATGCGGCGATCGGTCAGCTTCACGCGCAGGATGTCGCCGTTGCGCAGATACCCGATGCCGCCGCCCTCGAAGGCTTCCGGCGTGGTGTGGCCGATGCAGGCCCCCTTGGTCACGCCCGAGTACCGCCCGTCGGTCATGAGGATCGATGATGCCTCCAGCACGCGGTGGTGGCGCAGGTTCTGGCTGGGGGAGAACATCTCCGGCATGCCGTAGGCCTGCGGCCCCTGGCCGGCGATGATGAAGGCGAACGACAGCAGGTGCTTTTCCAAAAGGCCCCGGAAGTTCTCCAGGTCCGGTTCCTCGCCGCCGCCGTTGCGCTTGACGACGGCCCGGATGAGGGCGTCGTCGACGCCTTCCGTCGCCCTCAGGCGGTTGAGCAGGTCGCGGGCGGCGAAGTCGCCGTTGCAGACGTGTTCGTTCTCGTAGTAGCGCACCACGAAAATGTGGTCGTCGAAGCCGGCGTACTGGTCGTCGGACATGCCCGAGACCTTGACCACGCAGGTATCGAAGAAGCTGCCGCGCAGCACCTCCACCCCCGACATCTTGCGCACCGGCAGGGTGCGGATGACGGCCCGGTCGCCAAGGGCGGGGTCCACCGGCGTCTCCAGGTTTTCCGTGCGCGCGCGCCAGGTGCCGGAGACGGTGACGGCGTCCAGGTCCATGGGCACCTTAAGGTCCGACAGCACGCGGTAGAGGCTCTCCATCCCCCGGTGCTGCCCGGCCATGAACTGCTGGGCCAGCACGAAGGTATCGCGGTTTTCCGTCAGCGAATGGGCGAAGACCTCCGGCACCGGCGTGTTGTCGCGAATCTCGGCGTAGTCGTCGATGGTCACGTCAAAGCCCGCGTGGCGCATGATGCAGGGCAGGTGCAGGAGCATGTTGGACGACGAACCGGTGGCGTTGTGGATGCGCACCACGTTGGCGAAGTTGGCCTTCACCAGATTGCAGACGCTGTATTCGGGCTTGTTGAGGATGCCGAACAGGCAATCCATGCCCTGGCCCACGGCATCGTCGGCGGGCACGCCGGTCAGAAGCTCCAGCTCCGGTGGGGTCAGGCCGAAGGCGGCCAGCATGGTGCGCGAGGAGTTGCCCGTGCCGTTGAAGGCGCAGATGCCGCCGTGGCTGTCGCAGGTGTGTTCCGCCAGTTCGTTGAGGATGCGGCGTTCGGTGTCGGGGTCGATCAGCTCCAGGTTCTTGGCACGCTTGAGCTGCCCGGCGAAGGCTTCGTCGCTGGAACACTGGAGGATGTATTCAAGGTTCCCCTCGATATCCTCGCCCAATTCGCGGTGGCCGTGCTCGCGGGCCTTGGCGGCGATGGTCTCCAGCTCCTTGCGGGTGCCGTCGGGAATCTTGCCGCCCTTCAGCACGTGCTCCGGCGCGAAGACCGCCCACACCGGCGCCTGATCGCCGCGATGCCGGCGTGCGACCTCAGCCGCCGCGAGGCCCGAGAGGATGGCGCTCGGGCTCTTGTCGCAGCCGGCGAGCACATAGGCCGCGTGGTAGCTGTGGCCCTCGAAGTTGATGTTGACGGCGCGCGCGGTGTCGTTGCGGGACGCCAGCGAATAGCTTTGGCCGATGTTGTTCTGGGCCGTGCCGTCGCAGATGACGGGGACGGAGAACGTGAACGGCACCCCGCCGCGCTGCCAGATGGCGGCGGCGGCCATCAGCGTGTGCGCCCGGTCCAGCAGGTGCGCCGGATGGTCGGGCGAGCCGGCGATGATGGCGACGCGCGGCCGGTTGGTCACCAGCCGGTGCACGACTTCCTTCACCGTCACGCCGCCGCCCAGGTCGGCCAGCTTGCTGGAGGGGTGCAACTCCTTCCGCGCATCCTCCAGCAACCTGACGACGGTGATGGGCTCGTTCGCCAGCCCCTGGATGCAGTCGCGGTAGGGGTTGGCCTTTTCGTCGATGGTGATGGGCGTGTTGTCGCCCGTGCCTGGGTCTACCATTCCGCGATGCTCCCGTCTTCATGGCGCCAGAGCGGATTGCGCCAGCGGTGGCCTTCTGCCGCACGCTCGATGACGAAGTCCTCGTTGATCTCCACCCCCAGGCCCGGCTTGGTCAGAAGGGGCGTGTAGCCGTCGGTGATGGTCAGCGGGCTCGGGTCCGTCAGGTAGTCGAGCACGTCGTTGCCCTGGTTGTAGTGGATGCCCATGCTCTGTTCCTGAATGAACGCGTTGTGCGAGATGAAATCCAGGTGCAGGGAGGCCGCCAGTGTCAACGGCCCCAGCGGGCAGTGCGGCGCGAGCGCCACGTCGAAGGTTTCCGCCAGCGTGGCGATCTTGCGCGCCTCCGTCAGTCCGCCGCAGTGGGAGATGTCGGGCTGGACGATGTCCACGCAGCGGTCTTCCAGGATGGGGCGGAAGTCGTAGCGGCTGTGCAGGCGTTCACCGGTGGCGATGGGATAGCCCAGGCCGGCGGTCAGCGCGGGCAGGGCGTGCAGGTGCTCGGGCAGCACGGGTTCTTCCACGAACAGGGGGTGGAAGGGCTCCAGTTCGCGCAAGAGCGCCTTGGCCATGGGGCGGTGGACGCGGCCGTGGAAATCGATGGCGATGCCAACATCCGGCCCGACCGCGTCCCGCGCCTCGGCCACGCGGGCGACGGCGTCGTCGACCTTGGCGTGGCTGTCGACGATTTGCAGTTCCGGCGTGCCGTTCATCTTGAAGGCGGTGAAGCCCTTGGCGATGACCTCCTTCGCCTGGCGGCCGACGTCGTGGGGGCGGTCGCCGCCGATCCAGCAGTACATGCGCATCTTCTCGCGCACGGCTCCGCCCAGCAGTTCATGCACGGGCACGCCCAGCGCCTTGCCCTTGATGTCCCACAGGGCCTGGTCGATGCCCGCGATGGCGGACATGAGGATCGGCCCGCCGCGATAGAAACCGCCGCGATAAAGGCTCTGCCAGATGTCCTCGATGCGGCGCGGGTCGCGGCCGATCAGGGTGTCGGAAAACTCCTCCACGGCGGCCTGCACGGTGTGGGCGCGGCCCTCCACCACCGGCTCGCCCCAGCCCGACACGCCTTCGTCGGTCTCGATCTTGAGGAACAGCCAGCGGGGCGGGACCAGCCATGTCTTGAGTGCTGTTATCTTCATGACAAGGCTCCTCAGTCCACCATCCACATGGCGATCTCGGGATAGAACAGGATCGCCGCCAGCACGATCAGCTGCATGGCGATGAAGGGCAGCACCGCCGTGTAGATGTGCTGGAGCGTGATCGAGGTCGGCGCCACGCCCTTCAGGTAGAAGGCGGCCGGACCGAACGGCGGGCTCAGGAAGCTCACCTGCATGTTCACGGCGAACAGGATGCCGAACCAGATGGGGTCGTAGCCCAGCTTCACCACGATGGGCACGAAGATGGGCAGGGCCAGCATGGCGATGCCGATCCAGTCCAGGAACAGGCCCAGCACCAGCAGGATCGCCATCATCACCATGATGATGACCACCGCAGGCGCGTCGATGCCCAGAATGGAGTTGGAGACGAACGTGTTGCCGCCCATCAGGTTGTAGACGCCCACCAGCGCCGCCGCCCCGATGCCGATCCAGATGATCATGCCGCAGGTGTTGATGGTCTGAACGACGGACTTCTGCAACAGGCCCAGCGTCAGCTCGCGGCGGATGATGGTCGCACCCAGCACGCCCACCACGCCCATGGCCGCGGCTTCGGTGACGGACGCGATGCCGCCGTAGATGGTGCCCAGCACCATGAAGGCGATGGCGGCCGGCAGGATGATGGCGCGAATGGCCTTCAGCTTCTCGTGCAGCGGCATGTGCGCTTCTTCCGCCGACAGCGGCGGGCCCAGCGACGGGTTGCGGACGCAGCGGATGAGCACGTAGGTCACGTAGCACAGCATCAGGATCACCGCCGGGGTGATGGCGGCGGTGAACAGGTCGGCGATGGAGACAGACGCGATCAGGCCATAGATAATCAGCACGATGGACGGCGGCATCATGGTGCCCAGCGCACCGCCGGCGCAGACAACGCCGATGGAGATGTTGCGGTCATAGCCCAGCCGCAGCATCTGGGGCAGCGCCAGGATGCCCAGCAGCACGATCTCGCCGCCGATGATGCCCGACATGGCGGCCAGGAAGAACGCCACCACCAGCGTCTGCACGCCGACGCCGCCGGGCACGCGGCCGGCCAGCATTCTCATGCCGTTGAACAGGTCGCGCGCCAGCCCTGATCGGTCCAGCAGGCTCGCCATGAAGACGAACATGGGCACGGCGACCAGCGAATATTCCGTAATGAACCCGTAGACGCGGCTGGTGACCAGCGGCAGGGCGTTGGGTCCGAACCAGCCGAACGTGAAGAACAGGGCCACCAGGCCCGTGACGAAGGCGAGCGGCAGGCCCGTCAGCAGCAAAAGGAAGATGCTGCCGACCAGGACGTAGGTGCCCCACTCGATGCCCATGGCGGACAGGCCGAGGTTCCACATGGCGTCAACCCTCCTTGCCCAGCGTGGTGGAGGCCGGGCCGGGGCCGCCGCCCTTGCCCTTGCCGCCGCCGTGATCGTCGTCGTAGCCCTTGCCGCGGAAGGCCTTGACCAGGTGGAGGATGGTCTGCACCAGCATCACGGCGACGGAAATCAGGATGATCGTCTTGGTGAAGGCGGGGAACGGCGGGTTCCACGAGGTGCCGGAGCGTTCAAGCTGAATGACGCCCAGGGGCGAGTGGGTGGACTTGTAGAACATGATCCACGCGGCATAGGTCATGCCCGACAGGAACACGAAGGTGATGATGGAGTTCACCACGTCCAGCCATCGTCTGGCCTTGGGCCCGACCCAGTCATAGATCAGGCGCACGCGGATGTGCTTGTCGCGGGCCAGCGCAATGGGCCCGCCCAGCGCGAAGATGACCGAGATCAGGAACACGGTCGTCTCGTGCACCCAGGACGTCGGGTTGTTGAAGGCATAGCGCATCACGACTTCGTAGACGCTGATGACGGCGCCGACGAAGACCAGCCAGGCGAACACCTTGGCGGATTCCGCCACGGCGAAATCCAGCACGGTGCGGATGTGGCCTTCCTGGCCGCTGCGGTCCACGGGCTGCTGTCCGGCATCGGTGTCGGACAGTTCCTCGTAGGCCTCCGGGTCCGTGGGACGGGATGTGTTGTTTGTCATGGCGGGGACCCCTCGGCCGCCGCCGGACGCTGGGGCGGCCGGCGGGACTGGATCGTTCATCGATAGAAGAAAATGCGGGCGGCGGACGGCTTGGAACTGTGCCGCCCGCCGCGCCGGACGCGGGTTACATCAGGTTGCGCGCCTTGAGGAATTCGGTGACCGAGTCATAGACCTTCTGGGTCATCTCGTTCTTCTCGGCCCAGTTCTTCCATTCCTCCTGGGCGATGTTGCGGAACTTCTTCCGCTCCTCCGCCGGCAGGTCGATGATCTCGATCTCCGGGTCCTGGCGGGCTTCCTGCACGGCCTGGATGTCGTTCTTCTTCAACTCGAAGACCATGTTGTAGGCCATGTCGTCGGTGGCCACTTCCAACATCTTCTTGATGTCGTCGGGCAGGCCGTCCCAGATCTGCTTGTTGATGGACACCGCGACCATGGGCAGGCTGTGGAAGCCCGGGTAGTTGGGATACTGCGCGAACTCGTGCAGACCCTGCGCCTGGTTGGTGGCGAACACCGTGTAGTCGGCGGCGTCGATGACGCCCTTTTCAAGCGCGGTGTAGACCTCGGACCCCGGCAGGTTCACGGGCGCGGCGCCGGCCTTGGAGAAGATGTCATAGACCATGCCCTCCGGGGCCCGCAGCTTCAGGCCCTTCAGGTCCTCGACCGAGCGGATGGGCTTGGAGGAGGGGAAGGATTCCAGGCCGGTCGCGGCGGCGCCGATCAGGTGCACGCCATAGGGCTGGACCAGTTCGTTGTACAACTGCTCGCCGCCGCCGTGCTTCATGTACTCCAGGAACTCCAGCGGGTCGCCCCAGGCGCCCACCAGGTTGCCCAGCATGGAGAACGCCGGATTCTGGCCCGAGAAATAGCTCGGGTCGGTCAGGTGGCCCTGCAGGATGTTGGCGCCGACCGCTTCCAGCGTCTGGTTGTGGGGCACGACGGCGCCGGTGGGGAGGATCTCGATGGCGACCCGGCCGCCGGACATGGTCTCGATGTTGTCCGCCCACTGCTGCTTGAGCTTGAACTGCGGTTCGCCGGCGGTCTCGGACGTCTGGAACGTCCAGTTGTATTCGGCCGCCAGCGCATCCTGTGTGGCGACGGTCGACAGGCCGAGGGCGACCGTGGCGGCGACGGCCACGCCGGCGACCTGTTTGGCTGCACGGGTGATGGAGAGATGAACCATGTGTGCTTCCTCCTGGAGTCCTTGCCTTCCTGGCGTCAGGCTCGGCGATGGGGCGACGCCTTCTTGGGGGCGTCGTCCGGGGCGTGAGCGTTCGGCGCGGGCCCCGGCCCGGCATCCGGGTCGGGTGTGATGCCCAGGTCGAACGCGGTGCGCGCCATGACCCTGCGGGCGGCCTCCTCGGCGTCCTCGGGTCGGCGCAAACGGATGCATTCCATCAGGTGACGGTGGCGGCCCAGGCTGTCGCGCAATTCCTCCGCCGTTTCGTTGGAGGTGCGCACGACCAGCGTGATGGACGGCCGCAGGATGTGGGCCAGTTGCGCCCACACCAGATTGTGCGTGGCGCGGTAGATGGCGGCGTGAAAGGCCACATCGTGGTCGGAGAAGGCGCTGCGGTCCCATTCCTCGCCCGCCTCGGCCCCCTCAAGTGCGGCTTCCATGCCCTGGAAGGCCTCTTCCATCGCCAGCAGGTCGCGGGCGGTGGCCTTGCGCGCGGCCAGGGCGGCGATGGTGGGTTCGGTGGCATGGCGGAACTCGAAGATTTCCGCCAGGAAGTTGGGGTTGGGCTGGGCGTATTCGGCCATCCAGCGGGTGACCATGGGGTCCAGCAGGTTCCACTCCCGGAACTCCTCGACCACCGTGCCCTTTCCCGAAATGCGTCGGACGATGCCCAGCGACGACAGGATCTGAAGGCCGTTGCGCACGCTGGGGCGGCTCATGCCGAAGGCGTCGCACAGCTCGGTTTCCTTGGGCAGCATCTCGCCCGGGCGGTAGCGTCCCGAGAACAGGCCGGCGGCCAGTTCCTCGGCCACCCGGTTCCCCAGGTCGCGGGAGGCGTTGGTGCTGTGCGAAGCCGCCGGGGACATCACGGTGCGCCTTTCCAGTTCGTGGGAACTATACTAGGCTATGTCAGACATAGGGTTCAACAAAGTCTTACCTTGCAGCGCAAAAGTCAGTTTTGCAGCGCGGCAAGACGGGCGTAACGCTTTCCCCAGCGTCAACGTATCAGCGGCGGATAAGGATCGAGACCCATGCAGGACGGACCGATCGTAAGCCTCGGCGAGGGGCTGATGGAGCTGAACCAGACCCGCGGGTCCGACCAGTCGTACATGCCGGGATTCGGCGGCGACACGTCCAACACGGCCGTCGCGGCTGCCCGCCAGGGCTCGAAGGCGGCCTTCATCAGCGCGGTGGGGGCGGACACCTTCGGCGACGACATGCTCGCCATGTGGCGGCGCGAGGGCGTGGACACGACCCATGTGCGGCAGGTGGCCGACGCGCCGACGGGCATCTACTTCGTCTCGCATGGGGAAGAGGGGCACCGCTTCGCCTACTACCGCGCGGGCTCGGCCGCCAGCCGCATGACGCCCGCCGATTTGCCGCTGGATGCCATTCGCTCGGCGGGCATCTTCCATTGCTCGGCCATCAGCCAGGCGATCAGTGCCTCGGCCTGCGACTCGGTGTTCGCGGCGCTGGAGGCAGCACGCGAGGCCGGCGTCGCCACCTCCTACGATACCAACCTGCGGCTGAAGCTGTGGCCGCTGGCGCGCGCCCGCGCCATCATCGCCGGCACCGTCCCCTATGCCGACATCCTGCTGCCGGGACTGGACGACGCCCGCCTGCTGACCGGACTGGACGATGCCGACGCAGTGGTCGACCTCTACCTGGAACAGGGCGTGAAGGTCATCGCGCTGACCATGGGGCACGAGGGCGTGCTGGTGGCCACGCCCGACGCCCGCCGGCGCATCCCGCCGCACAGGGTCGAGGCGGTGGACGCAACGGGGGCGGGCGACGCCTTCGACGGCTGCTTCCTGGCGCGGCTCCAGCTTGGCGACGATCCCTTCGCGGCGGCGGAATACGCCAACACGGCCGCGGCGCTGTCAACGACGGGGTACGGAGCGGTGGCGCCCATTCCCCGTGCCGAGGACGTGCGAAAGGCGATGCCGGCCTGATCTCACCAGCCCCAGGTGCCGGGGCCGCCCTTGAAAGGTCCCTCGATCGCGCTGGAGATCCACCCGCCGTAGAAGCTGCCGTCCTGCGGCATGGCCTTTTCGTCGCCGACGTAGCAGGCGTCCACCAGGTCGGGATAGAACGCCAGGCAGTCGGCGATGGGGTAGTAGGGTGCGGCCGGCTCGGGGTAGGACCAGGCGGCGCGCTCGGCCACTGCGTTGCCGACGCGGATGGTCCAGTAGGTCGCACGTCCCTTGAATTCGCAGAAGGAGCGGGGGCCCGGCGCGGCCTCCAGCAGGTCCAGGCGCACGTCGTCGGGCGGGATGTAGTAGACCGGCGGGTGGCTGGTCTCCAGCAGGCGGAAGCCGCGCAGCGTGTCGGCGACGGTCTCGCCGGCGAAGACGACCCGCAGGCGGCTGGACGTGGGCTCCAGGCGCGGCGGGCGCGGGTAGTCCCAGACGGATTCGCGTGGACGGTCGGTCATGGCGCGGCTCTCCCTCGGCTTGCGGCAGAGGGGCATACGGGTGCGTCGGGGCCGCGGATCAAGCCCCATGCTTCTTCAGAAGCCTTCGGAAGCGGTGGTAGTCCAGGCCCAGGCGCCCCGCGGCCTCCTTCTGGTTGAAGCGCGCCTCCTCCAGCGCCCGGGTCAGCAGGCCGCGGGCGTGAGCGTCGACGGCGGCATCGAAATCGTCCGGCAGGGCCGGCGACGGTGCAGGCGGCGGGGCGTCTACCGGCTCCGCCCCCTCCGCTTCCTCCGTCGGGCGCGGCTCCGGCCGGGGATGGCCGACGAAGGGGTCGACCGTCACCGACTCCAGCGGCGTGTCCGTGTCCGGCGCCAGCGCCACCGAGCGCTCCACCGCGTTGCGCAACTCGCGGACGTTGCCCGGCCAGGGATGGGCCAGAAGCTGGTCCATGGCCGCATCCGAGAAGCCGGCGAACAGCGGCCGGCCCAGGTCGCGCGTCATGGACAGGGCGAAGTGCTCGGCCAGCAGGGGAATGTCGTCGCGCCGCGCGCGCAGGGGCGGCAGGGTGAGCACGGCGAAGGCGAGGCGGTCCAGCAGGTCGGCGCGGAAGTCACCCGCCGCCGCCATGGTCGGCAGGTCTGCGTTGGTGGCGGCGACCAGGCGCACGTCCACCTGCACCGTGGCGCTGGAGCCGACGCGCTCGAACGTGCCGTATTCCACCGCACGCAGGATCTTCTCCTGCACGGACAGGGGCGCGGTGCCGATTTCGTCCAGGAACAACGTGCCGCCGTCGGCGGCCTCGAACCGGCCCATGCGGCGGCGGGTGGCGCCGGTGAAGGCGCCGGCCTCGTGGCCGAACAGTTCGGCGTCCAGCAGGCTTTCGGGCAGGGCGGCGCAGTTGACCTTGACGAAGGGCTGGTCCCAGCGGCGCGACAGGTAGTGCAGCCGGGCGGCGATCAGCTCCTTACCGGTGCCGCGCTCCCCCAGGAGCACCACCGGCCGGTCGATGGGCGCCAGACGGCTGACCGTCTCCAGCATCTCAAGGAAGACGCGGGACTCTCCCAGCAAGGGTGGCGGGCCCGGTGTGGTGGCGTTATCCGCTTCATAATAGTCCATGCCGCCAATCTATGGCGAAAAACGCCACGGCGCAATCCGCCTTTTCCAGCGGGAAGCGGCGGAAAACCGCCGTCCTGCGGTTTGGCACGCTCCTTGAAGAGAACGGTGCGAAACCAAGCACAACGCCTGTCGGAGAGACCATCATGGGTATTTTTTCGCGCCTCAGCGACATCGTGAACTCCAACATCAACAGCATGCTGGAGCGCGCCAAGGACCCGGAGAAGATCATCCGCCTCATCATCCAGGAGATGGAAGACACCCTGGTGGAGGTCCGCTCCAGTTCGGTCCGCTACATCGCCGAGAAGAAGGACCTGGAACGCCGCATCGCCCGGCTTGAGGACGAGCACGCCGAGTGGGCCGAGAAGGCCGAGCTGGCCCTGCGCAAGGACCGCGAGGATCTGGCGCGCGGCGCTCTCGCCGCCAAGGCCAAGGCTGCCGAAGCCATCAAGGCGCTCAAGCAGGAACTGGTCAACATCGACGACGCGCTGGCCCGCCAGTCCGAGGATCTGGCCCGCCTGCAGGACAAGCTGGCCGACGCCAAGGCCCGCGAGCAGGCGCTCAAGACCCGTCACTCGGTGGCGTCCAACCGCCTGAAGATGCGCAGCCAGATCCACGACGACCGCATGGGCGACGCCTTCCGCCGCTTCGAGCAGGTCGAGCGCGACCTGGACGAGATGGAAGGCAAGGTCGAGAGCTACGATCTCGGCCGCAAGCAGCAGAAAAGCCTGGCCGACGAGTTCGCCGACCTGGAGACCAACGACGCGGTTGAGGACGAACTCGCCCGCCTGAAGGCGAAGGTGAAGTCCGGCGGCGAGGGCTGACATGGAATTCGTCGTCTTCGTCCTGGGCTTCCTGGCCCTCGCGATCGTCGCGCCCATCGCCATCATCGGCCACTACGTGACGCGCTGGCGGTCCATCCGCACCCTCTCGACCGAAGAGGAGCGGACCCTGACGGACCTGCTGGCGTCCACCGACCGGATGCGGGAGCGCATCACCAACCTGGAAAAGGTCCTCGATGCCGAGGCCCCCGGCTGGAGGAATGACGCATGAGGTATGACCGAACCATGGACGGCAGCCGCCCCTTCCGCCTGTACCGCGACCGGCGCGAAGCCTGGATCGCCGGCATCGCGGCGGGCATGGCGGACTACGCCGGGATCGACGTGCGCGTCGTCCGCGTGGCCTGGGTGCTGGCGCTGATCTTCTTCACGCCGCCGGCCATCCTGGCCTATCTGGTGATGATCTTCGTCATCCCGTCCAAACCCGACGACTTGTACGAGTCCGAGGAACAGCACGACCTGCGCCGCAAGGTCCACCTGAGCCCCGGCGACGCCCTGCGCGAGGCCCGGGCCCGCATGCGCGAGGCCGAGGATCGCCTGGGCCGCATGGAGACCGCCGTGCTGTCCGAGGAATTCCGCCTGCGACGGAAATTCCGCGACCTGTAAACCTTCCTTAACCGAGCGGTGTTACAGTACCGGTCGATGTTTCCTCCCTGAACTTGAGCCGGCGGACCGCGCCCCCACGGTCCGCCGGATTTTTTTATGCCCTGAGGGCCCTGGTGATGCAGACCAGCGCCAGAAGGCAAAGACTGGGCACGATCAGGGCAAAGGCCCACCAGGTGGGGATGCCCAGCATCATCGAGCTGTCGTTGAAGCGGTGCATGTCGAGCCCGCCCAGCGTCATGCGCCAGGCCAGCGCCGCCGCCACGGCCGCGAACACCAGTTCCACGCCCCGCGCGAGGCGGGAGCGCAGCCGGTCCGGCAGTTTCCGCACCAGCAGGTCGACGGAGACATGCCCGCCCACCCAGTGGCCGTAGGGCAGGAACAGGAAGACCGCGACGCCCACCAGCCGCTCCACCAGTTCGTAGTCGCCGAGGATGGGGCTGTCGAGCGCCGCCCGGCCGATCACGCTGGCCAGCGTGACGCCCATCGCCCCCACCAGCGCCAGCCCGCCCAGCACGGCCAGCCCCTGGGCCGCACCGCCGATCAGGCGGACGGGCATGGGCTGCGGAACGGGTCGGGGGGCGTGGCGGCGGTCGGTCATGGCGCACGCCGTTGTAGCCGAACCGCGGCGCCCGCGCCACGTCCGCCGCGCCTCGACCGCAGGGAGAAGCGAGACGCCCCTTTATCGTGACGCGTTTCGCCCCCACTTCATGGCGGAAAGCCCCGTCCGGCCCTGCCGAAAGATTTCTCCAAGGATTTCGCGGCGGGAACGGTTACGGTGGGTCGGTTGTTGAGACCGCAGGGGAAGAGCGGCTCAGGAGATAAAGGAGTGCCGATGCAGGTCATCCTGGCTCAACCGCGAGGCTTCTGCGCGGGCGTCGAACGTGCCATCGACATCGTCGAGCGCGCGCTGCGGAAGTACGGTCCCCCCATCTATGTCCGGCACGAGATCGTCCACAACAAGCACGTCGTCGAACAGTTGCGCGCCAAGGGCGTGGTGTTCGTCGAGGACCTCGACGACGTGCCGCCCGGCGTCGTCACCATCTTTTCCGCCCACGGCGTCGCCCGCTCGGTGGAGGACATGGCGGCCGACAAGGACCTGCCGGTCATCGACGCCACCTGTCCGCTGGTTTCCAAGGTCCACATCGAGGGCCGCAAGTATGCCGCACAGGGGCGCGAGGTAATCCTCATCGGCCACGCCGGCCACCCCGAGGTGGAGGGCACGGTGGGGCAGATCCCCGGCACGGTGCACGTCATCTCGACGGCCGACGATGCGCGGTCCTTGCAGGTCGCCGATCCCGACAAGCTGGCCTACGTGACCCAGACGACGCTGTCGCTGGACGACACGCGCGGCGTGGTGGATGCCTTGAAGGAGCGGTTTCCCGCCATCGCCGGGCTGGATACCAAGGACATCTGCTACGCCACCCAGAACCGCCAGCGGGCGGTGCGGGTGCTGGCCGAGCAGTGCGACCTGCTGCTGGTGGTGGGGGCCGCCAACTCCAGCAACTCCAACCGCCTGCGCGAGATCGGCGAGTTGATGGGCGTGCCGTCATACCTGATCAACGACGCGCGCGAGCTTGACCCGGCCTGGCTCGCGGACAAGCAGAAGGTGGGCGTCACGGCCGGCGCCTCGGCGCCCGAGGTGCTGGTGGAGGGGCTGATCGACGCGCTGCGGGTCCACGGCGCCGACGAGGTGACCGTGCTGGAGGGCGTGGAGGAAACCGTGCGTTTCCGCCTGCCGCGCGAGCTTCAGGACGGGGCCGAGGCGGAGGCCGAGACCAACGCCGCCGAATGAGTTCGCGAGACGACGACTGACAACCGTGGAAGGAAGGTGATCGGTGACGATCCCGCTGCGCCAGCAAGCCCGTGTCGGCAGCTACATCCTCCGCCAGAAGCTGGCGGGCCGCGAGAAGTATCCGCTCGTGCTGATGCTCGAACCGCTGTTCCGCTGCAACCTGGCCTGTGCGGGCTGCGGCAAGATCGACTATCCCAAGCCCATCCTCGACCAGCGCCTGTCGCTGGAGGACAGCTTGGGGGCCGTCGATGAATGCGGGGCGCCCGTCGTGTCCATCGCGGGCGGCGAGCCGTTGCTGCACAAGGAGATGCCCGAGATCGTCCGGGGCATCATCGCGCGCAAGAAGTACGTCTATCTGTGCACCAACGCGCTGTTGCTCGACAAGCGCATGGACGACTACGAACCGTCGCACTTCTTCACCTGGTCGGTCCATCTCGACGGTGACCGGCAGGAGCACGACAAGTCGGTCTGCCAGCAGGGCGTCTACGACCGCGCGACCGAGGCCATCCGCCGCGCCAAGGAGAAGGGCTTCCGCGTCAACATCAACTGCACCCTGTTCAACACCGCCGAGCCCGAGCGCACCGCCCGGTTCTTCGACGATGTGATGGACATGGGCGTGGACGGCATCACGGTATCGCCCGGCTATGCGTATGAACGCGCCCCCGACCAGGAGCACTTCCTCAACCGCACGCGCACCAAGACCCTGTTCCGCGACATCTTCAAGCTGGGCCGCGAGCGCGGGTCCAAGTGGGATTTCGCGCAGTCGTCGCTGTTCCTGGATTTCCTGGCCGGCAACCAGACCTACCACTGCACGCCCTGGGGCAACCCGACGCGCAACGTGTTCGGCTGGCAGCGGCCCTGCTACCTGCTGGGCGAGGGCTACGCCAAGTCGTTCAAGGAGTTGATGGAAGAGACGGACTGGGATGCCTATGGCGTCGGCAACTACGAAAAGTGCGCCGACTGCATGGTGCATTCCGGCTTCGAGGCGAGCGCGGTGAAGGATGCCGTTCAGAACCCGATGAAGGCCTGGGCCGTCAGCCGCCGCGGGCCGAAGCTCGACGGCGATTTTGCCGAGGACATCCCGCTCGACAAGGCGCGGCCGGCGGAATACGTGTTCTCCCGCCATGTGGACGACAAGCTCGAAGAGCTAGGACAAAGTGGGGCCAAGGACCGCACCGCCGCGGAGTAGCGCCTTCATGGCCGCCCGGTTCGCAGCTCCCAGGCGGACCAGGCGGCCGATCTCCCCCGGATGACGCAGCACGGCGCGCAGCACCGCGCCCGCATCGACGCGCCCGGTTTCCGTCACCGCCACCAGGGCGGCGCGAGGCAGGGCCATGGTCGCGGGATCGCAGACGGCGCGCAGGGCCATGAAGGGCAGGCCGTGGCGCTGCGCGACGGTGGCGACGCCGGTGCTTTCCGTGTCCACGGCCAAGGCCTCCGTCAGCGCGAACAGCTCTGCCTTTTCCGCCACAGTGGCGACGATCCGGTCGTGGCCGAGCAGCCGGCCCGTGCGCGCCTCGGGCAGGCGGTCGAGCAGGGCGCTGCGCCAGCGGGTATCGGTGGGAAAGCCGGTGTAGTCGTCCTCGCCGACGACCCGGTCGGGGATCACCAGGGTGCCCGGCGC
Source organism: Caenispirillum salinarum AK4 (assembly GCF_000315795.1). Classification (GTDB taxonomy): domain Bacteria; phylum Pseudomonadota; class Alphaproteobacteria; order Rhodospirillales; family Rhodospirillaceae; genus Caenispirillum; species Caenispirillum salinarum. The sequence continues at coordinate 62,526 of NZ_ANHY01000015.1, forward strand.
CACGGCCGGGTCAAGGCCGCCGCACAGGCCGAAGCTGACCAGGGCGACGACGTTCTGCTCCTCGACCAACTCTTCGGCCAGGTCCTCGGCCCGGCCGGGCGGAATGCCGCAGCAGGCGGCCCGCATCCCCAGGCGCCGGGCCAGCACCGTTTCCGCATGCAGGCCGGTGACGGCGCCGATGCCCTCTACAGCCCCCAAGAGGTCGTCCTTGTGTTGCCTTCGTTCAGGGCCTTGTAGCGCGCCAGGGCCATGAGCGGGAAGAAGGCCGGGTAGCCATGGTAGCGCAGGTAGAAGACGCGCGGGAAGCCGACGGCCGTATACGGGTCTTCCGGCCACAGGCCGTCCTCGCCCTGGTTCTCGGCCAGATAGGCGGCGCCGCGCGCGACCGAGGGGTCATCCACCGCCCCGGCCGCCATCAGGCCCAGCATGGCCCAGGCGGTCTGGCTGGCCGTGGATTCGCAGCGCTCGTGCCGGCGCTCGCGCCAGTAGGTGGCGCCGCTTTCGCCCCAGCCGCCGTCCTCGTTCTGCTGGTCCTTCAGCCACTGCACCGCACGGCGCACGGTCAGGTCCTCGGCGTCCACGCCCGCGGCGTTGAAGGCCGACAGCACCGACCAGGTGCCGTAGACGTAGTTGGTCCCCCAGCGCCCGAACCACGACCCGTCGGCCTCCTGCTCGCGCCGCAGGTAGCGCAGCCCGGCGTCCATGACGGGGTCGCCGGGGCCGGTGCCCAACTGCGCGAGCATTCCCACGCAGCGGGCCGAAACGTCGGCCGTCGGCGGGTCGAGCAGGGCGCCGTGGTCGGCAAAGGGGATGTAGTTGAGGTAGTGGTGGGTGTTGTCGGCGTCGAAGGCGCCCCAGCCGCCGTTCTCGCTCTGCATGCCCCGGATCCAGTGCAGGGCGCGTTCGATGGCGGTGGCGTAGCGCACGGGGTCGGCCCGGTGCATGGCCATGACCACGACGGCGGTGTCGTCGACGTCGGGATAGTGCGGATTGGCGTACTGGAAGGCCCAGCCGCCGGGTTTCACGTTCGGCCGCTGCACCGCCCAGTCGCCGACGGTGTCCAGGATCTGCCGTTCCGCCAGCCAGTCCAGGCCGCGGATGCAGGCTTCCTGCGCCGCCGGCGTGTTGACCTCCAGCAGCGCCTGCACGGTCAACGCCGTGTCCCACACCGGCGACAGGCAGGGCTGCACGTAGGTGGCGCCGGGGCGGTCGACCACCAGCTTCTCGATGCTGCGCCGCGCGGTCATGTAGGACGGATGCTCGCGCGAGTATCCCAGGGCGTCGTACATCATCACGGCATTGGCCATGGCGGGATAGATGGCGCCCAGCCCGTCCTCGCCGTTCAGCCGTTCCTCCACCCAGTTCACCGCCTTGGCGATGGCGCGGCGGCGGTTGTCGGCCGGCAGCAGCGGTTCGGCGCGGCGCACGGCGGCGTCCAGCAGCTTGAAGAAGCGCGTCCAGGCCGCCTGTTCGGGATGGTGGTGCCAGTCCTCCACCTTTTCCGGGGGGGTGTTGAACAGTTCCTGCACATGGATGCCCTTGGGGTTGCGCGCCTGCGGCTTGCAGGCCATCAGCACCAGCAGCGGCACGATGACGGTCCGCGACCAGTAGCTCACCCGGTCCAGGTGAAAGGGCGACCAGCGCGGCAGGGTCATGATCTCCACCGGCATGGTGGGCACCGCGCGCCACGGCACCTGGCCGAACAGGGCCAGCAGGATGCGGGTGAAGACGTTGGCGCGCTCCGCCCCGCCGGCCCGCAGGATGGCCGTACGGGCCTCGACCATGTGGGGGGCGTCGATGTCGTCGCCGCAGGCCTTCAGGGCATAGTAGCCCTTTACCGAGGCCGACAGGTCCATGTGCCCTTCGTGGAACAGCGGCCACCCGCCGTTGGCCGTGCGCGCACCGCGGATGTAGTCGCCCAGGCGCTGGCACAGCCCCGGATCGATGTCCTCGCCCAGGTAGTGGCACAGCAGGATGTATTCGGCCGGAATGGTGACGTCAGCTTCCAGCTCGAAGACCCAGTGACCGTCGTCCTTCTGTCGCGAGAGAAGCGCCTCCGTCGCCTCGGCCGTGCCCAGGGTGGCGGCCGACAGCGCGCCGATCTCGTCGGCGGGGCGGTGCAGCGTCTGCGGATGCATGCGTCTATCCCTCAACAATGGTCTTTGTTGCTATAGCAAATTCTTGGGCGGAGCGGTATGCGCTCGTGGTCCCCTTGCCGTGCGTGTCCCCCTACAAAAGCCCGTGCCGGACCATGAGCCACAGCTTGTGCGGCGTCGACAGCCGCACGCGCTGCGTCGGGTCCCGCCAGTCGCGGGCGATCAGGCGGTTGAGCGTCGCCTCGTAGACCGCCCCCATGACCAGCGCCGGACGGACGGTGCGGCGCGGGCATTCGGCGGCAGCGGCCGAGGCCTTGGCGAAATGGTCCCGCGCCATGGCGGCCAGATCACGGCAGACGCCGGGCAGGTGCGGGTCGGCGGCGACCAGCCTGGGGTCGTCGCAGCCGATGCCGTGGCGCTCCAGAAGCTCGCGCGGCAGGTAGAGGCGGCCGTCCTCGGCATCCTCGGCGATGTCGCGCAGAATGTTGGTGATCTGCAGGGCCCGGCCCAGGTGGTCGGCCAGGCTCCGGCCGGGGCCGTCGGGGCAGCCGAAGGACTTCACCGCCAGCCGCCCGACCGCGCTGGCGACGCAGTCGCAGTAGTGGTCGAAGGTCTCGAGGCTCGGCGCGCGGACGGGGCCGCGGGCATCCATTTCCATGCCCTCGATGATCGCCAGGAAGTCGGCCTTGGCCATGTCGTAGCGCCCGATGGCGGCCCGCAGGGGCACCTCCAGCGGAAAGGGCGCCACCGTGCCCTCGCCGTACAGTGCGTCGACGCGGGCCCGCCAGGCGGCCAGGCCGGCGATTTTCTGCTCGCGCGTCAGATCGTGCGAATCCGCGATGTCGTCGACCTCGCGGCAGAAGGCGTAGACGGCGAAAATGGCATCCTGGCGCCGCCCCGGCAGCACGCGCATGGCCCAGTAGAAGCTGGAGCCTGCCGCCAGTTTGCGGGTCAGGGCGGAGGCATCATCCGGCGACAGCGGCTCGGACTCCCGCCCCGGCGGTTGCGCGGGATTGGGGGTGGCTGTGGCTGTCGTCGGCGGAGTCATGGGGGCGGGCGTCCTCGGCTTTGGTCCTCGGCGTATCCTCATGCGCCGGCGCTGGCGCTGGCGTGGGCATCGGCGCGGCGGCGGCACGTCCGTCCATCGACGCCGGCGCCCTTTCAGCATTGTCCACACCATGCCCTGATTGGAAACAGCGAAATTCGGCCAAAGGTTCATCGGCCGTCCATGGGGCGTAGGTGCTCGGAAGGGGGCCGCCGGCAATTAGGCCTTTACAAGAAGGCGGTATCCCCTTACATGAGGCCATCCCGCGGCTGCATCGACAGGTATTCGAGACGGTCGCCCCACAGCGGCTACCAGGCTCCCTGTCGCGCATCCTTGGAAGGGTGCGCCTCTTGTGTTTCGCGGTCGCCCCTTCGAAGAAAGTTTTTTCCCATATGACCAAATTTACCGACCTGGGCCTCAACGAGTCCCTGCTGAAGGCGCTCGCCGAGGACGGCTACGAGACGCCGACCCCGATTCAGGCCAAGGCCATTCCCCTGCTGCTGGACGGCCGCGACGTGCTGGGCATCGCCCAGACCGGCACCGGCAAGACCGCCGCTTTCGCGCTGCCCATGCTGCAGCGCCTGATGGACAGCAACCGCCGCGCCGGCCCCAAGGGCTGCCGGGCGCTGATCCTGACCCCGACGCGCGAGCTGGCGGTGCAGATCAACGACAGCATCAAGTCCTACGGCCGCCACCTGCGCCACCGCACCGCCTGCATCTTCGGCGGTGTCGGCATGAACCCGCAGATCCGCGCGCTGTCGGGCGGCGTCGACCTGCTGATCGCCACGCCGGGCCGCCTCATCGACCTGATGAACCAGGGCTACGTGCGCTTCGACAAGGTCGAGGAGTTCGTGCTGGACGAGGCCGACCGCATGCTCGACATGGGCTTCGTGCGCGACGTGCGTAAGGTCGTGGACCGCCTGCCGGGCGACCGCCACACCCTGCTGTTCTCCGCCACCATGCCCACCGGCGTGCGCGACCTGGCCGACGGCCTGCTGCGCGATCCGGTGAAGGTGGAAGTGACCCCGCAGTCCACCACCGCCGAGCGCATCGAGCAGCGCGTTCTGTTCGTCAACCGCGACGACAAGCGCGCCGCCCTGACGCACATCATCGACAGCCACGGCATCGAGCGCGTGCTGGTCTTCACCCGCACCAAGCACGGCGCCGACAAGCTGGTCCGCCAGCTGGAGCAGGACGGCGTCGGCGCGGCCGCCATCCACGGCAACAAGTCCCAGAACGCCCGCCAGGCGGCGCTGAAGGACTTCCGCAAGGGCAAGGTCAAGGCGCTGGTCGCCACCGACATCGCCGCCCGCGGCATCGACATCGACGGCCTGACCCACGTGGTCAACTTCGAACTGCCGAACGAGCCGGAAAGCTACGTCCACCGCATCGGCCGCACGGCGCGCGCCGGCGCCTCGGGCATGGCGATCTCGCTGTGCGACACCGACGAGCTGTTCTACCTGCGCGACATCGAGCGGGCGATCCGCCAGACCGTCGAGGCCCACAACGATCACGACTGGCACGCGCCGGACGTGGAGGCCATGCGCACCCGTCCGCCCAAGCCGCCCAAGCGCCAGCAGGGCGGCGGCGGTCGCGGTGGTCGTCCCCAGGGGGCCGGCGGCGGTCGTCCGCAGGGTGCCAACGCCAACGGCAACGGCAAGCGCTTCGGCGGCCCGGGCAAGCCCCAGGGCGAGCAGCGCACCGACCATCGCCCGAACCGGGGCGAGCACGCTGACCGCAAGCACACCGGCAACCGCGCCGACCGCGGCCGTCGCTTCGGCAAGCCCGGCCGGGCGGCGTAACGTCGTCAGACGCAAAAAAAAGGGGCCGGACGAGCGATCGTCCGGCCCCTTTCCGTTCGGAACTGGTGCCGCCGCTTACCGGAACTGCGGCAGGGTGTCCACCCAGCCGGCGAAGATCAGGACGGCGAGCGCCATCACCACCAGGATAACCATTACGATTTTGCCGTGGTCCATCGGCCCGTCTCCGCGCATGAAGGAGGTCTGGCCTGGGTCGTACAGCATCGCGGAGGCCGGGTCCAGTGGATGCGGCGCGCTATTCCTCGATCAGCCCTTCGACAACCTCGCCGTCCTCTATGACGATTTCGCCGTCGCCCAGAAGGCCTGGCGGCTCGCCTTCCTCTTCCAGCGGAATATCCGTCGGCGGCGGGCCCAGCAGGGCATCCTGGTCCTCGTCGGGATCGCGGGTCGGATCGTTGTCCGGGTCCACATAGCGGTCCCCGTCGGCCCCTTCACGGGCCGCTTCCAGGGCCTCGCCTTCAAGACCGCCGTAGGGTCCCACCGTGTCGTCGTCGATTGCGGCGGCGGGAAGGGCGGCGGCCCCCGCCACGAGGCCGGCGAGCATCGCGCGGATCAGGGTCGTGCGGCTGGTCATGGAACCTCTCGTCTGTGCGTCTGGCGTTGTCCGGGTAACGCCGTGCCGGCCGCCTGCGCTTCCCATCTTCCCTTGCCACGCCGCGCGCGCCTGTCATAAAGGCGGCGCACCACGAAACAGAGATATCCGACAATGGCCCGACCGCCCCGCCGCCCCCGTTCCCCTTCCCCTTTCCATGCTTCCGGCCCCGAGGGCCCGGCCGGACGCAAGCCGCCGCGCGCCGCGAAGGGGCGTGACGACCGTCGGCGGGGCGCTGCTCCCGGTGATAAGCCGGGTGCCGCCCGCGATGTGATCCGCATCACCGGCCTGCCGGCGGTGGCGGCGGTGTTCGACCGCGACCCCGATCGGGTGGAGCGGCTGTTCTTCCTGTCCGAGGTGGCCGGCAAGGCGGGCACGTGGTCCCAGCGCATGGCGCAGCGGCGCAAGCCCTACCGTATCGTGGAGGAGGACGAGCTGGCGCGGATTGCCGGCACTGTCCTGCACGGCGGCATCGTCGCCGTTTGCCGCCCGCGCGAGCCGGAGGTCTTCGATCCGGCGCAGGCCGCTGCATGGGCACGCGACGGCCGTCCGCTGGTCATCCTGGACGGCGTCGGCAATCCGCACAACCTGGGCGCCATCGTCCGCACCATGGCCTTCTTCGGCCTTGACCGTCTGGTGATCTCCGACCGCGCCGGCCAGGCCGGACTGTCCGAAAGCGCCCACCGCGTGGCCGAGGGCGGGCTGGAGTGGGTGACGCTGTACCGCGCTGCCGGGCTGCCGACGATGCTGCGCGACCTGAAGGCCCAGTATCACGTCGTTGGAACGGCGCTGTCCGACAAGCCGTCGCCCTCCATCGGCGACCTGAAGGGAGGCAAGCGGCCGGTGGCGGTCGTGCTGGGCAACGAGGAAAACGGCCTGCCGCGCGATACGCAGAAGGCCTGCGAGAGCATCCTGACGCTGCCGGGGTCGGGGCGGGTGCAATCGCTGAACGTGGCGGCGACGGCGGCGATCCTGATCCACGCCTTCGCCGGCGGCTGAGGACTCCTTTTCCGCGAGACCGGCATTCTTCATCAAACCGTCACGCGCCGTCGGGCGTAGTGCGAACGATGACGGATGATCGACAACAGCCCGCCCGCACGGACTCAGACGATGATGACCGCAGCGACGACCGCCCGGCGCGCCGCAAGCGCATCGGGTTTGTCGTCCTGGGCGTGGCGGCGCTGGCGCTTGTGGCCGGCGGCGTGTGGTGGTTCGTCCTGCGCGGCGGCGGCGACCAGCAGCAGGCCGGCGGCGGTCGTCCGCCCGTCACGGTCACGGCCGAGACGGCAGCGACGGCGACCTGGCAGCCGTGGCTGACGGCCGTCGGCACGCTCAACGCCTACCGACAGGTCCAGTTGACCTCCGAGGTGCCCGGCCAGGTCGAGGGCGTGTACTTCGAAAGCGGCGCGAGCGTGAGCAAGGGCGAGGTCCTTGTGCAGTTGCAGACCGACCAGGACGAGGCCCGCCTCGCCGACCTGCGGGCCGAACTGCGCCTCACCCGCCAGCAGCTTGCCCGCCAGCGGGAACTGGCGGCGGAGAACTTCGCCTCCGAGGCCGAACTGGATCAGGCGCAGGCCCGCTTCCAGAGCGCCCAGGCCAAGGTCAACGAACTGCGCGAGCGCCTGGACGAGAAATCCATCAAGGCGCCCTTCTCGGGCGAACTGGGCATCCGCCGCATCAACGAGGGCGCCTATGTCCAACCCGGCCAGCCCATCGTGGCGCTGGCCGACCTGGACCCGCTGCGCGTCATCTTCAGCCTGCCGCAGCAACAGCTTGCCAAGGTGGAGACCGGCCAGACGGTGGAGGTGCGGGTGTCCAGCTACCCGGACGCCGTCTTCACCGGAACGATCACCGCCATCGACCCGGTCTTGAGCGAGCGCACCCGCACCTTCACCGTGGAAGCGCGCATCGACAATGCGGATCGCCGCCTGCGGCCTGGCATGTTCGGCGACGTGCGGGTCATTCTGCCGGAACGCGCGGACGTGGTGACGCTGCCGCAGACGGCCCTGTCCTACAATCCCTACGGCGACTTCGTCTTCGTCATTCGCGAAAAGCAGCGCCGGCAGGGCCAGGGCGGCGAAGGCCAACCCAGGCAGCAGGCGGAGCAGGGCGGCCAGGACCAGGGCAATAACGGCCCGCCGCTGGTGGCGGAGCGCCGTTTCGTCACCGCCGGCGAGCGGCGCGGCACGCAGATCGCCATCGAGGACGGGGTGGAGGTCGGCGAGCGCGTCGCCACCTCGGGCCTGTTCAAGCTTCAGGACGGCACGCCGGTGCGCGTCGACAACTCCATCACCGTCCCGAGCCGCGTGGACGTGGAGCAGGTGGAGTACTAGGTCATGCGCTTCACCGACATCTTCGTCCGCCGCCCGGTGCTCGCCACCGTGGTCAGTCTGCTGATCCTGCTGCTGGGGGCGCGGGCGCTCATGATGCTGGACGTGCGCGAGTACCCGCGGACCGAAAGCGCCGTCGTCACGGTCTCCACCGCCTACATCGGGGCGCCGGCGAACCTGGTGGAAGGCTTCATCACGACGCGGCTGGAGAAGGCCATCGCCGGGGCGGCGGGCATCGACTACATCGAAAGCACCTCCATCCAGGGCGTCAGCCAGATCCGCGCGCGGCTGGAACTGGGCTACGACACCATCGACGCCCTGGCTGACATCAACGCCCAGATCAACAAGGTGCGCGCCCAGTTGCCGGAGGGGTCGGAGGACCCGGTGATCGATGTCACCACCGGGTCGTCCACGGCATCAATGTACATGTCGTACTTTTCCGACGACCTGGCGCCCAACGAGATCACCGACTACCTGGTCCGCGTCGTCCAGCCCGAGCTTGAGAGCGTGCCCGGCGTGCAGGCCGCCCAGATCCTGGGCGCCCGGCGCGTCGCCATGCGCATCTGGCTCGAACCCGACAAGATGGCGTCGCTGGGGGTGACGGCGCAGGACGTCCAGAGGGTCCTTCAGGCCAACAACGTGCTGGCGCCGGCAGGCTCGACCAAGGGCCTGATGGTGGCGCTGAACTTCCGCGCGTCCACCAACATCACCAGTGCCGAGGACTTCCGCGACCTGGTGGTCCGCGAGACGGACAACGTGGTGGTGCGCCTGCGCGACATCGCGGAGGTGACGCTGGGGGCCGAAAGCTACAATTCGGCGGTCTACTTCAAGGGCACGCAGGCGGTGTTCATGGGCATCACCGTCCAGCCCGACGCCAACACCCTGACCGTGATCGACGGCGTGCGCACCGCCTACGAGGGGCTGAAGGAGCAGTTTCCCGCCGGGCTGAACAGCTACATTCCCTATGACGTGACGGGCTACATCAACCAGTCCATCACCGAGGTCATCCGCACCATCGGCATCACGCTGTCCATCGTGGTGGTGGTGATCTTCCTGTTCCTGGGGTCGTTCCGCTCCGTCGTCGTGCCGACGGTCGCCATCCCGTTGTCGCTGATCGGCGCCGGGCTGATCATGTTCATGCTGGGCTATACGCTGAACGTGCTGACGCTGCTGGCGCTGGTGCTGGCCATCGGGCTGGTGGTGGACGACGCCATCGTCATGGTGGAGAACATCGACCGCCACGTCGGCGAGGGGATGAGCCGGTTCGACGCCGCCCTGCAAGGCGCGCGGGAACTGGCGCCGCCCATCGTCGCCACCTCCATCGTGCTGGTGGCGGTCTATGTGCCCATCGGGTTCATGGGCGGGCTGGTCGGCCAGTTGTTCACCGAGTTCGCCTATACCCTGGCGGCGACGGTCTTCATCTCCACCATCGTCGCCCTGACGCTGTCGCCCATGCTGGCCTCCAAGGTGCTGAAGGCCCGCCGCACCGACGGCGACGGCGGGAAGAAGGGCCTGCAGGCCCGCACGGACGCGGTGTTCTCGCGCGTCTCCGACGGCTACCGCGGGGTTTTGCGCGGTGCCATCGCGGCCCGCTGGCTGGCGGTTCCGCTGCTGGCGCTGGTGTTCGTCGCCATCTGGTGGATGTTCACCCACAGCCAGCAGGAACTGGCCCCGACCGAGGACCAGGGCTTCATCGGCGTCCAGGCCACCGGCGCGCCCAATGCCTCCATCGACCAGATGGAGCTGTGGGCCGACCCGCTGCTGAGCGCGCTGGAGACGGTGGAGGAGCGCGACGCCACCTTCGCCATCGTCGGCGGCGGAGGCGGCGGGGCGTCGCTCACCAACTCCATTTTCGGCGGCATCTCCCTGAAGCCCTGGGGCGAGCGCGACAAGACCGCCATGGACATCAAGCCCGAGATCCAGCGCCGGATCGCCCAGATCGCCGGGCTGGACGCGGTGGCCTTCACGCCGCCGCCGCTGCCGGCCGCCGGCGAGGGGCTGCCCATCCAGTTCGTCATCCAGGCCAACGCGCCGCCGCTGGCGCTGCTGGACTACGCCCGCACGCTGCAGGCGCGCGCCATGGAAAGCGGTCTGTTCGCCTTCGCCGACCGGTCCCTGAAGATCGACCGCCCCAAGGTGCGCGTCGACGTGGACCGCGACAAGGCCGCCGAGCTTGGGCTGACCATGGCCGACGTTGCGGCCACGCTGGGCGTCTTCCTGTCGGAAGGCTACGTCAACCGGTTCTCGACGCAGGGGCGCAGCTATCGCGTCATCCCGCAGGCGGAGCGGCTGGAGCGCCTGAACCCCGAAGACCTGCACCACTACTACGTCCGCGCATCCGACGAGAGCATGGTGCCGCTCTCGGCCGTGGTGACGCTGGAGATGGAGGTGGGGCCGCGCAAGCTGGAACGCTTCCAGCAGCTTGATTCGGCGACCGTCTCGGGCGTTCCGGCGCCGGGCACCACCCTGGCCGAGGCGCTGGCCTTCCTGGAGGAGGAGGCGGAAAAGATCCTGCCGCCCGACTACGCCGTCGACTACGCCGGGGAGTCGCGCCAGTTCAAGCAGGAAAGCGCCTCGCTGCTCATCACCTTCGGGCTGGCGGTCCTCATCATCTATCTGGTGCTGGCGGCGCTGTATGAAAGCTTCCGCGACCCGCTCATCATCCTGATGGCGGTGCCGACGGCCATCTCGGGGGCGCTGCTGTTCATCTGGCTTGGCTATGCCACGGTCAACATCTACACCCAGGTGGGCCTGATCACGCTGATCGGGCTGGTGGCGAAGAACGCCATCCTGATCGTGCAGTTCGCCAACGCCATTCAGCAGGACCAGGACATGGACCCCCGCGCGGCGGTGGAGGAAGCCGCCGCCATCCGCCTTCGGCCGATCCTGATGACGGCGTTTTCCATGGTGGGCGGCGTGATGCCGCTGATCCTGGCCACCGGCGCGGGCGCGGTCAGCCGTATGCACATCGGCCTGACCATCGCCACGGGGCTGTCCATCGGCACGCTGTTCACCCTGTTCGTGGTGCCCATGGTCTACACCCTGCTCGCCCGCGACCGCCGCGCGCGGCACCAGGGCGAACAGGCCGAGGGGCGCCCCTCCCGGACCGCGGGCTCCCACGCCTGAGGTGCTGGCGTTCCGCGCCGTGCCGTGGCATTGAAGGGGACCACCGTGCCGAAACCGCCCAAGGATTGCCACTCGTGACCACCACCCGCCTGACCGGACGCCTGCCCAACCTGGACGTGGAGATCGTTCGCCGCGAGACCGACGACGGCCGCGAGGCGGTGGGCATCACCTTCATCGCCACGCCGACGCTGGGCCACGCCGCCGCCGCGCTGCTCAGCAACCCGGCCGCGCTGGCGCTCGCCGCCCTGCCGGCGCCCGGCGGCTCGGCCCATGCGCGCGCCGGCATGGACCCGTTCGGCCTGTGGTGGGGCATGATGGAAGCGGCGTGGCGGCCCTGGCTGGACATGGCCGGCGCCGCCAACCCCTTCCTGGCCGCCGCCATGGGCGCAGCCCGCCGCCGCTGACGGGGCGGGCCGGCGGGCCCTACGGGCGCGCCACCAGGAACAGCCTGCGGAAGGGAAACAGCGTCCGGCCGTCCGCCTCTGGCGGATAGGCCGCACGCTGGGCCGCCGCGTAGGCAGCCCGCAGGTCCGCCGCCTCGTCGGGCGTGAGCGCCGCGGCCAGCGGCCGGACGATGGTGCTGTCGGTCCAGCGGGCCACCGGATCGGGCCCCTCCAGAACGTGCAGGTACTGCGTCTGCCAGATATCGAGGCCGCCGCCCGTCAGCGGCGCCAGAAGCCGATGGTACTCCGCCGGCGTCCACACGGGCGCCGTGCGGCAGAGCGGGCGCAGCCGGTCGGCCCAGCGGCGATCGCGGGCGAGGTCGAACAGCGCGGTGTGGCTGGGCTCGGTGTGGTTTGCGGGCATCTGCACGGCCAGCACGCCGCCGGGCCGCAGCCGCCGGAGAAGCGTCGGCAGCAGTGTGCCGTGGTCGTCCAGCCAATGCAGGGCCGCGTTGGAGAAGATCAGGTCGACCGCCGGTCCGGCCGCGTCGGCGGCCCAGGCCGCGATATCGGCGCGAAGCCAGTGCACGCCCGCCGGTCCCTCTGCCCGCGCGGCCTCCAGCATGGCGGGCGAGGCATCGACGCCGGTCAGCTGCGCCGCCGGCCATCGCGCGGCGAGAAGGCCGGTGGCCGTGCCGGTGCCGCACCCCAGATCGACGATTGCATCGGGCGCCGCCAAGGGGATGCGCGCCAGCAGGTCGACGGCCGGGCGCAGGCGCGGCGCTGCGAAATCAAGATAGGAGTCGGGAGTCCAGTCGCCGGTCATGAGGGCCCGCCTTCAGCGGCATGCGCAAAGGATGCAACCGGCCCCGACCCGCCGTGCAGGCGCGGATCAGTCGTCCCGGCCGCCGTTGACGATCAGGCGGAAGACGAAGAACACCGCGAAGCCGAACATGATGATGCCCATGATCGCCGCGTCGGTATCCTCGGCCCGCGACGTGAACAGCAGACCGAGCAGGCCCATCACGACCATGAGAATGCCGACGATCCAGCTAGAAAGCGTGTTCACGGTTGATGTCTCCGCTAAGGCGTGTGTCTCGGGCACCGCCGACCCCGCGTCGACGGCGGCCCCCTCTTACCGCAAAATGCGCCGGGGATGAAGGGGAACATGCATCGACTGAGCGCCGGACCGGCCGCGATCAGCCGAAAAGCTTGTCGATGTCGTCCTGCGAGAAGGTGCTGCCGCTGTCGTCGCCGCCCTCGTCCTTCTTGGGCTCGGGCTTCGGCGCCGGCTTGGGCTCGGGCTTCGGCGCCGGCTTGGCGGCCTGTTGCGGCTTGGCCGGGGGCTTGGGCTGCGGCTGCGGCGGCGCGGCCGGCTTGGCCGGTGCCGGCTTTTGTGGCGGGGCCGCCTGGGCGGGCTTGGGCGGCGCGGCCTTCTGCTGCGGCGGTGTCTGGGCGGGCGGCTGCGTCGGCAGGCCGGGCTTGGCCGGCTTGTCGCTGAACATGGCGTCCACGTCGGCCTGGCTGACGCCCTCGCCGGCAAGCTGGGGGCCGTTGAGGTACTGCTTGTACTCGTCGACCGGCTTGTTGCCGTCTTCGGTCGCCTCGCTGGCGATCTGGTTCTCGCCCCAGATGGAGATCAGCGCGTTGACGCGCTCTTCCACGTACTGGAGCGAGTTGACGACCTTGGTGATGCGCTGGCCGGTGATGTCCTGGAAGGCGCAGGCCTCGAAAATCTGGCCGCTCTTTTCCGGGAAAGTGTCCAGCAGCGCCCGGCCCTCGGCGTTGGCGACCATGGGACGGATCTTGTCGATCAGGTCCTCCATCTCCTCCACCGTCTCCAGGATGGTGTCGGTGGCGCCCGCCGTCGCACTGACGATGGCGTCCAACTCATCCGACATCTTGGAGAAGTGGTCCTTGTCCGGCTGGCCGGGGCGGCGGATGGAGGCGATCTCCTTGCGGATCTTCTGGATGTGCTGGAACAGCCCCAGAAGTTCCCGTTTCAGGATCGCGACGTCTTGATGATCGGACATGGTCGCCTGCTTGAACCCACAAATTCCATGCGCCCGAAGACGCGTCCCTACAATACCCGTCACCCGGGGCGGCGCAACATTTGTCAGCGATCACCGCCCTCGCGCATGATGCGGCGGATGGCACCGACAAGCTTCCTGGCCTGCTCCTCGTCGTCGAGCGCGCTCATCACTTTCTGCCGGGCGGCCCGCCCGTGCGCGGACTCGCGCGCTTCCATGGCCGCCTCGACGTTCTCCAGCGACAGCGGATCATCGCCCGGGTCCGGTTCCTCGGCGTCGCGGCCGTACGCACCGCCGGCCGGTGCCAGGGCGGTGCCCGTGCCGGGGGGCCGCGCCGAGCCGCTGCCCTGGCGGCCCGTCCCGTCGTTGCCCTCGCTCAGTCCCAGCAGTCGCGCGAAAAGTCCCATGATCCGTCCCAGGCGTGGCAACGTGCCACCGGACCGCGGTGCCCCGAAAACGATCCGATGGAGTACCTTAGCACAGACCGATGTCCATGCCGACCCGATTTGCATCCAAGGGTGTAACACCTAGGGCCGGTTTCCGGCTCCCTCGGCCAGCACCTCCGCCTCCGCCCGGTCGTCGGCGTCCATGGCGGCCAGGCGGTCGGCCAACCGGGCGCTTTCCTGCTGGCGGCGCCACATCTCGGCATAGGGGCCGCCGGCGGAGAGAAGCGCCTCATGCCGGCCGCGCTCCACGATGCGGCCGGCGTCCATGACCAGGATCTCGTCGGCATCGATCACGGTGGACAGGCGGTGCGCGATGACCAGCGTCGTGCGGTTGGCCGAAACCCGGTTCAGGCTGTCCTGGATGGCCCGTTCGGTATGGGTGTCGAGGGCGCTGGTGGCCTCGTCCAGGATCAGGATGGCCGGGTTCTTGAGGATGGTGCGCGCAATGGCGACCCGCTGCTTCTCGCCGCCCGACAGCTTGAGCCCCCGCTCGCCCACCCGTGTGTCGTAGCCCTGGGGCAGGGCCACGACGAAGTCGTGAATGGCGGCGGCGCGGGCGGCCTCCTCCACCGCCTCTGGCGGGCAGCCCGGGCGGCCGTAGGCGATGTTGTAGCCTATGGTGTCGTTGAACAGCACCGTGTCCTGCGGCACCACGCCGATGGCAGCGCGCAGGCTGTCCTGGGTGACGCCGGCGATGTCCTGCCCGTCGATGGCGATGCGCCCGGCCGTCGGGTCGTAGAAGCGGTAGAGCAGGCGGGCCAGCGTGCTTTTGCCCGCCCCGGAATGGCCGACCACGGCCACCTTCCGCCCGGCCGGGATGGTGAAGCTGATGCCTTGCAGGATGTCGCGGTCGGGGTTGTAGCCGAAGTGCACGTCCTCGAACGTGACCGTGCCGCCGGCGATGGCGAGCGGCGGGGCGTTCGGGCGGTCGGTCACTTCCGCCGGGGCGTCGAGCAGGCCGAACATGCTTTCCATGTCGGTCAGCGCCTGCTTGATCTCGCGGTAGACCATTCCCAGCAGGTTGAGGGGCAGTGACAACTGGATGAGGTAGCTGTTGACCAGCACGAAGTCGCCCACCGTCATGGTGCCCGCGGCGACGCCGTCGGCGGCCATCATCATCATCACCACCAGCCCTGCCGCGACGATGATCCCCTGCCCGATGTTGAGCGCCGCCAGGCTGTTCTTGGCGTGGACGGAGGTGCGCTCCAGCCGCTCCAGCGCCGCGTCGTAGCGGTCGGCCTCGTGGCGCTCGTTGCCGAAGTACTTGACGGTCTCGTAGTTGATGAGGCTGTCGACCGCCTTGGTGTTGGCGTCGGTGTCGCTGTCGTTCATGGCGCGGCGGTACTTCATGCGCCATTCCGTGACCACGACGGTATAGAGGATGTAGCCGCCCACGGTGGCCAGCGTGACGGCGGCGAAGCGCCAGTCATACAGGCTCCACAGCACGCCGCAGACGAACAGAAGCTCCAGGATCTGCGGCCCTGTGCGGAACAGGGCCAGGCGCAGCAGCACGTCGATGGCCCGCGTGCCGCGTTCCATGATGCGCGACAGGCCGCCGGTCTGGCGGTCCAGGTGAAAGCGCAGGGACAGGGCGTGCAGGTGGCGGAAGGTCTTCAGCCCGACGCGGCGGGTGGCGCGCTCTGCGACCTTGGTGAAGACCATCCCCTGCAACTCGGCAAAGGCCTGTTGCAGCACGCGCAGGGTGCCGTAGCCCACCAGCAGGAAGACCGGCACGGCCACCAGGGCGTCGGCCACGGTACCGTCCACCGTCAGCGCATCGACGGCACGCTTGTAGAAGATGGGCACGCCGACGGTTGCGACCTTCGCCAGCACCAGCAGGATGATGGACAGAACAACGCGGCCGCGCAGCTCCAGCGAGTCGCGCGGCCACAGGTAGGGCAGCAGGCGCTTGACGGTGCGCCAGTCGTGGCGGGCACGACCGTCCGGCGGGTCGGAGAGCGTCTTGCGCACGCCGTCTCCCGCCTCAGTTCACGGTCGGGCGTGCATCGCCGCTGCCGCCGGAGTGCTCCGACCGGGCGGCGACGGCGCCGCCCATGCCCTCGAACAGGGGCGGGAGCGCGGCGCCCGCGTCGGCCGCCTCTCCGTCGCCTGTGGCGAGCAGGGCCTCGGGCTCGGGGGCCATGTCCTGGGCGCTGGCGACATAGCGGGCGCCGGAGCCGTTGCCGTTGCCGCGTCCGGTGCCGCCGTGGCCGGAGCCGTTGGCCGGGCCGCTGCCGCCCGACGCCGCCGGCTCGCCGTTCTGCATGACGCCGACGGCGGACTGCTCGACGCGCAGCAGGAAGGTGTAGAGGCGGTCGGCAGGGCCGTCTTCCAGGGTTTCGCGCAGAAGCTTGTCGGCCTCGTTCTCGCTCAGGACCGCCAGCAGGCGGCGCCAGCGGCGCAGGTAGGTCTGCAGGGCAGCGGCGGCCTCGGGCGCCTGGGCGACGCGCTCGCCCAGGATTTCCGGCAGGTCGGGCTGGTAGGCCCATGGCGTGAGGAAGGCGTTGGCGAAGGCCCATCGGTCGCCGGCGGCGGTGCGGGCCCAGGCCAGTTCGGTGTCGTCGGCCGAAAGCAGGCCCGTGCGCTCGGCGATCAGCGCCAGGCTGCACCGCAGGTCGGCCAGCGCCTCGTCCAGGCCCTCCAGCATGCGGGCGCGGCGGCTGTCTTCCTGCATCTGCAGAAGCGTGCGTACCTGCACCTCCGACTGTTCGGTGGAGCGGCGGGTGTGGTGGAGGACGGCGCGCATGGCGCGTTCCGACCGGCGCGCGGTGACGGCGGCGGTCCACACCGTCAGCGCCAGCCACAGGATGGCCGGCGGCGCCGCCACGGCGGCCAGGGCGGCCGGCACCGCCTCGGCCGCAAGCGCGCCCAGGCCGCCCTCGGGCACAACGGCCGACCAGGCGCCGAACACCCACAGCACCGTCATGATGCTGGCGAGCGCGACAAGGATCAGGGTCGCGGGCATGCTGCTTTCCCCCTCCGCGGCGGAGCCCTCCGCCGCGTCCGTACCGAAGCTGGCGAGACGGTCGCTGAGGCCGTCCCGGAAACCGTTGAGCATTGTGGCAGAATCCGTCCAAAAGTCACGCGTGGCACCCGTCCGCCGCGGCCGTGTCGACCGTCGCCCGGCGAGCCTTTTCCGTATAACACTTTAGGGTGCGGCGGATAAACCGGCATGGCGCGGAAGGCAAGGAAGTCACAGATCATCTCAACCCTTGCGTTCCTTGCATCCGGTGCGGCGCGCGGGCGTTTCGACTACAGTGGAGGACGCCGCCGCCACCCATGGTCATGCCGCAAGGAGACGGGCCCGTGAGCTATCTGCACCACATCCGCCGCTGCAACACCCACGACCTGTCGGGGTTCCGGCCCTTCCTGGTCGACGGCGCACCGGTGGGCTGGGTGCGTCACGGGACGGCCGCCAAGTTGACGCGCTTTCCCGCCATCTTCCGGCTGGAGAACGGCGCGGTCTGCATTCATCCCGACCGCACCGATCCCGAGGACCGCTCCGCCGCCGTCGGCCGGGCACTGGCGGAACTGGCCGACGGCGGTGAAATGGAGCCGCTGCGCGAGGAACTGTACCCCGTCAAGACAAGCTGGCACGGGCCGGAGCTGTTCCGTCTCGACCGCTCGGCCGCCCCCCTGTTCGGGCTGCGCGCCTGGGGCGTGCACGCCACCGGGTACGTGCGCGACGCCGACGGGGGGTATCGCATGTGGATCGGCCGGCGGGCGCCCGACAAGCGCGTCTCGCCCGACAAGCTGGACAGCACCATCGGGGGCGGTCAGCCGGCGGGGCTGGCCTTTCGCGACAACCTCTACAAGGAGGCGGAGGAGGAGAACGCCATGCCCCGCCCCCTGGCGCAGAAGGCGCGCAGCGTCGGTGCCGTGACCTACTGCATGGAGAACGAGGCGGGGCTCAAGCCCGACACGTTGGTGCTTTTCGACATCGAACTGCCCGAGGACTTCACGCCGCGCTCCACCGACGGCGAGCACACGGGCTTCGAGTTGATGCCGGTGGACGAAGTCTTGCGCATCATCCGCGAGACCGAGGACTTCAAGTTCAACGTTCCGCTGGTGGTGCTGGACTTCTGTGTCCGCCATGGGCTGCTCACCCCGGACGACACGCCCGATTACGAATCGATCGTCCAGGGCTTGCGCAGCCCCTTCCCGGTGCCGTGATCCGCGGCGCAGGTCAGCGGCGGCGGTCGGTGCTGCGGCGAAGGACGTTCCGCTTGGTCAGGTCCGCCTGTGCCAGGTCGCGCAGGAAGCGGGCCAGGATGCCTTCCGTCGCCGCGCCGATGGCCGCCGCCGCCGCCGAAACCGTCCCGGTCGGCACCGTCACGCTTTCCTCGTAGGAGCGATCGAGGACCACGCGCTCGGCGTCGGGATCGATGACCGTCATGGTCAGCGCAATCCGGGCGCCGCGCACCGCGCTTTCCTCGCCGCTCGGCCCGATGACCTCCAGGTTGCGGATGCGGCCCCGGACGATCCAGTCGGGCCGCGCCCGGTAGGACGGCTCCACCACCGTCTCGAAGACATTGGCGGAGCGCAGCGCGCTGGCGGTGGCTTCCTGGAACAGCTGCGCCGGCGGTTCGGCCCAGAAGTGATAGCTGTACTGCTGCAGCTCCACCCCGTTTTCCGTCCACAGCAGCGCGCGCTGGTTCAGCACGCCGGCGGCGTCGAACGGCTGCACCAGCGCCTTGCCCTCGGCCGGCGGACCGGGCACGGAGACGCCGGCGGGAACGGTGACGTTCAGCCGGTAGAAATGGTCGGTCGGTGCCGGATCGCCCACCGAGCACGCGGCCAGGCCAGCAGCGGCGACGGCGGCAAGCCCGAGCCCGAGTGCGCGGCGGCGGGTGGCGGAAAGCGGTGTCATCAGCCTCTCCTCTTGCTCGTTCTTCTTGGCCGTTCAGCCGTTCCTGGCCCGTGAAACGCCGGCCGTCACTGGAAGGTGCCCGGTCCGGTCTCGCCGGTCTCCCGCCCGCGCAGGATCAGGCTGGGGTTCTGGCGAATGGTCTGGCTGAACTCCAGCATGTTCCGGCTGGTGGCTTCCAGGTTGTAGGTGATGTTGTCGATGTCGCGCGCGATGGTGCCCATGGTGTAGCGCAGGTCCGAGAGCGCCGCGTCGACCTCTTCCGAATTGTCGCCGACCAGGCTGTCCACCTCGGCGATGACGCCGGCGATCTCGCGGCGCATCTCCAGCAACTCGGTCCCCAGCGTGTCCATGTCAGCGCTGGTGGATTCCACGTTCCTGATGGTGTTGTTCAAGCTGGTGATGTTTTCCTGGCTCAGCAGTTCCTCGTTGAGGTTGCGCGCGGCCTCGGCCAGGTCGCCCACCAGTTCGGGCGTGCGGCGGGCCATTTCCTCGGTGATCTTCTGCACTTCGCGCAGAATCTCCGGCGCCTGCTCGGCCAGCGGCCCGTTCACGGCCTCCACGGTGCGGTTGATGTTCTGCAAAAGCGGCGTCAGGGTTTCTTCCGACATGGTCTGGAACTGGCCGGCGATGTCCGACAGCGCGGTGAACAGGTTGGTGGGCGAGCGGCCGGGAATGCGCGCGCCGGGCTCCAGCATCACCGGGCTGTCGCCGCCGGTGATGTTGATCATCATGCCGCCCAGAAAGCCGCTGGCCGCCACGTCGGCGCTGGAATCCTCGGGGATGGGCCAGCCTTCCTGCACCGACATCTCGACGCGGAACCGGGTGCCTTCGTCGGTCATCTGCGGCTCCACGTCCTCCACCTGGCCGACGGTGTAGCCTTCGTAGAGGACGGGCGTGCCGAACTTCACCCCGCCGACATTGTCGTAGATGGTGTAGTAGGAATCGGTGGCGCCCGTCCGCCCGGTCAGCAGCGCCAGGGCCGCGACGATGCCGACGATGGCCGCCAGGACGAAGACGCCGACGATGACGTAGTTGATGGCCGACGTCCTCATGCGCGGCGGCCTCCGTCACCCCGCGCGGGGCGGGCGGGATGGTCGATACGGCGGGTCGGCATCATGGTTCCTTCTCTCCGGTCAGGCGGCGCAGGTAGGCCTCGGGGTCGAGTTCCTCTTCCTCCGTGCGGCGGTTCAAAAGGTTCTGGATGCGCTGGTCGGGGTTGGCGCGCACCTCGTCGACCGGCGCGATGGTCAGTACCTTGCCCTTGTCGAGCACGCAGATGCGGTCGGCGATCTTGAAGGCGCTTTCCAACTCGTGGGTGACGACGACCACCGACATGCCGGTGGCGTCGCGCAGGTCCAGGATCAGGTCGTCGATGTTGGCCGCCACCACCGGGTCCAGGCCGGCGGAGGGTTCGTCGCAGAACAGGATGCGCGGGTCCATGACGATGGCGCGGGCCAGCGCGGCGCGCTTGATCATGCCGCCCGACAGTTCGGCCGGCATCAGGTCGTCGAAGCCCGACAGGCTGACGACCTCCATCTTCATGCGCGCCATGATCTCCATGGTGCGCCGGTCCAGGTCGGTGTGCTCGTAGAGCGGCAGCATGATGTTCTCCAGCAGGTTCATGCTGGAGAACAGGGCACCGCCCTGGAAGGCCACGCCGAACTTGCGGCGGATTTCCGTCAGTTCGCTTTCCTTGGACGTGTTGATGTCCTTGCCCAGCACCTCGATCACGCCCGAGGTGGGGCGCAGCAGGCCCAGCAAGTGGTTGAGCAGCGTCGACTTGCCCGAGCCCGAGCCGCCCATGATGACCAGGATTTCCCCGGCGTGGACGTCCAGCGAGACGTTTTTGAGGATCTGCCGGTCGCCGTAGTGGGTGACCAGGTCGCGCACGCGGATCACCACCTCGCCGCCATGGGCGTCGCGCGCCGCCGGATCGGGCGGGCGGGGCGGCGTCTCCTCGGGGCTGGCGTGGGGCATGGGGTCCATGGCGCGGGCGGTGTCCTGACGGGCTCTAGCGGGTGGTGACGAAGACGAACAGCATGTCGGTGATGATGATGGCGGAGATGGCGTGCACCACCGATCGCGTGGTCAGCCGGCCGACGCCTTCCGCCCCGCCGGTCACGCCGGCGCCGTTGATGATGCCGACCATCACGATAAGAATCGCGAAGAGCACGCTTTTCATCAGGCCGTGAAACAGGTCGATGGGCCGCACCAGTTCGATCACCTGCGACCAGTAGGCCGCCAGTGTCATTTCCAGTTCCACGGCGATGTAAAGGCCGGCGGCCAGCAGGCCCACCAGGTCCGCCATGAAGGTGATGGCCGGCATCATCACCACGGCGGCCAGCAGGGCGGGTGCCACCAGGAATCGGACGGGATTGATGCCCATGACCACCAGGGCGTCGATCTCCTGGTTGATCTTCATGGTGCCGATGCGCGCCGCCAGGGCCGATCCCGAGCGCCCTGCCACCAGGATGCCGGTGATCAGCGGCGCGAACTCGCGCACGATGGACACCGCGACGCCGTAGGTCACCTGCTGCTCCGCCCCGAAGGTGCGCAGGGAATAGATGCCCTGGATGGCCAGCATGACGCCGATGGTGCCCGACATGATGGCGACGATGGGGATGGCGCGGATGCCGATCTCCATGGCTTCCTTGATGATGGCCGACATCCGCACCGGCTGGCGCCGTGCCTTGCCGACGACGGTCCACATCAGCGACTGCACCAGCAGCACCGCGCCGAAGCCGATTTCCGACACCGCTTCCACGGTGCCGCGGCCCAGCCGCTCCAGCCGTTCGATGGGCTTTGCCGTCGCCATAGGGGTGCGCCTTCGTGCCTTGTGCCGTTTCGCCGCGGCCCGCCTACTGGGCCAGGACCGCCAGGGCGTCGTCGACGGTGGGCCGGATGTTGAACACCCGGTCCAGGCGGGCCAGCTGCATGACCCGCAGGGCGGCCGGCGACACGGCGGCAAGCATCAGGGCCGTCCCCTGCTTGCGGGCGGCCTGGTAGGCCTCCACCAGGCTGGCGATGCCGGAGCTGTCGATGTAGGACACCAGCGACAGGTCGACGATGACGGGCCGGCCGTCGCGAAGGGCGTCAAGCAGCGCGCGACGCACTGCCGGCGAGCATTCCAGGTCCACTTCCCCGGACAATGCGGCCACGGTCGCGGGTCCGCGCGCGGCGATGTCAACGGTCATGCAGTCTCTCCCCCATCGAGCAGCCGTCATATCTCCCCATAAGCATCAATGTTTTACCCGTCAACGGGCGGTTTGGCAAAGTGCTTGACGAGGCGGAACAGGTTTCCCGCGCCATCGGGCGGCGGCTGGAAGCCGGCCTCCTCGCACACGGCGTGAATGAGATGAACGCCCAGGCCCCCGGGTCGGACGTCATCCAGGTCGCGGCCGCGCACGCGGGTGGGGTCGACGGCGGGCGCGAAATCCAGGATGTCGACCGTCACCCCGTCGTCGGACGGCGGATGCGTGCGCACCACGATGACCATGTCGCCGGTCTCGGGTGCGGCGGCGTAGGCGTGACGCACCACGTTCTGGCAGGCCTCGTCGACCGCCAGCATCAGGTCGTCGGCCCAGGCGGCATCGGCGCCGGCGACCAGGGCGGCCTCGCGCACCGTGCGGCGGACGATGCGCAGCGACGGCGGCCGCGCCGGCACCCGCAGCCGGGCGAGCAGGGCCGAATCGGTGGCGGCGGTGCGGGCACGGGCCGGCGGCGCGGCCGGGGCGGCGGCGGCAGGATCGGCGGGCCGGCTCACGGTGCGGCACTCCCCTGCACCAGCAGGACGGTCACGTCGTCGCGCAAGGGGCGGCCGGGCACGGTCACGCGCGCCAGGATCTCCCGCAGGCGGTCGGCGGCGGGCAGGGCGGCGACGCGGCGGATCAGCCGGCGCGCGCCCTCGGTTCCCAGCACGGCGTCGCCCTCGGCGGCGGTATAGGCTTCCGTCAGCCCGTCGGTGAAGACGTAGAGGGAGCCGTCGCCCAGGTGCAGCGGATGCTCTGGGTAGCCCTCGGGCCCGACGATGTCGGAGGCGATGCCCAGCGGCGGCGCCTCGGCGGGGACCGCGTCCATGGCGCCGCCGTCGGCAGGCACGATGAGCGGCGGCTCGTGGCCGGCGTTGGCCAGCACCACGTTGCCCGTCTCGCGGTCCAGGTACCCGGCAATCATGGTGACGAACATGCCATGGCTGCCGGTTTCGCACAACTCGGCGTTGATGGATGCCAGCAACCGCCCCGGGTTGTCGACGGTCTTGCACAGGCAGCGGAACAGGCTGGCCGTCTTGGTCATGAGAATGGCCGCATTCATCCCCTTGCCCGAGACGTCGCCGATGGCGAACCATATGCGTCCCGTGCCCGGACGGCCGCCTTCCTCGCCGCAGTCGACGATATCGAAGAAGTCGCCCGAGACCAGCCGCGCCGCGGCGTTGATGCCGTGGACCGGATAGGCGTCCTCGGTCGGGCGCGGCAGCAGGCTGCGCTGGATCTCGGCCGCCAAAGCCAGTTCGTGGCGGGCGCGCTCCTGCTCCACCAGCCGCTGCGTCAGGCGGAAGTTGTCGATGGCCAGCGCCGCCGAGCCCGCCAGCACCTCCAGCAGGGTCTGGTCGTGCTCGTCGAACAGGCCGTCGCCGCCGGCCTTGTTGATGATCTCGATGGCGCCCAGGCGCTCGCTGCCCAGCGACAGCGGCGCGACCAGCACCGACCTGGTGACGAAGCCCGTTTCCTCAGCGATGTCCTGGCCGCCGAAATCGGGATCATGGCGCGCGTCGCGCACCATCTGCGTCTTGTTGCGCTTGACGGCGCGGCCGACGATGCCCTGGCCCAGCGGCACCCGCATTCCCGTCACGTCCACCGGCCCGAAGCAGGCGGCGCAATAGAGGTCGCGGCCGTCATCGGACAGCAGGAACAGGCTGGAGGCCTCGGCGCCCAGGAAGGTGGTGATCCGCTCCAGCCCGTGACGGCTGACGGCCTGGCTGTCGCGGGAGCTGGAAAACTCCCGCGTCATGCTGGCGATCAGCGCCATGTGGTTGGCGAACACCTCGCGGTCGCTGGTAACCAGGTCGCCGGGCAGGGTGTCGGGGCGGTCGGACTGGCTCATGTCGGCATGATGGCCGGTCGCGGCGGCCGTGTCATCCATTGTCGGCGGCGGCATGGCCGGCCTCTCAGCCGGCGGGCGGGGCGGCGGCGAACTCCACCCGGTCCCGCCCGCCGTGCTTGGCGCGGTAGACGGCGCGGTCGGCGCGCTCCATCAGGTCGTCGAAGGATTGCGGCCGCAGCGCCGTCATGGTGGCGGCACCGATGGAGACCGTCACCGTCACCGATACGGCCGCCCCGCCGGTCTCGGCGCGCACGGGCTCGGCGCGGATGCGGGTGCGCAGGCTTTCGGCCAGGGCGGCGGCGCCCTCGGCGTCGGTTTCCGGCAGCAGGACGATGAACTCCTCGCCGCCGAAACGCGCCACGAGGTCGGTGCGCCGCACCGTGCCGTCCAGCAGGGCGGCGACGCGCTTGAGTACCACGTCGCCCACCAGATGGCCGTGGCCGTCGTTGACGCGCTTGAAGTGGTCCACGTCGATGACCAGCAGCGACAGCGGACTGCCCCAGCGGCGCTGGCGCTCGCATTCCAGGGTAAAGCGCTCCAGGAACTTGTGGCGGTTGGCCAGCCCCGTCAGCGGGTCGTGCAGGGCCTGGCGCTCCAGCTGCATGCGGGCTTCCGTCAACTCGGTCACGTCGACGTCGACGCCGCGATACCCGGCCGGGCGCCCGTCGCTGCCGGGAATGGGGTGGCCGCTGGAGGACAGGTAGACGGTGGTGCCGTCCTTGCGGCGCAGGCAGATGGTCACGTTCTTGAAGGGCTCGCCGCGGGCGATGGCGTCGTGGGTGCCGGCCGACGGGTCACCGGCCGCGCTGCTGTCGGCGCAGTCCTCGTGGAAGGTGCCGAACCGGCGGCCGATCATCTCGGCGTCGGAGTAACCCAGCAGCTTTTCGGCGCCGAGGGAATAGGTGTAGCGCCCGCCGGCGTCCAGTTCCCACACGAAGGCGGCGGAGGCGTTGATAGCCTCGGTCATCAGGTCGCGCGCGCGGCGCACCTCTTCCTCGGCGCGCTTGCGTTCGGTGATGTCGGTGTAGGTCGTGACGAAGCCCACCTTGCGCCCGTCCATGTCCACCGGCGTGCCCTGGATTTCCAGGACGTGGCCGTTGGGGCGCGTGCGCTCGAAGTGATGGGGTTCGAACTTCAGCGCCAGGTCGATGCGGCGCATGACCTGGGGTTCGGTGTCTCCGGGTCCGTACTCGCCGCGCTCGGCGTTGTGGCGGATGACCGCCTCGAACGGGTCGCCGGGCCGGAAGGCGCCGGGCGGCAGGCCGAGGATTTCGGCGATGCGCGTGTTGGCGAAGATGATCTTCAACCGCTCGTCGATGACCGAAATGCCGTGCGGCATGCTGTCGAGCACCGCGCCCAGGTAGGAGGCGTAGCGCTTCGCTTCCTCTTCGGCGCGCTTGCGGTCGGTGATGTCGGTGTAGGTGGTGACGAAACCGCCCTGCGCCAGCGGCGCCCCGCGCACCTCCAGCACGGTTCCGTCGGGGCGGGTGCGCTCGTAGACGTGCGGGCGCATCTCGCGGTAGCGCTCGATCACCTCGTGGGCCTGGATCTCGGGGTCGCCGTCGCCGTATTCGCCGCGGGCCGCCAAGTGCCGGGCCAGGGTGACCAGTGTCGGCATGCCGTCGACAAAAAGCGACTCGGGCAGGTCGAGCAACGCGCGGAACCGGTCGTTGCAGGCGATCAGCTCCAGATTGGGCCCGAAGAACGTCACGCCCGACGGCAGGTTGTCGATGAGGGCCTGCAGCGTCTGGGCATCGCAACCCGGCCTGCCTCCGGCGGCAAGGCGGGTGAACGGCGTGCGGGCCCCGTCCCTGGGTGCCATGGACGAAAAACCTCCTCCCCCGGCGCGATCCCACGGCGATCCGGCTTCTGCCGGTGTCGAGCGTAAAGGTTCGGCGCTCTTGCTGGCGGTCATGGTCCCGATTCTTTTGATCAGGTACCCACCTCCATTATCGTGGATCGGATATATTCTTCCGTATGTCAACGTCGCTTTTTCCTGCTTTTGCTTACGTCATAAGACCAAAGCACTGTCCCTTGCGCATCGATTCGCGCCTGTGTTGTCTTCCGCCGGAAAGTCTCCCGGCCGCCTTCGGCGGGACGTTGCTGCGGTGCGTAAACCCGCCATTAGGGGTCGCAATCTTGGACTGGAAGGCGTAGACTTGAACCGTCCAAAGACGTAGACGGTCATACGCTGCCGCATCGCGGAGCGCTCCTGTGGGGTGGGGCGTCCGGCTGACGGGCACGGGGCCGGCGGCGTCGGTGCCCGCGCGACGGACGCGCGGCAATGCTGTGAGGGGAAGCGGATTGAAGATCCTGATCGCTGACGACCACGAGCTGTTCCGCGACGGCCTGCGGCTGGTGCTGAGCGACCTTGGTCCCGACCTGACGGTGATCGAGGCGTCCAGCTATGACCAGACGCTGGAAATCACGAACCAGGAAGATGACCTGGACCTGGTGCTGCTGGACCTGGTGATGCCGGGCATGCCGTGGAGCGAGGGACTGGGCGCCGTCAAGCGTCGCCTGCCCAAGGTTCCGGTTGTGATCCTGTCGGCGTCGGAGGACCGGCGCCTTGTGCTGGAAGCCGTGCGGCTGGGGGCGGCCGGCTTCATTCCGAAGACGAGCAGCAGCAAGGTGATGCTGTCGGCGCTGCGGCTTGTCATGTCCGGCGGCGTCTACCTGCCGCCGGCGCTGATCGACGAGAACGCGGTCACCGGCCGCGATGCCATGGCCGGTCCCGACCTCAGCCTGGACGCGACACCCCTGACCCCGCGCCAGCGCGAGGTGCTGGCGCTGCTGGGGCAGGGCAAGTCCAACAAGGAAATCGCGCGCATCCTCAACCTGTCGGAAGGCACGGTGAAGCTGCACGTCACGGCGATCCTCAAGGCGCTGAACGTTTCCAACCGCACGGGTGCGGTGGTGGCGGCCTCGCGCCTGGGGCTGACCAGCCTGGAAAAGGCGGAAGCCGGCAACGCCGGCCAGACGCCGGAGGCCGTCGGCTCCAACTGACGGACCGATACATGCTCCGCCGAGGGGCGGGGAGGGGGGCACGTCGCCGGGCCGCAGGGTCCGGCGATGCGCGTTTCCCGGCTGGGGAGAGGCTGCCGGAGCCTTCGGATGCGTTTGCGCCGTGGGGCGTCAGGCGTCAGGCGTCCGCCACGTCCGCCGGCCGCACCTCGCGCGCGGCCAGCTTGTCGGGGGCGGCCTTGGCTTCCTTCTTCAACTCGGCGATCAGCGAGCTGATTTCGTCCAGCGAGCCCGGTGCGTGGCCGGCGGGGATGAGCACCATGGCCGCCGAGGCGGACAGCAGCGGCATGCGGCGCATCTCGCTCTCGCGGTTCTTCGCGATGATGAAGCCCTCTCGCCGCGCGTCCTCGTCATAGAAGCTTTCCACGTCATGGCGGAAACGGTCGATGGCGTGGCGGACCATGGCCTCGGCCGTCTCGAAGGACGTGTTGCGGAACGCCGCGAAGAAGTCGTCGCCGCCCACGTGGCCGATGAACGTGTCCTGCTTGGGCAGGTCGGAGCGCATGATGTCGGCGAACAGGGTGATGGCACGGTCGCCCTGGCGGAAGCCGTACTTGTCGTTGAACGGCTTGAAGTTGTCGAAGTCGATGTAGGCGACCACATAGGACGCCTCGGCCTCGGCCAGCGCCTTGCCCAGGTATTCGTTGATGAGGTTGTTGCCGGGCAGCTTGGTCAGCGGGTTCTGGTCGCGGGCCAGCGCCAGGTTCTTTTCCGAGATGACGCGCAGCAGCGACCGGGCGGACAGGAACCCGACGTACTTGTTGTCGTCGATGATGATGATGCCCTCGCTGTCCTCGCTGCCCGCCGAATAGACGTCGAGGATGCTTTCGGCCTTGGTGTTGATGTCGGCCACCGGGCACTTCCACACGAAGTCCTTCAGCTTGCGGCCGAAGGCCTTGTTGCTCATCAGCTCCTTGCCGTAGAGCGAGTAGGTGTAGTCCTTGAGGTCCAGCTCGCGGATGATGCCCAGCGGCTCGTGGTGTTCGTCCACCACCGGAAAGAAGGTGGACGTCTTGTCCTGGCGGAAGCGGTCGAACACGGCGGTCATCTCGACGCCGTAGACGATGGGCTCGATGGGCTCGATCCACTGGGCGATGAGCTTCTGGTCGCCCGTGCCGCCCTTGCGCCGGTCGCGCGACGCCATGGCCTCCACCACCGGATAAAGCGTCGCGAGCGCGCCGGTCTCGGTGACCGGATGCTGGATCAGGAAGCCCTGCACGAGGTCGATGCCGATGTCCTTGCAGATGTAGAACTCGACCTCGCTCTCAACGCCCTCAGCCACCACCAGGATGCCCAGCAGGTGGGCGACGTTGACCATGTGCGACAGGAACAGCTTCTTGCGGCTGTCGCTTTCGATGCCGTCGATGAAGAAGCGGTCGATCTTGATGTATTCCGGCTGGGCGAAGTACAACAGCGGCATGCCGGAATAGCCGGCGCCGAAATCGTCGACGGCGATCTTGCCGCACAGGCCCCGCAGGGTGGCCAGCGCGTCGTGTCCCTCGGGCTCGGCGGTGCCGGCGTGGTGCTCGCTGATCTCGATGATCAGGGCGCCTTCGGTCAGGCGGGCGGCGCGCAGGACCTGCCGCAGGCCCCGGCCGTAGGTGTCGAGGTGCGACAGCGTGCGTCCGTCGACGTTGAGGAACAGTTTCAGGTCGCGGTGATGATGCAGGGCGGCGAACTTGCGCACCGCCAGGTCGGCGATCACCACTTCCATCTCGGCCAGGCATCCGTCGCTTGCGCAGGCGTCCAGGAACGCCTTGATGGAGTCGAAGCCGGCGGCCTCGGTGCCGCGCACAAGCGCCTCGTAGCCCAGGCACCGGCCGGTGTGGATGTTGACGATGGGCTGCAGCGCCACGTCCAGCATCTGCGCGACGGTCAGCCAGCGCGGGCCGAGCACTGGGCTGCCGCCGCGCCGGGTGAAGGCTCCCGCGAAGTGGCTGTCTCGGGTCGGCTGGGTTGCCTGATGAATGCTCGAGAGCCCGGTGAACACCTGAGCCTCCGCTTGTGGCCGCGATGGGACTATAAGGAACCGCCCCTGTTTAATCTCCCAGCAGGGGTAGCAGGGTCAACTTTCGGCGCAGCGGGACACAAAAATTTCACTGCCGCGGCGCTGCTTTGCAACTTTATGACGGCCTCCGTTCAACCGCAGGGTTCGGAGGCCCTGAGGAATATGAGGGGATTGGCGCGTGGCGCAGAAGAAACCGTATCGTGGAAGGCGCGGTCAGAAGCGGGCGGCACCGGGGGCGCCGGTCTCGGTGGTGGTCGACACCATCGGGGCGCGCGGCGACGGCATCGCGACTCGGTCGGATACCGGCGAGCGGCTCTACATTCCGGGCGTCCTGCCCGGCGAGCATGTGACGGTGCGCCCCGGCGAGCCCCGCGGCGACGGCCGGTCGGCCCGGCTGGAGG
Organism: Caenispirillum salinarum AK4; assembly: GCF_000315795.1. Classification (GTDB taxonomy): domain Bacteria; phylum Pseudomonadota; class Alphaproteobacteria; order Rhodospirillales; family Rhodospirillaceae; genus Caenispirillum; species Caenispirillum salinarum. Next base: position 91,797 of record NZ_ANHY01000015.1, read on the forward strand.
CGGTGGATGCCGCGGCGCCCGAGCGCGTGGAGCCGCCGTGCCCGCATTTCGGCCGTTGCGGCGGCTGCGCTCTCCAGCACATGGCGCCCGAGGCCCTGGCGCTCTGGAAGCGCGACCTTGTGGTGCAGGCGCTGGGCCGTCGGGGTTTCGATGCCGAGCAGACCAGCGGCGTGGCAGCGACCTTGTCCCTTCCGGCGGGCACGCGGCGACGCGCCACCTTCGCGATCAAGGGCCAGGGCGGTGGTGCTGTGCTGGGTTTCAATGCCCGTGCCAGCCATGCCGTGGTGCCCATCGAGACCTGCCTTCTGCCGTCGGACGCCTTGCGGGCCCTGGTGGCGCCCTTGCGGGACCTGATCCGCACGGTGCCGCTGCCGCGCAAGGGCGGCGACTGCGCCGTGACGCTCACCGACACGGGCGCCGACGTGGTGCTCGACCTGGGGGCGGAGCCGGACCTGGAGACGCGCGAGCGGCTGGCCGCCTTCGCCGCCGCGCACGACCTGGCCCGCCTGTCCCTGCGCATCGACGGAGGCCCGCCAGAGCCGGCGGCAGCGCGGCGCCTGCCCGAGGTGCGCCTGGGCGGACGTCTGGTGGCGCTGCCGGCGGGCGGGTTCCTTCAGCCCTCGCGTGAGGGCGAGGCGGCGCTGGTCGATCATGTGCTGCGGGCGGTGGAGGCAGCGCCGCCCGGGCCGGTGGCCGACCTGTTCGGCGGCATCGGCACGTTCGCACTGCCCCTGCATGGGGCGGGGCGGGTGGTGCATCTGGCCGAGGGCGCGGCCGAGGCCGTCGGCGCGGTGTCGGCGCTGGGACTGGACGGGCTGACGGCCGAGCACCGCGACCTGTTCGAGCGGCCGCTGGGAGCCAAGGGGCTGAAGCGGTTCGCGGCGGTTGTCTTCGACCCGCCGCGGGCCGGCGCCCAGGCGCAGGCGGCGGAACTGGCCGCCCACGGTCCGGGCGTGGTGGTGGCGGTGTCGTGCAACCCCGCCACCTTCGCCCGCGATGCCCGTCTGCTGGTGGACGGCGGCTACACGATGGAAAGCGTCGTGCCCGTCGACCAGTTCCCCTGGGCCGCCCACGTGGAGGTGGTGGCCGTTTTCCGGCGGTGATTCAGGCCCTGGCGCCCGATGTCGCCGCGGCGCCCGGCCCCTGGCGGCTCTTCCACACCGTCCAGGCGAACAGGGCGAAGACCACCGCCACGCCGGTGAAGTCGACCAGCAGGTTGGCGGGCCACACGCAGGCGACGCCGGCGGCGAAGCTGACCGGGCGCAGCAGCAGCGGTAGCCTGGCCTCCATCCAGCCGTCCATGCCGGCGGCCATGCCGTAGATGCCGACCAGCGCGAACAGGAACACCTCGAACGCCGCACCCCAGTCTCCCGACAAGAGCGGCGTGTAGGCGAACAGCACCGGCACGATGTACAGGCCCTTGGCGATCTTCCAGCTTGTCAGGCCGGTGCGCATGGGGTCGGAGTTGCCAATGGCCGCCGCCGTGAAGGCCGCCAGGCACACCGGCGGGGTGACGTTGCTGTCCTGGCTGAGCCAGAAGATGATCATGTGCGCCGACAGAAGCGCCGCCGTCATCACCGCCGGGTTCACCACCAGGTCGCGCAGGGCGGCCCGGATTTCCAGCGGCAGGTTCATCAGCAGCTCTTTCGCCTCGGCCACCGGCATGGGCGCGGCCAGCTTGGCGGCGGCGTCGGGGGCGGAGATCATCATGATCGCCTGCGCCTGGGCGCCCAATTGCCCGCCGGCGATCATGTCGATGACCGTGCTGTCGGCGATCATGTCGCGCAGCGCCGGCGCGGACAGGGTCGCCAGCACGATGTAGGCGGCCGTCACCGGCAGGCCCATGCCCAGCACCAGCGAGGCCAGGGCGATCAGGGCGATGGCGATCAGCAGGTTGCCCCCCGCCCAGTCGGCGATCATCAGGCTGAAGGTGTTGCCGACGCCGGCGGTGACGATGACGTTGATCACCAGCCCGACAGCGCACAGCAGCACCGCCGTCATCACCATGTTGCGCGCGCCGTGGGCCAGGGCCTCGACGATCGCCTTGGGGCCCATGGGCGTGCGCGTCAGCCAACTGGCGGCGATGACCGTGGCGATGCCGATGGCGGCGGCATAGGTGGGCGTGAAGCCGTTCACCAGCAGCACGATCAGCACGATGATGGGAATGATGAACGACGCGCCGCGCTCCTTGGTGGTCTGCCACAGGCCCGGGCCGTCGTAGGCCTGGGGCTCCAGGCCCTGGCGGCGTGCCTCGATGCGGACGAAGAAGCCGACGGAGGCGAAGTAGAGCAGGGCGGGCAGCGCGGCGACGGCGATGATCTGCTCATACGGCAGCTGGGTGTAGCTGGCCATGACGAAGGCGCCCGCACCCATGATCGGCGGCATGAGCTGGCCGCCGGTGGAGCTGGAGGCCTCCACCGCGCCGGCGAAGCGGGCGGGGAAGCCGGCGCGCTTCATCATGGGAATGGTGATCACGCCGGTGGACGCCGTGTTGGCGACGGCCGAGCCCGAGATGGTGCCGGTGAGGCCCGAGGCGATGACCGCCACCAGGCCGGGGCCGCCGACCAGTCGCCCGGCGGCGGCGCGCGACAGGTCGATGATGTATTCGCCCGCGCCCGAGCGCACCAGGAAGGCGCCGAAGATGATGAACAGGAAGACGTAGGTGGAGCTGATGCTGGCGATCGTCCCGAACAGGGCGAAGTCGCCGTAGAGGGAGCGGAACAGCACCGTCTCCCACGTCAGGCCCTTGAACTGGAAGACGCCCTCGACGTACTGACCCCACCAGCCCACGTAGGACAGAGAGGCGACGATGAGGATGGGAATCACCCAGCCGGTCGCCCGGCGGGTGAGTTCGATGGCGCACAGGATCAGCGCCACGCCCGCCGTCCAGTCCAGCGCCGTCAGCCGCACGCCGCGGTCGTAGATGGCGCTTTCGGCGGTGGCGACGTGGAAGGCGGCGGCGACCGCCACCAGCCCCAGCGTCAGGTCCGCCCAGCGCCAGAAGCCCGGTGCCTTCTCGCGCGCCCGCTTGCTGAAGGGGAAGTACAGCGCGCACAGGAAGGCGAAGCCGCCGAAGTGGAAGGCGTTGCGCTCCAGTTCCGACAACTCGGGGAACAGCGCCAGGTAGATGTGCCCGACCGCCAGCAGGAACCCGACGGCAAAGCCCACGAGAAGCCAGCGGCGCGGCAGGCCGGCGTCGTCCGGCGGCGGCGGGCTCGGCTGCTTCTGCGCCTCGGCGGTGTCCTCGGCGCTGGGCTCCGGCGGCTCCTTGGGATCGCGGGTGCGGGCCGTCTTGGGCATGGACTGCGGATCTCCCTGCTCCGCCGCGCCGGTTTGTCGTGTCGGTCGCACGACGGCGACAGCGACGGCGCGGGCGCGCGGCGGCGGTCTGTTCGTTTCGAAACGGCTCCCGCCCCGGTGCTCGGGGCGCCGGGGCGGGGTCCGGTGACATGCGGATCAGCCGGCGGCGCTTACTTCGCCATCAGCTTTTCCGGGATCTCCACGCCCTGCTCCGCGTAGTAGCGGGCGGCACCCGGGTGCAGCGGGGCCGGCAGGCCGGCGATGGCCTTCTCCAGCGCCATGGCCTTGGTGGCCGGGTGGATCGCCTGCAGGAAGGGCAGGTTCTCGTAGACGGTCTTGGTGATCAGGTAGACGTGCTCTTCCGGCACGTCGGCATGGACCGCCAGGAAGTTGGGCTGGGCGATGGTGTTCCACTCCGCCTCCTGGCCCGGATACGTCCCGGCGGGGATGGTGTAGCGGCTCCACAGGTCCATCTCGCCGTTGGCTTCGGCCACCTGCTCGTCGGTGAAGTCCAGCGGCGCCACCGAGCCGCCGGCCGCGGCCATCAGCTGCGTCACCGCGCCCACCGGCACGCCGGCGGGGGTGGAGATGCCCGCCACCTGGCCGTTCTGCAGCGCCTCGGCCGAGGGGGTGTAGCCAGCGTACATCAGGTCGAAGTGCTCGTCGATGTCGACGCCCAGGTTGCCCAGGATGGTGCGGTTGGAGCCCAGCGTGCCCGAATTCTGGCGGCCCAGGGCGACCTTGGCGCCTTCCGGCAGGTTGACGAAATCGCTCATGGTGCCGCTGTCGCGGTGCTCGTCGTCGACGACGAAGTGCTCCACGTTCTGCCACAGCATGGAGACGCTGCGCAGATGATCCTGCTTGCCCTCCTGCTCCAGCGGGCCGACGCCCTGGGCGGCGTAGTAGCCGTACAGGCCCTGGAGAATGGCGAACTGCGCCTGCTTCTCGCGGATCAGCTTGATGTTCTCGCCCGAGCCGGCCGAGTTGATGGCCGACATGCCGATGCCTTCGCCCGGCTGCAGCTTGACCTTGGTCAGGGTCGCAAGCGCGACGCCGACGGGGTAGTACGTGCCGCCGGTGGAGGCGGTGGCGAGCAGGTAGTTGGTGTCCTGCGCCCGCGCATCCTGCACATCGGCAACCGTCAGGCCAAGACCCAGACCGGCGATGGCGGTGGCGGCGACGAACCCACGCCTGGAGATCATGCGGTATTCCTCCCGTTGGACAAGTTTTTGCGACGGCAGGCCGCGGACCGGCAACGCCTCCCGCGCCCCAATCCCGACCGCCGTACTGGCTCTTTCGAGGGTAAGCGCTTGAACAGCCATGTCAACGCGCATTCACGTTGGCGCGAATGTTGCGCCGCCGCATCGCGGTGCGCGTGCAGCCGTCTGGGATTAGGGCGGGGTGGCGGACTCCTTCGGCGGTGCTGTGCATCCAAATAACGGCTCTGGCTGCCCGACACTACAGTTGCAGTATCGAAACGACTGAACCTTGGCGCTGTACAGGGTGTTCGGTATGGAATTACCCTTTTTCATTCCCAGGCCGTAAACCCGCCGTGTATCGGCGCCACGCGATGTCCCTCCGGGCACAGCATGAAGAGAGTCCTCGAGATGAGCCAGTTCCTGAAGCCCTTCCTCGTCGCCCTCGACGGCCATCCGGAAGTTGCCGACATGATTGCCGAAAGCGCCGAGGCGGAGGGGTTCGATGCGGTGGCGTTACAGGATCGGCGCCTGCTTGAAACCGCCGTGGCCGTGGCGGCGGCCGACGTGCTGGTGGTGGATCTGGACGCCGCGGACCGGGCGCTGGCGGCGCTGAGCAGGCGCCCTGAACAGGAGCGGCCGCCGCGGGTCATCCTCATGACCGATGCCGCGATTTCGGGCGCCGCCACGCCCGTGGGACTCGCGGCCGAGGTGGTGGCGACGCTGCACAAGCCGCTCACCGACGTCGGCCTGACCGATGCGCTGCGCGAGGCGCTCGCGGCGGTGCGGGCCGACGGCACCGGGCGCTGATGCCTCGGCGGCACTGGATTTTCCGCCTTCCAGCCCCCACACTCACGGCATGGGTTCACCGGGTCGAGAGGCGTCCGCCGCCATGGTGTCACGGGTTGAACAGACCGCGTCCGAAGCCGATGACGGGGTCGGGCCGCGCCCGGTGACGGGGCCGCTGCGCTGGCTTCTGCTGGTGCTGGGCTGCACCTGCGTCGGCCTGGGCGCGGCCGGGGCGGTGCTGCCGGTGCTGCCGACGACGCCCTTCCTGCTGGTGGCGGCCTGGGCCTTCGCGCGGTCGTCCCGGCGGCTGCGGGCGTGGCTGTACGGCCACCCGCGCTTCGGCCCGACCCTGGTGGCCTGGCACGAGCATCGCGCCGTGCCCCGCCGCGCCAAGGTCGCCGCCGTCAGCCTGATGGCGCTCAGCCTCGCCTACGTCGCCTGGGCGGCGGCCGACCCCATCGTCCCGGTGGCCGTCGGGCTGACCATGGCCTGCGTCGCCGCCTTCCTGCTCACGCGCCCGGACGCCCCGCCGCCGTCGCGGTGAGCCGGTCCGCCAAGTCATTCCGCGCAGTCAAGGAGCCGCTGATGTCCCGCACCACCACGCCCATGTCGGAGGCGCTCGAATCCTACATGCGCACCGTCGGCGTCCGCGAGCCCACCGTCCTGGCCGAGCTGCGCGAGGAAACCGCCGGCATGGCGGGCGCGGGCATGCAGACCAGCCCCGAACAGGGCCAACTGCTGCACCTGCTGGTGAAGCTGACGGCCGCCCGCCGCGTGCTGGAGGTCGGCACCTTCACGGGCTATTCCTCGCTGTGGATGGCCCTGGCCCTGCCCGATGACGGCGGCACAGTCACCTGCTGCGACGTCAGCGCCGAATACACCGCCGTCGCCCGCCGCTACTGGGACCGCGCCGGCGTTTCGGCGCGCATGGACCTGCGCCTGGCGCCGGCTCTCGACACCCTGGCGGCGCTGGAGGCCGAGCGCGCGGCCGACGGCGCACCGTCCTACGACCTGGCTTTCATCGACGCCGACAAGGAAAACTACGCCGACTATTACGAATCGGCGCTGACGCTCCTGCGGCCGGGCGGGCTGGTGGCGGTGGACAACGTGCTGTGGCATGGCGACGTGGTGGACGACGCCAAGGACGACGCCGACACCCGCGCCATCCGCGCCTTCAACAGTCTGGTGGCCGACGACGACCGCGTCGACCACGTGCTGGTGCCCATCGGCGACGGCCTGACCCTGGCGCGCAAGCGGTAGCGGAAGGGACATGCGGCGGGCTATCCTGCCGCCGCCATGACCGCCGCCGACCGCATCCTCCTGCAATCCCACCGCCCCGACCCGCCGCCCTGGATGCGGCGGTGCCTGGAGAGCGTGCAGGCGTTTGCCGAGGCTCATGGATATGCCTACCGCCTGCTCGACGATGCGGCGCTGTTCGACGGCATCCCGTCGGGCTACATGGCGAAATGCCGTGCGCATGGCCGCATGGCGACCGCGGCCGATCTGGGGCGGCTGTTGCGGGCGCGGGAGGCGCTGGCCGAGGGGGCGGAGCGGGTGGTGTGGCTGGATGCCGACGTGCTGGTCTTCGCGCCCGACCGGCTCGCGGCCGACCTGGACGCCGCCGCCGCCGCCCATCCCCATGCCTTCGGGGTGGAGGTCTGGGTGCAGCCGGGGCCGAGGGCCGGCGCCCGGCCGGTGGCGCGGCGCAACGTCCACAACGCGGCCTGCCTGTTCACGCCGGCAACGCCGGTGCTCGATTTCCTCATCTACGCCTGCGAGCGGTTGGTGCAGCGACTGGACCCGGACAGGGGCTTCCCGCCCCAACTGTGCGGCCCGCGGCTTCTGAACGCGCTGGACCCGCTGGTGCGGTTTCCGCTGCTGGAGTCCTGCGGCATGGTCAGCCCGCTCCTGGGTGCGGATCTGATCGGGGCCGGCGACGGCCGGGCGCTGGCGGCCTTTCAGCAACGGTCAAAGGATATGCGGCCGCCGGCGGCCTTGAACCTGTGTTCATCCCTGGCCGAGGCAGAAACGGCCGGTGTCACATGTGACGCATCCTATTACCACCGGCTGATTACGGCGCTGGAGACCGGCGGGGCCTTCCCCTGACGGGGTAATCCGCCCCCCGCATCCCTTACGGCATCTTGCACGTTCTTCCCCCGCGACCCACCATTATTTGAGTGTCACGGTTCTGACCCAGCCGCCGCTCTCGCCAGACAGGGGGATGCTCATGCTGCTCGACCGGGTTCTCGATGGCCTGATCCGTTACGGCGACGTCACGCTGATCGACGCCGACGGCAACACCCACCGCTACGGCGGGCGGCCCTTCACCGACGTCCCGCTCGAGCACCGGCCCGGCCCCGTGACCCTGCGACTGACCGACAAGGCCCTGCACCGGCGTCTGGTCACCAACCCGGCGCTGGCCTTCGGCGAAGGCTACATGAACGGCGGCATCGAGATCGACCAGGGCACCCTGCGCGACACCCTAAACTGCCTGATGTTCAACATGTACCGCGGCGACGGCCACTGGCTGCTGGAGTTCCAGAGCCGGGTGAACGGCGGCCTGCGGTGGATGCACCAGAACAACCCGGTCCATGTGGCGCGCAAGAACGTCGCCCACCACTACGACCTGTCGGGCGAATTGTACGACCTGTTCCTGGACGTGGACCGGCAGTACTCCTGCGCCTATTTTCCCACCGGCACGGAAAGCCTGGACGTCGCGCAGGAAGCCAAGAAACGCCACATCGCCGCCAAGCTGCTGCTGGAGCCGGGGATGCGGGTGCTGGACATCGGCTGCGGTTGGGGCGGCATGGCGCTGTACCTGGCGCGCGAGTTCGGCGTCCATGTCACCGGCGTCACGCTGTCGACCGAGCAACTGACCGTCGCCCGCCGCCGCGCCAACGAGGAAGGGCTGGACGCCCAGGTCACCTTCCATCTGCTGGACTACCGGCTGGTGGAGGACAGCTTCGACCGTATCGTCTCGGTCGGCATGTTCGAGCACGTGGGCGCCAGCCATTACGACGAGTTCTTCGAGAAGGTGCGCGCGCTGCTCAAGCCCGACGGCGTGGCGCTGCTGCACACCATCGGGCGCCCGGACCCGCCGGGCGGCACCAATCCGTGGATTCGCAAGTACATCTTCCCCGGCGGCTATTCCCCCGCCCTGTCGGAAACCATGGCCGCGGTGGAGCGCCAGGGGCTGATCGGCTGCGATGTGGAAATGCTGCGCCTGCACTATGCGCTGACCCTTCGGCACTGGTCGGAGCGGTTCGCCGCCAACCGCGAGAAGGCCAAGGCGCTCTATGACGAGCGGTTCTGCCGCATGTGGGAGTTCTACCTGCTGGCGTCGGAAATGGCGTTCCGCCACGAGAGTCACATGATCTTCCAGATCCAGCTGGCCCGCCACCAGGAGGCCGTGCCGCTGACCCGCGACTACATCACCGAGTTCGAAAAACGGGTGCCCCTCCGTCTCCAGCAGGCGGAGGACGCGGCGAAGGCCAAGGTCGCCGCCGCCGCCGAGGGGGCGGCAGAGGCGTCGGCGAAGGTGAAGACGCCGGTGTGACGCGCCCCTTCACCCATCCCCTTCACCCCCCACGCCACCACCCGCCAGCAGGTGGGCGAGCAGGCTGCGGAGCCGCGCCGGGCGGGCGGGCTTGGTCATCAGGTGCCAGCCACGGTCGCGGACGGCCTTGGCGATGTCCTCGGTCCGGTCGGCCGTGATGACGATGGTCGGAATGCGGCGGCCCAGGTGGGCCCGCAGGGCGGCGGCGGAGTCCAGGCCGATGGCGTCGTCGGCAAGGTGATAGTCGGCGATGATGATGTCGGGCACCACTCCGGCCGCGTCCACGGCGGCCAGAAGGCCGTCGGTGTCCACGGCCGTGACCGGCTTGCAGTGCCAGCCCTTCAGCAGCGCCGCCATGCCGGCCAGGATGCTCGTCTCGTTGTCGATGACGGCCACCGTTGCACCCGCCACCCGGTCGCGGGCCCGGGTCGGTGCCGTGCGGCGCACCACTGGTACGGCGGCGCGGTCGCCCCGCGGCACGATGATGCCGAAGAACGATCCCTTGCCGGGCCGCGAGCGCACGACGATCTGATGGCCCATGCGCCGGGCGATGCGTTCCACGATCGCCAGGCCCAGGCCCACGCCGTTGTCGCCCCGCCGGTCGGGGTTGGCGCGCAGGCGCCGGAATTCCTCGAAGATTTCCCGTTGCTTGTCCTCGGGGATGCCGATGCCCGTGTCCCACACGCCCACCAGAAGCCCGTCGCGGTGGCGGCGGCAGCCCAGCAGGATGCGGCCCTCGGCGGTGTAGCGCAGCGCGTTGGACAGGAAGTTGCGCATCACCCGGCTGAGCAGTTGCTGGTCGGTCCGCACCACGCAGGAGCGCGGAACGTGGCGCAGCGTCAGTCCCCGCGCCTGGGCCAGCGGCGCGTGCTCGGCGGCCAGCGTCGCCATCAGGTCGGCGATGGGGAAGTCGCGCACGTCCGTGGTCAGCACGCCGGCATCCAGGCGGGAGATTTCCAGAAGCGCCGACAGAAGCTCGTCCACCGCCTCCAGCGCCGCCGTCACGTTGTTCAGAAGCTCCCGGTTCGGACCGGACATGCGGCGGTCCTGAAGCGCCCCGGCGAAGACGCGGGCGGCGTTCAGCGGCTGCAGAAGGTCGTGGCTGGCAGCCGCCAGGAACTTGGTCTTGGAAAGGTTCGCCTGCTCGGCCTCCGCCTTGGCGTGGCGCAGTTCCTCGTTGAGCGTGGTCAGCGCGCGGGTGCGTTCCTCCACCCGGATTTCCAGGGTCTCCTTGGCCTCGCGCAGGGCTTCGGCGGCGCGGCGGCGTTCGGTGATGTCCTGGATCAGGGCGAAGAAGCCCAGCACCTCGCCCGACCGCGCCACATGGGGCACGTAGGTGGCATGGGCGTATTCGATGCTGCTTTCCTCGGTGGGCAGGTGCATCTCGAAGGTCACGGGCTCGCCGGCCAGCGCGCGGTCCACATAGGGCTTGCGCAGGCGGTAGAGGGTGGGGCCGAGCGCCTCGTCCATCTCCCGCCCGTTGATCTCGTCGCGGGGGCGGCCGAACCAGTCCTCGTAGCCGCGGTTGGTGAAGCGGTAGCGGCGGTCGGCGTCCACATAGGCGATGAGCGCCGGCATGGCATCGGTGATGAGGCGCAGGCGGCGCTCGCTGTCGCGCAGGGCCTCTTCCGACCGCTTGCGGGCCGTGATGTCCGTGTACGTACTGACGAAGCCGCCGCCGGGCATGGGATTGCGCCGCACCTCCAGCACCCGGCCGGACGACGTGCGGTGCTCCAGGACCGCCGGCAGGTCCAGGCTGTCGCGCCAGGTTTCGGGATCGTCGTCGACCAGAAGCTGGGCGCGGATGGTCGGGTTGCGCAGGAACTTTTCAAGGCCCGCGTGCAGGGCGACCGTCTCGGGGTCGATGTCGAGCAGCTTGGAGAAGCCCTCGTTCCAGGCCACCAGCCGGAAGCCGCCGTCGAACACGGAGATGCCCTGCGTGATGGTGTCGAGCGTCGCCTGAAGCAGCACCGACTTTTCCGCCAGTTCCCGCTCGCGCTGGCGGGCTTCCGCCACCTTGATCTGGGTGATGTCGGTGTAGATGCCGACGATGCCGCCGTCCTTGGTGGGGCGCTCGTTGATCTGGATCCAGGTGCCGTTCGTCAGCTTGACGACGATGGGTTCGCCGGGGTCGCGGTGCTGGCGCATGCGGAAGCGCAGCCAGTCGCCGGCAGTCTCCACCGTCGGCCGGCCGCCCGGCGCGCTGTCCATGACCTCCACGATGTCCAGTTCCAGGGCCCGGCGCGCCACCTCGGAAAAGGGCATGCCCGGATGGATGTGGTCGGACAGCCCGGGCCACAGCAGGCGGAACTTGGTGTTCAGCAGCACCACCCTGTCGTCGGCATCGCACAGGATGAAGCCTTCCGAAATGGTCTCGATGGCCTCGCGCAGCAGGGTCTGGGCGCTTTCCGCCTGGTCCTTGGCGATGGAGAGGTCGCGGTTGGTGCGCTCCAACTCCCGCAGGGCCTTTTCCAGCGCCTGGGTCCGCTCGCGAATGCGGTTTTCCAGCACGATGGCCGTCTGGAACAGGGAAAAGGCGTTGCCCTGGTAGTCCATGCTGCGCTCGACCCGGTCCATGAGGACCTTGTTGATCTTGCGCAGCTTGGCGTTCTCGTGCTCCAGCGCCGCGATGCGGTCCTCGGCCGTGACAGCCGTTTTGGGGTCGCCGTCAGCCGCCATAGCCGATCGCCACGCCGGTGAAGGTCTGGTTGACGTGCATGGCGCCGAACTGCTCGCCGTAGGTGTTGAAGCCGATGACGCGCTGGTCGGCCAGCAGGCACGAGACGTCGTCCAGGATGTCGTTCTGAGCCAGTTCCAGGTTGCGCAGGATGCAGTCGCAGCCGATGACAAGCTGCGCCGGCCCGATGCGCGATTGCACCCGGCGGAAGGCATCGCGCAGGTTCTCGGTGATGTCGACGCCCGTGGCGGCGGTCAACACGATGCCCTCGTCGATGGCGCAGTAGAAGGTCAGGCTGCCGTCGGGGTTCACCTTCTGGATGGAGCGCACGTAGGGCACCCCACCCACCTTCACCACCACCGGATGGGCGGCGAACATCATGGGGGTCAGTTCGTCGATCTGCACGCCGTGGACGCGCGCGTATTCCAGGGCGGCGGGCTCGGCGTTGATCTCGGTCACGACGCGGCGGGTGGGATCGGCCTCGGTGACGACCATCTTTTCGTCCGACGCGACGAAGTGCTCGGTCTTGAACACCTCGAAGGGGTTCTGTGTCGCCACCAGCAGCAGGACGGCGGCATTGCTGTGGAACGCCCCGCCGTAGAGCACGCCCGTTTCCCGGAACGCCAGATCATCGCCGGCCGAACCGCCGAACAGCGGGATTTCCCCCAGGGCTTGGTAGAGGCCCGAGACCACCCGTTCCTCGCAGGCCGACAGCCCGTCGATGAGCAGCATGGCAAAGACCTGATCGGTGCGCATCCCCGGCATCCGGCGGCTGAGGCTGGTCAGGCCGTCCTGCACCAGTTCCACCCCGTCGGCGACGGAAAATTCCTCCAGGTTGTCGATGCGCCGGGCCACGGCCTGGAACTCGGGCGCGGCGAGGCTGACCCCCGTCAGCGTGCCGCGCCGATAGCCGAGCGGGGTCAGTTCCCCGGCGGTCGTGCAGCCGACGACGCAGGTGTCGGGGAAGGCGGCGGTCAACCCGGCGGCCAGCGCACGCCGCGGATAGGTGGAGGACGCAAAGGCGATGACCAGGGCGGCGTCGGGCTGGGTCAGGTCGTTGGCCAGTTCGCGGACGGCCTGGCCGGGCTGGTCGGCGCGGGAGTAACCCCGCCGCACGCGCGGCGTGTTGAGCATGGTAGGACGCCTCCCCGGCATGATCGGCGGCGGGCTTGCCCCGCTCGCCCACGTTTGTTTCCATCATGCGACGAAGGGCGCGCCCAGGGAAATGAGTCTTTCGTGCCGGGTCCGGCTGCTTCAGGGCCACGGCGGCGGCTCGCCCGGCTCCAGCGGCAGGCCGGCGGCCGCCCAGTCGTCGGTGCCGGCGGGGAACCACAGCACCGGGCCGTAGCCCCAGGAGGCGGCGCGCTTGGCGGCGTTCCACGACATCCAGCAATCGGCCATGCAGTAGAAGACCAGGCCCCCGCCCGGCCGTTCCGCCGCCAGCCGGTCCAGGTGCTTGCGCAGCCAGGCGGAGTCCTCGGGCGTGATGTCACCCTTGCCGGTGTTGGGCAGCCAGAGGGAGCCGGGGATGTTCTCGCGCGGCTCCGGCCGGGTCCAGGCGCTTTTGCCGTCGCCGGTGTCGTGGCGGGTGGCGGGGATGACGTCGATGAAGACCGCCCCGCCGCTTTCATGCAGCGCACGGGCCTCGTCGATGCCGATCACCCGGCCGCCCGGCACATGGTCGGGCACGGGCGCGCGGTAGTGGTCCATGCGGTAGCCCGCCGGCGCCTCCACTTGGGCGAGCGCGGGGGCGGCGAACGCCAGCAGAAGGGCGAGAATGACGGTACGCATGTCTCTCAGGCCTCCGCCGCCTTGCGTTTCATCAGGCCCCGCGCCGGATCGTACCCAAGCACCGCGAAGCCCAGGAAGACGGCAGCGGCGAGCAGTGTCCAGCCCAGCGCGGCGGCGTTGAACTCCAGGTACAGGGCGAAGCGGATCAGTTCGACCGCGTGGGTGAAGGGGTTCACGGCGCAGATCTGGTAGAGGATAACGCTGCTCTCCCGCATCTTCCACAGCGGGTAGAGCGCCGAGGAGCAGAAGAACAGCGGAAATACCACGAAGTTCATCACGCCGGCGAAGTTCTCCAGCTGCTTGATGGCCGACGACAGCAGAAGCCCCAGCGCCCCCAGCATCATGCCGCTGGCGATCAGCGCCGGCAGCACGGCGAGCAATCCCCAGCCCGGCGTCTCGATGCCGAAGGCCCGCGCGATCAGCAGGAAGGCATAGACCTGCAGGATGGACACCACGGTGCCCGCCAGCAGCTTGCACACCAGCAGCCACCAGCGGGGCAGGGGGCTCGTCAGCAGCACGCGCATTGAGCCCATCTCGCGGTCGTAGACCATGGACAGGCTGCTCTGCATCCCGTTGAACAGCTGGATCATCCCGACCAGTCCGGGAAGGATGTACAGCTCATAGGTAATGTAGGTCTCATAGGGCGGCATTATGGAGACACCGAGAGCGGCCCGGAAGCCGGCGGCGAAGACCAGCAGCCAGATCAGCGGCCGCACCAGGGCGCCGAGGAATCGGCTGCGCTGGTGGACGAAGCGCAGGATTTCCCGCGCGATGATGCCCCGCAGGGCGATGAGGGCGGCGCTCATTGGGCGGCCTCCGTCAGCGGTGCGGCATCGGGGCCGGTGAGGCGGTCGAAGGCGGTGGCGAGGTCCTCTGCGCCGGCCTGCTTCAGCACGTCGGACACAGCACCTTCGGCCCGCACCCGCGCCTTGTGCAGCACCACCACGCGGTCGGTGGCGGGGTCGACCTCGTCGATCAGGTGCGTGGTCCACAGCACCGCGAGCCCGGTGTCGCGGGCGAGCGCATGGACGTGCGCCACCAGCGCCTTGCGGGTGGGCACGTCCAGGCCGACGGTGGCCTCGTCCAGAAGCAGCAGGTCGGGCTTGTGCATGAGCGCGCGTGCGATCTCCACCCGCCGGCGGTGGCCGCCGTTGAGCGCGCGGACTTTCTCCGTCGCGCGGCCGGTCAGGTCCAGGCGCTCCAGTTCCTCGGCCATGCGGGCCTCGGTGACCTTGCGGGGCAGGCCGTGCAGGCTGGCGAAGACGCGCAGGTTCTGCGCCACCGTCAGGTCCAGGTCCAGCGTCGGCTGCTGGAACACGATGCCGGTACGCGCCAGCGCCTTGCGCGGAGCCGCCGCCATGTCGTGCCCCAGCACGGTGATGGTCCCCGGCGGCGGCTTCAAGAGACCGGCGGTCAGCGTCATCAGCGTGCTCTTGCCCGCGCCGTTGGGGCCGAGCAGGGCCGTCACCCCGCCGGCGGGCACATGGAAGGACACATCCTCCAGCGCCGCCCGCGGGCCGTAGGAGAAGCTGAGACCACGTATGACCAAGGCCGCGCTGTCGGTCATTCCACGATCGCCAGGCCCCAGGGGTAGCGGCCCACCTTGATGGTCTTGCGCACGCTCATGTCCTCCACGTCGATGACGGAAACGTCGCCGGAAACGCCGTTGGCGGTGAACAGAAGCTTCTCGTCCGGGGTCAGCGTCATGTGCCAGACGCGCCGGCCGACCAGCAGGTAGTCTTTCACCTCATAGGTCTGCGCGTCCACCACGGCGACATGGTTGGCCGGCCCCAGAGAGATGAAGGCCGTTCTGCCGTCGCTGGTCAGCTCCATGCCCACGGGCTGGATGCGGTCCGGGTGGATGTTGGGCAGCTCGAAGGAAATCTTGTGCACGATCTCCTTGCTGTCCACGTCAATGATGGAGACCGTGCCGCCGATCTCCGACGACACCCACAGCAGGCTGTCGTCCCTGGTGAAGACCGCATGGCGCGGGCGCTGGTCCACCAGCGTGTTGGCGACCAGCTTTTGCGTGGCGGTGTCGATCCAGTGGACCATGTTGGTGGTCTCGCTGGTGTTCACCGCCCATTTGCCGTCATGGCTGACGGCCATGCCCTCGGGCTCCACGCCCACGTCGATCTGCTCCACCACCTGACGGCTTTCCGTGTCGACCACGGTGACGATGGCGTCGTCCTCGTTGGCGATGTAGAGGTGCCGGTCGTCGGGGTGCAGGGCGAACTGCTCGGGGTCTTCGCCCGAGGGCAGGTTGTGGAGGATCTTGCGGCTGGCGATGTCCATCACCTGCACGGTGTCGCTGTCGGAGGCGCAGATGTAGAGCGTCTTCTGGTCCTTGCTCAGCGTGATGCCGCGCGGGCGCATGCCGACGGGGATGGTGTCGACGACTTCCAGCGTCTCGATGTCGACCACCGACAGGCTGTCATCCTTCTCGTTCGAGACATACAGCGTGCCGGCCGCCAGCGCGGGCGAGGCCGCCAGGCCCAGACCGAGGGCCAGAAGGGTAGTGCGCAGGCGCATGGACGTGTCCTTTCTCATCGGTCGCAGTCCACCTCGGGCGCGTCGTACCCGAGCGTGTCCAGTTCGGTTGTCTGGTGCAGGAAGCCTTCCATGGGCGCCAGCGCCACCAGGGCGCGCGGGGCGGCCAGCGGGATGGGCTGGCGGAGTTGGCCGCTCCACGGGCGGTAGGTCAGCTTGCGGCCCTTGAAGCCCGCCAGCTCGAAGGCGTCGGAGCGGATGAAGGCGTTGACGGGTTCGAATTCGATGGTGTTCTCGCGCGTCACCGCCTCGCCGACCGAGCGCACGGCGGCCCAGGCGGCGTAGTCTTCCGGCCTCATGGGGCGGCCGGCCAGTTCCTCGAAGCGGTTCTGAAGCTGCACCGCGCCCCACTGCTCCACCACCTTGTGCCAGGCGGTGGGGACGAGACCCTGGGTGCCGGCCACAAGCGTCGGCTCCCAGGTGTTGTAGGGGATGTATTCGCCGAAATCGCCGCGCTCGTCGGCGACGATCAGCATCTGATAGTCGACATCCTGCGTGACGAGGGGAATTTCCTCGTGCGCAGTGCGGCGGATGTCGTGGTCCCACTGCCATTCCTTCTCCGCCACGATCTCGGCGCCGAAGCGGGCGGCGGCGCGGCGGATGGCATCGGCGAAGGCCTTGTCGCCCGTGGCCGGGCCGATGACCAGGAACCACTCCCGCCATTGCTTCTTCACCAGGAATTGCGCCAGCGCGTCGGCCAGCATGGCGCGGGAGGGCAGGGTGTGCAGCACGTTCGCCAGGCACGCCGTCTGCCGCAGGGCATCGTCCGGCGCGCCGGCGTTGAAGATGAGGGTGTCGGCGGCCTCGGGCAGGGCGGCGACCGTCTGCAATTCCTCGGCCGTCAGGTCGGTGACGATGAGGCGGTGGCCGCTGTCCCGCAGTTGTCGGAAGCCGTCGGCCACGTCGCCCTCCAGCGGCACGACCAGTTCCGTCAGCGTGTAGTCGTGGCCCATGAAGCGGCCGGTGGTGTCGTTGTCGGAAATGCCGAGCCGCGCACCCGCCACGCCCTTGTCGGCGGGGATTTCGTCCAGGTTGGACAGGACCGGCGGCAGGTCGCGCTCCTTGCTCAGCCAGCCGATGTCGACGGCCTGCATGGCCTTTTCGGCGGCGAGGGCGGGCAGGGCGGTCAGCGCGGTCGACAGGCAGAGGGCGGCGAGAAATCCAGTGCGGCGCATGAGTCCTTGATCCCTGGTGTACAAGGGAAATCATGGTCGCGCGCGGAGCCGTCCGGCGGCAATGCGACTATTGTACGGGTTCTCCTTCCGATGGATCGGGCGTAGCGTCGGCACGCTGCCACGCTTGTCTTCGCCGCGACAGTAAAAATCTCCGCTGCACTGCCGTGTACCAAAGTTGAATGGAGAAAATGCCGGCCCTGAGAGCATAGTCCCTCCACACACCGACCCGCTCTCAATGTGGCCTTAGGAGGGAACACCATGCTCCAGCAGGAACTCGACAAGCTCCAGACCAAGTTCGCCATCCGCGAGCGCTACGAGAACTTCATCGGCGGCGAATGGGTCGCACCAGTGAAGGGGCAGTACTTCACCAACATCAGCCCCGTGAACGGTCAGCCGGTGTGCGAAGTCGCCCGCTCCACCGCCGAGGACGTGGAAAAGGCGCTGGACGCCGCCCACAAGGCGTTCCCCGCCTGGGGCAAGACGCCGGTCGCCCAGCGCGCCGCGATCCTGAACAAGATCGCCGACCGCATGGAGCAGTACCTGCCGCTGCTGGCGCTGATCGAGACCACCGACAACGGCAAGCCGATCCGCGAGACCACCGCCGCCGACCTGCCGCTGGCCATCGACCACTTCCGCTACTTCGCCGGCTGCATTCGTGCCCAGGAAGGCACCATGGGCGAGATCGACGGCGATACGGTGGCCTACCACTTCCACGAGCCGCTGGGCGTCGTCGGCCAGATCATCCCCTGGAACTTCCCGATCCTCATGGCCGCCTGGAAGATCGCCCCGGCGCTGGCCGCGGGCAACTGCATCGTGCTCAAGCCCGCCGAGCAGACGCCCATGAGCATCATGGTGGTGATGGACATCATCGCCGACATCCTGCCGCCGGGCGTGCTGAACGTGGTCAACGGCTTCGGCGTGGAAGCCGGCAAGCCGCTGGCGACCAGCCCGCGCATCGCCAAGGTGGCCTTCACCGGCGAAACCACCACCGGCCGCCTCATCATGCAGTACGCGTCGGAAAACATCATTCCGGTGACGCTGGAGCTGGGCGGCAAGTCGCCCAACGTCTTCTTCGCCGATGTGATGGCCGAGGACGACGCCTTCTTCGACAAGGCGCTGGAAGGCTTCGCGCTGTTCGCGCTCAACCAGGGCGAGGTCTGCACCTGCCCGTCGCGCGTGCTGGTGCAGGAAAGCATCTACGACGACTTCATGGACCGCGCCATCAAGCGCGTGCAGCAGATCAAGCAGGGCAGCCCGCTCGATCCGTCGACCATGATCGGCGCCCAGGCCTCCGTCGACCAGCTGGAGAAGATCCTCAGCTACATCGACATCGGCAAGCGCGAGGGCGCCAAGGTGCTGACCGGCGGCGGCAAGGCCGAGCTGGGCGGCGACCTCGACAGCGGCTTCTACGTGGCGCCGACGGTGTTCGAGGGCCACAACAAGATGCGCATCTTTCAGGAGGAAATCTTCGGCCCGGTCGTGTCGGTGACCACCTTCAAGGACGAGGCCGAGGCGCTGGAGATCGCCAACGACACGCTCTACGGCCTGGGTGCCGGCGTGTGGAGCCGCGACATGAACACCGCCTACCGCATGGGCCGGGGCATCCAGGCCGGTCGCGTGTGGACCAACTGCTACCACCTGTATCCGGCGCACGCCGCCTTCGGTGGCTACAAGCAGTCGGGCATCGGCCGCGAGACCCACAAGATGATGCTCTCGCACTACCAGCAGACCAAGAACCTTCTGGTCAGCTACAGCCCGAACGCGCTGGGCTTCTTCTAAGAGCCCGCGCGCGACACCCGGAGCCGGGCTCCCCGGCCGGCTCCGGGTCTTTTCCCGATCCCGCAGGAGCCGCCGCCATGGTCGACCGCGTCACCGTCACCCCCGACGCCGAAGCCGTCATCGGCCGCCTGCGCGAGACGCACGGCCCCCTGATGTTCCACCAGTCGGGCGGCTGCTGCGACGGATCGGCGCCCATGTGCTACCCGGAAGGGGACTTCCGGGTCGGACACGCCGACGTCTACCTCGGCACCGTCGCCGGCTGCCGCGTGTTCATCGGCGCCGCGCAGTTCGAGTACTGGAAGCACACCCAACTGACCATCGACGTCACCCCCGGACGCGGCAGCGGCTTTTCGCTGGAAGCGCCGGAGGGGGTGCGGTTCATCACCCGCTCGCGCGTGTTCACCGATGCCGAGACCGCCGAACTGGACGCCGCCGGCCCCGCGCCGCGCGCCGACGAATTGCCGGCCGCCACCGCCTGAAGATCGCCGCCCGGCATCGTACCAAAGTCGTCTACCGCGACCCGGCCCACCCCCGCTAGCCTGCAAGGGACGGTGACGACGACGACCAGACCCGACGACGAAGACGACGGCGCCAGACGCCCCGCTTCATCCACCGCCACAGCGTATTTCCGAGGAACGGCCCCATGACCTTCTTCCTTCGCACCGCCTCCGCCTTCGCCATCGCCGGTCTCGCCGCCTTCGCCGGTGCCTCCGCCCTGCCGACGGCCGCCGTCGCCCACGGCGACGTGACCCCCCAGGCGGTCGACGTGACCGGCCTGGAGCCCCTCGGCGACGAGTGGGTGGAGGAAAACCCCTACCGCGGCGACGCCAAGGCCATCGAGATCGGCTCGTCCGCCTATAACCAGAACTGCGCCCGCTGCCACGGCCTGGAGGTCATCTCCGGTGGTGTCGCGCCCGACCTGCGCTACCTGCCGCAGGGCCTGGAGGGTGACGAGTGGTACGTCATGCGCGTGCGCAACGGCGTCGTGCGCAACGGCATGACCTACATGCCCGCCTTCGAGGAGACGCTGAGCCAGGAAGCCCTGTGGGCCATCCGCGCCTACATCGAGGAAAAGTACACGGAAGAGTGAACCTCCTATACGCCCCGGCGATTGGCATCGCCGGGGCTGCGTTCAAGCGGCACGCAGCCTCACGCGCCATAAGGCGCGGCGGCCAATCGGCCTTGCCGGGCGACAAGTCTTTGTTTTCAAGTGTCGTCCGGTATTAGCGAGAGGGTAACGATGGGTATTATCCGCCTCCTGACCGTTCTTCTCGCCGTCCTGCTGACCGGGGCGTGGCCGACCACCGGCCACGCCCTGTCGCTTGACGAGATCATGGAGAAGGGCTCCATCCGCATCGGTGTCTACCGCGACTTCCCGCCGTTCTCCTACCGCGACGACGCCGGCAAGCTGGTGGGCATCGACGTCGACATCGGCCGCGAGATCGCCGACCGCATGGGCCTCAAGGTCACCTACATGGAATTGACCGCCGACGAGAACGTCGACGACGACCTGCGCAACGGCGTCTGGAAAGGCCACTACCTGGGCGGCGGCGTCGCCGACGTGATGCTGCACATGCCCGTCGACCGCGAATTGAACATCCGCAACGACCTGGTGGTGCTGTTCGGCGCCTACCACCGCGAGGAATTCCTGGTCGCCCGCGATCCGGTGAAGACGGATGGCGTTCAAACGCTGCCGGTCTTCGCCTACGAAAAGATCGCGGTCGAACTGGACAGCCTGCCGGACCTCTATCTGTCCGGCGCCTTCGGCGGACGGCTGCTGCCCGGGATGGTGCGCTTCGCCACGCCCATGGAAGCCGTGAATGCGCTCGTCAACGGCGAGGTCGCCGGCGTCATGGCGCCCGCCAGCCAGCTTGAGGCAGGCCTGAAGAACCACCGCCAGCGTTTCGAGATCGCCGCCGTGCCGACGCCGGGCCTGGTGAAGACGGCCTGGGACGTCGGAGCCGCCGTCAAGCACACCTACCGCGCGCTCGGCTACGCCGTCGGCGACGTGATCGACGCCATGGAGGCCGACGGCACGATGAAGCGCATCTTCGCCGACCACGGCGTCACCTGGCGCCCGCCCGAACGCTGAGGAGACCGACCCATGCGCCTATCCTCCCTTGCAAGCCTCGCCCTGGCGGTCTGCCTCGCCGTATCTCCCGCCGGCGCGTCCGACGTGACGGACCCGCTGGACTCCGTGGTCTGGGACTACGTCCACGAACAGCTTCTGAACGGCGAGCCGGTGGTGTTCGACGACCGCGTGCAGGTCTTCGCGCCGGAGAAGGTGGAGGACGGCCGCATGGTCCCCGTCTCTGTCCGCGCCGACGGCATTCCCGACGTCAAGCAGATCCTGGTGCTGGGCGACCTGAACCCCATCCCCCGCGCGGTGATGCTGGAGCCCATCAAGGCCCGCCCCTTCATCGCCCTGCGCATGAAGGTGAACGAGGGCACGGCCATCCGGGCGGCGGTGAAGACCGGCGACGGCGTCTGGCACCTGGGCGGCACGGTGGTCCAGGCCCCCGGCGGCGGCTGCGCCGCACCCCGTCTGGTGGCCGACGGCGGCAACTGGGAGGACCACCTGGGCGAGGTCCGCGCCCGCGCCTGGCGCACGGTGGACGGCGCCGACCGGCTGCGGCTGATGATCCATCACCCCATGGACACGGGGCTGGTGGACAACATCCCCGAATTCTTCCTCGACCGCCTGACCATCACCAATGCGGCCGGCGAAGAGGTCGCGCGCATCCAGGCGTGGTCGGCCATGAGCACCAATCCCGTGTTGACGCTGGAGATCGCGCCGGACGGTGTCACGGCCCCCGGCACCGCCTACGCGGTCTCCGGCGTCGACAGCGACGCCAACGAGGTGTCGGCATCCATCCCGGCCCCCAGCCAGACCATGCCGCCGCCGCCCCTGCAGGAGGCCATGCGATGATCCGCCGCGCCCTGATCCTGTCCGCCGTGGCGCTTGCGCTGGCCATTTCCGCCAAGGCGGCCGACCTGTCCTACGACTTGACGCCGCAGGAGGTCGCGCCCGGAACCTACGTACTGGAAGGCACGCGGGAATACTTCACCCGCGAGAACGGCGGCAACATCGTCAACACCGCCTTCATCGTCACCAACGAGGGCGTGGTGGTGATCGACAACGGCCCGTCCAAGCGCTATGGCGAGGAACTGCGCGCCGCCATCGCGCGGGTGACCGACAAGCCGGTGCTGCGCGTCATCGTCACCCACCTGCACCCCGACCACTTCCTGGGCGGACAGGCCTTCGAGGACGTACCGGTGGGTGCCACCGCCGCGACCCGCGCCGGCATCGCCGAAGAGGGGACCATGGTGACGGAAAACCTCTACCGCCTCAGCGGCGACTGGATGCGCGGGACGGAAACCGTCGTGCCGTCGGAAACGCTGGAGGACGGGCAGGTGATAAAGGTCGGCGGGCATACCCTGCGCCTGCTGGAACTGTCGGGCCATACCGAGAGCGATCTTGTGGTGATGGACGAGACGACGGGCGTTCTGTTCGCCTCCGACCTGGTCTTCCACGACCGCGCGCCGACTTTCCCGCACGCCGACATCGCGGTGTGGCTGGAGTCGCTGGACACGCTCCAGGCGCTGGACTTCAAGGTGCTGGTGCCGGGCCACGGCCCCGTCACCCGCGATGCCGGCCCCATCGAGCAGACCCGCGCCTATCTGCAATGGCTGAACGGCGCCCTTCGCGAGGCGGCCGCCGGCGGGCGCGAGATCACCGAGGTCATCCGTATGCCCATCCCGCCCGAATTCGCCGACATGGACCTCGTGCGCGACGAACTGACGCGTAGCGTGCTGACGCTGTACCCGGAGCTTGCCCGCGACAGCCTGCCCCCGGCGTCCAATTGAGGGGGCGGGGCGGTTGGCGGCACGCGTGGACCCCTGCTTTCGCAGGGGTGACGGATTTCATTATGGAAAACAGTCGCTTAAACAACGTCGTCATTCCTGCGAAAGCAGGAATCCACATCCGCTGTCAGACGACTTGGGCAACACTCCGCGGAACCCTCCTGAAGCTGCCCCATCATCCGGTCACGCCAACTAGTCCAAAGTCGCATTGTTGGCGGGGGGCGCCGGCCATACAGTTTTCTTGTCACGTAAAGACACCTGGAAACCTGGAAAGGACGACGCGATGAAGACCTGGAAGAAGCCGAAGTTCGTCGAGATCATGGTCGGCCTGGAAATCAACAGCTACGCCTGCGCCGAGGACTGAGCGCCGGCGGTACCGACCAGCCCCGCCGGCTCCCGCCTCCTTCGATGAACGATGACCACAGGAGCACGCCTTGCTTCGCATCCTAGTCCTCGGCGCGGGAGCCGGTGGTGGTTTCCCTCAATGGAATTGCGGCTGCGCCCAGTGCCGCCGCGCCCGCGCCGGTGATCCGGCGGCCCCCGTCCGCACCCAGTCGTCCATCGCGGTCTCCGCCGACGGCCTGCGCTGGACCCTCATCAATGCCTCGCCGGACCTGGGCCGCCAGCTTCTGGATCGCCCGACGCTGCACCCGGTCAGCGACACCCGCCACAGCCCCATCTCGGCGGTGGTGGTGACCAATGCCGACGTGGACCATGTGGCGGGCCTGCTGACCCTGCGCGAGGGGCATCCGTTCCCGCTCTACGCCACCAACCGGGTGCACGGCATCCTGGGTGCCAACGCCATCTTCAACGTGCTCAACCGTGACATCGTCGACCGCCGCCCCCTGGCCGTGGAGGCGCCCGAGCCGCTCACCGACGCGCGCGGGGAGGGCCTGGGCTTCACGGTGGAGCTGTTCCCCGTGCCCGGCAAGATCGCCCTGTGGCTGGAAGACCCCACCAAGCCCGGCTTCGGCTCCGTGCCCGAGGATACGGTCGGCGTGAAGGTGACCGAGGTCCTGCCCGGCGGCGAGGAAGGCGCGCACTTCTATTACATTCCCGGCTGCGCCGCGCTGCCGCCCGATCTGGCGGCCCGGCTGGACGGCGCGGCGCTGGTGCTGTTCGACGGCACCACCTACACCGACGACGAGATGGCCGCCCACAAGGTCGGCACCAAGACCGCCGGGCGCATGGGCCACATGGCCATGAGCGGCCCCGACGGCTCGCTCGCCGCCTTCGCAAAGCTGAATGTCGGCCGCAAGGTCTACATCCACATCAACAACACCAATCCCGTCCTGGTCGCCGACACCGCCGAACGCCGCGCGGTGGAAGAGGCCGGCTGGGACGTGGCCTTCGACGGGATGGAGATTGCCTTATGACCTTCCAGTTCGTTCGCCCGCCCGTCGCCGACGCCGCGCCCATGAGCCCGTCGGAACTGGAGGCCGCGCTGCACGCCATCGGGGCGGAGCGCTACCACAACCTGCACCCCTTCCATAAGCTGCTGCACGGCGGCAAGCTGTCCAAGCCCCAGGTGCAGGCGTGGGCGCTCAACCGCTACTGCTACCAGGCGGCCATCCCGCGCAAGGACCACGCCGTCATGGCGCGGCTGGAGGATCGGGAGCTGCGCCGCATCTGGCTTCAGCGCGTGCTCGACCACGACGGCCGCGACGCCGACCAGGGCGGCATCGAGCGCTGGCTGATCCTGACCGATCACCTGGGGCTGGACCGCGAGTACGTCATCAGCCAGCAGGGCGCCCTGCCGGCGACGCGATTCGCCGTGGAAGCATACGTGCGCTTCGTCTGGGACAATCCCGGCCTTGTCGCCATCTCCTCGTGCCTGACGGAACTGTTCGCGCCCAAGATCCACGCCGAGCGCATTTCCGGGATGCTGGAGCACTACGATTTCGTGGAAGACCGGGTGATGGCCTACTTCCGCAAGCGGCTGGACCAGGCCCCGCGCGACGTGGACTTCGCGCTGCGCTACGTGCTCGACAACGCGAAGACCGTGGAGCAGCAGAACGCGGTGCTGAACGCGCTGACGTTCAAGTGCAATGTCCTGTGGGCGCAGCTTGATGCCCTCTACGCGGCCTATGTGGCGCCGGGCATGATCCCGCCGGGGGCCTTCGTCCCGCAGGAGGGCTGAATGTTGGTGACCCGCACGCTGATTACGGCGGAGTCCGTCCCGCGCCTCGCCCCGCACGTCACGCTCAAGCACGACACGGTCCGCGACCGCTGGGTGGTGCTGGGGCCGGAGCGGATGCTTGTGCCCGACGAGATCGCGGTGGAAATCCTCCAGCGCTGCGACGGGGAGCGCTCCGTCGCCGCCGTCGTGGGCCTGCTGGCGAAAGAGTTCAACGCGCCGGAGGACGACATCGCGGGCGACGTCCGCGAGCTTCTCCAGGCGCTGGCCGACAAGGGGTTCGTCCGCGCATGACCAACCTGCACCCCAAGCCCCGCGCGAACACCGCGCCGCCGATCGACCTGCCCGTCGCCATGCTGGCGGAACTGACGCACCGCTGCCCCATGCGGTGTGCCTACTGCTCCAACCCCGTGGCGCTGGAGCGGCCGGAATGTGAATTGTCTACCGCCGAATGGCGCGGGGTGCTGTCCCAGGCCGCGGCCATGGGGGTGATGCAGGTGCATTTCTCCGGCGGCGAGCCGACCGCGCGGCGGGATATCGTCGACTTGGTGCGCTATGCGGTGGAGGAGGGGCTGTACACCAACCTCATCACCTCTGGCGTGCTGCTGGATGCGGCCATGGTGTCGGACCTTGCACGCGCGGGGCTGGAGCATGTGCAGCTCGCCTTCCAGGATTCCGAGGACGAGGGGGCGAACATCGTCGGCGGCTATCACGGCGCGCTGGGGAAGAAGCGGGCGGCGGCCGGGCTGGTGAAGGATGCCGGGCTGGCCCTGACCGCCAACCTGGTCATCCACCGCCACAACGCCCCGCGCGTGGGGGCGATGATCGACATGGCGCTGGAGATGGGGTGCGAGCGGGCCGAGGTCGCCAACGTCCAGTACTACGGCTGGGGGCTGATGAACCGGGCCGCCCTCATGCCGTCCAGGGCGCAACTGGCGGAAATGACGGCGACGGTGCGCGAGCGGCAGGCGCGCTATACCGGCCGGATGGTCATCGACTACGTCATCCCCGACTATCATGCCCGCCGGCCCAAGGCCTGCATGGGCGGCTGGGCGCGGCGGTTCCTCAACGTCACGCCGACGGGCAAGGTGCTGCCCTGCCACGCCGCCGAGACCATTCCGGGCCTTGTCTTCGATACGGTCCGCGACAGGCCGCTGCGGGACATCTGGGACACCGGCCAGGCCTTCGAGGCCTATCGCGGCGACGCCTGGATGCCCAAGGACTGCCGCTCCTGCGAGCGCAAGGAATTCGACTGGGGCGGCTGCCGCTGCCAGGCGCTGGCGATCGCCGGCGACGCGGCGGCCATGGACCCGGCGTGCGATCTGTCTCCGCACCATGCCGCCATGGCGGCGATGGCGGAAGACGAGGCCGACGCCGACGCGCGCGCTTTCGTCTATCGCGCCTTCGGGGCGCACAAGGATAGTACTTTTTGACCATTGCGGGTGAAAGGCCCGCCAAAGAAAATAATCAACATACCCTGGATAGCACCCGGGAACTCCACTGAAAAACGAAGGGATTTTCTCTTCAGCTTTCCTGGAGAACGCTACCGTTGTGCCCAAAGGGGCGCGGGCGGGATCATCGGAACAAGGGAGGAAGCGGTGAAGCATTCCATTCGCAACTGGGCGATGGCGGGGGCCGGCGTGTCCCTGGCGCTGGCCCTGATGACGGCCCCGGCGCAGGCGGCGGGCGTGACGGACGAGGACATCCTCAACGACCAGCAGACCACGGACGACGTCGTCTCCTACGGCCTCGGCCCGCAGGGCCAGCGCTACAGCCCGCTGGACAAGATCAACCGCGACACCATCGGGCAACTGACCCCCATCTGGGCGTTCTCCTTCGGCGGAGAGAAGCAGCGCGGCCAGGAAAGCCAGCCGCTCATCAAGGACGGCGTGATGTACGTCACGGGGTCCTACTCGCGCCTCTATGCCATCGACACCAAGACCGGCGAGGAGCTGTGGGAGTACGAGGCCCGCCTGCCCGACGGCATTATGCCCTGCTGTGACGTCGTCAACCGCGGCGCGGCGCTCTACGGCGACAAGGTGTATTTCGCGACGCTGGACGCCAAGCTGGTGGCGCTGGACGCCAAGACCGGCAAGACGGTGTGGCGCAAGACCATGGGCGACTACAAGGCGGGCTACTCCGCCACCGCCGCGCCCATGATCGTCAACGGCAAGATCATCACCGGCGTGTCGGGCGGCGAATTCGGCGTCGTCGGCAAGGTGGAGGCGCGCGACACCGAAACCGGCGAACTGGTCTGGTCGCGTCCCGTCATCGAGGGCCACATGGGCACCCTCAACGGCGAGGAAAGCACCATGACCGGCACGCTGAACGCCTCGTGGGAAGGCGACATGTGGAAGTGGGGCGGCGGTGCGACCTGGAACGGCGGCACCTACGATCCCGAGACGAACCTCATCTACTACGGCACCGGCAACCCCGCACCCTGGAACAGCCACCTCCGTCCGGGTGACAACCTGTACAGTTCGTCCACCCTGGCGCTCGACCCGGATACCGGCGAGATCAAGTGGCACCTGCAGACCACGCCGCACGACGGCTGGGACTTCGACGGGGTCAACGAGTTCGTCGCCTTCGACATGGAAAAGGACGGCGAGGTCATCAAGGCCGGCGCCAAGGCCGACCGCAACGGCTTCTTCTTCGTCGCCGACCGCGAGACCGGCAAGCCCCTGTCCGTCACGCCCTTCGTGACCAAGATCACCTGGGCCGAGGGCTGGGACCTGGAGACCAACAAGCCCATCGTCATCCCCGAAGGCCGGCCGGGCAACCCCGCCGAGGCCGACGGGACCAAGGGCAAATCGGTGTACTCCTGCCCGTCGTTCCTGGGCGGCAAGAACTGGATGCCCATGGGCTACAGCCCCAAGAGCAAGCTGTTCTACGTGCCCGCCAACGAATGGTGCATGGACATCTGGAACGAGCCCGTCACCTACAAGAAGGGCGCGGCCTACCTGGGTGCCGGCTTCACCATCAAGCCGCTGTACGAGGACTACATCGGCGCCCTGCGCGCCATCGACCCGACCACCGGCGAGATCAAGTGGGAGTACAAGAACCCGGCCCCCGTCTGGGGCGGCGTGCTCTCCACGGCCGGCGATCTGGTGTTCTTCGGCACGCCGGAAGGCTTCATCAAGGCCTTCGACGCCGAAAGCGGCGAGGAACTGTGGAAGTTCCAGACCGGCTCTGGCGTCGTGTCCAGCCCCGTCACCTGGGAAGAGGACGGCGAGCAGTACATGGCCGTCGTCTCCGGCTGGGGTGGTGCTGTGCCGCTGTGGGGCGGCGAGGTCGCCAAGTCGGTCAAGTACCTCAACCAGGGCGGCATGGTTTGGGTCTTCAAGCTGCCCAAGGACGCCGGCCGCACCTGATCGACCCGGCCCCTGACGTGACGACGATGTAACACCTCACCTGGACGACTCGGGCGGCTCCTTGCGGGCCGCCCATTTTTCTGTCTGGTGTATGCCTCCAAAGTGCTACTCGACCCCGGCGTCGGAGCGGGGGTATCGTTCTTTCAAGGGGTCTCGAACCATATAAGTAAAAAGAAATATCGACGACAGGGAGAAGGACGGGCATGCCCCGGGATCTGCTGATGTCCAAGGAAAACGCCACCGACACGCCGCCTGCCGTCCTTGCGGACGAGGCCGGCTCCATCCTCATCGCCGACGATCACCCGCTGTTCCGCGACGCTCTTTTCCAGGTGGTGACGGAAACCTTCGCCGAGCACGACACCCGACAGGCGCAGAATTTCGACGAGGCCATGGCGGCCGCGCGCGAGGACGACGCCCTGGAACTGATTCTGCTGGACCTGAACATGCCGGGCATGAACGGCTTCAACGGCCTGATCGCCCTGCGCAACGAGGTGCCCATGGTGCCGATCGTCGTCGTCTCCGCCACCGAAACGGCGCAGACGGCCAGCCAGGTGCTCACCTTCGGTGCGTCGGGCTTCCTGCCGAAATCGCTGTCCAAGGCCGACATGGCCGACGCGCTGAGGCGCGTTCTGGACGGCGACATTTATCTGCCGCCCGACCTGGAACGCCAGATGGAGGATGGCCGCGCGCTCACCCCCGAGGAACAGGCGCTGGTGGAGCAATTGGGCGCCCTGACCAACCAGCAGCGCCGCGTGCTGGAAATGCTCGTGGCGGGCAAGTCCAACAAGATCATCGCCTACGAGCTGGACATCGCCGAAAGCACGGTCAAGGCGCACGTCTCCGCCATCCTGCGCAAGCTGGGCGTGACCAGCCGCACCCAGGCCGTCATCACCGCCAGCAAGATCATCGACCAGCTCTGACGCCGGCGCTCTGCCGCCCGCCCCGGCGCCTGGCCCCGCCGCTCCCGCAATGATGCCGGGGCGCGTGGGGCTTTTGGTTTTCCGGGGGGCGGTCTTTTTCTTTCTCGCCTGAACGAATATTTTCCGTCTCTTTCACCGTTCGGCGTAGCCGCGGCGCGCACGTCGTGGCTGAATCAGCCGGGGCTCGCAGCAGCAGCGGGTGGTAGAACGAGTCCTTCGACCTGTCCCGTCTCTCCGACCTCGGTCGCGCGACCGCACCCCGAAAGCCATCGCTCAGGCAACCTGAGGGCGGCATTATTGACCGGGAACTGCCGGAAGTTGGTGTCTTGCCGGGTCTCACCCCGGTCGGATGCGTTGGGGACGCGACGTCATCGGGCGCCGCGGGAACAACGGGTGAGAGTACGCCTTCCGCGAGTCTGCTTCGCTCAAAATATCGGACCTCCTCTCCCGCCGATAGATTGCGACAGGGGCATGACGCCTGCGACCCTTTGCGTGTCGTCGAGGCGTCTCGCCAAATGTTCGCGTGGCCTCGACTGTCTCGGACGAAATCCAACTGCTCCGTTCAGCCGAGGAGATGAAGACATGTCGAAGATTGTTGCGCTCAGCCGTTCGCTCATGAAGGACGACGAGGGCCTGGCCCTGGTGGAATACACCATCCTGCTCGCCCTCATCGCGGCGGCCGTCATCACGGTGATCAGCACCGTCGGGACCAAGGTCCTGGGCTACTGGAACACCTTCAACGGCAACTTCTGAGCCGGTGTCGCACCGAATGCGAAGAACCGGGGCCGGGCCGCCTGAAGGCCCGGCTCCGTCTCCGGCACGGGGGAGGCGATCATGCGTATGCGTTCAATCCTCGTTCTCGGCCTGGCCGTGGCCCTGGGGACCGGTTCGGTCTTCCTGGCGCGGCAGTGGGTCGAGGGCAACACACGGGTGGCCGGGCCGTCCGAGCCGGCGGTCGAGCTGACCGGCGTCGTCGTCGCCCGCGTGCCCCTGCACTTCGGCAACACGCTGGCCGAAGAAAATCTGCGAGTCGTCCGCTGGCCGGCGGAGACCCTGCCGGACGGCGCGTTCACCTCCATCGAGGCCCTGCTGGGCGGTCCGGACGGTGAAAGCCGCGTGGTCCTGCGCGGCATCGAGCCCGGCGAGCCCGTGCTGGCGAGCAAGGTTTCGGGCTTCGGCGGCCGCGCCACGCTGTCGTCGATCATTGCCGACGACATGCGCGCGGTGACCATCCGCGTCAACGACGTCAACGGCGTCGCAGGCTTCGTCCTGCCGGGCGACCGGGTGGACGTCATCCTGACCCGCACCCCCGACCGCGACCAGGGCGTCACCGACATCCTGTTGCAGAACGTGAAGGTTCTGGGCGTCGACCAGCAGGCCAGCGAGAAGAACGACGACCCCGTCGTCGCCCGCGCGGTCACGCTGGAGGTCACGCCCGTGCAGGCCCAGAAGCTGACCCTCGGCCAGACGGTCGGGCAGCTCAGCCTGGCGCTGCGCAACGTGCTCAACGTCGATGCCGCCGCCGCCCGTCAGGTGACCCTGACCGACCTTGGCGTGCCCGAGCCGCCCAAGGCAGAACCCGAGGCCGCTTCGGCGCCCGCGCCGGTCGTGCGCGCTGCCCCGGCCGGCGACGGCCGCCCCACGGTTCGCGTCGTGCGTGGCCTGGAAAGCAGCGAGCAGAAGGTTTCCAGCGAGCCCCGAGGCCGCGCCGCGCCGCCGGCCGCCGTCGCGCCCGCTCCGGCTCCGGCGCCGCGCCTGATACCCGAACCCGCGCCCGAGCGCGCCCCGGCGGAGCCGCCGCCGGTGCTGGTTCCGCGCGGCTCCGATCAGGTCGTGCAGTTGTCCGGTACCTGATCCGCTTCGTCATCAACGCCCGCAAGGAGGCATGGACATGCGCCCCGTCCGTACCCTCTCCGCGCGCCGCAGGCCGTTTGCCGTGTGGCCCGCCTTTGCCCTGGCCCTCGCGGCCGCCGTCCTGGTCGTGCCGGTGCTGCCGGATGCGGCCCGGGCCCAGTCCGCGCCCGCGGCGCCGACGCCCCTGCTGGTGCCCACCGAAGACGGCATGGCCGGCGACATGGTGGTGCCCGTGGACAAGTCGCAGGTGCTGCGCGTCGACCGCCGCTTCACCGACATCCTGGTCGGCAACCCCGAAATCGCCGACGTGATGCCGCTGACCGACCGTAGCATCTACGTGCTCGGCAAGAAGCTGGGCTCCACCAACCTGACCATCTACGGCCCCGGCAACCGCCTGATCGCCGTGGTGGACCTGACCGTCACCTACGACGTCGACGGCCTGAAGGCCCGCCTGCACGAGATCGTCCCCGGCGAGCCGGTGGAGGTGCGCGGCATCAACGGCGGCATCGTGCTGTCGGGCAGCGTCTCCAGCCCGCGCCAGCTGGAGCGCGTGCTTTCGGTGGCCGAACGGTACGCGCCGGAGGCCGTCACCAACCTGCTGTCGCTGAACGGCAGCCAGCAGGTGATGCTGTCGGTCAAGGTGGCCGAGATGCGCCGCTCCACCGCTCGCCAGCTCGGCCTGGGCGGCATCACGGCGGCGGCGGGCGCGGGCTCCAACTTCTCGCCCGTGGACATCGCCGCCAGCCCCGCCGCGCTGGTCAGCAACATCCTGGACCCGCAGTCCTTCCTGACCGCCGGCCTGGGCGTTCTGGACGGCCGCTGGTTCCTGCAGACCGCCCTGAACGCGCTGGAGGAAAAGGGTGCGGTCAAGGTGCTGGCCGAGCCCAACCTGATCGCGCTGTCGGGCGACACCGCCACCTTCCTGGCGGGCGGCGAGTTTCCCATTCCCGTAGCCCAGGACAGCGACGACGACGGCACCACCATCACCGTCGAGTTCAAGCAGTTCGGCGTCAGCCTGGGCTTCACGCCGACCGTGCTGGACGGCGACCTGATCAACCTGGTTGTCAGCCCCGAGGTCAGCCAGATCGACCCCAACACGTCGGTCACGGTGTCGGGCTTCACCATCCCGGGCCTGTCCACCCGCCGCACCACCACCACGGTGGAGTTGCGCGACGGCCAAAGCTTCGCCATCGCCGGCCTGCTGCAGAGCAACTTCTCGGACAACATCAGCCAGATCCCGGGCATCGGCGACCTGCCCGTGCTGGGCGCGCTGTTCCGCTCCACCGAGTTCCAGCAGAACGAGACCGAACTGGTCATCATCATCACGCCGCACCTGGTCCAGCCGGCCCCGCCGGGCGCGCTGGTGGCGCCGACGGACTTCTTCACCCCGCCGACCACGGCCGAGCTGTTCCTGCTGGGCAAGGTGGAGGGCGAGGCCGCCGTCGCGCCCGCAACCGCCGAGGCCCGCGCGCTCGGCGCCCGGCCCGGCGGCGGCATCAGCGGCCCCTACGGCCACATCCTGAAATGAGCCCGAGGGAGACACCGGCCATGACCGCCCGCATTCGCATCCCCGCCGTCTTCCTCGGCCTCGCCGCCGCCGCCAGCCTCGGCGCCTGCGCCGAGCCGGGAGAGACCTCGCCCAACTTCGGTGCCGCCGTGCGCCACAACATGGCGGTGCACATCATCAACCCCGCGCCCGATTACGGGCCGGGGGCCCAGCCGACCGGATCGGGCCGGCGTCAGGCGCTCGCCACCGAACGCTACGCCACCGGCACCGTGATCCGCCCGCCGGCCCCCAGCACCACCACCGGCGCCTTGAGTAAGAGCGAAGGCAGCGGCGGGAGTGAGTGAGCCGCCGGTCCGTCCGGCCCCGCACCGCCGCGCCGCCCCGCGACAGGAGACCCGTCCATGACCCACATGATGTCCAGCAAGTCCCTCTCCGTGTCCGCGCTTTGCCGGTCCGAGGCGACGGCGGATGCCGTCCGGGCGGCGCTCGGCCCCGACCGGACTGTGCGCTGCTCGACGCGGGTCGGTCCCCTGGCCGAAACCGCCGGCGCGGTGGCGCAGGACGCGGCCGCGGCCGACGTCATCATCGTCGACCTGGACCTGTCCGACCATGCCGAGATCGACGCGCTGGACCGCACGATCTCCGGCCCCTGGGCGGATGTCCCCGTGGTGGTGACCGCGCCCGACACCGACCTGGCCGGGCTGCGCCGCCTCATGCGCCTGGGCATCGCCGACGTGGTGCCGCAGCCGGTGACACGGTCCGACCTGCTGGCCGGCATCCAGGCGGCGCAGGCGCGCCGGGCACGGACCGCGTCGGTGCCGCCGGGCGTCCCCGAGACTCCGGCCGCCGACCGTCGTCCGGCGCGGCGCGGCGGCTTGACGGTGGCGGTGCTAAAGGCCGGCGGCGGCTGCGGGGCGACCACCATGGCCGTGCATGTGGCGGCCGCCTTCTCCCGCCTCGCCAACCGGCCCCGCGCCGTCGGCCTGGTGGACCTGGACGTGCAGTTCGGCACCTGCGGGCTGTTCCTCGACATGCCGGTGGAGACCTCGGCGGTGGAGGTGCTGCGCGCCGGCCGGCGGCTGGATGCCGACATGCTGCGCGCCGCCGTGCAGCATCATCGGTCGGGGCTCGACCTGCTGGGCGCGCCCGACCACGTGGTGCCGCTGGACGAGGTGACGCCCGAGGCGGTGGAGCGCCTGACGGCCGCCTGCCGCGACCTGTGGGGCTGCACGGTCATCGACCTGCCGAGCGCCTGGACCGACTGGACCCGCACCGCGCTGGAGCAGGCCGACGTGGTGCTGCTGGTCATGCAGATGAGCGTTCCCGCCATCCATCAGGCGGCGCGGCAGCTTGAGACGCTGGCCGCCGAGGGGCTTTCGGAGACACCGGTGATCGGCGTCGTCAACCGCTCCGCCAAGGGCCTGTTCGGGCGCGGAGAGATGGTCAAGAACGCCGAGAAGACGCTGGGCATCCCGCTGACGCACCTGATCCCAAGCGACTGGAAGGCCGTCTCCGCGGCCGTCGACGCCGGCGAGACGCTGTTCGAGGCCCGTCAGGCGCGTCCCGCCCGCAAGGCGGTGGAGGACGTGGTGAAGGCCGTGCTGGCGGCGGCCCGCAGAACGGAAACCGCAGGGGCCGCCGGCTGAATACCGGCAGGCGCGCGGCGAGACGACACGCAGGGGAGGACACACCATGTTCGGCAGCTTCGGTAACCGCAGGCCGGCGGCGGAGACACCGCCGTCCGCCGCCACAGCCACCGCCGGCGTCCCGGCCGCGGCGCGCGGGGGCGGACGCTTCGCACGGCGCGCCCCGGCGCCCGAGCCGCCGGCCAATGCTTCGGTCCCCATGCCGGCGGCGACGGGCGGGCTGGTGCCGGTCGAGCCGCCCGAGGCCGCCGCCGCCGATCCGGGCGTCGACGCGGACTCGGCGGAGTACATCGCCCTCAAGGTGCGGCTGCATCAGAAGCTTCTGGAGGTCATGAATCTCTCGGCCATCGACAAGATGCAGCCCGAGCAGTTCCGCCTCGAGATCGGCGAACTGGTGCGCGACCAGCTCAACGCCGAGCGCGTCATGGTCAACCAGCAGGAACGCGCCCAACTGGTCGACGACATCCTGGACGAGATCCTGGGCCTGGGCCCCATCGAGCCGCTTCTGAAGGACCCCAGCGTCTCCGACATTCTGGTCAACACCTCCAAGAGCGTCTACGTGGAGCGCCGCGGCCGGCTGGAGCGCACGACGGTCACCTTCAAGGACGACCGCCACCTGTTGCGCATCATCAACAAGATCGTCTCGGCCATCGGCCGGCGCATCGACGAAAGCTCGCCGCTGGTGGACGCCCGCCTAGCCGACGGGTCGCGCGTCAACGCGGTTTGCGCGCCCATCGCCGTCGACGGGCCGCTCTTGTCCATCCGCAAGTTCTCGCGCACGCCGATCCACCTGGAGCGGATGATCGAGATCGGCTCGCTGGTGCCGCCCATGGCGGCGCTGTTGAAGGCGGTGGTCGAGGGGCGGCTGAACGTCATCATCTCGGGCGGCACGGGCTCGGGCAAGACGACCATGCTCAACGCCATGAGCCGTTTCATCGGCCGCACCGAACGCATCGTCACCATCGAGGACGCCGCCGAGCTGCAACTCCAGCAGCCGCACGTCGCCCGCATGGAAACCCGCCCGCCCAACATCGAGGGAAAGGGCGAAATCGCCCAGCGCGAATTGCTGAAGAACGCCCTGCGCATGCGCCCCGACCGCATCATCGTCGGCGAGTGCCGCGGCGGCGAGGCCTTCGACATGCTCCAGGCCATGAACACCGGCCACGACGGGTCCATGACCACGGTGCACGCCAACACCTGCCGCGACGCCATCTCGCGCATCGAGCAGATGGTGGGCATGGCGGGCTTCGACCTGCCGCTGCGCACCATCCGTCAGCAGGTGGCCTCGGCCATCGACGTCATCGTGCAGGTGGAGCGCATGAGCGACGGCAAGCGCCGCATGGTCAGCCTGTCGGAGGTCGTCGGCATGGAGGGCGAGATCGTCACCATGCAGGAAATCTTCCGCTTCAAGCGCGAAAGCACCGACTCCGACGGCACCATTCACGGCCATTTCTGGGCCACAGGCATCCGTCCCACCTTCCTGCCCGACCTGGAGGCGCGCGGCATCCAGCTGGATTCCCGCACCTTCTCGCCGGACATGCCGCTGGGCTGATGGAGCAGGAGGAGACATCGCCATGCTCGACATGATGATCCTGGTCTACGGCGGTATTTTCCTGGCCGTCCTGCTGGCGGTGGAAGGCGTCTACATGGCGTTCGGCGGCGGCACGGCGCGCAAGGCGGTGAACCGCCGCCTGCGCCTGCGCGCCTCGGGCAAGTCCTCGGAAGAGGTCATGGAGACCCTGCGCCGCGAAACCCCTGGGCAGGCGGCGCAGGGCGGGCCGCTGGGATGGCTCGGCCGGCTTGCGGCGCGCTCGGGCGTGGCCGCCTCGCCGGTGCGGCTGGTGTTGATGATGGCGCTGCTGGCGGTGGTCGTCGGCATGATGCTGATGGCGCTGGCCGGCGCCGGGCTGATGATCGCCCTGCCGGTGGGCGCGGCGGCCGGCATCGGGCTGGTGGCGGGCGCGCTGCACCTCCAGGCCCGCCGCCGCCTGAAGCGCTTCAACATGCAGCTTCCCGACGCGGTGGACATGGTTGTGCGCTCGCTGCGCGCCGGCCACCCGACGACGGCGGCCATGAAGCTGGTGTCCGAGCAGATGTCCGACCCCATCGGCAGCGAGTTCGGCCTGGTGGTCGACGAAATGACCTACGGCCTGGACCTGCGCGAGGCGCTGGACGGCATGGTCCGCCGCGTGCCGTCGGACGAACTGTCGTTCATGGTCACCGCCATCCGCCTGCAGAGCACCGCCGGCGGCAACCTGACCGAGGTGCTGGGCAGCCTGGCGCGCGTCATCCGCGAGCGCGCCCGCTTCGGCCTGAAGGTCAAGGCGCTGTCGGCCCAGTCGCGGTTTTCCGCCTGGTGCATCACCGCTGCGCCCTTCGCCGTGTTCGGCCTGGTGAACGTGCTGAGCCCCGACTACTTCGCCGAGGTCTCCGCCGACCCGATGTTCATGCCCGGCTTCATGATCGCCGGGGTCCTCATGGCGCTCGGGGTGGTGACGATCTTCCGCATGGTCAACTTCCGCTACTGATCCCGAGACGAGGAGACACGCCATGGACGCCATCGCCGCGGCCCTTGCCGACCCGACCGTCCTGCTGACGCCCGAGGCGGGCGTGCTGGTGCTCGTCTTCGCCGCCGTGGTGCTCGCCGTCTACGGCATCGCGGGCCTTCGCTCGGGCGTCGCGGCCCGGCGGTTCCAGCGCGGCGGCGGCCGGGGCACGGGCGGCGCGGCCGCCGCCCCCGACAACGACGTCAGCCTGCGCCCGGACGGGGCCTTCCAGAAGGTGGAGGCCTTCCTCCAGCCCTACGGCGAGACGCTGGAGCCGCAGAAGGTGGAGGAGCGCAAGCGCATCCGCCTGACGCTGCTGCGCGCCGGTTTCCCGCAGGCCAACGCCATCACCATCTACTACGGCCTGCGCCTCGCCCTGGCGGTGCTGCTGCCGGGCCTGCTGGTGGTGGCCCTGCCGGTAGTCTCGCGCCAGATGGAGATGAGCGAGATCCTGATGCTGGGCGCCGGACTGCTGGCCCTGGGCTTCTATCTTCCTTCGGCGGTGGTGGCCCTGCGGGTGCGTGAACGCGCCTGGGCCGTGCGCGCGGGCTTTCCCGACGCACTGGACCTCATGCTGGTGTGCGTCGAGGCCGGCATGGGCCTGGACGCCGCCATCAACCGCGTCGCCGAGGAAATCCGGCTCGCCCACCCGGTCCTGTCCGAGCACCTGCGCGCCTGCGCCCTTGAACTGCGCGCCGGCGGCGCCCGCGAGGACGCCCTGCGCAACCTGGCCGACCGCACGGGGGTGGAGGAGGTGACGGCGTTCTCCACCCTGCTGATCCAGTCGCAGGAGCTGGGCACCTCCATCGGTGACACGTTGCGCGTCTACTCCGACGACATGCGCTACCGCCGCATGATGGCCGCCGAGGAGAAGGCGCAGCGCCTGCCGGCCAAGATGATCCTGCCCATGGCCATGTTCCTGCTGCCCGCCTTCGTCCTGGTGCTCATGCTGCCGGCCGCCATACGCATCATGCGGTCCCTGTTTCCCACCATGGAGGGCTGAGACCATGCGAGCCCTGCGACTGTCCTCCGTCTGCGCCGCCGCGCTTCTGGCGGTCTCCTGCGCCGCCGGCGGCTTCGAGACCCGCGCCGTCAGCACCATCGACGCGCCGGCCGGCCCGGCCGCGCA
This sequence comes from Caenispirillum salinarum AK4, assembly GCF_000315795.1. Classification (GTDB taxonomy): domain Bacteria; phylum Pseudomonadota; class Alphaproteobacteria; order Rhodospirillales; family Rhodospirillaceae; genus Caenispirillum; species Caenispirillum salinarum. The sequence goes on from NZ_ANHY01000015.1 coordinate 129,584, forward strand.
ACTCTACGAGACCGGCAAGGCCCATTTCGCCGCCGGACGCTGGGGCGCGGCCGTTCACGCCTTCCAGGCGGCTGCGGCGCGCGACCCGCGCCATGTCGGCGCCCACAACGGTCTGGCCGCCGCCTACGACAGGCTGGGCCGCTTCGACCTGGCCGACCGGGCCTATATGGAAGCCCTGACGCTGGCCCCCGACGACCCGGCGACTCTCAACAACATGGGCTGGTCCCGCCATCTGCGCGGCCAGCCCGAGCTGGCGCGCGTCTACCTGCGCCATGCCGCAGACCTGGCGCCGGAGGACGGCGTGACGCAGGCGAACCTTGGCGCCGTGGAAGCCGTTTCCGCCGCCCGCGCGGCCGAGGAGGAGCAGGTGGCCGTGGTGCCCGAGGCCGCCGACCAGGTGCCGCGCCTGACCCGCCGCGACTTCGCGACGGTGCAGCTTGTCACCACGCGCAGCGGCGCCGGCGCCGTCTCCCTGCCCATGCCGCCGCCCGCCGAGGCGCCGCGCTCGCGGCTGGTGGAGACCGCGCCGGCCATGCGGACCGCGCCGCCGGCTCCGGTGGCGGTGGCCGCCTCGGTCCCGGCGCCCGTTCCAGGGGTGAAACCGGCGGCCGCCGCCGTCGCGGGCCCAAAGGCCGGGCGCGTGGTGAATGCCGTCCTGCCGGCCGCGCGCGATGCCGGTCCCGTCTCCCGCGCCATGCCGGTGGAGGCGGGGCTGTTCGACGGCGTCGCCGTGGAGGTTTCCAACGGCAACGGCATCCGCCGCATGGCCGCTCGCACGGCCGCCTGGCTGGGCGACCGGGGCGTGCCGGTCCGTCGCCTGACCAACGCCGACACCTTTTCCATCGCCGCGTCCGCCATCTTCTGGCGCGACGCGGGCGACGCCGGCGCGGCGCGCGCGCTGGCCTCGCTGCTGCCCGATGCCGTGACCGTCGTCCACGCGCCCGACCAGGCGGCGGACGTGCGGCTGGTGCTGGGCGCCGACCTGGCGGCCTTCGACGCCGCCGTACTCAAGCAGGGGAAAGACCACCATGACCAGCACCATGAGCAAGTCGCAAGCCGCTGAGCCTGCCCGCCGCCGCCGCCTGGGCGCGGCCGCCGTGGCGGTGGCCGCCGTCCTCGGCCTGTCCGCCTGCGCCGGCACCACCGGCGGCGGCGATGCCGCGCCGGACCTGTCGGCGACAGGGCAGGGGGCGCCGCTGCCCGTCGCCACGGCCGACCGGGTGCTGGAGCGCGGCGATGCCGCCCTGGCCGCCGGCGGGCTGGAGGACGCGCGGGCCCATTACGGCATCGTGCTCTCGCGCGACCCCGGCAACACGCGCGCCGCCCTGGGCCTGGCCGAGGTGGCGCTGGCCGCCGGAGAGACCGCCAAGGCCCGTGACGCCTTCGCCGCCCTGGCGAGGCAGCCCGAGGTGCCGCCGTCCGTGACGGCCCGCGCGCACCAGGGCGTCGGCCTGTCGTGGCTGAAGGAGGGGCAGACGGAGAAGGCCCTGCCGGCCCTGGAAGACGCCGTGGCCGCCGACGACGGCCTGTGGCGCGCCTGGAACGCCCTGGGCGCGGCTCACGACCGCCGGCAGAACTGGGATTCCGCCGTCGCCGCCTACGAGAAGGCCATCGCGCTGGCGCCCGAGGAGGCCGGGCCGGTCAACAACCTGGGCTTCTCGCTCATCCTCCAGGGCCGCCACCAGGACGCCGCGCGCCATCTGGTCCGCGCCGCGCACCTGGCGCGGGACATGGACATGCCGCGCGTCAACCTGCGCCTGGCGCTGGCCTGGCAGGGCCGCTACGACGATGCCGTGGCCGGAGCCACCCCGGCCGAGCTTCCGGCGGTGCTCAACAACGTGGGCTACGTGGCGCTGCTCAAGGGCGACCACGCCGACGCCGAGAGCCTGCTGGTGCGCAGCCTGGAGGCCAGCCCCAGCTACTTCGAGGCCGCCCGGCTCAACCTCGACCACCTGCGCACCGTCGCCCCTGCGGGCGGCGGGGCCTGACCGATTGCCGGGGAGGACCGCAGCATGAACGCCACCCTGACCCTGTCCCAGGTGCTGCCGGCGATCTTCGCCGCGCCGTTGATCGTCGCCGCCATCTGGGACGGCATGAAGTACCGCATTCCCAACCTGCTGACCGTGCTGCTGGCCGCAAGCTTCGTGCCCGCCGCCCTGCTGGCGCCGCAGCCCGTGGACTGGGCCTGGCACCTGGGGGCGGCGGCGCTGGTCTTCGGCGGCGGCGCGGCCTGCTTCGCCATGGGATGGCTGGGCGGCGGCGACGTGAAGTTGGCCGCCGCCGTCGCGCTGTGGCTGGGGCCGCTGACGCCGGTGTTCCTGCTGGCGATGGCTGTGGCCGGCGGCGTCGTGGCGCTGGTGGTGCTGGGCGTCCGGCGGCTGGTGGCCCGCCTGGGCGGCGGGCGGTCCACCGGCGCGCCTCTGCCGCGCCTGCTGACGGCCGGCGAGGGTGTGCCTTACGGACTTGCCATTGCGGCGGGCGGCCTGGTCATGGCCTGGCGCCTGCCCCTCGTGGGATAGGAGGACCGCGTCATGGGCCGGCGTCTGATCGATCTACTCCGGGACGAGCGCGGGACCGCGCTGATCTACGTCACCGTGCTGCTGACCGTGCTGGGCGGCGTCGGCGTGCTGGCCATGGACGTCGGCCGCCTGTCCACCACGCACACCCAGGCGCAGAACGCCGCCGACGCCGCCGCCCTGGCCGGCGCGCAGGAACTGGACGGCCGGACCGACGCCATCAGCCGGGCGACCGCCGCCGTCGCCGCCGTTCTCAACCGGCAGGACTTCGGCGATACCCCGGGCACGATCGCCGCGCCCACCGCCACCTGCGCCGACGGGACGGGCACCAACTGCCTGCGCTTCCTGCGCTCGCTGCCGGCCAACGACGACACCGCGATCTCCCCCAGCGACGTCACCACCGATCCGACGGAGGCCCGCTTCATAGAGGTGCGTCTGGCGCCGGTGGGGTTCACCGCCATGTTCGCGGCGGTGGCCGGGGCAACCGAGGCGGCGGACCGCACCAACCAGGTGGGCGCGACGGCGGTGGCGGGGAACGACCCCCTCATCTGCGGCATTCCGCCCCTGGTCATGTGCAAGCCGTCGGACCCGACCGCGCTGGACCCGGGCAATATGATCAAGAGCTTCATGCAGCCCAGTTCCGGCTCCACCGGCTCCACGGCCAGTTACATCGGCGGTCAGTTCGGCCTGCTGTGCCCGGCCGACGACGCCACCAACTGCGGGGCCCAGGCGGTGGGGCAGAACATCGCATCGGTCACCGGCACCTGCGTGCGCGGCAGCGACATGGCGATGAAGGCCGGCGTCAACCTTCAGCAGGTGCGTGCCGGCCTCAACGCCCGGTTCGACTGGTGGCTGCCGCAGGCGTCGGACGGAAACGGACCATGGCGCGAACAGGCGGCCTATGTTCCGGCCCGCAACGTCACCCAGGCGACCGAGCCCAAGGGCAATCCGCTGGGCGGCGGCACCAAGTGCGACCGCCAGGACCTGGACCCGGCCGAGGCGGCCGCCCTGCCGCAGGACAACTGCATCGCCGACGGCACCTGCGAGCGGTTCGGCGACGGGAACTTCTCCAGCGGCTGGAGCGATTACGTCAACATCAACCACGGGGGCAGCGAGTCCTTCCTGGACCCCTACCGCGGTCAGTTCCGCAACGGCACATCCTCGCCCACGCGGTTCGAAGTCTATCGCGCCGAGATCGAGAACACCGCCATCGTCCAGCCCGGGCAGACGACGGCCGGCGGCGGCACCACCACCGAGGACGGCGCGCCCCAGTGCTTCAAGGACACCACCGCGCTGTCGACGCCCGACTACACCTACTTCGACGGCGCCCCGAAGAACGACCTGCGGCTTCTGCGCGACCGCCGGGTGCTGCCGGTGGTGGTGGCCGATTGCGGTGCGGCGGGCTTCGACCCCAAGAGCTTCACGCCCGACGACATCATCTTCGTCTTCCTGACCGAGCCCATGGGCGACCCCGCCGGGTCCACCATCCATGTGGAATCGCTGGGCCCGGCGGACGGGAACGCCATCAAGCAGATGCACCGCGACGTGGTGCAGATCTACCGGAGGTGACGCCATGCGCCGCATGCTTTCGCGCCGGCTTCGGCCGGGTCTCCTGCGGCGCGACGACGGCGTCGCGCTGGTGGAAATGACGCTGGTGATGCCGGTACTTCTTCTGCTTCTGGTCGGCTTCGTGGAATTCGGGCGGATGCTCTACATGCACCAGGTGGTCGAAACCGCCGCCCGCGCCACCGCCCGGTTCCTGGCCCGCGCGCCGGCCATCGACTCGACCACGACCACCGCCGCCCAGAACATCGCCATCTACGGCAATCCCGCCGGCTCCGGCACGCCGCGCCTGAGCCACTGGCCGGCGGAGGGACTGGCGACCATCGGGGTCACCGGACCCGTGGCCGGTGCGGTGACGGGAACCGAGATCGTGCGGGTCGTCATCCAGCTTCCCTACAAGGACGTGGGGCTTCTGGGCGTCATCGGGCTGGCACCGCCCGACCTGACCGCGGCCCACGAGGAACGCTACAGCGGCGGCAACGGCTGAGGGCGAGGGGACGGCACATGCGCGCAACGATCATCCACAAGGCCCGCAGGCTGGGCCGCGACGAGCGGGGCACCGCGATCCTGGAGTTCACGCTGGTCGCCATGATCCTGTTCTCGATCACCTTTGCCATCGTCGACTTCGCCATCGCCTTCTGGCAGGCCAACCTGGCCGACAAGGCGACCTATCAGGGCACGCGGCAGGCGGTTCAGTCCGATCCCGTCGCGCCCGGGCTGGTGACGTGGAGCGGCGTCGTCGACGGCGGCCTGGTGCCCGGGCAGTCGCTCGACCTGACGACGCTGGACACCTTCACCGTGCGCTGCCAGGGCGGGGCCTGCGCCTGCACCGGTCCGGGCTGCGGAACGCTGGGCGATCCCGGCTACGACGCCACCGCCTTCAACCGGGTGCTGGCGGCCGTGCAGATGCTGGACGGCAACGGCACGGCCCTGTTCCCCCGTGCCACGGCCGACAACGTCTACATCGAGTACACCCATGTCGGCCAGGGCTTCGCCGGCCGGCCGGGGTCTGACATCGTGCCGCTGGTGTCGGTGGGGGTGCAGGGGCTGGTCCACCCGTTCTACTTCATGGGTGCCTTCGGGGTCAGCGACCTGACCATCGGTGATTCGCTGACCACCCTGCCGGCGGAGGATCTGTCCACCGCCGGCCCGGGGTAACGCTATTCCATCGCGTCGATCCAGCGGCCCAGCAGCGCCCGTTCCTCGGGCGTGATGTCGGTGACGTTGCCGAGCGGCATGGCCTCGCTGGCGACGCTCTGTTCGTGGATCTTCGCGGCCCAGTGGCGGATGTGCTCGGGCGTTTCCAGCACCACGCCCATGGGCGCGGCGTCGAAGCCCTCCCACGTCGGTTGCGCGGCGTGACAGGCGGTGCAGCGCGAGTGGACGATGGCGGTGACCACCGGGGTCAGGCTCCCGGCCGCCTCGGCCGTGAGGGGCGCGACGGCATCGGTCGACGCGGTGGCGGGGCTGTCGAGGGTGCGCGTCGCCGTCACGCCGACCACGACGGCCACCATGGCCGCGGCAGCGGCGGGCAGCATCCAGGCTTTCGCCCGGTGGGTGTGGCGCAGGACGAACACATGCCGCACGGCAGCCCCCACCGTCGCCAGGGCCAGCAGCACCAGCCAGCTGTGCGGGTGGTCGTAGGCGATGGGGTAGTGGTTGGAGATCATCAGGAACAGCACGGGCAGCGTGAAGTACGTGTTGTGAACGCTGCGCTGCTTGCCCTTCATCCCCCACACGGGGTCCGGCGTCTCGCCCTTGCGCATGGCGTCGACGCTCTTGCGCTGGTTGGGAATGATGACGAAGAAGACGTTCGCCACCATGATCGTCCCAAGTGCGGCGCCCACGTGCAGGAACGCCGCCCGGCCCGACAGCAGGTGCGTCATGGCGTAGCTGAGAACCGCCACCAGCACCACGACGGCCACCGCCAGCCAGCGGTCATCGCGCCCGAGCGGGCTGCGGCAGAGCCCGTCATAGACCAGCCAGCTCACCCCCAGCGCCCCAAGGCCGATGGCGACGGCGGCGGCTTGGCTCAGGTCTCCGTCGGCCGGCATCATGTAGGTGGCACCGCCCAGGTAATAGACCAGCACCAGGAGCGCGAAGCCCGACAGCCAGGTGGAATAGGCCTCCCACTTGAACCAGTGCAGGTGGCTCGGCAGATCGGGCGGGGCGACCTTGAACTTGCGCGCGTGGTAGAACCCGCCGCCGTGCACCATCCAGATATCGCCCTGGAGCTTCTTGCGCTCCGGGTCATCCTTCGTCGGCAGCAGGCTGTTGTCCTGCCAGACGAAATAGAAGGAGGACCCGATCCAGGCGATGCCGACGATCAGGTGAACCCACCGCGCGATGAGGTTCAGCCACTCCAGGCCGGGAAGCTCCATCCGTCAGCTCCCGCGGTAGGTGGACAGCGCCCAGGGCGACAGCAGAAGCGGCACGTGGTAGTGCGCCTCCGGGTTGCTGATGCCGAACCGCAGGGGCACGCGATCGAGGAACGGTGGCGCGTGGGTTTCCGTGCCGGTGCGCGCGAAGTACACGCCGCACTCGAACACCCATTCATAGGTTCCGGCCGTGAAGTCGGCCCCTTGCAGGGCGGGGGCGTCCAGGCGGCCGTCGTCGTTGGTGACGAAGCGGCCGACTTCCGTCCGCCGCTCGCCGTCCAGCCGGTGGAGCGTCACCGGAAGGCCGTTGGCGGGGCGGCCGGCGGCGGTGTCGAGCACATGCGTCGTCAGCTTGCCCGTCGGTGCCGGGGCAACGCGGTCCAGCAGCCGCAGCCAGGCGATCTTGCCGACCTCGGCCAGCGCGCGCTGCATTTCATCGGTGCGCGCATTGCCGAGGCGCCCCTCGAACCCCGCCAGGATGCGCGCCTTGTCGGCCCCCTTCACCGCCATGATGAAGGGAAAGCCGAAGCGCATGGAATACGCGGTGTTCAGTTCCGTGAAACGCTCCATTTCCTCGGGCGTGAGCGTATCCAGCCCGGCCGAGGCCTGTTCGCCGGTCGACGCATGGGTCAACTCGCCCGCCAGTGCGGCCTTGCCGGCAAGGTCCGGGTGGGCGCGCAGGAGGGACAGCTTTTCGTCGTCTTCCGCCGCTTCCACCGCGCCCATCATCATGTCGTGCATCTCGGTGACGCTGGCAAAGGGACGGGCGCGGGCGACGCGCTCCGCCACCCAGGGCGAATGCTCGAACAGGTCGCCGAAGGTTTCCACGAAGGTCGCGTCGTCCATGGCGGCGACGGCATCGAGGCTCAACAGGTCGGTCACAAGGTCTCTCCGTCGGGGGAATTTGCAAGAATCTCGGCGGCCACGGCGATGGCGATCTCCGCCGGCCGCTTGCCGCCCACGCCGGGCAGGCCGATGGGGCAGGCCACCGCGTCCACGCGCTGCGGCGCCACGCCGTCCTCCAGCAGGCGCTTGCGGAACCGCGCCCACTTGGTCTTGGACCCGATCAGGCCGACCGGGCCCAGGTCGTCGCGCTTCAGCAGGGCGGCCAGGATTTCGTAATCGCGGTCATGGCTGTGCGTCATCACATAGGCCCGAGCCCCCGCCGGCAGCCCGGCCACCTCCGTCGCCGGATCATCGGCGCGGCGGGTGAATGCGCGGGAGGACGGGGGGAAGGCATCGGGGCGCTCGTCGATCCACAGGATGCGCACCGGCGTCCCCTCCAGCACGCGCACGAGCGCCGTCGCCACATGCCCGGCGCCGAACAGGGCGACGGTGATCGTGGGTGCGGCGAAGGGCTCGAACAGAAGCGTCGCCGCCCCGCCGCAGCACTGGTTGCGATCGGCACCCAGCATGAGCTTTTCCGTCACCGGCGCGGACGCCCCCTCGGCCAGCAGGCGGCGGGCGGCGTCCATGGCCTCCTGCTCCAGCTCGCCGCCGCCGATGGAGCCCGAGAAGGCGTCGGCGGTGACGATCATCTTGGCCCCGGCCTCGCGCGGGGTGGAGCCCAGCGCCTCGATGACCGTCACCAACACATGCGGGTCCGCCGCCGCGTCCAGGGCGGTCAGCGCGCTCCGCCAGTCCATGTCCCGCCAGTCGGTCATGCGGTGTCTTTCGCCGCCTGCACGGCCATGAGGATGCGCTCCGGCGTGGCGGGGGCGTCGAGTTTCGGCACATGCCCGGCCGGGCCGCAGCTTGCCACGGCATCGCGGAGCGCCAGCCACACGCTGATCGCCAGCATGAAGGGCGGCTCGCCGACCGCCTTGGAGCGGAAGACGGTCGCTTCCTCGTTGGGCGCGTCGGCCAGAAGGTCCACCCGCAGGTCGCGGGGCACATCGCGGGCGGTCGGGATTTTGTACGTGGACGGAGCATGGGTCTTCAGCACGCCGTCCTTGTCCCACACCAGTTCCTCCATGGTCAGCCAGCCGAGGCCCTGAACGAACCCGCCCTCGATCTGGCCCTTGTCGACCGCCGGGTTGAGCGACGCGCCGACGTCGTGGAGGATATCGGTCCGCAGCGGCTTCCACTCGCCCGTCAGCGTGTCGATGGCGACTTCCGACACCGCCAGCCCGTGCGCGAAGTAGAAGAACGGCCGTCCCCGGTTGGTGGTGCGGTCGAAGTGGATTTTCGGCGTGCGGTAGAAGCCCGTCGACGACAGCGACACCCGTGCCACATGGCACAGCTCCGCCAGTTCGCCGAAGGGGACGGACTTGTTGCCGGCGCGGACCATGTTGCGCTCGAACACCACCGCGCTCTTTTCCGCGCCCAGGTGCTCGGCGGCGACGTCGGCCATGCGGTCGCGGATGGTCTCCGCCGCGATCCTGGCCGCCATGCCGTTGAGATCCGTGCCCGAGGATGCGGCGGTGGGGGATGTGTTGGGCACCTTGCCGGTGGTCGTGGCGGTGGGCCTGATGCGGTCCAGGTCCAGCCCGAAGACGGCGGCCACCACCTGGGCGACCTTGGTGAACAGGCCCTGGCCCATTTCCGTGCCGCCGTGGTTCAGGCTGACGGAGCCGTCGGTGTAGACGTGCAGCAGCGCCCCGGCCTGGTTCATCTCCGGCTTGTTGAAGCTGACGCCGAACTTCACCGGCGAGACCGCGAGGCCCTTGCGCAGCACGCCGCCCTTGGCGTTGAAGGCGTCCACCGCCTTGCGCCGCGCCGCGTAGTCGCTGGAGGCCAGAACCTCGTCGAGCATTTCGGGCAGGCGGAAGTGTTCCACGGGCTGGTGATAGGGCGTGAGGTTCCGCCCCTCCGGCCCGTAGAAATTCCGCCGCCGCACCTCCAGCGGGTCCAGGTTCAGGGTGCGGGCGATCTGGTCCATCATGGCTTCCGCCGCCATCATGCCCTGCGGCCCGCCGAATCCCCGGAAGGCGGTGTTGCTCTGGGTGTTGGTCTTGCAGAACAGGCCCGTCAGCTTCACGTGCGGATAGAAGTACGCGTTGTCGGCATGGCTGAGGGCGCGGCTTACCACGCCCGGCGACAGGTCCACCGACCAGCCGCAGCGGGCGGCGAGAGTCATCTCCACGGCCTGCACGCGGCCGTCATCGTCCACGCCGACATCCCATGTCAGCAGGAAATCGTGCCGCTTGCCGGTCACCATCATGTCGGTGTCGCGGTCGAGCCGGCACTTCACCGGCCGCCCCGTCACCCGCGCCAGAACGGCGGCAATGCCGGCGATGATGGTCGCCTGGCTTTCCTTGCCGCCGAAGGCCCCGCCCATGCGCCTGACCTCCACTGTGACGGCGTTCATGTCCACGCCCAGCAGCCGCGCGACAAGGTGCTGAACCTCCGTCGGGTGCTGGGTGCCGGAGTGGACCAGCATGTCCTGGTCTTCCTGCGGCAGGGCGAGGGCGGCCTGGGTCTCCAGGTAGAAGTGATCCTGCCCGCCGACCATGATCTCGCCCCGGATGCGATGCGGCGCGTCGGCCAGCGCCGGGCCGGGCTTGCCGCGCAGGAATTCCGACGGCGGCAGGACGTAGTGCGCCTTCTCCACCGCCTCCCGCAGGTCGAGCACCGGCGTCAGCGGCTCGGCCGTGACCTCCACCAGCGCGGCGGCGCGGCGGGCGGTCTCCAGGTCGCGGGCGGCGACGGCGGCGACGGGGTGGCCGACGTATTCCACCACGCCCTCGGCCAGCAGGGGCTCGCCGGGGACGATGGCGCCGACGTCGTTCTCGCCGGGAATGTCGGCGGCGGTGACCACGGCATGGACACCCGGAAGCTCCAGTGCCCGGCTCGCATCAATCCCGGTGAGGCGCGCGTGCGCCCATCGGCTGGTCACCAGGGCCGTGTGCAGGCAGCCGCGCGGCTCCGCCATGTCGTCGATATAGCGCGCGGCCCCCGTGGCGTGCTTGAGCGCGCTGTCATGGGCATGGGGATGATGCACGGCGGAGCGGGCAGGGGGGGTAAGCTTCATAGGGCCTCCAGCCGCGCGGGCGTCCCGGGTTCGGCGGTTTCGTGCCACAGGCGGTCCAGCAGGTTGGCGGCGACGGCGGTGCGGTAGGCGGCCGTGCCGCGCGCATCGTCCATGGGGCTGATGTCCTCGGCCACCGCACGCTTAACGGCGGCGACCGTCTCGGGCGTCCAGGGCTGGCCGAGGAGGGCCTTCTCGGCTTTCTCCGCCCGAACAGGCGTCGCCGCCACGCCGCCGTAGGCCAGCCGCGCATGGTCCACCCGTCCGTCCTGCACCTTCAGCGCGAAGGCGGCGGCGACGGTGGAGATATCTTGGTCCACGCGCTTGGCGATCTTGTAGGCCGCGATGTGTGTGCCCGGCGCCGGGCGGGGAATGCGGATGGCGACGATCAGTTCGTCGGGGTCCAGCACGGTCTTGCGGTAGCCGGTGACGAAATCCCTTGCGGCGACCGTCCGCCGCCCGCGCTCCGCGCTCACCAGCGTGATTTCCGCATCCAGCGCGATCAGCGGCGGCAGGGTGTCGCCGATGGGGGATGCGGTGCCGATGTTGCCGCCGAGCGTGCCCAGGTTCCGCACCTGGGCGGCGCCGATGCGGCGGATCATCCCGTCCAGCCCCGGCGCCAGGGCGGCCAGAGCCTCCAGCGCATCGGCGTAAGGCGTGTTGGCGGCGATGGTCAGGCCGTCCTTGTCCTCGGTGATCCCACGCAGGTCCGGCACGCGGCCGAGATAGAGGATGCCGGGCGGAACCTGGAACTGCTTGGTCACGCGCAGGCCCTGGTCCGTGCCGCCGGCCCACAGCCAGGCCTCCGGGAACTGCTGGCGCAGGCGCAGGGCGTCGTCGAGCGTGGTGGGGGCGAGGAAGCGATGGCTGCCGGCACGGTAGTCCAGCGGCGCCGCGGCGATCTCGCGCAGCTTTTCAGCCAACGCCGCTTCCTCCGGCGCCGGAGCCTCCAGGGGCAGGGCACGGGCGGCTTCCAGGATCGGGCGATAGCCGGTGCAGCGGCAGAGGTTGCCGGCGATGGAGTCCATCACCGACTCGTCATCCCGCGCGGGTGTCCGCCCAAGTGCCGCCAGCGCCATGACGAACCCCGGCGTGCAGTATCCGCACTGCGTGGCGTGCGTCTCGGCCATGAGCGTCTGGGCGGCGTGCGGCGCGCTGCCGCCCTTCGCCAGCCCCTCGGCCGTGACGACCGCCCGCCCGTCCACCTGCGGCACCAGCACCAGGCAGGCGTTGACGGCCCGCCAGTCGAAACCCTCCGCGCCGTCGGGCAGGGGCGTGCCCAGCAGCACCGTACAGGCGCCGCAGTCCCCTTCCGCGCAGCCCTCCTTGGCGGCGGTCAGGCCCTCGGCGCGCAGCCAGTTGAGCAGCGTCATGTGCGGTGGAACATCGTCCACCGCGCGGATGGCGCCGTTCAGGGCAAAGCGGATGGCGTCTCTCATGCGGGCTCCCGTGCGGACACTCGCGGCCTCTGGCGGGCCGCTCGATGCAGTATCGCAGACAATGGGACGAAAAATCGTCGACAATCTGCATTCGATGGTCAAAGATTATGCAAAGCTCGTCAATGAGCAAAAAACGTGCACCGAAAATAGGGAGATCGGTGCGGACCGTCCGGCGCCAACGCACGCGCCCGCCTCACGGAATTGGGAGACCCTTCATGCCTTGGAGCACGTTCCGCCAGACCCTCGCCGCCGCCGGCGTGGCCGCCCTGACGCTTTCCGCCTCCGCCGCCGCCCTGGCGCAGGACGCCCTGCCCATCAAGTTCACGCTGGACTGGAAGTTCGAGGGGCCCTCGGCCGGCTTCCTCATGGCCAAACAGAAAGGCTACTTCGAGGAAGAGGGCCTGGACGTCAGCATCGATTCGGGCAACGGCTCCTCAGGCGCCGTCACCCGCGTGGCCTCGGGCGCCTACGACATCGCCATGGCCGACGTGAACTCCATGATCGAGTTCAACGCGAGCAACCCCGAACAGGCCATGAAGGCCATGTTCATCGTCTACAACGCGCCGCCGTTTGCCCTGTTCACCCTGAAGGAAAGCGGCATCGACAGCGTTGAGAAGATGGAGGGCAAGACCTTCGGCGCCCCCGTCTTCGACAGCCCGCGCAAGCTGTTCCCCGCCTTCGCCCAGGCCACCGGCATCGACGGTGACAGCGTGGAGTGGACCAGCATGGACCCGGCCCTGCGCGAGCCCATGCTGATTCGCGGCGACGTCGACGGCATCTCCGGCTTCTACTTTACCAGCCTCCTGAACCTGCGCGGCCTGGGTGTGGGAAAGGAAGACCTGAACATCTGGCAGTATCGCGACGCGGGCCTGGACCTGTACGGCAACGGCCTGATCGCGAGCCCGGCGCTGATGGAGGAAAACCCCGAGGCCGTCACCGGCTTCCTGCGTGCCGTGGTCAAGGGCTGGCAGGACGTCATTGCCGACCCGGAAGCGGGCATCGACGCGGTGAAGGAGCGTGACCCCCTCATCGACGAGGCGCTGGAGCTGGATCGCCTGATGATGGCGATCGAGAACAACGTGCTGACCGAGGAGGTCAAGACCCAGGGCATGGGCGGCATCGACGAGGCCCGCATGCAGAAGGCCATCGACCAGGTCACCTACGCCTTCGGCATCGAGGACAAGCCGGCGGTGTCGGACGTGTTCACGTCCGAGTTCCTGCCCCCGCAGGACGAGCGGATGCTGACCGCGACGCAGTAAGGACGCGCAGGCCCCGGCCGGTTCATGCGGCTGGCTGGGGCCTCGCCACCTGGGAGAAGGCTGTTGAGCCGCTACCGATCCAAATGCGCCGCGTGGCGAAGGGCTTCGTTGATGCGTGTCTGCCAGCCGCGACCACTGGCGCGGAAGTGCTCCAGCACGTCGGAGTCGAGCCGCAGCGTGACCTGCTGCTTGGGATGCTCGGCCGGGGGGCGGCCGCCCTTACTGACGAGCCGGTCGCCGTCGTACACGTCCGCGCCGGCAAACCATTCGGCGTCCAGGTGCGGCGCGTCGTCCGGGTCAGTCCACTCGGAATCCGTAGGCTGCTTCTTCGTCGGCATGTCCGTGCCTCATGGAAATGATGCGTTTGCCACCGTCGCGCGGGGTCCAGCAGATCACGACGAAGCGGCCGTCGAGGTAGCCCGCCGTGAAGTTTCGCGTTTCGCCGTAGTCGCGGCGCCGGTCTTCCCGCGTGACGTGGTAGCCCTGAAACACCCGTCCGGCGTCCGCGAAATCCAGCCCGCGGTGGGCGAGCGTGGCGGCGCGCTTGGCCTCGTCCCAGGTGTTCATGGATGTAAATGTAACTACAAAAACCGGGCGCCGCAAGCGCCCGCCAACCCGAACAAGGAGGCCGCATGACCGCCGGCTTCGTCGAACTGGACCGCGTGCGTCTCCAGTACCGCGAGGGCGATGAGTTCGCCCTCGACCAGACCAGCATGACCATCAAGGAAGGCGAGTTCGTCGCCGTCGTCGGACCCAGCGGATGCGGCAAGTCGTCGCTCATGAAGCTGGTCACGGGCCTCATGCCGCCGACCGAGGGCACCGTCATCGTCAACGGGCAGGAGGTCACCGACCCCATCTCCATCGTCGGCATGGCCTTCCAGGCCTCCACCCTGCTGCCGTGGCGCACGACGCTGCAGAACGTCATGCTGCCGCTGGAGATCGTCCAGCCCCACCGCTCCCGCCTGCGCAGGCACCGGACGGAGTACGAGGACAAGGCGCGCGCCCTGCTGGCGGAGGTCGGCCTGTCGGGCTGCGAGGACAAGCACCCGTGGGAGCTTTCCGGCGGGATGCAGCAGCGCGCCAACCTGTGCCGCGCGCTGATCCACGAGCCCCGGCTGCTCATGCTGGACGAGCCCTTCGGCGCGCTCGACGCCTTCACGCGCGAGGAACTGTGGGACACGCTCCAGGCGCTATGGATGGAGCACCGCTTCACCGTGATCCTCGTCACCCACGACCTGCGCGAGGCCGCCTACCTGGCCGACACCATCTATGTGATGAGCAAGCGGCCGGGGCGCATCCTGGAGGTGCGCAAGAACGACATCCCGCGCCCGCGCGACCAGGACACCAGCTTCACCCAGCCCTTCGTCGACCTCGTCCACGAGCTGCGCGACCACATCCGAACCGTGAGGGCCACGTGATGAGCACGACCTCCAACGCCGCCTCCACCCGTCCGCCCGCCGCCGCGCCGGCCAGCGGAGAGACAGCCGCCGACACCGCCGCCAAGCCGACGCGCGCCGCCACCGCCTCGGCCCCGCCGGCGCGCAAGCGCCGCCCGATGCTTAAGCGGGTCGCCGATCACAAGGGGGCGAAACGCGCCGCGCCCTGGGTGACGACGCTGGGGCTGTTCGTGGTGTGGGAACTGGCGGTGCGCGGGTTCGACGTGCCGCAGTCGGTGCTGCCGACGGCCAGCGAATCCTTCGCCGCCATCTGGACGTATCGCGACGCCATCTGGATGCACGCCGCCCAGACCCTGTTCACTACCGTCGTCGGCTTCGCGGTGGCGGTTGTTTTCGGGCTGGTGCTGGGGGCGCTGGTGGGGTCCTCGCGCACGATCTACGATGCGCTCAACCCCATGCTGATCGGCTTCAACAGCGTGCCCAAGGTGGCCGTCGTGCCGATCCTGGTCATGTGGTTCGGCATCGGGACCGTGCCGGCGATTTTGACGGCCTTCCTGATCTCGTTCTTTCCCATCGTGGTGAACGTGGCGACGGGGCTTGCGACGCTGGAGCCGGAGCTGCGCGACGTGCTGCGGAGCCTGGGGGCGACGCGGCGGGACATCCTGATGAAGGTGGGCTTCCCGCGCGCCATGCCGTTCTTCTTCGCGTCGCTGAAGATCGCCATCACGCTCGCCTTCGTGGGCTCGGTGCTGTCCGAGACGGTCGCGTCGGACCTGGGCGTCGGCTACCTGATGATCTCGGCCTCGTCGAAGTTCAACATGCCGTTGTTGTTCGCGGGCCTGCTGGTGATTGCCGCCATGGGCATCGCCATGTACGAACTCTTCAACCAGATCGAGCGCCGCTCCACCCGCTGGGCCACCCGCGGCAGCGGCGGGCAATAATACCGGGCGACACTTGAAATCGTACACTTGTCGCCCGGCAAGGCCGGAGTCCTGACGAACGCGAAGCGGACACCGGCCGCCGCGCCTTATGGCGCGTGAGCCTGCGTGGCGAATGAACGCAGCCTCGATTTCAATCATCGAGGCGTATATCGAAGGGAGACCCGATCCATGACCGCCGCCGCCCCCTATCCCCGCGACCTGATCGGCTACGGCCGCACGCCGCCGCACGCCGACTGGCCGGGGGGCGCGCGGCTGGCCTTGCAGATCGTGCTCAACTACGAGGAAGGCGGCGAGGCCTGCATCCTGCACGGCGACAGCCACGCCGAGGCCTACCTGCAGGAAGTGCCGGGCATCGCGCCGCTGGAGGGCGTGCGCAACATCCAGGTCGAAAGCATGTACGAATACGGCGCGCGGGCCGGCTTCTGGCGGCTCATGCGCCTGTTCGAGGAGCGGGGCATTCCGGTGACCGTCTACGCCGTCGCCATGGCGCTCGCCCGCAATCCCGACGCCGCCGCCGCGATCCGCGAGGCCGGGCACGAGGCGGCGAGCCACGGGCTGCGGTGGATCGACTACCAGGCCGTGCCGGAAGATGTGGAGCGCGCCCATATCGCCGAAGCCATCCGCCTGCACACGGAGGTCATGGGCGAGCGGCCGCTCGGCTGGTATACCGGGCGCGTCTCGCCCAACACGCGCCGGCTGGTGGCGGAGGCGGGCGGGTTCCTCTACGACGCGGATTCATACGCCGACGACCTGCCGTATTGGGAGGCGGTGCCGGGCGTCGCCGAGCCGCAGTTGATCGTGCCCTACACCCTCGATAACAACGACATGAAGTTCTCGGTGCTGAACGGGTTCGCCAGCGGCGAGGATTTCTACGCCTACCTGCGCGACGCCTTCGATGTGCTGTATGCCGAGGGCGCCGACACTCCGAAGATGATGTCGGTCGGCCTGCACTGCCGCTTGGCGGGGCGGCCGGGGCGGATGAAGGCGCTTATGCGCTTCCTCGACCACGTCCAGGCCCACGACAGGGTGTGGATCACGCGGCGCGTCGACATCGCCCGCCACTGGCGGGAGCGGCATCCGCCATCGCGAAAGGGCGCTGCATGACGACGACCGCCGGCCTGCGCGCCCCCGAGGTTGCCGCCCCCGACGAGGACGCCATCCGCGACGCCATCCGCCTCGCCATCGAGGACCACCGCCTGCGCCCCGGCACGCGGCTGGTGGAGGAGCAGCTGGCCGGGGTGTTCGGGGTCAGCCGGGCGCGGGTGCGCGCCGCCCTGCGCGACCTGGCGCGGGACCATCTGGTGGTGCATCGGCGCAACCGGGGGGCCTGCGTCGCCGCGCCACGGCCCGAGGAAGCGCGCGAGGTCTTCCACGCCCGCCGCCTGCTGGAGGAAACGCTGGTGCGCGTGCTTGCCCGCCGGCGCCCGGCGTCGGCGCTGCGGGCCCTGGCCGACCATGTGGAGGCCGAGGCGGCCGCCCATGCCCGCGGCGACCGGCGCGAGGAAATCCGGCTGTCGGGCGACTTCCACCTGCTGCTGGCCGAGCAGGTGGGCAACGGCATCCTGACCGGCTACCTGCGCGACCTTGTGGCGCGGTCGTCGCTCATCATCGCGCTTTATGAGCACAGGGCGGCGCGCTGCTGCTCGGCGGTCGACCACCGGCGCCTGCTGGCGGCGCTGGATACGGGCGACGAAGCCGGCGCCGCGGCGGAAATGACCCGCCACCTGGCCGACATCGAGGATCGCCTGGTGCTGGTCGAACGCGCCGAGGAGCAGGTGGACCTGCGTGCCGTGTTCGGGGGCGAGGCCCCGAGCGGCGCCTGAACGGAAAGGGTCTCGCTACCCCCGCACCCCCGCGTGGGTCTGGAGCGGGGCGTTTTCCGCCGTCTCGCCGGGCGCCAGCACCTTCAGTTCCGCTACAACGGGCAGGTGGTCGGAGGCCTCGCGCGCCGTCGACGTTTCGTGCACCCAGGCCGACTGCACCGCAATGTCGTCCGAGGTGATCACCCGGTCCAGCCCGAACATGGGGCGGCGGGCCGGAAAGCTCGGACCCGGCTGGGCGATGTCGAAGCGGCTGCGGAAGACGCGCAGGCAGCTGCCGTGGGGGCTCCACTCGTTCAGATCGCCCATGACCACCGTCGGCAGGTGCGACTCGGCGCTGTCGATGGCCTCGAGGATGGTCTCCGCCTGCCTGCGGCGATAGCGGCCGAGAAGCCCGAGGTGCGCCGCGACCACGCGCAGGCGCCCCTGTTCGGTCTCCAGGTCGGCCAGCAGCGCGCCGCGCGGCTCCAGGGCCGGCAGGGTGATGCGCCGGCGGTCGATGGCCTCCACCACGCCGCGCACCAGCAGCGCATTGCCGTGCCAGCCCGACGACAGCGGGCTGACGGCGTGGCGGACCAGGCGGTAGCCGGTTTCGTGCTCCAGCTGCTCGGCCTCAAAGGTGGTGGCGCGGGCGCCGAAGCGCCGGTCGACCTCTTGCAAGGCGACGATGTCGGCATCCAGTTCCGCCAGGACGCGGAAGATGCGGTCGGGGCGGCGCTGGCGGTCGGGGCCGACGCTTTTGTGAATGTTGTAGGAGGCGACTCTCACCGTCACGTCACGCGGTCCCCCGCTTGTCCTCTGCCTTGATCTTGAGCAGAACCATTCCGGGCCCAAGAATTATTCATCTGCACCCTCGGTTCAAGGCCAGTCTAACCGAAACGCCCCACAAGCCGACAGGCTCATGGGGCGCACTTCGATGACGCCTGCATGACGGCGGTGCAAGGACCGTGTCACGCCGGCTGCGGACCATGGCGACGGGCGCGGCGGGCGTCCAGCCAGCGGCGCACGTTCACCCGCACCATGAGCGCGCTCGGCGTCACCACCAGGGTTAGCACGGTCGCGAAGCTCAGGCCGCAGACCAGGGCGGTGGACAACTGCGACCACCACTGCATGGACGGGGCGCCCAGCGTCACCTCGCGGTGGACGAAGTCGATGTTCACCTGGAACATCATGGGCAGCAGGCCCAGGCCCGTGGTCACGGTGGTCAGCAGCACCGGGCGCAGGCGCTGCACGCCGGTGCGCAGGATGGCCTCGTGGCCGTCGGCGAACTCGTGCTTCAGGCGGTCGTAGGTGTCGATGAGCACGATGTTGTTGTTCACCACGATGCCGGCCAGCGCGATCACGCCGATGCCCGACATGATGATCCCGAAGGGCTGCCCGAAGGCCAGCAGGCCCAGGAACACGCCGATGGTCGACATGATGACGGCCGACAGGATCAGGAACGCCGAATAGAAGCTGTTGAACTGCGTCACCAGGATGATCGCCATCATGAACAGCGCCACGCCGAAGGCCTTCATGAGGAAGGCGCGGCTCTTGGCCTGTTCCTCGTCCTCGCCCTTGAAGTCGATGCTCAGGCGGGGGTTGAGATCGGCGTCCGGCGAGGCCATCCAGGCCTGCAACTCGCGCAGCTTGTCGTCGGCCAGCAGCCCCTCGGCCACTTCGGCGGAAACGGTGACCACCTGCTGGCTGTCGACGCGGCGGATCTCGCCGGTCTTGGGCTGGGGCTCGCGCTCGACGAAGGCCCCCACTGGCACGCTGCCCTCGGGCGTGTTCACCGTGATGCGGTCCAACTGGTCCAGCGTGCGGTATTCGTCGGGGTAGCGGGCGACGATGTCCACCTCGTCGTCGGCGGTGCCGGGGCGATAGGTGGAGAACTTCAGGCCGTTGGTGACCATCTTCACCATGTCGCCGACCGAGCGGATGTCGATGCCGAACTTGGCCGCCTGGGCGCGGTCCACCGTCAGCCGCCATTCGATGCCCGGCACGGCGCGGGTGTCCTCGATGTCGGTGAAGCCGCCGGCACGCTCCATGTAGCCGCGGATCTTCTCGGCCGCCGCATAGATGGCGTCCTGGTCGTTGCCGCCGATCTGCACCTGGATGGGCTTGCCCACGGGCGGGCCCTGCTCGGCCTCGCGCACCTCCACCTTGATGCCGGCGAAGCGGGGCTGGCTGGTCAGGTCGCGGATGTCGTCCAGGATTTCGCTGGCCGGGCGGCGGGTCTGCCAGTCGGTGAAGTCGATGCCCACCGATCCGATCACGTCCTCCGGCGCCTCGCGGTCGGCGGAATTCTTGCCGGTCTTGACGTACAGGCTCTCGATGCCGTCCATGTCCAGCACCGCGCGCTCCACCTCGCCCACCAGGGCGTCCTTTTCCTCCACCGACAGGTTGCCGCGGGCGTGGACGTAGAGGAACGCCTGCTCGGGCTCGATGGAGGGGAAGAACTCCACCCCCTTGCCGAACATGCCGTAGGCCACCTGGCTGCCCACCAGCAGCATGACGGCGGCCAGCACCACCTTGCCGGGATGCTTGAGCAGCCGGTCGAGCGTGCGGGCATAGAAGCCGGTGATGCCGCGCAGGTCGCGCACGTCGCCTTCCTCCTGCGCCGACAGGGCCTGCATGACGGACGGATCGCTCTCGCCCCGACGGCCGAAGATGGCCCCCAGGGTGGGCACGAAGATCAGGGCCATGAACAGCGATGCCGTCAGCGTCGCCAGCAGGGTGTAGGGCAAGTACTTCATGAACTCGCCCACCACGCCGGTCCAGAAGGCCAGCGGCAGGAAGGCGGCCAGCGTGGTGGCGGTGGACGCGATGACCGGCCAGGCCATGCGCTTGGCGGCCAGGGCATAGGCCTCGCGGCGGTGCAGGCCCTCGCTCATCTTGCGGTCGGCGTATTCGGTGACGACGATGGCGCCGTCCACCAGCATGCCGACCGCCAGGATCAGGCCGAACAGCACCACCATGTTGATGGTCAGCCCCGCCGCGCCGATCACCAGGATCGCCATCAGGAAGCTGCCGGGAATGGCGATGCCCACAAGCAGGCCCGACCGAAGCCCCAGCGCGCCGACCACCACGACCATCACCAGCAGTACGGCGGCGATGACGTTGTTGGTCAGGTCGTTCAGGCTGTCGCGGATGTTGGTGGACTGGTCCTGCAGGTAGGTGACCTGGATGGCGTCCGGCCAGTCCTGGCGCTCGCGCTCCACCACCTCGCGCACCTTGGCGACGGTGTCGATGATGTTCTCGCCGGTCCGCTTGGAGACCTCCACCGTCAGGCCGGGCTGCCCGTTGACGCGGGCGAAGCCCTCGGCGTCCTCGAACCCGTGTCGGCCCTCGGCGATGTCGGCCAGGCGCACGATGCTGTCGCCCTGCACCTTGATGGGAATGTCCATGACCTCGGGCACGGTTTCCAGCAGGCCGGGCACCTTCACGGCGAAGCGGCCGGCGCCGGTGTCCAGGTTGCCGGCGGCCACCAGCGTGTTGTTGCCGGAAAAGAACGTGACGAAATCCTGGGCCGACAGGCCGTAGGCTTCGACCAGCGTCGGGTCGATGATGATCTGCCCCTGTTCGTCGCGCTTGCCGCCCACGTTGGCGTCCAGCACCGCGGGCACGCCCTCGATGGCGTCCTCCAGGTTCTCGGCCACGCGCAGCAGCGTGCGCTCGGGCACGTCGCCCGACAGCGCCACGACGATCACCGGGAACAGGCTGAAGTTGACCTCGGAGACGATGGGCTCGTCGGTTTCCTCGGGCAGTTCGGTCTTGGCCTTGTCGACCTGCTCGCGCACGTCGTCCATGGCCTGGTCGGCATCGAAGCCGGCCTCGAACTCCAGCAGGATGTTCGCGCCGCCCTCGTAGGCGGCGGCGCGCATCTCCTTGACGCCTTCCACGGTGCGCAGGTCCGCCTCCATGGGCTTGACCAGCATGCTCACCGCGTCCTCGGGCGAGATGCCCGAGTGCGACATGGTGACGTAGATCACCGGAATGTTGATGTCCGGCGCGCTTTCCTTGGGGATCTGCACGAAGGTGACCGTGCCCGCCAGCAGGATCAGCACCAGCGTGCTGATCACCGTGCGCGCATGGTGAATGGCGGCGTCGATGATGGCGTTCACTGCGTCTCTCCACGCTCGGCCGGCGGCAGGGAAGCCTCTTCCGCCGCGCGTGCGCCGGTGCCGAGCGACACGGCGGCGTCCTCGCCGGGGGCGGTGGTCTCGGCCAGCGGCCGGGCGGCGCCGTCGTCAGCCGCGCCATTCCCGGGCGCCCCGCTCCGGGGCGCCGTCGGGGCGGGGGCGGCGACGGGGTCCACCGTCTCGCCGGCCGTCACGTACTCCTGGCCGACGGTGATGACGCGCACCGTCTCGGGCAGGCCGGTCAGCCAGATGGCGTCGGGCGTGGCAGAGACCAGGTCGACCGGATGGAAGCGAACCACGTTGGCGTCGTCCACGGTCTTCACGCCCAGGCGGCCGGCGTCGTCCAGCGTCATCAGGGCCGGCGACAGCTCGTGGGCCTGGACGCGGCGCAGGGGCAGGCGCAGGTCCACGGTCTGGCCCTCGCGCAGGCTCATGTCGGGGTTGGGGATCTCCACCTCCACGGTGAAGGTGCGGGTCGCCGCGTCGGCGACGGGGGCGACGTAGGTCACCCGGCCGTCCAGATCCGGACCGTTGAAGACCGAGGCATGGGCGACGGCGCCGGGCTCGATGTCGCCGATGCGGCGCTCGGCGATGTCGGCGCGCACCACCACCGGGTCCAGGTCGACGATGGTGGCGATGGCCGCACCCGGCGACACCACGTCGCCGACCTCCACCGAGCGGGCGGAGACCACGCCGTCGATGGGGGCCTCGATGGTGGTGCGGTCCACGTCCAACTCGATCTCGGCCAGGTCGGCGCGGGCTTCCTCCAGCGCTGCGCGGGCTTCGGCAAGACGGACCCGGCTGGCGAAGTTGCGCGACTGCAGTTCCTTGGCGGCGTCGTACTGCAACTGGCGCTGCTCAAGCTGGGCGCGGGCCTTGGCCAGGCGTGCCGCCCGGTCGGTCATGTCCAGTTCCACCAGCACGTCGCCGGCGGAAACCTGGTCGCCCTTTTCCACGAGCACGCGGCGGACCGGCGAGGACGTCTCGGCGCGCACGGTCAGTACCCGGTCGGCGGCGGTGCGGCCGGTCGCCCGCAGTTCGTCCACCCGCGCGTGCGCCACCGACTCGGCGACGCGCACGCGCATGGGCGCGGCGTCCTCGGCGGCCGGGATGGCGGCGCTCGGCGGCGGGACCGGTTCGCCGGACGGCAGCACCAGACCCGACCCGATCCAGCCGACGGCGGCGAGGAGGATGATCGCGGCGATGACGTAGGATTTGCGCATGACCTCGGTTCCTTACTCGCCGGCCTTGCGGGCGCGGTGCGGTGCGGTTTCGCCGGCCGACCGGCCGGGCAGGGGCTCGTGATCGCCGCGCTCCAGGGAGTCGACCAGCGCGCCGGCGTTGTTGTCTATGTACGTGGCGATGGCGGAATAGACCGCCTTGCCCAGGCCGAAGACGAACCGCTGGCCGGCGGTCATGTCCGCCGGGTCGCATTCGGCCATCTTTTCCAGCTCGCTGGCGTTCAGGTCCTTGTAGTCGGCCACCAGCCGGCGGACGCGGTCGGGCTCCATGACCTCCGCCAGGCTGAGCATGAACAGCGTGTCGGACTTGTACTTGTCCACCGCCGGACGGTTGGAGGCGAAGGACCGCACCAGGGCGGCATGGCCTTCCGGTGTGAGGGTGTAGACCTTCTTGTCGGGGCGGCCCGCCTGGGGTTCCTCCTGGCAGGCCACCAGCCCCTCGGCCAGAAGCGCCGTCAGGGCGGGATAGATCGAGCCGAACCCGATGGGATGGAAGGCGGCGTAGGCGCCTTCCTCGAACATCTTGCGGATCTCGTAGCCCGAGGCGGGACCGCGCGCGAGCGCGCCCAGGCAGAGGGTCTTGGCGTCCATGGAAACTCCGGGTCCTCGGCTGAGATATCGAACCGATATAGCTGACTATCGGCGCGATATATAGCGGACCGATATACGGACGGCAACGAGAATCCTCAACAGCCGCTGCTTTTTCGCATGTGCGGCAAAAAATGCTGCATTGCAGCGAAATGGGGTCGCGGGAGGGCGGGCGATGGGCGTATACAGGGGGCAGGAAAACGTTTGCCCCTGGGAGGACCGCGTGACCCTCGAGATTCTCAAAGCCGTTCCGCGCGACCCGGCCCTGGCCGAGCGGGCGCGCCGCCGGCCGCCGCTCCTGTTCGTGCACGGCGCCTTCTGCGGCGCCTGGATCTGGCAGGAACACTTTCTGCCGTGGTTCGCCGACCGCGGGTGGGAGGCCTATGCCGTGTCCCTCAGCGGCCACGGCGGCAGCCGCGACCCCGACCGCCTGGATCAATACGGCATGGCGCACTTCATCGCCGACGTGGGCGAGGCCATGACGCGCATCGGACGGCCGCCGGTGCTGGTCGGCCATTCCATGGGCGGCATGGTGGTGCAGAAGATCATGGATGCCGTGCCGCCCGGCGCGCCGCACTTGGCGGGCGTGGTGCTGATGTGTTCGTTGTCGCCGTGGGGGCTGGCGCCGACGGGCCTGTACATGAGCACCGCGCATCCCGACCTGCTGCGCGAGATCGCCATGATCCAGATGTTCGGACCCGAGGCGGCGACGCCCCAGGGCATGCGCGCCGCCATGCTGAGCGAGCACGCCAGCGACGAGGATTCGCGCCGCTGGTTCGAGCGGATGCAGCCCGAGTCGCGGCTGGCCAGCATGCAGCTGACCTGGCTGATTCCGCCGGCGCCGACCTGGCTGCCGGAATCGCGGCCGCCGGTGCTGGTGATGGGGGCCGGCAACGATGTCTTCGTTCCGTCCTGGATTGTCGAGGCCACGGCCCGCTACTATCGCGCCGATTCCCTGCGCATCTTCCCCGACACGGCCCATGCCATGATGCTGGAGCCCCACTGGGAAGATGTGGCCGAGGGGCTGGAAGAGTGGCTCATGCCGTTCGAGGCCTCCGCCACGCTGAAGGCCGCCGCCTGATCCGTCGGTCCGCGCCGCGAAACGGTTGCGCGGCGGCGGCGCGGGTCGTCTAATTGGGGGGAACTGGCGCGGGCGGGCGTGGCCGGGGTCGGATGGAAGAGGGGGACATGACACAGGAGGGGGCGTCGCGGCTGTCGGCGGAGGATCACGCCGCCATCTTCGCCCAAAGCGGCGAGGCCCAGGCCGTGTGCAGCCGCGCCGGCATCGTTCTGGCGGCCAACCACGCCTTCCGCCTGCTGGTCCGCCGCCCCGAGGAGGCTATCGTCGGCGCCTCCTTCTTCGACCTGCTGGACCCGCGCGAGCGCGCCGCCCTGGGCACGCGGCTGGAACGCCTGCTCGCCGGTCCGGTGCGTGCGCTGGAGCGCGACGTGCGCCTGATCGACGGCCGGGGCCAGCGGCTGTGGGGGGCCTTGTGCCTGTCGGTGGTCCTGCCCGACGACGACCTCGACAGCGGCGGACCGGCGCCGCCGGACCCGGACGCCGACGTCCTGCTTGTGGCGCAGCTGCGCGACATCACCGAGGCCAAGCAGCTGGAACAGATGCTGGTGGAGAGCGAGCGCCGCCACCGCACCATCTTTTCCAGCCTGTCGGAGGGCTTCATCCAGGTCGACGGCCGGGGCACCGTGGTGGAGGTCAACGATGCCCTCTGCCGCATGCTGGGGCTGGGCCGCGTCGACCTGATCGGACGGCCGGTAACGTCGGTGCTGACGCCCGAGGGGTGCGCCACCCTGGCGGTGGAGTTCGTGCCCGATGCCGCCATGTCGCAGGCCTTCACCCTGTCGCTGCGCCATGCCGAGGGGCGCGAGGTTCTGGCCGCCGTCTATCCGGCGCGGCTGGCCGACAGCGCGGGCGGCGGCTTCATCGCGCTGATGGTCGACATGACCGAGCACCGCCGGGCCGAGCGAGAGCTGGCCGTGCGCGAGGAGCACTACCGCACGCTGGTCACCAGCATGCAGGACGGCCTGGTGCTCATCCGCGAGGCCCGGTTCGATTTCGTGAACGAGGCCTTCGGCCGCATCCTGGGCGTTGATCCGGCGGCGCTGACGGGCCGTCCCTTCGCCGACCTGATCGCCGACGAAGACCTGCCGCGCGTCCAGCGGAACTACGAGCGCCGCCTGCGCGGCGAGGCCGTGCCCAATGAATACGAACTCCGCCTCAAGCGTGCGGATGGGACGCTGGCGGTGGTCAACCTGCACGTCGCGCTGGTGACGGGTGCCGACGGCAGCAAGGTGGCCGTCGCCACCATCAAGGACATCACCGAGCGCAAGCGGGCCGAGGACGAGCGGCGCAAGCTTTCGTCGGCTCTGGACCAGGCGGCGGCGGCGGTGGTCATCACCGATGCCCGCGGCGTCATCGACTACGTCAACGACCGTTTCACCGCGCTGACCGGCTGGACGGCGGCCGAGCTGGTGGGGCGGCATGCGTCCGTCCTGGCCGACCCGGAGGCGCCGGCCGAGGACGCCTTCGCCCAGGCGCTGGCGGCCGGCAAGGCCTGGAAGGGCGAGGCGCGGGCCGTGCGCAAGGACGGCGAGGCCTATTGGGAGACCGTCTCCGTCGCGCCGGTGCGAGATGACGCGGGGGCGGTGACCCATTTCGTCGCCGTCAAGGAGGACATCACCCAGCGCAAGGAGACCGAGCGCCGCGTCTGGCAGCAGGCCAACTTCGACGCCGTCACGGGCCTGCCCAACCGGGTGCTGTTCCAGGACCGCCTGCACCAGGACCTGACCCGCGCCCGCCGCAAGGACGAGCGCCTGTGCCTGATGTTCATCGACCTGGACCGCTTCAAGCTGGTCAACGACACCCTCGGGCATGAGGCGGGCGACGAACTGCTGGTGGAGGTGGGGCGCCGCCT
Organism: Caenispirillum salinarum AK4; assembly: GCF_000315795.1. Lineage (GTDB taxonomy): Bacteria > Pseudomonadota > Alphaproteobacteria > Rhodospirillales > Rhodospirillaceae > Caenispirillum > Caenispirillum salinarum. The sequence goes on from NZ_ANHY01000015.1 coordinate 155,753, forward strand.
GACCGCCTGCGTGCGCGAGAGCGACACGGTGGCCCGGCTGGCCGGCGACGAGTTCACCATCCTCCTGCCCGAGCCGGGCACCGCCGCCGACATCGCCGCCGTGGCCGAGCGGGTGCTGGCGGCCCTGCGCCGGGGCTTCGTCATCGCCGGCGGGCGCGAGGTGTTCATCGGCGGGTCCATCGGCATCAGCGTCTATCCCGACCACGGCGAGGACGCCTCGACCCTGCTCAAGCACGCCGACGCCGCCATGTACCGGGCCAAGGACCTGGGCCGCAACACCCACTGCGTCTACAGCGAGGACCTGGGCGCCAAGGCGGCGGCGCGCCTGGAGCTGGAGGGCGATCTGCGCCGGGCCCTGGGCCGCGGCGAGATCGCCGTGCTGTTCCATCCGGTGGTCGACGCGGCCGAGCGGCGCGTGACGGGGGCCGAGGCGCTGGTGCGCTGGAACCACCCGACGCGCGGCCAGCTGCCCCCGGCCGACTTCCTGCCCCTGGCCGAGGAGATCGGCCTGATCCACGACATCGGCCGCCACGTCCTGCGCGTCGCCTGCACCGAGGCCGCCGCCTGGCGGCGCGAGGTGGGGGAGGGCGCGGCCCCGGCCGTGTCGGTCAACGTCTCCGACGCGCAACTCGTGCAGGGGCGCCTGGCCGACGCGGTGGCCGAGGCCCTGGCGCACTCGGGCCTGCCGCCCGCCGCCCTGATGCTGGAGTTGAGCGAAAGCGTCCTGCTGCGCGAGGAGGCCGCGGTGGGGCGGGGCCTGGATGCGCTGTCGGCGCAAGGGGTGGTGCTGGCGCTGGACGATTTCGGCACCGGCTATGCCTCGCTCCAGCATCTGCGGCGCTATCCCTTCCGCGCGCTGAAGCTGCACCGGTCCTTCGTGCGCGACATGATGGGCGACGAGGACGACCGCCGTCTGGTGGAAACGGTCATCGCCATGGCCCGCGCGCTGGGCCTTCAGGTGGTCGCCGCCGGCGTGGAGCATCCCGAGCAGCTGGCGTGGCTGCGGGCGCGCTACTGCGACAGCGTGCAGGGCTATCTGTTCGGCCAGCCGCTGACGTCCGAGGCCTTCCGCGACACCCTCCGCCGCCCGGTGCAGGTGGCCGAGGCGCCGGCGGGCTGAGGCCGGCCGGTCCCGCCGCCCGCGATTTTCGGGGGACCAACCGGCGGGGCATGGCGTTTCACCGGGGACCCCAGGACGACATGGAGGATCTCCCATGCGACGCTTCCTTGTTTCCGCCGCCGCCCTTGCGCTGGGTGTCGGTGTCGGCGCCGGTCCGGCGCTGGCCGAGGACGCCGTGGCGCCCGGCGACTACGGCGACACCAACCCCGTCGACGCCCGCGACCGCGGCGACTACCCGGGCCTGGAGCGGGGCACCGACGAAACCTTCAACGCCAACAACGAGTTCACCAACGAGGTCATCGACCGGCACGAGGCGCTGGACCTGAACGCCCAGGAGCCGACCGTCACCGGCGAGGATTTCGACGAATTCCGCAGGAACCTGGGCGAAGCCAACGTCGAAGGCGAAATGCTCAGCGATTGAGGCGGGATACACTGTCCGGTCAAGGCTGGTGCGGAGGCCGTCCGCGCCAGCCTTTTTCCGCGTGCCCGGAAAAGGAGGGAGGCGCCTGGCGGGGGTGTGACCTGGCGCCTCCCTGGGGATACCCACACGGACCGAGCTTGGACCACTGCAGTATCATTACTGTAACGGCCGGCTGGGGCGCCGGTTCCAGAAAAAGCGCGAAAAATCGGACTCGAGCAATTTCCGCGGGATCGGCGGCGCCGGATGTTGCGCGGCGGCATCACCGCGCGTGATCTACCTCCTGTGTGCGGGCGCAGGGTCTTGGCAGGGGCGCGGCGGCCCCCGATAGTAAAAGGAGATGCCGTTCGCCCAACCGGAGATCGCCACCATGATATCCGACCAGGACGCCCTGCGGGTCATCTCGGCCGCTATCGAGCGCACCCGCCTCCTGCGCGAGGGACTGGACCGCACGCGGTTCATCGAGCGCATGGAGAAGGACTGGATCTTCGCCGCCGCCGTCTCGTTCCAGATGGTCCAGATCGGCGAGCTGGTCAGCGGCATGATGGCCGGCGGGCGGTCGGGGCGGGAGCGCGACGCCATGGCCGTCTCGCGCCACCCCGAGGTGGACTGGCAGGGATTCGTCGACATGGCCGAAACCCTGCTCGACAGCCCGCCGCGCGCCACTTTCGGCCCGGTGTGGGAGCAGATCGAGGTGGAACTGCCGACCCTCTCGCACGCCATCGAAGGCCTGGTGCGATGACCCTCCGCCGCACGGCCCGTGCGCTGGCGGCGGCGCTGCTGGCCGTGGCAGTGGCTGGCTGCGCGGGCGACGGGCCTGCGCCCGCGTCGCCGCCCTTCGTCCCGCCGCCCCTCGACGCGGCCGGCGCGTCCCTCGCGCCGCGCGGGCCGACGATGGACCGGGCCGTGGTGCAGGGGGCGCTGGTCTACCGCGAGCCGGTGGTGCTGCCGCCCGAGGCGCTGGCGCGGGTGCAACTGGTGCGCCTGGGCCCGGGCCGGACGCCGCGCGGCGTGCTGGCGACGGCCTGGGTCGCCGGCCCCATGGCCCCGCCCGTGCCCTTCCGCCTGACCTGGGACCCCCGCACCGCCGCCCCGCTGGCACCCGGCGAGCGGCTGGCGGTGGTGGCCATGGTGATGGTGGCCGACGAGGTCCTGTTCACCAGCCTCGCCCCGGCCGCCTACACCTCCCCGGCGGAACCCGTCGTGGTGCCCCTGCTGGCGCGCTGGGGCGGGGTGGAGGTGTAGGGCAGGCCGCCGCAGGCAGCGCGGTGGACCGACACGGAAAAGGGCGGGCACCCCGCGGTGCCCGCCCTTCCGTCTTGCCCGGCGTTTCCCGCCGCGGACGCCTGGCGCTTACTGCGCGGCGGCGTCGCGGGCGGCCTTCAGCCAGCTGTCGAACTCCTTGCGGTTTTCCTCGATCCAGGTGGCCGCGTGGCGTTCGATGTCGTCGATGCTGTCCTCGCCCTCGCGCATCAGCAGGTTCTGGGCGGAGACGTCGTTCACCGGCAGGTCGGCGGCGTCGAAGAACGCGGCCGCGGCCGGGTTTTCCTCGATCCAGTCCTTGGTCGCCATGATGCGCTGGGTGTTCACGGCGAAGCCCAGGTTCAGGCCTTCGGCGGTTTCGGTTTCGGGATTCTGCTCGTCGGGCAGCGAGGTGTAGGGCACTTCCAGCCATTCCACTTCATCGCCCGGCGCCAGCACGCCCGAGACCCACAGCGGCGTCCAGGTGTAGTACAGGATCGGCTCGCCGTTCTCGAAGCGGGTGATGGTGTCGGCCATCAGGGCGAAGTAGCTGCCCTGGTTGTGCTCGACGGTGTCGCGCAGGCCGTATTCGTCCAGGTGATGCTCGATCACGCGCTCGCAGCCCCAGCCGGGGTTGCAGCCGGTCAGGTCGGCCTTGCCGTCGCCGTCGGCGTCGAACAGCTTGGCGATCTCCGGGTCCTTCAGGTCCTCGACGTTGTCGATGTCGTATTCATCGGCCGTCTTCTTGTCGATCAGATAGCCCTGAAGGGAGTTCTCGATGTAGGCGTTGGAGCGCCAGATCTCGTCCTCGCCGCCGGCCTTCTCGAAGAACGCCTTGTGCAGCGGGTCCCAGTGGGTCGCCGAGTAGGTGATGTCCCCGTTGGCGATGCCCAGGTGCATGGTGGGGTAGGCCAGCTCGATGTGGGCGTTGACGTCGTAGCCCAGCTCTTCCAGGCCCATCATCAGGATCTTGGTCTGGAAGATTTCCTCGGCGATGGAGCTGGTGGCGGGCGTCACGTCGACGCCGTCGCCCGGCATCTCGGCGGCAAGGGCAGGCCCGGCGACCATCAGGCCGCCCAGGGCGGCGCCGGTGGCAAGCAGGCCGCGGAAAGAGATGCGATGGCTCATGAATGACTCCTCTGTCTGGTTCAGACTCGGATGGATAGCGACTTGGGTGTCAAAGGTGCTTGATGCAAATGGCGGGTGCGCCGGGCGCGGGATCAGGTGGTCTCGCGCTTTTCAGCCGCGTCGCCGGCGACGCGCGCCCTCTTCTGGCCGAAGATGAAACGCGCCGGCCCGCGGTCCCGCCAGGTGGCGCCGGCCTTCTCCCGCTGGGAGGTGCCGAGCGCCTGGGTGAAACGGTCGATGATGATCGCCAGGATGACGATGCCGACGCCGCCGATGGTCGCCAGGCCCATGTCCAGGCGGCCGATGCCGCGCAGCACCATCTGGCCCAGGCCGACGACGCCGATCATGGAGGCGATGACCACCATGGAAAGCGCCAGCATCAGCGTCTGGTTGACGCCGGCCATGATGGTGCGCATGGCCAGCGGCAGCTGGACCTTGAACAGAAGCTGGCGCGGACTGGCCCCGAAGCTGTTGGCGGCCTCGATGACGTCGCCCGGCACCTGCCGGATGCCCAGGTTGGTCAGGCGGATCAGCGGCGGCAGGGCGAAGATGATGGTCACCACCACGCCCGGCACGTTGCCGATGCCGAACAGCATGACGATGGGCACCAGGTACACGAACGCCGGCAGGGTCTGCATGGCGTCCAGCACCGGACGCAGGGCCATCTGGGCCTTGTCGCTGCGGGCCAGCCAGATGCCCGTCGGCACCCCGATCAGGATGCAGAAGAACACGCTGGTCAGCACCAGCGCGAGCGTGGTCATGGCCTCCGACCAGGCGCCGATCAGGCCGACGATGGTCATGGACACGACGGCGGCGATCCCCATGCGGCCGCCGGCGATCTGCCAGCCGATCAGGCCGATGATCGCCAGCATGGCCAGAGCGGGAATGCCGTTCAGCAGGCCGTCGATGCCCGTCAGCACGCCGTCGACCGGCCAGCGGATGGCCTGGAAGACGGGGCGGAAGTTGTCGACAAGCCAGTCGAGGCCCGTCTCCACCCAGTCGCCGAGCGGAATGACGGCATCCTCGAACGGATTGAGAAGCGTGTTGCCTTCGGCCATGGATCAGCCCTCCCGGTCCAGCGTGCGCAAGAGGCGCGCCTTGGAGATGGCGCCCAGGTACTTGCCGTTGTCGTCCACCACGGGAATGGCGATGGGGCTTTCGGCCACCGCTCCCAGCAGGTCGGTCAGCATGGTGTCGGCGTTCACCGGTTCCACGATGCGCAGGTAGGCATTGGAGAAGCGCGGCTCGTCCTGCTCCTTGAGCGCGACCCGCAGCGACTCCACGGTGACGCAGCCGTGGTACTTCATCTGCTTGTCGATGACGAAGCCGTACTCGCGGTCGTAGTCTTCCAGCCGCTTCAGCGCCGTGCGCACGCCCATGTCGGCGCGGTCGATGACCGTCACCTGCTCTTTCCGGGCGATGTCGCGGGCGGTCAGCACCTTGGAAACGTCAACGCCGCGGAAGAAGCTGCGGACGTAGTCGTCGGCCGGGTTGCGCAGGATTTCATCGGGCGTGCCCACCTGGACCACGCGACCGCCTTCCATGATGGCGATGCGGTCGCCGATGCGCATGGCCTCGTCCAGGTCGTGCGAGATGAAGATCACGGTGCGGTCGCTGTCGGCCTGGAGCTTGATCAGTTCGTCCTGCATTTCCGTGCGGATCAGCGGGTCGAGGGCAGAGAACGCCTCGTCCATCAGCATGATGGACGGCTCCGCCGCCAGCGCGCGGGCAAGACCCACGCGCTGCTGCATGCCGCCGGACAGTTCCGACGGATAGCTGTGGGCATTGGCCTTCAGCCCCACCTGGTCCAGCGCCGTCAGCGCCCGCTCGTGGCGTTCCTCGCGCGGGACGCCAGCCAGTTCCAGGCCGAAGGCGGCGTTGTCGATGACGGTGATGTGGGGCAGCAGGGCGAACGACTGGAACACCATGCTCATGTCGCGGCGGCGCAGGTTGCGCAGTTCTTCCTGCGACAGCTTGGCGATGTCGTGCCCGTCCACCACCACCTCGCCGGCCGTGGGTTCGATCAGGCGATTGAGCAGGCGCACCAGCGTCGACTTGCCCGAGCCCGACAGGCCCATGACGACGAAGATTTCGCCCTTGTTGACGCTGAAGCTGGCGTCGTTGACGCCTACCGTGTTGCCCGTGCGCTCGAAGATGTCGGCCTTGGACACACCGTCCTGGGCCATCTTGAGCGCTTCGTCGGGGGAGGGGCCAAATATCTTGTAAAGATTTTTGACGACCAGTTTTTCGGTCATATGAGAATGCCTCATGGATTAGGCATAAAGAGACGCAGGCTGACGCATTACCGGGAGGCCGGTAATGTGAAGCCCGGAAGGATTGTTATCTACCAACTTAGCAGCAACCGGCGCGTTTATCAAGGGTTTCGAGGGATTACAATAAAAAGTAAAACTTTTATTTACGCGCACGGATCGTTTAAGAGAATTTCATGGAACAACAGAAAAGCCCGCCTGCATCTTCCGTTTGACCAAGCAGACAGAAAAAAACAAAGAGGCGGGGGTTGGTAACGCGCACGGCGGCGCCAACCCCGGGCCGCAACGGGCCGTTGCATCCCCATTCCACGGAAAGCAGAGGAGCCCGCCATGCCGCGCAGCCCCAGTCATCGCCGTGCCGTCGCCGCCGCATCATCGGCCGTCGTTCTGTCGATGGCCGCGTCCGGCCCGGCGGCGGGAGCCGACTTGCTTGAGACGCTCCGCGCCGACGATCGCTTCGACCGCTTCGCCGGGATCGTTGAGGGCGCCGGCATGGCGGACGCGCTGGTAACCGGCGGGCCCTACACCCTTTTCGCACCCACCGACGGCGCCTTCGACCGCCTGCCTGAGGCGGCGGCGGCGGAGATCCTGCGGGGCGAGCCCGACGCCCTGCGGACGCTGGTCCGCCGCCATCTGGTGCCCGGCGCGGCCTATCCCTCCGACTCCCTGCCCGAGATGGTGCACACCCTTGCCGACGAGCGCATCGACGTCGCCTGGGAAGGCCGCCGCCTGACTCTCTACACGCCCGGCCGGCCGGTGCGGGGCGAGGCCGCGCAGGTTGTCATCGGCGACATCCAGGCCGGTGACAGCGTGATCCACGGCATCTCCGCCATGCTGCTGCCGCAAGAGGCCTGGGAGGCCTATCGCCGGCGGGTGCGGAAGACAGCCGCGGAGGAGGACGCCCGGGAGGAAGGGACGCAAGAGGCCGACGCGACGGCTGCCGGAGACGCGACGGCCGGGCAGGCACCGGGAACGAACACCGCACCGTCGGCTGACGCCCGGCAAGCGGCCGAGGCGGACGCCGCCTCACCTGAGTCCCAGCCGGCGGCCGAACCGGCGGATTCGGCGCCGCAAGAGGCCGAAAAACCTGCCGAGTCTCCCGAACCCGCCAAGCGCCGACAGGCCGCCGCCCAGACGGATGAAGACGCGTCGGACGCGGCCGACGCGCCCGAGGGCGTGACGGCGGGGGACCTGGAGGCGTGGGACATCATCACGGTGGACGGCACGGAAGGCGACGTGGAGGCCGCCCTGACCACGCTCGACGGCCGGCTGTTGCGGGTGGAGGCGGAATTCTTCGGCCTGCTGGACATCGGCGACCGCCATGTGACCATCGAGGCCGACGACATCACCGTTGAACCGATTCCGCGCCGCCTGCTGGTCGATCTGACGGCCGAGCAGGTGATGGAGCGGGCGCGGCTGAGCGACGGGCCGTTCCTGGACGAGTAGGCGCGCCGGCCGGCCTAATCGGCAGCGGGGCCGTCGTCTCCGGCCTGGGTTTCCGGAGTATGCTCGGGGGCAGGGGGAGGATCGGCCGGCACGCAGGTCCACGAGGCGCCGTCGGTGAAGTGCCCCTGGAGCCAGACCTGCGTCGCGCGGCCGACGGTCTCGCACTGGTCCATGCTCGCCATGGGCTGCATGGTCAGGTCGCCGCCCATCGGCGCGCCGTCGGGGCCGGTCATGTAGGTCCAGACCAGCAGGAAGGCGGCGGCGCCGGCGGCGGCTGTCATGGCGGGATCAGTCCTTCTCGTAGCGGAAGCCGATCTTCACCGTAACCTGGAAGTGTCCGACGTCGCCATCGACGATGTGGCCGCGCAGTTCCGAAACCTCGAACCACTCGGTGTTGCGGATGGACTTGCTGGCCGTCTTGATGGCGTTGCGGATGGCGTCGTCGATGGACGTCTTCGAGGAGCCGACGACCTCGGTCTTGCTGTAGACGTGGTCGCTCATGTGACCTCCATTGTCTGTGGATGCGTGTAGAAGCTCTGTCCCCGTCAACGAAGGCGAGCGCCCTTGCGTTGCCCCGCCCGCGCCGGATAAAGGAAGGCCATGAGCCCGTCCGAGCCCGCCGTCCCGTCCCCCTCCGCCCCGCGCATCGGCATCGTCGGTGCCGGCCCCGCGGGGCTGTTCGCCGCCGAGCTGCTGGCCGCGCGCGGAGCGGCCGTCACGGTGTTCGAGGCCAAGCCGTCGCCCGCCCGCAAGCTGCTGATGGCCGGACGCGGCGGCCTGAACCTGACGCATTCCGAGCCGCTGGAGCGCTTCTGCACCCGCTACGGCCCTCAGTCCGCGTGGTTCGCCGCCGTGCTGGCCGAATTTCCGCCCGATGCTCTCAGGGCGTGGTGCAAGGGCCTTGGCATCGACACCTTCATCGGGACCTCGGGCCGCGTCTTCCCCGACAGCTTCAAGGCGAGCGTGCTGGTGCGCGCGTGGCTGCGGCGACTGGCAAGCCTGGGCGTGACACTCCGAACCCGCCACCGCTGGACCGGCTTCGGCCATGGCGGCGCGACGGTGCTGGCGGTGGAGGGGCCGGCCGGCGCACGGGACGAGGTGTTCGACGCCGTCCTGCTGGCGCTGGGCGGGGCGTCTTGGCCGCGGCTGGGCTCCGACGGTGCCTGGGCGCCGCTGCTGGCGGACCGGGGCGTCGCGATGGCGCCCTTCCGCCCCAGCAACTGCGGGTTTCGGGTGGCGTGGAGCGCCTTCCTGCGCGACCGCCACGCCGGGGCGCCCCTCAAGAACGTCGCCCTGACCTGCGGCAGCCGGACGGTGAAAGGCGAAATGGTGGTGACGGCGGCCGGCATCGAGGGCGGCATCGTCTACGCGCTGTCAGCTCCGCTCCGCGATGCGCTGGAGGCCGACGGGGCGGCGGTGGCGCACCTGGATCTCAAGCCCGATCTGGCGGAAGCGGCCGTGGCGGAGCGTCTGGCGGCGCGGCGGGGCGGCAGGTCGCTGGCCGCGCACCTCAAGGCGGCGTTGAAGTTCACGCCGGTGATGGTGGCCCTGGTGCACGAGGTCACGGATGACGCCACGCGCGCCGATCCCGCCCGCCTTGCCGTTGCGCTCAAGGCCCTGCCGCTGCGGCTGACGGCAACGGCGGGGCTGGAGCGGGCCATCTCCTCGGCCGGCGGAGTGCGGTTCGACGCGGTGGACCCGGCGACGCTGGAACTGGCGGCGTTGCCGGGCGTCTTCGTCGCCGGCGAGATGCTGGACTGGGAGGCGCCGACGGGCGGCTACCTGCTGCAGGGCACCTTCGCCACCGCCCTGCGCGCGGCCGATGGCGTCGCTCGCAAGCTGGGGCTCACCGCGGTTTCACCGCCCCCATGATCGCCGCGCGGGCTTGTGCGGGCAGCGGCTTGGCGGTGCCGGGGCTGCGGGCGTTACCGGCGTTCGCCCTGGCCCGGGCGGCCTGCGCCTGTTCCTGCGCCGTGGGGCCGGTGACCGGAAAGCCGTAGCCGCCGCGGCGGGTGCGGAAGTGTTCCGTCTGGTACTGGCGCAGAAAGGCCCGGCTTTCGGCATCGGACGCCATGGCCTTCAGCCGGTCGCCCAGGTCCGCAAGTTGCGCGGCCAGGGCGCTGTCGTAGTCCTCCGCCTCCGGGTGGGGCAGGGCGCGGCGGAAGGCGGCGTCGGCGGGGGCGCGGTTCATCAGCAGGGTCAGCAGGTCCATGCCGATCACCTGGGTGACGCCGTAGGCGACATGCACGCAGTCGTCCGTGCGGCACAGCGCGTCATGGTAATGCCCGCGCGGAATGTAGAGCAGGTCGCCCGGCTTCATGACCAGGGTTTCCGCCACGCCGCCCGCGCGGCGCCGGCGTTCCTCCAGCGGCAGCTTCTTGAAGGCGGGATGGTTGATGGGGTCGGGGTCGACGCCTTCGTAGAGATGCCACTCCTTTTCGCCTTCGCAGTGCAGGGCGAAGACGTCGTGGCTGTCGCTGTGAACGCCGAAGGCCTGGTTGCTGCGGCGCGAATAGTACAGGTTCGCCTGCGCCTTCCCGGCCAGGGCGTCCTCCAGCGCCGCGCCCACCGCCCGCAGGCCGGCGTCCAGCGTGTCCAGCCGGTTGAGGCCGAGGGAGCATCCGGCGCGCACCAGCTCCATCACCTTGGAGGGATCGGGCTGGAGCACCTGCTGGTTGCGGCGGTCCGTCTCGGGCGTGCAGTAGGCCTGCGGCGGCACCGTGCGCGTCGCGTCCTTGACCACCATGGTCTCCGACGACCAGATGCCGGTCATGTCCAGCAATGCCTGCAGCCGTGGCCACGACATGACGTCGCGGAACTTGTCCGCCGCGCCCGGGATGTGCACCCAGCGCCGGCCCTGGTGCCGGGAAAAGAAGGTCTCCGGCGTCATCGGAGAGATCAGGTCCGCGAAGCTGGAAATCCCCATGGAGGCCGCCGTCCTCTGCGTGAATCGTTGCGTCTTTCTGCACGCCCAGGTTGGCCGCGTCAAGGCGGTTCCGTCGCGCGGTCAAGGCGGCTAGACTGCGGCCGCGCAAACCCGAGCCGTCCTCAAGGAGATGTTCATCCCATGGCAAAGCGCCCCGACGCGCTGCACCGCGACCTTCTCGCCCGCATGGAACAGTGCCAGACCGCCGAAAGCCTGAACGACGAGGTCATCATTCCCTTCGTCGCCGCGCTGGAGAAAGTCTGCGCCGCCCGTGGCTATGTCCTCAACATCTTCGGCGAAACGGCCAACCTGGCCGTCAGCGACGAAGAAGCAGCGCCGGTGATCTATGACCTCATAGATGAATACCTGGACAGCCGGGCCGCCGATGACCAGGATGAAGAGGGCTGATCGGATACCCTTCGCAGCCTTTCGACACAACGCGGGCACAACGACGATAAAACGTCGATAAAATCTTCATAAAACGGCCCGCCGCCAGACCAGGGAGACCGAATGTCCGCCGCCGCCGCGCCGCCGAAGATCACCGGAAGCCCGCCGTCGTCCAGCGACGTCGTCATCGTCGGCGGCGGGATCATCGGCAGTGCCATCGCCTATTTCCTGGCGAGCGACTCCGGCTTCGGCGGATCGGTCACGGTCATCGAGCGCGACCCGAGCTATCGTGAAAGCTCCACGGCCCTGTCGGCGGCATCCATCCGCCAGCAGTTCAGCGTGCCCGAGAACATCGCCATGTCGCTCTACGGCATCCGCTTCCTGCGCGAGGCGGCCGAGCGGCTGGCGGTAGACGGCGACGACGGCCCGGCGCTGTCGCTGGTGGAGGGCGGATACCTGTTCCTCGCCACCCCAGACACGCGCGGCATCCTGGAGCGCAACCACGCCCTGCAGACCGCCGCCGGGGCCGACATCGCCTGGCTGGAACCCGCCGACCTCAAGGCCCGCTTCCCCTGGCTGACCACCGACGACGTCTGTGCCGGCACGCTCGGCCTGAGCGGGGAGGGGTGGTTCGACGCCTATGCGCTGCTCCAGGGCTTCCGCAAAAAGGCCCGGTCGCTGGGCGTGACCTATGTGGACGACGAGGTGACGGGCTTCGACCGCGCGGGCGGCGGCACGGGCGACGTTGCGGCCGTCCTCACCCGGTCGGGCGGGCGCATCGCCTGCGGCACGGTGGTCAACGCCGCCGGGGCGCGCGCGGGCGACGTGGCGGCGCTGGCGGGGGTGGAGCTTCCCGTGCGGCCGCGGCGGCGCTGCGTCTTCGTCTTCGACTGCCGCGAGCCGGTGCCCGGCCTGCCGCTGATGGTCGACCCCTCGGGCGTCTACGTGCGGCCGGAGGGAGACCGCTTCATCTGCGGCGTCTCCCCCGACGAGGCCGACGACCCGGACACGCTGGCGCTCGACGTTGATTACCCCCTGTTCGATGACCATATCTGGCCCATCCTCGCGCACCGCGTTCCCGCCTTCGAGGCGATCAAGCAGGTTGGCGCCTGGGCGGGCTTGTACGAGGTCAACACCCTGGACCACAATGCCATCCTGGGCCCGCATCCCGACGCGCGGAACCTGCTGTTCGCAAACGGCTTCAGCGGCCACGGCCTGCAACAGGCCCCTGCCGTGGGGCGCGGCATTGCCGAGTGGATCGTGCACGGCCGCTGGGTCAGCCTTGACCTGTCGGCCTTTTCCTACGACCGCATCCCGGCCAACCGGCCGGTGCGAGAACTGAACGTGGTGTGATGACGACCGACCAGACCCGCTCCGGCTCCGCTTCCTCCGCCCGCGCCACGGCCTGCGGCGACCTCCTGCGCACCGATCTGGTGCCCTATCCCATCTCCATCTGCGGCCTGCGTGAGCTGGTGGCCTTTTCCGAAAAGGGCGTCAGCCACGTGGTCACCATCATCGACCCCGACCACCCCGACCCCGAGGTGTTCGAGATTTATCCCGAGCACACCCGCGTGGTCTGGCGCTTCGACGACCACGTGACGCCGGTGGACGGCGCGGTGATGCCCGACGAGGCTGCCGTCGACCGGATCCTGGAACTGGGCGAGCGCCTGCGCGACAGCCACGTCGACCACCTGCTGATCCACTGTCACGCCGGCGTCTCGCGCTCCACCGCCACGGCGGCCATCCTCATGACCCAGTTCAACCCGGGCCGCGAGGAAGAGGCCTTCGAGCACCTGCGCCAGATCCGTCCGCGCAGCTGGCCCAACGGGCTGCTGTGCGCCATCGCCGACGAAAAGCTCGGCCGCGGCGGCAAGCTGGTGGAGGCCATGGCCCGCCACCACGACATTGTCGCCGAGCAGGACCCCGCCCTGGCGGAATACCTGCGCATCAACGGCCGCGCCCACGAGGTGCGACGGCCCTAGACGCTCCGCCCTTCGCTTCGTTCCCCCCGCGGGCTCTGGCGGCCCGACCGAACCGCCGCCGGGCCGCACAACCGCCAAGAGAGGAACCCCATGTCCCAGACCCGTGATGTCGTCATTCTCAGCGGCGTGCGCACCGCCATCGGCGATTACGGCGGAAGCCTGAAGGACGTCCCCGCCACCACCCTGGGCGCCACCGTCATCAAGGAGGCCATCAAGCGCGCCGGCATCGAGGCGTCCCAGGTCCAGCACACGGTCATGGGCAACGTCATCCATGGCGAGCCCCGCGACATGTACCTCTCGCGCGTCGCCGCCGTGGAGGCCGGGATTCCCAACGAGGCGCCGGCCATGACGCTCAACCGCCTGTGCGGATCGGGCGTGCAGGCCATCGTCTCGGCCGTGCAGCTCATCAAGCTGGGCGATGCCGACGTCGCCGTCGCCGGCGGGGCGGAAAGCATGAGCCGCGCGGCCTATATGCTGCCGGCGGCCCGCTTCGGCCAGAAGATGGGCAACGCCGCGGTGGTCGACGCCATGGTGGGCGCCCTGTCCGACCCCTTCGGCCACGGCCACATGGGCATCACGGCCGAGAACGTGGCCGAGCGCCACGGCATCTCGCGTGAGCAGCAGGACGCCTTCGCCGCCGAGAGCCACAAGCGCGCCGCCGCCGCCATCGAGGCCGGCCGCTTCAAGGACCAGATCGTCCCCGTCGAGCTGAAGTCCCGCAAGGGCACCACCCAGTTCGACACCGACGAGCACGTCCGCGCCGACGCCACGCCCGAGGGCATGGGCAAGCTGCGCGCCGTGTTCAAGAAGGACGGCACGGTGACCGCCGGCAACGCCAGCGGCATCAACGACGGCGCCGCCGCCCTGGTGCTGATGGAGGCCGCCGCCGCCGAGGCCAAGGGCTACAAGCCCCTGGGCCGCATCGTCTCCTACGGTCATGCGGGCGTCGACCCCGAGGTCATGGGCATCGGCCCCATCCGCGCCGTGCCCCAGGCGCTGGAGCGCGCCGGCCTGACGGTGGACGACCTGGACGTGATCGAGAGCAACGAGGCCTTCGCCGCGCAGGCCTGCGCGGTGTCCAAGGAACTCGGCCTGCCCGCCGAAAAGGTGAACCCCAACGGCGGCGCCGTCGCGCTGGGCCACCCGGTCGGCGCGACCGGTGCGATCATCACGGTCAAGGCGCTGTACGAACTGCACCGCACCGGCGGCCGCTACGGCCTGGTGACCATGTGCATCGGCGGCGGCCAGGGCATCGCCCTGGTGGTCGAGCGCCTGTAAACCCGGACGTCCCGCCGCCAGCCGCCCTATGGTCGGACGCCCCGCCGGTCCCCCCGAGGAAACGCTGCCCCGCCGCCGCATCTTTGTGCGCGGCGGCGGGCGTGCGCGTGGGGACGGCGGAGGCGGCGGCTGGTTCAGGCGCGTCCTGGCGGCGCTTTTGCTGATCGTGCTGGTCCTGCCGGCGGTGCAGGTGGCCTTCCATCGCTACGTGCCCGTATGGATCACGCCGCTGCAGGTCCAGCGCATCGCCCAAGGCCACGGCATGACCCGCGAGTGGACGCCGCTTGAGGACATGAGCCCCGAGTTGATCCGCGCCGTCATCGCCGCCGAGGACGCCCAGTTCTGCGCCCACTGGGGCTTCGACTTCCGCGAAATCCGCAACGCCTTCCGCGAGTGGCGGTCGGGCGAGGGCATCCGGGGTGCGTCGACCATCTCCATGCAGACGGCGCGCAACGTGTTCCTGTGGGCCGGTCGCGACCCTGTCCGCAAGGTGCTGGAAGCCTACCTGACGCCCTGGATCGAGGCCGGATGGTCCAAGAAGCGGATCATGGAGGTCTACCTGAATGTCATCGAGTGGGGCCCCGGCCTCTACGGCGCCGAGGCGGCGGCACAGCGCTATTTCGGCAAACCGGCGGCGGACCTGACCCGGCGCGAGGCCAGCCTGCTGGCCGCCGTGCTGCCGGGACCCCTGCAGTGGTCGCCGGCGGACCCGACCTCCTACCTGCAGCGCCGCGCCGGCACCATCCGCGCCCGCATCCCCTCGGCCCCGACACCGGGGGAGGGGAACGATCCCTGCCCGGTGAAATAGGCGGGCCCGCGCCCAAGGTCTTCAAGGAAGGCCCGGCCCTCCGCGCGCTCCCGCGGTGGGGTGCGATGGTGCAAGGGCGGGCGACGGTGTGAGGAGGGCGGCAGGGCGGCTTACACCGCAGGTGGACATCGGCTTCCAAGCTGTAAGGAAATCGGTGGACGTTTGCCGGAGAAAGCGCGGCAGGATACCTGGCAGCGTCTGTGGCTTCCTGCTTTCGAGGGTGCCAAGAAATCGGCCGGCTGCCACCAGAGGTGCCGCAAGGGTGGCCAACGGCGCCGGTGGGCCCCTGCTTTCTCAGGGGCGACGGAATTCTTAGCTTATTGTTGGTGGAAAAATTACTCGTCATTCCTGCGAAAGAAGGAATCCACCTCCGCTGCCAACCATCCTGCTGCGCGCCCGTCGGGGGAGCATTCACCGGTTTCTTTACAGCCTCTTTCGCGGGAATGACGGCCAGAAAGATAACCAAACCAGAACGCTAATCGTCGCCCCTGCGACAGCAGGGGGGCACGCACACCGTCTGCCCGCCCCCCTTTGCTATGCCGCCGAAGGTGAAGAAAGCCGTCGCCTCCCTCGCACTGTTATGGCCGTCAGGCCTTCACCGCCGTGATGTCGGCGCTGAGGACATAGTCCTCGACGCCCGTGCCCGGCGCCCAGTCGGCGATGATGTCGCGGCTGTCTTCCTTCACGGCCACCGACACCTCGGCGAAGCCGGCTTCCGTCAGCCAGCGCTCCAGGTCGGTCACCAGGGCGGCGCCGCCCATGCAGCCGCACATCATGTGTTCGTCGGTGGTCCAGGCCTCGGGCAGGGGCTTGACGGCCACCGTGTCGCTGATCTGGAGGCGACCGCCGGGGCGCAGGATGCGGAAGCATTCGCGCAGCACCCGCGGCTTGTCCGGCGACAGGTTGACGACGCAGTTGGACAGGATGACGTCCACCGTGCCGTCGGCCACCGGCAGGGCCTCGATCTCGCCCAGGCGGAACTCCACCTGCGCCAGGCCCAGCTTGCGGGCATTGGTGCGCGCCTTGGACAGCATCTCGGGCGTCATGTCGATGCCGATGACGCGGCCTTCGGGTCCCACGGCGCGGGCGGCGAGGAAGCAGTCGAAGCCGCCGCCGCTGCCCAGGTCGACCACCGTCTGGCCGGGTTCGAGGGCCGCGATGGCCGTCGGGTTGCCGCAGCCCAGGCCCAGGTTGGCGCCCTCCGACAGCGCGCCCAGGTCCTCGGCGCCATATCCCAGGCGCTCGGCGGCGATGCGAGCCAGCTCGGGTGCGGCCTGCTCGCCGCAGCAGCCCGAGGCGGCGGGCTTGGCGTCGGCGGCGGCCGTCGGGGCCGGGCCGCAGCAGCCACCGGAGGCGGGTTCGGTCGGGGCGGGCGCGGAATCGGCGCCTGCGGCGCGGGCATAGGCGGCGCGGACGGAAGCGCGGGCGGCGTCGTGGTCGGTCATGGATGGGGCCCTGTCGTTGGGGTTCGATCTGGCCGACAGTCTGCCACGTCCGCGGCCGCCGGTGCAGTCACGGCTGCGTGACACTTTACCGTCATGAAGGCGAGGCGCCCCGTATCAGTCGAAGCCGGGGTGCGGCTCCGCCACCGCGTAGCGGCCGCCGGAGTAGATCAGCGGCTCGCCGGGGCGGGCGTCGTAGCGCATGACCTCGCCGATGAAGATGAGGTGATCGCCGCCGGGGTGGGTGGCGACGGTCTTGCACTCGAAGTTGGCGAGGCAGCCGGACAGCAGCGGCAGGTCCGCGTGGCCGCTTTCCCAGTCCAGGCCCTGGAAGCGCTCGCCCGGCGAGGCGAAGCGGTTGGACACGTCCATCTGGTCGGAGGCCAGGACGTTGACGGCAAAGTGGCCGGCGTGCTGGAAGGCGGGCAGGATGGCACTGTCGGTGGTCAGGCTCCACAGCACCAGCGGCGGGTCCAGGGACACCGAGGAGAAGGAGTTGACCGTCAAGCCCTGCGGATGGCCGTCGGCGTCGCGCGTGGTCACGACGCACACGCCGGTGGCAAACTGGCCGAGCGCGCGGCGGTAATCGCGGGTGTCGAAGGGCTGCGCTCTCATGGGCAGGGTCATGCGGGAACGTCCTTTCGCGGCGGGTCTCGATGAGAAAACGGGCCGGGCGGCGGCCTGGATCAATGCCGGCGCGGCGGCGGGCAGACCATGGCCCATTTCCGCGCCCAAGAAAACCCCGATGGCGCCCGAGTCGCGTCGCGTGCAGATAGAGCCGGCGAGGCGGTTCAAGCATCGACTGATCCTATCGGGTGGTTGAACAGTAAAAGGACCAGGGCGGTACGCTGCGGCAAGTCGCAGCGGCCTCCTGCGGTACCTATTCAAATGGATAGAGGCCTTTACAGCCCTTACCCATGCGATTCGTCTGAGAAACTCAAGGTTACCGCGGGTTTTGGCAGTCCATGAAAACACGCCTCGCCTGTATTATGCAGTTTACACTATCGACCATTCGTATAATGTTGTGCCGGAAGCTTGGCATGGGGCAACGATGCAGGATTACGAAACGGACGCCCGAGAGGACGACCGCCTGGAGCTGCGCACGTGGTTGCGACTGATTACGTGCTGCAACCTGATGGAGCGGGAAATCCGCGTGCGCCTGCGCGACTCGGCAACCGTGACGCTGCCGCAGTTCGATCTGCTGGCGGTGCTGGCGCGGGCGCCTGACGGGCTGGTCATGGGCGACATCTCCCGCCGCCTGATGGTCACCAACGGCAACGTGACGGCGCTGGTCGACCGGTTGGTGCGCGAGGGCCTCCTGGTGCGCGAGGTCAACCCGCGCGACCGCCGGGCCCTGGTGGTGCGGCTGTCGGAACAGGGATGGCACGTCTTCCACACGGTCGCGCCGGCGCACAGCGAGTGGATCGACGAACTGATGCGCCAGATCCCGCGCGACAAGGTGGAGGCGCTGTACGACCTGCTGGCGGACCTGAAGCTGTCGGTCAGCGAGGCCCGGACGGGCTAGGCGGCGGGTCCGGTCCTTTCGCCATCGCGGGCGGCGCCCCATATGGCGGATCAGCGGCCCGCGCGGCGGCGGCCTGCACGGGGCGCCGGCTTGTGCGGGCGGCCGTGTTCTGCTACGCACACGGCCAATCGAACAGCCTCATCCGCAGAGTCCCCGCATCCATGACCAGCCTGGACAGCAACGTCGCTCGCCGGCGTACCTTCGCCATCATCTCGCACCCCGACGCCGGTAAGACGACGCTGACCGAAAAGCTTCTGCTGTTCGGCGGCGCCATTCAGCTGGCCGGCGCTGTCAAGGCCCGCGGCGAGCAGCGCCGGGCGCATTCCGACTGGATGAAGGTGGAGCGCGAGCGCGGCATCTCCGTCGCGTCGTCGGTGATGACCTTCGACTACCAGGACCACACCTTCAACCTGCTGGATACGCCGGGCCACGAGGACTTTTCCGAAGACACCTATCGCGTGCTGACGGCGGTGGACAGCGCGGTCATGGTCATCGACGCCGCCAAGGGCATCGAGGAACAGACCCGCAAGCTGTTCGAGGTCTGCCGCCTGCGCGACGTGCCCATCATGACCTTCGTCAACAAGATGGACCGCGAGGCCCGCGACCCCTTCGACATCCTCGACGAGATCGAGCAATCGCTGGCGCTGGACGTCACGCCGGGAAGCTGGCCCATCGGCATGGGCAAGAACTTCCTGGGCGTCTACGACCTGTTCAAGGACCGCCTGGTGCTCATGGAGCGCAGCAAGGGCGAAATGCCCGACGAGGGCGAAAGCTGCTCGGGCCTGGACGACCCCAAGCTGGACAGGATGCTGCCGTCCTGGGCGGTGGACAAGCTGCGCGAGGAAGTGGAAATGGCGCGCGGCCTGTGCCCCGAGTTCGACATGGAGGCCTATCGCGCCGGCACCATGACGCCGGTCTTCTTCGGCTCGGCGGTCAATAATTTCGGCGTGCGCGAGATGCTTCAGGCGCTGGGCGAGGTCGCCCCGCCGCCGCGCCCGCAGCCCACCGCCGGCCGCACGGTCGCGCCGGACGAGGACAAGGTGTCGGGCTTCGTGTTCAAGATCCAGGCGAACATGGACCCCAAGCACCGCGACCGCATCGCCTTCATGCGCATGTGCTCGGGCCACTTCAAGCGCGGCATGAAGCTGAAACACGTGCGCTCGGGCAAGCAGGTGAACATGCACAACCCCGTCATGTTCCTGGCCCAGGACCGCGAACTGGCGGAAGAGGCCTTCGCCGGCGACATCATCGGCGTGCCCAACCACGGCAACCTGCGCATCGGCGATGCCCTGACGGAAGGCGAGGACCTGCGCTTCACCGGCATCCCGTCGTTCGCGCCGGAAATGCTCCAGAAGGTGCGCCCGGAAGACCCGCTGAAGGCGAAGCACCTGGGCCGCGCCCTGTGGCAGATCGCCGAGGAAGGGGCGGCGCGCGTCTTCAAGCCGCGCTTCGGGTCGGACTGGATCGTCGGCGTCGTCGGTTCGCTGCAGTTCGACGTGCTGGCCGACCGCATCCGCACCGAGTACGACGTGCCGGTGCGGTTCGAGCCGACGACGCTCTACACCGCCCGCTGGGTGAGCTGCGAGGACGCGCAGGCGTTCAAGAAGTTCCAGGACAGCTACAACCAGGCGCTCGCCGAGGACCACGACGGCGACCTGGTGTTCCTGGCCCGCAACGCCTGGCACCTGGACCGCGCCGGCGAGGACTTCCCGGCGCTCAAGTTCCACAAGACCAAGGAGCACGCCTGACCGTGCCCGGCGACCGCGCACAGCAGATCCTCGATTTCCTGGAACTGGCCGACCGCTTCAAGTTCGTGGAGCGGCGCGGCTATGTGACCGGGGCGACGCGCCGGGAAAACGACGCGGAACACACCTGGCACATGGCGCTGGTGGCGCTGCTGCTGCACGGGGAGCTTGAGAACAGGGCGGACGTGGACCTGGGGCACGCGCTGTCCATGATCCTGGTCCACGACCTGGTGGAGATCGAGGCCGGCGATACGTATGCCTACGATGACGCCGCCATCGAGGGCCAGGAAGAGCGCGAGCAGGCCGCCGCCGACAAGATCTTCGGCACGCTGCCCGAGGACATGGGGACCCGCTTCCGCGCGCTGTGGGAGGAATTCGAGGCTCGCGAGACGGCGGAGGCCCGCTTCGCCAAGGCCTGCGACAACTTCCAGGGCTTCATGCAAAACGCCATCTCCGGCGGCCGGGCGTGGCGGGAGAACGGCGTCGGGAAAGAGGACACGCGCCGGCGGACGGATTTCCCGCGCGGTGTGGACCCGGTGTTCGACGCGCTCATCGCCCGGCTGTATGAGCGAACGGACCGCGAGGGTAGCTTCGGCTGAGGACCTTTTCGGCTGACGCCGAGCGGGCTGCCGCCTGTCTCTCTCCTTCGGCTATCGCCGAGCGGGCTGCCGCCCGCACCCGCTTGGAGGGCGCAGCCCTCCAAACCTCCCAGTTTTTGCGGAGTTTCGAGGCGTGCTGATGGCTGCGTCGGGGTGTGAATGCCAGCTTTTGGTCGGTGGTGTGTTTTTAAGCTATTGTTTTAACGTGTAAAACTGTCCGTCATTCCTGCGAAAGCAGGAATCCACATACGATGCTTACCATCCTGCCGCGCCCCCGCTGAGCGAAAGCCTCCACCCTTGAAGCGCCCCCTGCGTCTATATCCTCGCCTGTCGTCCGAACGGCACCCTCTACATTGGTGTGACGTCGGACGTCTTGAAGCGGGTCTGGGAGCATAAATCGGCTGCTGTTCCAGAGTTCTCCGCCACCTACGGCCTTCACCGCCTCGTGTACGTCGAGTTCCACGACACGATGGAAAGCGCGATCTTGCGTGAGAAGCAGCTCAGGAAGTGAAAGCGCGCCTGGAAGATTGACTTGATCGAGGAAGGTAATCCGGAATGGCGCGATCTTTACGATGATCTGGCGGGATGAAGAGATAGAGGCCGGCGGTTGACACCGTATGTGGATTCCTGCTTTCGCAGGAATGACGGGTATTTTTGGGTTCTGGAACAATGCATTACAAAACCCGTTCCCCTGGCAAAAGCCGGGCGCGCGCACCGCTACCAGCCACCCACGCTACCCCAACTCCCCGAGGGAGCGCGAGGGAGGCCGTCGCCTCCTTCGCATCACCATCGGCCGTCAGGCCGGCTCCACTGACCTCGGCGCCGGGCTGTCCAGCGCCTCCAGCATCCGCTGGGTGATCAGCGTCACGCCCCGTTCCGTCACGTGGAACCGCCGCGCGTCGAGCGCCCGGTCCTCGCCCACGACCAAGCCTTCCGGCACGCGGCAGTTGTTGCCGATGATGGCGTTGCGGATGCGGCAGTTGCGGCCGATGTCGGTGCCCGGCAGGACGACCGTATGCTCCACGGTGGAGTAGCTATTCACCCGCACGTTGGAGAACAGCAGCGAGCCCCGCACCGTCGCGCCCGAGATGATGCAGCCGCCCGAGACCAGGCTGTCGACGGCCATGCCGCGCCGGTCCTCGTTGTCGAAGACGAACTTGGCGCTGGGCAGCTGCTCCTGATAGGTCCAGATGGGCCAGCCCTGGTCGTAGAGGTCCAGTTCCGGGGTGACGTTCACCAGGTCCAGGTTGGCTTCCCAGTAGGCGTCGACCGTGCCCACGTCGCGCCAGTAGGGCTCGGCGTCGGGGGTGGAGCGCACCGCGCTGTCCGACAGGCGGTGGGCGATCAGCTTGCAGCGGCCGATCAGCCCAGGGATGATGTTCTTGCCGAAGTCATGCGCCGAGGTCGCGTCGGCGGCGTCGGCCTCCAGCAGGTCCTCCAGGAATGGCCGGTTGAAGATGTAGATGCCCATGGAGGCAAAGGCCCGCGTCGGGTCGCCGGGCATGTGCGGCGGGTCGGCGGGCTTTTCCAGGAAGCCGACGATGTTGTCGTCGGCGTCGGCGTCGACCACGCCGAAGCCCTTCGCCTGCTCCAGCGGCACTTCCACGCAGGAAACGGTGACGTCGGCGCCGCTTTCCAGGTGGTGGGCCAGCATGCGGCTGTAGTCCTGGCGGTAGACGTGGTCGCCGGCCAGGATGAGGATGTAGTCCGGGTCGTGGGCGCGGATGGTGTCGAGGTTCTGGTAGACGGCGTCGGCGGTGCCCCGATACCACGCCTCGTCGCGGGTCTGCTGCTGGGCCGGCCACAGCTCCACGAACTCGTTGATTTCCGCGCGGAAGAACGACCAGCCGCGCTGGATGTGGCGGATCAGCGTGTGGGCCTTGTACTGGGTCGGCACGGCGATGCGCCGGATGCCGGAGTTGATGCAGTTGGACAGCGGAAAGTCCACGATGCGGAACTTGCCGGCGAACGGCACGGCGGGCTTGGCCTCGTCGTCGGTCAGCGCCATCAGCCGCGATCCGCGCCCGCCGGCCAGAACCAGCGCCAGCGTGCCCTTGAGCGCGCGGTTCAGGTCGTAGGCCACGTCCATCTGGTCCATCCATCGTCTCCGTCGTTGGCGGCCGTTCCCCGCGACCGGCCCGCGCATCCCCACGATCGGAAAGGACTTTTGCACGGCCGCCGGGCGAGGATCAATTACAGGAGGGTGAAACAGTCCAACTCTATCCGAAGGTCCATGACGGCCGTATATCCAGTGGGTTACCCGCACCCGCCGGGCGAAAACCGCAAGGGAAATGTCATTATTCGGGTATTGCCTCGCCTTGCGAAATGCCATGAATTACCCGATCGTTTCCGCCCGCCACCCGACGGCCGCTCCGGCCGGCCGCCGCTGCCCACCATGAGACAGGACATTCCATGCGCGTTCTCATCGCCGCTTCCGAGGTCTACCCGCTCATCAAGACCGGAGGGCTGGCCGACGTGGCCGGGGCCCTGCCGGGCGCGCTGGCGGAACTGGGCGTGGAGGCGCGGGTGATCCTGCCGGGCTATCCGGCGGTGAAGGACAAGATCGGCGAATGGCGCGCGGTGGTGGAGCTGGGCGAGGTTCTGGCGGCCCATCACGTGCGCCTGATCGAGGGCCGCATGCCGGGCACCGACATCGCGGTCTGGCTGGTGGACTGCCCGTCGCTCTACCACCGCGAGGGCGGTCCGTATCTGAACGAATGGGGGCACGACCACCCCGACAACTACCTGCGCTTCGCCCTGCTGTCGAAGGTGGCCGCGCAACTGGGCACGCCCAAGAGCCCGGCCGGCTGGCAGGCGGACGTGATCCTCTGCAACGACTGGCAGACGGGCCTTGTACCCGCCTACATGGCGCTGACGGACGGACCGGGCGCGGCGACGGTGTTCTCCATCCACAACATCCAGTTCCAGGGCATTTTCGGTCAGGACATCCTCGACCAGATCGGCCTGCCGCCGCACTGTTTCGACATGCACGGGCTGGAGTTCCACGGCCACGTCAGCACGCTCAAGGCGGGATGCTACTACGCCGACCGCATCACCACGGTCAGCCCCACCTACGCCGAGGAGATCAAGCACCCCGATGGCGGGCGCGGGCTCGACGGCCTGCTGCGGGCGCGCGCCGGCGATCTGACGGGCATCCTCAACGGCGTCGACTATGCGCAGTGGGACCCGGCGCGCGACCACCTGCTGCCGGCCGGCTATTCGGTCGGCGACCTGTCGGGCAAGGCCGCCTGCAAGGCCGCCCTGCAACGGGAATTCGGCCTGGCGGAGCGGGCGGAGGCACCGGTGTTCGGCCTGGTCTCGCGGTTCTCGGAGCAGAAGGGCATCGACCTGGTGCTGGGCGCCGTCGACCACATCCTGGGCCGCGGCGGCCAGGTTGTGCTGCTGGGCTCGGGCGATGCCTGGCTGGAGAGCGCCATCTACGGCCTGGGCGGCGCCCATCCCGGCAACGTCGGCACCTGGATCGGCTATGACGAGGGCCGCGCCCACCGCGTCCAGGCGGGCGCCGACGTGTTCCTGGTGCCCTCGCGGTTCGAGCCCTGCGGGCTTACGCAGATGTACGCTTTGCGCTACGGTACTCTGCCGTTGGTGCGGCGCACGGGCGGCCTGGCCGACACGGTCGTGGACGTCGCCGAGCATCCGGCCGACGGCACCGGCTTCGTCTTCGACGAGGCCTCCACCGCCGGCCTGATCGGCGCCGTCGACCGCGCCTTCGACCTGTGGGGCCATCCCGCCTGGCCGGAGGCTCAGCGCCGCGGCATGGAGCGGGACTTCGGCTGGCGCCGGGCAGCGGAGCAGTACAAGGCCCTGTTCGAGACCCTGCGGGGCTCCGGCTGACGGGAAACAGCCGCACGAGACACGCGACAATCCGGCGCGCGAAGACGTTGTCACACGACGCGCAGACCCAAGACCATCGGGGAAAGAGAGACATGGACCAGACGGCGAACCAGGCCGCGGCGGCAACCGCACCCGCGATCGACCTGAGCAGCGTGGAGGCCATCAAGGATCAGCTCCGGAGCTTCATGGTCCACAGCGTGGGCGTGGACCCGGACTTCGCCAGCCAGCGCGACTGGCTCTATGCCCTGGCGCAACTGGTGCGCGGGCGGCTGTCGGAGGAATACCTCGCCACGGCCCGCGCCCAGTACGACGCCGACGCCCGGCGGGTCTACTACCTGTCCATGGAATACCTGACGGGGCGGTCGCTGCTGAAGCACCTCTACGACCTGGGCGTCCACGACCGCGTCGCCGAGGCGCTGAAGGACATGGGCCAGAGCCTGGAGGCCATCCAGGAGTTCGAGTACGACGCGGCGCTGGGCAACGGCGGCCTGGGCCGGCTGGCGGCCTGCTACCTGGACAGCATGGCGACCCACGGCTACCCCGGCTTCGGCTACGGCATCCGGTACGAGTTCGGCATGTTCACCCAGCGGGTGGAGGGCGGCCAGCAGGTGGAACACCCGGAAACCTGGCTGCGCTACGGCAATCCGTGGGAGTTCGAGCGTCCCAACGTCATCTATCCGGTGCGCTTTCGCGGCCGCCTGACCCACTTCAAGAACGAGACCGGCGAGACGGTGACCCAGTGGGTGGACACCACCGACGTCATCGCCATGGCCTACGACGTGCCGGTGCCGGGCTACGGCTCGGGCAAGGTGGTGAAGCTGCGCCTGTGGTCGGCGCGCGCGACGCGCGACTTCGACCTGCGCTACTTCAACGAAGGCAACTACATCGACGCCGTCAAGGACAAGACCATCAGCGAGAACCTGTCCAAGGTGCTCTACCCCATGGACACCACGCTGATGGGCCAGGAACTGCGGCTGATGCAGGAGTACTTCTTCGTCAGCGCCTCGTTGCAGGACATCATCGCGCGCCACCACCGCAAGCACGCAAGCCTGGATACCCTGCCCGAGAAGGTCACCATCCAGCTCAACGACACGCACCCGAGCCTTGCGGTGCCCGAGCTGATGCGCCTGCTGATCGACCACTACGACTATGATTTCCAGAAGGCCTGGGACCTGACGCGGGAGGTGTTCAACTACACCAACCACACCCTGCTGCCGGAAGCCCTGGAAACCTGGCCCATCGCCATGCTGGAGGCGGTGCTGCCGCGCCACCTGGACCTGATCTACAAGATCAACTTCGACTTCCTTCAGCAGGTGAAGTACGCCTTCCCCGGCCAGCCCGACGTGCTGAGCCGCATGTCGCTGATCGACGACGCCGGCCGGCGCGTGCGCATGGCGCACCTGTGCGTGGTGGGCTCGCGCCGGGTCAACGGCGTCGCGGCGCTGCACACCGACCTGATGCGCGCCCACGTCTTCGCCGACTTCAACCGCATGGAGCCGGACAAGTTCGTCAACGTCACCAACGGCGTCACCCAGCGCCGCTGGCTGCTGCAGGCCAACCGGCCGCTGGCGGACCTGATCACCGAGGCCATCGGCGAGGGCTGGAAGACGGACCTGTCCAGGCTGAAGGACCTGGAGCCGCTGGCGGACGATTCGGCCTTCCGCGAGCGTTTCGCCGCCATCAAGCGGGCCAACAAGCAGCGTTTCGCCGGCATGGTGCGCGACCGCACCGGCTTCGAGATCGCGCCGGACATGATGTTCGACACGCAGATCAAGCGCATGCACGAATACAAGCGCCAGCTTCTGAACGTGCTGCACGTCATCACGCTGTACAACGACCTGCGCAACGGCCGGGGCGGGGACCGCATTCCGCGCGCCGTCACCTTCGGCGGCAAGGCGGCGCCGGGCTACTTCATGGCCAAGCTGATCATCCGCCTCATCAACGACGTGGCGATGGTCATCAACCACGACCGGTCCATCCGCGACCGGCTGAAGGTGGCCTTCGTGCCCAACTACAACGTCTCGGCGGCCGAGATCATCATCCCCGGCACCGACCTGTCGGAACAGATTTCGACCGCCGGCACGGAAGCCTCGGGCACGGGCAACATGAAGTTCGCGCTGAACGGCGCCCTGACGATCGGCACGCTGGACGGGGCGAACATCGAGATCAAGAACGCGGTCGGCGATGACAACATCTTCATCTTCGGCAAGACCGCCGACGAAGTGGGCGACATGCGCGCCGGCGGGTATCATCCGCGGGAGTACTACGACACCAACGAGGCCCTGCGCAACGCGGTGGACATGATCGCCGGCGGCTTCTTCAACGCCGACGACCCGGACCGCTACCTGCCCATCCGCGACACTCTGCTGTCGGGCGGCGACCACTTCTTCCTGATGGCCGACTACCAAAGCTACATCGAGACGCAGGCGCAGGTGGAGGCCGTGTACGCCGACCAGGATGCCTGGATGCGCAAAGCCATTGTCAACGTCGCCAACATGGGCGGGTTCTCGTCGGACCGGTCCATACACTCCTACGCCAAGGACATCTGGCGCGTGCAGCCGGTGGCCTGATCGCCGGGGCCGGTCGATCAAGAGCCTTCTGTGGGGCGGGCGTGACGGCCCGCCCCATTCTTTTCACAGCACGTTGCGAAACCGTGGCGCGGGTCCCGCCGTCTGTGGGGTAGCGGAAGGGCGGCACGACGCATGCCCTTTCCCACGCGAGACACCACGAAAGGACACCCTCCATGCGTTCCATGATGAAGCGTTTCGCCCTGCCCATGGTCTCCGCCGCGCTGTTCGCCGCGCCGGCCGCCGCCCAGACGCAGGGGGAAACCCCGATGCAGGGCCAGGGACAGATGCAGATGCAGGGCCAGGGCCAGATGGCGACGGACTTCAGCGAGGACAAGCTCAAGTCCTTCGCCGAGGCTGTGGAGGGCATCCAGCAGGTCGCCCGCGACTACGCCCCGCGCCTGCGCGACGCCGAGAACCCGCAGCAGGTGGCCGACCTGGAGCAGCAGGCCCAGGACGAGATGCTGCAGACCGTTCAGGACGAGGGCCTGACGGTGGAGGAGTACAACCAGATCGCGGTCGCTGCCCAGACCGATCCGCAACTGGCCGAGGAAATCCAGGGCTACATGGCCGAAGGCACCGGTGCGGCGGGCGGCGGCCAGTCCGACTGACCCCTCTCGACCGGCATTTCACGCCCGTCGACACGACAAGGGCCGGCACCGTCCGGGGTGCCGGCCCTTTCGCGTGCGCGGGCGGCGGGGTCAGGTCTTGTTGCCCTCGGGCTTGTCGGTGCTGGGCTGGCTGACGCGCTGGTCCAGGGGCGAGGGGTCCTCGGCGCTGCTGCCGGTGTGTTCGCGGCGCTTGATGCCGCGCGGCTGGCTTTCCTCCAGCGGTCCGCGCACGCCGCCGCCGGCGCCGGGGTTGCCGTGCTCGGTCCGCATTTCCCATCGGCCGTCGGGGGTGCTCTGATACCGCTTTTCCACCTCCTCCCAGGCGGCGCGGGCGGGATCGCGGTCGCCCCGGCCTTCGGCCTCGTTGAAGGCGGTCATGTAGAGTTCCTGGCCCAGTTCCGGCAGCGCATCGCGCACGTCGGGGGGCAGTTCGGTGGGGGAGGTATAGGTCATCGCCGCGTCTCCTTCGTCGGACCTTCTGTCGTCGTGTGACAGTGCAACGGTCCGCGAAGGCCGCCGGGTTGCCGGTCTGCCGGGCGCAGCCCGCGGTTCACCCTTCGCCGCCGGCGGCGCAGTCGATGCAGGTGGGGACGGCCGGGTCCAGGTCCAGGCGCTTGACGCCGATCTCCTCGCCGCAGGAGACGCAGTAGCCGTATTCGCCCTCGTCCATGCGGGCGAGCGCGGCCTCGATGCGCGCCAGTTCGATGCCGCGCCGGCGCTCGGTTTCCAGCGCCATGGCCTGACCCTGCAGCGCGTCCATGCGCGACAGGCGGCCGACGCTCTGCTGGTCAAGCTCAACCGGCGCGCGGTCGGACCGGGTGGACTGGGTCATGGCCTGCAACTCCTCCCGGCGGGCCCGCAGGCGCTCCCGCAGGCGATCGGCGTCGATGTCGGTGCGATCGGTCAGGGGTGTATCGGTCATGGCCTCATGGTAGCAGCCGGACGTGGACGGGCGGAAGAGGGGGCGGCGGCGCGCGGCGGCCGCCCCCTCCTGCGTCCCGCCGCTCAGATGTCCCAGAAGGGGCGCCGCAGCTCGCGCCGGCGGGCCTCGGTGGTGATTCCCAGGTCGCGCATCTGGACCTCGTCCAGCGCTGCCAGTTCGCGGCGTTGCGCCGCGGCTGCCCGCATCCGCCGGAACCGCGCCCAGGCGATGCCCGCCCATGCCGCCAGCCCGCTGTTGCGGCCGGTGGCGCCCGGGCTCCGGGTCTGCTCCGCCGTCCCGCATTGCATGGAGTCGCACGTCGTCGTCATGGCTCTGTCTTCCGTCGTGTGGTCGTCGATGGGCAAGGATCACGCCGCCGCTTGCAGAACGGAAGGCAATGTTTATGATAGTTGAGATTACGGTTTGTAATTCGAGACGGAGGCGCGGCCATGGCTCGCAATCTGGACACGGCGGCGCTGCGGGCCTTCGTGGTGGTGGCGGAGGCCGGCGGCATGACCCGGGCGGCCGGGCTTTTGAACCTGACGCAGGGAGCGGTCAGCCAGCAGGTGCGGCGGCTGGAGGAGCAGCTCGGCTGCCGCCTGTTCGAGCGCGAGCACCGCAGCCTGCGGCTCAGCACCGCCGGCGAGCGCCTGCTGCCGCGCGCCACCGCGCTGCTGGAGCACAACGACGCCATCTGGGCCGCCATGACGGCGCCGGAGGTGGAGGGCGAGGTGCGACTCGGCGTGCCCTACGACATCGTGCCCGCCATCATGCCGCCCATTCTCAAGACCTTCGCGCGGGAATGGCCGCGGCTGCGGGTCAACATGATCACCGATCCCACGGTGGCGCTTCTGCGCATGCTCGACGCCGGCGACCTGGACCTGTGCCTGACCACCGAGCGCGATCCGGCGCCGCGGGCCGAGGTGCTGAGCCGCGAGCCGCTGGTGTGGGCGGGCGCGCCGGGCGGATCGGCACACCTGCGCGATCCGCTGCCGCTGGCGCTGGGGGACCCGACGTGCTCCTTCCGGGCCACCGTGCTTGAGGCGCTGGGCGGAACGGCGCTGGACTGGACCATGATCTGCACCACCAGCAACCGGGACAGCATGAGCGCCATGGTCGCCGCCGACCTGGGCGTGGCGCCGCTTCTGCGGGTCAGCGTGCCGGCGGAACTGCGGGTGCTGGACGATGCCGGCGACTGCGGCCTGCCGTCGCTGCCGGCCTTCGCCATAGCCATGCACGGACCCGCCGCGCCGGCGTCGGTGGGGGCGGAAAAGCTGGCCGATCACATCCGGCGGGCCTTCGCCACGCGGCTGGCGGCATGAGGCGCGAGAATCCTGTGCGCGCTCGCCGGTCGGCCCTTGACAGCGCCCCATAAGCGGGTATCTTGCCCCGCTCCAGTTTCAGAAATTCTCCGCGTAAGGATTTGCCGCCATGGCCAAGCCCACGACGATCCAGATCAAGCTCGAGAGCACCGAGGGCACGGGCTACTTCTACATTGCCAAGAAGAACCCCCGTAACACCACTCAGAAGCTCGAGTTCCGCAAGTACGACCCGGTCGCGCGCAAGCACGTCATCTTCCGCGAGACCAAGATGAAGTAAGCCCGCCGGGGCTCTCCTTCATCCGTACATCGAAAAGGCCGCCGGCATCGCCAGCGGCCTTTTTCGTTGCGCCCGGCGTCGCGGCGCGGTGCCGCGCGGCGCGGCCGTTGGGGGCGGGACGCCGCGTGCCTTACGCGGCGTTGCCCAGGAAAGAGTTGACGGTGCTGAGGAAGCTGGCGACGGAAATGGGCTTGGCGATGTAGCCCTCGCAGCCGCCCTCGCGGATTTTTTCCTCGTCGCCCTTCATGGCGAAGGCGGTGACGGCGATGACGGGAATGCTTTTCAGCTCCTCGTCGTCCTTGAGCATCCGGGTGATCTCAAGGCCCGAAATCTCGGGAAGCTGGATGTCCATGAGGATCAGGTCGGGGCGGTTTTCGCGCGCCAGGTCCATGACCTCGCGGCCGTCCTTGGTCTGCACGGTTTCATAACCGTGGGCCTGCAGGAGGTCGTTGAACAGTTTCATGTTCAGGTCGTTGTCTTCAACGATGAGGATCGTTTTCGCCATATCCGCTTCCCGTCAGTCGCGTTCCGTCCCAATCGAGTCGGACGGGTATCGGCGCATCATGGGTATCCCTTCACGGAAAGTCAAACGGCCGAGGCCGCTACGCCTTCAGGGCGGCCCATGCCACCGATAGCCATCCTGCCAGGAACGCGGTGCCGCCAAAGGGCGCTGCCATGGCGACCGGCAGGTCGGTGAGGGCCAGCAGCGTCAGCGACCCGCAGAACAGCACGATGCCCGCCTGGAACAGCACCCCGGCCACCGTCAGCGCCCGGCGCCCCGGCCAGCGGTCCGCCAGGAGGCCCACCAGCCCGAGTCCCAGTGCGTGCCACAGCATGTAGCGCGATGCCTTCTCCGCCAGGCCGACGGCCCTTTCATCACCCATGCTTTCCAGCGCGTGCGCCGCAAAGGCACCCAGCGCCACGGCCAGAAAGGCGTTGAGGCCGGCCAGAACGATCCAGCGCCGCATGATGGTCAGTCCCTTCCGCATCGAGTCGGTGATCGCGTCGGCCCGGGCAGCGGCCCGGAGCGGCCACAGCACAGCCCATCGGCGCGGCGGGCGCAAGGGCAGACAAAAAAAGGGCGGAGCATTTTGCTCCGCCCAAAGTAACGCTCTTGAGGGAAAGAGGATACCGATACCGGGGCATCGCCCCGGTGAGTCCGATACTGCCCCCGCGTGCATCGGAATCCTGTGATACGCGTCACAAGGGCATGATTTTTTTGCGGTCGGCGCGAAAAAAGCGGGCCGCCGCGATGGCGGCGACCCGAGGAAGGTAAAAGCGAGAGAAGAGAAAGATGACCTCGCGAGCGGGACTCGCCTCACGAGATCGAAACCATCATGCCACTGCCGGTGGCGTTTGTCGGTGACCAAGATCACGTCCAGAGGGTGTAGGCGGTCCGTCTTACACCACAAGCTTCATTCGCCGCGCACTTCTTCAACCATTTCGCTCAGGCGCTCCACGTCCAGAACCACCAGAGCGTTCTGGTCGCGGCGCACGATCTTTTTGCGCGACAGGTCGTTGAGCACGCGCGCCACGGTCTCGCGCGTGGTGCTGACGCGGGCGGCGATGTCGGAGTGCACCGGAATGGGGCTGATGGCGGCAAAGCCCTCGGCCGTCAGCGGCGCCGAGCGGGTGAGCTGCAGCAGGTCCGCGTGCACGCGGTTGTTGGCGCCCAGCGTCGACAGGTCGAGGATTCGCGTCGTCGCCGTGCGCACGATGTTCGCCAGCCGCTGCATGACGGCCAGCGCGACGTCGGGATGGCCGCGCAGCAGGGTGAAGAACTGCTCGTGGGTCAGGCTGGCGACGGTGGTTTCGCCCACCGCCATGACGCTGGCCGAACGGGGGTTGCCGTCCAGCGCCGCCAGCTCGCCGAAGACGCCGCCGGCGTGAATGTCGTCCAGCGCCACCTCGCGCCCCGACAGGCTGTAGATCACCACCCGCACCGCGCCGCTGACCACGAAGAAGACATCGCGGCTGTCGGACTGGCGGTCGATGATCTGCTCGCCGGGAAGGTAGCGCCTCCAGCGGCACTGCGCGGCCACCGTCTCGCGTTCGGCCGGCAGCAGGCTTTCCAGCAGCTTGACCCCGTCCAGCGTCCGGTACGCTGCATCGGTGACCATCGGTTCCCCCAACATACTTTTGATCCCTGGTTGACCCAATGGTGCGCATCTTCGCCCAAAAGACCAGCGAAAAAAGCATGGGCAAGGGATCGGGTCACCCGCCGCACGGCGCGAGCCGTCAGCGGAACACGACCGTCTTTGCGCCGTTGATCAGAACGCGGCGCTCGATGTGGTAGCGTACGGCCCGGGCAAGCGTCACGTTCTCCAGGTCCTGGCCGACACGCACCAGGTCTTCCACCGAATGGGTATGGTCGACCCGCTCCACGGCCTGTTCGATGATCGGGCCCTCGTCCAGGTCGGGGGTCACGTAGTGGGCCGTCGCGCCGATGATCTTGACGCCGCGGGTGAAGGCCTGCTGGTAGGGCTTCGCACCCTTGAAGCTGGGCAGGAAGGAATGATGGATGTTGATCGCCCGGCCGTTCAGCGCCCGGCAGGCCTCCGGCGTCAGGATCTGCATGTAGCGGGCCAGCACCACCAGGTCGATGTCCTGGTCCTCGACCATGCGGAGCATCCTGGCCTCCTGCTCCACCTTGGTGTCCTTGGTGACGGGCAGGTGGGTGTAGGGGATGCCGTGCCACTCCACCAGCTTGCGCATGTCCTCGTGGTTGGAGACCACGCCGGCCACGTCGATGGCCAACTGCCCGGTCTGCCAGCGGTGCAGCAGGTCGTTCAGGCAATGGCCGAAGCGCGATACCGCGATCAGCACCTTGGGGCGGCGGCGGGCGTCGTGCATGGCCCAGGTCATGTCGAAGCGCTGGGCGACGCGCTCGGCGAAGCGGCTGCCCAGCACGTCGCGCTCGGGCGCCTTGTCGCCGTGCTGGAAGACGGCGCGCATGAAGAACCGGTCGCTGGACAGGTCGCCGTACTGCGCGCACTCCACGATGAAGCAGTCCTGTTGCGCCAGGAAGCCGGTGACGGCGGCGACGATGCCCGTCGCGTCGGGGCAGGCGATGGTCAGGATGGTCGTGGGAACGTCGGTGGGGGCGGACGGCATGATACGGTCTCCGGTTTGCGCAAGCGCCCCCGATTAAGCACCATCGCGCTCGCTCCGCAAGCCCGAGGTGGCGCGGGGGCTCCGCCTTGGCTAGACTTCCGGTGTACGCCAACGGGCGAGCGGTGAAGGGGACGAACACCATGACCACCAGCGACAGTGCCGATGCGGCGCCGGGCGAATACAGCGTCGAGGGCCGCAGAACCGTGCCCCGCGGCGATCTGCTGTTCAAGGAAGGCGACGCGGCCGACTGCGCCTACATCGTGGAGGAGGGGCTGCTGGAAATCTCCCGCGCGTGGAACGGCGCCGACGTCATCATCGGCACCGCCGGCCCCAACGAGATGGTCGGCGAGATGGCGCTCATCGACAAGGCGCCGCGCAGCGCCACCGCACGCGCCATCCGGGACACCACGCTGCTCGTCGTCCCCTTTGAGCAGTTCGAGTGGATGCTTGAGGACACCAACCCCGTCGTCCGCCGCCTGCTGGAGCGATTCGTCGCCATCATCCGCAACGTCAACGACACCAACCTGAGGCTGACGCTGGGCATCCGCTGAGGCCTTTCCCAGTGGACGGCGGAACCCCATATCGGGCGCCATGGAAACGCTGTTGATGGACAACGAGGCCTGGGTGCGCATGGGCGCCTTCGCCGGCGTCCTGGGCCTGATGATGGCGCTGGAGGCCCTGCGCCCGCGCCGCGCCCGCCTGAATGCCCGCGCGCGGCGCTGGGTGGGCAACCTGGGTGTGGTCGGGGTGGCGACCGTGCTGGCGCGGCTGGCCGTGCCGGTGGTCCCCGTGGCGCTGGCGGCCGTGGCGGCGGAAAAGGGCTGGGGGCTGCTCAACCAGGTGCACTGGCCGCTCTGGGCCGAGGTGCTGGTGGCGGTGCTGGTGCTGGACCTTGTGGTCTACCTGCAGCACGTGCTGTTCCACGCCGTGCCCACCCTGTGGCGGCTGCACCGCATGCACCACGCCGACACCGACATCGACGCGACCACCGGCATCCGGTTCCACCCGCTGGAGATCATCCTGTCGCTGGGCATCAAGCTGGCGGCCGTGCTGGCGCTGGGGCCGGCCGCGGTGGCGGTGCTGGTGTTCGAGGTTCTGCTGAACGGGTCCGCCATGTTCAACCACGCCAATGTCGCGCTGCCCCGCCGGATGGATGCCGTGCTGCGGCTGCTGGTGGTGACGCCGGACATGCACCGCGTCCACCACTCCTGGCACCGCGACGAGACCGACCGCAATTTCGGCTTCTGCTTCCCCTGGTGGGACCGGCTGCTCGGCACCTACCGGGCCCAGCCCCGCGACGGCCATGAGGGCATGACCATCGGCCTGGCGGACTTCCGTGACCCGCGGGAGCTGTCGCTGTGGCGCCTGCTGACCCAGCCCTTCCGGTCGCCCGGCCGGATCAACCCGTCCGAGGCGCCCGAACCCGTGCCGGCGAAGCCCGAGGCGCCGGCTACTTCACGACCCTGAGCGTCGGACGCCGGTTGCCGCCGGTAGGGGTGGCGGAGCCGTCGCCGGTCGACGCGGCGGCCTCCAGCCCGACGGCGCGGCCCATGTCGGGGGCTTCGGCCTCGGGGCCTGGGGCGCCCGCCTCCCGCAGCAGCATGTCGCCCTCCAGCCGTCGCAGCAGGGCGGCGTAATGACGGTCGGCGGCGGCATCCCGGTGGGCGCTGAGTGCGGCGGCCTCGAAGCGGCGGGCCAGCCAGCCCACCAGCCGGCGCAGCCAGCGCCGGCGATGGGTGCCGAGCGGATCGGCCGGCGGCCGGGCGCGGTTGGCCGCGGCACGCTTGAGGTTTTCCCGCACCGCCGGCGGCAGGGTTCCCGGCAGGCCGTGGGCCGGATTGCCGTGGAGGGCGCTTTCGGTGTCGTCGTCGCGGAAACCCGGCCCATCCTTGGACATGGCGCTGCTCCTTCTGCCGCTGACCTGACTCATGTGCTGCGGCGGTTGCCCCGGCTCAAGACCCTTGCCGAAGCAACGCCGGCGAATGAGTGCGGTTTCCGCTCATCCCTGGGGCGGACGAAAGAAAGGCCCGGGCGGCGGTGCCGCCCGGGCCAGTCGGTCGAGGTGAGGATCGGGTCGGAGAGACCCGGACGCCGGTCGTCAACTCTGCGATCCGGTGCCGAACTCGGGGTAGGCTTCCAGGCCAAGCTCGTGCTTGTCCATGCCGTCCATCTCCTCCTCGTCGGAGACCCGCAGGCCGACGGTGGCCTTGAGGAT
>NZ_ANHY01000016.1 GCF_000315795.1 Caenispirillum salinarum AK4
CGCGATGACGCCGCGGCTTCTACACCATCTCCTGGGACACGATCTCAGTCCGACAAAAGGAAAGGATGCAAGGAAGCCACGGCCTCCCTCGCGCTCCCGCGTCGAGTGGGGATGGCGCACGAAGGCGGCCACCGGCCCCTCACCTCCAAACAAATCGGGAGCGCGAGGAGCCGTGCTCCTCGCAAAAACCCTATCGCGTGCAGCGCGACGCGGCCGTTGCACGGCGGGCGCTGATGATTTTCGTTACACCGCTTGCCTGGCGCCTTGGTGTCTTAGTGGTTCCCAAACACCCGCCAGCCGCCTAAGCCGCAGCCCCGCCGTCAGCACACCGCGGCGTCGCCGCACCCCCGTCAGCCACGAAAAAAGGCGAGAGCGGCCAACGCCCTCGCCTTGTTTCCTCAGAACCCGCCGCAGCCGATCAAGCGATCTTGGCCGGCTCCTTGTCCTCGTCCGTCTTATCCTTGGCGTCATCGGCCAGCCGCAGGTTGGCGGTGGTGGTGCTGACGTCCTGGAGGCGGCGGCAGTGGCCTTCCATGAAAGCGCCCGGCTCGATGGCGAGGCTCTCGTGGATGATGTCGCCCACCATGTGCGACGTCGATGCCAGGTAGACCGACTTGGCGCGGACCTGACCCGAAACGGACCCATGGATGCGCACATCGTCTGCAGTGACCTCGCCGGTCACGCTGCCGTTGACGCCGATGACCAGCGAGCGGCATTCGATGTCGCCCTCGATGGTGCCGTCGACCTGGATCTCGCCCTGGCTGACAAGGTCGCCAGTGATCGACAGGTCGGCGCTGATGATGGAGGGCACCGACTTCGTCGGGGCCGTGTCGATCCGCCCGTTGTGGGCGGGCGGGGTCTTAGCCTTTGAAAACATCGCTGCCGGCCTTGATGAACAACATGGGATCGTGGGGCTCGCCGTTGACGAGCACCTCGTAGTGAAGGTGGGCGCCGGTGGACCGGCCGCTGTTGCCCAGCAGGCCGATTTCCGTGCCCGTCTCGACCGTCTGGCCCTTTTTGACCAGCACCTTGGCCATGTGGCCGTAGCGGGTGCGCAGGCCGTTGCCATGGTCAATCTCGACCAGGCGACCATAACGACCGCGCCAGCCGGCGTAAACAACCTTTCCGGGGCCCGGTGCGACAATGGGAGACTTGTAGTGACTCACCATGTCCAGGCCTTCGTGCACCGCGGCGCGTCCGTTGATGGGGTCCGAGCGCCGCCCGAAGGTGGAGCTGATGCGGTATCCCGGCTTCATGGGCTCGGCCAGCGGCATGGTCGAGGTCAACCGGCGCAGAACATCCAGGCGGTCGAGCTTCAGGTGGGCGTCGTTCATGCTCTGCTTGAGCGGATCGGCCTCTTCGCCCTCGGGAACGCTGGGCACGAAGGGGCCGCCGGTGCCGAAGCGCTTCTGCGTCTTGGTGACAAGCGCGTCAAGGTCGATGCCGGTGGAAGACAGCGCGGTCTCCACTTCCTCGATCTTGTCGCCGGCGAGATCGGTGAAGCGCGTGAACAGTTCGATCTGCGAGCGCTCCATGCCGGCGATGGTTTTCTCCAGCGCGTCGACCCGCTTGCGCATGGCTTCGCGCTGGGCCGTCGCCAAGTCGCGCTGCAGGACCACGCGGCGGAGTTCCACCTCGATGCTGTCCAGGTCCGTTTCGATGATGTCGCCGCCGCGTTCCGCCTGGCCGAGGTCCTTTTCCAGGCGTTCCAGTTCCTGGCGCAGGGCGTCGCGCTCGCGGGAGGCGCGGGCGCGGCGGATCTCGACCGCGCCCATCTCCTCGACCAGGTCCGAGGCGTCCATGGAGGCCAGCGCGACGGGCGGCGCGACCTCGCCGTCACCGCCCACCGAGGCGGCCGTGACGATCTCGCTCTTCAGCTTCTTGATCTGGCCGGCCAGGTCGGCGCTCTTGCGCTCGATGGCGTCGCGCTCCTGCGCCGTGGAGGCCAGTTCGCGCTCCATGCTCTCAAGCCGGGTGTCCAGGGTGAGGTTCTGGTCCACCAGCGAAAGGATGTGCGCGTGGTTGCGCTCCAGGCTGTCGGTGATGCCGGCGATTCGCTCCTTGTAGACCGACACCTGCGCCAGCAGGCCCTTGTAGGCCGAGCGCACGCGATCCACTTCCTCGTTCTTCGCGGAAATGATCTGCTCGTGCCCGACGAACATGGCCGATGAGAACGCCATCCAGCCGCCCACGGCCAGTCCGGCGGCGAACACGGCCACCTGACTGGCGGAAGACAGCTTGAGGGACCGGACCCGTTCGCCTGAGCGAACGATGATCTGGCGTTCCGGGAACCAGCGACGCAGCGTGAGGCGCGCTTTGGAGACGTTGCGCTCTTGCGGATCGAATTGCGACATGGGCTTCCTGTTGCGACTCTCTCACCGGCCTGAGAAGGGGTGTGCCGCACCACGACGTTGCCACGTCGTGCCGGGCCTGTCCGTGACGGTGATCACCACCGGCACCGACGGGTCACGAACAGAAACGCTTCCCCGGTACCCCCTCGCCCTGTTCATTCTTTCAGCGGCGCACCGGGCATTCCCGCAAACATCCGGCCGAACCCTCGACCTGGCCGTCGCGATGCGGCATGGTAGCGCCGCCTTTCTCAAGGCGCGGGTACTTTATCCGTCGTTTCAGGAACGGTGCAAGAAAAACCGCCCCGCGTTCAGTCCGAAGGAACCGATGTCCACCACGTTCGATCCCTTGCACGCGCGGGACCCCAGCCGGCATCGCCGACCGCCCCAGCCTCTTGGGCTGACCCTTGTGGTCACCTGGTTCGGCGCCGGGCTGTCACCGGTGATGCCCGGCACGGCCGGCTCTCTGGCGGCCCTGCCCTTCGCCGCCGCCATCGCATGGTTCGGCGCGCCCTGGATGCTGGTGCCCGCCGCGCTGCTGGTGTTCGCCATCGGTGTCTGGGCGTCGGATGTGTACTGCAAGCGCGCCGGCGTGAAGGACCCGGGGCTCATCGTCATCGACGAGGTGGCGGCACAGTGGCTGACTCTTTCGGTCACGCCGGTCGCCTTCTGGCCCTACGTGATCGGCTTCGTGCTGTTCCGCATCTTCGACATGGCCAAGCCGTGGCCGGTCAGCTGGGCGGACCGCCACGTCGGCGGCGGATTCGGTGTGATGGTCGACGATCTGCTGGCCGGCGCCTATAGCACGGGAGCGCTGTGGCTGGTTCTGACGTTTCTTCTTTAACTCATTGACCACACGAGGATTTCCCGAATGAGCCATCCCGGCGAAGTGCTCGACAAGGGCCTGATGGACCTGGCGACGGCCGTGCTGGACAGCTGCGTCGCCGCCCGCACCCACTTGGCGACGGCCGAAAGCTGCACCGGCGGCCTGATCGCCGGGTGCCTGACCGCCATCGCGGGGTCGTCGAGCGTCATGGACCGGGGCTTCGTCACCTACTCCAACGAGGCGAAAACCCAGATGCTGGGCGTGCCGGCCGATATCATCGAGGCCAACGGCGCCGTCAGCGAGCCCGTGGCGAAGGCCATGGCCTCCGGCGCGCTGGAGCGGGCGCCGGTGGGGATCGCGGTATCGGTCACCGGCGTCGCCGGGCCGGGCGGTGGATCGGAAGAAAAGCCGGTCGGCACCGTCTGGATCGGGCTCGCGCGGGAAGGCAAGGAAGCCTATGCGCGCCGGTTCAACTTCGACGGCGACCGCTCGGCGGTTCGCAAGCAGAGCATCGCGGCGGCGTTGCAGATGGTGTTGGACGAATTGCGGAGGGATCGGCCGGGGGGAGTTGCTTGAGCGCCTGACGGCCCTCGGGCTGCCGCCATCACCCGTCGCGCGCCTTCGGTGCGACCCCGCCCGGAGGCGGAAGCCTCCGGGCCTCCACTTTTTTGAGCCTTGGCGAAAGAAGTTGGGGCGGCGCCGGTAACCATTCCACGATGGGAGCGCGGCAGGATGGTTAGCAGCATAGGTGGATTCCTGCCTTCGCAGGAATGACGGGTATTTTATCTTTATATAAAAAGGACTTACCAAGTCCGCCGCCCAGAAAAAGAGTTGGCCGCGTGCCCCAGAGGCGTCGCAAGGGCGGCCAATGGCGTACCCGGCCCCGCGCTTCCGCAGGCGCGACGGTTATTTAAGTGATTGTTACAGAAGAAAAGTATTCGTCATTCCCGCGAAAGCGGGACTCCACAGGCGGCGCTAGACACCCTGCCGAGCCCCCGCAAGAAAGCGTCTGGCGATTTCTTGACAGCCTCGAAATCTAGACGTCCAACGTGCCCCCACTTACCGAGAGCGCGAGGGTGCGGCGTTCTCGCGGGCGGGTTTGAGGCGCCCAAGGCCCAAGCGGCACGCAGCGGCACATCCACGCCGGCCGCCCTACCGAATCGTCCCGCCCTTCTCCAGCACCTTGCTCTTGCCCTCGCGCGGGCCGTAGAGCTGCTGGGCGCGTTTCTCGAAGGCCGCCACCATGCGGGCGACGGCTTCCGAAAACAGGGCGCCGATGATCTTCTGCAGGAAGGCGGAGCGGAACTCGAAGTCGACGTAGAAGTCGATGGTGCAGCCGCCGTCGGACTCCAGGAAGACCCAGTGGTTGTTCAGGTACTTGAACGGGCCTTCGGTATAGGTGACGTCGATGCGGCACGTCTCCGGCGACAGGGCCACCCGGCTGGTGAAGCGTTCGCGCACCATCTTGAAGCCGATGACGAGGTCCGCCCAGAACACATGCCCCTCGCGGCGCTTGATGCGCGCCGCCAGGCACCACGGCAGAAACTCCGGGTACTTCTCCACGTCCGCCACAAGGTCGTAAAGCTCTTGTGGCGTGTACGGCAGGAAGCGTTTCTCGGCGTGTGTCGGCATGGGCCGGCCCTACTCCGCCGCCGGGGCGGCCTGGCCCAGCGCCTTCATGCGCGCGGCCTTGAGCTGCTCGTAGTCGCGGTCGGCGTGGTAGGAGGACCGGGTCAGCGGCGTCGCCGAAACCATCAGGAAGCCCTTGGCGCGCGCCATGCGGGCATAGTCCTCGAACTCCGCCGGCGTGACGAAGCGGTCCACCGGCGCGTGCCTGGGCGTCGGCTGGAGATACTGGCCGATGGTGATGAAATCCACCTTGGCCGACCGCAGGTCGTCCATCACCTGGAAGACCTCTTCCTTCGTCTCACCCAGGCCCACCATGATGCCCGACTTGGTAAAGATGTCGGGCGCGGTGTCCTTGGCCATTTCCAGCAGCCGCAACGAGCCGAAGTAGCGCGCGCCCGGCCGGATGGACGGGTAGAGGCGCGGCACCGTCTCCAGGTTGTGGTTGAAGACGTCGGGCCGGGCCTCCGCCACGCGCTTGATGGCCCCTTCCTTGTTGCGGAAGTCGGGGGTGAGGATCTCGATGGTGGTGCCCGGCGCGTGCTCGCGCACCGCCTCGATCACCTTCACGAAATGCGCCGCCCCGCCGTCTTCCAGGTCGTCGCGGTCGACCGACGTGATGACCACGTGCCGCAGGTGCATCTCGCCCACGGCCTCAGCCACATTGCGCGGCTCGTCGGGGTCGAGGCGGTTGGGCATGCCGGTCTTGATGTTGCAGAACCGGCAGGCCCGCGTGCAGGTATCGCCCATGATCATCACCGTCGCGTGCCGGTTCTTCCAGCACTCGCCGATGTTGGGGCAGGCCGCTTCCTCGCACACCGTGTTCAGCGACAGCCGCCGCATGAGCTGGCGCGTCTCGCCATACTCCTTGGAGGTCGGCGCCTTGACGCGAATCCAGTCCGGCTTGCGCTGATACCCCGACGTCCGATTGGGAGCGGACGACGTGGTTTCGGCGCCGCCTTCGGACGACGTCGGGGAAGCGGGGGCGGTGGTGGTCGGCTCGTCGGTCATGATGCCCTTAGAAATGGATCGCCTTGCCATAGGCGTCAAGCACGGACTCGTGCATCATCTCGGACAACGTCGGATGCGGGAAGATGGTGTGCATCAGCTCCTCCTCCGTCGTTTCCAGCGTCTTGGCGATGGAGTAGCCCTGGATCAGCTCCGTCACCTCGGCCCCGACCATGTGGGCGCCCAGCAGTTCGCCGGTCTTGGCGTCGAAGACGGTCTTCACCAGGCCGTCGGGCTCGCCCAGCGCGATGGCCTTGCCGTTGCCGACGAAGGGGAAGCGGCCGACTTTCACCTCGTGGCCCTTCTCCTTGGCCTTGGCCTCGGTCAGACCGACGGACGCCACCTGCGGATGGCAGTAGGTGCAGGCCGGGATGTGCTCGCGGTTGATGGGGTGCACGCCCTCCATCCCCGCGATCTTCTCCACGCAGACGATGGCCTCGTGACTGGCCTTGTGCGCGAGCCACGGCCCCTGCACCAGGTCGCCGATGGCGTAGACGCCGGGCGTGCCGGTGCGGCAGTAGCCGTCGACCTGAAGGAAGCCGGCCTTGTCCTGCTCCACCTTCACCTTGTCCAGGCCGATGTTCTCGATGTTGGGCTGGATGCCGACGGCCATGATGACGCGGTCGACGGTGATCTCGGATGTCTTGCCGTTCTCGTCGAGGACGGCGGTGACCTCGCCCTTGCCCTTCTTCAGCTCGGCGACCTTGGTCTTGGTCTTGATCTTGAGCCCGTCCTTCTTCAGCGCCTTTTCCAGGAACGCCGAGATTTCCGGGTCTTCGGCGGGCGTGATGCGGTCCAGCAGTTCCACCACGGTCACCTCGGCGCCCATGGTGGAGAAGAAGCTGGCGAACTCGATGCCGATGGCGCCCGAGCCGACGACCAGCAGCTTTTTCGGCATGGTGTTGGGCACCAGCGCGTGCTTGTAGGTCCAGACCAGATCACCGTCGGCTTCCAGTCCGGGGAAGGTCTTGGCCCGCGCGCCGGTCGCCAGGATGATGTGCTTGGCGGAAATATCGGCGACAGCCTTGCCGTCCTTCTCCACCTTCACCTTGCCCTCGCCGGCCAACTGGCCGTGGCCGTCGAAGACCTGCACCTTGTTCTTCTTCAGCAGGTGCTTCACGCCGCTGGACAGCTGGTTGGCCACCCCGCGCGAGCGCTTCACCACCGCTTCCAGGTCGAACCCGATGTCGCCCGCTTTCAGGCCGAAGTCCTTGGCGTGCTTGAAGGTGCGGTAGATGTCGGCGGTGCGCAGCAGCGCCTTGGTCGGGATGCAGCCCCAGTTGAGGCAGATGCCGCCCAGGTGCTCGCGTTCCACGATGGCGGTCTTCATGCCCAGCTGGGCGGCGCGGATGGCGGCGACGTAGCCGCCGGGGCCCGCCCCGACGACCACGAGATCGAACGTGTTCTCAGCCATGTCGATGGTCTCCTTCGTCGCGTGGCCGCGCTTACAGCATGATGGACAGCGGGTCCTGGACGATCGCCTTGAAGGCGGCCAGGAATTCCGCGCCCACCGCGCCGTCGACCACGCGATGGTCGACCGAAAGCGTGCAGGTCATCATGGTGGCGATGGTCAGTGCGCCGTCCTTGACGATGGGGCGCTGCTCGCCGGACCCGACGGCCAGGATGCAGCCCTGCGGCGGGTTGATGATGGCCGAGAACTCGCGGATGCCGTACATCCCCAGGTTCGAGATGGAGAACCCGCCGCCCTGGTATTCCTCGGGCTTGAGCTTGCCGTCGCGGGCGCGCTTGGCGAGGTCCTTCATGTCGTTGGAGATGGTCGCCAGGCCCTTCTGGTCGGCCTTCTTGATGATGGGCGTGATCAGCCCGCCCTCGGTCGCGACCGCCACCGAGACGTCGATGTCCTCCCAGTAGAGGATGCCCTCGTCGGTCCAGGTGGCGTTGGCGGCCGGGACCTTCTTCAGCGCGGCGGCCACGGCCTTGATGATGAGGTCGTTCACCGACAGCTTGTAATCGCCGTCCGCCTTGGCATTCAGGCGCTTGCGCAGGTCCAGCAGTTCGTCGATCTCCAGGTCCACCGTCAGGTAGAAGTGGGGGACGGTCTGCTTGGATTCGCTCAGGCGCTTGGCGATGGTCTTGCGCATGCCGGAGTTGGGCTCCAGGCGATACG
Organism: Caenispirillum salinarum AK4; assembly: GCF_000315795.1. GTDB lineage: Bacteria > Pseudomonadota > Alphaproteobacteria > Rhodospirillales > Rhodospirillaceae > Caenispirillum > Caenispirillum salinarum. The sequence continues at coordinate 7,937 of NZ_ANHY01000016.1, forward strand.
GGCGACCCATGGCGACCTGTTCAGGCGTCGCCGACGCGGCGGCCTTGGCGGCGCCCGGCGCCTGCGGAGCGGCCGCGACGGGCTCGCCCTTGGCCGGCGCGGCGGCGGGAGCGGCCTTGCCCACGCCCTCGGCCTTGGCCTTCTCGATGTCAGCCTTCACGATGCGGCCCTTGGGGCCTGTGCCCTTGATCTGGCCCAGGTCCAGGCCGGCGTCCTTGGCCATGCGCCTGGCGAGCGGGCTCGCGAAGATGCGGCCGCCGCCCTTGCCGCCGGACGGCTTGGAGGGCGCGGCCGATTCGGCGGGGGCCGGTGTGGCCGCAGCACCCTCCATGGCGGGCTTGGGCGGGCTTTCGGGCTGCGGCGCCTCAAGCTTCGCCTCGCCACCACCAGCGCCGGCCGGGGCCTCGGCCTTGTCGATCGCGCTTTCGTCCTCGCCTTCCTCCAGCAGGATGGCGATGGGCTGGTTCACGGCCACGCCCTCGGTGCCTTCGTCCACGAGGATCTTGCCGATGGTGCCCTCGTCGACCGCCTCGAACTCCATGGTGGCCTTGTCGGTCTCGATCTCGGCGATGATGTCGCCGCTCTCGACCGTGTCACCTTCCTTCTTCAACCATTTCGCCAGCTTGCCCTCCGTCATGGTGGGCGACAGCGCCGGCATCAGGATCTGGGTCGCCATGTGCCTTGTCTCCTTCCGCCGGAATTACTTGTAGAGCACGGCCTTGGCGCCGTCCCGGATGGTTTCGGGCTGCGGCAGGGCCAGCTTTTCCAGGTTCGCGGCGTAGGGCATGGGCACGTCGGCGCCGGTGACGCGCTTGACCGGCGCGTCCAGCCAGTCGAAGCACTGCTCCATCATGACCGCACTGATCTCCGACCCGATGCCGGCGACCGGCCAGCCTTCCTCCACCGTCACGATGCGGTTGGTCTTCCGCACGCTGGCGATGATGGTGTTGATGTCCATGGGGCGGATGGTGCGCAGGTTGATGACCTCCGCCTCGATGCCTTCGTCGGCCAGCAGCGCCGCGGCGTCCAGCGAGACACCGACCATGCGCGAGTAGGAGACGATGGTGACGTCCTTGCCCTCGCGCTCGATCTTGGCCTTGCCGATGGGCAGCACGAAGTCCTCGACGTCGGGCACGTCGAAGCTTTGGCCGTACATCATTTCGTGTTCCAGGAACACCACCGGGTTGGGGTCGCGGATGGCGGCCTTGAGCAGGCCCTTGGCATCCGCCGCCGACCACGGCGCCAGCACCTTCAGGCCGGGGCAGTGGGCGTACCACGAGGCGTAATCCTGGCTGTGCTGGGCGGCCACGCGGCTCGCCGCGCCGTTGGGGCCACGGAAGACCATGGGGCAGCCCATCTGGCCGCCGGCCATGTAGAGGGTCTTGGCCGCCGAGTTGATGATCTGGTCGATCGCCTGCATGGCGAAGTTGAAGGTCATGAACTCGACGATGGGCCGCAGGCCGCCGAACGCGGCACCCACGCCCAGGCCGGCGAAGCCCTGCTCGGTGATCGGCGTGTCGATGACGCGCTTGGAGCCGAACTCGTCCAGCAGCCCCTGGGTCACCTTGTAGGCGCCCTGGTACTCGGCCACTTCCTCGCCCATGAGGAAGACCTTCTCGTCCTTGCGCATCTCCTCGGCCATGGCATCGCGCAGGGCCTCGCGCACGGTCTGGCGCTTGAACGTATCGTAGGTGGGCTCGGCCTCCATGTAGGGGGCGTAGGCCGTGGTGGTGTCGATCACCGGCTCCATCAGGTCGCCCGTTTCCGGCTGCGCGGCCGGCGGTTCGTTGCGGCCCGAGGGGTACTGCTGCCTGTCGTCGGCCGGCTGCGGCGTGGTGGCGCCGGCCTCGGCCTGCGGCTCGTGCTTTTCCGCGGGCGCCTCGGCGGCCTTGGCGGCCAGGTCCTCGACGGCGGAGGCGTCGTCGCCCTCCTCCAGCAGAATGGCGATGGGCTGGTTGACCTGGACACCTTCCGTGCCCTCGTCGACCAGGATCTTGCCCATGGTGCCCTCGTCGACCGCCTCGAACTCCATGGTGGCCTTGTCGGTCTCGATCTCGGCGATGATGTCGCCGGCGGCGATCTCGTCGCCCTCCTTCTTGAGCCACTTGGCCAGCTTGCCCTCCGTCATGGTCGGCGAGAGGGCGGGCATCAGGATTTCAGTAGCCATTGGTCTTCGCTCGCTCCTATCGCCTCAGAGGTCTACCAGCACTTCGGTGTACAGCTCGGCCGGGTCGGGTTCCGGGCTGTTCTGCGCGAACTCGGCGGCCTCGGCGACGATGCCCTTGATCTCCTTGTCGATCTGCTTGAGGTCGTCCTCGCTCATGCCGGCCTCTTCCATGAGGCGCTTGCGGAGGTTGTCGATGGGGTCGCGTTCCGACCGCATCTTCGACACCTCTTCCTTGGTGCGGTACTTGGCCGGGTCGGACATGGAGTGGCCGCGGTAGCGGTAGGTTTCCATCTCCAGGATGTAAGGGCCGTTGCCCTCGCGCACCCAGTCGACCACGCCCTGCGTCTCCTTGCGGACGTTGACGACGTCCATGCCGTCCACCGCCTTGCCGGGAATGCCGTAGGCGTGGCCGCGCTCGTGCAGGTCGGGATTGGCGGAGTGGCGGGCGACCGAGGTCCCCATGCCGTACTTGTTGTTCTCGATGACGTAGATCACCGGCAGCTTCCACAGGGCGGCCATGTTGAAGCTTTCGTAGACCTGGCCCTGGTTCACCGCGCCGTCACCCAGGTAGCAGTAGGTGACGCCGTTGTCCTCGTTGTACTTGTGGGAGAACGCCAGCCCCGTGCCCAGCGGCACCTGGGCGCCGACGATGCCATGGCCGCCGAAGAAGCCCTTCTCGCGGCTGAACATGTGCATGGAGCCGCCCTTGCCCTTGGAATAGCCCCCGCGCCGGCCCGTCAGCTCGGCCATCACGCCCTTGGGGTCCATCTGGGTCGCCAGCATGTGGCCGTGGTCGCGGTAGCTGGTGATGATGGTGTCACCCGGATTGGCGCAGGCCTGCACGCCGACGACGACGGCCTCCTGCCCGATGTAGAGGTGACAGAACCCGCCGATCAGGCCCATGCCGTACAGCTGACCCGCCTTCTCCTCGAAGCGGCGGATCAGAAGCATGTCGCGGTAGTAGGCCTTGAGATCGTCGGGGGTGATGGAAACGTCGCCCTGGCGGGCAGAGGACTTGGGCTTGCGGCGTTGGGTGGCCATGGTTCCTCCCCGAAATGACGGTCGGTCCGCGTGGTGCGGCCGGTTGGTCCCTCTGAAACTACGCATCACGGCGCGTTTTTCAAGGGCGCGGTGTGTGTAAGCCCTTGTTTTGCAACGCACAAAGACTGCTTAACTGATTTTCAGTTAAGCCACTGTTCAAGAACGGGAATGAGTCACTCCGCATGGCGAGGCGGGACATTCGCGGTCGCGAAAGAGCGGCCGGACATGCTGAAAACTTCACGAAACGTGTAATTCAACGCACACTTATGACCGTCCGTTGCGGCGGCCGATCCACCCGCACGGGTAGGTTGGGACAGGTACAGGGGCTTTGTGCGTGCACGGCGCGGCGCCTTGCGGCCGAAATGGTGCGCGAATCAGAAACGATCGAGGGGAATGATGCGCTCGTCCGGGCGGCCCATGTTGAGCATGATGCGCGCGCGTTCCTCGAGCATGTCCGGGTCCATGCTGTCGGGCCGCAGAAGGCTGACCCGGCTTTCCAGGCGCTCCTTGCGGGCGCGGATTTCGGACAGCGTGTCCTCGGCCTTGACGATCTCGTTCTTCAGGTGCACCCAGGCAATGAGCCCACGGTCGCCCTGCACGATGTGGTAGCTGAAATAGACCACCGCGCCCATCCCCACCAGGGGAGCGACGGCATAGCGCAGGCGGCGGCGTATTTCGTTCATCAGGACCATCGTCATAGAGAATCACGCCGCGACTCGGGCGTCAACTCCCGTAACGCCAGCAATATCAACGAGTCGGAAGGTGTTGCCGAGGGGACTCACCCGAAGGGGTGATATACCATCCGTCGAAGATCGCAACCCCGCGCCAGGAGGCGCTCATGCCCGCCGACCCAGCACTCATCCCGCCCGACCCCATGACGCCCTACCCGCTGCCGGGCATCCGGCGCGTGGGCTTTCTCAAACCGCTTCTGGACAACCCGCTGATCGATGTGGGCGAGTACACCTACTACGACGATCCCGACGGGCCGGAGACGTTCGAGAAGAACGTTCTCTACCACTTCGACTTCATCGGCGACCGGCTGGTGATCGGCCGGTTCTGCGCCATCGCGTGGAAGGCGACCTTCGTCATGAACGGCGGCAACCATCGCACTGGCGGCATCAGCACCTTCCCCTTCCCCATCTTCGGCGGCGGCTGGAGCGATCGGCACGACGGCGAAATGGACTTCCCGCACAAGGGCGACACCGTCATCGGCCACGACGTCTGGCTCGGCCATGACTGCCTTGTGATGCCCGGCGTCACCATCGGCCACGGTGCCATCGTCGCCGCCCGCGCGGTGGTGACGGAGGACGTACCGCCCTATGCCGTGGTCGCCGGCAACCCCGCCCGCATCCTCCGCCGCCGCTTCTCCGATGCCGACGTGGATACGCTGCTGCGGGTGGCCTGGTGGGACTGGCCGGTTGAGACGATCACCAAACACCTGACGCTGATCTCTGGCGGAGACGTGGCGGCGCTGGCGGCGGTGGGTTGAAGGGAGGGCGGCGAACCCCGGAGGGGTCTCAACCACCCTCCCCCGTCACCAGCGCCCGCCGGCCCAAGCGCTTCATGTCCGCCACGTAGGCGTCCTGCGACCAGCCGCAGTCCCGCACCAGGTGCTCCCACGTCCGCACCGACAGCAGGGTCCAGAGCACATCCGTCGCGCGAACCTCGTCCAGCGACGGGTCGAGCACCCCGTCCCACGCCAGCGCCGCGACCGCCGCCGCGCAGCCTTCCCGCATGGCTGCCATCCGGTCCGCCCAGGCGGCGCGCGCGGCCTCGTCCGTGTCGGCCATGGCCATGAGCGCGCGGCCGACGCCGTAAATCGTTGGGATATAGCCGCCCCACGCCTCAATGTAGGCCTCCAGGCGCTCGATCCCGCCCGTCGCCGCCCGACTGGCCGCCAGCCGGGCGGCGACGCCCGAACGCGCGTCGATGAAGCGTGTCGTGGCGATCAGCAGTTCCGCCCGGTTGGGAAAGTGCAGATACAGCGCCTGACGGCTGATGCCGGCTTCCCTCGCGATGTCGCTCATCCGCACCTGCATGCCCGGCCCGCGCTCCAGCAGGCGCCAGCAGGCGGCCAGAACCCGCTCCACCGTCTGACCTTCTCTGCCCGTACCGTCCCTTGAACCCACCGTTCTCTCCCGACCGATTGCCGAAGCCGCCCCATCCTTCCGATACACTTGACACAGTGTCAAGAGAGGCGCAGCTTGACACGGCGTCAAGTTGACATCGTGTCAAGCGAACCAGGATCAGGAGGACCTCATGCCGAACACCCCCGTTCCGGGCCGCAAGCCCCTCACCCTCATTCTCGGCGGCACGGGCAAGACCGGCCGCCGCGTCGCCGAGCGGCTGACCGCGCGCGGCTGGCCCGTGCGCATCGGCTCCCGCAGTGCCGCCCCGGCCTTCGACTGGCAGGAGCCTTCGGGCTGGGATGCGGTGCTGGAGGGCGTCGGCGCCGTCTACGTCAGCTACGCCCCGGATTTGGCCGTGCCGGGCGCGACCGAGGCCGTGCGGACGCTGGTGGAGAGGGCGCGGGCGGCCGGCGTCCAGCGCCTCGTCCTGCTGTCCGGTCGCGGAGAGGCGGAGGCCCAAGCGTGTGAGGCCATCGTGCAGGATTCAGGGCTCGCCTGGACCGTGGTGCGGGCAAGCTGGTTCAACCAGAACTTCTCGGAAGGGGAATTCCGGGGCATGGTCCAGGGTGGCGAGATCACCCTTCCCGCCGGCGACATCGGCGAACCCTTCGTGGATGCCGACGATATCGCCGATGTCGCCGCCGCCGCCCTGACGGAAGACGGCCACGCCGGCGAGGTCTACGAGGTGACCGGCCCGCGCCTGCTGACCTTCGACGACGTGGCGCGCGAACTCGCGGCGGCATCGGGCCGCGAGGTGCGCTTCACCCGCATCCCCAAGGACGCCTTCGCCCAGGCCGTCGCCGCCTCGGGCGCGCCGGCGGATGTGGCGTGGCTGCTGGACTACCTGTTCTCCACCGTGCTGGACGGCCGGAACGCCCAGGTCTGTGACGGTGTGGAACGCGCCCTCGGCCGTCCGCCCACCGACTTCAGCACCTTTGCGCGCCGGGCCGCGGCCACGGGTGCCTGGAGCGCCGCCGCCTGACGGCACCCGCAAAGAGAAAGGGCGGCACCCGCAGGCGCCGCCCTTCCCTCTGCTTCGGCGTGTCACCGCGCCTCAGGTGCGCAGGACGCCGCGGCCCATGAACACGGCGGCGGTGTCCAGTTCTTCCTCGATGCGGATGAGCTGGTTGTACTTGGCCATGCGGTCGGTGCGCGACAGCGAGCCGGTCTTGATCTGGCCGCAGTTGGTGGCGACCGCGATGTCGGCGATGGTCGCGTCCTCGGTCTCGCCCGAGCGGTGCGACAGGACGGCCGTGTAGTTGGCCTTGTGCGCCATCTCGACGGCTTCCAGCGTCTCCGAGAGGGTGCCGATCTGGTTGACCTTCACCAGGATGGAGTTGCCCACGCCCCTGGCGATGCCGTCGGCGAGACGCTCGGGGTTGGTGACGAACAGGTCGTCGCCCACCAGCTGCACGCGGTTGCCGATCGTGTCGGTCAGCATCTTCCAGCCTTCCCAGTCGTCCTCGGACATGCCGTCCTCGATGGACAGGATGGGGAAGCGGTTGCACAGGTCTTCCAGGTACTTGACCATGCCCTCGCGGTCGAGGCTCTTGCCCTCGCCCTTCATCTCGTACTTGCCGTCCTTGAAGAACTCGGACGACGCGGCGTCCAGCGCCAGCATGATGTCGTCGCCCGGCTTGTAGCCGGCGGCCTCGATGGCCTGCATGATGAAGGTCAGCGCCTCTTCCGAGGACTTCAGGTTGGGGGCGAAGCCGCCCTCGTCGCCGACGTTGGTGTTCAGGCCGGCGGCCGACAGCTTCTTCTTCAGGTTATGGAAGATCTCGGCGCCCATGCGCACGGCCTCGGCGATGCTGCCGGCCGACACGGGCATGATCATGAATTCCTGGATGTCGATGGGGTTGTCGGCGTGCTCGCCGCCATTGACGATGTTCATCATCGGCACCGGCAGGGTGTGCGCGAACGCGCCGCCGATGTAGCGGTAGAGCGGCAGGCCGGCCTCCTCCGCCGCCGCCTTGGCGACGGCCAGCGACGTGCCCAGGATGGCATTGGCGCCCAGGCGGGCCTTGTTGGGGGTGCCGTCCAGGTCGATCATGGTCTGGTCGATCACCAGCTGCTCTTCGGCTTCCATGCCCGACAGCGCCTGGAAGATTTCGCCGTTGACGCTGTCCACGGCCTGCAGCACGCCCTTGCCCAGGTAGCGGCCCTGGTCCTTGTCGCGCAGCTCCACGGCCTCGTGCACGCCGGTGGAGGCGCCCGACGGAACCGCGGCACGCCCGAAGGCGCCGCTTTCCAGGATCACGTCGACCTCGACGGTGGGATTGCCGCGGCTGTCGAGAATTTCGCGGCCGTGGATGTCGATAATGGCAGTCATGGTGAGTCCAGCCCCTGAAATAGAATTGGGTGGGTCTTGAAACCGTGTCCGTCATAGCCCCACGAAGGGCGCTTGGCAAGGCAACGTCCCGCGACAAAACGCGGAAAGGGCCACTTCCGTGGCAGCACGCCGCCTCTGGCCTGCGATACACAAAAGTGTGTATAGTACGGACAGAGGTCGAAACCGCGCGAGATGGGACGCGCCGCGTGATGACCAGCCGCGAGGTGATGCGTGCCTTGAAGGCGGATGGATGGGTGGTGGTCGACCAGGTGGGCAGCCACGTCCAGCTCAAGCACCCGACCAAGCCGGGCCGCGTGACCGTGCCTCACCCCAAGCGCGACCTCAAGATCGGAACGCTGAAAAGTATTGAAAAACAAAGCGGTGTGCGGCTGCGCTAAGGCGCCGCACCGGCTTTAGGAGCAAGGTCCATGCACTGCACCTATCCCGCCGTGATCGAAACCGACGACGAGGGCGGCTTCAGCGCCTACTTTCCCGACCTGCCCGGCTGCGCGGCGGCGGGCGAGACGGTCGAGGCGTGCTATGCAGACGCCGGCCCCGCACTTGCACTGCACCTGCGCGGCATGATCGCCGACGGCGAGCCCCTCCCGCCGGCGACGACGCTGCATGCCGTGACGCCCGACCCAGACGTGCGCGTGGCCGCCGTCCTGCTGGTCTCGGCGGACGTCTCCGGCAAGCGCACGCGCATCAATGTGACCATGGACTCGGCGGTGCTTGCCGCCATCGACGCCGTCACCACCAACCGAAGCGCCTTCCTCGCCGACGCGGCGATGGAGGCATTGAAGCGGCGGTCGTCCGCCTAGGTCAGAGAACCACCGGATGCCGCTTGGCGATGCCGTCGATCTCCTTCAGCAGCGCCAGGATGGGCTCCAGGCCCGACAGCGGGATCATGTTGGGGCCGTCCGACGGCGCGTTGTCCGGGTCCGGGTGCGTCTCCATGAACACGCCCGCGATGCCCACCGCCACGGCCGCGCGGGCAAGCACCGGAGCGAACCGGCGGTCGCCGCCAGAGCTGCCGCCCTGCCCGCCCGGCTGCTGCACGCTGTGGGTGGCGTCGAAGACCACCGGCGCGCCCGTGTCGTGCGCCATCTGCGGCAGGCCGCGCATGTCGGTGACCAGCGTGTTGTAGCCGAACGACGCACCGCGCTCGGTCACGATCACCTTCTCATTGCCACTGCCGTCCAGCTTGGCGACGACGTTCTTCATGTCCCACGGCGCCAGGAACTGGCCCTTCTTGACGTTGACCACCGCGCCCGTCTCGGCGGCGGCGACCAGAAGGTCGGTCTGGCGGCACAGGAAGGCCGGGATCTGCAGAATATCCACCACCTCGGCCACCGGCAGGCACTGCTCGCGCTCGTGAATGTCGGTGAGCACCGGCAGGCTCAGGCTCTCGCGGATTTCGGCGAAGACCGGCAGCGCCTTCTCCAGCCCCAGGCCGCGACGGCCGCCCAGGCTGGTGCGGTTGGCCTTGTCGAAGCTGGACTTGTAGACCAGCGGCATGCCCACCCGCGCCGCGATTTCCTTCAGCGCCGATGCCGTCTCCAGCGCGTGGTCGCGGCTTTCCATCTGGCAGGGGCCGGCGATCAACGCCAGCGGCAGGTCGTTGCCGAAGGTCACCGACCCGGCGGAAACATGACGAATGGGGGCAGCGGTCATGTCGTGCATCCTCTGAGACAGATACGGGGGCTTCCGCCCCCGATCCCCCGTTTGGGAGGCACAGCCTCCCAAACCCTCCAGTTTCTTTCAAAAGAAGTGGAGGTCCGGAGGCTTCCGCCTCCGGCGGGGTGCGGGGCTGGCCCCGCGCGCGAAGCGCTTATTTAAACCAGCCGCGACCGATCCACCGCCGCCTTTACGAAGGCGGTGAACAGCGGGTGCGGGTCGAAGGGCTTGGACTTCAGTTCCGGGTGGAACTGCACGCCGATGAACCACGGGTGGTCCGGGTTCTCGACGATTTCCGGCAGCACGCCGTCCGGCGACATGCCCGAGAACATCAGCCCCGCCTCTTCCAGCTTCTCGCGATAATTGATGTTGACCTCGTAGCGGTGGCGGTGGCGCTCGAAGATGCGCTCCTTGCCGTAGACCTCGCGCACCAGAGAGCCTTCCTTCAGGTGGCACTCGTAGGCGCCCAGGCGCATGGTGCCGCCCAGGTCGTCGTTGGCGTTGCGGCGCACCAGCGTATTGCCCTGCAGCCACTCGGTCATGATGCCCACCAGCGGCTCGTCGGTCGGGCCGAACTCGCTGGAGCTGGCGTTCTCCAGGCCCGCCATGTTCCGCGCGGCCTCGATGACCGCCATCTGCATGCCGAAGCAGATGCCCAGGAACGGCACCTTGCGCTCGCGCGCGAACTGGGCCGCCTTGATCTTGCCCTCGGCCCCGCGTTCGCCGAACCCGCCGGGAATGAGAATGCCGGACACGTTTTCCAGATGATAGGCCGCGTCTTCCTTCTCGAAGATGGTCGCGTCCATCCACTCCAGCCTGACTTTGACGTTGTTGGCGATGCCGCCGTGGGTCATGGCCTCGGCCAGGGACTTGTAGCTGTCGAGCAGCGAGGTGTATTTGCCGACGACGGCGATGGTCACCTCGCCCTCGGGCTTGGCGACGCGCTCGGTCACCCGCTCCCACCGCGACAGGTCCACCACGGGTGCGGCCTCGATGCCGAAGTGCTTGAGCACCTGGATGTCGAGCTTTTCCTGGTGGTAGGAAATCGGCACCTCGTAGATGGAGCCCACATCCAGCGCCGGGATGACGTTCTCGTACGGCACGTTGCAGAACAGCGCGATCTTGCGGCGCTCGCCGTCGGGGATCGGCCGGTCGGCCCGGCACATCAGGATGTCGGGCTGGATGCCGACGCTCAAGAGTTCCTTGACCGAGTGCTGGGTCGGCTTGGTCTTCAGTTCGCCGGCGGTCGGGATGTAGGGCAGCAGGGTCAGGTGCACGAACAGCGTGCGCTGCGGCCCCAGCTCGTTGCCCAGCTGGCGGATGGCCTCCAGGAACGGCAGGCCCTCGATGTCGCCCACCGTGCCGCCGATCTCGATCAGCATGAAGTCCTCGTCCTCCACGTCGGAAAGGACGAAGGTCTTGATGGCGTCGGTGACGTGGGGAATGACCTGCACGGTGCCGCCCAGGTAGTCGCCCCGGCGCTCCTTGGCGAGCACGTTGGAGTAGATTTTGCCCGTGGTCACGTTGTCGGACCGGCGCGACGGCACACCCGTGAACCGCTCGTAGTGCCCCAGGTCCAGGTCAGTCTCGGCCCCGTCGTCGGTGACGTAGACCTCGCCGTGCTGGGTCGGGCTCATGGTGCCCGGGTCGACGTTCAGGTACGGGTCCAGCTTGCGCAGGCGCACCTTGTACCCGCGCGCCTGCAGAACGGCGCCCAGCGCCGCCGAGGCCAGGCCCTTGCCCAGCGAGGAGACCACACCACCGGTGATGAAGATGAAGCGCGTCATGGGAGCGTACCCTAACCTCGAATCGGAACGCGCCGCCGCGCGCATGTCCGCCGGCGGGCGTGGTTCTTCTTGACGGGCCGCCAAGACAACCGGCGGCTTGAAACGGCGGGAGGCGGCCCCGGGGCCGCCTCCGTCAGCGGATGATCAGTCGCCGGCGATGGGCGCCTGCGGCTCGGCCGGTACCGCCGGAGCCTCACCCTCGCCCGGAACGGCCGGAACCGGCGTCGGGTCGATGGGCGCGTCTTCCAGAATGGCGTCGGCGCGCGAGCCGCCCTCATTGGCGAGCAGCGCCAGCGTCATGCTGGTGGCGAAGAAGGCAGCGGCCAGGATGCCGGTGGTGCGGGTCAGCGCGTTGCCGGCGGCACGGCCGCTCATCAGGCCGGCGCCACCGGCGCCGCCGCCACCACCGCCGCCGCCCATGCCGAGCCCGCCGCCTTCGGACCGCTGCAGGAGGATCAGCCCGACCAGCGCGATGCAGATCAGCAGGTGGATGACGAGGACTACTGTGATCATCGGTCTCTTCTAAACCCAAATGCGGACGCGGGCCGTGCCAGAAAAGGGAGGACGGCCCCGTCCGCGGTGTCTGTTGGTGCGTTGGACGCTGTTTTAGTGCGCCGCGCCGCTCAAGGCCAGATGAAATGTCATCGAAAGGCCATTCAAGCGGCCCGGCACACCCTTTCAGCCGGTTCAGCCCGCCGCCTTGGCGATGGCCCAGAAGTCTTCGACCTTGAGGCTGGCACCGCCGACAAGGGCGCCGTCCACGTCGGTCAGGGCCAGCAGTTCCTCGGCATTGGCCGGCTTGACCGAGCCGCCGTAGAGGATGCGCAGGCGGTTGGCCTCGCTGCCCAGCTTCTCGTGGGCCTTCTTGCGGATCTCGCCGTGCATTTCGGCCACGTCGTCGGGCGTGGCGGTCTTGCCGGTGCCGATGGCCCAGACGGGCTCATAGGCGATGACCGTGTTGTCGGGCGTCGCACCGTCCGGCAGGCTGTCCAGAAGCTGCCCGGAAACGACGGCCAGCGCCTCGCCGCGGTCGCGCTCGTCCTCGGTCTCGCCGATGCAGATGATGGCGGTCAGGCCGGCTGCATGGGCAGCCCCGGCCTTGGCCTTGACCACTTCGGACGACTCGGCGTGATCGGCGCGGCGCTCGGAGTGGCCGACGATGACGTGGGTCGCGCCGACGTCCTTCAGCATCCAGGCCGAGGTATCGCCGGTGTGGGCGCCCTTCTCGTTCTGGTGGCAGTCCTGGCCGCCCACAAGAAGGGTTGAGGCTGTGGACGCGGCGGCGACGTCGGCCACCAGCGTCATCGGCGGGCACACCAGCATGTCGAAGGGCTGATCGCCCTCGCGGAGGTGGGCGATCAGCCCCTCCACCAGCTTGAGCCCGTCGGCGCGAAGGCCGTTCATCTTCCAGTTGCCGGCAATCAGGGGACGGCGCGCGGTCATGTCAGGTCGATCCCTCCTAGATACGGGTGGGGTTTGCTCTACCACAGGCCGCAACGCTTGACCACAGGGCGCGGAGGCGCAGGGCCCGCCATTTTCTCCGGTTGCCGGGGCCGGACGCGGCCCTTAAGATGCCCGCCAAACCTGATTTTCCACAAGTACGGATACTCCCCCGCACCATGCTCGACGCGCTTCGCAGGGGTGCCAGCAAAGGCCCCGCCAAGGTTCTCTTCATTCTCCTGATCTTCAGCTTCGGCATCTGGGGCATCGGCGACGTGGTGCGCGGTGTCGGCGGCGACGCGCCGGCCATTGAAGTGGGCGATGTGGAGGTGTCGCCGCAGACCGTCCAGGCCGCCTTCCAGCGCGAGGTGGAGCGCCTGCGCGGCGTCCTCGGCCCCGAGATCACCGCCGAACGCGCCCGCGACCTCGGCGTGGTGGACCAGGTGATCGCCCAACTGGCGCGGCAGGCCGTGGTCGACGCCGCCGCCGCCGACCTGGGCGTGCAGCCCGCGCCCCAGGACCTGCGCCAGCGCATCACCGAGATTCCAGCCTTCCAGAACCAGCAGGGCCAGTTCGACCGCGACCTGTTCCGCCGCGTCCTGGCGCAGAACAACCTGACGGAAGAGCAGTTCCTGCGCGGCCTGAGCCAGGACCTGACGCGCGAGGCGCTCCTGAGCACGGCCGCGGCCGGCGCGGTGGCGCCCCAGCCCCTGGTGGTGCCGCTGTTCGAGCGTGTGGCCGAGGAGCGCCAGGCCGCCGTGCTGCGCGTGCCGGATGCGGCGCAGGAGCTGCCGCCGGTCCCCGCCGACCCGGAACTGCGCACCGTCTACGACGAGAACATCGATGCCTTCACCGCCCCGGAATACCGCACCCTGACGGCGCTGGTCATGCGCCCTTCCGACCTGACCGACGAGGTCAACGTCACCGACGAGGAACTGCGCGCCGAATACGAGGCCATGCTGCCTCAGCTTGAACAGGCCGAGCAGCGCGTGATCTCGCAGGTGCTGGTGGGCGACGAACAGACCGCCCGCGCCGTGGCTGAAGCCGCCCGGGGCGGCGCGACGCTGGCGGACGCCGCCGAGCAGGCCGGCGCTCCGGCGCCGCTGGACCTGGGCGCGATGACCGCCGACACCCTGCCCCCCAGCGCCGCCGACGTGGTCTTCGCCATGGAGGAAGGCGCCGTCAGCGATGCCGTGCAGACGCCCATCGGCTGGCACGTCTTCCACGTCGCGGAAATCCTCGGCGGCGAGACTCCGTCGCTGGAGGACGTGCGCGACCAGGTGCGTGAACGGGTCGCCGCCGACAAGGCCATCGACGTGCTCTACGACCTGACCGCCGATGTCGAGGACGCCCTCGGCGGTGGCGCGACGCTGGAGGAAGCGGCACGGCAGTCCAACCTGGAGCTTCTGACCATCCCCGCCGTCGATCCGCAGGGCCTCGGCCCCGAGGGTGCGCCGGTCGCCGCCCTGCCCGAGGAAGAGATCTTCCTGAACACCGCCTTCTCGCTGGAGGCCGGTCGCGAATCGCTGCTGGAAGAGATCGGCCGGGGCTTCTTCATCGTGCGGGTTGACGAGATCACGCCGCCGCAGCCCCGCCCGTTCGAGGACGTGCGCGAGGACGTGATCGCCCTGTGGCAGGCCGAAACCCGCCAGACCCTGTCGGAGGAGACCGCGCGCGGCCTCGCCGACCGTATCCGCGAGGGCGCCCGCCTGCCGGCGCTGGCCGAGGAAGCGGGCCTGCCGCACGGCACGACCCAGCCCTTCCGCCGCGATGCCCAGGGCCTGCAGACGCCCGCGGGCCCGCTGCCCGCCGCCGCCGTGGCGGAGCTGTTCCAGGCCGATGCGCCGGGGGCCGTGGCGGTCGCGCGCGGCCGGGACGGCTGGATCGTCGCCAAGCTGACGGACATCCTGCCCGTCGAGCAGCCGACCCAGGCCCAGGGCTTCGAGCAGGTGCGGACGGAAATCCGCCGCGGCCTGGCCGACGACCTGTCGACCCAGTTCCTGGAGGCCTTCGCCGACCGCTATGGCGTGAAGGTCGACCGGGCGCTGATTGACCGCACCCTGTAATCCCCGACCCGCGGGGCCGCCCCTGAGGGTGGCCCCGCTCCTTCTTTGCCGCACCGCTCCGTCATCCCACCGCAGGACCGCTCCATGACCGCGCATCCCGACTTCGCCACCTTCTCCCGCCTCTACGAGCAGGGCGCGGCGCAGGTGGTCTGGCGCACCCTGGTGGCGGACCTGGAGACGCCCGTTTCGGCCTACCTCAAGCTCGCCGACGGACAGGCCATGAGCTTCCTGCTGGAAAGCGTGGAGGGCGGCGCCGTGCGCGGGCGCTATTCCATCATCGGGCTGAAGCCGGACCTGATCTGGCGCTGCCGAGGCGACGCCGCCGAGATCAACCGCTCGGCCCGCACCGACCCCGACGTCTTCCAGCCCGACGGCACCGCCTTCGACAGCCTGCGGCGCCTGATCGCGGAAAGCCGCATCGACCTGCCCGAAGCCCTGCCGCCCATGGCCGCGGGCCTGGTGGGTTACATGGGCTATGACATGGTGCGTCTGGTCGAGACCCTGCCGGACAGCAACCCCGACCCGCTGGGCATCCCCGACGGCGTCTTCATCCGGCCGACGCTGATGGCGATCTTCGACACCATCAAGGATTCGGTGACCCTGGTCACCCCCGTCCGCCCGCGCCAGGGCGTGGACGCGGCGGCGGCCTGGGAGCAGGCACAGGAACGCCTGGCCGACGCGGTGGCGGACTTCGAACGCTCCCTGCCCTATCGGCGCGAGCCCCTGCACCCGGGGACGGAGCGGCCGGAGCCGACCTCCAGCGTCACGCGCGAGCAGTTCCACGACATGGTCGCCAAGGCCAAGGACTACATCGTCGACGGCGACATCTTCCAGGTGGTGCTGTCGCAGCGCTACGGCCTGGACTTCAAGCTGCCGCCGTTTCAGCTCTACCGGGCGCTGCGGCGGACGAACCCGTCACCGTTCCTGTTCCACCTGGACATGGGCGGCTTCACCATCGTCGGCTCCAGCCCCGAGATCCTGGTGCGGCTGCGTGACGACACAGTGACCATCCGCCCCATCGCCGGCACCCGCAAGCGCGGCGCCACCCCGGCAGAGGACAAGGAACTGGCCGCCGACCTGCTGGCCGACCCCAAGGAACTGTCCGAGCACCTGATGCTGCTGGACCTGGGCCGCAACGACGTCGGCCGGGTGACCAAGGTGGGCACCATCAAGGTGACCGAGAAGATGGTCATCGAGAACTACAGCCACGTCATGCACATCGTCTCCAACGTCGAGGGCACCATCCGCCCCGAACTGGACGCCATGGACGCGCTGATGGCCGGCTTCCCCGCCGGCACCGTCTCGGGCGCGCCCAAGGTCCGTGCCATGGAGATCATCGACGAGCTGGAAGGGTTGCGCCGCAGCTTCTACGCCGGCGCCATCGGCTACATCGCGGCCAACGGCGGCATGGATACGGCCATCGCGCTGCGCACCGCGCTGGTCAAGGACGGAGTCATGCACATCCAGGCCGGCGCAGGCATCGTGGCCGACAGCGATCCCGAGAGCGAATACCAGGAGTGCGCCAACAAGGCCCGCGCACTGATCCGTGCGGCGGAAGAAGCGCTGACGTTCTCGTCGCGCTGAGGGCTCGGGCGGCGCGGCGAAGCGCGCAGATGGGAGGCTGACGCAGTCGGTCAGCCGGACTCGCTGGTTTCGGCGGCCTTGCTGACGTCCTGGAAGCGGCAGGTCTTGCCGCCGCGATACTGGGCATTGCTCAGGAGACGCAGGCCCTGGTGGGCGCAGATGCGCTCCTCCAGCCCGCAGGTCATCCAGGCGCCCAGGTCGGAGGCGCCCATCTCCCGCATCATGCGCAGATAGCCGCAGCCGCGGACGACCAGCGTGTCGTCGGAAGCCTCGGCGGCCTCCACCTGCACCGCCTCATCCCCGGCGGCCGGCGGGCGCGGCCCGTCGATGCCGTCGGCATCATCGTCGGCGGCGTCGGAGCGGCTGGCCGGAGCGACCTCGCCATGCACGGCGCGCAGGTCGCCGTCGTGCGCGAGGTAGGGTTCCAGTGCCTCCATGACGACGACGCGGATATGCTCCTCGGGTACGCCGGCATCGCGCAGGAAGCGCACGGCCGGCACCAGATGCGGCAGCAGCGCCTCGAGGAAATCGTTGGACGCCGGCACTTCGGGAAACTCGGGCGGAGTGACGTCCAGCGCGAACTGCTCCGCCAGCGGCGGCGGCAGGTGCCCGCGCACGGCGGCCATGATGGCCTTCAGAGCCGTCGCCAGATTGGCCCCGACATCCAGATTGATGACGCCCGAAGCGGTTTCGTCGTGGGAATGTGTCACGCCTTGGCCCATCCTTGTCGGAATACCAGCACCAGGATCGCCGGCACCAGGCAGAACGTCACGAAGTCGCGCGCGGCGGCACCCGCGTCATGCCCATATACCAACACGTCCGTCAGCTCCATCGCAAGGGAGATCAGCACGACTGGCAGCAATGTTGACCATTTCCCCACGTGCTGGCGGAACACGATGGCGGTCACCAACAGCACCACGAGTCCAAACACCAAATGGGTGAAATCGTTCCCGAAGGGAATAGCGCCAAAAAGGGAATGCTTGAAATCCAGGTACATGGCGAGGGACCTTAAGTCTGGGCGTGAACGGAGAACGGCCGCCGCAGTCTAGCCGCGACGGCCGCTTCCGTCTTCCCTTTCCTCGCCCGGACTACGCCCTTGGGCGGGCACTCAGGGCGCCGGGTTGGGGTTCCCGGCGTGGATGGCCTCGATGCCCTCCAGCACCGCTTCGGGCAGGTCCAGCCCCGCGGAGGCGATGTTGCTCTCAAGCTGTGCCATGGTGGTCGCACCGATGATGTTGGAGGTCACGAACGGCCGCGACGTCACGTAGGCCAGCGCCATCTGCGCGGGGTCCAGCCCGTGGTCCCGCGCCAGGGCCACATAGGCCTCCGTCGCCCCCACCGCGCGGGGCCTGGTGTAGCGGGTGTAGCGGTCGGGAAACAGCGTGATGCGGGCCCCCGGCGGCATGGCCCCGCCCAGGTACTTGCCCGACAGCGTCCCGAAGCCGAGCGGGCTGTAGGCGCACAAGCCTGCCTCTTCGCGGATGGAGCACTCGGCCATCCCCACTTCGTAGGACCGGTTGAGCAGGTTGTAGGGGTTCTGCACGCAGGCGACGCGCGGCAGCCCCCTGGTCTCCGCCAGATGCAGCGCGTGCATGAGGCCCCATGGCGTTTCATTGGAAAGGCCGATGTGGCGGATCTTGCCGGCCTCTTGCGCATCGGCCAGCACCGACAGGCTTTCCTCCAGCGCCACAGCGTCGTCATCGGGATCGTGGGTATAGCCGAGTTGGCCGAAGAAGTTGGTCTTCCGGTCCGGCCAGTGCAGGTAGTAGAGGTCGATCACGTCCGTCTGCAGCCGCGCGAGGCTGGCGTCCAGGGCGGCCGTGATGTTCGCCCGGTCCAGGCGATGACCGGGGCCGCGGAACCAGTCCATGGCCGGCGACGGGCCGACGACCTTCGACGCCACGATCACCTTGTCCCGCGTGCCGCGCGCCTTCATCCAACTGCCGATGATCTCCTCCGTCCGGCCCTGCGTCTCGCGCCGGGGCGTGACGGGGTACAGCTCGGCGGTATCCAGGAAGTTGACGCCGTGATCCAGCGCGTAATCAAGCTGGACGTGACCCTCGGCTTCCGTGTTCTGCTCTCCGAACGTCATGGTGCCGAGGCAGATGGCCGAGACGTTCAGGCCGGTGCGTCCAAGCGGGCGCGTTTCCATGCGGTGGTCCTCGTGAAATGGCTTGGTGAGACAATCGGGCGGGACCAGTAGAATGGGGGCGGTGAACGAGCGGCGCCAGCCCGGCACGCTTTGCGGCTGCGCCGGAAGTGAATGCGAGGGAGCCCCTTGCGCCCTCGCGCTCCCTCGCTTCCTTGGTCAACCCGGGTGGCCCGATGCTGGACACCTCAGATCAGGAACAGCCGGTCCAGCGCGTCGGCCAGGTCGTCGCCGAACTGCGCGCCCTTGTGGATCACCGGGACGTCGGGCGGCAGCAGCTTCAGATAGTCGTCCTCGGGCGGCAGGCTGGTGATCAGGGCCGTCGGGATGTTGCGGGTCTGCGGCATGGCGTGCAGGCCCATCACCAGGTCGATGCCTGACAGGTCGGGCATCACGGCACCGACGATCACAAGGTCGGGCTTGGTGCGCACGATCACCGACAGCGCGTCGAAGGTGTTGCCGATGGTGTGGGTGCGATAGCCGCACTGCTGCAACTCGCGCTCCACGAAGTGCGCCGCCGCCCCGTAGGGCATGACCAGCAGCACCTCCACGTCGCGCACCTCGATGTCGCCCACGCGGAAACCGGCCTTGGGCGGCAGCCTGCGGACCAGGGCCGCCGCCTCGGTGTCCATGGAGATGCGGCCTTCCACGATGTCGAGAAGCGTCTCTATGAACACTTCCATGTCGTCGAAACCGCGCGGCGGCAGCTGTCGCGTGCCCACCGGGTAATCCTCCAGCCGCGCCGCGACGGTGGCGATCAGCGCCAGACCAAGGTTGGCCGCCTGGCCGCGCAGGGATACCGCGTCGGTGCGCACCCGGTGGACCATGTCGGCCTGGGGCAGCCGATCGTGGCGGGCATCCTCCACCACCAGCTCCAGGGCGCGCAGCGTGTCCGCCGCCTCGTCCAGGAAAGTGCGGCGCATCTCGGCGATGATGTCGTCGACGGCGCCGCCAGCATCGCGCGTGAGCTTCTCCGTCATGGGTTTCCCTCCAACCCTCGGCTCGTTCTTTCGGCGAGCATAGCGCGCCGAAGGTGGAATGCGGAAGCGGAAGGCGCTGCATGGCCGCCAGCATTTCGCGGAATGGGAACGCCCGGTTTCGCCAAGCCGGCGCCGGGAAACCGGCGCGACAAACCGGCACCGCCCCCTTGCGCGGACAAAGACGTTGCAAGACATGCCCAAGGAAAAACCGCCGGTGGCAAGCGGAAAAATCCTGGCCGGCACGGATCGAATCGCCCCTCGAACTGTTACCCCAAAGGACAAGCCGGCTTATCGGCTTTCGGTAGACGGGCAATCCGGAAGTAAGAATAATACGCGCAAATGGAGGTAACGGATGTTGAGCACCGAATCGGGGCATCGGGCCGTGTCGCGCGGCGGGCTTTATCGCGTGTGCTGGAAAAGCTCCGTCACGCAGATTCATGGCCGCAGCGCACCGATGTCGCGCGATCAGGCGGAATTCCTGGCCCACGACGAAGCGATCGGCACCGCCTCCTGCCGGTTCTGGATCGAGCCGCTGGGCGAAACCGACGACGACCTTACTGGGCCGCCGCCGGGCGACGCGGCTCGCACGCGGCGGCGCAGGGATGCCGAACCGCGTACCGGCGGTTGAAGGAGGGCGCCGGAAGGTCACCGGTTTCCCCGTTCGGCAAGGAAGGTTAGACTCGCAAGGAGTCGCCCCGGGGCGGTCGCAGCGGCCGCCCCGTCGCACGTCCGCCCGCCGCCTTCCGCGCATCGCACAGGGACCGCCGCCGTGACCGACCGCCGCCGCCGCTCCGATACGCCGTCCGCCGCCGCCCTGCCGGACCGCGAGGTTCGCGACGTGCAGCGCCGGCTGCTCGACCACCTCAAGCACGGCATCGGCAAGGACGCCGGCGACGCCACGCCGCACGACTGGTACATGGTTACCGCGCGCACTGTGCGCGACCTGCTGGTGGAGACCTGGATCGACAGCCTGCGCCAGGCCGACCATTCCGACGCCAAGCGCATCTACTACCTGTCGCTGGAATTCCTCATCGGGCGGTCGCTGAAGGCCAATGTGCTGTCCACCGGCGTGCTCGACGTCACCTGCGCCGCGCTGGCCGTTCTGGGGCAGGACCTGGATGCCATCGCCGAGCAGGAGCCCGAGGCCGCCCTGGGCAACGGCGGTCTGGGGCGGCTGGCGGCCTGCTTCATCGACAGCATGGCGACCGTCGGCATCCCGGGCATGGGGTACGGCATCCACTATCACCACGGCATGTTCGGCCAGGTCATCGAGAACGGCGAACAGCGCGAGATGCCGGAGAACTGGCTGGCGCGCGGCAACCCGTGGGAATTTGCGCGGCCGGAAGTCGCCTACCCGATCCGCTTCGGCGGCCACACCGTGGAGTACCGCGACCAGGACGGACGCCCGCGCCGCCACTGGGAAGGCGGCGAGGAGGTGATCGCCACCGCCTACGACCTGCCCATCCCCGGCTTCGGCGCCTGGACGGTCAACAACATTCGCTTGTGGGACGCCAAGGCCAGCAAGGGATTCGACCTGGCCCGCTTCAACCGGGGCGACTACATCGAAGCCGTGCGCGAGGCCTCCGCGTCCGAGACCATCGCCCAGGTGCTCTACCCGGACGACAGCACCAGCCAGGGCAAGGAACTGCGCTTCAAGCAGGAGTACTTCTTCGCCGCCGCGAGCCTGCGCGACATCCTGCGCCGCTTCCTGAAGCGTCACGGTGATCTCGCCCGCCTGCCGGAGAAGGTGGCGGTGCAGCTCAACGACACGCATCCCAGCGTCGCCGTTCCGGAACTGATGCGCCTGCTGATGGACGAGCATCGCCTGCCCTGGGGCGAGGCGTGGGAGATTTGCGTCGGCACGTTTGCCTACACCAACCACACCCTTCTGCCCGAGGCGCTGGAGACGTGGCCGGTCGCCCTGTTCGAGCGCCTGCTGCCGCGCCACCTGGAAATCATCTACGAGATCAACGCCCGGTTCCTGGACGACGTGCGCCACCGCTTCCCCGGCGAGCACGACCTGGCGCGCCGCGTCTCGCTGATCGCCGAGGAACCGGAGAAGCGCGTGCGCATGGCGCACCTGGCCTTCGTCGGCAGCCACAAGGTCAACGGGGTGGCGCGCCTGCACACCGACCTGATGCGGGCGGGCATCTTCTCCGACCTGCACCGCCTGTTCCCCGACCGCATCGTCAACCGCACCAACGGCATTACCCCGCGCCGTTGGCTCAACCAGGCGAACCCCGGCCTGTCGGGCCTCATCACCGCCCGCATCGGGGAAGCCTGGAAGACCGACCTGGAGCGCCTGCGCGAATTGATGCCGCTGGCCGAGGAAGAGGGCTTCCGCGCCGCCGTCATGGCGGAAAAGCGCGAAGCGAAGGAGCGTCTGAGCCGCTGGCTGGCCCATCGCATCTCCGGGCCGCTGGACCCGTCCAGCCTGTTCGACGTTCAGGTCAAGCGCATCCACGAATACAAGCGCCAGCTTCTGAACGTGCTGCACGTCATCCACCGCTACAACCGCCTGTGGGCGGGCGACGACGTCGCGCCGCGCACGGTGCTGATCGCCGGCAAGGCCGCACCAGGATACGCCATGGCGAAGGCCATCATCCGGCTCATCAACGACGTGGCCGACGTCATCAACCGCGACCCGGCGACGCGCGACGCCCTCAAGCTGGTCTTCGTCCCCGACTACAATGTCAGCGTGGCGGAGCGCATCATGCCCGCCGCCGACCTGTCGCAGCAGATTTCCACCGCCGGCACAGAGGCGTCCGGCACCGGCAACATGAAGCTGGCGCTCAATGGCGCGCTCACCATCGGCACCCGCGACGGCGCCAACATCGAGATCGCGGAGGAGGTCGGCGAGGAAAACCTGTTCTTCTTCGGCCTGTCCGCCGGCGACGTGGAACGCATGACGCGCGAGGGCTACGATCCCAAGGTCTTCGTCGCTTCCAACCCGGCGCTCGCCCGCGTGCTCGACATGATCTCCGACGGCTACTTCTCGCCTTCCGATCCCGGCCGACACCGGCCGATCATCGAAAGCCTGACCTCCGGCGGTGACCGCTACATGCTGTGCGCCGATTTCGCCGCCTATCTGGAGGCCCAGGACAAGGCGGAGCGGCTGTTCGTGGATGATCCCGACGACTGGACGCGCCGGTCCATCCTGACGATTGCGCGCATGGGCAAGTTCAGCGCCGACGGTGTGGTGATGGACTACGCCCGCGAGATCTGGGGCGTGCAGCCGACCCACCCGGCGGGCGCGTTGCACGTGGCGTAGGGAGGGTGGTACAAACGCGGCCTCTTTCCCGCCTGTTTCCTGGCCTTTAGAGGACATCGCACCCGTGCCGCCGGCGCCCCCGCTTCTGACGCTGAAAGACATCCGCCTCTCGCTGGGCGACAAGGCCCTGTTCACCGGTGTGGAGGTCGCCGTGGGACGCGGCGACCGCGTCTCGCTGGTGGGCCGCAACGGGTCCGGCAAGTCGACGCTGCTGAAGATCGCCGCAGGCGTGGTGCAGCCCGACGGCGGGGAAATCTGGACACAGCCGGGCGTGAAGGTCGCCTATCTGCCGCAAGAGCCCGACCTGTCCGGCTTCGCCACCGTGCACGACTTCGTGGCGCAGGGCCTCTCGGCGGCGCAGGCGGACGAATTGCACCACGTCGACATCCTGCTGGACGCCGTGGCGCTGGACCCGTCGCTGGACCCCACGACGCTCTCGGGCGGCGAGGCGCGCCGGGCGGCGCTGGCGCGGCTGTTCGTCTCGGGCGCCGACATTCTGCTGCTGGACGAGCCGACCAACCACCTGGACCTGCCGACCATCCAATGGCTGGAAGAGGAACTGCTGCGCTTCCGGGGCGGGCTGGTGCTCATCAGCCACGACCGCGCCTTCCTCAACCGCCTGACCAACACGACCTTCTGGCTGGACCGCGGCGTGGTGCGGCGCAACGACGCGGGCTTCCAGGACTTCGACCGCTGGTCGGAAGAGGTCATGGCGCGTGAGGCCGCCGAGATTCACAAGCTGGATAAGCAGATCGCCGAGGAAGCCGTCTGGGCCAGCCGTACCCTGCCCGCCCGCCGCCGGCGCAACATGGGCCGCCTCAACAAGCTGCAGGAGATGCGGAAGACGCGGTCGCTGACCATCGCCAAGGCGGGCTCGGTGTCCATGGAGGCGGACGTGGGCCAGGCGTCCGGCAAGCTGGTGATCGAGGCCGAGCATGTCTCCAAGCGCTTTGACGACCGGGTGATCCTGGACGATTTCTCCACCCGCATCCTGCGCGGTGACAAGGTGGGCTTCATCGGCCCCAATGGCGCCGGCAAGTCGACACTCCTGAAGATCCTTACCGGCCAGATGCAGCCCGACGAGGGCCGCGTGCGGCTGGGCACCAACCTGACCATGACCTACCTGGACCAGCGCCGGGGCGGCCTGGACGACAGCAAGACGGTGTGGGACACCCTGGCCGACACCGGCGGCGACCATGTCAACGTGCGCGGCACGCCGCGCCACGTGGTCGGCTATATGAAGGACTTCCTGTTCGACGCGACCCAGGCCCGCAGTCCCGTCGGCAGCCTGTCGGGCGGCGAGCGCAACCGGCTGCTGCTGGCCAGGACGCTCGCCAAGCCCAGCAACTTCCTGGTGCTGGACGAGCCCACCAACGACCTGGACATGGACACCCTCGACCTGCTCCAGGAGCTTCTCTCGGAATACGAAGGCACCTTGCTGATCGTCAGCCACGACCGCGACTTCCTCGACCGCGTGGTGACGGCGTCGATCTTCATGCCGGGCGACGGCACGGCGACGGAATATGCCGGCGGCTACTCGGACATGGTGGCCCAGCGCGGCGAGGGCGTCGCCGTCAGCAACGCCACCCACGCCAAGGCCAAAACGGAAAAGGCCGAAAAGGCGGCCGCGCCGAAGGAAAAGCCCAAACCGCGCACCGCCAAGCTCAGCTACAAGCAACAACGCGACCTTGAGCTTCTGCCCAGGCGTATCGAGGACCTGACGGCGGAGGCGGAGCTTCTGGAAAAGACCCTGACTGACGGCAACCTTTACGCCAAGGACCCGGAGCGCTTCCAGAAGACGGCCGACAAGCTGGACGCGGTGAAGACCGAACTGGCCCAGTCCGAGGAACGCTGGCTGGAACTTGAAATGCTGCGCGAGGAAATGGAAGGCGGCTGACGTCTCTCTTCCAGGACGTCCCCTCCGACGGACAACGGAAAACCCCGGCGGCCGAGCCGGCCGCCGGGGCTTCCTTCAACGGCGCGCCGTCGTCGCCGACGTCACACGCCCACGTACTTGTCGCAGGCGACCGCCGGGTTGGTCGCCACGAAGGTGGCGATGCCGACGGCGAGCGCGAAGGCGGCGGCGGTGAGCTTGGTGAGGCGAAGCTTCATGTCGTCGTCTCCCTTGCCGGACCCCCAAGATCCGGGGCCCCAACTGACGTTGCCCGCCGGTCAGGCCTGTTCGATACAGCGAAACCGGCGGCTGTGGCACTGCGCCACGGGTCTAGAATTCGGTCCCGCACCGCCCCTCGTCAAGCGGCGCCCGCGCAATGACACGGCGGTAAACCGGCGCCAGCACGAAACCGCGTTTCATATCAACGTTTTCTCAAGTAATAAAAAACGTACGAATAACTGCCGTTGGAGCGGGCGAAAACGTCGATTTCGCGCCGCTCGCCGGCAAGCACCCCGGCCAGGGCGGAGTCGTGCTCGGCGATGGGCGCCAGTTCGTCGCAGCGCCGGCGCAGGGGGGTGTAGTAGTCCGGCCACCACGCCGCCGGCGGCATTACCCAGTGGTCGAACACATGGTATCCCGCGTTCTCGGCGAAGCGGCGATTGCCGTCGATGCCGGTCATGGCGGGATAGTTGTCGGCCCAGAAGTCGCGGGGCTCCTCGGGCGGGTCGTCGGTGAGCCACGTCAGCTCCGAAAACACGCACAGGCCGGCGGGCTTGAGCACCCGGCGCCATTCCGTCAGCGCCTCACCGACGCCGGAACTGTAGGCCGCGCCTTCCGACCAGATGAGGTCGATGCTCTCGGCCGGATCGGACAGGCGCATCATGTCTTCCTGCCGCGCCCGCACCAGATCGCCGACGCCCTGGCGGGCGGCTTCGGCCATCATGCGCTCCAGGTACGGGCGGTGGAGGTCGATGCCCGTCACCGGGCGGCGCAGGATCTTCGCCAGGATGATGGTGTGCCGTCCCGGCCCGCACCCAAGGTCGAGCACCGCCGCCTGCTCGGGCAAGGGCGGCAGGCGCTCGATGGCCTGGCGGGTGGTGTCGTCGGTGCCCGGCCCTTCGCGCGGCAGGTCGCTGTGGATCAGGAAGAACGGGTCGTCGCCGCCGTCGGTGATTGCCATTGCCGTCGCCTCCCGGGGCACGCGCCCCTGCCTAGTTCTTCGGTTTGGCCTCGCCGCCCTCGTAGCGGGGGCGCCCCTCCTCCATCTCGGTCAGCGGGCGGACCTCCACCATGCTGCGGGCCGAGCGCAGGGCCAGGTTCTGGTAGTCCCGCGTGCCGGCCTGCTTCCAGGCGATCTCCTCCTCCGACAGGTCGCGCAGGACCTTCGCGGGAATGCCGGCCGCAAGCGTGCGGGCCGGAATCTCCTGCCCTGCCTTCACGAACGCACAGGCGGCGATGATCGCCGACTCCCCAACCACCGCGCCGTCCATGACCACGCAGTTCATGCCCACCAGGGCATTGCGGCCGACGCGGCAGCCGTGCAGCACCGCGCCGTGGCCAATGTGACCGTCGACCTCGATCACCGTGTCGGTGCCGGGGAAGCCGTGCATGGTGCAGTTGTCCTGGAGGTTGGAACCTTCCTCCAGCACCAGCCGGCCGAAATCACCGCGCAGGGACGCACCGGGCGCGATATAGCAGTTGGGGCCGACGATGACGTCGCCGATCAGCACGGCGGTGGGGTGGACGTAAGCGCTGGGATGCACCACGGGGCGCAGCCCGTCGATGGCGTAGAAGGGCAAAGGACGATCTCCCTGGTCCGGTTCATGGATTCTTGGACCTGGGAGATTACTGGGCCGCGCCGCCCCCCTCAAGCACGGGTGCAAGGGCGCCGGCCGTCCGCAGGTCAGCGGCGCGGACGTCGTAGCCCAGGCCGAGAAGGAACGCCTCCAACTCGGGCATGGTGCGGCAGCGCAGACCGGCCAGAAGGGCCGCACGGTAGACGTGGTCTTCGGTATGCATGTCGCGCGCGAAACGCTCCAACTCGCGTTGGCTCATGGTGTGGTGTCCCCCGGCCTCCCCAGGCCATATTCGGCGCGTCCCCGTCCCCACGGCCACGCGCCTTATCCCACTCGCCCATTAAGGTTATACGATCAGGTCCCGTTGTCCAGTCCCTCTGCATGACGTTTGAATGACGCCCCTGAAAGACGCACCGCCGCCTCATGCATCGCCACGGACCTGGATTATCCGCTACACTCGACGTCCCAGTCCTTGAGCCACGCGGAGGGAGACGGCGAGGCATGAGCGTCACCGGAAGCGTCTGCATCATCGGAAGCGGCCCCGCGGGCCTGTATTGCGCCGAGGAGATCAAGCGTCTGGCGCCGGAAGTGGCGGTGGACGTGCTGGACCGGCTGCCCACCCCCTATGGCCTCGTGCGCGGGGGCGTGGCGCCCGACCACCAGAAGACCAAGCAGGTCATCCGCCAGTTCGAGCCCCTGTTCAGCAAGGGGGGCGTGCGGTTCCTCGGCAATGTTTCCGTCGGCCACGATATCGACATCAGCGAGTTGCGCCGGCTCTACGACGTGGTGGTCATCGCCGTCGGCGCCGCCGGCGACCGCAAGCTGGGCGTGAAGGGCGAGGATCTGGCGGGCGTCTACGGCTCGGCGGCCTTCGTCGGCTGGTACAACGGCCATCCCGATTTCGCCGACCTCGCGCCCCGCATTCCGGGGCCGGGCGTGGCCGTCATCGGCAACGGCAACGTGGCGCTGGACGTGGCGCGCATCCTGGCGCTGACGCCGGAAGAGGCGCACGATACCGACCTCGCCCGACCGGCGGCCAGCGTGATCGAGCGCCACCCCGTCACCGACATCTACGTGCTCGGCCGGCGCGGCCCCGCGCAGGCGGCCTTCACCGCCGCCGAACTGCGCGAGATGGGCGAGTTGGCGCAGGCCGACCCCATCGTCGAGCCCCACCTGCTGCCCGAGCATCCGCCGGAAGACATGGAGCCCCGCGCCGCCCGCGTCGCCAAGCGCAACCTGGAGATCCTGCACGGCTTCGCCCAGCGCGCCCGCCGGGACGTGCCGGTGCGGGTCCACATGCTGTTCCACCGCGCGCCGAGGGCGATCCTGGGGAACGGCCAGGGCAACGTCGCCGGCCTGCTGGTGGAGCACACCAAGCTGGTCAAAGGCCAGGTGCTGTCGACGGGCGTCACCGAGTCGCTGAAGGTGGGCACGGTGGTCACCTGCATCGGCTACAAGGCGGTGCCCTTCCCCGGCGTACCGCTGGACGAACGCCGCGGCGTCATCGCCAACACCGACGGCGTGGTGGAGCCGGGGCTTTACGTGGTGGGCTGGGCGCGCCACGGGCCGCGCGGCGTCATCACCGCCAACCGGGCGAGCGCCCGCGAGGCCGCCGGCCACGCCCTGGAGCACCTGTCAGGCAAAACCACCCACGGTAGCGGCGGCGCCGGGCTCGAAAAAATCCTGTCCGCGCGCGGCTACCGCCACGTCTGCTATGACGACTGGTGCCGCATCGATGCCGCCGAGCGCGCCCGCGCTCATGACGGCGCACCGCGGGAAAAGTTCATTCACGTCAGCGACATGCTGGCACTGCTGGAGGAAAACCGGCGGCACCTGGAAGCGGTGGGCGTGAAGGTGACCGACTGAAGCCTGACGGCCTCAATCCTCCCAGGCCGGGCCCGCAAGCTGGTCCGTCAGCCGTTCCGACGTCGAAAAGCGGAAGACCACCTCGCGCGACGGCTCCGTCGGCGCCGCGGCCGATCCCGACCCCTCGGCGGCGGTGTCGGCGGGAGCCGGACCGTGCGCCACGCATTCGAAGTAGAGTTGCCGGTTCCCCGCGCCGGCGGTCAGCGCGCCCGACAGGACCGGGCTGTTGGCGCGGGACATGCCGGCGATCATGGGCGCGACGCGGCGGCATTGCTCCACGCTTTCGAAGCCGTCGGCCATGGTGTAGGCACAGGCGCCGCCGCCGCAGGCGACGATGATGGCGGAGATGAGGGTGACACTCGCGGACATGGCCTTGCCCTCCCTGTCCGTAGGGTGTGGCACCGCCGTATCCGTCCCGGTGAGTCCCGCGGGACGTCCGCCGATGCACCTGCAACAAGAGTGTCACACGATGGTAAAGAAACTGTTGGCCGTGGCGGGAGGGTGCGTGCGGCCTAAACCGAACGAGGAAAGGGCCGCCACCGCCTTTCAGCGGAGCGGCCCTTGCAGCGCGCGGCGGATACTGGATGCCGCCGGCGCGGATCAGTCGTTGCCCGCCTTGGCTCCCAGCGCGGCGCTGACCAGGGCCAGCAGAGCCTTGCGCGCTCCGGGGCTGCGGCCGATGAGCAGGCCCGCCCCCAGGGCCGCGGCGGCGGCCAGTTCGGGATTGCGGCGCAGGCGTTCATGCAACGCGACACCCACCTCGCCACCGCGGGCGGCCATGGCGGCCATGGGATCGGCCTCGAGTGGCTCGCCCGGCGGGCGCCGGGTGCGCGGTGGCGGAGCGGCGGGGCGACCGCCGCGCGGCTCTCGCGGAGCCGCCTCGCCGGCCGTCTCGCCCTTGGCGCCGCCCGATCCGAGCAGGAAGATGACCACGCCGATCACCAGGATGCCGCCGGCGACGATGCCCATGGCCTGCCAGGGCTCCATCACGGTCACCAGGTACAGGTACAGCGCCAGGGTGGCGTAGATGAAACCGATCAGCAGGAAAATGGCCGCCACCAGCTTGATGGCGATGCGGATCGCCACGGCGACGGCTGCCTCCGCGGCGTTTTCCATGGCGACCTTTGCGCGTTCCTTCAAGGCCAGGACGGCCATGAGGCGGGCGATCATGCGGTGTCCCCTCTTTTCCCCTCGCTAGAGCCTGAACAGTGTGCCGTCAAAGCCGTCCGGCTCACGAGCGGTCCAGGTCCAGCAGCTTGCCGAGGGCGATGCCGACGGCGAAGGCCACCAGCAGGCTGGTGATGGGATGCCGGCCGACCTGGCGGCCCATCTGGTCCCCGGCGTCGGTGGCATAGTGGCGAGCCTGGCCGTACATGCCGCGCATCCGGCGCATGGCGCGGGCGCGGTAGCGCTCGGCCTCGTGACCGGCCTCGTCGGTCAGATCGGCGAGTTGCTCACGCAGCATGTCGACCTGGTTGCGCAGGCGGTCGATGTCCGTGCGGTCAGCCATTCGTGCGTCTCCATCCGGCTTAGAGTTGAATTCGTGTGTCTGTGGGCGTCCTTGCGGGAGAACGCCGCGCCCGGCGGCCCCGTTGCGGATGCTGCCGAAATTACGGCCGCACCGGACTTGCCTAGAGTTCCTCGTACAGCTTGCTGCTGCGGTAGCGCTCGGCGGTGTAGCCGAACAGAACGCGCAGCACCGCCGCCACAGGCATCGCGAGCAGCGCGCCGACAAGGCCGAACAGGCTGCCGCCGATCAGGAGGGCGAAGATCACCCACACGGGGTGCAGGCGCACGCGCTCCCCCACCAGCCAGGGCGTCAGGACGGTGGTCTCTAGAAGCTGCGACAGCGCATAGATGCCGATCACGCCCAGCACGGGGCCGATGGTCTCGAACTGGATGACGGCGACGATCAGGGCGATGGAAAACATCGTCAGGTTGCCGATCACCGGCACCAGCGCCCCGAGCCCCGTCAGGATGCCGATAATCAGCCCGAAGTTCAGGCCGATCAGCATGAGGCCGGCGGCGTGCAGCACGCCCTGCCACAGCACGATCAGCAACTGCCCGCGAATGTAGGCGCCTAACTGCACGCGCATGTCGTTCATCATGCTGCGGATTGTGGGTGCCGACCGGCGCGGCAGAAGCGAGTCCGACCGCCGCAGAACGCGCGGCCAGTCGGCCAGGAGGTAGGCCGTCAGGAACGGCGTGATGAACACCAGCAGCAGCGTCGAAAACAGACTGAGGCCGTACGACAGGGCGCTGTCGATGTAGGTGCCGACGGGCATCACCATGTCGGCGACGCGTTGGCGCAAGTCCTCCTGAGTCGGCAGGTCGACCGTGTCACCCACCCGCAGCCGGACCCACCAGTAGACCTGCGACAGGATGTCGGGCAGTTGCTGCGTCAGGTTGGTCACCTCGCGCACCAGCATGGGGGTGATGGCGGCCATGATGCCGGCGATCAGCAGCACCACGCCTGCCGTCACCAGGACGGCCGCAACCGCGCGCGGCATCAGCTTCCAGCGGGTCATGCGCTCCACGACGGGGCTTAGCAGCACCGCCAGCAGGCCGGCGACGATGAACGGCAGCAGCGTCGTCCCCAGCAACCACACCACGACCACCAGCAGCGCCAGAACGGTAGGAGCAATGACCAGGCGCAATCGGCGACGATGCTTGGCCGCCGGGCTGGCGTCTTCGTTGATCTGTTCAGCGGCCGCGCTGACGGCCGGATTGGCCGGCGCTTCATCCGCGCTGTACGGCGATGCGCCTTCGGACTCCTCGGCGGCGCGCTGGCGGCTGGGCGTGGACACGGGTTCCTCCGATGGGGGCGGAGCGCCGGCGGCGCGGCGGGTGACACCGCATCAACGGGCGGCGGCACCGATCGGATCAGGCGTGATCGGAAGGGGGATCAGGCGGGAGGTGCGCCGCCGGCGGCCTCGGCGCCGGGCATCATCAGCCAGACGGCAATGCTGATGGAGGCGGCATAGCCCGTCCACACCGCATAGGGCAGCAGCAGCGCGGCGGCGATACGGGAATGGCGGTCGAAACGCCAGGCCGTCGCCAGGATCGCCAGCACCAGCAGCAGGATTTCCAGCGACGCCCACCCGGTCAGCTTGAAGCTGAAGAACAGGATGGGCCACAAGACGTTCAGCCCCAGCTGCACGAAGAACAGCGTCAGCGCAAGACGCGCTCCATGCCAGCCACTGCGCCGCCAGACCAGCCAGGCGGCGACCGCCATCAGCGTGTAGAGGATGGTCCAGACGGGCGTGAACACCCAGTCGGGCGGCGTCCAGAAGGGCTTCGAGGCCTCGGCGTACCAGCCGGTCACGCCGACGCGCGTCGCCAGCCCGGCGATCAGCATGGCGATGAAGACCGCGCCCAGAAAGGCGGCGAGTCCCACCAGCGCCGCCCGCCCGCGGTGGGCGGCGCGCTGACGGCTTTCGCCCGGTCGGCCGGCGTCGGACGTCACGACCGGACGCTCTTGGCGCTACGCGGTCCGAAGATCAGCCAGACCAGGAAACCCAGCAACGGGAAGATGAGGATCGCCAGGATCCACAGCACCTTGGCGCCGGTGCCCCGGTCCGATCCGAAGACGTTGACGATGGCCCAGACATCGGCGATCAACAGCAGAAGGCCGAAAATTCCGCCGATTTCAACGATTTCCATGCAGTGGCTCCGTCGCGGTGGCATCTGGACGACAGGGCGCCGTCCCACCCGTTAGGTGGGATGACCCGTCGGGAAGCGCAACGCGAAGTGGCGAGCCGTGGTTGCCTCCGCCGAGGGCGGCGACAGCGGAACGGCAAGCTCCGCCGCCAGCAGCGCCGCCTCTGCGGTCGACAGCACCGGAAGCGCCCGCCTCGACGGCGGGTGCGCGTGTTCGTCGAGATGCGCCACCAGCGTCTCGACCGACCAGACGATGGCCGAACAGATCCGCTCGCGCCCCGTTCGTCCGGTGGCCGCGGCCGAGGCGGAAGCGTTCGGAGGGGCCTCCACCAGCACCACGGCGGAGAAATCCAGGGCGGCGGCGAAGCGCCTGGGGAACAGGCGGCGCGGGAACAGCCTGCGGGCGCGTCCGACGATATGGCGCTGCAGCAGGTCGGCCCGGCGCCGCGCGTCCAGCACCGCGCGGCATGGACTGGCGGCGCCGCTTCCACCCGACGACATGCAGGCGATGTCATGCGGCGCCCGCGGCTCCAGCACCACCGCCCCGCGCCGGTGCAGGATCACGGCCGGAAGACATTCCGGTCCCCACGGCGCATCGACCGCGGCATCCCGCAGGACGGTCACACCCGGCCGCCCGCGCAGGGCCTGCTCCCACCGCGCCGGCACCGGCACCGGCGGTTGCGACGTCGCACGCGACGACGATAACGATTGCATGAACGATTGCATGGCCCACGGCGGCGTCATGGCGTTGCGCGTCTCCCTGTCCCCTCGCAATTGATGCTACGCATTTTCGTATCCCCGCGCAACATCCCTTCGCGACCCAAACGATGGGCCGCTTCAGGCCGGTGGCGCGGCCGTCCGGCGCAACCGGTTACGCCGCAACCGCGTTTCGACGAGGCAGCGGCATGAAGGCCGGCGGCCGGGTCGGGCGCCGCCGCTGGTCGGCCGTTGATACGATTTGTTTGAAGATTTCACAGTCGCCCCCGTGACCCGGACGCCCGCCGGCCCTATCATGGAGATTGTGGTTGGCCCTGCTTTTTCCCGTTCCGGAGGTATTTCATGACGTCCGCCGTCGGGCCGCGCGGCCCCCGCATCTACAATCTGTTTCCGCTGCTGGCCGGCCCCATCCATGACTGGCAGCGCCACCTGCCCCGCATCGCCCAGATGGGCTTCAACTGGATTTACGTGAACCCGTTCCACTTCCCCGGGTTCTCTGGGTCGCTGTATGCGGTGAAGGACTACTACCGCCTGAACCCCATGCTGCGCGGAAATGCGTACGAGGCCGACGACGTCCTGTTGAAGAACTTCATCGATTCGGCAGCGAAGTACGGCCTGTCGGTGATGATGGACCTGGTGCTCAACCACACCTCCAAGGACGCGGAGCTGACGCACCAGCACCCGGAATTCTACGCCCGCGATGAAAAGGGCGAACTGCAAAGCCCCTACGCCATCGACCCCGCCAACGCCGAGAACGTCACGGTGTGGGGCGACCTGGCGGAGATCGACTTCACACCGCGGCCGGAACTGGATGGTTTCGTGCGGTACTTCCAGGACGTGGTGAAGCACTACGTCAAGCTTGGCGTGCGCGGCTTCCGGTGCGACGCCGCCTACAAGGTGCCGGCCGACATCTGGCTTGGGGTCAACCACGCCGCCCACGCCATCAACCCCGACGTCCTGTTCTTCGCCGAAACGCTGGGTTGCCGCGAGGACGAGGTGGAGGCCCTGCGCCCCGCCCGCTTCGACTTCCTGTTCAACAGCGCCAAGTGGTGGGACTTCAAGAGCCCCTGGCTGCTGGACCAGTACAACCGCTTCCGCGGCATAGCGCCCTCTGTCGCCTTCCCCGAAAGCCACGACACCCCCCGCTTCCGCCAGGAGCTGGCCGATCGCGGGGTCACCTCGGCCAAGGCGGTGGAGCAGCAGTACAAGGCGCTCTACCTGTTCACGGCCACCTTCTCCACGGGCGTGATGATGCCCATGGGGTTCGAGTACGGCTTCAAGAGCCCGCTGCACGTGGTGGAAACCCGTCCCGAGCACTGGGAAGACCCGCAGTTCGACATCTCGGACTTCATCTGGCGGACCAACCAGATGCGCGCCCTGGTGCCGACGCTGAACCGCGAAGGACCGCAGTACCAGGTGTGGTCGCCCACCGGCGTCACCGGCCTTCTGCGCAAGGATGCGGAGGGCAGCGACTGGAGCCTCGCGGTGGTCAACCCCGAGCCCAAGGGAAGCTGGCAGATGGCCGGCGACGGGTCCGACCCGCTGGCCCGCATCGCCATGCGCGGACACGAGGTCACGCCCGGCGGCCGCTGCGGCCCCGGCACCGGCGAGGACGGCCTGACCGCCAAGGCCGGCGAGATCCGCGTCTTCACCGGCGACGGCCCCACCGACTGAGACAGCATCGCCACCGTTCGGCCCAAGACAACCACAGCCAAGGGAGCCTGGAATGGCCCACGCCGAGACCGGAGAGCATCATCGCATCGCCACGCCGGAAAAGCTTGCCGGCGCCGTTCGCAGCCGTTCCATCGTCATCCAGAACGTCCGGCCGGAAGTCGACGGCGGCCGCTATGCCGTGAAGCGCGAGGTCGGCGACGCCCTGACCGTGGACGCCGAAATCTTCAAGGACGGCCACGCCAAGATTGCCGCCGTCCTGAAGGTCAAGCGCTACACCGACGCCGCCGACCAGTGGACCGAGTTGCCGATGGAGCTGGTCAATCCGGGCCTGGACGCCTGGCGGGCCTCCATCGTGCTGCCCGAGAACACGCGCTACGTCTACACCATCGAGGCCTGGGACGATCCCTGGGCCACCTGGGAACACGACATCGGCAAGAAGATCGAGGCCGGCCAGGACGTGAACCTGGAGGTGATAGAGGGCCGCAAGCTGATCGACGAGGCCAAGGCCCGCGCCGCCGGCACGGTCGACGACGACGGCTTCCGCATGCTGATCGAGCGCATGGAGGCCGCGCCCGACACCATCGGCAAGGCGGAGGTCATGCGATCCGCCCAGGCGCACGACCTGATGAACCGTTGGCCCGACCGCTCCCGCGCCATCGCCTATGACCGCGAGCTTGAGGTGATGGTCGACCCGGTGCGCGCCCGCTACGCCGCCTGGTACGAGATGGCCCCGCGCAGCCAGGGCACCGACCCCAACAAGTCCGCCACCTTCGACGACTGCATCAAGCGCCTGCCGGAGATCCGGGAGATGGGCTTCGACGTGGTCTACCTGCTGCCCATCCACCCCATCGGCAAGGTCAACCGCAAGGGCAAGAACAACTCGGTCACCGCCGAACCCGGAGAGCCCGGCAGCCCCTATGCCATCGGCTCGGACGAGGGCGGGCACAAGGCCGTACACCCCGAACTGGGCACGGAGGAAGACTTCCGCCGCTTCGTCGCAGAGGCGAAGAAGCTGGGCATGGAAGTGGCCATGGACATCGCCGTGCAGTGCGCGCCGGACCATCCCTGGATCAAGGAACACCCCGACTGGTTCGAGTTCCGCCCCGACGGGACCATCCGCTATGCCGAGAACCCGCCAAAGAAGTACCAGGACATCGTCAACGTCAACTTCTACGGCGGCCACCAGATGGAGCTGTGGGAGGAGTTGCGGACCGTCTTCGAACACTGGGTCGACTGCGGCGTCACGATCTTCCGCGTTGACAACCCGCACACCAAGCCGGTGCCCTTCTGGGAATGGGTGATCCGCCAGGTCAAGGACAAGCACCCCGAGGTCATCTTCCTGTCGGAGGCGTTCACGCGCCCGACGATGCTGCACATGCTGGCGAAGGTGGGCTTTTCGCAATCCTACACGTACTTCACCTGGCGCAACTTCCGTCACGAGCTTGAGATGTACCTGACGGAGCTGACGCAGGGGCCGGGCAAGGAATACCTGCGGCCGAACTTCTTCCCCACCACGCCCGACATCCTGCCGGAATTCCTGCAGCGCGGCGGGCGTCCGGCGCACATGATCCGCCTCGTGCTGGCGGCCACGACGTCGAGCGTCTACGGCATGTACAACGGCTACGAGTTGATCGAGAACACGCCGGTGCCGGGCAAGGAGGAGTTCCTGGACTCGGAGAAGTATCAGTACAAGGTCCGCGACTGGGACGCGCCGGGCAACATCAAGGACTACGTCACCGAACTGAACGAGATCCGCGCCGAGAACCCGGCCCTGCACGAGTTGGAAAACCTGCGCTTTCACGGATCCAGCGACCAGAACGTCATTTTCTACGGCAAGCGCACCTTCGACGACAGCAACATGATCTTCGTCGCGGTGAACCTGGACCCGTTCGAGCCGCATTCCTCCATCCTGTCCTTCCCGCTGGAGGAACTGGGCATCGGCCCCGAGGACGCCTTCGCGGTGGAGGAGTTGTTCTCCGGCACCCGACGCCTGTGGCACGGGGCAGACCACGAGGTGACGCTCGACCCGCAGGACAATCCCGCCATGATCTTCCGCATCACGCGGTGGAAGCAGGTCGATTACTACAACCCGAGCTACTGACGTGCATTGACGACTGCGCGGGAGCGGCGGCACCGACCGTTCGCGCCGCCCCGCCCTTTTGACGACAGCCGATTTTCAGAACGAGACCGGGGACACCCATGACCGACGATCCGCTCTGGTACAAGGACGCCATCATCTATCAGGCCCACGTGAAGGCCTTCCACGACGCCACCGACGACGGCATCGGGGACTTCAAGGGTTTGACCCAAAAACTGGATTACATGGTGGACCTGGGCGTGACCGCCGTGTGGATTCTGCCCTTCTATCCCAGCCCCTTGCGCGATGATGGCTACGACATCGCCGACTACAAGGCGGTGAACCCGCGCTACGGCACCATGCGGGACTTCCGCAACTTCGTGAAGGAGGCCCACAAGCGCGACCTCAAGGTCATCACCGAGCTGGTCATCAACCACACCTCCGACCAGCATCCGTGGTTCCAGAAGTCGCGCCGGGCCAAGAAGGGCTCGAAGTGGCGGAACTTCTACGTCTGGTCCGACACCGACCAGAAGTACCAGGGCACGCGCATCATCTTCCTCGACACCGAACCGTCCAACTGGACATGGGACCCGGTGGCCGGCCAGTACTACTGGCACCGCTTCTTCAGCCACCAGCCGGACCTGAACTGGGACAACCCGGCGGTGTTCGACGAAGTCACCAAGGTGATGAAGTTCTGGTTCGACGCCGGCGTCGACGGGATGCGCCTGGACGCCATCCCCTACCTGATCGAGCGCGACGGCACCAACAACGAGAACCTTCCCGAGACCCACGAGGTCATCAAGCGCCTGCGCGCCTGGGTCGACGAGAACTTCCCCGGGCGCATGTTCCTGGGCGAGGCCAACCAGTGGCCGGAAGACGTGCTGCCCTACTTCGGTGAGGGCGAGGGCGACGAGTGCAACATGGCCTTCCACTTCCCCCTGATGCCGCGCATGTACATGGCGCTGGCGCAGGAGGACCGCCTGCCGATCACCGACATCATGCGCCAGACGCCCGACATTCCCGATACGTCGCAGTGGGCTATCTTCCTGCGCAACCACGATGAACTGACGCTGGAAATGGTCACCGACCGCGAGCGCGACTATCTGTGGAACTTCTATGCCATGGACCCGCGCGCCCGCATCAACTTGGGCATCCGCCGCCGCCTGGCCCCGCTGGTGGACAACGACCGCCGCAAGATCGAGGTGCTGAACAGCCTGCTCATGTCCATGCCGGGCACGCCCATCGTCTATTACGGCGACGAACTGGGCATGGGCGACAACATCTACCTGGGCGACCGCGACGCCGTACGCACGCCCATGCAGTGGAGCCCCGACCGCAACGCCGGGTTCTCCAAGTGCGACCCGGCGAAGCTGTACCTGCCCTGCGTCATGGACCCGGTGTACGGCTATACGTCCGTCAACGTGGAGGCGCAGGCCCGCAGCCCGTCGAGCCTGCTCAACTGGATGCGCCGCCTCATCAACGTGCGCAAGATGCACAAGAGCTTCGGGCGCGGCGAGCTGAAGTTCCTCTATCCCGGGAACCGCAAGGTTCTGGCCTACCTACGCGAGCACGAGGGCGAAAGCATCCTCTGCGTCGCCAACATGAGCCGCGCGCCGCAGGCGGTGGAATTGGACCTGCATGAATACGAGGGCCGCGTCCCGGTGGAACTGATGGGCCGCTCTGCCTTCCCGCCGGTCGGCGAGATGCCCTACCTGCTCACCCTGCCCGCCTACGGCTTCTACTGGTTCCTGCTGGCCGACGAGACCGAGGCGCCGGGCTGGCACGTGGAGTGGGTCCAGTCCATGCCGGAATTCATGACGCTGGTGCTGACCAACGGCATCGAGGGCGTGGTGGCCGAGCGCAACAAGGAGATGGTGGAAAGCCAGATCCTGAAGGGTTTCCTGCCCAACCAGCGCTGGTTCGCCGCCAAGGACGACGCCATCACAGAAGCCACGGGATCGGACCACGCGATCCTCAAGCACGAGAACACGGAGTTCCTGCTGCCCGTCTACACCATCAACACGCAGACGGGGAAACCCAACGACTACTTCCTGCCGC
Source organism: Caenispirillum salinarum AK4 (assembly GCF_000315795.1). Classification (GTDB taxonomy): domain Bacteria; phylum Pseudomonadota; class Alphaproteobacteria; order Rhodospirillales; family Rhodospirillaceae; genus Caenispirillum; species Caenispirillum salinarum. The sequence goes on from NZ_ANHY01000016.1 coordinate 46,302, forward strand.
TGTCCATCGCGTGGGAAACGCGGAACGACGATCCGTTCCAGCGCCTCGCGCCCTTCACCATCGCCAAGGTGCGGCGGGGACCGCAGGTGGGCGCCCTGCACGACGCCACCGCCGACCCGGCCTTCACCCACGCCATGGTCGAGGCCATGCTGGAAGGCCGCGACATCGAGACGGGCGTCGGCGGCTCGGTGAGCTTCCGGCCCACCGAGACGGGCAAGGAAATCACGCTCAACCGCGCCGACGAGGTCAAGCGCCTGGCCCGCGAGCAGTCCAATACATCGGTCATGGTCGGTGACGCCATGGTGATGAAGGTGCTGCGCCGGCTGGAACAGGGCATCCACCCCGAGATCGAGGTGGGCGCCTACCTGACCGACGTCGCGCACTTCGAGCACATTCCGCCGCTCTACGGCAGCGTGGTGATGAAGGACAGCGGCGGCCGCGAGACGGCGCTGGCCGTGCTGCAGGGCTTCATCCGCAACCAGGGCGACGGCTGGAGCTATACCCAGGACTACCTTGACCGCGTCATGGAAGAGGCCCTGCTGGCCTCGCCGGAAGCCGCCGACGAGGACACCGGGCACCACGAATACTTCCTGGCGCTCATGACGCTTCTGGGTAACCGCGTCGCCGAGATGCACAAGGCCTTCGCCCTGGACAGCGGCCTGCCCGCCTTCCAGCCCGAGCCGGCCACCGAGGCCGACTTCGAAGCCTGGGCGGAGGGCCTGCAGAAACAGGCCAAGCAGGCGCGCACCATGCTCGAACGCGCCCATCCCGACCTGCCCGACGAGGAACAGGCGCTGTGCGACGCCCTGTTCGACAGCTGGTGGCAGATCGAGGGCCGCATCGAACGCCTGCGCAAGCTGGCGGCGGAGGGTGCCGACAGCCTGGTGAAGACCCGCTTCCACGGCGACTTCCACCTGGGCCAGGTGCTCATGGCGCACAACGACTGGGTGTTCCTGGACTTCGAGGGCGAACCGGCCCGCAAGCTGGAGGAACGCCGGTCCAAGAACTCGGCGCTCAAGGACGTGGCCGGCATGCTCCGGTCGTTCAACTACGCCGCCTGGGCCGCCCTGTTCAAGCAGGCGGAATACAACCCGCAGGCCTTCGAGCGCCTGACCGAATACGCGGCCGATTGGGAACGCTCCACCGTCGCGGCCTTCATGGGCGGCTACCGCGAAACCATCGAGGGCTGCGCGGTCTGGCCCGGCGACGGCGAAACGGCCACCGTGCTGCTCGAAGCGTTCACCCTTGAAAAGGCCCTTTACGAAATCGCTTACGAGGTGGCCAACCGGCCCGACTGGCTCGGCATCCCGCTGCAGGGCGTGCTGCGCCTGATCGTCCCGGAGACCCCGGAGGAATGAGGAACACCATGACCAGGACTTTGACCGTCGAGCGCCCCGCCATCGACTCCATCGTGCGCGGCGACCACGGTGACCCCTTCGCCGTTCTCGGCATGCATGGGGGCGGCGGCAAGCCCGTCGAGGTGCGCGCCTTCCTGCCGTGGGCCAAGGAAGTCACGGTGATCGACGCCACCGACGGGACCGAGGTGACGCCGCTGGAACAGGTCCACGACGCCGGCTTCTACGCCGGCGTCTGCGGCGCCCGGACGGACCGCTTCCGCTATCGCCTGCGCGCCACGCCGCATGACGGCGCGCCGGTGGAGTTCCACGACGTCTACAGCTTCGGCTATGTTCTTGGCGAACTGGACGTCCACCTGCTGGCCGAGGGCAACCACCTGCGCGCCTTCGAACGTCTGGGCGCCCACCCCATCGAGATGGACGGCGTGAAGGGCGTGTCCTTCGCCGTCTGGGCCCCCAACGCCAAGCGGGTGTCGCTGGTCGGCCCCTTCAACAACTGGGACGGCCGCGTCAATCCCATGCGCCTGCGCCAGGAGTGCGGCACGTGGGAAATCTTCATGCCCGGCATGACGGTGGGCGAACTGTACAAGTTCGAGATCCTGGGCGCGCACGGCCACCTGCTGCCGCTCAAGCTCGACCCTTACGCCTTCTACTGCGAGCATCCGCCGGCTACGTCCTCCATCGTCCACGGCACGCCGCAGTTGGAGTGGACGGACCATGACTGGATCGCCGAGCGCGAGCGCAAGCTCAAGGACCATGAGACCCTTCACGAGCCCATGACCATCTACGAGGTCCACCTGGGCTCGTGGAAGCGGCACGAGGACGGCAACCGCTACTACAGCTATCGCGAGTTGGCCGACACGCTGGTGCCCTACGTCAAGGACATGGGCTACACGCACATCGAGGTGCTGCCGGTCCACGAGTTCCCCTTCGACGGCTCGTGGGGCTACCAGCCCATCGGTCTCTTCGCGCCCACCAGCCGCTTCGGCAATCCGCGCGACTTCGCCTATTTCGTGGACGTCTGCCACCGCGAGGGCATCGGCGTCATCATCGACTGGGTGCCCGGCCACTTCCCGACGGACGCTCACGGCCTGGGCTTCTTCGACGGCACCCACCTCTATGAGCATGCCGACCCGCGTCAGGGCATGCACATGGACTGGAACACGCTGATCTACAACTACGGTCGGCGCGAGGTGCAGAACTTCCTGCTGGCCAACGCCATGTTCTGGATCGAGTACTTCCACATCGACGGGCTGCGCGTCGATGCGGTCGCCTCCATGCTCTACCTCGACTACTCGCGCGAGGAAGGGCAGTGGATCCCCAACCAGTACGGCGGCAACGAGAACCTGGACGCGATCGCCTTCCTGCGCCGCATGAACGAGCTGATCTACGCCGAGGGCCGCGGCGCCGTCACGCTGGCCGAGGAGTCGACCGCCTGGCCCATGGTCAGCCGGCCGGTGTACCTGGGCGGGCTCGGCTTCGGTTACAAGTGGAACATGGGGTGGATGCACGACACGCTGCAGTACTTCAACAAGGACCCCATCCACCGCCGCTATCACCACAACCAGCTGACCTTCGGCCTGCTGTACGCCTTCAACGAGAACTTCGTGCTGCCGCTGTCCCACGACGAGGTCGTGCACGGCAAGGGCTCCATGATCGGCAAGATGACCGGCGACGAGTGGCAGAAGTTCGCCAACCTGCGCGCCTACTACGGCTTCATGTACGGACACCCCGGCAAGAAACTGCTGTTCATGGGCGGCGAGTTCGGCCAGTGGGCGGAGTGGAACCACGACAAGGGCCTGGACTGGCACCTGATCGAGGAGGGCAACAAGCACGCCGGCCTGCAGCGGCTGGTGCGCGACCTCAACCACACGCTGAAGGCCCTCCCCGCCCTGCACCACCGCGACTTCGAATGGCAGGGGTTCGAGTGGGTGGATGCGTCGGACGTCGACAACTCCATCTTCAGCTTCCTGCGCAAGACGGGGCCGGAGGACGAGGTGGACGATCCGGGCTGGGTGCTGGTCGTCTCCAACCTGACGCCGCTGCCGCACGAGGGCTACCGCATCGGCGTGCCCTGCGGCGGCTTCTGGCGCCAGCGCATCAACACGGACGCCGCCATCTACGGCGGCAGCGACTGCGGCAACGGCGAGGGCCTGGAGGCCGAGGCGGTGGAGCACCACGGCCGGCCCTATTCGCTCAACCTCACCCTGCCGCCGCTCGGGACACTCTTCCTGACCCCTGAGCGTTCCTAGGGCAATGACGGCGGCCGCCGCGCGCGGCCGCCGGATCCGACATCAAGGACGAAGGAGACGAGCATCCATGCGTGACCACCACCCCATGCCCTTCGGCGCCGAACTGACCCCCGACGGCTGCCGCTTCCGCCTGTGGGCGCCGGGCGTGGACGCGGTCACACTGTGCATCGAAGGGCCCGGCCCCGAGCGCGAGGTTCACCTGCACGACAGCCACGACGGCTGGTTCGAGGCAGTCGAGGACGGCGTCGTGCAGGGCACCCGCTACCGCTGGAAGCTGCCCGACGGGCTGAAGGTCCCCGACCCCGTCAGCCGTTTCCAGCCGGAGGGCGTTCACGGCCCGTCGGAGGTCATCGACCCCATGGGCTTCCCCTGGACCGACAAGGACTGGGAGGGCCGCCCCTGGGAAGAGGTCGTGCTGTACGAACTGCACATCGGCACCTTCACCCCCGAAGGCACCTTCCGCGCCGCCATCGACCGCCTGGACTACCTGGTGGACCTGGGGATCACGGCCGTGGAGCTGATGCCCGTCAACGCCTTCCCCGGCGAACGCGACTGGGGTTACGACGGCGTCGGGCTGTTCGCGCCGGATGACTCCTATGGCCGGCCCGACGACCTGAAGGCCCTGGTGGACGCCTGCCACGCGCGCGGGCTGATGGTGTTCCTGGATGTGGTCTACAACCACTTCGGACCGGAAGGGAACTACATCCACGCCTACGCCAAGGACCAGTTCTTCGACCATAGCCGCCACACCCCGTGGGGCGCGGCCATCGCCTTCGACGGGCCGCACGCCAAGTGGGTGAGCGACTTCTTCATCCACAATGCGCTGTACTGGGTGGAGGAATTCCACCTCGACGGGCTGCGGCTGGATGCCGTCCACGCCATCACCGACACGCGCGACCTGGACATCCTGGCCCGCATCGCCGAAGCCGTGCACTCGCGCGAGGGCCACGACATGCGGCGCATCCACCTGGTGCTGGAAAACGACGACAACGCCGCCAACCGGCTGGAGCGGCTGGACCGCCTGCCCATCCACTACATCGCCCAGTGGAACGACGACAGCCACCACGCCCTGCACTGCCTGCTGACCGGCGAGAGCGGCGGCTACTACGGCGACTACGCCGCCGATCCGGCGGGCTACCTGACGCGCATCCTGGCCGAGGGCTTCGCCTATCAGGGCGAACCCAGCGAGCACCGCGGCGGCAAGGCCCGCGGCGAGCGGTCCGCCCACCTGCCCCCGACCAGCTTCGTCAACTTCCTGCAGAACCACGATCAGGTGGGCAACCGGGCGATGGGGGAGCGCATCGACATGCTCGCCAAGCCCGAGGCGGTGCAGGCGGCCGAAAGCATCGTCCTTCTGATGCCCGCCATCCCCATGCTGTTCCAGGGCGAGGAATGGGGGTCGAAGACACCCTTCCTGTTCTTCTGCGACTTCGGCGAGGACCTGCACGACGCCGTGCGCAACGGCCGCCGCGCCGAGTTCGAGAGCTTCCCCGAGTTCCGCGATCCCGCCGCGCGCGAGAAGATTCCCGACCCCATGGACCCCGCGACCATGGAGGCCTCGCGCCTGAACTGGGCGGAACTGGACGATCCCGCCCACGCCGACAGGCTGGCCTTCACCAAGGCGCTGCTCAGCGTCCGCAAGCACGAGATCATTCCCCGCCTGTCGCGCATCCAGGGCGGCCGGGCGCGCGCCGAGATGGGCACCGACGGCGTCATCGCCGCGCGCTGGCCCCTGGATGACGGCACGCGGCTGTCTCTGGTCTGCAACCTGTCGGACCAGGAGGTTTCCAACGTCATGCTGCCCCACGGGCGCAACATCTGGACCGTCAACACTGCCGAGGCGCCCGTCGGGGGCATCAATCCCTGGACCGTCGTCTGGGCCATCGAGAGTGCTCTATGACCCGAAAGGCTCCCGCGCTCGACACCGCCCCCGCCGTCATCCCCGCGTCCACATACCGGTTCCAGTTCCACAGCCAGTTCACCTTCCGCGATGCCCTCGCGCTGGTGCCCTACCTGGCGGACCTGGGGGTGACGCATGTCTATGCCTCGCCCTTCCTGAAGGCGCGCGAAGGCTCCACGCACGGCTATGACATCGTCGACCACGGCGCGCTCAACCCCGAGATCGGCACCGAAGAGGACTTCGACGCCCTGTCCGATGGCCTGAAACAGCACGGCATGGGCATGATCGCCGATTTCGTCTCAAACCACATGGGCGTGGCGCAGGCGGACAATCCGTGGTGGCTGGACGTGCTGGAATACGGCGAGGGCAGCCCCTACGCCGAGTTCTTCGACATCGACTTCCATCCCGCCAAGCCGGAGCTGCGCGGCAAGGTGCTGCTGCCGTTCCTCGGCGACCACTACGGCCGGGTGCTGGAGGACGGCCACCTTGTCCTGAAACTGGACGCCGCCCAGGGCAATTTCTCCGTCTGGTATTGGGAGCACCGCTTCCCCATCACGCCCTACCGCTACGGCGGCATCTTCACCGTGGTCATGCCGGCGCTGCGCAAGGCCGGACTGCCCGAGGACGCCCTTGCCGCCATGGACGAGATCGTCTCCGGCTTCCGCGAGGTGCGCCGGGCCGTGCGCTCCGGCCGGGCGCGCGGTCAGCGGCGCCAGAAGGCGGAGCGGCTGAAGGAACAGTTCGCCGCGCTGCTGGCCGAACAGCCGCCGCTTGCCGACGCCATTTCCGAGGCGCTGACAGCCTTCCAAGGCACGCCCGGCGACCCGCCGAGCTTCCTGCCGCTGCACCGCCTGCTGGAGGCGCAGCACTATCGCCTCGCGTATTGGCGCACGGCGTCCGATGAAATCAACTACCGCCGCTTTTTCCAGATCAACGACCTGGCCGGCCTGCGGGTGGAGGTGCCGGCGGTGTTCGATGCCTCCCACCGGCTGATCCTTCAGCTTCTGGGGCAGGGGCGCATCGACGGCATCCGCATCGACCACATCGACGGCCTGTTCGACCCCAAGGGATACCTGGAACGCCTGCAGGAAAAGGCGCGGGCGGCAACGGGGCTGGACCAGGACACCTATGTTCTGGTGGAGAAGATCCTCGGCCATCACGAGAACCTGCGCACCGAGTGGCGCTGTTCCGGCACCACGGGATACGAGGCCCTGAACGAGATCGGCGGGCTGTTCGTCGACGGCGGGGCGGAAGACCGCATGACCCGCACCTACGCCCGCTTCACCGGCGAAAGCACCGACTTCGAGGACATCGTCCAGACCTCCAAGCACCAGGTCATGCGCCAGGAACTGGCGTCGGAGCTTCAGGTGCTGGTCAACGGCCTGTCGCGCCTGTCGGAGCGGGACTGGCGGACGCGCGACTACACCCCCCGCGACCTGCGCTCGGCGCTGGAGGAGGTGATCGCCTGCTTCCCCGTCTACCGCACCTACATTGACCGCCGCCGCCCGGCGCAGCACGACTTGCGCGACATCGAATGGGCCATCGCGCAGGCCCGCAAGAACCCCATGTTCCCCGACGAGAGCATCTTCGATTTCCTGTGGTCGATCCTCACCACCGATTCCGGCCGGCGCAAGGGCGACCCGTTCCCGCGCACCGAAGTCCTGCGCCTCGCCCGCAAGGCCCAGCAGGTGACCAGCCCGGTCATGGCGAAGGGGCTGGAGGATACGGCCTTCTACCGCTTCAACCGCCTTGTCTCGTTGAACGAGGTGGGCGGGCATCCCGACGTGTTCGGCGTCACGCCGGGCAGCTTCCACCACCGCATGGCCGAGCGCGCGAGGACCTGGCCGCACACCATGCTGTCGTCGGCCACCCACGACACCAAGCGCGGCGAGGACGTGCGCGCGCGCATCAACGCCCTGTCGGAACTGTCGGAGGCCTGGACCAAGCGCGTGCGCCGCTGGGAACAGCTCAACCGCCGCCGCAAGTCGGAGATCGACCGCGAGATGGCGCCCGCGCCCAACGACGAGTACCTGTTCTATCAGGTGCTGGTGGGCGTCTGGACGCCGGGCCTCGTCGTTCCCGAGGACGGCGTGGCGGAGGGTTCGGCCGAGGCGAAGGAACTGGACGACCTGCGCGAGCGGCTGGAGGGCTACATGCTCAAGGCGCTCCGGGAGGCCAAGGTGCGCAGCGCCTGGACGCGCCAGAACGGCCCCTATGAAGACGCCGTGCTGCGCTGGATGCGCCACATCCTGGACGGCCGCCGCCGCAACCCCTTCCTGGCCGACTTCCAGGCCTTCCACGCCCGCGTCGCCCGCATCGGCGTGGTGAACGGCTTGAGCCAGGCCGCACTCAAGCTCACCTGCCCCGGCGTGCCCGATACCTACCAGGGGTGCGAGTTGTGGGAGTTCAGCCTTGTCGACCCCGACAACCGTCGCCCCGTCGACTTCGACGCCCGCGCGGCCCTGCTGGGCGACGTGAAGAGCAGCCTGGACGCCCCCGGCCCCTTCGGCCCCGTCGCGCGCGGGCTGCTGGACACCTGGCAGGACAGTCGCGTGAAGCTGCTGCTGACCTGGCGTCTGTTGCAGCTTCGCCGCCGCATGCCGGACTTCTTCGCCAACGCCGACTACACTGCCATCGAACCCGCCGGCCGCCGCGCCGAGCACCTGCTGGCCTTCGAGCGCCGACACGGGGATGCCCGCATGGTGGTCGTGGTGCCGCGCCTGGTGAACCCGCTCATGCACGGCGAGGACGGCTGGCCGCTGGCCGAGGAATGGGCGGCGACCACCCTGCCCGTCTCCGGCCGATTCCGCGACGCACTCACTGGAGAGACGGCGGAGGGGACCGAGAGCCTGGACGTGGACGCGGTGCTGAAGGACTTTCCGGTGGCGGTGCTGCTGGGCGAATAGACCGCCGCCGGCAACGCCACCTCGGGCAAAGCCGTATTGTGCAGGTCGACGCCTCCACCACATCAATGGCCAGGAAAGGTCGCCCCCTCATGGCAGACCCTCCGCCGCACCGTTCGCTCGAGGACCTGTGCCAGGAGCTTGAACAAGAGGCGCGGCACCGCATCGGCAACAGCTTCCAGGCCGTGTCGGCCCTGACGAAAGCCAGGGCCAGGGCGGTTGCCGATGCGCCGACGAAAGCGGAACTGAACGAACTGGCGGCGCGGGTCGAGGCCTTCGCCGCCGCCCATGCCAACCTGCGCTTTCAGGACGGCCGACCCGTCATGCTGATGAAGGAGGCGATCGAGTCCCTCGTCAACGGCCTTCGTGTGCAGCACGAGATCGCAGGCGAAAGCGTCGATCTTGATGTCGCCCCCTTCGACATGGACCCCGACCAGGGCCTTCCCCTTGTCCTGATCCTTCACGAACTGTCCGCCCATTCCTTCAAGTGCCACGGGGCACCGAAGATCTGCCTGACCGCCGACACGAGGGACGACGTGGCGCGGCTGACCATCGTCGACCTTGGATTTCACCTGCCCAAGGAAGTGTCCGCGGCGTCCGGCGGAAGCCTGGGATGGGACCTGATCCGCCTGCTGGTTCGTCAGGCTGGCGGCAGCCTGCTGCGGCCCGAAGGCCGCTCCGACGCCGTCGAGATCACCGTCCCGCGACATCGGCGCTGAGAGAGCGAAGCCGGGCGGCGGGAGCAGCCGCCCGGGCCGCCGTCCTCAGAACGGCAGCGGCGGCAGGTGCTTGTCCAGAACCACGGCCAGGAACACACCGGCCAGATAGCTCATGGAGCCGAAGAAGACCTTCTTGGCCATGGGCTTGCCGGGCGCGCGCACCAGCTTCCAGTTCTTGTAGAGGAAGTGGATGCCGAAGGCCGTCGCAATGACGCCGTAGACGTTGCCCAGGTACCCCATCGTCCAGGGCAGCAGGCTGGAGGCCACCAGGAGCACCGTGTTGATGAAGATCGCCTTGGCGGTGCGCGCATCACCCACCAGCACCGGCAGCATGGGCACGCCGGCCTTGGCATAGTCGTCGCGCAGCATGATCGCCAGCGCCCAGAAGTGGCTCGGGGTCCACAGGAACAGGAAGACCGCCATAATGGTCGGCAGCAACCACTGTCCGGGGTCCACCGCCGCAGCGCCCGCCATGATGGCGAAGCTGCCCGCCGCCCCGCCGATGACGATGTTCAGCCAGGTGCGCCGCTTCAGCCACACCGTATAAACGATGCCGTAGACGAAGGCCCCCAGGAACAAGTGCAGCGCCACCGCCCAGTTGAAGGTCGCCAGCGCCAGGCCGCAGCCGGCCACCAGCAGGGCGGCGGCGAACCACAGCACGCGGCGCGGATCGATCCCGCCGCCCGAGGCCGAGCCCGCGACAAGCGGACGCTTTGCCGTGCGCTGCATCAGGCCGTCCAGGTCGCGGTCGTAGAAATGATTGAAGACGGAGCTGGACGCCGAGCCCAGCAGCATCGCCAGCGCCAGGGTCAGCAGGTGGACGACGTTCAGGTCGTCGGCCACGGCGGCATAGCCGACCATGGCGGTCACGGCGATCATGAAACCAATGCGGAGCTTGCACAGCTCCAGGTAGCTTCTCCAGGTCATTCGCGGCCTCCCACCGGGGCTTTTTGTATGCGTCCGCCCCTTTGTATCGTTGGGAATTAGCCTGACACAGCCGCTCAGGTATTGGCAAGGCGGCGCATGCGCCCCGCCGGCCAGAGCCGCCGGCCGGCCATCCACACGAACATCACGCCGCCGATCACCGCGACCAGACCGCCCGCGCCCATGATCCCCATGGACGCGATTTTGAGCGCCGAATCAAGGCCCTGCTCGGCACCGGCGGCCTTGCGCGCCACACCCATTGTGCCGGCGGCATACAGCCCCAGCGAATGGACGAGCTGGCCGGTGAAATACAGGCCGAGGAACCAGCGCACCGGTCGGGCTCTGGCGAATCCGCGCCCCAGCGCCGGCAGAACGCACACGGCGAACAGAGCCATCAGCGACAGGTTCACCCCGCCGATGACGGCGTGATAGTGCGCCGGCGTGCGCGTGTCGCCCTCGCCCAGGCCGTAGCCCAGAAGACCGCCGACTGCGAACAGGATCAGCGACAGCAGCAACCCGAGAACGCCCGGCGCCTTCCAGTCGATGCCGCCCCGCCGGCGCCACAGCGCGTTCGCCACCGCCAGCGAGCCCAGCGCCGCCGGCGCGACCAGGGCATAGAGGTAAAGGTCGGTGAAGGCGCGGTAGTAGATGCCGCTCATGGCGTCGGTGGCGGCCAGCGTCACCACGCCGGCAAGGCCGACGGCCGGCAGCGCCAGGAACACCGGCAGGAACAGCGGCCGCGGCAGCAGCGGCGCGTCCAGGGTCTGGCGCATCACGACATGCCACGCCGCCATCAGCACGCCCGTGTTGACCACCTGCAGTACATGGCCCCCGCCCCAGAAAAGCTGCTCGTTGAAGACCTCCGGCGACAGGCCCGGCGGCAGGTCCTCCCACGCCAGCAGGAAGCACACCGGCGCCATCAGGTACGTCGCCCCCACCGCCGCCACCGCCCAGGGCAGGCGGTCGGGTTCTGACTTGAGGCGCGCGCCCAGGTTCACCAGCAGGCGCACCACGGGCAGCGCCACGCCGGCGAACAGCACCGCCAGCCCCGCGTAATACAGAGGATGCACCAGCACCGGCACGTAGTTGTTGAGCGACGGCCGCCCGGCTCCCGCCAAGGTCCCGGCCACCAGCATCAGCATGGACAGCACCGTCAGCCACAGCCCGGCCGGTCCCAGGGCGCGCGCGCGCACCCGCCCGCCCAGCCGGGCCTCGGCCAGGCGCTCGGTCGCCATGACGCACAAAAGCCCCAGACCGCCCAGGAACCAGATGACGACGGAAAACACCACGTGCGTCACCAGGGCCTGACGGAAGAACACATTGGGGTCCCAAGGCAGCAGGTCCTGCACCACCGGCGTCCGCGCCGGCACGATCAGCAGCACGAACAGGCCCGCCACGGCCAGCGCCGCCACGCTCAGGCCCGCCCAGCCGTGCAGCTCCCGCCGCAGTCCTCCAGCGGTATCGTCCGTCTCGGGCGCGGCGGCGGAAACGGCGGCGCTGGTCCTGGTCATGGGCGCGGAGTGTCCTCGGGTCGAGCGGATGACGAAATGGATCAGGCGTAGACGTGGTAGAGCATGGCATAGACCGCCACGCCCGACACAGAAACGTACATCCACACCGGCCACGTCCAGCGGGCCAGGGCGCGGTGACGCGCGTCGGTGCGCCTGAGGCCGCGCCAGGCGGTCACCAGAATGAGCGGCGTCGCCAGGGCGGCCAGGATCACGTGGCTGATCAGCAGCGCGTAGTAGAACGGCCGCACCAGGCCCTCGCCGCGGAAGACGAAGATGGGCGCGGTGAAGTGATAGACCAGATATGACGCCAGAAACAGCGCCGACACCGTCAGCGCTCCCAGCATGGCCTTGCGGTGCGCCTCGATCCGTTTCTGCTTGATCAGCCAGAAGGCGGCGACCAGGAACACGATGGTGATGGCGTTCAGGGTGGCGTTGACGTGCGGCAGCGTGGTCGCTGTGTCCATGGCGATGCTCTCTGTCCCGTCGCGCGCGTCAGTCGGTCAGCAGCACGAAGGCGCTGAGGTAGAACCCCGCAGCCACCAGAACCAGGATTGCGGCCGTCAGCCACTTTCTCGTCCTACGTCCCGAGTCGGTCATCGTCGCGCTGTCCTTCCCTTCCTGCATCGCGGCATCACCGCGCCGAATCGCGCTTTCGGGCAATACCCGCGCTGGCGTGTCGGATACATGATGGCGCCCCCGCGCACAAAAAACAACGGGACTCCGCGCCATGATCCACGGCGGCGGCAGATGCCGTACCCTTTGCGAACCGGCTGCCGTGCAAGCACCTTACCTGTAAAGAGCCTTGTATGCGAAGGTGCATACACTTCTTCGCAGGCTTCTCCGTCCTGCCGTCTTTTGGGCGATATTAGGCACTTACCGCGGCCGCGAAAGTCCGGAATCGGAATATTCATTTATTCTGAAACGGGATATGGGCACTCTGGCGTTACAGGGAGTGCGGTACCTGCACCGAAAGAAGCCGGCGCGCACACGACCGGACGGCCCGCCGCACCCGGCATTCCAATGGGGAGACTGCCCATGAACGCCCTTACAAGCCACCCGGATTCTCACCATCCCCGCCGAGACGAGGACGCCTGGTTGGAAGGCCATCCCTACCCGGACATCCGCCGCGTTACCGTCGACCAGTCGACGTTGTGGCTGGCGGCCGGGTGGCGCGACTTCAAGGCGAACCCCGTCGTCAGCCTGGTCTACGGCCTGCTGTTCACCATCGGCGGCTACGCCCTGGTCCTGGGGCTGGGACAGATGGGCATGCAGAGCCTGATCCTGCCGCTGGTCGGCGGCTTCATGCTGGTCGCGCCGATCCTGGCCGTCGGCCTGTACGAGGCGAGCCGCCGCCGCGAGGCCAACGAGACGGTGCGCGTCGGCATCTGCATCTCGGCCTTCCGGCGCAATCCCATCCAGCTGGCGTCCTATGGCCTGACGCTGCTGATCCTGTACCTGACGTGGCTGATGCTGGCGCTGCTGATCTTCGCGGTGTTCTACAACGAGCGCCCGCCGGCCCTGGACAGCTTCCTGATCGAGGTCCTGGTGGCCCCGCAGGCGCCGCTGTTCCTCATCGTCGGCACGGCCGTCGGCGGCGTGCTGGCATGGGTGGCGTTCTCCATTTCGGTGGTCGCCCTGCCCATGATGCTGGACCGCGACGTGTCCGCCATCTACGCCATGGCCGCCAGCGTCGAGGCGACGCGCAAGAACACCAAGGTGATGATCGGCTGGGCCGCCATGATCGCGCTGATCACCCTTGTGGGCATGGCGACGTTCTTCGTCGGCCTGGCCATCGCGCTGCCTCTGGTGGGCCATGCGTCCTGGCACGCCTACCGCGCCATGATCGGCAGCCGACCGTAGAACAGGCGGTGCGGGGGCCGCCATGGTCCCCCTCCGTCCCTACACCTTCCGACGCCCTTATGCCCGATTGCCAGAGTCAGGTTTTGGGAGCATCTTCTTCAGCCGGAGCCCGCGCCGTCCGACCTGCCGGCGGCGCCCGGCCGTCCCGGGACGCACGAAGATGGCAAAACGCACCCTCTCCCGACTGTTTCTCAGCCTGGCCCTTCCGGCCGCCGTCCTGGCGGCGCCGGCACAGGCCGCGCCCGACCTGGAGCGCGGCCGCTATCTTGCGGAAATCATGGACTGCGGCGGCTGCCACACGCGCGGCGTCATGCTGGGCAAGCCCGACATGGCGCTGTTCCTGGCCGGGTCGGAAGTCGGATTCCACCTGCCGGGCCTGGGCATCGTCTACCCGCCCAACCTGACCCCGGACGCGGAAACCGGCCTGGGCACCTGGAGCGAGGACGACATCATCCGCGCCGTGCGCACCGGCGAACGCCCCGACGGCCGCATCCTGGCGCCCATCATGCCCTGGCGCTCCTATGCCGCACTGACGGACGAGGACTCCCGCGACCTGGCCGCCTACCTGAAAAGCCTGCCGCCGGTAACATGGCGGGAAGAACCCCAGATGGTCGGCGAGGGCCAGAAAGCGCCGGGGCCGTTCCTGACGGTGGCGATGCCGTAAGAGCACAAGGACTCGCGGGGGAGCGCGAGGGGGACCACGTTGGTCCCCCTCGCATCACTTTAACCCTGACCGTGCCCCCTACTCCTTCGCCATGCTCCGCACGGCGCTGGAGGTGACGACCTTGCCCTGGCCCTTGTACTGCTCGTGGTTCTTTTCGATCTCGTTGAGCTTGTACAGGTAGTTGACCATCATCCCGCAGGACTGCTTCAGGCCCTTGCCGGAGGTGTCGCCCAGCCAGTTCACGCGCTCCACCCGGGCGCCGTTGGACAGGTGGAAATGCGCCACCGGGTCCAGGGCGCGGGGAGTGTCGCCCTCCTTCTTCACGCGCTTTTCCTGCGCCAGATAGCGGGCGCCCAGGCGCAGGAGCGGGCCGCGCAGGGCCTGTTCCACCACCGGGTCCTTGTGCCACTCCGGCCGCGCCAGCAGCGCCTTCAGGCTGCCCTTGCCGCCGCCGGCCACCACGTCGCCGTTGCCGTTGGCGGCCTCGCCCTCGGCCGGACCCTCGCCCGCCTCGGCGCCGGCCATGGCGGCGGCGGCCTCGCCGACCCGCTGCTTGTAGGCGGCCGTCAGGACCTTGCGCTCGGACGCCGTCAGCAGGCCCGGTTCGCCCTCGGCCAGCACGCCGTCCAGCCATTTGCGGAAGCCCGGGATGGGCGAGAGCGTCGCGAAGGTCTTGAGGTTGGGGAACTCGTGGCTCAGTTCCTGCACCACCCGCTTGATGAGGAAGTTGCCGAAACTGATGCCGTCCAGCCCGCGCTGGGCGTTGTTGATGGAATAAAAGATGGCCGCGTCGGCGCTGGCCGGGTCCACCACCGGCGCATCGGTGTCCAGCAGCGGCTGGATGTGACCCGCCATGCCGTTGACCAGTGCGACCTCCACGAAGATCAGCGGCTCGTTCTTCATGCGCGGATGAAAGAAGGCGTAGAGCCGCCGGTCGCTGTCCAGGCGGTTCTTCAGGTCATCCCAGCCGTGAATGGTGTGCACGGCCTCATAGGCGATGATCTTTTCCAGCACCACCGCCGGGCTGGACCACGTCAGGCGCTTGAGTTCCAGGAACCCGACGTCGAACCACGACATCAGCAGCCCCTTGAGATCGCCCTCCAGGCCCTTGAGGTCATAGCTCTTGCGCGCCAGGGGCAGAAGCTGGGCGCGCATGTCCACCAGGAACTTCACGCCGTCGGGCAGCGCATTGAACTGGGTCAGCAGGTTGACGCGCGGCGCCTCCAGCTTGGCGCGCAGGGCCTGTTCGGCCCGGTCGCGGGCCTCCACCGTGTCGGCCTTGGCAAGCTGGTCGCAGCAGGCGGTGACGGCGTCATGGTCGGTGTCGAACTCGCCCGCCATCACGCGCAGGAACCGCTCGCGCCCTGCGTCGTCCAGGCTGAGGAAGGCGCGGCCCAGCTCGGCGGCGCGGGCGCGGGCCGAAACGTCGCCGCCCCGCCCTTCCAGGCAGGCCTGCATCTGGTGGCGGACTTTCGCCACGTCATCCTCGGGCAGGTCGGGCTTGAGCGGCGGCAGCGCCTCGCCGCGCGCGGACGAATAGTCGCGCCACAGGGTGGTCAGGTTCTTCAGCCGCTCGAAAAAGCTCGGCGCCGTCTGCTCGGTCATGGTCCCCCGCTTGCCGTGTCCTGCGCCGCCGGTAAGCCCGGCGGGTCTACGTTTCTGATTAACCTAATGTTATTCCGCTTCCCCGTCATCCCACAAGGCCGCGAGCACGGCCGGAAGGGCATCGGGAATGTCCTCGGCGATCAGCCCCGGCCCGTGCACCGCCGCCGCCACACCATGCAGCCAGACGCCGGCGCAGGCGGCCTCGAACGGGCCCATCCCCTGGGCCATGAGGCCGAGGATCATGCCGCCCAGCACGTCGCCGCTGCCGGCCGTCGCCAGGGTGGGCGGCGCCACCGTGTTGACCACGGCCCGGCCGTCGGGCCCGGCGATGACGGTGTCCGCTCCCTTCAGAACCACCACGGCGCCCGAGCGTTTCGCCGCTTCCCGACATTTCATGAGCTTGTCACCCTGAAGGTCGGGGAAAATCTTGGAAAACTCGCCCGCGTGCGGTGTGAAGACGGTCGGCCCCTGCACGGCCTCGAACAGCATGGCGGGGTCGTCGGCGAAGCTGGTCAGCGCGTCGGCGTCCAGCACGACCGAGCGGTCCAGTTTCAGCACCGCCAGCACCATGGACGCCAGCACCGCCCCCTTGCCGCCGCCCGCGCCGAGCAGGATGGCGTTGTAGCGCTCGTCCTCCAGCAGGGCCGACAGGTCGGCGGCCGCTTCCACCGGCTTGACGATGTTGCCCGGCGCGTCCTGCTGGTACAGGGCACCGGCCTCCTTGGGCGCCGCGATCGTCATCATGCCCGCGCCGATGCGCCGCGCCCCGCGCGCCGCCAACCGGCCGGCGCCGGTCATGGCGCCGCCGCCGACCACCACCGCATGCCCGCGGCGGTACTTGTGATCCTCCGCCGCCGGCTCGGGGATGGTCCACAGGTTCGGGCCGTTGACGGCGGCGGTCGGCGCAACCTCGGCCCCCAGCACCGCCGCCGGAATGCCGATGTCGGCCAGCACCGTCTCGCCGCAACAGGCCCGGCCGGGGTAGAGCACATGACCCGGCTTGCGGCGAAAGAAGGTGACCGTCAGCGCGCAGCGCGGCGCCGCGCCTCGGATTTCGCCGGTGTTCCCGTCGATGCCGGACGGCACGTCGACCGCCACGCAGTCCAGCCCGCGGGCATTGATGGCCTCCGCCACGTCCAGCGCCGCGCCTTCCAGATCACGGGCCAGGCCGGCGCCGAACAGGGCATCCACCACCAGCGGCGCCGTCTCCAGCAGCGAGGCGCAGAGGGTCTTCACCGGCCCGCGCCAGCGCTCGAAGTTGGTCTTGGCGTCGCCCTTCAGCTTTGCCGGATCGCCCAGCAGGCCCACCGTTACGGGCCAGCCCTTGCGCGCCAGCAGGCGGGCGATGACGAAGCCGTCGCCGCCGTTGTTGCCCGGTCCGCAGGCCACCAGCACGGGGCGGCGCGGGAACCGGGCGCGAATGGCGTTGGCGACCGCCGTGCCCGCGCTTTCCATCAGCAGCAGAGAGGGCACGCCGCGCGCGGCGGCGGCCTTGTCGGCGCGGCCCATTTCCTCCACCGTCAGCAGGGCGGTGTCGGTGAACATGATGCGTCTCCTTCCCCTTGCGGTCGGGTCTTTCTTCCCCCAAGCCTACGCCCTGGGGCGCCGCTTGCAAACGGTGGCGGAACGCTTGCCGTTCAACGGCTTCCGCCCCGCTTTGCCAAGCCGGCGGGGGCGGTCTATATAGAGGGGACGCAGGGAAGCCCTCAGCCTAAATGGGAGTTCGCGGTGAAGGTGCTGGTGCTGGGCGCCGGCGTCGTGGGGACGACGGCGGCCTATTATCTCGCCAAGGCAGGCCACGCGGTGACGGTGATCGACCGCCAGCCGGGCCCCGGCCTGGAAACGAGCCTCGCCAACGGCGGCCAGATCTCGGCGAGCCACGTGGAGCCCTGGGCGTCTCCCGCCACGCTGTGGAAGGCGCTGAAGTGGCTGGGCGATCCCGACGCGCCGCTGGTCTTCCGCTGGGCACGGTGGGACCCTGCCCTCTGGGCATGGCTCGCGCGGTTCCTGCGCAACTGCACGCCGGGGCGGGAGCGCCTGAACACCGAACGCGCGCTGCGCATCGCGCTCTACAGCCGCGCCAGCCTGAAGGCGTTGCGCGCGGAAACCGGCATTTCCTACGACGAGCGCCTGCAAGGCATCCTGCACGTCTTCCGGTCGGAGAAAGACCTGGCCGAGGGCCACCACATGGCCGAGCAGGCCCGCGCCAACGGCCTGGAAAGCCGGGTGCTGGACCGCTCCGACATGCTGTCCACCGAACCCGCCCTGACCCACGTGGCAGACGACCTGACCGGCGCCATCCACTTTCCCGAGGACGAAAGCGGCGACGCCCACCTGTTCACGGTGCGGCTGGCGGAGATGGCGAAGGCCCTGGGCGTCGACTTCCGCTTCGGCGTCTCCGTCCAGGGGCTGGAGACCGACCGCGCCAACCGCCGTGTCACGGGCGTGCGGACGGATGCCGGGGAGCTGACCGCCGACCGCTACGTGCTGGCGCTGGGCAGCTACAGCCCCTTCGTCGCGCGCACCGCCGGACTGAAGCTGCCGGTCTACCCCGCCAAGGGCTACTCCATCACCGTGCCCGTGGCGGAGCCCGGCGCGGGGAATGCTCCGGGCGCGCCGACGGTGTCGGTGATCGACGGCAGCTACAAGATGGTCTACTCGCGCCTGGGCGACCGCCTGCGCTGCGCCGGCACCGCCGAACTGGCCGGCTGGGACCAGACCCTGCGCGAGCGCCGGGCGGAAACCATCGTGCGCCATGCGAAGAAGCTGTTCCCCAAGGCCGGCGACTTCGACCACGCCGACCGCTGGTGCGGCCTGCGCCCCAAGACGCCCGACTCGGTGCCCATCCTGGGCCGCACACCCTGGGAAAACCTGGTGCTGGACACCGGCCACGGGGTGCTCGGCTGGACCATGAGCGTCGGCTCGGCGCGCGTGATCGCAGACCTGGTTTCGGGCCGGGAACCGGAGATCGATATCCGGGGGTTGGGGCTGGATCGGTTCTGAGTGACGGCGGTGTTGGAGCGCTGACGCGCTTGGGGCGGCGCCCCAAACCCCGCTCTTTCCGTGGGCGCGACGCGCCCACACCCGCTTACTTGACGCATGGTCGTGATACCTACAGGCTTTCAAGCGGTGGCTGAGCAAATGCGAGAGCCGGGTATCTTCGGACCCGCGTGGGGGTGGTTCGCTCCCCACCAGCCACCATCCCCTCAAAATCCTGTCCCCTTGACTCCACCCCCTCCCCATCATAGAACATAGAAAGAACATTTAGGGATCAAGGCATGTCCGACCGGAGGCATCTGGACCGGCTGCGGCGACGCATTCGCGCCATCGAAGGGGGCGCGCGGGAGGATGGGGCGGTGCTGGCCCTGCCCTCCGCGCTCGCGCCTGTGGCCGGGGCGCTGCCGTGGGGTGGGCTGCCTCTGGCGCATCTGCATCAGGTGGTGGGTGATCCGCTCGACCCGGCGGAGGCCGCCACGGGGCCGGCGGCGGCGCTGGGGTTCACGGCCCTGCTCGCCGCCCGGCTGGCCGCGTCGAAAGGGGCCGCCGTGCTGTGGTGCGTGCGGCGGGGGTCGGTGGACGACACGCTCTATGCGCCGGGCCTCGCGCGGCTCGGGCTGCCGCCGGACCGGCTGATGATCGCTCGCGCCGCCGATGACGCGGAAGTGCTCTGGGCCATGGAGGAAGGGCTGCGTTGCCCGGCGCTGGCGGCTGTCATCGGCCAGGCCCGCGATGCCGACCTGACCGCCGGGCGCCGTCTGCAACTGGCCGCGGAGGCCGGCGGGGTGACGGGGTTCCTGCTCGCCGCCGGGGGGCGGGCGCCCGGCGGCAAGGGGGCGGGGACCACCTCGGTCGCCGCGACGACACGCTGGCGGGTGGTGCCCGCGCCCTCTGCCCCCGTGGGATGGCCGGGGATCGGACCGGCGCGCTGGTCGGTGACCCTGGAGCGCTGCCGGGGCGGCCTGCCCGCCCATTGGACGCTGGAGTGGAACGATGAGACGGGTGATCTCGGCATGGCTGCCCCGCTTCGCGACGGATCGCTGGACGCGCCGGAACGCCGCCGCGCCTGACGGTGCGGGCGCCGACGTATCCCCCTTCGCCCTGACGGCGGAGGCCGCCAACACGCGTCGCGTCCATGCCGCCGATGCGGGGGCGGAGGCCGTCGGCATCGTGCCGGGAATGCCGCTGACCGACGCCCGCGCCGTCTTCCCCGCCCTGGTGGTGGCCGAGGCCGACCCCGCCGCCGACGCGCGCGCGCTGGAGGCCCTGGCGGAGTGGTGCGTGCGCTACACCCCCTGGACCGCCGTCGACGACTGGCCCGCGCCCGGCGGCGGCGCGGGGCTGTTCCTGGACATCACCGGCTGCGCCCACCTGTTCGGCGGCGAGGCGGCGCTGCTGCGCGACCTGCGCGACCGGCTGCGGGGCTTCGGCTTTTCCGTGCGACTGGGGCTTGCCGACACCAAGGGTGCAGCCTGGGCCGCCGCGCGCTTCATGGCGGCGGGCGCCGACGAAGACGACGACATCGCCCTGCTGCCGGAAGGCTCGCAGCGGCAGTTGCTCATGGGCCTGCCGGTGGAGTCCCTGCGCCTGCCTCCGGCGGTGGTGGAAAGCCTCAAGCGCCTGGGCGTGCGCCGGGTGGCGGACCTGGACGCCCTGCCCCGCGCGCCGCTGGCCGCCCGGCTGGGGCGCGAGGTCGGCAAGCGGCTGGATCAGGCGCTGGGCCGCGTGCCGGAGCCCTTCACCCCGCGCGCGGCCGTGGAGCCCTGGCGCGCCCGCATCCACTTCGCCGAACCCATCGCGCGGACCGAAGACGTGGAGGCCGCCACTCTTACCCTCTGCCGCGACCATCACCCCCGGCTGGAGCGCGAGGGCCTGGGCGCCCGGCGGCTGGTGCTGGAGCTGTTCCGGGTGGACGGCACGGTCATCCGCCGCACCGCCGGGACCTCTCGCCCCGCGCGGGACCCGGCCCATCTGGCGCGGCTGTTCAAGGAGGGGCTGGACGACATCGACGCCGGCTTCGGCATCGAGTCCATGGCGCTGACCCTGACGGCGCTGGACCCGCTGGGGGCCGAGCAGACGGGCTTCACCCGCGGCGCCGGCACCGCCCCCGACGCGGCCGAGCGGGCGGCGGAAACGGCACGCCTGCTCGACCGCCTGCGCACGCGGCTGGGGGAGGCCAACGTGCTCCGCCCCGCCCCGCGCGAAAGCCACGTTCCCGAGGCCGCCGTGACCACCGTGGAAGCCGCCGGCGGCGGCGCGCCCGAGGCGTGGCCGATGCTCAGCCCCCGCCCGTCCCGCCTGCTCCCCCGGCCGGAGGCGCTGGAGCCGGTGGAGCCCGCCGCCCACGCGGGCGCGCCGCCGGCCGTCTTCCGCTGGCGCCGGCGGGCGTGGCGGCTGGCCGTGGCGGAGGGGCCGGAACGCATCGGGCCGGAGTGGTGGCGCACCCCCGGCGGCATCCCGGCGCCCTCGGTCGTGCGCGATTATTGGCGGGCGGGGGACGAGGCGGGGCGCCGGCTGTGGCTGTTCCGGAAAGGATCGGACTGGTTCGTCCAGGGGGTGTTTCCATGAGCGCGCCCGCCCCCGCTTCCCTGCCCGTCTGGGGCCCGGCTTCGCAAGGGGAGCGTCCGGCCTATGCGGAGTTGGACGTCACCACCAACTTTTCCTTCCTGCACGGCGCCTCGCATCCCGGCGAACTGGTGACGGCCGCCGCCGCGCTGGGGCTGCGCGCCATCGCCATCACCGACCGCAACAGCCTCGCCGGCGTGGTGCGCGCGTGGGAGGCAGCGAAGGATGCCGGCATCCGCGTGCTGGTGGGCTGCCGCCTGGACCTGATGGACTGCGCGAGCGTGCTGGTCTATCCCGTTGATCGGGCGGCCTATGGCCGGCTGTGCAGCCTGCTCACCACCGGCCGCCGCCGCGCGCCCAAGGGGCAGTGCGAACTCTACCGCGCCGACCTGGAGGCCCATGCAGAGGGCATGATCGCCGCCGTCATCCCGCCGGAGGGTGGGCCGACACCAACATTCCTCACCGATCTCAAGGCCCTGGCGGACATCTTTGACGGCCGCTGCCACCTCGCCGCCCGCTGCCGGCTGGATGGCCGCGACGCCCGCCGGCTGGCCGCCCTGGACGCGGCGGCGCGGGCGGCCGGCGTGCCGCTTCTGGCGACCAATGCGGCGCGCATGCACACGCGGAGCCGGCGTCCCCTGCTGGACGTGCTGACCTGCATCCGCGACCATGTCACCGTGGAAACCGCCGGCTGGCGGCTGACCGCCAACGCCGAGGCCCACCTGAAGGCGCCCGAGGAGATGGCCGCGCTGTTCGCCGACTACCCCGATGCCCTCGCCCGGACGGTGGCGATCGCGGAGACCTGCACCTTCGACCTGTCGGAACTGCGCTACGAATATCCCGACGACGACACGTCCGCCGGCTCCACGCCGCAGGCAGAGCTTGAACGCCTGGCGTGGGAGGGCGCGGCGTGGCGCTGGCCGGAGGGACTGCCCGAGACCGTGCGGCAGACCATCGAGAACGAACTGCGCGTCATCAAGAGCCTGGACTACGCGCCCTATTTCCTGACGGTCCACGACATCGTCCGCTTCGCCCGCTCGCGCGGCATCCTGTGCCAGGGACGCGGATCGGCGGCCAACTCGGCGGTATGCTATTCGCTCGGCATCACGGCGGTGGACCCGTCCAAGGTGGACCTGCTGTTCGAGCGGTTCGTCTCGGCGGCCCGCGACGAGCCGCCTGACATCGACGTGGACTTCGAGCACGAGCGCCGGGAAGAGGTCATCCAGTACATCTACGAGAAATACGGCCGCCACCGCGCCGGGCTGGCGGCGACCGTCATCACCTACCGCACGCGATCCGCCATCCGCGACGTGGGCAAGGCGCTGGGGCTGTCGCAGGACGCCGTCTCGGCGCTGGCGGGCACGGTGTGGGGGTCGTCGTCGAGCCCGGTGGAGCACGACCATGTCCGCCAGGCGGGCCTGGACCCCGAGGAACCGCGCCTCGCGCTGGCGCTCGCGCTGGCTGACGAGCTGCGCGGCTTCCCCCGCCACCTGTCGCAGCATGTGGGCGGCTTCGTGCTGACGCGCGGCCCGTTGTCGGAGGTGGTGCCCATCGAGAACGCCGCCATGGAGGATCGCACGGTCATCCAGTGGGACAAGGACGACCTGGACGCCCTTGGAATGCTGAAGATCGACGTGCTGGCGCTGGGGATGCTCACCTGCGTGCGCAAGGCCTTCGACCTCTTGCGCGAGACCGGCGGCCCGGACCTGACGCTCGCCACCCTCCCGCCCGAGGACACGGCAACCTACGACATGCTGTGCAAGGGCGACAGTCTGGGCGTCTTCCAGGTGGAAAGCCGCGCCCAGATGGCCATGCTGCCGCGCCTTCAGCCGCGCTGCTTCTACGACCTGGTGATCGAGGTCGCCATCGTCCGCCCCGGCCCCATCCAGGGCGACATGGTCCACCCCTACCTGCGCCGCCGCCAGGGGCTGGAGCGCGTGACCTACCCGTCCGGCGCCCTGCGCAAGACGCTGGAGAAGACGCTCGGCGTGCCGCTGTTCCAGGAGCAGGCCATGAAGATCGCCATCGACGGCGCGGGCTTCACCGCCGCCGAGGCCGACAACCTGCGCCGCGCCATGGCCGCCTTCCGCCGCTCGGGCACCATCCACACCTTCCGGGAAAAGTTCATCCGGGGCATGATCGGCAACGGCTACACCCCTGATTTCGCGGAAAGCTGCTTTCGCCAGATCGAGGGGTTCGGCGAATACGGCTTCCCCGAAAGCCACTCGGCCAGCTTCGCGCTGCTGGTCTACGTCTCGGCGTGGCTGAAGCGCCACCATCCGGCGGCCTTCGCCTGCGCGCTGCTCAACAGCCAGCCCATGGGGTTCTATTCGGCCGACCAGATCGTGCAGGACGCCCGCCGGCACGGGGTGGAGGTGCGGCCCGTGGACGTCAACCGCAGCCGCTTCGACAACACGCTGGAGGTCTTCACCCGCCCCGGCGGCAAGCGGGACGTGGCCCTGCGGCTGGGCTTCCGCCAGATCAAGGGGTTGAGCGGCACGGTCTCGGCGCTCGAATGCGACCGCATCGTGACGCTGCGCCCCTTCAAGGGCTACGCGGACGCCGAGGATGTGTGGAGCCGGGCGCAAGCCTCCGCCGACACGCTGGAGAAGCTGGCCCACGCCGATGCCTTCGCCGGCCTGGGGCTGGCGCGGCGGGATGCGCTGTGGGCCGTCGGGCGGCTGAAGGCGGCTCCGCTGCCCCTGTTCGCCGTCGCCGATGCGCGGGAGAACGGGCAGGAGCCCGCCGTCTTCCTGCCCGACCTGCAACCCGGCGAGCATGTGGTGGAGGACTACCAGTCGCTTCGGCTCACCCTGCGCAAGCACCCCTTGGCGCTGCTCCGCCGCGACCTGGACCGCGACGGCGCGGTCTCGACCCGCCGCCTTCAGGGCTGGACGGACGGCAGGAAGGTGCTGGTGGCCGGGCTGGCGGTGTGTCGCCAGCGGCCGGGCACGGCCAAGGGCATCATCTTCATCACGCTGGAGGACGAATACGGCGTCGCCAACCTGATCGTCCGGTCGGAGGTGTTCGAGAAGCACCGCCAGGCCGTGCTGCGCGGGCGGCTGCTCTATGCCCACGGCCGCTTCCAGAAGGACGGCCTGGTGCAGCACGTGATCGTGGAGAGGCTGACCGACATGACCGGCAAGCTGGCGCTGCTGACGCAAGAGGGTCGCGAGGGTGCCGGCCTCGCCCTCACCCCCAGCCGCGCCGACCGCGTGGGGCGGTTCCCCGAAGGCATGGGCAACTTGGATCACGGCTGACGACGCCCACTTCGACCAATGGGCCAGCAATGCGGCACCTCCCTGCGCTTCCGCCATAGAAGCCGCGAAGGCGGTTGTCTATTAGATATTTCTTATTTATATTTTTCTTATATCAGGGGAGCGTTCAAAGAGGAACAGACGCCGCATGAGCAAGATCGTCCAAGGGCGCGGCCGGGGCCACGACGGCCCCGCCGCGCTGAACCGCCGCGACCTTCTGAAGCTGGGCGCCGCCGGAGCCGCGCTCGCTGCCCTGCCCGCCGCCGCGCCGGAAGCCCGCGCCCAGGCCGTGAAGACGGGCGCCCACATCGTCATCGCCGGGGCCGGGGCCGCCGGCCTGTCCGTTGCCTCGCGCCTGGCGGATCGGCTGGACGGTGCGAAGATCACCATCATCGACGCCCGCAAGGCCCACTACTACCAGCCGGGCTTCACGCTGGTGGCAGCCGGCCTCAAGCCGCAGGACTACGTCACCTCCACCACCGCCGAATACATGCCCCAGGGCATCGAGTGGGTGGAGGAGCGCGTGGCCGAGTTCGACCCCGAAGGCAACAGCGTCACCACCGAAAGCGGCCGATCGATCCCCTACGATTTCCTGGTGGTCACCACCGGCATGGTGCTGGACTACGCCGCCATCGAAGGCATGGAGACCGACCGCATCGGCCAGGACGGGCTGGGCAGCGTCTACCATTCCCCGCAGGCCGCCGCCGCCACCTGGCAGGCCATGTCGCGCTTCGCCGACGAGGGCGGCCGCGGCCTGTTCCTGCGCCCGGCGACGGAAATGAAGTGCGCCGGCGCGCCGCTGAAGTACACCTTCATCACCGACGACACCCTGCGCAAGCGCGGCAACCGCGGCAAGGCCGAGCTGATCTACGCCGCCCACAACAAGACCCTGTTCAGCGTGCCCATCGTCGACGAAAAGGTCCGCATGCTCTACCTGGACCGGGGCGTGAACACCATCCACGACCGCGTGATGACGGGCATCGACCTCGGCCGCAAGGTGGGCATCTTCTCCACCCCCGACGGCGGGACGGAGGAGATCGGCTACGATTTCGTCAACGTCATCCCGCCCATGCGCGCGCCCGACCCGGTGCGCTACAGCCCGCTCGCCTGGCAGACCGGCGTATGGGCCCGCGACGGGTGGATGGAGGTGGACAAGGCCACCCTGCGCCATGCGCGCTATGACAACGTGTTCGGCGTCGGCGACATCGCCGGCGTGCCCAAGGGCAAGACGGCCGCCAGCGTGAAGTGGCAGGTGCCCGTCGCCGTCGACCACCTAGTGGCGACCATCGCAGGCACCACGTCCGACAGCGCCTACGACGGCTACACCTCGTGCCCGCTCATCACGCAGCTGGGCCGGGCCATGCTGGTGGAATTCGACTACCAGAACAACCTCAAGCCCTCGTTCCCCGGCGTCATCGCGCCGCTGGAAGAGCTGTGGATCACCTGGGTGATGAAGACCATGGCGCTCAAGCCCACCTACCTGTCCATGCTGCGCGGCCGCGCCTGAGCCCTTGGGAGAACGACACCATGAAGGATCTTGATTTCGCGACCCTGCTGTCGGTCTTCCAGGAAATGATGGGGCCGCTTCTGTGGCTACTGGTGCTGCTGGCCGTCGCCGGCATCGCCGCCTTCCTCTTCGTGCTCGTGCGCGAGGGCGGGCTGAAGGGCGGCCGGCTGGTGCGCTCGGAACTGATCGGCGTGGCCGGCGGCTTCATGGCGCTGGTCATCATGGCCTGGGTCACCGTGTCGGGCTTCACCGACGCCGGCGGGCCGGTGGACTGGCTGCTCATCGGCATCATCTGGGGCATCGGAGTGGTGGGCACGACCATCCTCGCCTACGCCGTCATGGGGCTGGTGGCGATGATGCGGGGCAGCAAGAGAATCGCCTGAGCAGCGCCTTTGCACACGGCGCCCGCCTTTTCACAAGCGGGTGCCGTGTTTTGCATTTCCATCATGCCAGACATGCACGTAAAATCCTGGCCTCCGCGGGCGAGGCCGGTTATGTCTCCTGTCCCTGCCGCCACGGCAGCAGCGCCGATTTGATCTTCAGATTGCGGGCGCTCAACAAATGCAGCTAAAGCCGAAGACGGTCTTCCGACACGACGACCGCCCGGCCTCTTGGCTGTGGCGGCGTTTTTGTTTTCGGACCAGGAGAGCGTATCCATGACCTTTACCCTCCCCCGCCTCCGCCCGCTGCTGGCCGCCGTCGCCCTGGGCGCCGCGACGCTCGCCGGACCGGCCGCCGCCCAGGACGACAAGACCAGCATCCGCATCGGCGTCACCCCCGGCACCCATGAAGAGGTGATGGAGGTCGTGCGCGACGTGGCGGCGGAAAAGGGCCTGACCATCGAGATCGTGCCCTTCACCGACTACGTCCTGCCCAACACCGCGCTGGCCGACGGCGATCTGGACGCCAACAGCTTCCAGCACCAGCCCTACCTGGACCAGCAGGTGAAGGACCGGGGCTTCGACCTGCGCACCATCGCCAAGAACTTCGTCGAGCCCATGGGCATTTACTCCGAGGACTACAAAAGCCTTGCCGACCTGCCCGAGGGCGCCCAGGTCGCCATCCCCAACGACCCGACCAACGGCGGCCGCGCCCTGCTTCTGCTGGAGCGCGAGGGCGTCATTGATCTGGCCGACGGCGTGGGCCTGACGCCCAGCCCGCTCGACATCGCCGAAAACCCCAAGGACCTGGAGTTCACGGAGGTGGACGCCGCCCAGCTTCCCCGCGTGCTGCCCGACGTGGCGGCCGCCGCCATCAACACCAACTACGCCCTGGAAGCCGGCCTGAACCCGCTGAAGGACGCGGTCGCCATCGAGTCCGCCGACAGCCCCTACGCCAACATCGTCGTGGTGCAGGGCGAGAACCTGGACGCGCCCTGGGCCAAGACCCTGGTGGACGCCTACCACACCGACGCCGTGCGCCAGTTCATCCTGGACCGCTTCGAGGGCGCGGTGGTTCCGGCGTTCTGACCGGTACCGGACACCCCGAAGACAAGGCCCGATGTCCATAAAAGGCATCGGGCCTTTTTCGCTCGACAAAGGTGCATTCTGGATGCACATTATCGCATGACGGCGCCGCAGACGCGCCGCGCCAGGGACGGGAACGGTCCGCACGATCCGCCGAAGGGGGACAGATCATGCAATGGACCGAAACCTTGCGCGTCGGGGTGGGCTTCATCGACGCCGACCATGAAGACTTCATCACGCTTCTGAACACCGCCAAGGACGCATCGGACGTCGAGTTTCCGGCTGCGTTCCAGGCCCTGGCCGAGCACACCCGCGCGCACTTCGCCCGCGAGGAAGCGCTGATGGACGCCACCGGCTTCTTCGCCACCGACATCCACAAGGGCGAGCACGCGCGCGTGCTGGCCGAAGTCGGACATTTTGCCGAACACCTGGAGCGCGGCAACATCGCCTTCGTCCGCGCCTATGTGGCCGAGCGCCTGCCGGACTGGTTCATCCAGCACCGCAACACCATGGACCAGGCCACCGCCGCCCATGCCGCGCGCGCCGGACACGCAGATGCGGTGCCTGCCGACTGAGAATCTCCGTACAAAAACCTCTCAATAGTTCTGGTTATCGTCACCAGGTTTCTTGGCGGCAGCATAAAAATTTCACGGCGGTTAAGTTACGTCGTTGAATTTTAACATGAGCCGTCACGTTTTACTGAGAAGTTTATACGATTTCATCGTTGACGCCCCATTGACCAGATAGTCAACAATCGTCGCTCAACCAATACAAAGGCTTTAAGCCTTAAGGTGCAGTCGCATCTTCCCCGGCGGGGGCGTGGTGTACGACGGAACAGGCTGAGGGGCAGCAGACGATGCAGTTGAAAACCAAGATGCTGGCGACGCTGATCGCGTTCGCGGTGGGCAGCGCCGCCATGGTGGGCGGCGCGAACTACGTCATCCAGAAGAATGCGGCCATCGACCAGGGGCTGGACGAAGGCCACCGGCTTGGCGAATACGTTGCCCAGACCCTGGCCGTGGTCGGCACCATTCCCGAGCAGGTCGAAACGATCGTCGGCCGGCACATGGTCGCCGAAGCGCACATCGCCGCCCGCCTGATCGCCGCCATGAAGGATGGCGGTGAAAGCGACGACGCCATCCGCAGCGCGCTGGCGGACCTGACGGAACGCACCGCCGTCAGCGAATTCTGGGTCTCCGACGAAAACGGCGTGGCGTCGCTGAATTCGGTCCCGGTAACCTTCACCTTCGACCGCGATCCGGCGTCCCAGAGCGCCGAGTTCTACAAACTGATCGAGGGAACCGCCGACGATGTCGTCCAGGAGGCCGCCGTGCGCGACCTGGACGGCGAGGTCTACAAGTACGTGGGCGTTCCAGGCGTAGACCAACCGCGCATCGTGCAGGTGGGCCTGGCGGCCGACGTGCTGACGCGCATGCAGGCTGCTCTCGGTTACGAGCGCTTCGCCAAGGAACTGGTGGACGCCGGCGCCGCCGAAACCATCACCATTGTCGACGGCACCCTGTCGACCCGTGCGGTCGCCGGCACCGGCGCCGGCGCCGAAGACGCAGGGGCCGGCGCCCCCTACACCGGGCCCATGGCGGACGCGGCCCGCACCGCACTGGACGGTGGCGGCGGAACCGCCCGACACGACGCGGCGGCCGAGCGCATCACCGTCGTCACCCCCGTTGCCGACGCCGACGGCCGCGTCACGGCAGCGGCCATCCTGACGCTCGACGCCACCAACATCACCGCCGCGCTGGAGCGGAGCCTGTCCACATCCGGGATTCTGGCCGCCGTGCTGGCGGTTGTCGGGCTTGGTCTCGCGTGGCTGCTCAGCCGCCAGATCTTCCGCCCGCTGCGGCCCATGGTCGGCACGCTGAACGCGCTGGCCGCCGGCGACACGGCCGTCGCCGTGCCCGGTCGCGACCGGAAGGACGAGATCGGCACCATGGCGCGCAGCGTCGAGGAGCTGCGCAGCGCCGTGGTCAAGGCGTTCCGCCTCAACCAGATGGTGGAGGAACAGCCGGCCCGCGTCATGATGTGCGACCCCAAGGACCTGCGCATCACCTACGCCAACAAGGCCGCCCGGGACCTGCTGGCGAAGATGGAGAACGAACTGGGCTGCAGCGCCGACGACGTGATCGGCCGTCAGGTGACCTCGTTCCACAAGCGGCCCGAGTTCGTCGAGAAGATCCTCAAGGACCCGGCCAACCTGCCCTACTCGGGCAAGTTCACCATGGGCAAGGTGGTGATCGAGAACACGGTCATCCCCATCCACGATGCCAACGGCGACTACGTCGGTCCCATGCTGAACTGGCAGGACGTCACCGCCTACGTCCAGATGGCCGACGACTTCGAGAAGACGGTCCGCGCCGTCGCCAGCGGCGTCAGCGGCGCA
The DNA here is from genome assembly GCF_000315795.1 of Caenispirillum salinarum AK4. Taxonomy (GTDB): domain Bacteria; phylum Pseudomonadota; class Alphaproteobacteria; order Rhodospirillales; family Rhodospirillaceae; genus Caenispirillum; species Caenispirillum salinarum. The sequence goes on from NZ_ANHY01000016.1 coordinate 76,185, forward strand.
GCCGAGGAGCTGAAAACGCTGGCCGGCGGGCTGGTGGACAGCGCCGAGGACGTGGGCGCCCGCTCCACCGCCGTGGCCAGCGCGTCCGAGCAGGCCGGCGTCAACGTGCAGACCGTCGCCAGCGCGTCGGAGCAGTTGTCGGCCTCCATTGCCGAAATCAGCCGCAGCGTCGGCGAGGCGACCCGCATCACGGGCGAGGCCGTGGACCAGGTGGAGGCCGCGCGCAAGACCGTCGGCGGGCTCAACGATGCCGCCGACCGCATCGGGCAGGTGGTCAGCCTGATTACCGACATCGCCAGCCAGACCAACCTTCTGGCGCTGAACGCGACCATCGAGGCCGCCCGGGCCGGCGAGGCGGGCAAGGGCTTTGCCGTGGTCGCCAACGAGGTCAAGAGCCTCGCCGGCCAAACCAGCCGCGCCACGGAGGACATCTCCCGCCAGATCGAGGCCGTGCAGCAGGCCACGCGCGACGCGGTCACCGCCATGGACGGCATCGGCGGGGTCATCGAGCAGGTCAGCGAGATCGCCTCCACCGTCGCGGCCGCCGTCGAGGAGCAGGGGGCGGCCACGGCCGAGATCAGCCGCAACGTCCAGGAGGCCGCCGCCGGCACCGCCGACGTCAGCCAGACCATCGGCGCCGTGGCAGAGCGCGCCACGGACAGTTCCCGAGCCGCACGCACGGTCCTGGAATCGTCCCGCGCCCTGGCCGGACAGGCGGACACGCTCAGCGGCGAGGTGGAGAGCTTCCTGACCGCCATGCGGGCCTGACATCCGAGAGCCGCGCATCATGCCAGCCCCTGGCGCCCATCGCGTCGGGGGCTTTCCTTTTCCACCCTGCGCCCGCCACTTAACCGCTTGCAAATCCAGGCGCGTCCTCTAGCCTTCCAGGCGTTGTCGCAGAATTCCGCAAATTCGGGGGGACGCCACCCATGGCCGCCAAGGTCATCACCATCGCCCAACAGAAGGGCGGCGCCGGCAAGACCACCGTCGCCGCGCAGCTTGCCGTCGCGTTGTCCAAGGGCGGCAAGAAGGCCGTCGCGCTGGTGGACATCGACCCGCAGGGCTCCCTGTCCGCCTGGCACGCTGCCCGCTGCGGCCGGCTCGGCGAGGACGGCGGCGGCATCCGGCTGTCGGGCGTCGCCGGCTGGCGGCTGTCGACGGAGCTGGACCGGCTGCGCGACGGGGCGGATTACGTCATCGTCGACAGCCCGCCCCACGCCGAGACCGAGGCCAAGGCCGCCATCCGCGCCGCCGACGTGATCCTGGTGCCCGTGCAGCCCAGCCCCATGGACCTGTGGGCGACGAAGCCGACGCTGGAGGTCGCGCGCAAGGAGAAGACGCCGGCCCGCGTGGTCCTCAACCGCATCCCGCCGCGCGGCAAGCTGGTGGATCAGGTGCTGGAGGAAATCCAGGCCATGGAGCTGGAGGTCACGGCCGCGCGCCTGGGCAACCGGCTGCCCTTCGCGTCGTCGATGATGGAGGGGCTGGGGGTGGTGGAAACCTCCAACCGCTCGCTGGCCGCGCAGGAAATCCGGGCGCTGGCCGACGAGGTGAAGGCCATCGCCAAGAAGGGCAAGTAGCGCCGCGATGCATCACCTTGCCATTGCCCTGCACGTGCTGTCCGTCGCCGCCTGGACGGGCGGTCTGTTCCTGCTTCTGGTGGTGCTGCGCCCCGCCCTGCTGGCCGTGGAACCGGCCGAGCGCATGACGCTCTGGGCGCGCATCCTGCCGCGCGCCTTCACGGTGTCGTGGGCGAGCGCCGCACTCGCCCTGGTGACGGGCTTCGGCCTGACCTTCAGCCTCTATGGCGGCTTCGCGGTGGCGGGGATGCACGTGCACCTGATGGCGGGCCTGGGCCTGATGATGACCGGCGTGCTGGTCTGGACCTACCTCCGCCCCCTCAAACGCTTCGAACTGGCCGAGGAATCAGCCGACGTGGCGGGGGCGGAACGGGCCCTTGGCGCGGTGCTGGCGTGGCAGTGGGCGACTCTGGCGTTCGGGGCGGCCGCGCTGGTGATCGGCGGCGTCGGGGCGTACATAGGGTTCTGAGGGCTTTCCGGCTGCGCCGGAATGGAATGCGAGGGAGCCGCGGGCTCCCTCGCGCTCCCTCGATTCCTGATCAGCAAGTCGGTCAGACCGGGGTAAAAGCGCCGCAAGGATGAGGATGGCGCGCCTTCGCGCGCTGCCTTGGTGTCTTTGTGTCTTGGTGGTCCAAAGGACGCCGACACAGAGCCGCCCCCTCACGGCTCCTCGAAGTGCGTCGAGATGCGGATTTCCTCGTGCAGGGTGCGGTGCACGGGGCAGCGGTCGGCGATTTCCAGCAGGCGGGTGCGGGTCGCCTCGTCCAGGTCGCCCTCCAGCAGCACCCAGCGCTCGATGTGGTCGAGCTTGCCGCCGTTCTCACCGCAGCGCTCGCAGTCCTCCACGTGCCTTTTCTCGTGGGCCAAGCGCACGGAAACCCGCTCCAGCGGGATCTTCTTGTGGGCGGCGTAGAGGCGGATGGTCATGGACGTGCAGGCCCCCAGCCCAGCCAGCAGGAAGTCGTAGGGTCCCGGCCCCGAGTCGTTGCCGCCCACCGTCACCGGCTCGTCGGCGATCAGGTGGTGGCTTGGGCCGATCTGGATGGCCTGCTGGAACTTGCCGCGCCCCGTTTCCTCCACGATCACGTTGCGCGGACCGACGGGCTTGTCGCGCTCCGCCCGCGGCTCGTCGCGCTGTTCCTGGTGTTCCGAGATGTAGCGCCCGGCCCAGGCGGCGATGACGTCGGCCACGTACACCGCATCCTCGCGCCGGGTCAGCAGGTGGTCGGCATCGTCCAGGCTGACGAAGCTTTTCGGGTGCCTGGCGCTGGTGAAGATGCGGGTGGCATTGTCGATGCCCACCGTCTCGTCGCGCGGGGCGTGGAAGATCAGCAGCGCCTTCTTCATGTGGGCGATGCCGTCGAGCAGCTTGTGCTCCTCGATGTCATCCAGGAAGTCGCGCGTAATGGTGAAGGGGCGCCCTCCGATGCTTACCTCGGCGTGGCCGTTCTCGCGGATTTCATCCTCATGGGCCGTGAACAGGTGCGACAGGTGGCCAGGCCCGCAGGGCGCGTTGATGGTGGTGACCGCGCTCACGCTCTCCACCCTGGGCGCGGCCGCCAGCACCGCCGCGCCGCCCAGCGAGTGCCCGACCAGCAGGGAGATCGGGCGCCCCTGGTCCGCCATGTGCGCGCAGGCAGCTTCCAGGTCGGCGACGTTGGAGGTGAAGTCGGTGTTCTCGAACTCGCCCTCGCTGGCGCCGAGACCCGTGAAGTCGAACCGCAGCACCCCCACCCCGCGCGCGGCCAGGGCGCGGGAGATGCGCGAGGCGGCGAAAACGTCCTTGCTGCAGGTGAAGCAGTGGGCGAACAGCGCCCAGGCCCGCGCCTCGCCTTCCGGCAAATCCAGGCGGGCATCGAGGGTATGGCCGTCGCGGCTCTTGAAGCTCATTTTTTCACTGGTGGGCATGATGGTCTCCTCTTGCGTTTGGATGTTAGTGCCGCGACGCTTTTCGAGCCACGATATCAACGCGCAAGGAGCCTGCCATGTCCGGCCGCCGGGTGGAAATTCACGATCACGAGATCGCCTACGACGGGTATTTCCGCATCGAGCGGTACACCGTCTCCCACAGCCTGCACGACGGCGGGATGAGCAAGCCCCTGGTGCGCGAACTGTTCGAGCGCGGCCACGCCTCCGCCGTGCTGCCCTACGACCCGGAGCGCGACGAGGTGGTGCTGGTGGAACAGTTCCGCATCGGCGCCCACGCCGCCGGCCTGCCCGCGTGGGAGCTGGAGACGGTCGCCGGCATCATCGAGGCCGGCGAGACGGCCGAGGACGTCGCCCGCCGCGAGACGCAGGAAGAGGCCGCGCTGACGGTGACCGACATGATCCCCATCGCGGACTACCTGTCCTCCCCCGGCGGATCGTCGGAAACCGTGTCGCTGTTCTGCGGCCGCGTCGACACGACGGACGCCGGCGGTACCGTGCAGGGCCTGGTGCACGAGGGCGAGGACATCCTGGTCTCCGTCCTGCCCTATTCAGAGCTTGAGGCGATGGTAAAGCGCATGGAAATCCACAACGCCATGACGCTGATCGCCGCGCAATGGCTGGTCATGAACCGGGACGAGGTGCGGCGGCGTTGGAGCGCCTGAGGCCACGCTCCGCGCGGACGCCCCTTGACCGGGTGGTCCATTACGATCACCTATATGAAACTGTTTATTTACGGGATTTTACACAATGGACGTGCGAAACGGGTTCGTCGGCGCCATCGGCAACACGCCGCTCATCAAACTGGAAAAGGCCAGCGCCTTGACCGGCCGCACCATTCTGGGCAAGGCAGAGTTCCTCAACCCCGGCGGCAGCGTCAAGGACCGCGCCGCGCTCGCCATCATCCGCGATGCCGAGGCGCGGGGCGTGCTCAAGCCCGGCGGCACCATCGTGGAGGGCACCGCCGGTAACACCGGCATCGGCCTGGCGCTGGTGGGCAATGCGCTGGGCTACAAGACCATCATCGTCATGCCCGAGACCCAGAGCCAGGAAAAGAAGGACACCCTGCGCCTGGTGGGGGCCGATCTGCGGCTGGTGCCGGCCGTGCCCTACAAGGACCCGGGCAACTACGTCCACGTCTCCCGCCGCATCGCCGAGGAGACGGGCGGCGTCTGGGCCAACCAGTTCGACAACACCGCCAACCGCGACGGCCACTACGCCACCACGGGCCAGGAAATCTGGACCCAGACCGACGGCCGCGTCGACGCCTTCACCTGCGCCACGGGCACCGGCGGCACGCTGGCGGGTGTGTCGCGCGCGCTGAAAGAGAAGAACCCGGCCGTGAAGATCGTCCTGGCCGACCCCATGGGCTCCGCCCTGTTCTCCTGGAAGACCACGGGTGAGTTGAAGGCCGAGGGCACGTCGATCACCGAAGGCATCGGCCAGGGCCGCGTCACGGCCAACCTGGAAGGCGCCGACCTGGACGACGCCGTGCAGGTGGACGACATCGACGCGCTGAAGGTGGTCTTCGACCTGGTTAGGGAGGAAGGGCTGGTGCTGGGCGGCTCGTCGGGCATCAATGTCGCCGCCGCCATGCGCGTGGCCGAGACCCTGCCGGAAGGCTCGACCGTCGTCACCATCCTGTGCGACGGCGGCCAGCGCTACCAGAGCAAGCTGTTCAATCCGGCCTTCCTGCGGGAGAAGGGGCTGCCAACGCCGGACTGGATGGAGTAGCATCGCCGCCCTGCCCCATCCCCTTCCATGACACAGGACGGAGACATGACCGACGCCAACCCCGACGCCCTGGTCAGCACCGATTGGCTCAAGCAGCGGATCGACGCCCCGGACGTGCGCGTGGTCGACGCCACCAGCTTTCTGCCGACGACGCCGCGCGACGCCAAGGCGGAGTACCGCGAATGCCATATTCCGGGTGCGGTGTTCTTCGACATCGACGAGATCGCCGACACGGCGTCGGACCTGCCGCACATGCTGCCCGACCAGACGAAGTTCGCGTCGAAGGTGCGCAAGCTGGGGCTGGGGGACGGCAACACGCTGGTGGTCTACGACAGCAACGGCGGCGGCATGGCGGCGGCGCGCGTGTGGTGGATGTTCCGCGTCTACGGCGCCCGATCGGTCTTCGTGCTGGACGGCGGCCTGCCCAAGTGGCAGCGCGAGGGCGGCGCGACCGAGGACATTCCCCCCGTCCCCACCCCGCGCCACTTCACCGCGCGCATGGACACCACGCTGGTGCGTGACATCGATGCCATGAAGGCGAACCTCGACAGCCAGCGCGAACAGGTGGTCGACGTGCGCAGCGCCGACCGCTACGCCGGCACGGCGGACGAACCGCGCCCGGCGAAGCACAAGGGCCACATCCCCGGCGCGCTCAATCTGCCCTGGCCGGAGCTGTTCGACGGCGAGACCGGCGAGATGCTGCCCGCCCCCGCCCTGCGCGAGCGCTTCACCAAGGCCGGCATCGACCTGGGCAGACCGGTGGTGGCCTACTGCGGATCGGGGGTGACGGCCTGCGTGCTGCCGCTCGCGGCCTATCGCCTGGGCAAGCGCGACGTGGCGGTCTACGACGGGTCGTGGGCCGAATGGGGCAATCGCGACGACGTGCCGGTAGAGGCCTGATGGACGGCGGCGGGCCGGTGATCCGTCCGTTGCGCGACGGAGAGGAGGCGGCGCTCACTGCGCTCTGGGACGCCTGCGGCCTGACCCGGCCGTGGAACCCGCCGGCCCGCGACATCGCTTTCGCCCGCGCCACGCCCACGGCGGAAATCCTGGTGGCGGAGGACACGGACGATGCCGGCGCACTGCTGGCGTCCGTCCTCTGCGGGCACGAAGGGCACCGGGGATGGATGTACTACGTCGCCGTCCGCCCCGACCGCCAGGGGACGGGCCTGGGCAAGCGCATGGTGGCTGCGGCGGAGGACTGGCTCGCGCGCCAGGGATGCTGGAAGGTCATGCTGATGGTCCGCCGCGACAACGCCGCCGCCCAGGAGTTCTATGCCGCGCAGGGATACGAGGAGAGCGACGTCACCCGTCATGGCGCGGTGGCTGGCGGGTGAAGGAGCGATGTAGAGGGGCGGCCGACGATGTGCACGGGCCCCTGCTTTCACAGGGGCGACGGTTTGTGCAACTTTCTGATTTCAGAACAAAAACACTTGTCGTTCCGGCGAAAGCGGGAATCCACAAACGGCACCAATCACCCTGCCGCGCGCCTGCCGTGGCCAGGCGGGCACCGACTTCTGACGGCATCGCGGCCGATCCTCGCACCCCGCGCGGGCGGCGCCTCGGCACGTCAGCCGCCGCCTCATGCCCCGCGCAGGCCGTCACCCTTTCAAGCGCTCTTGCGCAGTTCCTCTTCCATCTTCAGGCCGAAGTGACCCGTGCGGCAGGTGGAGCCGTCGGGAAAGCGCCAGACGGTGGGCACGGCACCGCCCGACTGTGTGGCAGAGCCGGTCAGGGGCTCGGCACCGAAGCCGAGCACGATCTCGTCGGCCAGAAGGGCGACCGAGTAGGGCTCAACCTTCTCCCGCCAGTCGCAGCCATGGCGACTTTCCATGGTGAGGGAGAACAGATTGTATGCGTGATGCGCCGTGGGCGTACCGGGCATGGGTTTTCTCCTAGTGATCAGCCGAGCAGGACAGGACCGCCGGACTGATTCCCTCCTGGCCGCGATTCAAGCCGCCGCCTTGTTGCAGTGCAATATAGTGCACCGTCTGTTTCAAATCCACCGCATTCGGAGCATCGCTTGAAACCGGCGGATTTTGGCAAGGAACGCGCCGTCTGGGGCGCCGTTGCGCCGTTCATGAAACCGACATCAGCCTGCGCTCTTTTTGCAGCGCACACAAGCCCATTTTACCGCTTTTTGACTGCCCCCTTCGTCGTAGGGGGTGGAAGTCGGTGGCGGGCGCCGTCACAATGCGGCTCACGTGGTTGCGCGGCGGCGCAATTCTAGACAGGAGAGCTTGCGAAATCATGAAAGAGGACACCCGCATCGTCCACGCAGGGCGCCATCCCGCCCGCTTCCACGGGGCCGTCAACACGCCGGTCTACCGCTGCTCCACGATCCTGTCGGAGAACGTGGCGGAGCTGAAGGAGAAGGTGCGCAACAAGTTCGACATGGTGGACTACGGCCGCCTGGGCACGCCGTCGACCATGGACCTGGAAGCGGCCGTGGCGGAGCTTGAGGGCGGAGCGCGCGCCATCGCCACCTCGTCCGGCCTGGCGGCCATCGCGGGCTGCCTGACGGGCCTGCTGTCGGCGGGCGACCACCTGCTGATGACCGACAGCGCCTATTTCCCCACGCGGAAGTTCTGCGACGAGGTGCTGGCGCGCTTCGGCGTCGAGACCACCTATTACGACCCGCTCATCGGGGCCGGCATCGCCGACCTGATGCGCGACAACACCAAGGTGGTCTTCACCGAGGCGCCGGGATCGCTCACCTTCGAGATGCAGGATATTCCCGCCATCGCCGAGGCCGCCCACGCCCGCGGCGCGCTGGTGGCCATCGACAACACCTGGGCGACGCCGCTGTTCTTCAAGCCCTTCGACCACGGCGTGGACGTCTCCATTCACGCCGGCACCAAGTACATCGTGGGCCATTCCGATGCCATGGTGGGGCTGATCGTCTGCAAGACGCCGGAGCTGTTCACCCGCATCAAGAGCACTACGTCGGCCTTCGGCTACAGCCTGTCGGGCGACGACGCCTTCCTGGCCCTGCGCGGCCTGCGCACCATGAAGGTGCGGCTGGAGCACCACCAGCGCGCGGCCCTGGAGATCGCCCAGTGGCTGGAGGCGCGGCCGGACGTGACCCGCGTGCTCTACCCCGCCCTTCCCAGCGACCCGGGCCACGCCATCTGGAAGCGCGACTTCACCGGCGCCTCCGGCCTCATGGGCGTGGAACTTGCCCCGGCGGGCGAGAACAACATCACCGCCATGAACGCCTTCCTGGACGCGCTGAAGCTGTTCGGGCTGGGCTTTTCCTGGGGCGGTTTCGAGAGCCTGGCGATCCCCGCCACCGGCGCCATCCAGCGCACCGCCACCACGTTCCGCGCCGAGGGCCCGGTGGTACGCCTGCACATCGGGCTGGAGGACATCGACGACCTGAAGGCCGACCTCGATCAGGCCTTTGCCGCCTACCGAGCCGCCGCCGGCTGACCCATATGATGGACATCATGACCAGCGAAACCACCACCTTCCCCGCCTCCACCGCCGCCGCTGACGCCATGGTGGCGGAGGCGCGCTTCAACGCCGACGGGCTGCTGGCCTGCATCGCCCAGCAGCACGACACCGGCGAGGTGCTGATGATGGCCTGGATGAACGAGGATGCCCTGCGCGAAACCCTGCGCACCGGGCGCGTCTGCTACTGGTCGCGCTCGCGCGGCAAGCTCTGGCGCAAGGGCGAAAGCTCGGGCCAGGAACAGCACCTCAAGGATCTGCGGCTGGACTGCGACGGCGACACCGTGCTGGCGCTCGTCGACCAGACGGGCGTGGCCTGCCACACCGGCCGGCGGAGTTGCTTCTACAAGGCACCGCGCGGAGAGGTACTGGCGAACATCACCGAGCCCGAAATCGCGCCGGAGGACCTGTACGGCCGATGACCGACAGCACCACCACCGCCGACACCATCCCCGTCACCATCCTCACCGGCTTCCTGGGCAGCGGCAAGACGACGCTGCTCAACCACCTGGTGCAGCAGCCGGACCTGTCCGAGACCGCCGTGCTCATCAACGAGTTCGGCGAGATCGGCCTGGACCACATGCTGGTGCGCGAGGTGAAGGACGACATCGTCCTGCTCAACTCCGGCTGCCTGTGCTGCACCGTGCGCGGCGACCTTGTCACGGCGCTGCGCGACCTGTTCCTCAAGCGCGTGCGGGGAGAGGTGGAGTTCAACCGGCTGGTCATCGAAACCACGGGCCTGGCCGACCCTGCGCCCATCCTCCACACCATGATGACCGATCCGCTGATCGGCGCGCGCTACCGCCTGGACGGCATCGTCACCACCCTTGATGCCCTGCACGGGGCCGATCAACTCGACCGCCACCGGGAGTCCGTCAAGCAGGTGGCCGTCGCCGACCGCATCGTCATGACCAAGACCGATCTGGCGGACGCCGAGGCGTTGCAGGCCCTGCACGGGCGTCTGGCGGAGCTGAACCCGTCCGCCCCGCGGCTGGTGGCGGAGAACGGTGTTCTGGCACCGGCGGACATCCTCAACGCCGGCCTGTTCAAGCCGGGCAGCAAGATCCCCGACGTGGAAGGCTGGCTGAAGGCGGAAGCCTACACCGAGCATGACCACGAGCACGGGCACGGGCACGACGACCATCATCATCACCACCACCACGACGTGAACCGTCACGGCGACGGCATCGACGCCTTCTGCCTGACGCTGGACGAGCCGGTGGAGTGGCTGCATCTGGCCGAGGCGCTGGAGATGATCATCGCGTCGAAGGGCGAGAACCTGTTGCGGCTCAAGGGCATCCTGGCCGTGAAGGGGCAGGAGGAGCCGGTTGCGGTCCACGGCGTGCAGCACGTTTTCCACCCGCCGGCCACCCTGCCCGCCTGGCCCGAGGGCCACGACCGCAAGAGCCGGCTGGTGTTCATCACCCGCGAAATGCGGCGCGAGGCGGTGGAAAAAGTGGTGAGGGCGGCCCTGGACCAGATGCCCGACATCTATTCCTGATACAGCCGCAGGGGAATTTGCGCACACTTGTCCGCAGGAATGTTGCGTTTGACAGCCCAAAGCCCGAGGCGCACAGTAGGTCTTGGCTGAGAATGCGACATGATCAGTCCCCTCTTTTAGCCTAGAGACCGCCCGGCCCCGCCGGCGCGGTCTTTTTTTTGGCCAGGAGGGAGGGGCGGTCCTACTCCACGACTTCGGGCAGGCGGCCTTCGTGCTCCACATAGGGGGCGTACTTCATGTCGGTCTTGAGGATGTGGTTGACCAGCCAGGTCTTGAGGAACCGCATGACCTCGGCGCAGTTCACTTCCTCGGGTGCACGCTCCCACAGGCTGCGGATGTCTGCCACCGTGCGCTCGATCTCGCGGTGCCCCTCGGCGTGGGGCCCGAAGTCGGGATAATTGCATTCGCGCATGACCTTTTCCTCGCGCGCGAAATGCACCTGGACATAGCGCTCCAGGCTTTCGATGGTGCGGCCGACGACCTCGTGCCCCTGCTTTTCCGCCATCGCGTCGAAAAGCTGATTGATGATGTTGATGAGCATCTGATGGTCGAAATCCAGCGTTGCGTGATGCACGCTGTACTCGTCCCGCCACGTCATGAAAGGCATGTATCCGACTCCCGCGTCCTGGCAGTGCGCCCTGTGCCGGGCGGCCCATGGAATCGTACAGTCGTCGCCCGGCAAGGCCGACCGGCCGCCGCACCTATGGCGCGGCAGGCTGCGTGCCGACTGAACGCCGCGCCGATGACCCTGATCATCGGCGCGTAATTTAGAGCGGCCGTATGTTACAGAACAGCGACCTTGGTCGCAATGTGGATATAGTGCCACGCCTTTCGATCGCACACCCACTCGTAAGGGTGGGCAGCGGGCGGGTGCAAAGGGTGGCACGGGACGCTTGCCAAACCGCGTGCGAGACCATAGGTTTCACCCCACACGGGGCGTAGCTCAGCCTGGTAGAGCACCTGCTTTGGGAGCAGGAAGCCGGAGGTTCGAATCCTCTCGCCCCGACCAGGAGAGATCAACGAGGGACACGACGATGGCGATCTCCGTGCGCATCCACCGTCCGGCCAAGACGGCCATGCAGTCGGGCCGCGGCAACACGAAACGCTGGCTGCTGGAGTTCGAACCCCAGGCCCCGCGCAACATCGACCCCCTGATGGGGTGGACCAGCGGCCGCGACACGCGCCAGCAGGTGAAGCTGTGGTTCGCCACCAAGGACGAGGCCATCGCCTACGCCAAGCAGCAGGGCTACGACTACAAGGTCTACGAGCCCAAGGAGCGGCGCGTGCGGCCCAAATCCTACGCGGCGAACTTCGCCTACGACAAGGTGTCCTGAGGCGTCGTCCCGCGCCTGATGCCCGTGTTCACGCGCCGGCCGGCTCACCAACGCCCCGGCGCGCGACGCGCATGCGCCCTTAGCTCAGCTGGATAGAGCATCCGCCTTCTAAGCGGACGGTCACTGGTTCGAATCCAGTAGGGCGCGCCATTCTCCCCGGTCCCATCAGAATTCCGCTCGCTGTGCCGGTCCGCCGGCGTCATCCGACTGGGAACACAAGCGGTGACAGCATCGGCGTTAGCCAGCCGGCCAAAGCCGGCGCTGCGAAGGCCGCGACATCGCCGAGGCGCCGCAACACCCCGACCTCTAGGTGGTGGGTTTCAAGCCACGCCTTGCGCTCAGCCGTCGGTGCATGCGGAAGGTGATGCACGGCCATCGCCTTGGCCCGCAGCCGCAGCACCAGCGCCGCAGGCATGGTGGCGGCGACTGTCAGAATGCTGGCGACCACGCCAAAGATAAAAGTCAGGTTGACGCCGAAGGCGCGCATGTATCGGGCGCTGTCGTTGACGATATCGGGATTGTCGATCAGATGCGCCGGCCACATAAGAGCGTAGTAGACGTGAACCGTCGCGGCAACCATCAGGATTGACGCCACGAGGATTAGCCAGCGGATGCGCTCTATCCGACGGGACAGCAAGTCCGGGTCTTCATAATATCGGGTACGGCCGCTCTCGAAAGCCTCGCATCGAAGGAGCTGCGCGGCAGCCGCGCCGGAGACAAAAATGCCGGCGACCGCGTGGTACAGCGTCGCTAGTTCAATCCGGTGATGAACGACGGGCAGATAGACCTTGTAGACCCGTACAATGTTGTTCATCAGGATGTATTCTCGCAGCGAGGGGACGCCCATGAACGACTCGGGCGCCCAACTCCCGACATAGCGCGTAATCTCCATGCCCGCCGGAATGGCACACCCAACCACAAGAACGACGAGAAGACCGGCAGTGCTTTCGGTGCTACCGCGCCTGTCCTGCCAGACGGTATGGAGCATCAGGGCCGCCGCGATCATCGTCGCGCCACAGACGAACATCAGCACCATGTGGGCGCTGACCCATTGAATGCGACCCTGTGCTTCCGCGGCGGCGAGGGCAAAGTCGCGGACGGTCGTGCCAGTTTCCGAGTTCTTTGCGCCGGGCGGATTTTCCGGCTCGCTCGAGCGAACGCCGCCCTCGCCCGCCGCCCCACCGTCCCGTTTGACCAGACCCGCGTCCTGGGCCGCTTCGTGCCATTCGGACTGGTCGGGGCAGAACAGGATCGCACCAGCCAGACCCGCCCGTTTCTCCCCACATTCGTGCATAAAGGGGTCAAGAAAAAACAGAGGCACGGTGACCCACACGATCAGCGGCGCGAGTATGGGAAAGAAAATCGGGTATTCGTGCCAGACGAAGTTGAATGCGCGTGACATGGCGGCCTCGCCTGCTTCTCACCCTCCATCTATAATACCCGGATCAGTTGGGCACTGGCGATGATCCTTACGAGCAACTCGAAACTTCGGTCGGTTGAGGTGCACTCTCCGTGCGCGTGCCGCTGAATACCCACGGTATCGGGGGACGACCAGCGCGCACGCCGCCGACCGTGAAGACGGAAACGCCACCCCAGAACGCCCCGGCAGAGCGGTCCGCCGGGGCGTTTCATTTGGCACGGCCGGAGGTCAGTCTTCCGCGGCGGCGGCACCGTTCTGCATGGTGCCCTCCCCCTCGGGCCGGGCGCTCAACAGCGGGCCGTTGCCGTCGGAGGGTTGCTGGATGGCCTGGAGGTAGTTGACCAGCTCCAGGATGCGGCCGCGGACGAGTTGCTCCGTCGCCAGGCTGTCCCATTGCTGGTCGGGCCCGCCGATTTCTGCGGCATAACGCCGCCCCCAGACCGGCATGTCGCGGCCGCCGTGGGCGCGGACGTCGATGCGGCCGTCGATCATTTGCACCACCTGCCGGAAGGGGAAGTCACCGTCGTTGCGCTCGGACAGGGTGGTCAGGTCCGGGGCACCGCCTTCCAGGAATTCCGCCACCGGGCCGTCGCCGCGGCCGCCGGCGCCGTGGCACGGGGCGCAGCTCATGCGGTACTCGCCGCTGCCGATGATCTCCTCCTCGGCACCGGCGGGCGTCGCCGCCAGCGCCGGCAGCACCAGTGCCGCCGCAAGGGCGGGGCCGGCCATGCGCATCGGTCTGCTTGTCATCGTCTCCTCCTGTGTCTGCCTGTCGGCTGAACAAAGCGCGCTCGCGGCACCGAGCCGGAAAACCCGCGCCCTCGTTGGCCCCTCAGTGGTCACTTCTCGGGAGGCTTTCGTCATGGACCCGCAATCCCTGGACTGGCTCCACCGCTTGATCGGCTCCGGCGCGGACACCATCACCTGGTGGCAGATGAGCATCCGCGCCGCCGTGCTGTTCCTGATCGGGCTGATCTACGTGCGGCTCGCCGACCGGCGGGCTTTCGGCAAGCTTGGCGCCTTCGACATCATCCTGGCGATCATCGTCGGCTCCAACGTCAGCCGCGCCATCACCGCGACTGCGCCGTTCGTACCCACCGTGGCGGCGACGGGGGTGCTGGTCCTGATGCACGGCCTGTTCACGCACATCGCCAGCCGGTCGCACGCCTTCGGCATGGTCATCAAGGGCCGCGAGAAGCAGCTCATGAAGGACGGGGTGCTGGACCGCAGGGCCATGTCGGTCAGCGGCGTCACCGTGGGCGACATGCGGGAGGCCGCGCGGCTGAAGGGCAAGTCCGACCTTGCGCCGTTCAAGGACGCCTACCTGGAGCGCAACGGCTCCATCTCCCTGATTTCGCGCGATTGACCGCCTAGGCATGGCCGGCGCCCTCACCGCCCGGCCACAGGCTGCGGATGCCCGGCGGCAGGGTGCGGCGGACCTTTTCGACCTGGCCGTCCGACAGCCGGTCGTTCAACAGCGCGAAGACGGCCGCCGCCACCGCCTCGGGCTGCAGGGAGGGATCGCGAACCTGCCCGGCGACGGCGTCGAGAAAGGCCTCCCGCTTGCGCTCGGGCACCGGAGTGGTGACGGGCTTCCAGCCCTCGAAGTAGAAGCCGCGCACCAGCATGGGAAGCTGCGCCGCCATATGCGCGGCCAGTTCGGGCGGCAGGTGGTCGCGCAACTCGTGCAGCACGGTGCGCAGGGCCAGGTAGGCCTTGTGCGGGTCGTCCACATGCATTCGCCCGGCGAGGTCCTCGATCCAGGCGCGGGTGAGCTGCATGGTCTCCTCGAACATGCTCTGGTATTCGCTCGGCATGGCGCGCTCCCTCAGCATGACGGCCTTGGGAGGCAGGAGACCACAGCCGTCGCGCCGCCGGGCTGATGCAGGTTAAGCCGGCTCCGTCCTTCGGAGCTAACCTGCGTCAATACCGGTGGGCGGGATTACCGCCATCCTGTCGGGACCAAGGCTCCCGAATGGAGGCCCGCCATGCGAACCCCCCTTGATGACGGCGACGACGGCCGCGAGACGCCGGACCTGGTCACGCCGCTGGCGACCTACGCCTTCCTCATCGCCCGCGCCCGCCACCTGGATGCGGCGGAGCAGAGCAGCGAGGCGGATATGGAACTGGGCCCTCTGGAAACGCCCCGTGAAGCGGGCGTCGAGCGCGACGCCACCCGCGACGAACTGCGCGAGGCCCTGGACGACCTGACCGACGACCAGAAGGCGGAAGTGCTGGCGGTGGTCTGGCTGGGCCGCGACGACTACGACGCCTCAAGCTGGGATGACGCCCTGGCCGACGCCGCGAGCGGCCGCACCCGTCGCGCCACGGCCTACCTGATGGAGACGCCGGGGCTCGGCGACCTGATGGCCGAGGGACTGGCATCCCTGGGGGTGCCGGAGGAAGACCTGGAAGACGTTGAATGACCGCCTCGAGCAGGAGGACACACCGATGACCGCCCAAGACCCCGCTCCGCCGCCCCGGCGGGACCGCGCCATTCACGAACTGGTCCACGATCCCTACCGCATGCGCGCCAAGCCATCCGGCCCCGCGGCCTGCCCGTCCTGCGGCGCGGTCTACGAGGCCGGCCGCTGGCAGTGGAAGAAGGCGGCGGCGCCGGGCGCGGAGGATGTAACATGCCCCGCCTGCCTGCGCATCCGCGACCGCGTTCCCGCCGGCGAGATCACCCTGTCCGGCGGGTTCCTGAAGCAGCACCGCGAGGACATCGAGGCCCTGGTCCGCCATACCGAAGAGGCGGAGAAGGCCGAACACCCCCTGAACCGCATCATGGACATGGAGTGGCGCGGCGGAAAGCTGGAGATCACCACCACCGACATCCACGTCGCGCGCCGCATCGGCCACGCGCTTTACGCCGCCTACCGCGGCACGCTGCGCTACCGGCAGCCGGCGGAGGACTATCACATCCGGGTGACGTGGGACCGCGAAGCCTGAGCGGCAAACGCCCCTTCAGGACCGCCGCTCCGCCTTGCGCACCGAGGCCTCGGGATGGGCCTGGATGAACTGTTTCAGCACCAGCTTCAGCTTGGCGCTGCGCCTGTGGTCGCCGGCACGCCGGGCGGCCTGGATGTCGTCGAGGATGATGCGGCGGATGTGCTTCCCGCCCTCCGGCGTGTGGATCAGGTAGTTGCCCATTTCCGCCGCCGCCATTTCGGGGAGGTTCTCGTGCTCGGCAATGGCCTCGATCTCCTCTTCCGTCAGCTCGCTGAGCGCGATGCAGTCCTCGATGGTCAACATGGCGAAACCCTCCTGCCGAACGGCCGTTCGCCCAAGTTTGACGGAAGCGTGACGCGCGGGGACTGATGCAGGTTAATCCTGCCCACGCAGGCGGCGGACCTCTTCAAGGATCGCATGGCGCACCGCCGGCGGCTGATGATCGACGGCGCGGGCGAGGCAGAGCAGTTCCCGCCGCAGGCCGTGGAGCTGGTCGAGCAGCGACAGCACCACCTCCAGGGCCTCGTCGTCGGCCACGTCGAAGTCCTCGGTCAGGGTGACGATCAACTCAAGCCGGGCGACATCCGCCTCGCGGTAGCCCGGCAGGCCCTGGATGCGCGCGGGCCGGACTGCGCCGGTGTGGAGCCAGCGGTGCAGCATGGCCCGCGTCAGTCCGGCGACGCGCTCCAGCACCTCGTCCTCGGTCAGGGGGCGGTCGGGGTCGGCGATCATGGCGCGGCTCCCTTCATGCGGGCGCGCGGGTCGAAGGGATGGCGGGTGCGCCAGTCCTCCATGAAGCGCGTCAGGTCCTCGTCGACCTCGGGCGGCAGGACGATGCGCAGCCGCACCAGCTGGTCGCCGTGCCCCGGGCCGTGCCCCCGGCGGATGCCCTTGCCGCGCAGGCGCAGGGTATGACCGCTGCTCGCCCCCTTTGGCACGGTCACCCGCACCCGGCCGTGAATGGTCGGCACCTCGACGCGGGCCCCGAGCACCGCCTCGTCCAGGCCGATGGGCAGGTCCATCTGCACGTCGTCGCCCTGGCGGGTGAACAGCGGGTGCGGGCGGATGTGGACCGACACCAGCGCATCGCCGGCGGGCCCGCCCTCCCGCCCCGGCCGTCCCTGGCCGC
>NZ_ANHY01000017.1 GCF_000315795.1 Caenispirillum salinarum AK4
GACGTGGTGCGCACCGCCATCGGCGGCATGCGCATCTCCGAGACGGTGGAGGGCCTGGAGCGCTACCCCATCAACATCCGCTACCCCTACGACGACCGCACCAGCATCGAGGCCCTGCGCGACCTGCCCATGGTCACGCCCTCGGGCGCGCAGATCGGCCTGGGCGACGTGGCGGAGATCACGGTCACCGACGGGCCGGGCATGATCCGGTCGGAAAACGCCCGCCTGAACGGCTGGATCTACGTCGACATCGCCGGCCGCGACCTTGGCGGCTACGTGGAGGAGGCGCGCCGCGTGGTGGCCGAGCAGGTCGACCTGCCGCCGGGCTATTCCGTCGCCTGGTCGGGGCAGTTCGAGTTCCTGGAACGGGCGGAGAAGCGGCTTGGCATGATCGTGCCGGTGACGCTGCTGCTGATCGTCGTGCTGCTGTTCATGGCGTTCGGGCGGGCGGTCGACGTCGCCGTCATCGTCGGCACCCTGCCCATCGCCCTGTCGGGCGGGTTCTGGCTTCTGTGGATGCTGGACTTCGACCTGTCGGTGGCCGTGGTGGTCGGCTTCATCGCGCTCGCCGGCGTGGCGGTGGAGACCGCCATCATCATGCAGGTCTACCTCAACCTCGCGCTCGACAAGCGGCGGAAACAGGCGGCGGCGGAGGGGCGGCCGGTCACCATGGACGACGTGCTCGACGCGGTGACGGAAGGCGCGCTGCTGCGCCTGCGGCCCAAGATCATGACCGTCGCCACCATCTTCGCCGGCCTGCTGCCCATCATGATCGGCAGCGGCACGGGGGCGGAGGTCATGCGCCGCATCGCCGCGCCCATGGTCGGCGGCATGGCGACCGCGACCCTTCTCACCCTGTTCGTCATCCCGGCGGTGTTCGTGCTGGTCAACCGCATCGACGCCGTCCGCAACCCCAAAACCCTGTCCCCCACCCCCGGCGCCATGGCCCACGGCCACCCCGCCGAATGAGTCACTCCAGGAGACTTGAACCCATGAAGACGATCCTTTTCACCGCCGCCGTTCTCGCCGTTCAGCCGGCCGCCGCCATGGCGGGGTCCTCCCACGCCATGTCCGACCACTCCAAGATGGCCGGGGCGGCGCATAGAGAGGAAGCGGCCGTCGCCGGTACCGGCACGGTCAACAGCGTCGACGCGGACGCCCGCAAGATCAACGTGACGCACGAGCCCATCCCGGCCATCGGCTGGCCGGCCATGACCATGGATTTCGCCGTGGCCGAGGGCGTGGACTTCGCCGCGCTGGAGGCGGGCGCGCCCGTGTCCTTCACCCTGAAGCGGGGTGTTGACGGCATCTATATGATTGAGACGGTGCAATCCCGGTAAGGGAAGAAGCGGCGGCGGACGCCTTGGCGCCTCCGCCGCCCTTCGTGTCCGCCTGCTCGGCGGCGGGCCGTGCTGCGGTCGCTCTCTTTCGCAGGCCCTAGGCGACGGCGCAAGGCGACTCCTTTCCCAAAGCCCCTCCGACTGTCCCATAGGCGCGAACGTCGGAGAGTTACGGGTCTGGGCCGGAGGTGGGGGAGCCGCCTGGCTGCCACATGGACGTGGACATGGTCTCCTTCACCGGATCGACAGAACCGGGGCGCCGGTTCCTGAGCTATTCCGCCGGCTCCAACCTGAAGGAAGTCGTGCTGGAGATGGTCGGCAAGAACCCGTGCATCGTCATGAATGATGCGGAAAACCTGGAGGACATCCCGACGCCGGTCTATGGCGTGCAGCAGGGCCACCACCTGTCGTGACCGCCAAGCGGACCCGGCCGGCCCCCTGCCGGCCGGGTCTTCGGCTGGTGCCGTTGCCGATGGTCTCTGGCGCGGGATGTGGACCCATCGACGCGGATAAGTCCTTTTCGCTCACTGCGCCGCATCGTCTGCCTTCGCTTCTTGCTCAAGGAAGGCGGCGTCGACGGGGCTGACTTGGAAGACCACTGCCTTGGCGGGCACGTCGCCCTTGTTCACGACGCGCATCCGGGCGTTCAACGGTTCCGCCGTCGCGTCCCCGGCAGTCAGTTCGTTCACCTCCTTGCCTTCGACCTCCATCGAAAGGGAGCCTTCTCGAACGAAGACGTAAACCGGCGAGGGGTGAGTGTGCCAGGCGGCCGCGGTTTTCGGATCAACGGTCGCGGTGACGACTCTGATCTTGTGCTTGCCGGCCGGCAGTTCGATCTCCTGGCCCAAGACCTCAACGAGTTGGGACGCCGGCTTGTCTATTTCCTTGATGCCACCAGCGTCTTGAGCCAATGCGGCGGGTGCGCCAACAGCGAGCATGGAGGCGGCGGCGGAGACAAGTAGAACCTGTCGCATTTGCTTTCTCCAATGCCATTCCCCCGCTGTCCACCGGGTAACAGGACGGCAGGCCGCGCGTTTCATTCTCTATCATGCAATTGTGGACGACCCTCACGACCCAAAGATTCGGGAAGGCTTCGACGGAAAGAGCGGCTTCAATCCGGCTGACCGACTTCCACGGCCTGCCCGAGGAGATCGTCATGGACAACGGCCCGGAGATGACCAGCAAGGCCATGTTCCTGTGGTCGCTCAAAACGGGTGTCCGGTTGCGGTTCATCCAGCCGGGCAAGCCGATGCAGAATGGCTTCGTCGAGAGCTTCAACGGGCGGTTCCGTGATGAATGCCTCAACGAGCACTGGTTCACCAGCCTCACCGAGGCCCGCCGCATTATCGAGACCTGGCGGCGCCACTACAACGAGGAGCGCCCGCACAGCGCCCTGGACTACGACACGCCGTCAAACCTTGCCCGACGGTCTGCTGGCCTTCGGTCGCACACGGCTCCCTCCGGCCAGCAGCCCGTCGCCAGCAGCGGCCAGAACATGATATCAACCGAAACACTCACCCTCTGAACGGATCGACTTCAGGGGGAAGGTCAGCTGCTCCAGATCAGGAGGTTGCCGGGCGTCGTTGCCGCCCCGCCATATTGGCAGCGGCTATGCGCGTTCGCTCGCGCCGGTTACCTTGTGGACGTTCTTCGGGAGTTTGATTTCGACGTTCAGGACCTGTCTATCGCTGTCAATGCCATGCACGACGGCCTTGATTGGCTGGCGCAGGCGGTGAGCCTGCGAACAGAGCCGATGTGGGCGTCGACATCGGTTCAGAACGTTGAGTTGGCTGCGGAAATAGTGGGAAGGCTCTGTTTGCTGCGCGAGCGAGAAACGCTCGCCGGGCGATCTTTTCCGATGAGCATAAAACTAGACGCAGCTATCCGACCGATGACCGACCGAGGCGCTCATCCGTTCGCGCCCGGCCCTCTGTGCCAACGTCCTTGCGGCACTCTAATGGGTGTCGTTTAGTGAGTTCGACAGAGGGGAAGCCGAGCGATGACCAAGGGTGCGCCTACGTTTGCAGTTGATGGGCCCGTGCCTTCACCGGCACCTCCGGATCCGGAGGTGCCGGTGAAGGCACGGCGGCGCACGTTCACGGCCGCCTACAAGCTGGCGATCCTGGCAGAGCTGGACAAAGCCAAGCCCGGCGAGACGGGCGCGGACCTGCGGCGAGAGGGCCTGTACTCATCCTCTCTCGTCGAGTGGCGGCGACAGCGGGCGCAGGGAAAGCTGCGGCCGAAGGAGCCCGCGCGGCGGGGGCCGCCCGCCACCGTTCCGGCGGCCGATGCCGCGGAGATGGAGAAGCTCCGGCGCGAGAACGCGCGCCTTGCCCGCCAACTCACCAAGGCTCAGCTTGTCATAGATATCCAAAAAAAGCCTCCGGATGCACCTCCTTCTGATCGCCCCGCTCGTCCAAGGGCTTTTCAAAGATCTGGCCCAGTTGCGAGAGATACCTGTTGATCGTCTTTAAGGAGAGGCGGCGCGTCACGTCCTCAATGCTGGTCTTGCCCGTCAGACGCTCTGCAATCTGCCGCTTTGCCGCCCTGTCACCACGAGCGGCGCGGGCCTTGAGATCATCCATCTTCTTTGCGAGGGCGACCTGCTGCTGGACCGTCATGCCCTTTCTGTAGATGCTCCGGTTAACGAGATACGGTACTTCGCACAAGAAGTCTCGGAACTTCAGGACCTGCTCTCTGGTCAAGTCGGCCTTCGTCGTCACGCCCGTGACCTCCTGGAACCAGCTCAGAGCGCGCCGCGCTTGTTCGGTTGTCTTCACATTTTTCCAGTCCTGCTTCGTCTTTTAGCGCAGGGCCGTCTCGAAAGCCTCATCCAGTTCGGTCTTTTCGCCCGACTTCCTGGCTTGCTCCGCGGATGCCGCCGCTTCGGGCGCATTCGATGGTGCCGCGATAGCGGTGACGGCGGCCTCGCGGTCGCACGTTTCCGACTTGCCGCTTTTCTCGTCGGCGGGCTGCTTTGCCGGTTCCGGGGCCTTCGCGTGGATGGGCGTGGCGCGCGGTTTCGGCACGGCCGCAACCGTTTCCGTCGTGACCATTGGAGGGGCGACCGCCGGCGCGGTCGGCGCGGAAACGGGAAGGGGCGCATCGCCGTAGTTCCCCGCCATCCGCGCCTCGAAGACATCATGCGCCCGGACCACCGCAGACAGGGCGTTATGGCAGAGCGCGCGGTGCGCATGAGTGTCGGGAGCCACGGAATGCCCCAGAATGGCCGCAGCAACTCCGGCCCATTTCTCGCCCATCCACCACTGGTACCCGTTGCGGGCGCGCTCCGCGATCTGCCGTCCCAATGCGTAGCTCTGGCGATGGTGCGCATAGCCCTCGGGCTCCGCGTCGGCGAACGCCAGTTCCGCGGCCTCCAGCCCCTCCAGAACCCGTTCAAACACCCAATTGCTCACAGCGTCGCGCATCTCCGGCTGGAGTGCCTCTTGCACGGACGACATGAGGGCAGCGGGATCGAGAACCGTGGGCAGATCGGCAAGGGCAGCGGTGGCTGACATAACGAGGGAACTCTGCGGCTGTGCTCCGGCCGAGCGCCGCGCGCGCGCTCGAGCCTTCCACACCCTTGAGATATGCGGCGTTCTGAAAACGAGCGCGAATTTCGCAGAAAATTTTCGATCAGCCGCCGGAATGCCCTTCTTCACTCCCCTCGGTGATGGCCAGAGCACGCCGCACGTCGCCCGCGTAATGCACGTCTTCGAGGTAGGGCAGAAGGTCCGCCACCTCGAACCCGCTGAAGTAGTGCTCGTAGTTCACCCCGCCGTGCTCGTGGCCGAGCAGATAGTGGCGGCCGGCGTCGGATCGGTGCTTGCGCTGGATGGAGGTGTTGAAGGTCTTGCGGAGAGCGTGGAAGTCGCGGCCCGGATGGTCGAGCCCGATCCGCTTCCGGTAGCTGCCGAACACCTTCGAGAACTGGTACCCGAGCGTGTTGTCGGGGCCTCCGGGCCGGAGTTCGGGGAAGATCGCCTTGTGCCCGCGGGCGCGCATCGCCGCCGCGTGCTCGGGAAGGCCGAGGTCGACCAGAAGCGGGTGGAGCGGCACGGTGCGCTCCGACGCCTCCGTCTTCAGGCGCTGCGTCTCGGAGGCCTGGATGCGCAGGCACCAGGCCCCGCCGATGTTCATGACGGCGTTGACGGGAATGCGCAGCGCCTCCTCCAGGCGAAGGCCGTTGAATCCGGCAAGGAGCGGCGCCCAGTAGAGCGCGTCCTTCGTGATCCGGGCGCCGGGTTCATGCCGGGCGTCGCCGTGTCCCTGATACAGGGGCGAGGCGAACAGCCGGACCAGGTCGTCGTCGCTCCAAACGTCACGCCGCCGGCGCTGGTTCTTCTTCATCTTGGCCTTGCTGAAGAACAGGCCGGCGAAGGGGTTCGTGTCCTTCGCCCGGTAGTGATGCTCTTCGGCGAAGGCGAAGATGGCGCGGAGGGAGCCGACGTGCTTGTTGTTGGTCTTGGGATGCAGCCGCTCGAGCAGTTTCTCCACCGCCATCTCGGAGCGCCCGATCATGCGGTCGCGTTCCTCGGCGGCGGCCGCGTCGCCCTGTTCGGCCCGGCGGACGAGCGTCTCGAGCCGGTCGGCCTTGGCGATCGACTGTGGCCCGGTCAGGCCCTTGTAGATGCTCCGGCCGTGCCACGCCGGGAGCCGCCCGAGCAGGCGCTGGAAGTCCGATGCGTCGATTGCCGTGAGACCGCGCGCCGTACGCTCCCCGATCATCTCGGTGAAGAGGGCGACCGCCCGATCCGCGTCGCGCACCGTCTTGCCGGTCCATTCGGTCTGGCCCTTGCTCTCGACGCAAGCGGCGAAGAGGTCGGGAAGGGCGACGTCCCGACGCAGGGTCTCGGCCGGCACCGGCGTCGGAGGCGTCGGCGCCGCCGCCTGCGGTTGGGGCGGCTCGGCAAGCGGCGGGGCGACGAGCCTCTGCACCAGATCGACGGCCCCGGCGATGGCGGCCCGCAGAAGCCGGACGAGCCTGTGGGCGAGGGAGGCGGGCTCGGGATCAGCGGCGGGAAGAAGGGCGGCGATCCGATCCGCGGGGTCCGGCGGGATTCTCAGCGGCTGAGAATCCTCCTCGGCATAGGCGACATGGGCGAAGACGGCGGCCACGCGGGCCGCGCGCGCCCGGGCGGTCCGAAGGCATCGCGTGTGCAGGGAAAGCTGGATTTCCGCGGGGTCGCCGGCCTCGCGGAGCCGGGAGGGGATGCGTCTGCGCCAGTGGTAGACGGCGCCGCGACGGAACACGTGCTCGGGCATGACGGCCTCCTTGTGGGCCGCCTCGTCGTCGGATTCTCAGGGATGTGGGGCACCCCTGTGGTACAAACGACGAAAGCGGCCGCCTGGGGCGACCGCTTTTCGAGGACTTCCGCGGCTTTCAGCGCGGGTTTGGCTGGGGGACCAGGACACGCAGCCAAGCTGGAATGGCCTGCGTAAGCCCCTCAAAAACCTGCAAATTCGTTGACGCGCCGGAATGCAGCGGACGCCTCAGTGGACCACTGCGGCGGACCATTGTCAACGGCCGTCTTGTCGCCGGAGATGCCGCTCATGCGGCAGTGGCTCGCGGGCCGTTGAGATTCTCCGCAAGCAGACAACAAGGATAAATCACGACACAAGGAGGTGCATAAGCACATAGATGGCCGACACATCTAAAGCGCTGCAAAGTAATGTTGACAACTGGCGAAGTACCCAAGGATAAAAAGCGTTGCGATCAGGCTTGTATTCTGTAGTGTAGCTGACGTGCTCGATGCGGCATGCAACGTGAGCACCGCATTTATCGGTGAGCGGAGTGCGAGGATGACAGGCGTCACTAACTACAGCCAATGGCTATGCCGAGGAGATGCGCTGGTGCTGGTGGCAGATGACGGCGCGTGCCTGGGAGTTCGCCGAGGTGTGGTTGTCGCCATCCAAGCCGATTGCATGGACGGAGATGAGACTCGCCTCCTGGTGGGGCGCGAGTGGCTGTCGGTGGAGGCGCCGTTTAGTGCAATTGCTGACTGGTTTTCTGGGCATGGCTCTGAGCGACGAGCAGGGCATCGTCGGAAGGTCTCCGATGTACGATGAGGTGGAGCCGCATGAACAGGTGCTTATCATTAAGAGACTGCTGCGCCTCGCACACCGTGTCTTGGCGCGGCAACTTGCGACCGAGCCGGAACTCGTGGATAGGATCCGAGAGGCGCTTGATGTCGCATTGCAGCAGCCGATGACTCTTGCCGACCCAGCGGCGCTGCTGGAGTGGCAGAGGTTGCTCGATTTCCCACCAACCCTCGTGCGGCGTGCGATCACCATGCAGGGCCGGGCGATGGACCTGATGCGTGCCGTCAGCCCACTCCTATCAGCAAGGCCATGCAGTGAGGCCGAGCGGCAGCGGCTATGGCAACTGGCGGTCAAGGGCTGCCTTCACGCGAAGTCGCGTCTGCCTCTGGAGTGATGGAGAGGAGCGATGACCGACAGCTGGAGGCCGCATGATGAGACTGACGCAGCGGAAAATGCTCAGCTGGAACTTGCGGCTTGGCGAAAGTGGCCGAGAAATCAGCTTAAGGCGAAAGCGAGCGATCTTCTGAACTTACTGTTGAGCAAGACCTCGTTTGCGCCATCCGATCCGGCGCTCCCGCTTATCGGGCGCGCTAGCAGGGCTGAGCCGGAGGCCGCATACCTGATTGCGTTGGCGGTCATGGACAGAGACCGTAGCTCTGATCTCGCATGGTCTTGGGCGTCGCTCGCGGCCCTTCGGGGGCATCCGATTGCTCAGCAGGGGCTGGTCGCCGAATTGCGGCGGCGGGCTGCCGCTGCGCATGGACTAAGTACATCGAGATACAGGCGAGTCGTTCTGTCTTGGGCTGACCACGTCACGCTGGCTGATTTACATCCTGGCGGACCTAACAGCAGCAGGTTGTACGAGGCCCTGACAGAGGCCGTGCCGAACAACCCAGCCTCCCGGCTGTCGGACGGGTTAAGTGCTGATGCTCTCCTAGTGCTGAAAGGACCGCTGCCCGACGACAATCGGGAGGACAAGTACCTTAGCAAGGCGTGGCAGAGCCTGACGCAGCCGCTTCCGCTAGCGTCGCCGCCACCTTTGGAGATTCTGCGGGCCGTTCTGGATGAGGAGTTTCCCTGGCTCAAGGAAGCGATAGCTGCCGTGTTGGCAGACCTACAACTTCACCAGTGGGCTGGATGCACAAGGACCAAATGGCGGCCTTTGTTGTTGGTGGGACCACCAGGCACCGGAAAGACGCGCTTTGCGCGCCGTCTGGGGGAGCTCACTGGGGCGGGGTTCGGCGAGGTGAACGCCGCGGGTAGTTCGGATAATCGGGCTCTGCAGGGAACTGCCCGAGGCTATTCAAGCGCCAGCCCCTCGCAGGTGTTGCATGTTATGCGGAGGACGAAGACTGCAAATCCAGTGATCCTGGTCGACGAGATCGACAAGGCGCAGGGATCGCAAAACGGGGACATCCGGCAAACCCTTCTCACCATGCTTGAGCCTGAAAGTGCCAAGTCGTGGCCTGACGAATGCCTGTGCGTGCCGTGCGACCTTTCGGCAATTAATTGGGTTCTTTGCGCCAATGATGTTTCCCGTCTCAGGGGGCCTCTGCTAAGTCGCCTGCGCGTTGTCCAAACGCCTCAGCCGGAACATAGGCATCTTCCTGCCGTACTCGCAGGCATTCAGCGCGATCTCTGGTTGGTGATCGCGCCTCACGATCTCCCTGAACTTGATCCCCAGCATGTGGATGCGTTCGCGCACGGACTACGGCGTGGCGTTTCATTACGTCGAATAGCAATGGCATACGAAAAGTTCGTTCAGAATGCGCAAGCGCCCAAGCGTCTCAACTAAGGCAACGGTGAGTGCGGAAGCTGGCTGCGACACCGGAAAAAGAAAGGAAACTCTTGATGCGGGTAGACCTATCGTGTGCTCTTTACGAGGCGAATGAGTGGGAAACCGGAGGGATCCTGGAGGTGCTGGAAACTCACGCTGCATCCTTTGAGGCCGTCTTTGAACCTGAACGCCTTCTTGGGATGGAACCGGGGGCATCAGTCGTCGTGGAGGGTGTTCGCAGCGAGTATTTGCGGACATCCGAGACCGGCATTCTTGTCCCGCACTGGCAAGACACGAATGGCCGGTGGCAAGTTCGGATCCCGCGACTTTTGTCTGCGCGGAGGGGTCTTACAGAGGAGCAGTTCCTAGCCGCGACCAGAACCACCCGTGCCAGGGTTGTATTTTGTCTCGGGCACGGAATTCGACTGCTCCCCGAAACCATTTACATCCACCATCTCAATAGAAATCCGAGTGATGACAGGCTGGAAAATCTCGCGCCAATGTATGCGGCGACGCATATGCTAGGCCATCGCACCGAGGCTGCGGAGCGGGCTAACCTTCGGCGGTCCTGAGGTCGTGGATAGTCCCTGGATTGATCGCGGCCCGTGGTAACGGCCGCGAAGAAAGCAACTGCAGGACCGCATCACGATCCATGGTCAATGGCACGTCAATTCTCTTTCCATCCAGTTCCTGGTAGTCTCTGGATATACTGCTGTGGAAAATGGCCACACCGTCGGAACGGAAAGTTAGGAGGCCCGCGTCGAACAAAGCATGCAGATCGGCTCTGAGGATGATGCTGTTTTGCACAAAGTCGCAGCCACCCTCTGAGACGGGATGGATATGACAGGCTTCTAAAGCCACCTCTGCAGAACAACCTGATAGAGCACATGCGCCTCCCCAGTAGCGTATAGCTATGCAGCGAAATAGGCGAGACCTCATTCTCCGTCGCGCAAGTTCGAAGGGACGTTCCTCCAGTCCATCTGCCGTGCACGCCGTTTCCGCCAGCGCCAAGACGGCCTCTCTGGTGTGCCTCAGGCGCGAGAATCCGGCAATGCGAGGAAGACCTGAGGGTAAATTTTCCGGGGAAACCTCTGCCCAGGAAACCTGCCGAAAGTGCCGATAGCCCTCTACGCGCGGCTGAAAATAATAGCGGGACTCAACCACACCAACGGCAGCCCTCTGACGGCTGTGGTCACGGGTGACAACCAGATCACCTGGCCGGACCTCAAACATGAAGTCCACGCAACTCTTGGCTCCGCCCCTGTTATACCCCTTGGATCGGACGTGCTGCTTGAGCTCTTCTGGGGAACAGAAAGATGAGAAGTCATCGGTGCCGTTCCACCCGATGCGCATCACGCCTTCGCTGATGAAACTGTCCCAATAGTCATCGCCATCGAGGGAACCCGTCCTAACGAGCCAGGCTTCCATTTGTGCGTCCCCCGCTGCAGCGCTTGTTATCCGTCGGCAATGGGACGTTCGTGTCCCCCTCTCCGCAAGCAAGCTGAAAAGCACCGTCTTCACGAATATCACGAACCGCACGCGGGCCACTATGGGATGGCAACCGGGCGATCCGCCAGCTGGGCTTCCGATAGCTGTCATTATCGGAAGTTGGTATCGCTTTCAGCGGCTACATATAGACCGGCTTCGGGGGCAGGCATCATGGATGCTCTGGTAGAGGGCGAGAGCCCGCCCGGCGCCTCACGCGAGCGCATCCTCAAAATTCCTAGTCGAAGCGCGCACGTAATCGATCACCTCGACAAACGCCATCCATTCCTTCTTGCCGAGCCGCCCACGTAGCCGTAGGACTGGCTTGTCCGGGTCGAAGATTTCGACGCTTTCCGCATGAATGATCTTGTTGCAGGCTTCACGGAGTTCGAGCGGAATTTTCTTGTCTTGCTCGGCTTCCGGATAGAGTTCGCCGCATACGGATTCGACCATACTGAAGCTCAGTTCATCCGGATTCTCCCGCAGATTCCGCATGTGCTCCATTTGCAGGCGGTTCATAATGGCCGTGCTGACAAGCTGATGCACAATCTCGTCTTCGGTGAACTGCTCTTGCAGCGCTCTCAGAGGATCATTCTCGGCCGCCGCGACGGCCCTGATTGGCGAATATGCGAGAAACGCAGACAGAAGCCTGTGCAAATCGCGTAAGATCGTGGCTGAGTTCAGCCGATAGCCAGGGGTATGTGGTGAATCATTACTCATGAACCTTTTCCGCTTTCCATGGTTTAGGAGCGCTGGCGTGATCAGTTCTTCGCGTGTCTGTCTGAGCCAGCATGCTTCCCAATGATGTCCTGCACGTCACCGGGCTTGAACGCGACATCCCATGCCCACTGGCCGAAGCCGCCCGCAGCGTTGATGGCCTTGACCCACTCGCTAAGCGCCTCGCGCTTGGCCTTGTTCTGCGGGCTGTCCGTACCCTTGATTTCGAGCGCCAGGATCGTTCCGTCCACTAGTCTCACCAGGAAGTCCGGAACATACCGTCGCCGCGAGCCCGCCCACATGTAGTAAATCTGGAACCCGAGGTGATCGTTCTTGGCATAAGCGGCGACTATGTCAGTCCGCTTCTCGAAAACGTTGGCGGCATGGCCTTCCCACGATGAGTCTCCCACAAGGTGGCTGATATGCGACCTGTTGGTCGGGAAGCACGGCTTGGAGGTGTACCAAGTCCGCATCCGGCCGGTTGCACCGATCGGGTTCTCCTCGTCGAACACGGGGGTGAGGCGTTCGGCGTTCTGCTCGGTCACGTTGCTCAACACATGCTGGACGACCCGGTCGATGTTGAGCGCGATGAGGATGCGCCGCCGGAGCGGGTCCGAGTGGAACAGGGACGGGATCTCAAGGCGCTCCGACGTCAGGAACGTCTCGACAATCCTGACCAACTGGGCAGCCAGGTATTCGGGCGTCCCTGAGAAGCCGTGGCTGAGTTCGGCAAAAGCCTTTCGGGCGGCCTGAAACACGAGGCGCTGCAGACGGAAGCCGTCTGGCAGCTTTTCGAGATCAATCTCCGTGACCTTTCCCATGTCGGTTGCGCCGCCGAGAGCCGGGGCGAGTTCTGCGCTGATCGCTGTTTCGGCAGGGTCGAGCTCAAGCGATGAAACCACGCTCCAGTCGATCGTCAACTGCGGACGGATGACCGTCTCCACGCGCAGCACGTTTGGCCACCGGATCTCCAGATGAGCCCGGTCGGGCATGACTTCGATCTGCGTGGTCGGCTTTGGTGGCGGCGGGGCCTCACCGCCTTCTCCGGTTTCCGAGATAGTCAGAGGCACCCCGAAGACGTTGACGTATTCGGGGAGGAACAGCCCGTTCTCGTCAGTGTCGTAAGACACCCGCCGTAAACCGCGCCCGACGACCTGCTCGCAGAGCAACTGGGAGGTGAATGCCCGAAGCCCCATGATGTGGGTAACATTCTTGGCGTCCCACCCCTCCGAGAGCATCGCCACAGATATGACATTCTGAAGATCCTGCCCAGCCGCTCCTCGCTTCCCAACGTTGTCCACGATCTCGCGCAGTAGTTCCTCTTTCTTCAGCGCGAGGAACTTCGCGCGGCGCGTCTCAGGAATGCCTGCCGCATCAATGATCGCCTTCAGGCGCGCATCGTAGTCTTTGTCAGATGATGCTTTTTCACCGCTCTCCGCCTTCTCCAGCACCTTCGAATCGACGCGAAGCGTCTGGGTCGGCGCATGAAGTTCGGGCCAATGCGCATCGCCCTTGTTGAAATAGTTCTCGATACGGGCCGCGGTCTCCGTGCGATTGCAGACGGTGAGCATGACGGGCGGCGAATGGTGCCCGGCCTCCTCCCACTGCCGCCGCGTTTCCCGCCAGTCGGCGCCAAGCAGCGTGTAAGCGTCCTGTACCAGCTTCGGCAGGGCCTCGTGCGGTTCCGCCTTTGGCCGGTTCAGGTCCTCGGAGACGGACGGATCGCGGTAGATGTGATAGAGCTTCGAGCGTAGCGTCTTGGCATCCGGCACGGCATCATCGCGCACCACGACGCGGGGCGTCTTGACTAGCCCAGCCTCAATGGCATCGTTCAGACCGAAGTCCGAGACGATCCAGTCAAACAGGCCGACATCCGTGCTCTTCTTACCGGTCGGCGCGAAGGGCGTGGCCGAAAGGTCGAAGCAGCGCTGGATCCGCCGGGTCTTGTGGATGCGGTCCAGCCCCTCGATCCAGCGCGTTGCCTCGTCCAGGTCGATGCCCTGCTCGGCGGCCGCCTTCTTGCTGATCTTCACCTCGGGCGGCTTACGATAGGCGTGGTGCGCCTCGTCGTTGATGACGATGATGTCCTTGTGTGTGGCCAGCTTGCCCAGAACGCGCCGCGTGAACGCTTCGTCGGACTCGCGCCCCTTTCTCACGACTGACCGGTCCGCTTCTTTGAGCGGCATAAGCGTGTGCCAGTTCTCGATCAGGACCTCGGCCTGGTTTAACTTCTGGCGCAGCGCCTCGGAGGGACACAGATTGAACTCGTCATAGTAGCTGCCCTCACTCGGCAGCAGCACCTGAAGCCGTTCCTTCACGGTCAAGCCAGGCGCAACGATGAAGACGGCGCGGCTGAAATCCTTGTTGCGCTTCGGATAGGTCAGAGCGTTCAGCACCTGCCACGTGATGATCATCGCCATCACGGTGGTCTTGCCCGCACCCGTAGCCATCTTGTTGCAAAGACGCTGCCACGCCCCGCCGTCGCCGGGAATCGCTATACCCTGCTTGTAAGCCTCCGCGCCCTCGACCCACCAGATCAGGGTCTCGATAGCCTCGAGTTGACAGAAATAGAACGAGTACTGCCGAGCGTCGCGGTCGTACCAGTGCTCCAGCAGCTTCCGCGTGACAATGGTCACGCCGGGCCAGCCGTCCGCCCGCCACTCGTCCACACGTGCCCGGATCGTGTTCACCAGATCCAGACCCTCGGTGCGCTTGGTGTTGTTGCGCGCGTCGAAGACCTCGTAGCTCGCTGGACGCCGCTCGGACTTGATCTCCAGTTTGCTACCTTTGCCTTCGACCCAGTGCTGCGTCGGACAGTCGAAGGGCGAATTGATGATCAAGGACATCCGCTCACTCCCCGAGCGGCATGATCTTGAGCGACTCGATGCCGCGGTCATCCACAATCTTGACCGCGATCCGCCGGTTGTCGCCCGCCTCGAAGGGCAGAGAGACGGTGCCGTGGAACTGCTCCAGCAGGTCTTCGTCCAGTTCTGCCCGCACAGTCTTACGCAGACGATTCCAGCCGCCCTTCGCATCCGCCATCGGGAAGAACACCTGATGCGGCATCAGCGAGCGATTGTCGTAGTCCACGTCCAGAGACCACATGGCAATTTGCTTCTTTCCGCCCGAGACGAGGTCGCCCTTCTTCGGGTCGAAATAGTCAAAGCCGTTGACCTCGACCTCCCACATCCCGTCCTTGCGCTTGCGCAACTCCACGTCGGGCTGGCCCATCAGCCAGAACGACTGGTTCGAGGACCGCTTCTTCTTCAGGTCCTCCGTCAGCAGATCGGTGTTCATCTGCGCCTTAAGGAGCGTGACGCCAGGCCAGGTCACTTCGTCTATGTCCTTTGCAGCTTCCGGATCGAAGGTGAAAGCGCAGAACAGGACGAACTTGGGTGACGGTCGCAGCGACTGGGCCTCATCAAGTGCAAGCTCCACCTGCCGCTGCTCCAGCGCTGCGTGCTCGGGACCAAAGCTGACGACGACGCGGTCGCCCGTTTTGGCGAGGGAGCCACTGGCGTGGATGTACCTCAAGCCGGGAAGCGTTTCGAACTCGGCGAACCGGAGCATCGCGCCCCCCTTGCCGCGCACGCCAGTCTTCAGCAGTTCATCCCGCCACATCGCCTGTCGAGACGTCTCGCCGGAGCGAGCTACGGTCTCATCAGCTTCTTGCGGCGGAATGCTCTCGTCCAGCGACAGGACGGTCGGCGCTGGCACGGCCTCAACGGAGAAGGGCCCGCAGATGCGCAGCTTGTTCGGGTCCTTGCGAGGCTGATCGTAAAGCGTCTCCTGCTCGGCATGGTCTGCGATGGACTGGTCCATGCGGCGCTGCATCGCCTGTCGGGCAGCGTGGAAGACATCGAAGGGCTCACCGGCGCCCTTAGGCCAGTCCTTCGGCCAATCGAATGGCACCTCCCATTCGTGCAGGGTGTCGCCCTTGGCGAAGTCCACCAGCTTGCCCTTGCGCACGCCCTGCGTGGGCTTGAGCGGCTTCGGCGGGGCGGCGACCAACGCGGCGTTCAGGTTGGCCAGCGCCGCCGCGATCTTCGGGTGGTCCTCGTCGTAGATCGTGTCGATGTCGGGATTGTTGGCGATGCTTTTCAGCGTGATGTGCGGCACCGTCTCGTAGTCGAATCCGCCCTTCAGCCCCTCATGCGGATAGCGGAGGCTGTAGTAGTCGAAAGAGGCGGTCATCAGCCGCTGCTTGGCCAGCGTAATCGCCACGCGCGAGGTGTCGCAGGTGATCCAGCGCCGCCCCCATTTCTCGGCGACGAAAGCGGTGGTGCCGCCGCCACACGTAGGGTCGAGCACCAGATCGCCGGGATCGGTGGTCATGAGGAGGCAGCGTTCGATGACTTTTGCATTGGTCTGAACCACATAAGTTTTTTCTGCCCCGTAACCTCCGCTCGCAGTGTCTGTCCAATTATTCGAGTACGGAAAAAAGGGGAAATCGTCCGTGTATCGTCGGAAGGCGAGAGTGGTGCCGTAGCTTTCCAAGCGATTGCTTCGATAGAGTTTTGAAAGACCATCGGAATTTGTCTTCCAGCCTCCCTTGCCCGGCGCAAAAGTTTTCCCAAACGCCTCAAACGGGACCAATGTGGATTCACTGCTGGAGGCTGACGTCAGAGGTGAGCGCCGGTAAACGGCCGCATCATCAGGCAGGTTCTTCGAGTCGCTTTTCTCGGCCTTCGTCATTTTCCGGAAGGCGACGTCATCATGACGGATGAAATCGTAATTTACCCACCCGAATCCTTCGCGCTTCTGATACACGACGTTGAACTTAGCGGCGCTTTTATTACGCGCATACCAAGCTATGTAGTCGTTCGTGTCTGGTAAGAAATTTCCAGATTGACCTGTTGTCTTCCGAAACGAAACAATGCCTACGAAATTCTCAACGCCAAAAATCTCGTCCATCATTTCGCGCACGTGATGCAAGTTTTCATCAGAAATCTGCACGAACACTGAACCGCTTTCTGTCAGTAGTTCCCGTGCCAGCGTCAGCCGGTCACGTAGATAAGTGAGGTAGGAGTGGATGCCCAGTTCCCAGGTATCCCGGAACGCCTTGATCATCTCGGGTTCCTGGGTGAGGTCGGCGTCCGACCGGTCCTTCACGTCGCGTTTGTTCGTGAAGGGCTGGAAATTGGAGCCATATTTAATGCCATAGGGCGGGTCGATGTAGATCATCTGAACCTTGCCGCCCATGCTCTCCTTGGTCAGGAGAGAGTTCATCACCAGCAGGCTGTCGCCAGCCACCAGTCTGTTCATCCAGTCCATGGGGTGTTTGTAGTACTCCATGGCCTTGCGGAGCGGCAGGCGCTCAAAGTTTGCCTCGAAGAAACTGGCTTGTCGCCAGTCATGCGCCGCTTCCTTCCCCTTCAGCCGCTTCGCCGCATTGGCCAGGATCGTCGCCGGGTCCACCCGTTCATGGACATGAAGCGAGACGGTATCAACTTCGAAGCTCGTCTTCTCCGCTTTGCCCGTCCAGTTGAGATAGGGCTCCTGCAGCCGCTTCAACTCCTGCAGCGCGTCCTTCATCCGCTCGGGATCGTCGCTGGCCAGCGCGTCATCTATCAGCCGTTCGATCCCCGCCCGCGCGCTATCAAAGTTCAGCACCGGGTCCAGATGCGGGTCGTAGGCCCAGGCCGTCTTGTCACCATCGGGATCAGTGCCCGCATGGACCATGCCGACCTCGGGGTTGTTCACCCGTGTTTCGCCATGACGATAGCTCAGCACCTCCACTGGGCCATCCGCCTTGCGGGCGGCTTTCTTCTGTCGTCCCGCGCCCGACCGTTTCCGTGGCGTCGGCTCGTCCGTCGGGACCAGTTCGAACCCGTCCACCTCGTCTTCATCATCCTCGTCGGAGGTGCTTTCGTCCTCCTCATCGTCGGCATCGTCTACCGCGCGCATGATCGATCCGCCCCGCCCACGGCCGCGAGCCAGAATCCCCTCATCGACCAGCGCATCGCGCGCGGTGAAATAGTCTTCGTCGGAGAGGCTCGGCACGTGTTCCCGCAGCAACGCCATCATCGCGCCATTGCCGATGGAAGAGCCGTCTTCAGGAGTCAGAGAAAGGATGAGGTCGGTCAGGTCATTGGACATCGCTGGGCGCTTCTCACTGGTTCAAAATGCGCTTACCTCTCAGCGGATAGCACAGCTGAGCTAACGTCGCACGCTCCAAAATCGGGATACATGCCTGAAAATGCAGCGCACGGTGGCGCAGAAGCCCGCGCCCGGAGATAACGCAAGCGGCTCAGCCTATCAGCCAGAATCGGGAATCGAACTGTAACAGGAGACCGAACCAGTTCGGCCTGATTGCCACCGGAGAAGGGATTGTATATAGCTATCTTTTATCTGCATAAGTTGAGCGACCGGAGAAACTAATGGCAGCGGATGCACTGGATGTGGACCCAAAGGCGGTCGCTGAGCACGCTGAAGAGCTTGTGCGGGACTGCTTGGCCTTAAACCCTGTTGTCGTCCTGGGCAGCGGCGCCTCGGCAGGGCTTGGTCTTCCCACCATGCCGGAACTTGCAGACCGCATCCTTGAGGCGGTCGACGTCAAGACGCTCAAAGACCCGGACAAGCCCAGGTGGGACATTTTCCAGAAGGCGCTCGCCGCGGACGAGGGCCTTGAGCCAGCGCTGAACAAGGCAAACCTGGACGAGGATTCGCCCCTATTCCATCAGATCGTTGACATCGTGTGGAAGGCGGTGATCGAGAAAGACGCAGCCGTTTTCGAGGGGTGCCGCATTGGCAGTGAGCTCCCGCATGCCCGGCTTTTCTCCTACTTGCTTGGCAGTGCCGCGCGCCATGTATCGGTGGTGACGCCGAACTACGACCGCCTAGCGGAATATGGAGCGGACCAGGCTGGCATTCCGTGCCGAACAGGGTTCTCAGGCTCGTACTTCAGGCAGTGGTCCGGGTGGACAAGCGGTTCTCAGTACGAGCGCCACGACCGGCGCCGCCTGGACCTGTACAAGGTCCACGGCTCTCTCGACTGGTTCCGCGAACAGGCGGACCATGATCCGACGTCCCTGCCCGTGTCGCCGGGCGGTTCCGTCCCTACCGGTATGCGTCCCGTCATCGTGCCACCCTCCAGGGACAAGTACCGTCAAAGCCAGTTCGACCCTTATCGTTCACTCATGACGGAAGCCGACCGTGTCCTGAAGTCAGCGGACGCCTTTTTCTGCGTCGGGTATGGTTTCAACGACGTTCATGTGCAGCTGTACCTGAACCAGGCCCTCCGCCAGCGCCCGAAGCCCCTCGTCATGATCTCTTGGGGGCTGACGGAGAATGCGCAAGCCGCCATCACTCAGGCGTCCAAGGATCTGCGCTACTGCGTGATGACCCGTGCCGATGACGGGTCCGGGACAGTCGTTCGAACGCATGAGCATCGTGATGGTGTCTTCATTGAAGGGCTGGACACGTGGTCCTTCGATGGCTTCGCCAGAGAATACCTATAGGGGGCTGCCATGGACCTGTTCCGCCTGAATGACGATGACGCTTTTGGCAGCGTCCTGAACGTGGATTCCGGGTCGGTGACCGTCCAGGTGTTCGACCCGCAGAGCCTGCGCAAGCTGCAGGTTCAACGGCCCGTGCTCCTCCATGGCCGCCCTGGGCGGGCGCTGATCGGTATGATCAAGCGCATCACCCGAAAGGCCGAGCCCGTGAAGGCGACCGCCGACGAAGCCGATGAGGATGGTGCTGAACAGGAGGCCATCTCGGTCGATGCCGTGGAGATCGCCCTGATCGGGACGCTGCATGCGCGCAGCGGCGGCCGTCGCCCTCAGTTCAAGAGGGCTCTGGAGGCCGTACCCGAGATTGACAGTCTGTGCTTTTCGTTGGACGGCGACCGGCTGTCCATCTTCATGAAGGCCGTCTCGGAGGTCAGCGAGGAAATGGGCCATCCGCTGTCACTGGGATGCTATGCCCTGGATCCGTCCGCGACGGCCTACTTGAATGGTGACCGGCTGTTTCAGAGGCATGTCGGGATCGTCGGCAGCACGGGCTCGGGCAAGTCGTGGACCACGGCGCGACTGCTTGAGCAGATGGCAGCACTGCCGAACGCAAACGCCATCGTCTTCGATGTTCACGGCGAGTATGGAACCCTCACGGGAGACGGCTTCCGTCATCTAAGGATCGCGGGTCCTGGCGATCTGGACGCCCCCGGCGACAACGTCCTGTTCTTGCCTCATTGGCTTCTCGGTGCCGACGCCCTGCGAGCGCTCCTCGTCGATCGAAGCGACCAGATAGCGCCGAACCAGACGATGCTGCTCCGGCGGTTCGTCCGGGAAGCCAAGGAAGATTTTCTGGGGGCTGTGGGCGATGAAGACTTGCTGAAAGCCTTCACCGTCGACAGCCCGATCCCGTTCCGCCTCCAGATCCTCATTCGAAAGCTGACCGATCTGAACGAGGAGATGGTGGATGGCGCGAACGGAAAGCCAAAGCAGGGTGACTACCATGGCAAGCTGAGCCGCATGATTGCGCGGCTAGAAGCCAGGGCGGAGGATCGCCGTCTCGGCTTCCTGTTTCCGGAGGGTGAAGATGACGATCTGACCCTAGAAAGCCTTGGCGAACTCGCCGTCCGGCTCATGGCGGGGCGATGCGATCAGCCGGACGGCAAGGGCGGCGTGAAGATCATCGACTTCTCTGAGGTTCCGTCCGACGTTCTCCCCCTGATCGTGAGCATGGTGGCCGGACTTGCGTTTTCCATCCAGCAGTGGACACCTTCGCAGCGGCGCCACCCTGTCGCGCTGGTCTGCGACGAAGCCCACAACTACATCCCCGACCAAGCGTCCGAGGACTCGGAAGGCCGGGTCGCGGTGCGGATGTTCGAACGAATTGCCAAGGAGGGCCGCAAGTACGGGCTGGGACTGGCGGTCATCAGTCAGCGCCCGGCGGAGGTCAGCCGCACGGTCATCAGCCAGTGCAACAACATCATCGCCATGCGCCTGACCAATCCGGAGGATCAGTCCCGCGTGAGGGCGCTCCTCCCCGATACTCTGTCCGGTTTCACCGATTTCCTTCCCACGCTGGATACGGGCGAAGCCGTCGTCGTCGGCGACGCCAGCCTCCTGCCCAGCCGCGTCCGGATTGCACCCCCGCGGTCGAAACCAGATAGCCGCACATTCGACTTCTGGCAGCGGTGGTCGGCCGCCGAAGAAATCGGCGGCCTTACTCAGGCTGTAGACGCATGGCGCAGGCAGAGCCTGCAACCGGCAAAGGTGGATCCAGTATAGGGGCCAAACCGGCCGTGCTGGATGGCGCCTTCTAGCAGCCGGTCATGCGCCGCTGGTCGCAAGTTTTCTCCATGCCAGCTTTATCGCGCCGAACCTGCGGACGCTGACGCGGCAGGAATTGGTGGTCCGTCTTGATGATCTTCTGCACCACCTCAGGGCGGAATACGGAAGGCTATTCTTACCTCCGCCAACCTCCTCTCGTCGAGGAGGGCGACGACTTCTCCCTGAGCCCGCTGCTGGTCCTGCTACGGCGACGGCTGGCTGAGTCCGATACGTCCAGGGCAGAGGAACGCCTGATCCTGGCACGCGCCGACATTATCGATCTGGTCCGGCTATACCATTGGCGGCGTAACCATCGCCAGGATTAGCTTAATCCAGCCGCCAACCTGTCAAGCAACCGGGGCCGCCTCTAGGTTCCTGCTTAATGGTGCGGACACGAGGCACTTCGGCATGAGGATGCAGTAACGCCACAATTTCTGCTCTCCCCGTTACTCCATCAAAATGTAACGGAAAAATTGAATCGCGTAACACTTTTGTTGAGGCTGCCCTGCGCAGCAGGTAACGCTTATATGGAAGAATGTAACGCTTTTGTTTAGGAAGGTAACGCTTTCGGGCAACCTATCACAGGGCAGATTGATGCACAGTGATTTGCGCGCGCCCTGACATGCCTTTTCTGCAGGGCATCATGCGGCATAGAAGGTGAGGAAAGCGTGTCTCAGATGCGCATCTTTTAACTGTTCGGTTGGCAGGTAACGAAAATGCGCGATTCTGTAACGGATTTGGGCAAGCGTGTAACGCTTTTGTAGAACCGCGCTGCAGGGCGCAGAGAAGGCTCATCAGCCTTTCAGGCGCGCGCCAACACCCAGGCCATTCTCTGAATCAAGAAGAAGCACTCCGGCGTCCTCCAGGGTGGAGCGGATGTCTCGGAGCGTCCTGTCATAGGGCGTTCGGGCGCCTCGCTCAAAGTCCGCCAGGGTCTGCTTCGCCACCTCAGCTTTCTCTGCCAGCTGCTGCTGGGACCAGCCTAGTAGCGCCCTGGCTGCGCGAGACTGGGAGGGGGTCAGGATTTTTGCATCAACCTCAATATTTTTCATTGATCTTCGGCCAAGGTTTGTATAATGTATTGATGTTGGCGGCTGCCACCGCCTTCGAAGAGATAGTCCCAACCAAACATTCCACGGAGATTCTGCATGCTGACCAAATCCGAAATCACTGCCCTGGCCACGGAGCTTACCACGTCGCTGGCGAAGGCTGGCAAGCTCGAACCGGGCGAGGCCATGACGTTCTTCAGAAACGCTGTCGAGGAACTGATCACCCTTGGGCCGCATGACCAACCCCACGCGAACAGCAACGATAAGGTAGCGCCGCGACCCGTGCCTGCCGTTCCTGTTGAGGAATCCGTAACGTCCGATTTCCTCATCTGCCTCGAAGACGGCGTCAAGAAGACGATGTTGAAGCGGTATCTCGCTCGCGTGCACGGCATGACGCCGGACGAGTACCGTCAGAAGTGGGGGCTCCCGCCCAACTACCCGATGGTCGCCCCTCGCTACTCTGCGCAGAAGAGCGCCTACGCCCGCGCTGTGGGCCTTGGCACCTATGAACGCGATCGACAGGCCTACTGACATGGCGGAACTTGTTATTCCCGGCGCTCCCCATGTCGCGCAGGCTGGCAATGCTCTCATTGCTGCCGCGGACCGAAGCGCGGACGACCTTCTCGACAAGATTGATCGGCACATCAACGGAGGCATGCCGTATGCCGAGCTAATGGGCTGGATCGGTCATTCTCTGGACAGGCGAAAAGGCTTCCTGCTTCAGCGCGCTGTTGCCGCCGCCATCTCCTGCCACGACAGGTACCACGTTGACGAAGATGTAGTCATCCGGTTCCCCAGGCCGCAGGCGGGCCAGCGGCGGTTTCAGGTAGACTGCATGGTCTTCGACCGCCAGAGAGGGGCCACCAGCGTTTTTGAAGTGACCCACTCCCTCAGAAGAAAGACGCCTGTCGATCTGGCCCACCGTATCGACAAGATCAGCGACCTCCTCCAAGACCGCGCGCCGCCGTGTGGTGGTGACTGGGACTACCCCATGGTGACGTTCGTGACCCTGGACCCGGCCGACCGCCTGCATCCGGACTTGGATGCCCGCCTGCTGACCGTGGAGGGGCTCTGTCGTCACCTGAACCTAAGCGCATGGTGGGCAATCAAGGCGGTCATGGCCCGTTTTCACTACCGCTTTGCCCAAGGTATGGCCGATGTCGGACTTTGATCTTCCGTCGATCATCAGCGGTGGGCGATGCGGTCCCCTGCTAGTCATGACCACGGCTGAAGGGCGACGCTTGGCTGTAAGGGATTCCTCTGTCCGCGCGGTCTATGAGGTCGTTGAGGATGGCAACTGCATCATCGATCTCGGCGGTGGACGGCAGCTTTGCGTTGAGGCTCCCATGGAAACGGTTCTCGACCGGCTGATCCACCCAAAGCCGCCGCCTTAGCCCCTGAGGCCCTCCATCTTGCCTGCGCATGAGTGGCATCGCCCAGGGGCCTCACTGACATCGGCTACTTTTTGTAGAGGTGGCTCAGGTCGATCCCCAGATTGATCGCGTTGACCGTTTTCTGCAGGTTCTGAAGCCAGATGCGTTTGGTATAGCGATGCCCTTCGGAGCGGCGCTTCTCGGATTCGTGGCCCATCACCTCGTCGATCCACCCCTCGGGCAACTCGGTGTTCTTCAGCAGGGTGCTGACCGTGTGCCGGAGGCTGTGAAAGTCCACCTTCTCCTCATAGATGCCGAGGTACTGCCTGTAGCGAGTGAACCACTTGCTGATCCGGATGCCGTACTTTTCGTCCTTGCCGCGGGGAGAAAGCTCCTTGAACAGACGCTCGCTCTTGTCTCGCCCCGCAACGCGGTCCTGGATGAAGCCCATGCGAAGAAGCTCGTCGTGAAGGGGGACCAGGCGCTTCGAGGCGTCGTTCTTGATGTGCCCGGAGGCCCACTTGATGTCGAACACCCAGACGTCCTGCTCCTGTCGCACGTCTCCGACGCGGAGATGGCAGATTTCCTCGATGCGCATCCCCGAGAGGACCGAGATTAATGGCACCCAAAATTTCTCGCAGCGCGTGATCTGCGTGCCGGGAAGATGTAGATACCGTCCGTGACCCGTCCATGCCGGTGACGTCAGCAAGGAGCGTAGGAGAGAGTCTTCCCAGTCAAGACGCTCGTGTCGAACGTCGCCCTTTCCTCGGCCTTTCTTGCCGCGCTTCTGGAAGTTGAGGAAGGGGTTGTCCCGCTCGACGTACCCCTTGTCGGCCAGCCATGACCAATAGCCACTGAGGGCGGAGATGTGGCGGCGGACCGTCTTCTCGGAGAGCGTCTTCCCGATCCGTTCGTCGTCTGGCAGCGCTTCGCCGTCCGCTTCACGCTCTTTAGCACTCCGAACGGCGGCAGCCATCTCGGGGCCGCTCATCCCTTTCCAACGCGGTGACTTTCCGTTCAGCGCAGGCAGGTATCGCAACATCGACTGGTAGGCGCCAATGTGACGGCGCTTCAGGTCGGCGGCGCCCACGTCACCATGAAGCTGACGGAAGAACCTCAGGCTGCAGTCGTTCTGGCCGCGCGTGTGGTTCGTCCACATTCTGGTGGCCAGCATCTCCTGGGCGTAATCCTCCCACAGCGCGAACGTGTCACTCTCCAGGCGCTCAGTGATGGGGTCGGTCTCAGCATCATCCTCAGCATCGCGTGCTTGCGTCTGCTGGTCCGACGCCTTCTGCTCCAACCGACCGTGCTGATCGTGATCAACGGCGACTGGCTCTGGCATGGTCGCCGTCGCAGGCGCGGGCACCGGCGCAACCGCAGTATGGTTTTGGTTAGCAGCGACCTGTGTCACCTCAACGATCTGCTCGGGCCGGTAGTCCCCTTGGCGGCGACGCCGCACCTCGGCGGTCAGCGTCAGCGTGGCGCGCATGAGTGCGCGGCTGAGCACCAGGCCGTCAGGCCCGCTTCCCTGGATATTGTAGGTTCTGGCAAGTTCCTGCGCACGGGCGGCGACCAGACTGTAGTCGTTGCGGGCGAGACCGTCGCGGACGCGGCGCTCCATCAGGTCGATGTCATCTGCCTCGGCGGGACGCGGCTCCGAGGGCATTTCAAATACAGGCTGCCCCAGGGCCAGGCGCTCCTCGGCAAGCCAGAGCGCATCGCCCAGGAAGTGATCGATCACCCCCTGGACCTGCGCCCGGCTCAAGCCGGGGTTCTGTTGAAGCGCCTGGAACATTCCGTCACACCGAAGCCAAAAGATCCTGGCCCGGCGACGCGCCTTCACTGGATCGCGCGTGCGGAGGGTTCGCAAAATTTCTTTACGACCGACCACGGTTACCAGGGCCAGAGGTACTTTTACCCGGCCGTGATAAAACTGGGATTTAAGTTTCAGGCAGTTTGCGAGCGGCATGGCCCCGGAACGACTCCCAGAAGTGGACCAGCCCGGTGGACCTGCTTGGTCCACCGGGCTGTCCGCTGCTGGAAATTATCCAGGAGTATCAACGCTCTTAGCGTCAGGTTGGCTGGGGGACCAGGACTCGAACCTGGACTAACGGAGTCAGAGTCCGCTGTTCTACCATTAAACTATCCCCCATCAGGGATGGCTCCGAGAGGGCCGGAAGCGCCGTGGCGCGGGGCGTTTCCCCTCGAGAGGCCGCGTATGTAACACCCTGTTCCGGCGGTGTAAAGGCCTTTGTGTTGAAAAAATTTCAGCTCCTGCGCCCGCCCCGGGGCATCTGCCCCCTGCGGCGGGGTTTCATCGGGCTGCGGCGTGCGATAAGTTAGAGACCAAGTGGAAACCATGCCGCCAGGCGGCGCGCAGGATCAGACATAGGAGGCGGAGCCGGCCCCGTTCGGATCGCTTCGGGAGAGGCCAGGCCCGCTCCGCCGTCGACCAGCACGCCCGCGGCGGCCGATTGAGAAA
Organism: Caenispirillum salinarum AK4; assembly: GCF_000315795.1. Lineage (GTDB taxonomy): Bacteria > Pseudomonadota > Alphaproteobacteria > Rhodospirillales > Rhodospirillaceae > Caenispirillum > Caenispirillum salinarum. Next base: position 25,544 of record NZ_ANHY01000017.1, read on the forward strand.
GGTTGATCGAACCCGTGGTTGCGACACGCGCTGACACCCCCATCGCCGGCGCTCCGCCCGGCGGCGCGGCGGCGCGGCGCGGTGGCGATGCGGTCCGGACCCGCGGCGGCGCCCAGCCGGGGCCGCAGGACGGCCCGCACAACGGCATCTACGCGGCCATCGATCTGGGGACCAACAACTGCCGCATGCTCGTCGCCCGGCCCAGTGCCGAAGGCTTTCGCGTCATCGACAGTTTTTCCCGGATCACCCGCCTGGGCGAGGGGCTGGCCGGATCGGGCAAGCTCTCGCGCCTGGCCATGGACCGCACCATCGACGCGCTTGGACTGTGCGCCGAGAAGATGCGCCGGCGCGGCGTCACCGCCGCCCGCACCGTCGCCACCGAGGCCTGCCGCAGGGCCGCCAACGGACGCGCCTTCGTGCAGGAGGTGCGGGACCGCACCGGCTTGCGCCTTGAGACCATCACCCCGGCCGAGGAGGCCCGCCTGGCCCTGGGCGGCTGCGCGCCGCTGCTGGACCCGGACATACCCTACGCCCTGGTGTTCGACATCGGCGGCGGCTCCACCGAGCTTCTGTGGGTGGAGATGGACCCTGCCGGGGAGTTGTCCGTCCAGGGTCTGGCCAGCCTGCCGCTGGGCGTGGTGACCGTCGCCGAGGAATGTGGTGGCGGCGATCTCTGCCAGCGCACATATGACGCCGTGAAGGACCGCATCGTGCAGTTGCTGCGGCCCTTCGACCTGCAGCACGCCCTGGGCGACCGCGTCCGTCACGGCGAAGTGCAGATGCTAGGCACCTCGGGCACCGTCACCACGCTGGGCGGCGTGCACCTGGGGCTCAAGCGTTACGACCGGTCGCTGGTGGACGGCATCACCATCGACTTCAACGACATCGTGGAGGTCAGCCGCCGGCTGTCCACCATGACCCTGCGGGAGCGCGCCCAGCACCCCTGCGTCGGCCGCGAGCGTGCCGACCTTGTGTTGTCGGGCTGCGCCATACTGGAAGGCCTGTGCGAGCTGTGGCCGGTGGGGCGCCTGCGCGTCGCCGACCGGGGCCTGCGCGAAGGCATGTTGCTCGACCTCATGCGGGTCGATGCCATGGAGGTTGCTTAAGAGATCATGGCCAAGAAGCCGTCTGCCGCTTCCGGACGCGCCCGGCGCTCCGGCAGCGGGGCCGTCGCCAACACCGGCAACCGTCAGCTGACGGTCAAGGTGAAGTCCGCGCGCGGCCGCAAGAATTCATCCACCCGCTGGCTGCAGCGCCAGCTCAACGACCCCTACGTGGCCGAGGCCCGGGCGCTGGGCCTGCGCTCGCGCGCGGCCTTCAAGCTGCTGGAGCTGGACGACCGCTTCCACTTCCTCAAGCCGGGGCAGAAGGTGGTCGACCTGGGTGCGGCGCCCGGCGGCTGGACGCAGGTCGCCGTCGACCGGGTGAACGCCATGAAGCCGGGCGGCGGCACCGTCGTCGGCCTGGACATCCTGGAGTGGGAGACGGTGGCCGGCGCCACGTGCATCACCAAGGATTTCAACGACCCCGACGCACCCGACGTGCTGAAGGCGGCCCTGGGCGGCCCGGCCGACGTGGTGCTGTCGGACATGGCCGCCCCCACCACGGGTCATCCGCCGACCGACCACCTGCGCATCATGGCGCTTCTGGAGCTGGCGTGGGACTTCGCCGAGGACGTGCTGGCGCCCGGCGGCACCTTCGTCTGCAAGGTGTTCCAGGGCGGGACGGAAGGCGAGCTGCTCACGCGCATGAAAAGCCTCTGCGAGACGGTGCGCCACGCCAAGCCGCCGGCCAGCCGCAAGGAAAGCTCGGAAATGTACGTGATCGCGTCCGGCTTCCGGGGACGACCGGCGGACCGCGATCACGATGACGCCAGCGACGACGACACGGAGACCCGCGCGTGAGTACCGAAGGTCAGCAGCCCGCCGAAGCCGCTTCCTCCGGCAAGAAGCCCATGAACCAGTGGCTGAAGCTGCTGCTGGAGGTGGGCCCGCTGGTGGTGTTCTTCGTCGGCAACAACAAGTACGGCATCATTCCCGCCACCGGCGCCTTCATCGTGGCAACGGTGGTGGCCTTGAGCGCCTCGTGGCTGATCGCGCGCAAGGTGCCGGCGCTGCCGCTGATCTCGGGCATTTTCGTCATCGGCTTCGGCGGCCTGACGGTGCTGCTGGAGGACGACCTGTTCATCAAGCTCAAGCCCACCATCGTCAACGCGCTGTTCGCGGCGGTGCTGTTCGTGTCGCTGGGATTGAAGCGCAACGTGCTGAAGATCGTCTTCGACGCCGCCTTCCACCTGACGGACGAGGGCTGGCGCAAGCTGACATGGCGCTGGGCCTGGTTCTTCTGCCTGCTGGCGGTGCTGAACGAGATCGTCTGGCGCAGCTTCGACACCGATACCTGGGTGCAGTTCAAGGTGTTCGGCATCATGCCGCTGACCATCCTCTTCAGCCTGACGCTGGTGCCGCTGCTGAGCAAATACCACCCGGAGAACGAGGCGAAGGCGCAGGGGTGACGTACGCCGCGCCTGGCGTGGTTCGAGAATAGCCACCAAGGACACCAAGAGACCGGGAGAACGCGGACCGCCGTTCCCGGTCTTTCTTTTTGAACCACCAAGTCACCAAGAAACCAAGACAGCGCGGGAAGGCGCGCAATCATTCTCCCGGTATCTTCTTTGCCCGGTTTTCGCCTATGTAATGAAGAATGAACCGAGGGAGCGCGAGGGAGCCCGTGGCTCCCTCGCATTCATGTTCCGGCGCAGCCGGAACGCTCTACAGACACGCCCGCGCCACGGCTTCCACGTGCCGATGGTCGGTTCCGCAGCAGCCGCCCACCACGGCCAGCGCCGGCAGCAGGGCGTGCAGGTCCTTGTAGCGGGCGCCCAGGTCCTCGGGGTCTCCGTCGTCCAGGGTTTCCGAGGCTTCCAGTTCGGCGTGGCTCATGCGCGAGGCATTGGCGCGGATGCCGCGGATACGGGTCTTCCACGCGCCTTCCTCGGACAGGGTTTCGGCAAAGTGGGTGGGGTGGGCGCAGTTGATCATGTAGTAGGCGGCTGCCCCGCCTGTCTCGGCGTCCACGGCCTCGATGGCCTCGCGCAGGGTCTCGCCGGAGGGCAGGCGGCCGTCGGTCTCCACGGTGAACGACAGGGCGCAGGAGATGCCGGCGGCGGTGGCGGCATGGGCGATGCCGGCGGCCTCGGCGGCGTAGGACAGTGTCATGGCCGAGACCATGTCGGCACCGGCGTCGGCGAAGGCCTCCACCTGCGGAGAGTGGTAGGCGGCTGCCTCGGCGCTGGCCATGCGGTCGCCGGGAATGTAGCCGTCGCCCCGCGGCCCGATGCAGCCGCTGACGACGCCCTGCTGTCCGGTCTCGGCCGCCAGGGCATCGCGGATACCGGAGACGAAGGCGACGCTGTCGCGGTTGATGGCGCGCAGCGCGGCGCGGTCGTAGCCCAGTCGCGCGCCCCAGTCGCGATTGGCGCGCCAGGTGGGCGTCTCATAGATGAAGCCCGCACCGTGCGCGGCGGCGATTTCGGCGTGCCGGCGATACCAGCGCTCTAAGGTCGCCCGGCCGTCGCGCGTGGCCAGTAGCTCGAAGGCGGCGAAGTCGCGCAGTTCGATGCTCTCGTGGAAGATCAGCCAGGTTTCCATGCCGCCGTCGCTGACGAAGGGGCGGCCGGCAAGCTGGGGCAGGGTGGTGATGCGGGTTTGCGCGGTCATGACGTGTCCTCCGGTGTTCGTCGGTTCGTATGGCGCCAGGATCGCGCCATCCGGTGCCTACGACCATTGGACGCGCGGTGCACCGCATCCCTTGTGTGGATCGGCCGGAAAATCAGTATATTAGGAGGGCAGGGTGGCGCTGCGCGGCGCCTCTTGGGCGCCCGGCGCGGGGGAAACTGGACCTGTGGTGCAGTATGGCACGGAGGACCCCGCCATGGTCGGCAAGGGCGAGACGACGCGCGACCGCATCCTGGAAGCCGCCGAGGCGGCGGTGCTCGCCAAGGGCTTCGGCGCGACTTCCATCGACGAGCTTATCGCCGCCGTCGGCATCACCAAGAACGGCTTCTTCTATCATTTCCGCGACAAGAACGAACTGGCCCGCGCCCTTCTGCTCCGCTACCTGGAGCGGGAGGAGGCGATCCTGGACGACCTGTTCGCCCGGGCGCGGACGCTGAGCGACGACCCGCTGCACGCGTTCCTCGTCGGCCTCAAGCTGTTCGCCGAGCTGATGGAAGACCTGCCGGAGGGTCATCCGGGCTGCTTGGTCGCCACCTATTGCTATCAGGAGCGCCTGTTCGACGCCGAGGTGCGGGCGCTGAACCGGCGCATCGTGGCGGGCTGGCGGGCGCGGTTCCGGGCGTTGCTGGAGGACATCGCCGCCACCTATCCCATGCGCGAGACGGTCGATCTGGACGACCTGGCGGATACGGTTTCGGCCATCGTGGAGGGCGGGCTGGTGCTCGGCCGGGCGATGGGCGACCACTATATCCTGCCGCGCCAGGTGATGGTGCTGCGCAGCTTCGTGAAGCTGCTTTTTGCGCCGCACAGTCAGCCGGTCGCGGCGTCCTGAGGGCCTCCGCCGGGCGCTGCCGGAAGCGGCGGGGCGTACTCCGGCCGTCGGGCGAGTCCGGCCTTCAGGTGCTCGATCGCCAGGCGGACCTTGGCCGACAGGTGCCGGCGCTGCGGATAGGCCGCCCACACGGCGGTGTGCGGCGGCCGGTGGTTGGGCAGCAGGGAGACGAGCCGCCCGGCGGCGATAGGCTCCGTCACATAGTAGTCGGGCAACTGGCAGAGGCCGAAGCCGCGCAGGGCGGCGTCAAGGACGGCGCTGCCGCTGTTGCAGCGCCACCGGCCGGCGGGGCGCACGAGCGTTTCCCGTCCGCCTCCGTCATCGAACAGCCAGGTCTCGGCCGTGCCGACCAGGCAGTCATGGCCGGCGATCTCGGACAGGCTGTGGGGCGTGCCGTTGCGCGCCAGATAGGTGGGCGCGGCGCACAGGTGCATCACCCGGGGCGCCAGCCGCGTCGCGACGATGCCGGAGTCCGTCAGGCGGCCCAGGCGGACGGCAAGGTCCACCTGTTCCTGCACCAGGTCGATGGTCGTGTTGGTCAACTGGATGTCCAGGTGAAGCGCCGGGTGCTTTTCCACGAAGGCGTTCATCAGCGGAACGATGAACCGCTCGCCGTAGGAGACGGCGCAGGTCATGCGCAGCACACCGCGCGGCTCGCCCTCCTCGCGGTCTACGGCGGCGCGCAGGGCTTCGTCGCGCTCCTCCACCAGGCGCTGGCACCGCTCCAGCAGGACGCGGCCGGCGTCGGTCAGGGTGACGCGGCGGGTGGTGCGATAGAAAAGGCGCGTCTGGAGCCGGTTTTCAAGCGCCGCGACCTGCCGACTGACCTGTGACGACGAAACGCGCAGGCGCTCCGCTCCGGCGCGGAAGCTTCCCGCCTCCGCCACCGCGACGAACTCGTCTATGCCGTCCCAGCGGTTCATGCGCGGCCTCCCGCCGCTGATATTGTCCCAGATGCGCAACAATATCATGCCGGATCGCAACACTCGAACCCCTGGCGCAGTGATATCGTCGGACTTTGACGATCGAGCCTTGAGGAGTTGCCCGATGCTGAAGTCTCGTGCCGCCGTGGCCTGGGAGGCGGGAAAGCCGCTGGAGATCGAAGACGTTACCGTCGCCGCCCCCAAGGAGGGCGAAGTTCTGGTGCGTATCGTCGCCACGGGCGTCTGCCATACCGACGCCTACACCCTGTCGGGCGCTGACCCCGAGGGCATCTTCCCGGCCATCCTGGGGCACGAGGGCGGCGGCGTGGTCGAGGACGTCGGGCCGGGCGTCACGTCCGTCGCGGTCGGCGACCACGTCATTCCGCTCTATACGCCGGAATGCGGCAAGTGCAAGTTCTGCCTGTCGGGCAAGACCAACCTGTGCCAGGCGATCCGCGCCACCCAGGGCAAGGGCCTGATGCCCGACGGCACCACGCGCTTCTCCGTCAACGGAAAGGGCGTGTTCCACTACATGGGCACCTCCACCTTTTCGGAATACACGGTGCTGCCGGAAATCGCGCTGGCCAAGATCAACAAGGCGGCGCCCCTGGAAAAGGTCTGCCTGCTGGGCTGCGGCGTCACCACCGGCATGGGCGCGGTGAAGAACACCGCCAAGGTAGAGCCGGGTTCCACCGTCGCCATTTTCGGCCTGGGCGGCATCGGCCTGTCGGCCATCATCGGCAGCGTCATGGCCAAGGCCGAACGCATCATCGGCATCGACATCAATCCCGACAAGTTCGAGATCGCCCGCCAGCTGGGCGCGACCGACGTGGTGAATCCCAAGGATCACGACCGTCCCATTCAGGAGGTCCTGGTGGAGATGACGGACGGCGGCGTGGACTACAGCTTCGAGTGCATCGGCAACGTCGACGTCATGCGCTCGGCCCTGGAGTGCTGCCACAAGGGCTGGGGCGAGTCCGTCATCATCGGCGTTGCCGGCGCCGGCGAGGAAATCCGCACACGGCCGTTCCAACTGGTCACCGGCCGGGTCTGGCGCGGGTCGGCCTTCGGCGGGGTGAAGGGCCGGTCGGAACTGCCGGAGTACGTGGAGCGCTACCTGAACGGCGCCTTCGAGCTGGACACGTTCATCACCCACACCATGGGCCTGAACGACATCAACCGCGCCTTCGACCTGATGCACGAGGGCAAAAGCATCCGCTCCGTCATCCTGTACGACCGCTGAGGAGGACTGGCATGACCGAGGAGCTGTCCATCGTCGCCGAGAACAAGTGTTTCGGCGGCTGGCACAAGCGCTACACCCACCGTTCCACGGCGCTGAACTGCGCCATGACCTTTGCCGTCTTCCTGCCGCCCGACGCCGCCGAGGGGGCGCCGGTGCCCGCCGTCTACTGGTTGTCCGGCCTGACCTGCACGGAAGAGAATTTCATGCAGAAGGCCGGCGCCATGCGCGTGGCGGCGGACCTGGGCCTGGCCCTGGTCGCGCCGGACACCAGCCCGCGGGGCGACGACGTCCCCGACGATCCGGCGGGTGGGTGGGATTTCGGCAAGGGGGCCGGATTCTATGTGGATGCGACGGAAGCCCCGTGGTCGCGGCACTACCGGATGCACGACTACGTGGTCAACGAACTGCCGGCGCTGGTCGAGCGGCATTTTCCGGTGACCGGCGGGCGCGCCATCTCGGGCCATTCGATGGGCGGCCACGGCGCGCTGGTCTGCGCCCTGCGCAATCCGGGGCGGTATGTCTCGGTGTCCGCCTTCGCGCCCATCGCCAACCCTTCGGCGGTGCCCTGGGGAGAGAAGGCGCTGGGCCACCTGCTCGGCGCCGACCGGGCGCGGTGGCGGGAATGGGATGCCAGTGCCCTTCTGGCGGAGGCCAGGGAGCACCTGCCGACGCTGATCGACCAGGGCGACCGGGACACGTTCCTGGAAACGCAGTTGCGGCCCGAGGTCCTGAAGCACGCGGCAGAGGCGGCGGGCTATCCCGTGACGCTGCGCATGCAGCCGGGCTACGACCACAGCTACTACTTCATCGCCACGTTCATCGAAGACCACTTGCGCCACCACGCCAAGGCGCTAGGCGCGGCGGGGTGAGGGGCTGCCCGCCCCGGCAGGCTTCAAGGAAAAGGGCCGCTTCATGACGAAGCGGCCCTTTCCGATCCGGGAAGACCGGGGTCCTTAGTCTTCCAGCGCGGCGACGCCGGGCAGTGTCTTGCCCTCCATCCACTCCAGGAAGGCGCCGCCGGCCGTGGAGACATAGGAGAACTGACCCTCCACGCCCGCGTTCGCCAGGGCGGAGACCGTGTCGCCGCCGCCGGCGACCGTCAGCAGGCTGCCGGCCTTGGTGAGCTTGGCCGCTTCCTGGGCGACGGCGTTGGTGGCGGCGTCGAAGGGCTTGATCTCGAAGGCGCCCAGCGGACCGTTCCACACCAGCGTCTTGCAGTCGGCCAGCTTCTTCTTCAGGGCTTCGACGCTGTCCGGGCCGATGTCCAGGATCATCTTGTCGGCCGGCACGGCATCGGCGGGGACGGTTTCGTTGGCCGCGCCTTCCTCGAACTTGTCGGCGACCACCACGTCGGTGGGCAGCACGATCTCGCAGCCCGCCTTTTCGGCCTTCTCCATGATCTCGCGCGCGGTGCCGGCCATGTCGGACTCGCACAGGCTCTTGCCGATCTCGATGCCCTTGGCGAACAGGAAGGTGTTGGCCATGCCGCCGCCGATGACGATCATGTCCACCTTTTCCACCAGGTTGCCGAGGACGTCGAGCTTGGTGGAGATCTTGGCGCCGCCGACCAGGGCCGCGGCCGGGCGTTCCGGCTTCTGCAGGGCCTTGGTCAGGGCCTCCAGCTCCGCCTGCATCAGCCGGCCGGCGGCCGACGGCAGCAGGTTGGCGACCGCTTCGGTGGAGGCGTGGGCGCGGTGGGCGGTGGAAAACGCGTCGTTGACGTAGACGTCCGCCAGTTCCGCCAGATTGCGGGCGAAAGCGGGATCGTTCTTTTCTTCCTCGGCGTGAAAGCGCAGGTTCTCCAGCAGTGCCACCTCGCCGGAGGCCAGGCCGTTCACAACGGTTTCGGCAGCCGGGCCGACGCAGTCGTCGGCGAAGGCGACGGACGTGCCGAGCGCCTGGCCCAGCGCCTCGGCCACGGGCTTGAGGCTCATCTCCGGCACCCGCTTGCCCTTGGGCCGGCCGAAGTGGGACACGACCACCACTTTGGCGCCCTTGGCGGTCAGGTCACGGATGGTGTCGCAGGACCGGTCGATGCGGGTGGTGTCGGTGACCTTGCCGTCCTTCATGGGAACGTTGAGGTCCGAGCGCACCAGCACGCGCTTGCCGGAGACGTCGATGTCGTCGATGGTCTTGAAGTCGGCCATGGGGGAGGTCCTCGAAGCTGTATACGCCCTGGCAAGCCAGGGCTGCGTTCAAGCGCCACGCAGGCTCACGCGCCTGACCGGCGCGGGGTCCCGGTCGGGACCCTATTCGCACTTTTCGCTCGCCGGCGACCGAAAAGCGCTCCCGCGTATCTCTGACGAACGACCGCCCCCGCCACGGGGTGCGTGGGCGGGGGCGGCCTGGGTCCGTCACATATGAAGGGCGTGGCCGCCGCTTAGAGCAGCTTGCCCATCACCACGGCGGTGTCGAGCATGCGGTTGGAGAAGCCCCACTCGTTGTCGTACCAGGACATGACGCGGACGAAGTTGTCCTCCAGCACCTTGGTGCCGTCGGCGTCGAAGGTGGAGCTGTTGGGGTTGTGGTTGAAGTCGATGGACACCAGCGGCAGCTCGTTGATGCCCAGCACGCCCTTCAGCTTGCCGTTGGCGGCTTCCTTCATGGCGTCGTTCACCTGCTCGGCGGTGACCTTGGTCTTCAGCACGGCCTTCAGGTCCACCAGCGAGACGTTGGCGGTCGGCACGCGGATGGCCACGCCGTCCAGCTTGCCCTTCAGCTCCGGCAGCACCAGGCCGACGGCCTTGGCGGCACCCGTGGAGGTCGGGATCATGGACATGCCGGCGGCGCGGGCGCGGTGCAGGTCCTTGTGCAGGCTGTCCACCGTGTTCTGGTCGCCGGTGTAGGCGTGGATGGTGGTCATGAAGCCGTGGTCCAGGCCGAACTTGTCGTTCAGCACCCAGGCGACCGGCGCCAGGCAGTTGGTGGTGCACGAAGCGTTGGAGACGATCTTGTGATCGGCCGTCAGGTCCTCGTGGTTCACGCCGTAGACCACCGTCATGTCCGCACCCTTGGACGGGGCGGAAACCAGCACGCGCTTGGCGCCGGCGTCCAGGTGGACCTTCGCCTTCTCGGCGTCGGAGAAGATGCCGGTGCACTCGGCCACGATGTCGACGTTCAGGTCCTTCCAGGGCAGCTTGGAGGGGTCGCGCTCGGCGATGACCTTGATGGAGGTGCCGCCGATGACCATGCTGTCGCCCTCGACCGAAACCTCGGCCGGCAGGATGCCGTGAACGGAGTCGTACTTCAGCAGGTGCGCATTGGCCTCGGCCGAACCCAGGTCGTTGATGGCGACCACCTCGACGTCCGAGCGGCCGGATTCGATGAGGGCCCGCAGCACCAGGCGGCCAATGCGACCGAAACCGTTAATCGCAACGCGAACTGCCATAACTTCCTCCGTCTGAAATGTCCTGTCGGCCATGGTTCGGCCGGTCGATGTCTCACCGCTCAACGTGCGGCGGGGAAAAACGGGTCCTATCGTTTCTCACAGAAGACCCCGCGAATCCAGCACCATTGAAGGGTAGGCCCGCCCAGGCCTTTGCCGCCTGGTCGTAGGTCGCCTATGCCCCGGGCCATAACCTCAGGCATAACAGGGGTTTAAGGCATTGCGCCGGGGCGGGAACGCGGTACTCTGTGCGCATGACAAACGCATGACGGGAGTGGGGAATGTTCAGGACCGCCGAGTTGGGCCGCACGGTCTCCAAAGAGGATTTCGACGTCGTCGCCGGGCCGTTGCGGATCGAGCTGATAGAACTGCAGCAGAAGCTGCGGGCGGCGGATTTCCCCGTCATCGTCATCTTCGCCGGCGTGGACGGCGCCGGCAAGTCGGAAACCATCAACCTCCTGAACGAGTGGATGGACCCGCGCTGGATCGTCACGCGGGCCTACGGCCAGCCCAGCGACGAGGAGCGCGAGCGGCCGCACTTCTGGCGCTACTGGCGCGACCTGCCGCCGCGCGGGCGCATCGGCCTGTTTCTCAGCCCGTGGTACTCGCAGCCGCTGCTGGAGCGCGCCTACGGCCAGATTGACGACGCCCGCTTCGACGAGCGCCTGTCGCGCATCGCCGCCTTCGAGAAGGAACTGGCCGACGACGGCGCGCTGATCCTGAAGTTCTGGATGCACCTGGGCAAGAAGGAGCAGAAAAAGCGCCTCAAGACCCTGGAGAAGGACCCCAACGAGTCCTGGCGCGTCACCGAGCGCGACTGGACCCATTGGGAGATGTACGAGGACTTCATCGAGGCCTCGGAGCGCCTGATCGTTCAGACCAGCGTGGCCCACGCGCCGTGGCAGATCGTGGAAGGCTCGGACAACCGCTATCGCTCCCTGACGGTGCTGACCGCCATCCGCGACGCCGCCCTGCGCCACCTGGAGGCGCAGAAGATGCGCAACAAGCTGGTCCATACGCTCGACGCCAAGCAGAAGAAGCAGGAAGAGCAGGTGGAGCAGGCCGCCGTCGAGGCCGGCGCCGACGTGGAACACGCCAGCGGACGGCAGATCCTGTCGCGCCTGCCGTCCATCCTCACCGCGCTCGACATGGACAAGAGCCTCTCCAAAAAGGAATACAGCGCCCGCCTGCAGAAGGGGCGGGCGCGGCTGAACGGCTTGTACCGCGCGGCCAAGGCCAAGGGCATCAGTTCCATCCTGGTGTTAGAGGGCTGGGACGCCGCCGGCAAGGGGGGCGCCATCCGGCGCGTGACCGCCGGTCTGGACGCCCGCGACTACCAGGTGATTCCGGTCGCGGCGCCGACGGACGAGGAGCGTGACCACCACTACCTGTGGCGCTTCTGGCGGCACCTGTCGCGCGCCGGCCGCACCACCATCTATGACCGAAGCTGGTACGGCCGCGTCCTCGTGGAGCGCGTGGAGGGATTCGCCACGCAGGAGGAATGGAAGCGGGCGTATTCGGAAATCCGCGACTTCGAGGAACAGCTGGTCGAACACGGATCGGTGCTGGTGAAATACTGGTTTCACGTCACCCCCGAGGAACAACTGGCCCGCTTCAAGAAGCGTGAGGAAACGCCCTACAAGCGCTGGAAGCTGACGGACGAGGACTGGCGCAACCGCGAGAAGTGGGGCGACTACGAGGCGGCGGTCAACGAGATGGTGGAGCGCACCTCCACTCATGCCTGCCCCTGGACGCTGGTCGAGGGCAACGACAAGCGGTTCGCCCGCGTGAAGGCGCTGGAAACCTACTGCGAGGCGCTGGAACGGCGCCTGGACGGGGAGAAGTAGGCGCCAGCCATGGCGGCTTGACTGGGGCGGGAGGCGGTGCTTAAGTCCTCCCGTCCTAATCCTCAGCGGATGGTTTTATGTTGGAGCTTGTGACCGCGCGCTGACCGTCTCGATTGAAGCGAGACATTCAGTGGCCTTCGCCCGCCCGGGTCTTCATGCCGGGCGGCGGCGCCCGCGCATGTCAAGTCACAGGTTTTCCCATGAACATCTCACGCAGCGAACAGCGCGTTCTGCACGTGCTGGCGCAGGGCGGGCACATCCGCCATGACCGGGCCGAAAACGGCCGTATCCGCGACGTCCTCTGCTACAGCCGCGACGGCCATGTGTTGGCCGATTGCACGCTGGACGTCTTCCAGAAGCTGCGGCGCAAGCGCCTGGTGGAGTCCAGGGCATCGTCGCCGTATCGCATCTCCGAGATGGGACGCCGATCCGTCCGCGCGCAGTTGAACAACCGGTAGGGCATCCTGATGCCCGGCCCGACGGTGCGGACCTTAGTCCGCACGGTCGGGCCCCCTCAGTCGGGCGCCTTTTCTAGCCCTGGATGCACGTTCGGCTGACAGCGCGAGATGGCGAAGATGAAGAACCAGTCGAAGCCCGCGTCGACGCCACGTTCCTTCAGCCATTTGTCCTGCAGTTTGTAGGCCTGCCACTCCGGCTCGTACATGCAGTCCCAGGTGCGCCGCGTCCACTGGACGTGGTGGATCAGTTCGTGCAGCAGCGACGAGACGTGCATGGGATCGTCCGCCGACCACGGCCGCACGAGAAAGATGTGCCGGGCCTCCATGTCGTAGGCGGCGCGCAGTTTCTCGTCCACCAGCACGATGCGGCCCTCGTAGTCGATGGACGTGCCGGGGCTGCACAGGCTGATCGCCGGCGGGTCGGCCAGGGCGTCCGCGATGTCGTAGGCGGTGTTCTCGCCGATCCAGGTGATCAGGTCGGTCACAAGCTCCCGCGAGGGAAAGGCGCTGGCGAGGCTCTCGGGAATGACGTGACGGGGCGCGGTAGCGTGGTCGGCCAGCGCCTGGGGCGCCGTCGGACATTCGGGCGCCGGCGCGTCCTCCGCCAGGGCCGGTGTTGCCGCCGCAAAAAGGCTCAGGGCCAGGACCGAGAGGGGCCGCGCCATGCTGGTCTCCTACCGCTGAAGGATCGCCACCAGAGGGTAACGCGCGCGGCCGGGGGCATGTTACGGCTCCAGACGAAATGGAGCGCGGCGGGATGGCGAGCAGCGGAAGTGGATTCCTGCTTTTCGCAGGAATCACGGTCGTTTTCATATTTTAGAGCAATAACTTGAAAGAACCGTCACCCCTGTGAAAGCAGAGGCCTGCGCATTCCGTCCTCGCCCTTGCGGCATCTCTGCCGGCAACCAGCCAATGTCCCGACCGACCTCTTTGCTGGGTGGTGGAGCAATTCGACGGAAAAGGAAACTTCGGTGCCCCGCCATTCCCGCGAAAGCGGGAATCCATCCTTCAACGGCCGCATCCTTCGGCGCGCGGCGACGAAGCCCGAGGATGCGGTTTCTCAGTACGCTCGAGCGCAGGAACCGCCCTCAGTCGTTATCCGCCAGCACAGACCCCGCCAGGTACAGCGATCCGCAGATGAGCACCCGCGCCGGCCCCGGCACGCGGCCCACCAGGTCGCGCACAGCCTCCTCCACGCCGCCGGGTGCCGCCGCCACGTCGGCGTGGGGCAGGGGAAGGGCCTGGATCAGAGCATCCGCCGGCTTGGCGTTGGGCTCGCCGGGGATGTCTACGGCGCGCAGGGCCGCAAGGTGCGGCGCCAGCGGGCCCAGGAAACCAGCGGTATCCTTGTCGACCATCATGCCGCAGACGGCGGCCAGCGGCTTGTCGCGCCAAGCATCGGCCGCCTGGGCGAGGCAGTGGCCGGCCGAGGGGTTGTGGCCGCCGTCCAGCCACAGTTCCCACCCCTCGGGCAGCAGGTCGACCAGCGGGCCGCGCGTCAGGCGTTGCAGGCGGGCGGGCCAGGATGCCCCGGCCACGCCGCGCCCCAGGGCGCCGTCGGAAAGACCGAGACCGGCGGCATGTGCGGCGGCGAGCGCGGCGCCCGCATTGGCATACTGGTGCGGCCCTGCCAGGCCCGGCCACGGGCAGTGCAGGTCCACGCCCTCCATGCGGAAGCGCAAGGACCCGTCATCCTCGCGCGCGACCGACCAGTGGCGGTCCTCCACGATCAGCGGCGCGCCGATTTCCCTGGCGTGGGCGTCGATGACCGCCATCGCCTCCAGCGGCTGGCGGGCGACCACGCAGGGCACGCCGGGCTTCATGATGTGGGCCTTTTCCGTCGCGATGGCCGCGATGGTGTCGCCCAGGAACTTCTGGTGGTCCAGGTCGATGGGGGTGAGCACCGTGGCCAGCGGCCTGTCCACCACGTTGGTGGCGTCCAGCCGTCCGCCCAGGCCTGTTTCCAGAAGCAGCAAGTCGGCCGGCGTGCGGGTGAAGGCGACGAAGGCGGCGACGGTGGTGATCTCGAAGAAGGTGATGGGATCGGTGCCGTTGACCCGTTCCGCCTCTTCCAGCAGGTCGGTCAGCGCTTCTTCGGAAATCAGGGCACCCGCCAGCCGGATGCGCTCGCGGAAGCGCACCAGATGCGGGCTGGTGTAGGCGTGGACACGCCTGTCGCCGGCCTCGGCCATCGCGCGCAGGAACGCGAGCGTGGAGCCCTTGCCGTTGGTGCCGGCCAGGTGGATGACCGGCGGCACGCGGCGTTCGGGATGGTCGAAGGCCGCCAGCAGGCGCCAAACCCGGTCCAGCGACAGGTCGATGACCTTGGGGTGCAGCGCCAGCAGGCGGTCCAGCACGGCGTCCGGGCGGCGGCCCTGGTGCGTCATGGAGGCGGTCAGCCCTTCTTCGGTTCGGACGGCTCGCCGGTCTCGGCGGGCTCCTTCTTCGGAGCCTCGGCCGGCGCGGCGTCGATGGGGCGGGCGTCCTCGTCGGCGGGCGCGGCGGTTTCGGCCACTTCCTCGTCCGGCGCCTTGGTGGGCTGGGCCTTGGCGGCCGGCGCCGCCGGCGCCGGCCTGGCCGCGGGCGTGGGCTCGGGCTTGCCGGCGGGCTTGGTCTCGGCCGTCGTGGTCTCGCCGGCGCCGAACACGCCCTTGCGCTCGAACGGCACCACCTGACCGGCGGGTCCGCGGTTGATGAGCAGGTTCAGTATGTTCGCCAGCTTGTCCTTCAGGTGGTGGCGGTGCACCACCGTGTCCACCATGCCGTGCTCGCGCAGGTACTCGGCGCGCTGGAAGCCCTCGGGCAGGGTTTCGCGGATGGTGCTCTCGATCACGCGGGCCCCGGCGAAGCCGATTACCGCGCCGGGCTCGGAGACGTGGATGTCGCCCAGCATGGCGAAGCTGGCCGTGACGCCGCCGGTGGTGGGGTCGGTCAGCAGCACGATGTAGGGCAGGCCCGCGTCCTTCACCTTGTCGACGGCAACCGTGGTCCGCGCCATCTGCATGAGCGACAGGATGCCTTCCTGCATGCGCGCGCCGCCCGAGGCCGGGATGACGATCAACGGCGCATCCTGCAGCACGGCCAGTTCGGCGGCGGCGACGATGCCCTCGCCGACGGCAACACCCATGGACCCGCCCATGAACGAGAAGTCGAAGGCCGCGATCACGGCGCGCACGCCGCCGACCGAGCCATGGGCGACGATGATCGCGTCCTGCTCGCCGGTCTTGTGGCGGGCGTCCTTGATGCGGTCGTTGTACCGCTTCAGGTCACGGAACTTCAGCGGGTCCTCGGGCGCCTTGGGCAGTTCGATCCGCTTGTACTCGCCGTCGTCGAACAGGGCTTCCAGCCGCTTCTTGACCGGGAGGCGCATGTGGTGGTCGCAGTGGGTGCAGACCTCCAGGTTTTTCTCCAGCTCGCGGTGGAAGATCATCTGCCCGCAGGCGGGGCACTTCTTCCACAGGTTCTCGGGCACCTCCTTGGGGCGCACAAGCTGCTGGATCTTGGGGCGGACGAAGTTGGTCAGCCAGTTCATCGCGTCTTCCGGTTGGATTCGCCGTGGGTTTGAAACGCGCCTTATACCTCAGGCGCGCGCCGCACGCACGCTTTCCGAAAGCTGTTTGACCAGCGCGAGCGCGGCATCGACGGCAGCCGGCGGATCGCCCAGGTTCTCCGCCACCTTGTTGACCACCGCCGAGCCCACCACGGCGGCATCGGCGATGCGCGCCATGCCGGCGGCCTGCTCGGGCGTCTTGATGCCGAAGCCGACGGCGATGGGCAGGTCGGTGGACGAGCGAAGATCGGCGATGGCGGCCGCCACCTCGTCCTCAACGGCCGAGGCCGACCCGGTGATGCCGGTGATCGACACGTAATAGAGGAACCCGCCGGCCTCGCGCAGCACCATGGGCAGGCGCTCGGCCTTGGTGGTCGGCGTGGTCAGGAAGATGAGATGGATGCCGTGGGCGTCCAGGTGCTCGTTCAGCTCCGGCGCCTCTTCCGGCGGCAGGTCGACGATGATGAGGCCGTCGGCCCCCGCCTCCCGCGCCTTGGCGGCAAATCGCTCCACGCCGTACTGGTAGATGGGGTTGTAGTAGCCCATCAGCACCACGGGCGTGTCGTCGTCGCCCTCGCGGAAGGCGGCCAGGGTGTCCAGCGTGCCGGTCAGCGTCATGCCGCCGGCCAGCGACCGCAGGGCGGCGGCCTGAATCGCCGGGCCGTCGGCCATGGGGTCGGAGAACGGCATTCCCAGCTCGATCACGTCGGCCCCGGCCTCCGGCAGGCCCTTCATCAGCTTGAGCGCGCTGTCGCGGTCGGGGTCGCCGGCCATGGTGTAGATCACCAGTCCGCCCCGGTTTTCGGCCTTCAGCTTGGCGAAGCGCTCGGTCAGGCGGTCGCGCTGGGCGGCTGTGGTGTCGGTGGTGGAGGTCGAAACAGCGGCGGTCACAGGGAACCTCCCATATCGGTGCCCATGGCCTGGGCGATGGTGTTGACGTCCTTGTCGCCGCGCCCGCTCATGTTGACCACCATGATGTGGTCCTGGGGCAGGGTCGGGGCGAGCTTCATGGCATAAGCGACGGCGTGGCTGCTTTCCAGCGCCGGGATGATGCCCTCCAGGCGCGTGGTCTCCTGGAAGGCCTTCACGGCCTCGTCGTCGGTGATGGAGACGTATTCAACGCGCCCCACATCCTTCAGCCAGGCGTGTTCCGGGCCGATGCCGGGGTAGTCCAGGCCGGCGGAGATGGAGTGCGCCTCGGTGATCTGGCCGTCGTCGTCCTGGAGCAGATAGGTCCGGTTGCCGTGCAGGACGCCGGGGCGGCCGCCGGTCAGGCTGGCGGCGTGCTTTTCGGTGTTCACGCCGTGGCCGGCGGCCTCCACGCCGATGATGCGCACGTCCTTGTCGTCCAGGAACGGGTGGAACAGGCCCATGGCGTTGGAGCCGCCGCCGACGCAGGCCACCAGGCTGTCGGGCAGGCGGCCCTCAAGCTCCTGCACCTGGCGCCTGGTCTCCTCGCCGATGACGCACTGGAAGTCGCGCACCAGCGTCGGGTAGGGGTGCGGGCCGGCGACGGTGCCGATGATGTAGAAGGTGTCGTGGACGTTGGTCACCCAGTCGCGCAGGGCCTCGTTCATGGCATCCTTCAGCGTGCGCGAGCCGGACACGACGGGCACCACCTCCGCCCCCAGCAGCTTCATGCGGAAGACGTTGGGCGCCTGCCGGGCGATGTCCGTCTCGCCCATGTAGATGACGCACTTCATGCCGAACAGCGCGCAGACGGTGGCGGTGGCGACGCCGTGCTGGCCGGCGCCCGTCTCGGCGATGATGCGGGTCTTGCCCATGCGGCGGGCGAGCAGGATCTGGCCCATGCAGTTGTTGATCTTGTGCGCGCCGGTGTGGTTCAGGTCCTCGCGCTTGAAGTAGATCTTGGCGCCGCCGCACTGCTCCGTCATGCGCTTGGCGAAGTACAGCGGGCTGGGGCGGCCGACGTAGTGGGTCAGCAGGCCGTCCAGTTCCTTGTGGAACTCGGGGTCGTCCTTGGCCTCGTTGTAGGCCTTCTCCAGCTCCAGGATGAGTGGCATGAGCGTTTCGGCCACGTAGCGCCCGCCGAACAGGCCGAAGTGGCCTCGATCATCGACGCCGTTGCGGTAGGTGTTGAGAACGGTGGACATCGGCTGTGCGCTTTCGTGCTTCGGGTGAACGGGTTCGGGTCAGGCTGAGGCTTTTACGCCGTTCAGGACAAGGTCGATGTGTGCCGCGAGAATTTCGTCCAGGTCCAGCGGGTCGATCTCCTGGAAGACCAGCGTCCAGACCAGGGCGAGCAGGGCCGGGCCCATGATGACTTCCGGCCGTTGCGCGGCGGGTCCGTCGCGGAACTCGCCGCGTTCGACGGCCTCGGCGACCAGGCTCCGCAACGCCGCGCCGCCGCGCCGCACGACGGCGGTGTGGTAGTAGGCCGCGAGCTTGGGAAACCGCCCGCCCTCGGCGATGATGAGGCGCAGAACCTCGCGCCGGTCGGTGGCGACCACCTCTGCGTAGAGGGCCTTGAAGACGCGCGTGAGCACGTCGGAAGCCGGGGCGTCGGGATCGTGGGCCAGGTCCTCCACCACGTCGATCAATGGCTCGACGGAGCGGCGGACGACGGCGTGGAACAGGTCGTCCTTGCTGGGGAAATACAGGTAGACCGTGCCCTTGGCGACGCCGGCCCGGCGGGCGACCTCGTCGACCTTGGTGGCGGCGAAGCCTTTCTCCAGGAACAGGTCCAGCCCGGCATCCACGATGGCCGCCTCGCGATCCTCCCGCGTGTCGCCATGCCGCGAGCGCCGCGACGGACGCGGCGCGTCGGCGGGCGGTGCGGAGGAGGCGAGGGCGGGGCGGGTACTCATGGCGGGGTTGGGTGTCCTGGACGGTGTGGGTACGTGTCCGAGACTATAGTGACTGACTGGTCAGTCATGCAAGGGGTGATGTGAGGGTGGGGCGGCCACCAGCTGCGGATCGGTCCCTGCTTCCGCAGGGGCGACGGAGTTCTTAACTTATTGTTATAGAAACAAAAAATCACCCGTCATTCCTGCGAAAGCAGGACTCCACCGCCGCTGCCAACCATCCTGCCGCGCGCCCGTCGGGGGACCGTGCACCGTTTTCTTTACAGCCTCGAAAGCAGGAATCTGCATCCGTTTTAATATGGCCTGCGAACGCCTGAAACCAGCCTTACGGCCCCAGGAAATCGCCCGGGCTGGTGGAGGCCTTGAAGTCCATCAGCAGCCAGCCGTCGGACCCGCGTGCGAACTGCGTCAAGAAGAACATGAACCGCCGGCCGCCGTAGTGCACCTGGTAGACCCGGCGCAGCAGGCTGGAGCCGTAGTTCTGGTTCAGCAGCAGATCCACGTAGATCACCTGGTCCGTCCCCGCCCACTGGCGCAGGCGCGCGACCATGTCGGTGAGCTGGCGCGGGTCGGCCTCCAGGGCCTCGCGCAGGCGGGTCTCGAAGCCGTCGTAGCGGCCGGCGCGCAGCTCGTTGAAGGTTCCTTCGGTCCAGCTTTCCGGACTGTCGATGACCTGTCCGGCCGCCGGCCCGGTGGCGGCGGTAAACATCAGCGGCACCAGCACGAGAACGGCGCGCAGGCGGTGCAGCACGGCGGGCATGATATACAATCCTCCCCTACGGCGGGCCGCAAGGACTTGATCGGCACCGCGGGAGCAACCATAACCCGCCGGATCGTTTCCGGAAACGACGCCCCTGCGCCCAAAGGCGTCGCCACATCAAACTCTTATGAAGTGTTGCCGCAGTGCAACGCTGTTGCCGGCTGGAGACCCCGCTTCGTGACCGACACCAACCGCCTTCTGCAAAAGCACGCTCCCCGCACCTGGCAGCGCATGCTCTCGGGCCGGCGGCTCAACCTGCTGGAGCCCTCGGCCGTGGATGTCGAGATCGAGGACATCGCCCTCGGCCTGGCCCGCAACACCCGCTGGAACGGCCAGACGATCGGCGAGCACGCCTGGTCCATCGCCCAGCATTCCGACCTGGTGGTGGACATCATGCGCGGGTTCTCGCCGGCCCCGCCCCCCTGGGTGCTGATGGCGGGCAAGCTGCATGACGCCAGCGAGTACGTCACCCACGATCTGATCACGCCGCTCAAGGCCGTGGTCGGCGACGTGTTCAAGGAGGTGGAGGCCCGCCTGACGGAAGCGATTCACATCCGCTTCGGCCTGCCCGCGCGGCTCGACCCCAAAATCAAGCAACAGATCAAGAAGGCCGACCAGATCGCGGCGGCGACGGAGGCCGTGCAACTGGCCGGCTTCACAGCGGACGAGTTGAAGCCCATCCTCGGTATCAAGGCCAGGCCGCTGGCCGGCGTGACCCTGACTCCGCTGCCCAGCGACCAGGCGCGGCGCACCTTCCTCGAGGGCTTCCACGCGCTGGAGGCGGAAATGGCGGCGGTGCGGCGCACCTGACCTGCCCGGAGGCCGTGAATGGACCGGGACGGGACTTTCCAATCTTTCTAATGTACGGTCCGCGTTCCATTCCATTCCCGTTTCCGACCCCGTTCCGCCGGAGGAGCCGTGACCGCCGCCGTCGCCCACCCTGCGCCCGCCCACATGCGGCGCAACGTGATCGTGCTTTCCGCCGCCCAGGCGTTGAGCATGTCCACCGCCGTGCTGGTGTTTTCCGTCTCGGCGCTGGCCGGGGCGACCTTCGGCGTGGACCCGGCGCTGGTCACCCTGCCGCTCAGCCTGCAGATGGTCGCCACCATGCTGGCGACCTTCCCCCTGGCGCACCTGATGGCGAAGGTGGGGCGGCGCGCCGGGTTCTCCGTCGGGCAACTGTTCGGCATCGCCGGCGGGCTGGTGTCGATGGTGGCGCTGAACACCGGCGACTTCGCCCTGTTCTGCGCCGGCGGCGTGCTGCTGGGCATCCACAACGCAAGCTGGCAGTTCCTGCGCTTCGCCGCCGCCGAAACCTCCAGCGAGAGCTTCCGCCCGCGCGCCATTTCCTGGGTGCTGGCGGGCGGCATCGTCGCCGCGGTGATCGGCGGCGAACTGGCCAAGGAAAGCCGCGAGTTCCTGCCGGCGATCTTCGCGGGCTCCTACGTCGCCACCGCGCTGCTGGCGGCCGCCTGCATCGGGCTGCTGCAGCTTCTGCGCATGCCGCCCCTGCCGCGCGCGTCGGAGGAGGAGGGCGGGCGGCCGTTCAAGCAGATCGCGGCGCAACCGGCCTTCATCGTCGCCGTGCTGGCGGCCATGTTCGGCTACGGTGTCATGAGCCTGGAAATGGTGGCCACACCGCTTGCCATGACCATGTGCGGCTTTTCCTTCAATGAAAGCGCCTGGGTCATCCAGTGGCATGTGCTGGGCATGTTCGTGCCGAGTTTCTTCACGGGCAATCTCATCAAGCGGTTCGGGGTGCTGCCGATCATCATCACGGGCGCGCTTCTGAACATCGCCTGCGTGGCCGTCGCACTGGCCGGCGTCGATCTGGCCAACTTCTTCCTCGCCATGGTGATCCTGGGCGTGGGCTGGAACTTCATGTACATCGGCGGCACCACGCTGCTGACGGAAACCTACCGCCCGCAGGAGCGCGCCAAGGTCCAGGCCTTCAACGACTGCATGGTCTTCGGTGCCGTGGCGCTGGCGAGCTTCGGCTCGGGTGCCATGCAGAACGCCCTGGGGTGGAGCGCGGTGAACCTGTTCACCATCGCCCCCATCGGCCTGTCGCTGATGGCGGCCCTGTGGCTTCTGATGATGCGCAGGCGCGCGTCGGCGGCGCAGGCGGCCTGACGGCCTGACGGCCGGTACGGGCGCCTACTCGGCGGCGGAGAAGTCCACCACGTTCGGGTGCTGCGGCGCGGGCGCGTCCGCCGCCGCACGCGCCGGCGCGCCGCCCAACACCCGGTTGCGGCCGGCCGCCTTGGCGGCGTACAGCCGCTGGTCGGCGGTGGCGAACAGGGCGGTCCAGTCATCGCCCCAGCGCATTTCCGCGACGCCGATGCTGGCGGTGACGCGCACCCCGTCGACGGGCTGCGCGGCCAGGGCCCGGCGCAGCTTTTCCGCCACGGCCGCGCCCTGCGCCTCGGCCGTTTCGGGCAGCAGCAGGGCGAATTCCTCGCCGCCGATGCGGCCCGCCACGTCCTGCCGTCGGGTGCCGTCGACCATGCGCTGGGCAGCGTGGCGCAGGACCTGGTCGCCGACGTCGTGGCCGTGGGTGTCGTTGATGGCCTTGAAGTGGTCCAGGTCCACCAGCAGCAGAGTCAGCGGCCGATGGTGGCGGCGGGCGCGCTCGGCCTCCAACTCGAACACCGTCTGAAAGTGGCGGCGGTTGACCAGTCCCGTCAGGAAGTCGGTGTTGGCCGCGTCCTCCATGGTGCGCTGGGCGGTGGCGCGGCCGTGTTCGTAGTAGAACAGGATCGCCGTCATGCCGACCGTCGCGCCCAGCGTGTTGTAGATGGCGACGGGTGTCACCCCCGGCACGCCGCGGGCCAGCATGTCCGCCAGTGCGACGCCCAGGCCGAGGACGAAGGTCAGCGCCGCGGCCAGTCCCCACCGCGCGCCCAGCATGAAGAACGGGATGGCCGGAAAGAACGCCGCCCAGGCGAAGACGGCGTCATAGGGGTTGCCGGTGGCGATCAGGAAGACGATCAGGATGCCGACGGTTCCCGAACTCACCCACGAGATGGCGCGCGCGTCGCCGCTGCGGCGGTAGATGACGTAGGCGACCGTGATCGCAGCCAGCGCCACGGCCTGGGCGGCGGCGTGATGGACGTAGCCGGTGTAGAGCAGGTCGAAGGGAATGAAGAAGGCCAGCAGGCCGCCGCCGAAGACGTACATCCACGTCGCCAGCACGAAGTGCCGCCGCTGGTCGCCGCACGCCAGATGCGGCGGCGGTTCCAGCCAGCGGCTGATAACGGATCGGCGGGGCCGGACCTGCGTCATCCCCTTGTCCCCCTCTGCACGCCCCTTCCGCGGTGGCTCCTTTTACCGCCGCCGAATTACCCCGTTCGGATGGTACGGCAGCAGGCAGCCCTTCGCAACAGCAGGGGACGGGGGATTGGCGCTCAGGGTCGCGCGTTCTGGCCGGCCTCGTGCCGTGTCTCGGGCGTATCGCTCGCTTGCGCCGCAACGGGTGCCGGCGGCCGGGCAGCCCACTCGTCCACCACGCTGCCCGACCACAGCGGCACGCCGGTGCGATAGGCGGCGCGGCCGATGATGTGGGCGCCGATGGGCGCCGTGATCAGCAGGAAGGCGATGATCGCGACGGCCCGCGCCGTCACCGCCGCCTCGCCGAAGAACAGCGCCACGGCGGCCAGGATCAGCCCCGCGCCCAGCGTGCCGGCCTTGGTGGAGGCGTGCATGCGGATGAACACGTCGGGCAGCCGTGCCACGCCCAGGGCGGCGACGAAGGCGAAGAAGGCGCCCAGCACCAGCAGCAGGGCGATGACGATGTCGGCGATCATGGGCGGTGCTCCTTGGGCGTGTCGTCGTCGTCCTCGGGTTCCTCCAGGTCCGGCCCGCCGGGGATGCCGATGCTGGCTTCGGGCCGGGTCTCGGCGAACCGGGCGAAGGCGAGCGTCCCCAGGAAGGCCACCAGTGCCAGCGCCAGCGCCGCGTCCAGCATGGCCGGCGCACCCGCGGTCAGCGCCAGCAGCCCCGTCACGCACAGCGCCAGCAGGGCGACCGTATCCAGCCCCACCACGCGGTCGGGCAGGGTGGGCCCACGCGCCACCCGCCAGGCGGCCAGGGCGAAGGCGGCGGCCAGCAGGACGCTTGCGACGACGGCGGCGACGGCGATGATCGGGCGGGCCTCGGCGAAGGCGGTCACGTCTTCCATCATCATCATCGCACGGTCTCCATCACGCGGCGCTCCATGCCGTCCTTCAGGCTTTTCCGCAGGGCGTCGGGATCGTCGACGAACATGCCGTGCACCCACAACGTCTTACGGTCGGGCGAGATGTCCAGGCTGAGCGTGCCGGGCGTCAGCGAGATCAGGTTGGCGGTCAGCATGATCTCGCCGTCCTTCTCGGCGGTCAGCGGCACGGCGATGATGCCCGGGCGCGCGTGGTGGCTGGGGGTCAGCACGTCCCACACCACCGCCACCGACGACCGCATCAGGTCGTAGAGGAAGTACCCTGCCAGCCCCAGCACCCGCCAGACGGCGCCGAAATAGCGGCTCGGACCATAGAGGGGGCGGCTCGCCAGCAGGGCCAGGTAGCCGACGACGAAGCCGCTGAGAAGCGTCAGCCAGCCGAAGTTGCCGAGCAGGATCGCCCAGGCGACCATCAGCACGAGGTTGAGCATGAACAGGATCACGGCAGGCCTCCCAGCACAACACGGACATAGGCTTCCGGCGCCAGAAGTTCCTGCGCCGAGCGGGCGGCGAGGTCGAGGAACGGCTGCGGCGCCAGGCCGATGATGACGGTGATTGACGCCAGCAGCACGATGGGCGCGACCAGGGCCACCGTCTCGCCGCGGGTCAGCGCCACGGCGCCGACGGCGGCGTCGCCGTCGGGGTGGGGCTTCCAGAAGGCCTCCAGCCAGATCTTGCTCATGGAGAACACCGTCAGCAGGCCCACCACCAGCGCCACGCCGGCGATGACCCAGGCTTCCACCTCGAGGCTGGCCTCGATCAGCACCAGTTTGGCCCAGAAGCCCGACAGCGGCGGAATGCCTGCCAGCGACAGGGCGGGAATGAGGAACAGCACCGCGAGCCACGGCTTCGCCTTGTAAAGGCCGCCGATGCGGTCCAGCTCGAAACTGCCGGTGATGCGCTTAGCGACGCCGCCGACCAGGAACAGGTTGGCCTTCACGATGATGTGGTGGACCAGGTAGAACACCGCGCCCAAAAGCGCCAGCGGCGTGTACAGCGCCAGGCCCATCACCATGTAGCCGATCTGGCTGATGATGTGGAACGACAGGATCTTGCGCACCTGGTTCTGCGCCGCGGCACCCAGCACGCCCGTCACCATGGTCGCGCCGGCGATGACCAGCAGGATGCCGTGCGTGTAGTCCACGTCGGCGGTGAAGACCAGCGTGAACAGGCGGATCAGCGCATAGACGCCCACCTTGGTCAGCAGGGCTGCGAAGATGGCCGACACCGCCACCGGCGGCACGTGGTAGGACGCCGGCAGCCAGAAGAACAGCGGAAACACCGCCGACTTGATGCCGAAGGCACCCAGGAACAGCACGGCGATGGTTGTCACCAGCCCCGGCGCGTCCACGGTTTTCAGGGTGACGTGCAGGTCGGCCATGTTCAGCGTGCCCGTCAGGCCGTACAGAAGGCCGATGGCCATGAGGAACATGACGGTCGCCACCAGGTTCAGCGCCACATAGCGCAGGCCGCCGTCCAACTGCGCCTTGTCGCCGCCCAGCACCAAGAGGCAGAACGAGGCGATGAGCATCACCTCGAACCAGACGTACAGGTTGAACAGGTCGCCGGTCAGAAAGGCGCCGGTCACCCCCGCCAGCAGCACCAGGTACAGCGCGTGCCAGCCCAGCTTCGCGCGGCCCTCGTCGATGTCGGCCATGGCGTAGACGGCGACGGCCAGGCCCGAGAGGGCGGTGATGACCACCATCACCGCGCCCAGGATGTCGGCGACCAGCGTGATGCCGAAGGGCGCGGCCCAGCCGCCCATCTGGATCGCCTGCGGCCCGTCGCGCCACACGGCCGACAGCAGCAACAGCGAGACCAGCGTCATCAGCGCCGTGGTGCCCACGTTCACCCACTGGGGCGCCCGGCGGTCGCCCGCGCGGCCGGCGATGAACGCCAGGACCGCACCGGCGAAAGGCAGGGCGATGGGCAGGAACAGCAGCCAGGCGGCGCTCATGTACGGTCACTCCCCTCGGCGATGGTCAGGGTCTCGGAGTCCGTGGTGCCCAGGTCCTTGTGGGCGCGGTGCACCAGCGACAGGGCGAAGGCGAACAGCCCGAAGCTGATGACGATGGCCGTCAGGATCAGCGCCTGCGGCAGGGCGTTGGAGACGTCGCCTTCCGGCGCCGCCGCCCCCTTGGCGATCAGCGCCGGGGCGCCTTCCGTCAGGCGGCCGCTGGCGAAGATCACCAGGTTGGCGGCGTTGCCCAGCAGTGCGAGCCCGAACAGGAAGCGCACGAGGGACCGGTCGAGCATGAGCCAGACACTGGCGGCGGCCAGAACCCCGGCGAGCAGGGCGAGCACAACGTCCATGGATCAGGCCTCCTCTTCCAGTCCGAACACGATGGCGAGCACCGATCCGACGACCACCAGGAACACGCCGATGTCGAACACCAGCACCGTGGACAGCGGAATGCCCTTGTCGCCGGCGGCCGGGTCTCCGCCGAGGAACAGCCACAGCCCCTCGAACGGCGCGCCGCCGGCCAGTGCCCCGGCCAGCCCGGACAGCAGCGCGATGCCCAGGCCCGACAGGGCGACGATGCGCGGCGCGCCGCCCAGAGCCTGTCGGGCCAGGCCGACACCGTGTGCGAGGGCGAGCAGGGTGAAGCCCGTCGCGGCGATCAGGCCGGCGATGAAGCCGCCGCCAGGATCATTGTGGCCGCGCAACAGCATGAACACGGCAAACACCGCCAGCAGGGCGGCCAGGCCGCGCGTCGCGGTGCGCAGGATCAGGCTCTCGATCGGCTGCTTGGGCACCGCCATCCCACCCTTCAGCAGGGCGTAGGCGCCCATGCCCGCGACCGCCACCACGGCGATCTCGCCGAAGGTGTCCAGGGCGCGGAAATCGACCAGGATCACGTTGACGATGTTGCGGCCGAAGGCCTCGGGCCAGGCGGCGGCCTCGAAGAAGTCGGTGACGCGGCGGTCGAAGGGCTCGGCCAGTACGGCCAGCATCACAAGCGTCACCGTCAGCCCGGCGCCTACGGACAGGATGCCGTCACGCAGGCGGGCGCGGCGGTTGCGGCGCGGGGTCTGGGTCAGGCGCGGCAGGCGCACCAGGGCGGCGGCCAGCAGCACCACCACCAGCGTTTCCACCAGGAATTGCGTCGTCGCGACGTCCACCGCCCCATGCATGAGGAACAGCACGGCGACGGCCGTCCCGACGATGCCGAGGGCGCCGATGGCGGCCAGGCGCGAGCGCGTGGTGACGACGATGGCCGCGCCCGCCGCCGCCGTGACGGCGACGGTGACGCCCAGAATGCTCAACGACGGCGATCCGGCGGCCGGCAGCGCCAGGGCATCGGCCCAGAACAGGGTGAACAGCGTCAGCGCCACCACGGCGCCCAGCGTCGTCGCCATGTAGACCCGCAGGTGCCCGCCCTGAAGGATGCGCGTCTGCCACGCCGCCAGGGCCTTGAGCCCGGCCAGCCAGCCGTCATAGGCGCGCTCTCCGGTCATGGGCAGGCGGCCGACGAAGGCGTTCAGCCCGGCGACCACGGGCGTGCGGAAGATGTAGAACAGCACGCCGAGCGTGAAGGTGGCGATGCTGAGCACCAGCGGCAGGTTGATGCCGTGCCACAGCGCCAGCTTCACCGTCGCCGGCCCGCCCAGCACCGAGGTGACCGCCGGCTGCACCAGCGGGCCCGAGATCACCCCCGGCGCCAGCCCGAAGGCAAGGCCCAGGCCCGCCAGCAGCAGCGGCCCCGCCAGCATGGATTTCGGCGGATCGTGGGGACGGGCGGAGACACTCTTGCGCTGGCGGCCGAAGAAGGGGTCGATGGCGATCATGCCGGCGACGGCGACCATGCCGGCGCTCGCCAGCACCAGGCCGAAGGCGGCGACGCCGGGCGCGGCGACAAGCGCCAGCGCGCCCTCGTACTTCAGCTCCTTGCCGATGAAACCCAGGAACGGCGGAAAGCCGCCCATGGAAAAGGCCGCCAGCACCGCCGCGGCGGCGGTCAGCGGCATGGCGCGCGCCAGACCGGCCAGCTTGTCGCGCTCGCGCGTGCCGGCTTCGTGGTCCAGGATGCCGACCACCATGAACAGCGTCGCCTTGTACAGCGCATGGACGACCAGGAAGGTCATGGCGGCGGCGAGGGAAATGGGTGCCGAGCCCGCCAGCAGCAGCGTCAGCGCCCCCAGCGCCATGACGGTGGTCCAGGCCAGCATCTGCTTGAGGTCCGTCTGCCGCAGCGCCCAGGCAGCGCCGATGACCGCCGTCAGCGCACCGGCGACGGTCAGGCTCCACACCCACAGCGGATCACCGCCCAGCGTGGGCGACAGGCGGGCCAGCAGGTAAATGCCCGCCTTCACCATGGTGGCGGAGTGCAGGTAGGCCGACACGGGCGTCGGCGCGCTCATGGCGTTGGGCAGCCAGAAATGGAAGGGGAACTGGGCGGACTTGGTGAAGCAGCCCAGCAGGACCAGCACGATGATCCCGGGCAGCAGCGCCGAGCCCTGGATCAGCACCGGGTCCATGGCCGAGAGGCGCAGCGTTCCCGACTCCAGCCCCATGAGCAGCAGGCCGGCCAGCAGCGCCAGCCCGCCGCCGCCCGTCAGCAACAGCGCCTGCAGGGCGTTGCGGCGGGATTTCGGGTCGGTGTGGGTGAAGCCGATCAGCAGGAACGACGTGACGGTGGTCAGTTCCCAGAACACGAACAGCGCCACCGCATCGTCCGCCAGCACCAGGCCCAGCATGGAGAACATGAAGGCCGTCATGTAGAGGAAGAACCGCCCCAGGTGGACGTGCCCCTTCAGGTACGACCCCGCATACAGCATGATCACCACGCCGATGCCGCTGACCAGCAGGCCGAACAGCAGGGCCAACCCGTCGATGCGGAATGCCAGCGACACGCCCAGCGTCGGCGCCCAGTCCACCGCCCAGAGCACCGGACGGCCTTCGGACACGCGGGGCAGCAGGCTGAGAAGCCAGGCCGCCACCAGGGCCGGCGGCACGGCGGAGGCGAACCCCATCCATCGTCCGCCGTCCCGGAAGCGGTTCCGGCTCCTGGCCTCTGTCGGCGCGGCGGTCTCCAGGGTTCCGTTGCCCACGTCTATCCTCCCAGCCTCAACGTCATTGATCCGTCGTGCGCGGGGTACGCCCGACGATATCTACCAGAAACGCACAAGATCGCATAAATCAGGATCAGGGCATACGAAACCCGCGGCGTCCCGTTGCGACGGCCACGACCCTGATCCTAGGCTGGATATTGGCTCGCCGCGACGGAACGCAAGCGTGGCTCCTCCCGTTGCCCGGCGGGCACCCGCTGGTGTAAGGGTGATGTTCCACATCCACCATCGGACCGCCCACGCCCATGACGCCTCTTCGCAATCCCGTCTTTTGCGCCCTGGACACCACCGACCTGAACAAGGCGACCCGGATGGCCGCGCGCATCGGTGATACGGTCGGCGGCATCAAGCTGGGGCTGGAATTTTTCACCGCTCAGGGCCGCAAGGGGGTGGAGCAGGTGCGCAAGGCCGGCGATGCGCCGCTGTTCCTGGACCTGAAGTTCCACGACATTCCCAACACGGTCGCCGGCGCCATTCGCGCCGCGACCCAGCTCAAGCCGGCCATCGTCAACGTGCACGCCGCGGGCGGCCGGGTCATGATGGAAGCGGCCGCCCGCGCCGCGACGGAAGCGGCCGAGGAATTCCTGGTACCGCGTCCGCTGGTGCTGGCCGTCACCGTCCTGACCAGCATGGACGACGAGGACCTCGCCGGCACCGGCGTCGACCGGCCTGTCCCCGATCAGGTGCGGGCGCTGGCGGAACTGGCGCAGAACAGCGGCATGGACGGTGTCGTGTGCTCGCCGCATGAAGCCTCGGTGCTGCGCGCCGACCGGGGCTCGGCCTTCAAGCTGCTGTGTCCGGGCGTGCGGCCTCACGGCTCGGCGCCCGACGACCAGAAACGAATCATGACGCCGGCGGAAGCACTGGAGGCCGGGGCAGACTATCTGGTGATCGGCCGCCCCATCACCGCCCACCAGGACCCCGAGGGCGCGGCCCAGTCCATCATCGCCGACCTGCCCAAACCGGCGGCACCGGCGGGGAACACGGAGGACGAAACCTGATGGCCGTCGCGAAAATCTGCGGCATCACCGACGAGGACGCCATGCTCGCCGCCGTGGAGCACGGCGCGGCCTATGTGGGGCTGGTGTTCTTTCCGCCCAGCCCGCGCGCGATCCTGCCCGAGGATGCCGCCGCGCTGGTGGAAGGCATGCCCGAGGACGTGCAGGTGGTGGGCCTGTTCGTCGATCCCACCGACGACGAACTGGACGCGGTGCTCAATCATGTGCGCCTGGACATGATCCAGCTGCACGGCAAGGAAACCCCTGAGCGGGTGGAGCAGGTCCGGCTGGAATACGCCACGCCGGTGATGAAGGCGTTCGGCGTCGCGCAGGCCTCCGACCTGCAGGACGCGCAGGCCTACGCCGATGCCGCCGACATGCTGCTGTTCGACGCCAAGCCGCCGGCCGATGCCGACCGCCCCGGCGGCCACGGCCTGCCGTTCGCCTGGGACATTCTGCGCGCCTGGGACCGCGACGACGTGCCCTGGATGCTCGCCGGTGGCCTGACCCCCGACAACGTCGCCTGCGCCATCGCCGAAAGCGGGGCCAGGATCGTCGACGTGTCCTCGGGCGTGGAGCGCGAGAAGGGCCGCAAGGACCCCGCGCTCATCAAGGCCTTCCTGGAGGCGGTGGCCGCCGCCTGAGGCGACGGCCCGACCTCACGCCAGCCGGTCTTATACGCCTCGATGATTGAAATCATCGAGGCTGCGGTGTGCGCGCTTCCGCGCACGCCTTCGGCTCCAGGCGCCACGCAGGCTCACGCGCCATAAGGCGCGGCGGCCAGTCGGCCTTGCCGGACGACCGGTATACGATTTCAAGTGTCGCCCGGTCTTACTCTTCCGCCATCAGCGTTTCGTAGCGGCCCAGCGCCTCGGTCACGGCGATGTCGAACAGGCGGCCGCCGTGGTCGGCGTTGGCCAGGCTGGGGTCGCTGCCCATGCGCCCGTCCGGGTGGACGCGGCGGAAGTGTTCGGCGTCGTGGTAGGCGCTGGTGGGGGCGACGCGCGGCTCAAGCCCGGCGGTGGTGGGCGCCTCGTCGGGATAGAGGAAATGCATGAGGCTCAGTTCGCCGCAGGTCGCGTGGCTGCCGTCGGCGGGACCGAAGACCTCGTCGCAGTAGGCCTTCACCTGCGTGCCCGCCCACCAGTTCTGCACGGCGAAGCGCAGGTCGCGGCCCTTGCCGCCGCGGTCGGTGGCCTCGCGGGTCTCGCAGTGGATTTCGTACCACGCCGACTGCAGGGTCGGGATGTTGCCGCCGTGGCCGTTGACGAACAGGAACCGCTCGAACCCGTGGGCGGCGAGACCCGTCACCCAGTCGCGCACCACGGCGATCAGGGTCGAGGGGCGGAAGGTCATGCTGCCGGCGAAGGTCATGTGATGCACCGCCATGCCGACCGGAATGCCCGGCGCCACCATGATTCCGGCCCGTTTGCCCGCCTCGACCGCGACGGCCTCGGCGCAGAGCGCATCAGTGCCCAGCAGGCCGGTCGGGCCGTGCTGTTCGGTGGAGCCGATGGGGACGATGATGCCGCGGGAGGACTCCAGGTAGTCCTCGACCTGGGGCCAGGTGGAAAGCTGCAGGCGCATGAGGGTTCCGTTGAACTGACAGAGGGTCCGGCGCCGTATGGACGACGGGCGCCCACACCTACCACCGCGCCCCCGCCCACGCCAAGCCCGACACGTCCCCAGTCCGCGCAAGGGTATCCATGACCGACGCCGCCCCTGTCCTCCGCCTGGTGCTGGGAGACCAACTCAGCCGCTCCATCGCCGCGCTCGGCGACATCGACCCGGCGCGCGACGTGGTGCTGATGATCGAGGCGATGGAGGAATGCACCTACGTCCCCCACCATCCGCGCAAGATCGCCTTCCTGTTCTCGGCCATGCGCCACTTTGCGGAAGCGCTTCGGGCCGAGGGCATCACCGTCGATTACCGCCGCCTGGACGAACCGGGCGAGGGGCGGTCCTTCCGCCACGGGCTCGAGCAGGCCGTGGCGCGCTACCGCCCGGCACGGGTGGTGGTGACCGAGCCCGGCGAATGGCGCGTGCTGGAAGACATGCGCGGGTGGCAGGAGGCCGTGGGCGTGCCGGTGGACATCCGCCTCGACGGCCGGTTCCTCTGTCCGCTGGAGGACTTCCGCCGCTGGGCCGGGGGCCGCAGGACGCTCCGCATGGAATGGTTCTACCGCGACATGCGCCGCCGCCACGGACTGCTGCTGACACCCGGGAGCGAGCCCGAGGGCGGGCGCTGGAACTACGACCAGGACAACCGCGAGGCCTTGCCGGCGGACCTTGAGGCGCCCGACCCGCCCGCCTTCGCGCCCGACGCCCTTACGCGCGAGGTGCTGGATCTGGTGGCGGCGCGCTTCGGCCATCATTTCGGCAGGTTGCAGGGGTTTGCCATGCCGGTCACCGCCGCCGACGCCGAGGCCGCGTTCGACCATTTCATCCGGCACCGCCTGCCGCGTTTCGGCACCTATCAGGACGCCATGCGGCAGGGGGAGCCGTTCCTGTTCCACTCGCTGATCTCGGCGCCGCTGAACGCCGGGCTCCTGGACCCGCTGGACCTCTGCCGACGGGCCGAGGACGCCTATCATGCCGGTCACGCGCCGCTGAACGCGGTCGAGGGATTCATCCGCCAGATCCTGGGGTGGCGGGAGTACGTGCGGGGCATCTACTGGACGCGGATGCCGGACTACGCGCAGACGAACGCGTTGGAGGCCCATCGTCCGCTGCCGCGCTTCTATTGGACCGGCGAGACCGGCATGAACTGCCTGCGCCAGGTGGTGACGGAAACCCACGATCACGCCCATGCCCACCACATCCAGCGCCTGATGGTGACGGGCAACTTCGCGCTGCTGGCGGGCATTGATCCGGCGGCGGTGAATGCCTGGTATCTGGTGGTCTATGCCGACGCCTATGAATGGGTGCAGTTGCCCAACACGCACGGCATGGCGCTCTATGCCGACGGCGGGTTGCTGGCGTCAAAGCCCTATGCGGCCAGCGGCAAGTACATCGACCGCATGTCGGATTATTGCCGCCACTGCCGCTATTCGCCCAAGAAGCAGCTGGAGGACGACGCCTGTCCCTTCAACGCGCTGTACTGGGATTTCATCGCTCGGACGCGGGCGGTCACGGCGCGCAATCGGCGCATGATGATGATCCACAAGACCATGGACCGGATGGGCGACGAAAAAATCCGCGCCTTGAGGGACAAGGCGCGGACCTTTCTGGATGGCCTGGAGTACGACCCGCCCGTCAGGCGGTAGCAGGGGAAACGCGCATCTTGCCGGCGGCCGGCGACGGGACGAAGGCGCCCTGGTAGGCCGCGCGGGCCTTGCGCTCGATCTTGCAGAAGCGGCGGAACAGGTCGGCCAGTTCAGGCTCGGCGACCATGAGGGCGGCCTCCTCGGGCGTCACCCATACGCGCTTGCGTTCGTGCCGCTCCGGCCAGTCCAGGCATTCGAAGCGCACGCGCAGGCCGTAGACGTCGACCGTCAGGGGTTTGATGGCGCCACTGTTGAGGATCTTGTTGTAGTCATACAAGCCGATGGGCCGGGGCGTCACATCGCCCACGACACCGCCTTCCTCGAAGGCTTCCAGCGCCGCCATTTCCGCGGGCGTGTGCTTCTTCTTCACCCAGCCCTTGGGAATGATCCACCGCCCGGTCCCGCGCGAGGTCAGCAGCATCACCTGCACCTCGCCGTCGCGAACCACGTAAGGAATGGCGGCGCATTGCCGGTCCTTGCCGGTCTTCTTTTTCGCCACGTTACACAACCTCCCCTTTGCCACCCCCACACCACGGGGCGACATATGTTCTATAGCATGCCACGGGACCGATCGGATAGCGACTAACCGTTTGCGGTATTCTGCCATCCCCTTTCTGCACCGTAAGTATAGGCTGGGGGCGACGCTGGCCGCATGTGGACCCGGCCGTCCCGGCGCCTTCGGACGGGAAGGAGAACGCGCGGTACGCCGAAAGGTTCCATGTCGCGTGCGGGTTCAGTCCGCCGGCGCGGTCTCCGTCGCCGCCGTATCCGCCGGCGCGGGGGCTTGCTCCGCTGCCGCATCGGGACGTTCCGAGGCGTCGGGCTCCGCCTCGTCCACGGTTTCGGCGGCGGCGGCCGGCTCGGCCTCGGGCGGCGCGGTCAGCACCGCCAGGCATTCCTCAACCGTCAGGGTTTCGGCCGAGGCGTCCAGGGCGTAGAGGCCCTGGCTCTCCACGCGCGGGAACAGGTGGATGTCGAGCACGCAGCCTTCCGGCCGGTACCGCCACGTCACGCCGGGTGTTTCCTCGATCTCCTCCGCCGGCGTGCCGAAGCGGGCGCGCAACTGCTCCGCCGACAGCCCGACCAGCCCTTCCGGCAACTTGCCACGCTTGGGCGCCGCGGCCACCGCCGCGGCCTCCGCCGTGTCGGCGGGCTCCTCGGGTTCCGGCGGCACGGGTTCGGGCTCGGGCGCCAGAGTCGCCGGCGCCGCGGGCGCGCGCTTGGCCGGCTGGCGCTTGGGCGGCGGCACGTCCGTGGGCTTGCGTTCCGGCAGGGGCTGGAACGGTTCGACCACCGGCGCCGGCGCCGGCTCCTGCGGGTTCAGCGCCGCCGACAGGCGCCGGTCCAGGTCGTCCAGGGCCGTGCAACCACTCAGCGCGAGGGTGGCGGCGACAAGGGGGAGAATGACTGCGCGCATATGTCTTTCGTCGAGGATGGGCACCGGCCGGGATCATGCGCCCGAATGGACGCGAGAGCAACATACGCGGGCCCCGGTGACAACGCTGTGACCGGCATCATCGGACTTACCGCTTCGTGTGACAAAGCAAGGACCAGTGATTTCAGTCACTTGTGGCCTGCGCGGGCCCCGCACATTCTGCAATCAACGCGCGGTCGATCGACGGCGCCTCATTGGAACCTTTGGACGAGAGACCCATGACCACTACCCGAAAGAGCCTGACGCTCACCGCCGTGGCGGCGCTGGTTCTTGCCACCGCCGGATGCTCCAACCTGTCGCGTGACGAACAGCGGGCCCTGACGGGCGGCGCGCTGGGTGCGGCCGGCGGTGCCGCCGCCGGTGCCCTCATCGGCGGGTCGGTGGTCGGCGGCGCGCTG
The DNA here is from genome assembly GCF_000315795.1 of Caenispirillum salinarum AK4. Lineage (GTDB taxonomy): Bacteria > Pseudomonadota > Alphaproteobacteria > Rhodospirillales > Rhodospirillaceae > Caenispirillum > Caenispirillum salinarum. The sequence continues at coordinate 60,484 of NZ_ANHY01000017.1, forward strand.
CTTGGCGGGGCCGGCGGCGCGCTCATCGGCGGCCTGACCGACATCGAGATCGACCGCTGATGCAGGCCCGTCGCCGCGCCGCCGCTCTTGCGCTGGCCGCCGTCATGGCCGCGGGCTCGGTCATGGCCGCGGCCCCGGCGAACGCCGAGCCGCCGCCCTGGGCGCCGGCCCACGGCTGGCGCGCCAAGCACGGCCACAAGCACAAGGGGCCGGACGTCGTCTACATTCCGGTGCCGACGGTGGTCGAGCGCGGCGGACGGGACCTGCCGTACGGCTTCGGACGCGGCACCTGCGACCGCAGCCTCATCGACGGCGAGCTGATCGGCAACGTCCTCGGCGCCGCCGCCGGTGGTCTCGCCGGCAGCCGCTTCGGCGAGGGCAAGGGCAAGCTGGCCGCGGTGATCGGCGGAACGCTGCTCGGCACGCTGGTCGGCGGCGCGGTCGGCCGCTCCATGGACCCGGTGGACCGCGCCTGCACCCTGACGGCGCTGGAGCATGTGCCCGACGGCCGCGCCATCCGCTGGACCGGCGGTTCCGCCGGCAGCGGCGTCGGCACGCCCTATCGACTGGTCCCTCAGGACACCTTCCGCGACGGAGGCCGCACCTGCCGCACCTATACCACCACTGCCTCGGTCGACGGACGGCCGGAGGTTTTCAGCGGAACCGCCTGCCGAAGGGAGGATGGCGCCTGGGAGATCGTCAACTAAATGGTTTGATGGTACCCTCTCGGGAACGCCATGGTTTCCTTCTTCCTCATCCCCCGGATGGCATGACTGACCGCTCGACCATAGTCCTCATCGACGACGATCCGCTGTTCCGCGAGTCCCTCGGGCGCAATCTCGAGGACAGCGGCTACGCTGTCGAAACCTTCGCCGACGGCCCGACGGCCATCGAGCCCCTGACCCAGGGCGACCTGGCGCCGTCGCTGATCCTGCTCGACTGGAAGATGCCCCGCATGACGGGGATCGAGGTGCTGCGCCAGTTGCGGTCCTCGGGCGACGTGACGCCGGTGATCTTCCTCACCACGCTCAACGACCAGCTCTACGAGGAGACGGCCCTGACCAACGGCGCCGTCGACTATGTGGACAAGGGGCGCGGCTTCAACATCCTGTTGCGGCGCATCAACCTGATCCTGGAAGGCTCCAAGCCCGTCCCGGGAATGCCAGCCGGGGCGGAGAACGGAATGGTCGGCCAGGCCATCGAGCCCGAGGAGATCATGACCCTGGGGCCGTTGACGCTGGACGTTTCGTCGGCCCGGGCCCGTTGGCGGGAGCAGCCGGTGGACCTGACCATCACCGAGTTCCGCATCGTCCGCAAGCTGGCGGAGAACGCCGGCCGCGACCTGTCGTACCGGGCGCTCTACGACGCCGTGCGGGGCGAGGGCTTCATTGCCGGGTCTGGCGACGAAGGCTATCGCGCCAATGTGCGCACCCACATCAAGCGCATCCGCCAGAAGTTCCGCGAGATCGACGCGAGCTTCGACGCCATTCTCAACTATGCTGGATTCGGATATGGCTGGCGCGCCGAGGGCTGAGCCGGCCAACGATACCGCCGTGCGTCCGCACGTGGAGGCGACGCCGACCCGCCGGGTCCGCACGACCGCCGGGGCTGGCGTGGGCGCCCGCGGCGGCGATCCCGGTGCCGCGGCGGCGCACTCACCCCCGCCGGTGTCGGGCGGCGGGCGGCGCCGTTGGTTCCGCCTGCGTCATCCCTCGCTGGCGGCCCGTCTCGTGCTGCTGGCCTTCGTCTTCATCGCCGTGCCCGCCGTGCTGGTCGGGCCGTTCCTCGCGGCCGAGGAAGCCAAGCGCGAGGCCCTGCTGCGCGCCGTGCGCACCCAGGGCGCGGTCATCGCCGAGGGCCTGCGCCTGGCCCTGGAAAAGAGCCAGGAGGCCGACCTGCCGACGGCCCGCGAGGCGCTGGAGCGCCTTGCCCAGCCGGAAATGCGGCTGCGGCTGCTCTACCGCCCGCAGGACCAGGACAGCGTCTTCCTCATCGGCGCCCAGCCGCCGCTGCCCTCCGACCAGCTGGACACCGAACGCCTGGCGCTGGTGGCGGCCGGCGTGCCCTGGACCCTGCCGGAAAGCTGCCGCGGCGGTCAGCCGCTGGACCTGCCCTACGTCACGCCCGGCGGCGAGCAGGAGGTGCTGACCAGCCTCACCCCCTTCACCACGCAGGCGGGATGCTGGGGGCTGCTCACCTCCTACAGCCTGTCGGGCCTGATCGGCGAGCAACTGGCGCGGCCGACGTGGCGTTCGCAGCAGGTGCTGTACGCCGCGGGTCTCTACGGCCTGGCCGCGCTGCTGGCGCTGGGCGTCATCTGGGCTCTGTGGCGGTCCCTGCGCCGCTTTGCCGGGCAGGCCCGCGCCGTGGCCCAGGGTGACGCCGAGGCCCACCACGGCTTCAAGGCCCGAGCCCGCATCCCCGAGCTTGAGGACGTGGCATCGGACTTCGACCGCATGGTGGAGCGCCTGCGCGCCTCGGCCGATGCCATCCGCCACGCGGCGGAGGAAAACGCCCACGCCTTCAAGACGCCGCTGGCGACCATCGCCCAGAGCCTGGAACCGCTGTATCGCACGGTGCCCGTCGGCGACCAGCGGGCGCGGCGCTCGCTTGACACGGCCCGCGCGGCGCTGACCCGGCTGGAGGCGCTGGTGCAGGCGGCGCGGCGGGTGGATGCCGCCATGGCCGACCTGATCGACCCGCCGCGCCGGCGCATCGACGTCTCGGTGCTGGTGAGCGCGGTGGCGGAAAGCTTCGACGACCCGGAGGAGGGCGTGCGCGTCACCGCCGAGGTCACGCCGGGCCTGCATGTGCTGGGCGGGGAGGACCTGCTTGAGACGGTGGCCGAGAACATCATCGAGAACGCCGTCAGCTTCAATCCCGCCGGTGCCACGGTGAAGGTCAGCCTGGTGCGCGAGGGCCGGGACGTGGTCTTCCGGGTGGAGGACGAGGGACCGGGCGTCGATCCGGCGGTGCTGCCCAACGTGTTCGAGCGCTACGTCAGCCATCGCCCCGATCCCCGCCACGGCGACGTCCGTCCCGGCGCCGGCCATTTCGGCCTGGGCCTGTGGATCGTCAAGCGCAACGTCCAGGCCATGGGTGGTACGGTGACGGCCGAGAACCGCAAGCCCCGCGGCTGCCGCATGACGGTTCGGCTGCCGTTCGCCAAGTAAGGGCGGGCGGCCCCGCCACCGGTGGCGGGGCCGCTGCCTCGAAAAGAGAACACCCCCGCGCCGGCAGGCACGGGGGTGTTTTCATGTGGGGCGACTAGTCGGATTCGAACCGACGACCTCCTGGACCACAACCAGGCGCTCTAACCAACTGAGCTATAGCCGCCATCGCGGGAGGGCCGCTTTGTATGCCATAAGGGCCCGACCGTCAAGGACGATTTCGACGAAATCCCGCGCCTTTTTCACCGCGCGAAATGGGCCGACAGGCGCGACAGAGCCTCGTCCAGCGCCGCGTCGTTCTTGGCGAAACAGAAGCGGACGAAATGCCGGTCCGCCTCGCCGGCGAAGAAGGCCGACACCGGCACCGCCGCGACGCCCGCCTTGGTGGTCAGGTGCAGGCAGAAGTCGGCATCCGTGCCCGTCCACCCCAGCGGCCGGACGTCGGTCGTCAGGAAGTAGGTGCCGGCGCAGTCCAGCACCTCGAACCCGATGCCGCGCAGGCCGTCCGCCAGGTGGTCGCGGCGGGCCTGCATGTCGCGGGCGAGGCCCTCGAAATAGGCGTCCTCCATGCCCAGGCCCTCGGCCACTGCGGCCTGCAGGCCGGTGGGGGTGGTGAAGGTGAGGAACTGGTGGGTCTTGGCGATGGGCCCCAGCAGGTGCGGCGGCGCCGTGATGTATCCCACCTTCCAGCTGGTCACCGAGAAGGTCTTGCCGGCCGAGCCGATGCGCACGCAGCGCTCACGCATGCCCGGCAGGGTCATCAGCGGCACATGGCGGCGGCCGTCGAAGGTCAGGTGTTCGTAGACCTCGTCGCACACCGCATAGGCATCGTGGCGCTGCAACAGGTCGGCGATGAAGGCCAACTCGTCCTCGTCGAACACCTTCGCGCAGGGGTTCATGGGACTGTTGAGCATGATCAGCTTGGTGCGGTCGGAGAACGCCGCGGCCAGGTCCTCGCGCGGCAGGTCCCAGCGCGGCGGCTGCAGGCGCACCAGCTTGGGTACGCCGCCGGCCCTCTTCACGATGGGCAGATAGCTGTCGTACAGCGGCTCGATCAGCACCACCTCGTCGCCCGGTTCGATCAGCCCGAACAGGCAATCCGCCAGGGCCTCGGTGGCGCCGGAGGTGACCATCACCTCTGTCTGCCAGTCGACGTCGAGCCCGTAGAAGCGTTTGTTGGCCGCCGCCACCGCCTGCCGCAGCGCCGGAATGCCCATCATGCTGGGGTACTGGTGCGGTCCCTGCAGGACGTGGCGCGCGGCGGCCTCAAGCACCGCCGGCGGCTCCAGGTCCTCGGGAAAGCCCTGGCCCAGGTTCACGGCGCCGTGCTCCTGCGCGAGCCGGGACATGGTTTCGAAAATGGTGGTGCCGAGGGAGGAGAACAGCGCGTTGGCGGGCTTCACGGGGCGGTCACTCCGGCGATCGATGGACAGACTGCCACGGTTTTAGCACGACGGCACGGCGGCGGCCCAGGGGGCGACTCGCGAGCCGTCGCATGCGCCCCTCCGCCGGGCTGGACGCCTCCTGCCCGATGGTGTTGCCCGCGCGGCGATCACTATGCCCAAGACTTAGGCACGACACGGCGGCGATAGGACCCGTACATTCCCTCCCGGACCTGTGGAAATCCTCAGGATTCCGCCGTTTTCTCTGTTTGGCACGCGGCGTGATAATGAGCTGTTGCCGAACCACGGCGGAAGCGGCCACACTCGCTCCGCGCGAGGCCGCCGCCCGGACCGGGAAAAGGTCGCGGGCGGTCGAGGAACGCGGAAGCCAGAGGTCGGACGCGCGACGCATAGAACGAGCGAAAGCAACGGGGGCCATGAAGAAGATCGAAGCGATCATCAAACCGTTCAAGCTGGACGAGGTGAAGGAAGCCCTTCACGAGATCGGCTTGCAGGGCATCACCGTGACCGAGGCCAAGGGCTTCGGCCGTCAAAAGGGCCACACCGAGCTGTACCGCGGCGCCGAATACGTCGTCGACTTCCTGCCCAAGGTGAAGATCGAACTGGTGGTGGACGACGCGCTGGCGGAACGCGCCATCGAGGCGATCCAGCAGGCCGCCCACACCGGGCGCATCGGCGACGGCAAGATTTTCGTCTCCTCCGTCGAGGAGGCGATCCGTATCCGTACCGGGGAGCGCGGCGGCGACGCCATCTAGGCGCCCTCGCTTTCCGACCCCCGGCCGGACGACGACGCGAACGCGCCGCACAGCGCGCGCAGCACTGTCCCGGCCGGACCCGGGCCGACGGTTGGCGGCCCTGGGGGGATCCATTCAACCGGCCACACATATTTACGGGAAACAGGATCATGTCCGACGTGAACAAGGTTTTGGAGCTGATCAAGGAAAACGACGTCAAGTACGTCGACTTCCGCTTTACCGACCCCAAGGGCAAGTGGCAGCACACCGCGCAGCATGTCGCCTCCATCGACGAGGACATGCTGAACGAGGGTGTCATGTTCGACGGCTCCTCCATCGCCGGGTGGAAGGAGATCAACGAGTCCGACATGATCCTCAAGCCGGACCTGACCAGCGCCGTCATGGACCCGTTCTCGGCCCAGCCGACGCTGATCCTGTTCTGCGACATCCTGGAGCCCTCGACCGGTCAGCTCTACGACCGTGACCCGCGCGGCATCGCCAAAAAGGCCGAGGCCTACCTGCACTCCACCGGCATCGGCGACACCGTGTTCATGGGCCCCGAGGCCGAGTTCTTCGTGTTCGACGACGTCCGCTTCGACGTGCAGATGAACCGCTGCTTCTATGAGATCGACAGCGAGGAAGGCCCCTACACCTCGGGCAAGCTGTTCGAGGAAGGCAACTGGGCGCACCGTCCGACCGTCAAGGGCGGCTACTTCCCCGTGCCGCCGGTGGACTCGGGCAACGACCTGCGCTCCGAGATGCTGACGGTCATGGGCGAGATGGGCCTGGCGATCGAAAAGCAGCACCACGAAGTCGCGCCGTCGCAGCACGAACTGGGCACCAAGTTCCAGACGCTGGTGACCGCCGCCGACCATATGCAGATCTACAAGTACGTGGTGCACATGGTCGCCCACGCCTACGGCAAGACGGCGACCTTCATGCCCAAGCCGGTCATGGGCGACAACGGCTCGGGCATGCACACCCACCAGTCGATCTTCAAGGAAGGCAAGCCGCTGTTCGCCGGTTCGGGCTACGCCGACCTGTCGGAGACCTGCCTGTACTACATCGGCGGCATCATCAAGCACGCCAAGGCGCTGAACGCCTTCACCAACCCGTCGACCAACAGCTACAAGCGCCTGATCCCGGGCTTTGAGGCTCCGGTGCTGCTGGCCTACTCGGCGCGTAACCGTTCGGCGTCCTGCCGCATCCCGTACGCCACCAGCCCGAAGGGCAAGCGCGTCGAGGTCCGCTTCCCCGACCCGACCGCCAACCCCTACCTGGCCTTCGCCGCCATGCTGATGGCCGGCCTGGACGGCATCGAGAACAAGATCCACCCGGGCGACCCGATGGACAAGAACCTCTACGACCTGCCGGCCGAAGAGCTGGAGGGCGTGCCCACCGTCTGCGGCAGCCTCCGCGAGGCCCTGCAGGCGCTCGACGCCGACCGCGACTTCCTGAAGAAGGGCGACGTGTTCACCGACGACGTGATCGACGGCTACATCCAGCTCAAGTGGGAAGAGGTGTACAACTACGAGCACACCCCGCACCCGGTCGAGTACCGCATGTACTACTCGGTGTAAGCCGAACCGCCGGAACCGCGCCGTGCCCGTTGGGGCCGGCGCGGGATCGGGAATGATGAAGAAGGCCTCTCCGGGCAACCGGGGAGGCCTTTTTCGTGCCCGATGTCCTTTTCCGCGGTGCCCGCACGCTGGGATTGACCATCCGGCGCACACGGTCGACCGGCCGGAGTACGGTGCGACCCACGACGGAGGCGCGCCGTTACATTCCTTACACCAACGGTTTCGCCCGCCCACCCACCGTCGAGGAGAACCGGATGGCTGCCGGCACGCCATCGCAGCCGCCTGCATCCACCACCGTCGATCCGCACGCCGAAAAGAGCCCGGCGGCGCGCGCCCTGGCGCGGCGGGTGGGGCCGCTGGCGGGTCTCCCGTTGGTGGCCGGGGCCCTTGCGGGCGGACTGGCGGCGGCGGGCGGCCTGGAACTGCCGGCCGCGATCGCCCTGACCGCAGCGGCGGGAGGCGGGGCCGTGGCGGTGGCCGCGTGGGTCTCGGTCCGCCGCCTGGCCGGGCTGGAGCGCGACCGCATGGACAGCGAGGAACGCTTCCGCATCTTCCGCCGCGAGGCCGGCATCGGCATGTTCGAGTGGGACCTGAGCCAGCCCTACGCCACCGGCACGCCGGAATATTTCGCCATGATGGGCATGCCGCGCGACAAGGGTACCTTCACCAAGGAGGAATGGGCGGAAAAGGTCCACCCTGACGACCGAGCCCGCGCCGGAGACGCGGTGGAGGCGCTGGTCAACAAGGGCCGGCCCTACGACATCGAGTTCCGCAGCATCATGCCCGACGGCTCGGCGCGCTGGTACGCCAACCGCGCGGTCCTGTTCCGCACCCGCGAAGGCAAGCCGGCGCGCATCCTGGGCGCCATGGTGGACATCGATGACCTCAAGCGCACGGAAGCGCAGGTGCGCGAGCGCGAGCGCATGTTCCGCCGCATGGCCGACGATGCCCCCGTGACGGTCTGGCTCAGCGATGCCGATGGGCGTCTGGTGTTTCTCAGCCGGTCCTACTACGCCTACACCGGCCATGATCCCGACAAGCCGCCCGACGACATCTGGCTGGAGAGCATCCACCCGGACGACCGCCCCGCCGTGCTGGCGGTATGGGAACACGCCAACCGCACGCGCGAGCCCTTCTCCATCGACCTGCGCGCGCGCCGGCACGACGGCGTCTGGCGGTGGAAGCTGGACACGGCGACGCCGCGCTTCGAGGAAGACCGCTTTGTTGGTTATATCGGATCGGTGGTCGACATCGCCGCCCGCAAGGAGGCCGAGGAACGCCATGAACTGCTGATGCGCGAGGTCGACCACCGCGCCAAGAACGTGCTCGCCCTGGTGCTGTCGGTGCTGCGCGTGACGCGGGCAGACAGCATGGAGGCTTATGTCGCCGCCGTGGAAGGACGGGTGGAGGCCATGGCGCGGGCGCACGTGCTGCTGGCCGAAAGCCGTTGGTACGGCGCGCGCCTCCAGCGGCTGGTGGAGGACGAACTGGGCAGCCTGCGCGGCGGTGCGGCGCGGGTGGAGATCGAGGGCCCGGCGGTCACCATACTGGCCGACGCCGTCCAGCCCATGACCATCGTGCTGCATGAACTGGTCACCAATGCCGCCAAGCACGGCGCCCTCTCGGGCGGCGAGACCGGCAGCCTCTCCGTCACCTGGATGCGCACGCCGGAAGGCGGCCTCGCGGTGGAATGGCGGGAGGCGGTGGGGCATCCTGTTGCGCCGCCGTCCCGCCAGGGCTTCGGCCGCATGCTGATCGAGACGCTGGTGGCCCGCCAGTTGGGTGGCACGATCACCTTCACCTGGGCAGAGAACGGCCTGCATTGCCGCCTCGACCTGTCGGCGGCCCTGGTTTCCGCCCGCGCGCCCGACGCGGAGCCCGACGCGGTGGGCGGGGCAGAGGCCGCCGGCGGCACGGCGTCGCCGTCCGGCTCTGCCGTCGCCGCCCCCGACACGGCGCCACCCCCGGCCGCGCCGCCGCGTCGCCGGGTGCTGGTGGTGGAGGACGACGTCCTGGTGGCGCTGGGACTGGAGCAGATGCTCGAGGACCTCAAGTACGAAGTGATCGGCCCCGCCCATGGCGTGGAGGACGCGCTGGCGCTGCTGGAGCGGGAGCGGCCCGACGCGGCCCTGCTGGACATCAATCTCGGCGGCATGCTGTCGACCGCCGTCGCCCGCCGACTGCGCAAGAAGGGGGTGCGGTTCGCCTACTGCACGGGCTACAGCGACCGCGGGGACACGGGTGTCGAGGCGCCGACGATCATCAAACCGGTGTCGGCGGGGCAACTGTCCAAGATGCTGACCGCCCTGCTGCGCAACCCGCCCCCCAACCGGGCGCGCCCGGCGCTGCCGTCGCCGGTGGCGTGGACGCACGGAACCGGCGGCCCGTCGCGCCGGTGAGCCCGTCATCGGGCCGACGACGGCCCCTGTCCGGGGCGCGCGGACAGGGCCGCATTGGTTTCGGTTGGCTTTCGCTTCCTCCAACGCCTACAGTCCCATGAAACGGCGCCGGGCAGCGCGTGAAAAAAGAACAGTGGCAACGGGAGGAACCATGTCCAGGCATCTGGGGACGTTCGATTACGTGGTCGTCGGCGCCGGCTCGGCCGGCTGCGTGCTCGCCAACCGGCTCAGCAAGGACGGCAGGCACTCGGTTCTGCTGCTGGAGGCGGGCGGCAAGGACGACTACATCTGGATCCACGTTCCCGTGGGCTACCTCTACTGCATGGGCAACCCGCGCACCGACTGGGGGTTCGCCACCGAGAACGAACCCGGCCTGAACGGCCGCGCGCTCAACTATCCGCGCGGCAAGGTTCTGGGCGGGTGCTCGTCCATCAACGGCATGATCTACATGCGCGGCCAGGCCCGCGACTACGACGGCTGGCGCCAGATGGGCAATGCCGGCTGGGGCTGGGACGACGTGCTGCCCTATTTCAAGCGCAGCGAGGATCAGGCCGCCTGCGAGCTGGGGGACTTCCACCAGTCGGGCGGCGAGTGGCGCGTGGAAAAGCAGCGCCTGAAGTGGGAAATCCTCGACGCCTTCCGCGAGGCCGCCCACCAGTGGGGCTTGCCCAAGTCAGACGACTTCAACACCGGCAACAACGAGGGCGTGGGCTACTTCCACGTCAACCAGCGCTCGGGCTGGCGGGTGAGCACGGCCAAGGCGTTCCTGAAACCCGCCATGAAGCGGCCCAACCTGCGCGTGGTCACCGGCGCCCACACCTCCGGCCTGCGTATCCAGGACGGCCGCGTGACCGGCGTTCACCTGAAGATCGACGGCGAGGACGCGCTGGCGGAAGCCTCCGGCGAGGTCATCCTGGCCGCCGGCGCCATCGGCAGCCCCCAGATCATGCAGCTGTCAGGCCTGGGGCCGGGCGGCCTTCTGCGCGAGTACGGCATCGACGTGGTGCGTGACATGCCCGACGTCGGCGGCAACCTGCAGGATCATCTGCAGATCCGCACCGCCTACAAGGTCCAGGGCGTGCCGACGCTGAACGAGCGCGCCGGCAAGCTGCTGGGGAAGATGGGCATCGGCCTGGAATACATGCTGTTCCGGCGCGGCCCCATGTCCATGGCGCCGTCGCAACTGGGGGCCTTCGTGAAATCCGACCCGGCGCTGGAGACGCCTGATCTTCAGTTCCACGTCCAGCCGCTCAGCCTGGACGCTTTCGGGCAGCCGCTGCACCCGTTCCCGGCCTTCACCGCCAGTGTCTGCAACCTCAGGCCCGAGAGCCGCGGCGCAGTGACCATCAAGAGCGGCGATCCCTTCGCCTCGCCGTCCATCCGCCCCAACTACCTGGCGACGGACGGCGACAAGCGCATTGCGGCGAAAAGCGTCAAGATCGCCCGCGAGATCGCGGCCCAGCCGGCGCTGGCGAAGTACAAGCCCGAGGAGTTCAAGCCCGGTCCGCAGTACCAGACGGAAGAGGACCTGTGGAAGGGCGCGGGCGACATCGCCACGACAATCTTCCATCCCGTCGGCACCTGCCGCATGGGCCAGGACGACACCGCCGTGGTGGACGAGCGCCTGCGGGTGCGGGGGATCGACGGACTGCGGGTGGTCGATGCCTCCATCATGCCCACCATCACCAGCGGCAACACCAACAGCCCGGTCGTTATGATCGCCGAAAAGGCCAGCGACATGATCCTGGAGGACGCGGGGAAGACGGCCAAGGTGGCGGCGACGGTCGGGTGACGAGCGGTTGTTAAGGCGCCTGGCGGCGGACGTGGAGTGTCCTGCTTCCGCAGGGGTCCGCCGCCGGTCTCAGCCACTCTGTCCCACACCTTAAGCCGAACGGTCCTTCACCGCCCCCGCTCCCCCTCCTTTCTCCGTGCCCGGCGTTTCATGGCCCACAGGCCGCCGCCCAGGAAGGCGAGAACGATCAGGCCGATCAGCAGAAGCAAAAGCACCGGGCTGTCGGGGCTTTCGCTCAGGCCGGAGTCGGTTGTTTCCTGCGCCAGCGCGACGGCGGGCGCCGTCAGGCCAACCAGGGTCAGCAGAACGGTCTTGAGCATCGGTGTCATGCGTCCTCCCTTTCCTTCAGCGGTCAGCCGGCGTAGCGGCTGAGCAGGAATGCCAGCGCGAAGCCCGACGCCGTCGACATGGCGACCCAGGGGCCGCCGGTGCGGAAGGCGTCGGGAAACATGGTGTCCGACAGCATTGCCAGAATGCCGCCCGCCGCCAGCGCCAGAAGCGCGCTCTGGAAGGCGTCGGGCATGCCGGCCAGAAGCTCGAACCCCAGGATCACCGAGGCGACGCAGGCCAGCGCCACGATACCCCAGGCGGTGAGGATGTAGGTCGCCGACCGGCCCTCGTGCTTCATGCCGATGGTCGACGACATCGCGCCCGGCAGGTTCGACAGGAACACCGCCCCCAGCAGGACGATGCCCAGTCCCGGCCCTTCCTCGGCGGCAATGCCGACACCGATGGCGGCGTTCTCGGGGATGCCGTCCAGCGCCGTGCCCATCAGCACCGCGATGCCCGATACGGTCGCCTGCTCGTCGGTCTTGGGCGGCGGTGCGTCCTCGTCCACCTGGAAGGGCTCCGTGCCCTCGCGCTTCGGCGAGCTTTTCGCCGCCATGCGGTCGGTGATCTGGTCCAGCACCACATAGATCAAGGCTCCCAGCATGAAGCCGGCGACGGTGGACAGCGTGGTGCCGGTTTCGAACGCCTCTTCCATCAACTCGAAGGACAGGGCGCAGACCAGCACGCCGGCGCCGAAGGCGATGACGGCGGCGACGATCTTGCGCGGCGGCGTCCAGAACAGGCCGATCAATACGCCGATGGGAAAGGCGGCGCTCGCCATCAGGCCGAAGGCGACGGCGCGGCCGAGGCCGGGTCCGTCCTCCATCATGCCCCCGTCCGGCCGCGTGCGATGGTCTCGACCGTCCACGTCACCAGGTCGGAGACGGCCCGCTGCGTGGCCGCGTCGAAGGCTGCAATGACCGCGCCGACGCTTTCGTCCGCCGGTGTTGCGCGGGCGGTGGCGGTGGTCTGGCCGACGACGTCACCGCCCGGTTCCGCCAGCAGGTCGGCGGCGATCTCGACGCGGACGGTGGGGATGGCGGCGCCCGCCTCGTAGCCGGATTCGAAGTCCGACAGGCGGGTGTGCAGGCGGTGGGTCGGGTCGAGTTCCACCGAGCGCCGGCCGACGGCGCCCAGGGCGCGGGTGGAGCGGAAGGCCTCCAGCATGATGGCGCGGACCATCTCGGGCGCGTCTTCCACCCACCGGCTGTCGGCGTAGTATTGCAGGTGGCGGGGGTCCCGCCAGACGGCGATGCGGTCGGTGGCGAGTCCGGGCGCCGCCGAGGGGGCCTCCACCACCAGCCGGGCGCCGGGCGCGGCGGAGGCGGCGGCGACGTCGGGCGCCGTCACGCGGTAGGTTTCCGGCCGCTCGCCCTCGCCGGGGATCACGCTGGAGCACCCCGCCAGCACCAACACCAGCAGCGCCAGGACGGGGGCTTTGGACAGGCGGACGGCGGCGGCGCGGGTCATGGGATCACTGGGCCTCCGGATCGAATTCGGACGGCTCCTCGCCGAACACGAGGGCGTTGGGGTTGTCCTGCAAACGGTCGGCGAGTTGGGTCAGTTCATCCACCATGCGGCGGGACTCGCTGACCAGGTACCGGATTTCCGTCAGCCCCTCCGACGCGAACTCGCCGACGTCGGGGCCGGTCTGGCGCAGCGTGCGCTCCAGCCGGTTGGCGGCGGCCTGCAGCGACGACGCAGCACCCCGCGCTTCCGCCACGGTCTCGGAAATTTCGCCCTCGATCAAAGCGTCGGCGCTGCGGAAGGTTCGCCGCGCTTCCGCCGCCGCCTGCTCGCCGGTGACCAGCGCGCCCTGCGCGTCGCGGAGCGCAATGCGGGCCTCGCGCAGGATGCCGGGCGCGGCCTCGGTGGTTTCGGCGATGTTGTTCAGGATGCGGTCGACCTGCGCCATGCGCTCCTCGTCCAGCACCTCGGCGACGCGGTCCACGGTCGCCCGCAGGTCGCTGGCGACCTTGGGAAGGGTGTCCATGATGGCACTCAGGCCGCCCGAGGGTCGGGTGGCGATGGTCGCCATCTGCTGGCCTTCCGCCGCCGTCAGCTGCGGGCCGCCGGCCTCGCCGGGATGCAGGGCCAGATAGGTGGCGCCGGTGATGCCCATGGATTCGACGGTGACGTAGGCGTCCTGCGACACCGGCAGGTCGGACCGCACGCCGATGACCACCGGCACGCGCGTCGGGTTTTCCACGCCCAGGCGCAGGCGTTCCACCTTGCCGACGTCGATGCCTTTGACGCGCACGGCCGTGCCCTCGTTGATGCCCGCGACGGACTGCTCGAACACCACCTGATAGCGCGTGCGGTCCTCGCCCAGGCCCAGGTTCACCAGCCATGCGACGAAGGTCAGCATGCCCAGGATGAAGACCACCGTGAAGATGCCCACCAGCAGCGGATGCGCCTTGGATTCCATGGTCGTCACTCCTTTTCGGCACGCCCGCCCTTGCCGGGCTCGGGTTCGCTCTTGAAGAAACGCTGGATGAAGGGGTGGTCGGCGCGCGACACCTCGTCCACCGGGCCGACCTCCAGGAACCGCTGCTCGGCCAGGATGGCGACGCGGTCGCAGACCTCGTGCAGCAGGTCCAGGTCGTGGGTGACCAGGAAGACCGTCAGCGACAGGGTTCGGCGCAGTTGCAGCAGGAGCTGGCGGAAGTTGGCGGCGGCGATGGGGTCCAGCCCCGCCGTCGGCTCGTCCAGCACCAGAAGTTCCGGGTCCAGGGCCAGGGCGCGGGCCAGTCCCGCCTTCTTGCGCATGCCGCCCGACAGCTCCGACGGATACTTCCAGGCGGCCTCGGGCTCCAGGCCGACCATGTCCACCTTCAGCGCCGCCACTTCCGACGCCAGGCGGTGGGGCAGGTCGTGGTGTTCCTTCATCACGCGGACGATGTTCTCCATCACGGTCAGGTTGGAGAACAGGGCGTCGCTCTGGAACAGCACGCCCCAGCGGCGCTGGATGCCGTGGCGCTCGCGCAGGGGCGTCCCCGTCATGTCCTGGCCGAACACCTCCACACGGCCGCCCGTGGGCGTGTGGAGGCCGATGATGGAGGTCAGCAGGATGGACTTGCCGCTGCCCGACCCGCCGACGATGCCCATCACCTCGCGCGGGAAGACGTCGAGGTCCAGCCCCTCGAACACCAGGTGGTCGCCGAAGCGCTGCTCCAGGTCGCGCACACGGATGACGGGCCGGCGCTTGCCGTCGTCCCCGCCGTGCGCTTTCGCCTGGCTGGCCCGGTCGCGGCTGGCGTGTCCCATCGCCTAGAGCCCCATCTGGTTCAGGAATACGGTGAACAGGCTGTCGAGCAGCAGCACCAGGAACAGTGCCTGCACCACTGCCCGGGTGGTCAGGCGCCCCATGGCCTCCACCCCGCCTTCCACCCGCATGCCCTGCCAGCAGCCGATGATGCCGATGGTCGCGCCCAGGACCGGCGTCTTGACGAAGCCGGCCAGGAACATCTCCAGGTTGGCGATGTTGCTCAGGCGCTCCATGAACAGTTCCGGCGTCACCCCGACGGAGGCGATGGTCGCCAGCCCGCCGCCGATGATGCCCATCACGTCGCCGAAGAAGCCCAGCATGGGCAGGGTGAGCACGATGGCGATGACGCGCGGCAGCACCAGGGCTTCCATGGGGTCGATGCCCATGGCGCGCATGGCCTTGACCTCCTCGCGCGTCTTCATGGTTCCCAGTTCGACGGCAAACGCGCTGCCCGAGCGGCCGGCGGCGACGATGGCGGCGACGATGACGCCGATCTCGCGCAGCATGGCCAGCGCGATCATGTTGATGACGAAGATTTCCGCCTCGAACTTCTGCAACTGCGCGCCCACCATGAAGGCCGAGGACCCGCCGACCACGAAGGTCAGGATGCCGACGATGGGCAGGGCGTTGATCCACACCTGCTGCATGTGGTGGACGACGGAGACCACGGGCACCCTGGCCCGGCCGGTGAACAGGCGTCCGAAGGCCATCATGGTCAGGCCCACGAACTCCAGGAAATCCAGTGTCTCGGTCGCCGCCGCACGACCCGGCGCAAGCACGGCCGAGACCGCCCGCTGCCGGGCCGAGGGACGGTTGCGGCGTCCGATCTCGAGCGTGTCGTCGGGCACGTCGGCGCACTCGCGCACATGGTCCAGCAGCGCCTGCTGTTCGTCGCGCAGGCCCGAGACGTCCACCGCGGCGCCCGCGTCCTTCAGGCGCCGCGCCGCCCGCTCCAGAAGCCAGGCGCCGGTGGTGTCCAGGTGCTCGACGCCGGACAGGTCGAAGCGGACGGACGCGCCCCTGGCCTCGACGCCCGCCAGCGCATCGGCCAGTTGCCGGGCGCAGTCGATCACCCACGCGCCGCCGCCGGTGACAACGGCGCCGCCGTCGTCCCTGTGCTGCTCGACAAGGGCCGTGGATGGGCTCATGAAGCGGCGTCCGCGCAGGTTCTTCCGTAAACAGCCAACACCGGCGCTGGCTTGGCCGTTGCACGGGGTGCGGCAGGACCCCGCATGTTCGGCAACCCGCCGGGGCGCGCCGGCCGTTTCTTGTGAAGACAGCCGCCATGCCCGCTTCCCATGTCCAGGAGCCGCGCCATGCGCCACACGCCTCGCCTGCTCGCCGCCGCCGCCTTCGTCCTGGCTGCCCCCGCCACCGGCTGTGCGGCGGGGGATGGTGCCCCCGATCCTGCGAAAATGGCCGCCAAGGCGCCCGCGCCCATCGATGCCCAGGCCCTGCGGGCGGTGGAACCCGGCGAGACCAGCGTGGTCTGGCCCGCGGGGTGGGAGCGCGCGGACGAGGACGTTTTCCGCGATCTCACGGGCTTCGACATCTACGGTCCCGGCGAGGAGCAGGTCGGCGAGATCGCGGCCGTCCTCGCCGATGCCTCGAACCGCGTCGTGGGCTTCGTGGTGGAGACGGAAGGCTTCCTCGACATCGGGGACCGCGAGGTGATCGTGCCGCTGGAACGCCTGGAGATCGGGCCGCAGAACGACACCTTCATCACCGGCGTGACAGAGGACGAACTGGAAGCCCTGCCGCAGTGGGAGGGCTACTGAGGCCTCATCAGGCTCGTTGCCAAGGCGTTACGACCTTGGCCCTGCGGGGCCGCGACCTCCCGGCGTGCTGCCGGGATAATGTATGACCTCTGGGAGGTTCCCACCGGACCCTTTGAATGCGACCATTGCCGGACCGTCGGATTCACGGGGACCGGGAGGCCCGCGATGCCCATTCAATGGCGGGACAAGATGAGCGTCGGATCAAGAGTCCTGGACGAGGACCACAAGCGCCTCATCGACATCCTGAACACCTTCGAGCAGATGACACGCAACGGCGCCAGTTTCGAGGCGCTGGACCAGATCTTCCAGGAACTGGCCGACTACACGCGCGACCATTTCGCCAGAGAGGAGCGCATTCAGCAGGAGATCAACTATCCCCTGCGCCAGACCCACCAGGAACAGCACCGCGCCATGGTGGCCTGGCTGCTGAAGGCCTACAAGACCTACAAGGCCCGGCGTCAGGCGGCGGAGGCGCGGGGCGTGAGCAGTGATCATGACTGCTACGAGGAGTTGCTGTCCATCCTCAACACCTGGCTGACGCGCCATATCCTGCAGGAGGACATGAAGCTCAAGCCTCACCTTCAGCGCCACCTGGAGGCTGCGGCAATGTCCGATGTATGACCACGCGGCGACGTTTGGTGCATTGCACCGGCGAGACGACTCCTGTAATTCCTGAAGTAAGCAAGAAAAACAGGCGGCGCGCGACGGGTTGCGCCGGTGGGAAAGAGGGAAAGCATGCCAACGGAAATCCGGCGCCTGCTGTACAGCGAGGTGGAGGTGGCCCGGGCCGTCTCGGAATTCGCCCTGCAAACCGAAACATCCATGCCCAAGGGCGCGGTGCTCGACTTCAAGGTTGAAAATGAACAGCCTCTCAAGCTGCGCCTGCACATGCAGACGCGCGAGGGCAAGCAGCTTTATCACACCATCGACGAGCCCTTCATCGCCGCGGCGCTGATTTCCCACTGCATGCGCAACAAGATTCCCATCGCCAAGCAGAGCCGCAAGACCGTGCGCGCCGCCAAGAACGGCGGCATCGCTCTGGACATGACGCTGGAGCAACGGTAAGGGCGGCAGCGGCCGCCCCGGTTCCTACTCGAACTCGATCCGGGGGCGCAGCGTCTCGATCACGGCGTCCGTGCGGAAGGCGTCGTCACGGTCGTCCGGCCGCGTGTCGAACATCCGCACGGCGGCGAAGGCCTCGTAGGACTCGCGCGTCGTCACGGTCGGGGCCGCGGGGTAGGGGAACGTCCCGTAATAGGGAAATCCGTAGGCGCCCAAGGGTCCCAGGCCGGGACCATAGCCGTAGAAGCCCGGCTGCGTCCGGTAGACGTCCACGGTCACGTCGCGCTCCGTTTCATGCTCGACCAGCGCAAACCAGGGGTGCCCCGTTTGGTCGGCGACCTGAGCGGCGCGGAACAGCAGGTACGTTTCCACGGTCTCGCGCGACGTCGCGGCGTTCCCCTCGAAGCTGACCAGATAGCGGTCGGGGGAAACCTGCGTCGTCCAGTAGCCGGTCCCGCCGGGCGAACCGGCGGGCTCGTAGTCCGTGGGCGCGCAGGCCGCGAGCAGCCCCATCAGGACGGCTGCGCCCAGCGCATTGCGATGGCTTGCCGAGGGCATTTGTGCCTCTCCCTGTCGTTGGTGCTTCAGGGCACAACGCGCCGGGAGGGGCAGGGCTGCGGCCTCCGACTACCGCATCCAGGCGTCGCGCACCGCCACCGCTTCGGCCTCCATATGCGGCTTGCGGGCAGGCGGAGCGGCGCCGTCGGCGTGGGCGGGGAACAGCGCCTCGCCGCCGTCCGCCGTCAGCGCCACCATTCCACGGGCGACGGCGTGAGGGTGGGTGAGGGCCTCCATGGGCGTCAGCACGGGCTCGAAACAGCAGTCCACCCCGGCGAAGGCCTCGAGCCAGTGGGCGCGCGGATGCTCGGCCAGCAGCGCCGCGACGGCGGCCGTCAGGTCCCCCTGGGGGAAGGCGTCGCCGTGGCAGCCGATCCAGTCCGGTCGTCCCACGGTTTCGCAGAACAGCGCCCAGAACTTGGGCTCGATGGCGCCCAGCGCCATGAAGGCGCCGTCGGCACAGCGGTAGACGCGGTAATACGCCGCCCCGCCATTGAGAAGCTCGTGCCCGCGCTCCGCCGGCTGCGTGGCGGCGGTGACGTGGTTGAGGTACTGCAGCGTCAGCGCGCTTTCGTAGATGCTGACGTCCAGCGTGCCGCCTTGGCCCGTGCGCCCGCGCCGTACCAGGGCGGCCAGCGTGGCGATCACCGCCTGCATGGCGCCGGCGTGGTCGGCAAAGGGCGGGTAGGGCATGACGGGTGCGGCTTCCTCGCCGGTGCCGCTGGCGTGCAGGGCGCCGGCCAGCGCCATGTAGGTGTTGTCGTGCCCGGCGCGCTGGCTGAGCGGCCCGGTCTGGCCGAAGCCGGACAGGGCGCAGTGGACCAGGCGCGGGTTGAGCGCCTTCAGCCGATCCCACCCGAAGCCGAGGCGCTCCATGACGCCGGGCCGGTAGCTTTCCAGCAGCACGTCGGCGCCCTTGACCAGGTCAGCGAGCACGTCCGTGTCCGCCTCGCGTTTCAGGTCCAGGCGCACCACGGTCTTGCCCTTGTTGACGGCGTCGTAGAGGTGCGAGGTGCCGTCGGCCTTCAAGGGCGGCAGGCCGCGCATGGGATCGCCGGCCGGCGGCTCCACCTTGACCACCTCCGCCCCCAGGTCCGCCATGAGCAGCGTGGCATAGGGGCCGGGAATGTACTGGCTGAGATCCAGCACCCGGACCCCGGCAAGGCAGTCGTTCAGCATGAAGGGCTCCGTTCGGCGACAGGGGAGCGACAGCCTGCCCCAACCTGGCCCCCCGCGCAACTCGGTGACGTCGCCCGCCGCCCGAAGAAAAACCCCCGACGCCGAGGCGCCGGGGGCCAATGCGGTGCACCGAACGGGCGGCGGACGTCAGTCCACCGTTTCCTCTTCCTTCTTACGCGAGGCCGGCGGCGGCTCGGTGATGTCGAAGACGGGGGTGTCGTCCTCGATGCGCACCTTGACCACGCCACCCAGCGTCAGCTTGCCGAACAGCAGTTCCTCGGCCAGCGGGCGCTTGATGTGCTCCTGGATGACGCGGCCCAGCGGGCGGGCGCCCATGGCCGTGTCGTACCCGCGGGTGGCGAGCCACTTGCGGGCCTCGTCGGTCAGTTCGATCTGCACGTCGCGGTCGGCCAACTGGGCCTCCAGTTCCATGATGAACTTGTCGACGACCTTGGAGACCACCTCGGTCTGCAGGTTGGCGAACGGGATAGTGGCGTCCAGGCGGTTGCGGAACTCGGGGCTGAACATGCGTTCGATGGCCTCGGTGTCCTCGCCCTGCCGCGCCTCTCGGCCGAAGCCGATGGCGGGCTTCGCCATTTCCGACGCGCCGGCGTTGGTGGTCATGATCAGGATCACGTTGCGGAAGTCGATGGTCTTGCCGTTGTGATCGGTCAGCTTGCCGTGGTCCATGACCTGCAGCAGGATATTGAAGAGGTCCGGGTGGGCCTTTTCGATCTCATCCAGCAGCAGCACGCAGTGCGGGTTCTGGTCGACGCCGTCGGTCAGCAGGCCGCCCTGGTCGAAGCCGACGTAGCCCGGCGGCGCACCGATCAGGCGGCTGACGGAATGACGCTCCATGTACTCCGACATGTCGAAGCGCAGAAGCTCGATCCCCAGCGAGCGCGACAGCTGGCGGGCGACTTCCGTCTTGCCGACGCCGGTGGGGCCGGAGAACAGGTAGTTGCCGATGGGCTTGTCGGGCTCGCGCAGGCCGGCACGCGCCAGCTTGATGGAGCTGGCCAGCATGTCGATGGCCTTGTCCTGGCCGAAGACCATGGTCTTCAGGTCGCGCTCCAGGCTGCGCAGGGCCTCCTGGTCGTCGCGGCTGACGGACTTGGGCGGGATGCGCGCGATCTTCGCGACGATGTCCTCCACGTCCTTGACCGTGACGGTCTTCTTGCGCTTGGTCTCGGGCACCAGGTTGCGGGCCGCGCCCACCTCGTCGATGACGTCGATGGCCTTGTCGGGCAGCTTGCGGTCGTGGATGTACTTGGACGACAGCTCCACCGCCGAGCGGATGGCTTCGACCGTGTACTTCACGCCGTGGTGCTTCTCATAATACGGCTTCAGGCCGCGCAGGATCTTGACGGAATCCTCCACCGACGGCTCCGGCACGTCGATCTTCTGGAAGCGCCGCACCAGCGCGCGGTCCTTCTCGAAGTGGTTGCGGAATTCCTTGTAGGTGGTGGACCCGATGCAGCGCAGCGTGCCCTGGGCCAGCGCCGGCTTGAGCAGGTTGGAGGCATCCATGCTGCCGCCCGAGGTCGCGCCGGCGCCGATGACGGTGTGGATCTCGTCGATGAACAGGACGGCGCCGTCCAGCGCCTCCAGTTCCGCGACGACGGCCTTCAGACGTTCCTCGAAGTCGCCGCGGTAGCGGGTGCCGGCCAGCAGCGAGCCCATGTCGAGCGCGAAGATGGTGGCGTCCTTCAGGACATCGGGCACCTCGCCCTCGACGATGCGCTTGGCAAGGCCCTCGGCGATGGCGGTCTTGCCGACACCCGGGTCGCCCACGTACAGCGGGTTGTTCTTGGTGCGCCGGCAAAGGATCTGGATGGTGCGTTCGACCTCCAGGTCACGCCCGATCAGCGGGTCGATGCGACCCTCGGCGGCCTTCTTGTTGAGGTCGACGCAGTAGGTGTCGAGCGCTTCACGTCCCTTTTTCACCACCGCCTCCGCATGTGCATCGTCCTCGGCACCGGAAACGGGGCGCGACTGGGTCGAGCCGGGGCGCTTCGCGATACCGTGACTGATGTAGTTGACGGCATCCAGCCGGCTCATGTCCTGGCTTTGCAGGAAGTAGACGGCGTGGCTTTCCCGCTCGCTGAAGAGAGCCACGAGCACGTTGGCGCCCGTCACTTCTTCGCGACCGGAACTTTGAACGTGGATGGCGGCCCTTTGGACCACCCGCTGGAACCCGGCGGTGGGCTTCGGGTCGGTCTCCCGCGCGGTCACCAACCCGGACAGTTCCTTTTCCACGAAGGCCGACACGTCGCGTTTCAGGCGATCGACGTCGACGGTGCAGGCGCGCATGACCGCGACCGCGTCCGCGTCGTCGGCAAGCGCCAAGAGCAGGTGCTCCAGCGTGGCGTACTCATGCCGGTTTTGGGCAGCCAGCGCCAGGGCCTTGTGTAGAGTCTGTTCCAGGTTGGCCGAAAGCATGGGCGGCTATTCCTTTTCCACGGTGCACTGCAGTGGATGCTGGTGCTGACGCGCCAGATCCATCACCTGGGTCACCTTCGTCTCCGCCACCTCGTAGGTGAAGACGCCGCACACACCCACACCCCGCTGGTGCACATGCAGCATGATCCGCGTCGCCTCCTCCCGGTTCTTGCCGAAGAACCGTTCAAGCACGTGAACGACGAACTCCATGGGGGTGTAGTCGTCATTCAGCATCAAGACCTTGTACATGGACGGCTTTTTCGTCTTCGGGCGGGTCTTGATGACGACGTTGGTGTTGGGCCCGCCCGGCCGGTCCGGTTCATGATCGTGGTCGCTCATGTGGCGTCCGTCACTCCGATACTGTCACTGTCTGTCCATTATCATAGGACGGGCGGGCGCGGTGGCAAAGGTCACTGTTGGAGACCCGATGCTGATATAGGTACGCGTGAATCCGGCAGCCAGTGGCAGCGCGAAATTCTCATTGTCGTGCGCCGAGGCCCGTTTGTCGGAATCACGCCACGAAAAAAGGGTGCCGCAGCGACCGCAGCCGCCGGAGCACCCCCGTTTCGACGGGCGGGTTGAGCGGCGCGCGCCGGCGCTGCTCACCCGCCGTATGGCGTTCGCCGCTGATCAGCGGGCGATCGGCTGCGCCTGGGCCATGCGGTCCATGGCGACGGTGACGCGCTCGGTCAGCGGCGCAACGGCCTCTTCGACGGTCTTGGCGGACATTTCCGACATCTTGCCGGAGGTCTGCGCCAGGCCCTCGACCGAGGACTGCAGCGTCTTCTGGTTCAGCTCCATCAGGTCGTGGACCGAGCGGCAGCCCAGCGCCGCCTTGCCGTAGGCCAGGTTGGTCTCAAGCTGCTCGTGCACGTGGGCGAGCATCACCTTGGTCAGGTCACGCATGCCGTTGACCATGGTGGTGCCCGACGCCAGCGCCGCATCCACGTTGCCCTTCAGGAAGGACACGTTGTCCTCGTAGGACTTGATGGCGGCATCGGTGGTCTTGGCGGCCTCGTCGACGCGGGTGCGGCTGACGGCCACGGCCTTCTCGTACGACTTGGCGGCAGTGTCGGTGCCGGCCTTGACCACGTTCTCCACGGTCTTCTTGCCGACGGCCACGGCATCGTCGAGCACCTTGGCGGTCTCCTGCGCCTGCTTGCTGGCGGCCTCGGTCGCCTGCGTGGCCGAGGGCACCTTCGGCGGCTCGGGCGCCTTTTCGGCCGGGGCGGCCTTGGGGGCGGGCGCACCGGCCGGTTTGTCGGCAACCTTGGCGGCCTGCGCCGGCGCCTTGGCGGGCTCTGCCGGGGTCTTGGCGGGCTCGGCGGCGGCCTTGGGCGCCTGAGCAGGAGCCGACGCCGGAGCGTCCGCCTTCGCCTTCGGATCGCTGGCCGCGGCGGCCTTGGCGGCGGGCTTGCGGGCCGGGGTCTTGGCGGCGGTGGAGGTCTTGGCGGGGGCGGCCTTGGCCGGAGTGGTCTTGGCGGTGGTCATGGTCATCGGGCTCCCTGGGTCGCGGAGAAGGGCACCCGGCGATCGATCCGCGCGCCGGTGCCGAATATGCTGGTTGTCGCGCCGCACGGCCCCGCTCGCGCCGCCGTGACCACCGGGCGGTCGGCCGTCGACGGCCGAACTTCCGGTGAAAGGCGCACGAAGGGGTCGGCCGTTCCTTTCCGGCCGATTTTGTGCGATGCAACATCCGAACTATGCGCCTGGATTCCCCACTGGTCAAACGGAAAAATGGTGCGCCGCAGCACGGGCCGTCCGCCCATCGTGCGGTGCTTGCCGGGGGCAGGGGCGGCCGTCGGCGCCGCCGTGTCACCGACAAGTCATACGCATAGGGATGAATCCTGTTGATTTTTCACACTTTGGTTTACAGCGACTCGGTAGCTGTTTATGCTGATCATCGAGTCGTGCCGCGGAAACTCTTGGTTAACCGGGGTATGCCAGAGTAGCAGACCCAACGCCGGGATGCGTTGCAGAGAACGAGAGCCGGGGGAAGGCATGAGGGCACTGGCGGTCGCGCTGATCTTTTGCATGACCATTATCGCGGGCTCGGCGGATGCCGTCGCGCGCTATGCATCCATCGTGGTCGACGCCGAAACGGGCGCCGTTCTGTATTCGCGCAACGCGAACCAGAAACTGTACCCGGCGTCGCTGACCAAGATGATGACGCTGTACATGCTGTTCGACCAGATCGAACGCGGCAAGATGACGCTCAAGACCCGCCTGCCGGTGTCGGAGCGCGCCGCCGGCATGCCGCCCTCCAAGCTGGGGTTGAAGGTCGGCGAGACCATTCCCGTGGAAACCGCCATCAAGGTGCTGGTGGTCAAGTCCGCCAACGACGTCGCGACGGTCGTCGGCGAGGCCATTTCCGGCTCGGAATGGAAGTTCGCCATCGACATGACCGAAAAGGCGCACAGCCTGGGGATGTCGCGCACCACCTTCAAGAATGCGTCCGGCCTGCCCAACAGCGGCCAGAAGTCCACCGCCCAGGACATGGCGACCCTGGCGCGCGCCCTGATGCGCGATTTCCCCCAGTATTATCCGTATTTCTCGACCACCCGGGTCACCTGGAAGGGGCGTACGCTGACCACCCACAACCACGTCCTGACCCGCTATGACGGCGCCGACGGCCTGAAGACCGGCTACATCCGGGCCTCGGGCTTCAACCTGGCGGCCTCGGCGGTGCGCAACGGGCGCCGTGTCGTCGGTGTGGTGTTCGGCGGCAAGACCTCGCGTTGGCGCGACAACCACATGATCGACCTGCTGGACGAGGGCTTCGTGCTGGCCAACCGCCTGGACCCGGTGGTGGCCCCGCCGCCGGGCCGCAAGCCGATCCTGCTGGCCGATGGCAGCGTCAAGCTGCATCCCAAGACCGTCGCGGCCCTGAGCACGCCTCTGCCCCAGCCCAAGCCGGTCCAGGCCGTGCCGGGCACGCCCGAGACGACCCAGGCCGTCGCCCTGGCATCGGCCGTGCCGGCACCCAAGCCGCTGGTGACCCGCCCGACGGCGCTGGCCTCCGCCGCGCCCGCCGCGCCGGAAGCCCAGGGCTCCGCCGACCCGGCGCAGACGGGCGACCCGACCGTGGGCCAGTGGGGCGTGCAGGTGGGCGCCTTCAGCCGCTACGCCTCGGCCCAGACCAAGGCGTCGGAGGCGGCGGACCGGCTGCGTCCCTCCATCGAGGGCAGCCATCCCAAGATCGCCACCATGAAGGACACGGGTGACACCATCTACCGCGCCCGCGTCATGGGCATGGACGAAGGGGAGGCCCGCGAGGCCTGCAACTTCCTGCGCGTCAACCGCATGGCCTGCATCGTGGTCCCGCCCGAGCAGGACCTCGCGCGCGTCTCGCGTCCGGCGGCGCTGGCCGGAAACTGACCCACCGGCGGGGCGGCGTCCGACCGGTGCGGCGCGGTCTGGTCGTCATCGTCTGAAATGCAGGTGCAGGCGGCCCGCAGGCGCGGCCCGCCGTGCCGCATAATGTCGCGGCCACACCGGCCCGAATGCCGCGCGGCCCGTGTCGACGACCCGCCGGCAGTGTGCCGGCCGGTGGGCTGTCGATGGCGGGATGTGGGTGGGAAGGGGCAAAGGGTCCGCCCCTTGGACCCGGGGCCTTACTTGCCCTTCATGGCGCGGACGTACATCTGCAGCCGTCCGTCTTCCAGCAGGATTCCATAGCTGTCGCCGGTGCGGAAGCCCTCGCCGGTCTTCTGCGTGCCGGCCCAGATCAGGGGCAGGGCGAAAATCTCCTGCTCGTCGCCCTGGCTGATCACGAAGGTCACGCTTTCGCCCTGGACCGAGACGATGGTGAATAGCTTGCCGGTCTCGGCGTCCTCGAACACCGACCCGACCTGCGCATCGGCGAACTCGCGCACCGTCCAGGCCTTGGTGGTGACGGCCGGCGGCATGGACTTGATGACCTTGGACGTGCCGATGGCCCCCTTGGCCGCCCCTTGCGCGGCGACCGGCTGGGCGGTGGTGGCGGCGCCAAGCGCCAGGGCCACCGAGGCGGCGGCGGCAAGGGTCAGAACGCTGATCCGGGGCGACATGCGAAGCTTCATCGGGACCTTCCACGCGACAACTGCACCTGTGGCGATAGGGCCCGGCCTTCCTGGCGGAAACTGCCGGACGTCACGTTCTACCACAGACGATCGCTGTCGTCCCCCGAAAGGAGCGGGGGCGCGTCAGGCCTGCTTCTTGTTGTAATCGTAGACCGGCGGTGTCGGCAGGCTGCCGTGGCCGTCGCCGCCGCCCTTCTTCAGGTGCGGGCGGTCCTCGTCCGGGATGACGGGCTTCTTGTCGCCGGTGAAGTCATAGACCCTGGGAGTGGGCACCTTGGCCGGCGGGCCCTTGTCTTCCGCCGACCCGGGATTGGCGAAGCCAAGCGGCGTGCCATTGGGGGATTTGGTCATTCTGATGCCTCCGTGCCGATTTTCGCGGTTCGCGGGAGGTATCCGTTGGTTCCCTCTTGATAGCCCCGAGTATGGGTGTTTCCTGCGTGCGTGGCAACCTTTCAGGCGTGAATCACTTCGCCTCGGAGGAGCGCGCCACGGTCTCGGCAGGGGCAGGGGCAGGAGCAGGGGCGGGCGCGACGCCGGCCCTTTGGAGCGCGGCGTTGACGTGGGAGATCTCGCGCTTGAGGGTGGCCTGGCGCGCCCGCAGGTCTTCGATCACCTTGTTCTGCTCGGCCGTCGTGGTCTGGAGCTGTTCGCGGAAAGCATCCAGGGTGCCGTCGACCAGGCTGATGGTCTCTTCGTGGCGGCGCTCGTTGTCCTGACGGATGGCATCCTTGCTCTTGGCGATGTCGTCCTGCACCTCGCGTTTCAGGCGCCGGTTCTTGGCATCCAAGTCCTCGTCGATGCGCTTCAGGCCGCGCTCGATCTCGTTGTGCAGTTCGACCTTCAGCTCGTAGGCGCGGCGCACCAGGGCCGACATGTAGGTAAGCAGCCCCACCACCAGCACCCCCAGAAGGGCGACGATGACGGTCATGCCCGTGACCGATCCAACATCCATGACGACGCCTGCCTTGTGCCAATCCCGCGATAGGCGAATGGTCCCCGCCTTTGGTGGGCACTTTCCCTCAGACCGGGGTCGCGGTGCAAGCGTCCTGGGTTGTTGTGCGGTGCCGCAGAGGTGCCCCCTGTCGCGCAGGCGGCGAAGGGCGCTATAGTGGCTCATCCGTAACCAACTGCGTGAGTCACATGCCAAATGACGCATCGAAGCCCCAGCACGCGCCGGAGAACGCGGTCGATTACCTGACGGAGTGGATCCGCTCGCGCGGGATCACCGAGGTGGAGTGCCTTGTCCCGGACATGTCGGGCATTCCGCGCGGCAAGATCCTGCCGGCCCACAAGTTTCTCTCCGGCCTGACGGATCGGGGCCTGCGGCTGCCGGAAAGCGTCTTCATCCAGACGGTCACCGGCGAATATCCCGAGGAAGACATCATCGACGAGGTCGACGGCGACATCTACCTGCGCCCCGACCCGGAGACCCTGCGCATGGTGCCCTGGTACGAGGAGCCCACCGCCCAGGTCATCAACGACTGCATCCGCCGCGACGGCAGCCCCGTCGACATCTCGCCGCGCCACGTGCTCAAGCGCGTGCTGGCGCGCTATGAGGAAAAGGGCTGGAAGCCGGTGATCGCGCCGGAGCTGGAGTTCTTCCTGGTCAAGGTCAATGCCGACCCCGATTACCCGCTGGAGCCCCCCATCGGCCGTTCCGGCCGGCCGGAGATCGGGCGCCAGGCCTATGGCATTGACGCCGTGAACGAGTTCGACCCGCTGTTTGAGGACGTCTACGACTACTGCGACGTCCAGGAACTGGACGTCGACACTCTGCACCACGAGGGCGGGGCGGCGCAGATGGAGATCAACTTCAACCACGGCGAGGCCCTGTCCCTGGCCGACCAGGTGTTCGTCTTCAAGCGCACCGTCCACCAGGCGGCGCTGCGCCACGACGTTTACGCCACCTTCATGGCCAAGCCGCTGGAGGGCCAGCCGGGCAGCGCCATGCACATGCACCAGTCGATCATCGACATGGAGACGGGCAAGAACCTGTTCGCCCACGACGACGCGACGGAGACCGACCTGTTCCGCTGGCATATCGGCGGGCTTCAGAAGTACCTGCCGCAAGCCATGCTGATGCTGGCCCCCAACGTGAACAGCTTCCGCCGGCTGGTGCGCGACTACAACGCGCCCATCAACATGCACTGGGGCCGCGACAACCGCACGGTCGGCCTGCGCGTCCCGTTCTGCCAGCCGGAAGCGATGCGGGTGGAAAACCGCCTCTCGGGCGCGGACGCCAACCCGTACCTTGCCATGGCGGCGTCGCTGGCGTGCGGCTACCTGGGCATGATGGAGCAGATCGAGCCCACCAAGCCCATCAAGGGCTCGGGCTACACCAAGGCCCACGCCCTGCCGCGCCACATGCCGGAAGCCATCGACCGCTTCGCCCACGCCCGCAAACTGCAGGACGTGCTGGGCGAGAATTTCTGCCGCTGCTACGCGGCGGTGAAGGAAGCGGAATGGGACGCCTACCAGGACGTCATCTCGTCGTGGGAGCGGGAGTATCTGCTGCTGAACGTGTGATGGTTGACGGGGCGGGCTTGCCGCTGCATTCTTCTGCTTGTGCATGGTAAGTGCCGCAAGGCCGCGCCCGGTGCCCGGAAAGGCGGGGCCTCTCATGGCACCGTGAGTCACTGATCCGGGGAGTTCGTCGGCCCGTCGCACATTTCAAAAAGCCGCTCCGGGTGGGGCGGCTTTTTGTTTGTTGACGGGATGTTCGACATCGGGTGTGGACCTCTGCTGTCGCGGGGGCGACGGCGTAGGCAAGAGACTGTTATAGAACAAAAAATTCCCGTCATTCCTGCGAAAGCAGGATTCCACATGCGATGATAACCATCTTGTTGCCCGCCTGTCGCGGAACCCTCACTGATCTCTTTACAGCCTCGAAGGGCGGCACCTGCCCAGAGGGTGCCACCACCGAAAAAGGGGCGGCTTCCCCCCGGAACCGCCCCTTCTCATGCCCGCCCCTCGGCGAAGCGCTATCCCTTCGTCCCCCGCAGGCGCTCCCCTCGGCGGCGCAGGGCTTCCAGCGTCGAGAGCAGGAACACTGACAGCACCGTCAGAATGGTCGCAACGGCGGTGATCGTCGGGCTGATGTTCTCGCGGATGCCCGAGAACATCTCGCGCGGCAGGGTGCGCTGCTCAGGCCCCGCCACGAACAGCACCACCACCACCTCGTCGAAGCTGGTGGCGAAGGCGAACAGGGCGCCGGATGCCAGGCCCGGCGCGATCAGCGGCAGGATGATCGCGAAGAACACCCGCGTCGGCGAGGCACCCAGCGAGGCGCCGGCGCGCGCCAGGTTCATGTCGAAGCCCTGCAGCGTCGCGCTGACCGTGATCACCACAAACGGCGTCGCCAGCGCCGTGTGGGCCAGGATCATGCCGGTGTAGCTGGCCGTCAGGCCCAGCGGCGCGAAGAAGAAATAGAACCCGACGGCCGTGATGACCAGCGGCACGATCATGGGCGAGAGCAGGATGCCCATGATGATCGCCTTGCCGCGGAAGGTCGCGCGCACCAGGCCGAGCGATGCCAGCGTGCCCAGCGTCGTCGCCAGCATGGTGGCGGCGATGCCGACGATGAAGCTGTTCTTCAGCGAGCGCATCCAGTCCTCGGACTGGAAGAACTCCTGGTACCACTGGAAGGAGAACCCTTGCAGCGGATAGGTCAGGAACTGCCCGCCGTTGAAGCTGAGCGGCATGATGGCGATGATCGGCGCCATCAGGAAGAACAGCACCAGTACCGACGACGTCCACAGGATGGTCGTCCACAGCTTTTCCGAGGTGGTGCGGGAATGGGTGTTTGCCATTGTCGTCTCTCCTTTCCCGCGATCAGCCCAGGCGCATCTTGTCGGCGCCGATGAGGCGGTTGTAGACGCCGTACAGGATCATGGTGGCGACCAGCAGCACCGCGCCCAGCGCCGAGGCCATGCCCCAGTTCACCGTGTCGGACGTGTAGAAGGCGATGAAGTAGGAGATCATCTGGTCGGCGGCACCACCCACCAGCGCGGGCGTGATGTAGTAGCCAATCGAGATGATGAACACCAGCAGGCCGCCGGCCGACAGGCCCGGAATGGTCTGCGGCAGGTAGACCCGCAGGAAGGCCGTCGTCGGCGGCGCGCCCAGGGACGTCGCGGCCTTCATGTAGACCGGCTTGATGCCCTTCATCACCGAGTACAGCGGCAGGATCATGAACGGCAGCAGGATGTGCACCATGGCGATATAGACGCCGATGCGGTTGTAGATCAGCCGCACGGGCTCATCGAGGATGCCCGTGAAGATCAGCGCATCGTTCACCAGCCCCTGCTCCTGCAGCAGCACCACCCAGGCGGCCGTTCGCACGAGAAGGCTGGTCCAGAAGGGCAGCAGCACCAGGATCATCATGACGTTGGCGATCTTGGGCGGCAGGTTCGCCAGCAGGTAGGCCACGGGAAAGCCCAAAAGCGCGCAGATCAGCGTCACCGTCATGGAGATGACGAAGGTGCGCGTGAAGATGTCGACGTAGACGGCTTCCTGTTCCGGCGCGCTGACGATCTCGCCGGTGGCGGTCTTCTCCAGGTCGATGGCGTTGAGCAGGTAGAACGAGGTGAACGGGCCGGACGCGCGCGCGATGGCGCCGAAGGTGTCGATCTCGCCCCAGGCCTCGTCGATGTCGATCATGGTCGACTTCCAGCTTTCCGCCGTGTCCGGCAGGCGCCGGGCGGTGCCCATGACGAAGGTGCGCGCCCCGTTGGCGTCGTAGTTCAGCCGGCGGGCGGCCTGGGCGATCGTGCGGTTCGCCCGGCTGTCCTTCATGTCCTGCGCGATGGCGGCGTAGACCGGCTCCGGCGGAAGCTGGGTGCGGTCTTCCCACTGCTCGATGGCGGCGGTCGTGCGCGGCCAGACCTCCGACAGGTCGGTGTCGTGGACGCTGCGCAGCATCATGTCCGCGATGGGCACGACGAAGGTGATGAGCAGGAACAGCAGCAGCGGCGCGATCAGGCCGAAGGCCTTGAGCTGCTTCATGCGCTCGGCGCGGCGCAGGCGGCTTTTCAGTTGCGCGCGTTCGGCACGCTCGGCGGCGCGGTCGGCCTGCGGCTGCTGCGGACGGGCCGCTTGCGAAAGGGCGAGGTCGGAGGGCATGGCGCTCTTCGTCCGGATCGAAAAGGGTGGGGCGGGACGGCGGGCCGCTGGTGGGCCGCCGCCCCGTCCCGTGTGTGCTTCACGCGATGGTGCGGCTTAGTTGGTGGCCGCCCACTTGTTGAAGCGCTCGGTCAGGCGGTCGACGTTCTCCAGCCAGAACATGTCGGAGATGCGAACCGCGTTCTCGATGTTGGCCTTGGTGGTCGGCAGGTCCTTGGCGCGCTCCTCGGGGATCGCGTCGATGGCCTCCTTGTTGGTCACGCCGTAGGCGATGGCCATGGGGAATTCCTTCTGGTATTCCGCCTCGCCGACGAAGTTGAGGAACTTGTAGGCCTCGTCCTTGTTCGGCGTGCCGGCCAGCATGACCCAGCTGTCGAGCGTGTAGAGGGCGCCGTTCCAGACGATGCCAAAGTTGCGGTTGTCCTCGCGGTTGGCGGCGTCGATGCGGCCGTTGTAGACCGACGTCATCACCACCTCGCCCGAGGCCAGCAGCTGCGGCGGCTGGGCGCCGGCCTTCCAGAAGATCAGGTCGTCGCGGATTTCGTCCAGCTTGGCGAAGGCGCGGTCGATGCCCTCGTCGGTGCCCAGCACCTCGTAGACCTTGTCAGGCGCCACACCGTCGGCCATGAGCGCGGCTTCCAGGGTGGTCTTGGGGCCCTGGCGCAGGGCGCGCTTGCCGGGATACTTCTCGGTGTTGAAGAAGTCCGCCCAGCCGTCCGGCGCGTCGTCGAGCTTGTCCTTGTCGTAGCCGATGACGAAGTCGTACACGATGGCGCCGACGCCGCAGTCATGCACGGCGGAGTCGATGTAGCGGTCCTTGCCGCCGATCTTGTCCCAGTCGAGGATCTCGTAGATGCCTTCCTCGCAGCCCAGCTCCAGCTCCTCGCTTTCCACCTGCACGATGTCCCAGGTGGCGGCGCCGCCCTGGACCTTGGCGCGCAGCACGCCGATGCCGCCGTCCCACGACTCGTCGATCATGGAGATGCCGGTCTGCTCGCGGAACGGGTCGAAGTAGACCTCGTTCTGGGCTTCCTGATAGGCGCCGCCCCAGGACACGACGGTCAGGTCGCGCGCGTTGGCGGCGCCGGCGGTGGCGGCCACGGTGCCGGCCACGGCGGTGGCGATGATCGCCTTGGTCGCAATGCTCTTCATCTATGCTCTCCCTGTCATGAAAGGCTTGGGTTGTTTATCTGCGTCCGCCGCCGCCGCCGCCGCACGGGCCGGGTCCGAGCCCGGCCCTGTTGCGGCATGGGGCGGCGGCCCCGCGTCCGGTGCTCAGGCGGCCACCGGATCGAGGGCGAGGCAGTCCTTGGGGGCGAAGCTGACGTACATTTCCTCTCCGGCCGCCGGCGGGCGACGGTTGGAGCGGAAGCGCATCTTCACCATGAAATCGTCGTTGCCGGCGACGTTCATGCGGATGCGCACGTGGTCGCCCATGTAGATGGTTTCCGCCACGCGCGCCTTCAGCGCGTTGTCGTGGTGGTCCTCGACGTCCTCGATCTCCACGCGCTCGGGGCGGAAGGACAGGCTGGTGCGGCTGCCCGGGCCGTCCACGTTGACCGCCTGGGCGATGATCCGCTCGCCGTTCTCCAGCCGCACGGCGCATTCCCCGCCGTCGATGCTCTCCACCGTGCCGTTGAGGATGTTGTTCTCGCCGATGAAGTGCGCGACGAAGCTGTTCTGCGGGCTTTCGTACAGGCCCGAGGGGCTGTCGAGTTGCTGAATGATGCCGTCGTTGAACACCGCGATGCGGTCCGACATGGTCAGCGCTTCCGACTGGTCGTGGGTGACGTAGACCACCGTTACGCCCAGGCTTTCATGGATATGCTTGATCTCCAGCTGCATGTGCTCGCGCAGCTGCTTGTCCAGCGCGCCCAGCGGCTCGTCCATGAGCACGATCTGGGGCTCGAACACCAGCGCGCGGGCCAGGGCGACGCGCTGCTGCTGGCCGCCCGAAAGCTGGCCGGGGCGGCGCTTGCCCAGGCCGCCGAGCTGGACCATGTCCAGCGCCTTGCGGGCGCGGTCGACCTGTTCGGATTTCGACGCCTTGCGCACCTTCAGCGGGAAGGCGACGTTCTCCTCCACGGTCATGTGCGGGAACAGCGCATAGTTCTGGAAGACCATGCCGATGTCGCGCTTGTGCGGCGGCGTGTCCTTCAGGCTGCGCCCGCCCAGGCGTATGTCGCCGTGAGTCGGGTTCTCGAACCCCGCCAGCATCATCAGCGACGTGGTCTTGCCCGAGCCCGACGGGCCGAGCATGGTGAGGAACTCCCCCTTCTCGATGTCCAGGTTAAGGTCCTTCACGACGATCGTCTCACCGTCGTAGGTTTTCTGGACGCCTTCGAAAGCCACCAGCGGGGCCTGGGTGCCTGCCATGTTGTGCCGTCCGTCTCTTGTCCGTGGTTGAAGCCTCTGTGCCGTTGCCCCGATAAGCGACCGGTTGCCCGCCGGTCGCAGCCCGTCCATGCAGTGTCAGCATGGCAACGTTTAAATTTTTCGACAATCCCCTTTTTTGCGCAAATTTTGTCCCTGCGCCTCCGGATAGCCTGTAATTGCTCAAAACAAGGGCAGGTACGGCCCACGAGAGAGGCAGTTGCTGCCTGTTTCATGGCCGGGGCTTAATATTTTAGACGGGCCGCGGCCACGCCGCCGGGTGCGCCGCCGGCCGGTCCGGCGGCGAGTCCCGGCCGGGCATTCGCGGCCGGACGACCGTCGACACGCCCGCGCGGGCGCGTGCGCTTGACGGGCGGGTGGTTTCCGCGCATCGTGCGCCTTCAACAGGTTGTCATACAATTCCCCCAGAAGAACCGGAGGAACGGGAAGGTGATCCTGAAACCCTTGCGCTTCGCCGCCGCCTGCGCCGCCGTCGCGCTGGCCGGCATGACCGCCTTGTCTGGTCCGGCCGCGCTGGCCGCCGACGACACCAAGTCCGTCAAGATCACCTCCATCGTCGAGCACCCGGCGCTCGACGCCGTGCGTGACGGCGTGGTGGACGAACTGGCCGAACGCGGCTTCAAGGAAGGCGAGAACCTCGAGGTGGAGTTCCAGTCCGCCCAGGGCGACGTCGGCATCGCCGGGCAGATCGCCAAGAAGTTCGTGGGTGACGCGCCCGACGTGATCGTCGCCATCGCCACCCCCAGCGCCCAGGCCGCCGTGGCCGCCGCGCGCTCGCGCATCCCGGTGATCTTCTCCGCCGTGACCGATCCGGTGCAGGCCAAGCTGGTGGATGCGCCGGGTGAGGCCAAGGAGATGGTCTCGGGCGTTTCCGACATGACGCCCGTGGGCAAGCATCTGGCCCTGATCCAGGAGATCGTGCCCTCGGCCAAGACCATCGGCGTCGTCCACAACCCTGGCGAGGCCAACGCCGTCGTGCTGGTGGATGCCGCCAAGGCTGCCGCACCCGACCTGGGCCTGGACATCGCCGTGGCGTCGGCTCCCACCTCGGGTGACGTGCTGCAGGCGTCGCGCTCGCTGGTGGGCAAGGCGGACGCCATTTACATTCCCACCGACAACACCGTGATCTCGGCCATCGAGGCCGTGGTGAAGGTGGGCGAGGAAGCCGACATCCCGGTCTTCGCCGGCGACACCTCCAGCGTCGAGCGCGGCGCCGTCGCCGCCGCCGGCTTCGACTACTACGACGTGGGCCGCCAGACCGGCGCCATGGTCGCCGCCGTGCTGGAGGGCCAAAAGCCCGGCGAGCTGCCGGTGGAGGGTGTCGACACCATGCGGCTGGCCGTCAATCCCGCCGCCGCCGAGCGCATGGGCATCACCCTGCCGCAGGCGGTGATGGACCGGGCGGAGACGGTCGTCGAGTAACCTCTTGATGTGAAATGAAAGACGGGGCCGTCCGCCGGGCGGCCCCGCCGTTGTTTGGGAACAGCCCCGTGTCGCTCATCGCATTTCTCGGCGCCGTCGAAATCGGCCTCCTGTTCGGGCTGGTGGCGCTGGGCGTCTTCATCTCGTTCCGCATCCTCAACTTCCCTGACCTGACCGTCGACGGCTCGCTGCCGCTGGGTGCCGGCGTCGCCGCCACCTGCATCGTGGGGGGGTGGAATCCCTATCTCGGCACGCTGCTGGCCTTTTTCGCCGGATGCGCCGCCGGGCTGGTGACGGCCTGGCTGAACGTGAAGCTGAAGATCCTGCACCTGCTGGCCTCGATCCTGACCATGATCGCGCTGTTCTCGATCAACCTGCGCGTCATGGGTCGGCCCAACATCGCGCTGCTGGGCGAGGACACGGTGTTCACGCCGTTCGAGGGCCTGGGCCTGCCGTTCTACTGGATGAACCCGCTGGTGCTGCTGGTCGTCGTGATTCTCGCCAAGATCGCGCTCGACCGCTTTCTGCTGTCGGAGGTGGGGCTGGCCATGCGGGCGACGGGCGCCAACCAGCGCATGGCGCGCGCGCAGGGCATCAACACCGGCCGCATGACGCTGATGGGCATTGCGCTCTCCAATGGCCTGGTGGCCTTTGCCGGTGCGCTGTTCGCCCAGCTTCAGGGCGGTGCCGACATCACCATGGGTGTGGGCGTCATCGTCATCGGCCTGGCCGCCGTGATCCTGGGCGAAGCGGTGATGAGCACGCGGACCATTATTCTCGCGACCATCGCCTGCGTGGTGGGCTCCATCATCTACCGTCTGTTCGTGTCGCTGGCGCTGAACGCCGACTTCATCGGCCTCCAGGCCCAGGACCTGAAGCTGATCACGGCGGTGCTGGTGGTGGCGGCCATGACGCTGCCCGGCATGCGCCGCAAGCTGCGCATCAAGAAGATCACCGCCGGCCAGGGAGTGCGGAAATGATCGAGGCGAAGGACCTTCACGTCCGCTTCAACCCCGGCACGCCGATCGAGAACCACGCGCTGAAGGGGCTGTCGCTGACCATCCCCGAGGGGCAGTTCGTCACCGTCATCGGGTCCAACGGCGCCGGCAAGTCGACCTTCCTCAACATGCTGTCAGGCGAGTTGATTCCCGATTCGGGTAGCGTGACCATCGACAACGAGGACGTCACCGGCTGGCCGACGGCCCGGCGCGCGGGGCTGTGCGCCCGCGTCTTCCAGGACCCCATGGCCGGCACCTGCGAGATGCTGACCATCGAGGAGAACCTGGCGCTCGCGGCGGCCCGCGGCCACCGGCGCGGCTTGCGCTCGGCGGTGCGGAACGAGCTGCGGGCGGAGTTCCGGGAGCGTATTTCGGTCCTTGGGCTCGGGCTGGAAAACCGCCTGACGGACAAGATGGGCCTGCTGTCGGGTGGGCAGCGTCAGGCCGTCAGCCTGGTGATGGCGACGCTCAACCCCATGAAGATCCTGCTGCTGGACGAGCACACGGCGGCGCTCGACCCCAAGACGGCGGCCTTCGTCATGGAGCTGACCGACCGCATCGTCGGCGAAAAGCAGCTGACGACGCTGATGGTAACCCACTCCATGCGCCAGGCGCTCGACCACGGCCACCGGACCGTGATGCTGCACGCCGGTAACGTGGTGCTGGATGTGGAGGGCGAGGAACGCCGGGGCATGAAGGTGGAAGACCTGCTGCACATGTTCGAAAAGGTGCGCGGCGAGGAAGTGGACGACGACAGCCTCATCCTGGGATGAGGCGTGGGTGAAAGGGGTTTTTTGAACCACCAAGGCACCAAGGTTTTCCGGCTGCGCCGGAATGCGAATGCGAGGGAGCCACGGGCTCCCTCGCGCTCCCTCAGTGACTTATTCATTATCAGGTCAACAACCAGGCCCATCGGTCATCAGGACGATAATGGCGCGCCTTCGCGCGCTGTCTTGGTGCCTTGGTGTCTTGGTGGTTTCCCACCAACCGCCAGCCGCCTTGACACCCCCGCCGATGCCGCTATGCTCGCTCCCGTCATTGGGGAGTAGCCGCCCTCATCGCAGAGGGGGCCGCGTCAACAGACTTGGGGCCTTGCGTCCCATGGCGCGGACAGTCCACCGCTCCGCGTGGACCTGGCGAGACCTTTGACCGGACGCACCCGAGGTTCCTGGAGGGAGAGGAGCCGGGCGGGGGCGCGTTCGGTCATGGGTTGATTGCGCCGCCCGGCTCCGTTGACGACCATCATGAACGGACTTCTCGTCTCAACCGGCGTCGTGGCGCTGGCCGAGATCGGCGACAAGACGCAGCTTCTGGCGCTGGTGCTGGCCTGCCGCTGGCGCAAGCCCGTGCCCATCATCCTGGGCATCCTGATCGCCACGCTTGCCAATCATGCGGCTGCCGCGGTGGTGGGAGTGGCCGTGACCGACCTGCTGACGCCCGAAGTGCTGAAGTGGGTGCTGGGCTTGGGCTTCCTCGCCATGGCCGGCTGGATGCTGGTGCCTGACACGCTGGACGACGACGAAGGCGAGCCGAAGGCGTCCAAGTACGGCCCCTTCCTGGCGACGCTGGTGACCTTCTTCATCGTGGAGATCGGCGACAAGACCCAGGTCGCCACGGTCGCGCTGGCGGCCGAGTTCCAGAACCTGGTGATGGTGACGCTCGGCACGACGATCGGCATGCTGGTGGCGAACGTACCGGTGGTGCTGATCGGCGACCGTGCCGGCGCAAAGATCCCGCTGGCCCTGGTGCGCGGCATCTCGGCGGCGCTGTTCGCGGTGATGGGTGTGGCGGCGCTGGTGTGGTGAACGCCGATCAGGACGAGGTGGCGGCTTCCAGGGCGCGGCGCGCGGTGTCGGGCAGGAGTGCGATGCCCTGCTCGGCGTACCGCCGCCACTTGGGCCCGCGCTGTTGCAGGTCGTCCCACGCCTCGGCAAGCTCATAGGGTCGGACCTCGGCGAGGGCCGTGATGAGGTCCGCCGCCTGACGAAGGTCCTTGCGGGACTTTTCCTGACTCTCCCGGCTCTCGATTCGCAGGCGGCTGACGATCAGCTTGTGCAGAGCGTAGCGCTCCGGCGCGGGCACGTTGACAGCTACGCCGCCCCCATGCAGGGCGATGGCCCGCTCCTCGTTGTAGATGAGGTAGTCCAGGTAGCGTAGAGGCCGGGCCGCCGTTCCCAAAGCCGGCAGGGCGACCAGGTCGTCGGAGTCCGCCCCCCGGTTCGGCGTAAGCACATCCACGCGATAGCGGTCGCCGATGGCGTACCGCGAGGCAACGCGCGGATCACCAGGATGCGGGAGCGGTCTAAAGTCGGCATCGACGCTTTGCAGGACCCGCTCCAGCGGTTCGGCCAGATGATCCTCGACCGCCAACGAGATGGTGCTGAATTGTGCAAGGTCCAGATCGGCGGTCGTCATGTTCGCCCCGGACAGCTTGACGCCCAGAAGCCCGCCATAGCATTGGTAGGCGATCGTCCCGACGACGACGGCGCGAAGGCGGAATGCGCCGGCCTTCGCCAAGGCTTCCAGAACCTTGCCCGTCATCGGGTCCGGCGCCGGCAGGCCGGCCCGCTTCAGGGCCGCGACCATGGACCGCCGCTCCTTGAAGTCGGCCTTCGCGGACTTGTGCTCGGAGATGAGGCGTTCAATCTCTTCCGTCGCCGGCCCGATGTACATCTGCCGGCGCTTGCCCTCGGCGTCCGCTCGCTGGAAGTACCAGTAGTCGCGTCCGTTCTTCGTCTGGCGGACGAATCCGCCGCTCAGCGGATAGGTCTCGCCAACGGCCTCCCCCAAGGATGCGATGCCGCACCGTTCCACAAGCTCGGCGTACATTGTTTGAAGCGGCAAAGGCAAGGCGGTGGGCATGGTCTGCAATCCGGTGTTTGAATACACCAGAGTCTGCCACGGTTGCCGTTATAATCAAAATGCAAATTGATTATAAATCACTGCTACTAGCCGAGGTCCAGGAGGCCGCGCCTCCTGGCAGGGAGCGCGAGGGGCGGCGCCCCTCGTTTTCTCGGCGAAAATGCGTCGTCGCGCGCCAAGACGCGCTCGGGATTTGCGGCGGGCGCCGGGCTCAGCGCACCTGCCGCCCGTCCAGCCCCGCCAGCACCCCGTACAGGTCCGGCCGGCGGTCGCGGAAGAGGCCCCAGGCGGCGCGGTAGTCGCGAATGGCGGCAAGGTCGAACTCGGCCGTCAGCACCGTTTCCTCGCGCCGGTCGGCTTCCGTCACCTTGGCGCCGGTCTGGTCGGCGATGAAGCTGGAGCCGTAGAAGGTCAGCTCGCACGTGGTTCCCACCTCGCGTCCGACGCGGTTGGAGGCGACCAGCGGCATGACGTTGGCGCCGGCGTGGCCCTGCATCACGCGCTGCCAGTGGCCCATGCTGTCGATGGTGGCGTCGTGGGGCTCGGTGCCGATGGCGGTGGGGTAGAACAGGATTTCCGCCCCCAGCAGCGCCATGGCGCGGGCGGCTTCGGGGAACCACTGGTCCCAGCAGATGCCGCAGCCGATGGTGGCGTAGGCCGTCTTGAAGACGCGGAAGCCCGTGTCGCCCGGCGAAAAGTAATACTTCTCCTCGTACCCCGGCCCCTGGGGGATGTGGCTCTTGCGGTAGACGCCGAGGTTCGCGCCGTCGGCGTCCAGCACGGCGAGGCTGTTGTAGAAGGCCTGGCCGGCGCGCTCATAGAAGGAGAACGGCAGCACCACCGACAGTTCCTTCGCCAGCGCGGCGAAGCGGGCGAGCACCGGGTTGTCCTCCACGGTGCGGGCCAGGGCGAAGTGGCGCGGGTCCTGGTCCTTGCAGAAGTAGGGGGTTTCGAACAGCTCCTGCAGCAGGATGATCCGCGCCCCCTGGTCGGCGGCCCGTCGCACCATGGCCTCCGCCTTGTCGAGCGTCTCCTCCGGAGAGGCGGCACAGGCGAACTGGGTGGCGGCGACTTTGACGGTGCTCATGGGCGCTGGTCCTCTGCGTGGTGTGGCGCGCGCATATGGGGTGGCGTGGCGCGGGTGGTCAAGCCTTGGGCTGCTGCTGCGTGATGCAGTGGATGTTGCCTCCGCCCACCGCGACCTCGAATGCCGGGACCTGCGTCACGACGTGGTCGGGGAAGGCGTGGCGGAGGATGTCTGCCGCGTCCTTGTCCTCGGGCACGCCGAAGCTCGGCATCACCACGCCGCCGTTGGCGATGTAGAAGTTGACGTAACTCAGCGCCATGCGTTCCCCGCGTGCGTCGTTGCGGCGCGGCGCCTGCGGGAGGTCGATGATCTCCAGCGGGCGGCCCTGGGCGTCGCGGGCCTCGCGCAGGCGGTCGCGGTTGTCCTTGAGCGTCGCGGTGTCGGGGTCGGCGGGGTCCTCGGACGTCACCATCAGCACCTTGCCCGGTGCGGCGAAGCAGGCGACGTTGTCCACGTGGCCCGTCGTTTCGTCGTTCTGGAGGCCCTTGCCGAGCCAGATGACCGTCTCCACCCCAAGCCAGCCCTTCAGGTTGGCCTCCATGTCCTCGCGGCGGAGGTGGGGGTTGCGTTCGGGGTCGAACAGGCATTCCTCGGTGGTCAGCAGGGTGCCCTGGCCGTCGACGTGGATGGAGCCGCCCTCCAGGATTTGCGGGCCGGCGAAGCGCCGCGCGCCCACGTGGTCGAGAATGCGGCCGGCGATCCTGGCGTCCTCCGCAAAGCCCTCGTACAGCAGGCCCCAGGCGTTGAAGCCCCAGTCGACGCCGGCCACCTCGCCGTTGCGGCCCTTCAGGAACAGGGGGCCGATGTCGCGGGTCCAGCTGTCGTCCAGCGGCCAGGCGATGACGTCGATGTCGTCGCCCAGCAACTGTCGCGCGGTATCGGCGTCTTCCGGCCGGGCGATCATGGTCACCGGCTCGAACCGGCGGATGGCGCGGGCGACGGCGGTGTAGGCGTCGTAGGCGGCGGGCAGGCCGTTGTCCCACGACTCCGGCCGGCAGGGCCAGGCCATCCAGCAGCGTTCGTGCGGTTCCCACTCGGCGGGCATACGGAAGCCGAGGTCGGCGGGGGTTTGCATTCTTTGCAGGCTCCGGTGGCGCAGGGGAAGAGGGGGGAACCACCAAGACACCAAGGGCACCAAGAGAGCCGTCCCGGTCCTTCCGCCTCGTCATGGCCGCGAAGGTCGGAGCAAGCTCCGCCTGCGGTGGTGGAGTCCCGCTTTCGCGGGAATGACGGGTGATTGTAGGGCTGGGCGAGGTTCCTTGGTGTCTTGGTGCCTTGGTGGTTCAACTCCCCATCGAACGTCAGATCAGGTGAGGTCGATCCAGGTTGCCTTGATCTCGGTGTATTTGTCCATGGCGTGCAGGCTCTTGTCGCGGCCGTTGCCGGACTGCTTGAAGCCGCCAAACGGCATGGTCATGTCACCGCCGTCCCAGCAGTTGACCCACACGCTGCCCGCCTTCACCGCGCGCGCCATACGGTGCGCCTTGGTGATGTCGCGGGTCCAGATGCTCGCCGCCAGGCCGTAGGTCGTGTCGTTGGCGACCTTCACCGCCTCGTCCTCGTCCTTGACGGAAATCACCGACAGCACCGGGCCGAAGATTTCCTCGCGCGCGATGGTCATGTCGTTCTTCACGCCGTCGAACACGGTCGGCGCCACGTAGAAGCCGCCCTCGTTGCGGCGCACCTGCTCGCCGCCCATGCGAAGCGTTGCGCCTTCCTTCTGGCCCTTTTCGATGTAGCCGAGGATGCGCTTCATCTGCTCCTCGTCGACGATGGCGCCCATCTTGGTCGCCGGGTCGATGGGGTCGCCGGGCTGCATGGTCTCGCCGATGGTCATGATCTTCTCGATCATCTCCTCGCGGATGCTCTCCTGCACCACCAGGCGCGAGGCGGCGGTGCAGACCTCGCCCTGATTGAAGAAGATGCCCATGGCGGCGTGCTGGGCGGCCTTGTCCAGGTCGGGCACGTCGGCCATGACGATGTTGGGCGTCTTGCCGCCGGCCTCCAGCCACACGCGCTTCATGTTGGACTGGCCGGAGTACTGGAGGAACAGTTTGCCCACCTCGCCGGAGCCGGTAAACGCGATGCAGTCCACGTCCGGGTGCAGGCCCAGCGCCTTGCCGGCGGTCGGGCCGAAGCCCGGCACCACGTTCAGGACGCCCTCGGGCAGGCCGGCCTCCACGGCCAGTTCGGCGACGCGCAGCATGGACAGCGGCGACTGCTCGGCCGGCTTGACGATGACCGAGTTGCCGGTCGCGAGCGCCGGGCCGAGCTTCCAGGCGGCCATCATCATGGGGAAGTTCCACGGCACCACCGCGCCGACCACGCCGATCGGCTCGCGCGTGATCAGGCCGAGGGCGTCGGGGCCGCTGGGCGCGACCTCGTCATAGACCTTGTCGATGGCTTCCGCGTGCCACTGGATGCAGTTGGCCGACGACATGACGTCGACGGAGAACGCATCGCGGATGGGCTTGCCCATGTCCAGGCTTTCCAGCAGCGCCAGTTCGTTGCGGTGCTCGCGCAGCTTTTCGGCGAACGCCAGCAGCACGCGCTTGCGCTTGGCCGGCGCCATGTTCGCCC
This sequence comes from Caenispirillum salinarum AK4, assembly GCF_000315795.1. Lineage (GTDB taxonomy): Bacteria > Pseudomonadota > Alphaproteobacteria > Rhodospirillales > Rhodospirillaceae > Caenispirillum > Caenispirillum salinarum. The sequence continues at coordinate 102,704 of NZ_ANHY01000017.1, forward strand.
AGGAGCCCTTCTCGAAGGCGCGACGGGCGGCCTTTACGGCGGCGTCGATGTCGGCCGCGTCGCCCTCGGCCACCTGCGCGATGACCTTGCCGTCGCGCGGGCTGACGTCGTCGAAGGTCTTGCCCGATTCCGCGTCGACGAACCTGCCGTCGATGAACAGCTGCGTGCGCGGCCGGAAATCGGCGGCGAGCTTCTGGTAGTCGTCGTGGCTCAGCAGCTTGCTCATGGCGTTGCGTCTCCCTGGTTGGTCATGGCGGGCGGGGCCTCGGCCGTGTCGAGGGGCTGGCCGGAGGCCGCCTGGCCCTTGTGGAAGGTGGTGGTGGTGCTTGCGGAAATCAGCACGCACGGCTTATCGGTCGTGTTGCGGAAGCGGTGCGGCTCGGCGGTGGAGAAGTAGTAGCCCTCGCCGGCCGACAATTGCCGGCTTTCCGCCCCCACGGTCAGCTCGATGGTGCCTGAGATGACGATGCCGGCTTCCTCGCCGTCGTAGGACAGCAGGGGCTCGCCGGTGTCGCCGCCGGGGTGATAGGTTTCCTGCATCATGTGCAGCTTGCGGTCGGCATAGCTGCCGCCGACCATGCGGAAATCGATGGTGTCGCCGAAACTGAAGGCGGCGAACTCGTCGGCACCGTAGAAGGTCTTGTTTTCCTGCCCCAGGTCCATGGTGAAGAACTCGGCCAGCTGAATGGGCAGGCCGTCCAGCACCTTCTTCAGGCTGGCGACCGAGGGGCTGACGCGGTTCTGCTCGATCAGCGAGATGGTGGAGTTGGTCACGCCGGCGCGTTTCGCCAGTTCCCGCTGGCTCAGGCCGTAGAGCGCGCGCAAGGCCTTGAGCCTGGCGCCCACGTCGAAGCTCATCCGCTGTCCTCCCCGGCGCCGAGTTTTGGCGCGTGCTGAGAATGTTGAACATGGGACGCCGCAGGCACCCCCGTTTTCTCCGAAGTGTAGGGCTCATGGCACGGCTTCGGAAGCCCTCTTGTCAAGTTTTCTCATCGCATGAAAACGGTGATCCGGTTGCGGCGGCGCCTGCGTAAGGATGGTTGGAGACAGACAAACTTGCGTCCCCCTTGTCGGTCTCCAACTTCCACTCCCTCATCATGAGACTCGGCCCCGCCGGCTTCGGCGGGGCCTCTTTCTTGACAGGCGGGGCGGGGCGTGCTGGGACTAAAGGCTTGTTTCCGAAGCCTGAGGGTCGCCGATGCTCACCGTCTATTCCGAGGACTGCCGCCTGCACCATGGCCGGGCGGAGCTGAACGAGGGGCAACTCGTCCCCTGCTTCGAGAACCCCAGCCGCACCGACATCGTGCTCGACCGCCTGAAGGCCGTCGACCTGGGCGAGATCGTCGCGCCGCGGGACTTCGGCGTGGTGCCCTTGAAGCGCGTCCACGACGCCGGCTTCGTGGACTTCCTGGCCGAGTGCTGGGACCTGTGGACGGCGCAGGGCCGCGACTGGGACGCCATCCCCTTCACTTTCGGCAAGCGCGGCATGCGCGACGACCGCATCCCCAAGGACATCGACGGCCGCATCGCCTACTACGCCATGGATGCCGGCACGCCCTTGACCGCCGGCACCTGGAAGGCCGCCACGGCTTCGGCCAACTGCGCCCTGACCGCCGCCGAGCAGGTGGCCGGCGGGCTGAAGTCCGCCTTCGCCGCCTGCCGTCCGCCGGGGCATCACGCCAGCATCGACTACTACGGCGGCTATTGTTTCCTGAACAACGCCGCCATCGCGGCGCAGGCCCTGCGCGACAACGGGGCGCAGCGGGTGAGCCTGCTGGACGTGGACTATCACCACGGCAACGGCACGCAGTCCATCTTCTACGACCGGGCCGACGTTCAGTTCCTGTCGCTGCACGCGGACCCGGAGGTGGAATACCCCTACTTCCTGGGTCATGCGGACGAGACCGGCTCTGGCGCCGGCGAGGGCTTCAACCACAACTTCCCGCTGCCCTGGGGCACCGACTGGGAACGCTGGTCGGCGGCGCTGGAGGACGCCTGCCGCCGCATCCAGGGCTACCGGCCGGATGTGCTGGTGGTGTCACTGGGGCTGGATACCTTCGAGCAGGACCCCATCAGCAAGTTCACCCTGTCGTCGGACCGCTATCCCCTGGTGGGCGCGCGTCTGGCGGCGCTGAAGGTGCCGACCGTGTTCGTGCTGGAGGGCGGGTACGCGGTGGACGACCTGGGCGTCAATGCCGTGAACGTGCTGACCGGGTTCGAGGACGCTTGAGCGCCATCCCTGCTTCGGTCGGAACCCCGCCGAACCGGATCGCGTAGATGGTCTGCGGTGCCCATAGTGACTATGGTGACTATAGTGCAAGGCTGGCACCAAGAAAGGCGAGTGATTTGCGCGAAACGGAGACGGCACTACCGTTCCTGGCGGACGGCGGGGAAATGGGCGCCCGTATCCGCGCTTATGACTGGGCCGCGACGCAGCTCGGTCCGCCCGAGGATTGGCCCCAGGTCCTGCAGACGCTGACGGCCTTGATGCTGGCCTCCAGTCAGCCCATGTTCCTGGTCTGGGGGCCTGAGCGGACGACCCTCTACAACGACGCCTACGGCGAAATTCTTGCCGCCAAGCATCCGGCGCTCGGCCAGCCTTTCAATGAAATCTGGCACGAAATATGGGACAGCGACCTCAAGCCCATCGTTGCGCGCGCCTACGCCGGCGAAGCCCTGCACATGGACGACATTCAGCTTGTCATGGTGCGCCGGGGCTATCCCGAGGAAGCCCACTTCTCGTTCTCCTACACGCCGGTGTGCGACGAGGACGGCGCCGTGCTGGGCTTCTTCTGCCCCTGTCTGGAGACCACCGAGCAGGTGCTTGAGCAACGGCGGGCGCGCCTCCGGGCGGACCTGACCGAGCGTCTGCGGATGCCTGGCGATCCGTCGGACCTTGCCCGCGACGCGGCGGCGCTGCTCGCCCGGCACCTTGGGGCCGAGCAGGCGGCCTTCGCCGAAGTCGATCCGTCCGGCGGGTACGCCGCGATCGCGCCCCACCGGGACGACGGCCGCCACCGGCTGAAGGATTTCGGCCCGGACTTCATCGCTGACCTCGAGGCAGGACGCAGCATTGCCATCAACGACGTGATGGACGACCCGCGCACGGCCACACCCCATGCGGCGAAGACCTTCGTCCATGCCGGCATTCGCGCCATCCTTTACATCCCGCACGTCCGGCATGGCCGGTTGGTGGCGGTCCTCGCCGTGCACGCCGCCGCGCCCCGGCACTGGCCGGCCGCCGACATCGACCTTTCCGAGGAAGTCGCCGAGCGGGTGAGCGTGGCGATGGACCGCGTCCGCGCCGAGGCGGCCTTGCGCGCGAGCGAGGGCCGGCTGCGGAAGGTGCTGGAGATCGAGACCGTCGGCATCGTGTTCTTCGACCTTGTCGGCGGCATCCACGATGCGAACGACACCTTCCTGTCGCTCATCGGTTACAGTCGCGCCGAACTGCAGGCCGGCCTGATCCGGTACGAAAGCCTGACACCGCCCCACTGGCACTGGCGGGACGCGCAGACGGTCGCCGACCTGAAGGCCCACGGCGCGGCCGGCCCGTTCGAGAAGGAGTACACGCGCAAGGACGGCTCCGTCGTCTGGACCCTGTGTGCGAGCAAGATGCTCGAGGACGGCACGGCGGCCGAATTCGTGATCGACATCACCGAACGCAAGCGCAGTGAGCAGCACCAGGCCATGCTGATGGCCGAGCTGGACCACCGCGTGAAGAACGTCCTTGCCGTCGTGCAGTCGATCGTCCGGCAGAGCCTGCGCGGGGCGGACCTCGGCGGGTCGGATGCGGCAGACCGGCTGATCGGCCGTATTTCGGCCCTGGCGGAGTCCCATACCCTGCTGGCCGCCAGCCGGTGGGAAGGCGCGCGGTTCCGCGATCTGGTCGACAACGCCCTGGCGCCTTACCGCGATGGCGGTGCATCGCGCATCCGGGCGGGCGGGCCGGACCTGCGGGTGACGCCGAAAGCCGCGCAGACGCTCGCCCTTGCGCTGCACGAGCTGGTGACGAACGCGGTGAAATACGGGGCGCTCTCGGTGGCCGAGGGCAGCGTCGCAGTGGACTGGCGGTTCGAGGGGGCCGCCGACGACCGCCGGCTGGTCTTCGTCTGGGCGGAGCAGGGCGGCCCGGCGCTTCCCGGCCCGCCGCGCCGCAAGGGCTTCGGGTCCCGCCTGATCGAGCGGACGCTGACGTTCGAGCTGGACGGCACGGTGACGCTCGACTTCGCGGCGGGTGGCCTGCGTGCGGTGTTCGATCTGCCGCTGCGGGCGCTGGAGGTTGTTGAAAAGCGCAGCACCTCCGACCCCCGCCGCGCCATCGCACCGTCCGCCGGGGAGGCCGCGACGCTGAGCGGCAGGCGGGTCCTCCTGGTCGAGGACCAGCACCTCGTCGCCGAGGAGATGGCTGAGGCTCTTGTCTCCGTCGGCTGTTCCGTGGCCGGCCCGGCGTCCACGCTGGATCGCGCCCTGCGCGCTGCCGAGGCGGAGGACCTGGATGCGGCGGTGCTCGACATCAACCTGAGCGGCGACCTCGTGTGGCCGGCCGCCCGGCTGCTGCGGGACCGGGGCATTCCGTTCGTGTTCGCGACGGGGTACTCGGAAACCATCGACGTCCCGCCGGAACTGGCCGACGTCCCCAGGATCGAGAAGCCGGCCCAGCCGCAGCACCTCGTCGCGGTGGTGGCCGGCCTGATCGCGGGAAACTGAGCCGCCCGCCCGCGCCGGCGATGCGGAGCCGGCCGGCTGCTAGTTCGGCATCCCCGGCGGGGGGCTCAGGTTCGCGTGCAGGCGCTTTTCCAGCCAGCGCAGGAAGGTGGCGAACAGGAAGATCATCACCAGATAGATGACGCCCGCCGCCGCGAAGGTTTCCACCGGCTGATAGTTCACAGCGATGATCTTGCGGGCCATGCCTGTCAGGTCCAGCAGCGTGATGGTGGACGCCAGCGCGCTGGACTTCACCATCAGGATCACCTCGTTGCCGTAGGCCGGCAGGCAGATGCGAAAGGCGCGCGGCAGGATGATGCGGCGGTAGGTCAGCGCCCGGCTCATGCCGACGGCACGGGCGGCCTCGACTTCGCCCCAGGGCACGGCCTGGATGGCCCCGCGCAGGATTTCCGCCGAATAGGCCGCCGTGTTCAGCGAAAAGGCGATGATGGCGCACCAGTAGGCTTCCCGCAGCACCGGCCAGAGGAAGCTGTCGCGCACGGCCTCGAACTGCGACAGGCCGTAATACACGAGGAAAATCTGCACCAGCAGCGGCGTGCCGCGGAAGAAGAAGATGTAGGCGTAAGGCCCCGCACGCACCAGGGGGTTCTCCGAGACCCGCAGCAGCGCCACGGGCAGCGCGATGGCGAAGCCGATCAGCACCGCGATGCCCACAAGCTGCACCGTCAGCCAGGCGCCTTCCATCAACCCGGGAAAGACGGAGAAGAAGGTTTCCATGTTCATGGCTCAGTCCTCCGTCCCGATCACGAGGCCGCGCGGCGCTGGCCGCGGTTGGCGCGTTTTTCCAGGCGGTGCAGCACGGCCATGCTGACCACCGTCAGGCCCAGATACATGACGGCCGCCGCCATGTAGAAGGTGAAGGGTTCCTTGGTGTAGCGGGATGCGATGTCGGCCTCGCGCATCAGGTCCTCCAGCCCGACCACGGACACCAGTGCGGTGTCCTTCATCAGCACCAGGAACAGGTTGCCGAGGCCGGGCAGGGCGATGCGCCAGACCTGCGGCAGCACGACGCGGCGGAAGGTGAGCAGCTTGCTCATGCCGTAGGCGTGGGCGGCCTCGATCTGGCCCTTGGGGATGGCGATGATCGCCCCCCGGAAGACCTCGGTCGCGTAGGCGCCGAAGGTGATGCCGAGCGCGGCGACGCCCGCCCCGAAGGCCGAAACCTCCACGTAGTCGCCCACGATGGCGGTCAGCAGCACGGTGCCGCCGAAGTAGACCAGCAGCACGGTCAGCAGTTCCGGCAGGCCGCGGAAGATGGCCGTGTAGACCTCGGCGATCCAGCGCACCGGCGCAATCGGCGACAGCTTCATGGCCGCACCCAGGATGCCCATCACCAGCCCGACGCAGACGGCGGCCAGCGCCAACTGGACGGTCACCCAAAGGCCGCTCAGCAACTGCGGCAAGAAGCCCTGCAACATCGGCCCCCGACTCCCCTCGTATCCGGCGGCGATCGACGTCGCCGCCGCTGCCGGGCGACGACCGCACAGGTGTCACGCTCGCCCCGGCAAAAAAGCAACGGGCGCCCCGCCCGGCGGTCGGCCGGCGGGGCGCCCGGATCGCTCAGCTTAGTAGATGCTGAACGGGAAGTACTTCTCGTTGATGTCGGCGTAGGTGCCGTCCTCGATAATGGCGGCCAGCGCCTCGTTCAGGCGGTTCAGCAACTCGTCGTCGCCCTTGCGCACGGCGATGCCGATCTTGTCCTCGTCGTAGACGGGCTCGCCCTTGAACTCGAACGTGCCGCCTTCCTCGGTCTGCAGCCAGTCATAGGTGACGTAGACGTCGTTCAGGACCGCGTCCAGGCGGCCCGAGGCGAGGTCGAGGAAGGCCTCTTCCTGAGTGCCGTACAGCTTGATGTCGGCACCCGGCACGTTCTCTTCCAGCCATTGGCCGGAAATGGTGGCGCGCTGGGCGCCGATGGTCTTGCCCTCCAGCGCTTCCGGAGAGGTGTCGATCTCCTGGCCCTTGGGCGCGACGAACTGCAGCTTGTTGGAATAGTACGGGTCGGTGAAGTCCACCGCCTTCTGGCGCTCCGGCGTGATGGACATCGACGCGATGATGGCATCGTACTTCTTGGCCAGCAGGCCGGGGATGATGCCGTCCCAGTCCTGGGCGACGATCTCGCAGTCGGCTTCCATTTCCTTGCACAGCGCGTTGGCGATGTCGACGTCGAAGCCCTGGAGCTGGCCGGATTCATCGATGGTGTTGAACGGAGGGAAGGCGCCCTCGGTCGCGATGCGGATGGTGTCCTGCGCCTGCGCGGCGGTGGCCGAGGCGGCCAGCACCACGGCCGTGGCGGCGGCGGCAAGGGTCTTCTTGATGGTCATGCGATGCGCTCCCTGATGGCAGAGCCGGCGGTTCGATGGCCGGCGTGTCTTGCTTTGGGTTGATCGGCGGCTAGTGAAGGTGGTTGGCCAGGAACTGGCGCAACCGCTCCGACGAGGGGTCCTTGAACAGCTTGGACGGCGGCCCCTGTTCCTCGACCCGGCCCTCGTGGAGAAACATGATCTGGCTGGAAACGTCGCGGGCGAAGGCCATCTCGTGCGTGACGATCAGCATGGTGCGGCCCTCGTCGGCCAGCTTGCGGATGACGCCCAGCACCTCCACCACCAGTTCGGGGTCGAGCGCGCTGGTCGGCTCGTCGAACAGGATCACCTGCGGCTCCATGCACAGCGCGCGCGCGATGGCGGCCCGCTGCTGCTGGCCGCCCGACAGGTGGTTGGGGTAGTGGTCGCGTTTCGCCGCGATGCCCACCTTGTCCAGAAGCGCCATGGCGCGGTCGCGCACCTCGGCCTTGTTCTGGCCGAGGACGTGGACCGGCGCCTCCATGACGTTCTCAAGGATCGTCAGGTGGGGCCACAGGTTGAAGCTCTGGAACACCATGCCGACACGGGTGCGCAGGCGCTCCAGCTGCTTGTGGCTGGCGATGCCCGGCTTGCCGCCGCGTCCCGGCCGCACGCGCACTTCCTCGCCGCCGATGCGGACAAGGCCGGTATCGGGCGTTTCCAGGAAGTTGATGCAGCGCAGGAAGGTGCTCTTGCCCGAGCCCGAGGACCCGATGATGGAGATCACGTCGCCGTCGCGGGCCTCCAGCGAGATGCCCTTCAGCACTTCCAGCCCGCCGAACCGTTTGTGAATGTCGACCACTTCCAAAGTCGGCGCGGCGGTCTGCGGCGCCGGCGGTGCGTTGTCGGCTTGGCTCACGGAGATGTCGAGTCCCTTTGTTGGCGAAACGGGTTGTCTGGCATGCCGAGGCCGCATAGTTTCCAGCCTGCGGCGAAGGAGTGTCAAGATTTTACGGCGCTTTTCGCAACCATTCCTTTACCGGAGAACCCAGGTGAGCAATTTCGGCAGCGACAACGTCACCGGCGCGCATCCCAAGGTCATGGAGGCCCTGGCGAAGGCGGCCGACGGCCCCGCCATCCCCTATGGCGGCGATGACTGGACCGCGCGGGTGGAGACGCGCCTGCGCGACGTGTTCGAGGCGCCGGACCTGCGCGCCTTCCCCGTCGCCACCGGCACCGCCGCCAATTCCCTGGCCCTGGCCTGCGTGACGCCGCCGTGGGGCGCGGTTCTCTGCCACCAGGACGCCCATGTCAACGTCGACGAGTGCGGCGCGCCGGAAATGTTCACCGCCGGCGCCAAGCTGATCGCGCTGCCGGGCGCGGATGCCAAGCTGACGCCCGAGGCCATGGCCGCGCCCCTGGCCCTGGCCGCGGCGCGCGACGTCCACCGGGTGCGGCCCTCTGCCGTGACGCTCACCCAGGCGACGGAGGCCGGCACGGTCTACACGCCGGCTGAGGTGTCCGCCATCGCCGACGCCGCCCACGGGGCGGGCCTCGCGGTGCACATGGACGGCGCGCGGTTCGCCAACGCGCTGGTCTCGCTCGGCTGCTCCCCGGCGGAGGCGACGTGGAAGCAGGGCGTGGACATGCTGTCCTTCGGCGCCACCAAGAACGGCTGCTGGGCGGCGGAAGCGGTGGTTTTCTTCAAGCCCGAACTGGCTGACGGCTTCGAATACCGCCGCAAGCGCGCCGGCCACCTGGTCAGCAAGATGCGCTTCGTCTCCGCCCAGCTGGAGGCCTATCTGGAGGGCGACCTGTGGATCGCCAACGCCCGCCACGCCAACGCCTGCGCCGCCCGCCTCGCCGAAGGGCTGACGGCCGCCGGCGTGCGGCTGGCCCATCCCGTCCAGGCCAACGAAATCTTCGTCCACATGCCGGCGGAGGCGCGGGATCGGGTGAAGGCGGGCGGCTTCCTTATCATTCCCTGGCCCGACCTGGGGCCGGATGCGGTGCGCATGGTCTGCGCCTTCAACACGCGGGACGAGGACGTGGAGCGCCTGATCGCCACCGTCGCCGGGGCCTGATCCGGTGGCGGCACTTCTGGGCCTGCTGACGGCCCTGTCGTGGGGAACTGCGGACTTCTCCGCCCGCTTCACCAGCCGTGCGCTGGGCGCCATGATGTCGGCCCTGGGCGCGTCGGCGGTGTCGATGACGCTGATGACCGGCGCCTGGCTGTGGATCGGCGCGCCCATGACCGGCGGCTGGCTGGTCATCGTCCTCTCGGCGGCATCCGGCCTGGCCACGGCGGCGGCGCTGACGCTGCTCTACCAGGGTTTGCGGCTGGGCACGGTCGCGCTGGCGGTGACGCTGGCGTCGACCTATCCCGTCTGGGCACTGGTGATCGGCGTCGTCTTCCAGGGGGTACGGCCGGACGGGCTCGCCTGGGCGGCCATGGCGCTGACGCTGTTCGGCGTCTGGGTCGTCTCCGCCGTCGATCCGCACGGCAACGCCGACGAAGGGCCGGAGGAGGTGCAGGACGATGCCGAGCCCGCCGCGCCCCGGCGGGGCTCGCTCATCCTCATCGGCCTGGCGAGCGGCCTGTGCTTCGCGCTCGCGCTCAAGTTCGCCCAGCCGGCGGTGGACGGCCTGGGGCAGATCACGGCGCTGTGGGTGGCGCGCATCGCGTCCACCGTCGTGCTGTTGGCGCTGCTGGTTCTCAGCGGCCGGGGCATCGCCAATCCGGGCCGCTGGACGCCGGTGCTGATCCTCCAGGGCGCGCTGGACGCGGCGGGCTACCTGGCGCTGCTGTCGGTGACCAGCGGCGTGGCGGCGGAGGTGGCGACGGTGGTCAGTTCGGCCGTCGGCGTGGTGACCATCCTGCTCGCCCACGTCATCCTGCGCGAGCCCATCGGCCGCACCCAGTGGGGCGGCATCGCGCTGACCTTCATCGGCGTCGCGGCCTTGAGCGCGCTGGGTGGTGCGTCCCACTGAACTTCCTCCAATAGGTGACGCAGATGGGGTGCGGTGCGCTTGTTGAGGGTGCTCCCGTGAGGTAGTCTCCGCATGTCCGCAAATAAAGTGGGGGAATTTACTCGTGCGTAGGATTTGGATTGTACTTGCGGCCGCTGCGACGGCACTCGGCCTGTCGGCCTGCCAGACGACGTCTGAAAAGCAGACCTTCCCGGTCGCCATGGTGGAGCGGGAAGGGGGACGCCTGCTCTCGGCCCAGGACCTTGAGGCGGCGTTCTCGCCCGGCAGCCGTTACTTGTTCGCGCCGCAGTTCGGCAGCGGTCACTTCGCCGAGCTTCGGAACGACGGGACGGCGACGGTGACGTACCGCACTGGCGGCAGCACGAAAGGCGAAACGCACGTCGGGACCGGCCGGGTCGAGATCGAGGGCAACCAGCTCTGCTACCATTTCGCCGACCTGGCCCGGACGTGCGGCGAGGTCTACGCCTACCAGCGGCCGGAGATTCCCGACTTCACGCACTACATGCTCGTAACGGGCGGTGCGGTGGACAAGAATATCTATCCCGTGGATGCTGAACCGCTGAACGTGGCGGCATTTGTCGGCGAGAAGTGGATGGGCGATTACATTTCGCCGGCCTATGGGCATACGGGCGTCCGGTTTGACGCAGTGGACGAGACATCGGCGGATGTTGCCCAGCATTACCGGAAACGGTGGTTCCGGGAGTTCGCGTCGATTCGCATGAACAATGTCATCCATAGCCGCTACGGCAACGATACGACGCACACGTATATCATCAAGCCGGATCACGCCTACTTCGTCCGGCGTTCCAAGCGGTCTGGCCCGCACGGGGCCTGGGCTGTCCTCGAACGACCGTGATTGGACGGACGATCCCGACGCAAGGGCATCGGGCAGGCGTGGACACCACTTGGCAAGAGGACCTTGACCCGTGGACACCTTCACCCTGACCCTGATGCCCGAGGCGCTGGCCGTCTGCCGCCTGCCGGCGAACGCGGCGGTGCCCGACTGGGCGTGGCGCGGGCCGTTCCAGAGCGTCACCCGCACGGGCGACGAACTGTCCATCGTCTGCGGCCATGACGCCGCGCCGGCCAACGGCTCGCGGCCGGGCCTGCGGGTGGACGGTCCGTGGCGGGTATTCAAGCTGCACGGGCCGTTCGCCTTCGACGTGACCGGCGTCGTCTCCACCCTGACCGCACCGCTGGCGGAGGCGGGGGTGGGCGTGTTCGTGCTGTCCACCTACGACACCGACTGGATCCTCGTGAAGGAGGAACAGGCCCCCAAGGCCGCCGGGGTGCTGCGGGAGGCGGGGCACGACGTGCGCGCCGGCGCCTGACGGCGCCCGCCGGCGCCTGGGCGCCGCCCGAACCCGCCCGGTCGGTCACATGGGCAGCGGCGAGACGCCGAACAGCCACCGGTGGCTCATCAGCAGCACGGCGAACAGCACCAGCCCGGCGGCGGCCTTGGCCGCGTCGGCCCAGCCCAGCGCCGGTTTCGCGCGGCCGCTCACCAGGGCGGCGAAGGGGATGATGGAGCTGTGCGCCTTCAGCCGGCCGAAGCCTTCCGGCGCCTCGCGGGACTTGCGCTTGTCCTGCAGCACCATGCCGACGGCGGCGGTGATGAAGATGGTGCCGAACAGCAGGATGGACGCCAGGTCCCCGTTGGCCAGCAGGTGCGCGACGGCCCAAAGGATGAAGGCCCACATCAGCGGATGGCGGGTGATGCCGAAGATGCCGCGCGCCTCGCCCTTTTCCAGGACCTTCCGGGCGCCGACCGATGTCGGGTTCGGCGTGGCGACGGCCAGCACCATCAGCACGAAGGCGATGGGCACCAGGATCAGGCTCAGGTGCGGCAGGCCCGGCGGCGGTGTCCATACGTGGACGTAGGGGGCATCGCCGTAGGCTATGCTCATCCAAACCAGCGCGCCCAGCGACAGCGCGGAATAGAGGACCAGGTAGATCCGCTCCCCCATCGCGTTCATGAGGGCGGGGCGGGCGGCGGTGGGCGTGATGACAAGGTGCGGCAGCAGGAACAGCAGGCAGGCGAGCACCAGCGACGTCATGCGAAAGGTCCCCCGTGTGTCGGTTGTATGTGTTGGTTGTTTCCAATCACGTGGGGGCTGAACCGCTGCGGGAAAACCCCCGCCCCTCAAACCGTCATCGGCACATGCGGTGCGGCATCCTTCGGAATCAGGCCGTCGGCACGCGGATCGGGCACGATGTTGACCTCCTCGTCGAAGGGCACGAAGCCGGCGGCCTTGTACATCTTCAGCGCCGAGGGATGATCGAAGCTGCAGGTGTGCACCCAGAACCGGCGCGTTCCGGGGGCGTCCCAGGCCAGCGCCGTGGCGCGGCGGAGCATCCAAGGCCCCAGCCCGCGCCCGATGGCCCAGGGCATGAGGCCGCAGAACACCAGTTCCACATCGCCCGGCTCGCGCATGTCCAGTTCCACGTAGCCGGCCGGCTGGCCGTCGGCGTAGAGGACATGGACCTGCACGCCCTCCGCCTGGATTTTCGCGGCCAGCGCGTCGTCCGACAGGCGCCGGCGGTCCTGCCACAGCCAGGGCTCGCCGATGGTGTTGTAGAGGAAGCGGTAGAAGGCCACCGCCGGCCGCGTCACGCGCTCCAGCCGGACGCCCGGCTCGGGCGGCGGCTCGGCGGCGTCCAGTCCGGTGGGGCGGGCGAGCATCTCAAGGTGCGTCACCACTTCGCGCAGCCTGCCGGGCGGGACGGGGGTGTCGGTGGCTGTGTCGGTCATGCGGTCTTGTCAGGGTTGGGGGCGGTGTCGGGGTCTAAGACGCGGATCAGCGCCGCGTGGTCCAGGTCGCCCTCGCCGCGGTCGTCGCAGAGGACGTCGTAGAGGGACTTGTTGAGTGCCGTCGCCGGCATCTCGACGCCCAGGCTGTCCGCCAGATCCAGCGCCTGGGCCATGTCCTTGCGCTGGGTCGCGGCCTTGCCGCCGGGCGTAAAGGCGTTCTCCACCATGCGCCGGCCGTGCAGGTCCAGAACGCGCGAGGCGGCGAACCCGCCCAGCAGGGCTTCCCGCAGCGTCGCCGGATCGACGCCGGCGTGCTTTGCCAGGGTGAAGGCTTCGGCCACGGCACCGATGGTCAGGCCGACGATCACCTGATTGGCGGCCTTGGTGACCTGGCCCGCGCCGGGGCCGCCCATGTGGGTGACATTGCGGCCGAGCGCCCGCAGGATCGGCTCGGCACGCGCGAAGGCGGCGTCGGAGCCGCCGGCCATGATGGTGAGGCTGGCCTCGCGCGCCCCCACTTCGCCGCCGGACACGGGCGCGTCGAGCCACAGGGCGCCAGCCGCGTCCACACGGGCGGCGAACTCCTTGGTGGCGGTCGGCGCGGTGGTGCCCATGTCGATGACGAGCACGCCGTCGGACAGTCCGGCCACCACGCCGTCGGGCCCGTCCAGAACGGCGGCGACGGCGGGGGTGTCGGCAACCATGATGATGACGGTGTCCACCGCCCGCACCAGGTCGCGCGGCGTCCCGGCAGCCGTGAACCCCTTTGCCGCGGCCGTCGCGCGCTTGGCGGCATCGCGGGTCCAGACGTGCATGTCCGCGCCGGCGGCCTTCAGGTTGTCGGTCATGGGACGCCCCATGAGGCCGAGCCCGATCAGGCCGACCCGGCGACCTTGCAGGCTGCCCTCGGCCATGGCGGCGTCAGAGCTTGCGGTGGCGGACGACCGATCCGCGCTCGATGGCGGCGGCGACCAGCCGGTCGACGTTCAGCTTGTGGCGGATCAGCTCAAGGATCCGCAGTTCCTCCTGCGCCAACTGCCCGTCGGAGATGGCGACGTCGACGGCCAGCGCATAGGCGGTGTCGTGCAGCTTGTCGGGCAGCACGTCGTCCACCAGCGAGATGGCCTCTTCCAGCCCGTTGGCCTTGGACAGCAGGCGCCCGGCGTCTTCGGCGACGGCGGTGATGTGCTGCGGGTCGAAGTCCTGGAAGATGGGCAGGGACTGGACGATGTTGCCCATGGTGCGCAGCTCGTCGTCGTTGAGGTCACCGTCGGCGGCGGCCGTCATCACCATGGTGTAGACGAGGGCGTCGTGGTGGCTGAGCATGCTGGTGTCGGGCGTCATTCTGAAAGAGTCTCCTGTGATCGTCCCGGTGTCGTCCCCGGATCATGCCCGAGTGTACGCGGCGGATCGGGGATACCGTCAAGCAAAGTCGGCGTGATGCTCAACAAGGCTCGGGCAGGAAGATGGGCTTTTTTGGGCAGGCAGGCCCTCACCGCAAAAAGCCGCGCACCTCCTTCACCGCCTCGGCCAGCCCGACGCGGCGGACCTCCACGCCGTCGGGGAAGGCGCCGAGCAGCCGGGACGGCATCATGGGGTCCAGCAGGACGAACACGCCCGCATCGTCGCCCCGCCGCACCAGGCGTCCAAAGGCCTGTTTCAGGCGCAGGCGGGCGATCATGTCGTCGTAGGACCGGCCGCCGAAGTGGGCCTTGCGGGCGCGGTGGAGGATGTCCGGCCGTGGCCAGGGGACGCGGTCGAACACCAGCAGCCGCAAAGATCGGCCCGGTACGTCCACGCCGTCGCGCATGGCGTCGGTGCCCAGAAGGCAGGCGTTTTCCTCGCCCCGGAAAATCTCCACCAGCGTTGCCGGGTCCATACCGTCGACGTGCTGGGCGTGCAGCGGGATGCTCGCCTCGTCCATGGCCTGGGCGATGCGCTCGTGAACCGCACGCAGGCGGGAAATGGCGGTGAACAGGCCCAGCGCGCCGCCGTTGGCCGCCAGAAACAGTTCCCGGTACGCGCTGGCGACGCGCATCATGTCGTCCTTGCGCACGTCCGTCACCACCAGCACCCGCGTCCGCGCCGCGTAGTCGAAGGGCGACGGCACCGCCGCCCGCGCCGCCGGCACCGCCAGGTGCGCCGCCCCGGTGCGCCGCTCCGCCGCCGCCCAGTCGGCCTCGGCGTCGCCCGATCCGTCGCGCAGGGTGGCCGAGGTGATGAGGGCGCCGTGGGCGGGCTCGATGACGGCCTTGGCGAAGGGCACCGTCGGGTCGATCCAGTGGCGGTGCATCCCGACATCGACGTCGCGGCCGTCGATGCGTTCCACCGCGAACCAGTCCACGAACTGCTCGGGCGTGTCCTCCGTCAACGACCCGAGCATGTTGCGCCAGGCCGTCAGCGGCATGATGGCGCGGCGCTCCAGGCTCTTGATAAGGCTTTCCATGCGCAGGCGCTGGGCGGCGTCCAGGTCCGCCGCCTCGTCATCCAGGCGGTTTTCCAGGGCCTTGGCGAGCGCCTTGAGCGGCTTCTCCACCCGCTCCAGCCGTTCGGCCAGCGCCACCGCCGCCTCCAGCAGGCCGGGAATGGGCGCGGTGGCCTCGGTCTCCAGGCTGTAGGGGGTGCGCGAGTCGGGCACGCGGGCGTAAACCTGGTCGCGCACCAGCGCCAGGAACTTTTCCGCCTGGCCGTGGGGCGAGCCTTCCGCGATCCGCATCCCCCACGACGGGCCCGGCAGAACGCGGGCGGCGTGCAGGGCTTCCGTCAGCGCCTCCGCCGCCTCCTCCACGTCGGCCACCAGATCCTCCGCCCGGCGCTTCAGGCCACGCGCGCGGGACCGGGTGGTGTCGCCCTCCGCCCCCAGCAGCCAGCGGCGCAGTTCGGCGGTTTCCATGCCCGTCAGGTGGGCGGAAAACGCGCTGTCGGCGGCGTCGAAGACGTGGTGGCCCTCGTCGAACACATAGCGGGTGGGCATCAGGCGCTCGTCCAGCCCACCGAGCGCCGCCTGCACCATGACCAGCGCGTGGTTGGCGACGACGATCCGCGCCCGCCGCGCCCGCCGCACCGCGCGCTCGATGAAGCACTTGTCGTAGTGGGCGCAGGCGGAGAACACGCACTCCCCGCGCCGGTCGGCCAGCCCGAGGGTCTGGTTGCGGCCCAGGATGTCCACCAGCCAGCCGGGGAAATCGCCGCCCACCATGTCGCCGTCGCGCGTCGCCAGCGCCCAGCGCGCCATGAGTCCCAGCGCAACGGCCCCGCGAGGGTTGCGCTGCATGGTGGCGCCGGTGATGGATTCCTCAAGGTTCAGGAGGCACAGGTAATTCTCCCGCCCCTTGCGCACGACGACCTTGACGGACTTCTCCGCCCGGTCGGGGTGCAGACGGTCCAGCTCGGCGTCCAGCTGGCGTTGCAGGTTGCGGGTGTAGGTGGCGATCCACACTGCCCCCTCGTTCTCCTCCGCCCAGACGCTGGCCGGGGCGATGTAGCCGAGCGTCTTGCCCACGCCCGTGCCGGCCTCGGCCAGCACCACGCGGGGAGCATTTTCGGCGTCGCGGGGCTGGAAGGCGTCGGTCGCGGCCTCGGTGTAATCGGCCTGCTGCGGGCGGTCCTCGGCGGCCGAACCCTTCAGCGCGGCCAGGCGGGCGCGGGCCTGTTCGGGCGTGATGGGCTTGTTGCCAGACGGTGGTTCCGGCGCGTGTTCGGAGGTTTCGGGCAGGCGCTCCCACACCCGCAGGCCGGCGGCGACGTTGGCGCGGTGAGGGGCATCGCCGTGGACGCCTAGGGCCGCCAGGACGCTCGCCGACCAGCCCCAACTTCCCGACTGCCCCATGCCCCACGACAGGTCGCGCAGCGCCCCCTGCTCGCGCGGGTGGGCGGTGGCGACCTCGCGCAGCAGCCGGCGGATGACCTCGATCAGCGCTGCGGCCTCGGCCTCCAGGCTTTCGGGCCGCTCCAGCCCGACCGCCTCGGCCAGTCCGCGCACGGTGGGCAGGCAGAAGGTGGCCGGGCGGATGAAGGCGAACAGCTCCAGCACGTCGAAGCAGGGGAACAGGTCGGTCTTCAGCCGCGTCGCGACCGCCGGCCCGTGCGCCAGGATCGGCCGCTCCCGCTTGGCCCGCTGGGCGGCCTGGGCAAGCGTCAGGTCCGCGATCTCGCCATCGGGGGTGAGCATCACGGCACGCCGCAGTCCCGCCACGAGCACCGGGCTCGGCGGGATATGCAGGCGCGGCTGGCCCTGGCCGGCGGGCGGCGGCGCGTCGGTGGCGGCGGGATCGGGCGTCATGGCCGGCGGAGTATAGGAGGACCGGAAGGGGAACGCCAGAGGGGCGGCCTCGCACAGAAAAACCCCGCCGCCGGAGGAGCATCCGGCGGCGGGGCTTGGTCGTCAACGCAGTGCGCAGGCGATCAGGTGCCGGGGGCGGGGCTGACCGTGATGGTCACGCGGCGGTTCTCCACTTCCTCCACGCCGTCGCCGGTTTCGACGGCCGGCTGGCGCTCGCCCATGGCGTCGCGGTTGATGGCGTCCGACGGCACGCCCATGGCGGTCAGCGCGCTGGTCACCATCGCGGCGCGGCGCTGGGCCAGGTCTTCGTTGTAGGCGGCGGAGCCGCTGGTGTCGGTGTGGCCGATGATGGTCACCACGGCCTGGTCCATGCGCTCGTAGGTGGCGGCGGCGCGCGCGACCTCGCCGCGAGCTGCGGTGGTCAGGCGGGCGCTGTCCAGAGGGAAGTAGATGGCGAAGTCCTCGGCTTCACGCACCACCGGCTCGCACTGTTCCAGCCACTCGGCAAAGGAACCCTTGGCCGTCTCGATGTGGTCGGGCTGGTGGCCTTCCTCTTCCTGCTCCATCCAGTGCTCGAACCATGCCTGGGATTCGGCGCAGGCCTTGGGCGTGTTGCCGGGGGCGTTGCTTGCCAGGCGCTCCATCAGCGCGGCACGGCCGGCGACCAGGTCGGCGCCCGAGACGCCGCGGGCCGAAAGCTCGGGCACGGCCGGCGCGGTACCCTGGGCGGCGGACTTGGCGCGCATGTTGAAGTAGGTCACGTCGTCCCAGTCGCCCTCGTTGCGCTCGAACTCGGCGCGGGCCAGATACGCATCCTTCAGCGCATCGGTGAAGGCGTCACCCTGGGCGGGCATGGCGCGAGTGGCTTCCAGGTCCCAGGTATCGGCACAGCCGGCCAGCAGGACGACCGTGGCGGCGGCGGTGAGGATAGGCTTGAGCATGTCCTGTATCTCCCCCTCTGTGGATGTGCCGCCCTCCGGACCGGAGGAGCAGCCTGTGGGTGTGATGCGATGGATTCATACAACCCGACAACGCTCGAATGGTGTATCAGCTGCGCCTTTCGTGCAATAAAGTTCCCGCCGTCAGCGCGGACAGGGCGCGGCGGCCCGCGCGGACCTGTTCGGCGTTGACGCGCCCCCGCGTGCG
The DNA here is from genome assembly GCF_000315795.1 of Caenispirillum salinarum AK4. GTDB lineage: Bacteria > Pseudomonadota > Alphaproteobacteria > Rhodospirillales > Rhodospirillaceae > Caenispirillum > Caenispirillum salinarum. The sequence goes on from NZ_ANHY01000017.1 coordinate 120,885, forward strand.
CCATAGCTTGCATCGGCGCGCCGTCTCTTTCGTGGGGCCGGCGCCCTTTGCCGTGAACTTTCCGAACTCCAACTGGATCAACACACGATGTCCGATCTTCGCGACCTTGCCCTCAGCTCGAATGCCTGGCCCTTTCAGGAGGCCCGCGCCCTGCTGGAAAAGCGGCTGAAGGGGAAGAAACCGGAGAAGGGCCACGTGCTGTTCGAGACCGGTTACGGCCCGTCGGGCCTGCCGCACATCGGCACCTTCGGCGAGGTGATGCGCACCACCATGGTTCGCCGCGCCTTCGAGGTGCTGGCGCCCGAGATCCCGACGCGCCTGTTCGCCTTTTCCGACGACATGGACGGCCTGCGCAAGGTGCCCGACAACATCCCCAACAAGGAGGTTGTCGCCGCGCACCTGGGCAAGCCGCTGACGCGCATTCCCGACCCGTTCGGCACGCACGACAGCTTCGGCGGCCACAACAACGCCCGCCTGCGCGGCTTCCTCGACAGCTTCGGCTTCGAGTACGAGTTCCAGTCGGCCACCGACTTCTACACCTCGGGCCGTTTCGACCAGGCGCTCAAGCGCGTGAACGAGTGCTACGACGCCATCATGGACGTGGTGCTGCCGACCCTGGGGGAGGAGCGCCGCCAGACCTATTCGCCCTTCCTGCCCGTCAGCCCCAAGAGCGGCAAGGTGCTGCAGGTCGCCATCCTGGACCGCGACGTGGACGAGGGCCTCATCACCTTCGAGGACGAGGACGGCGAGCGCGTCACCCAGTCCATCTACAAGGGCGGCTGCAAGCTGCAATGGAAGTGCGACTGGGGCATGCGCTGGTATGCGCTGGGGGTCGACTACGAGATGTCGGGCAAGGACCTGATCCCCTCGGTCGAGCTGTCGTCCAAGATCTGCCGCATCCTGGGCGGCACGCCGCCGCAGAACCTGACCTACGAACTGTTCCTGGACGATCGCGGCCAGAAGATCAGCAAGTCCAAGGGCAACGGCCTGTCCATGGAGGAATGGCTGCGCTACGCGCCCGAGGAATCGCTGGCGCTGTACATGTACCAGAAGCCCAAGACGGCCAAGCGCCTGTACTTCGATGTCATCCCCAAGGCGGTGGACGAGTACCTGACCCACTGCGAGAAGTACCCCGAGCAGGAGCTGAAGACCCAGCTGACCAACCCGGCGTACCACATTCACGGGGGGAAGCCGCCGGAACTGAAGGCGCACCTGTCCTACGGCATCCTGCTGAACCTGGCGGGTGTCGCGCACTCCGACGATCCGGCGGTGCTGTGGCACTACATCACCCGCTACGCGCCGGACGCCAGCCCCGAAACGGCGCCCATGCTGGACCGGCTGGTGACCTATGCCATCCGCTACTACACCGACTTCGTCCTGCCCCATAAGGTCTACCGCAAGGCGACCCCGGACGAGGTGACGGCGCTGACCGAGCTGCGCGACAAGCTGGCGGCCGTGCCGGCGGAGGCGCGCACCGACGCCCAGGCGCTGCAGAACGTGGTGTACGAGGTCGGCAAGGCCCACGCCGAGACCTTCCCCGAGCTGCGGGCGTGGTTCCAGTGCCTCTATCAGGTGCTGCTGGGCCAGGACCAGGGGCCGCGCATGGGCTCGTTCTTCGCGCTGTACGGCGTGGACGAATCCGTGGCGCTGCTCGACCGCGCCGTGAAGGGCGAGGATCTGGCGGCGGCGTGATGCCGGCTTGAACAAGGGAAAGGGCGCGAAGGCTTTTGTCTCCGCGCCCTTCCTTTTGAGCGCTTCGCGCTTGGGCTGCCGCCCAAACCCGCTCGGCGGCGGAAGCCCCCGAATCCCCCAATTTTCCTGAAACTTGGCCGCAGCCAAACGAAGCGGGAGCGCGAGGCGCCGCGCGCCTCGCATAACCCCAACCGCGCACTGCGCGGTACTTATTTGCGCCCTGACGCTGTCGCGCCAGAGCTGCGGTGTTTGCTACGCAAACGCCTTCGGCTCCAAGCGCCACGCAGGCTCACGCGCCTGACCGGCGCGGGATCGCAGTCGCGACCCTATTCGCACGTTACGACCAGGTCTTGATCGTAACGTGCTCTACACTCGGTACCCCAACGCCCGAGGAATGGCGAGCACCAGCTCCGGCCACACCAGCACGGCGATCAGCGCCAGCCCCATGCTGAACACCAGCCAGAGAATCCAGCGGAAGGTGCTTTCCATGGGCACGCCCGCGACCGTCGTCGTCACCATCAGGTTGACGGCGACCGGCGGAGTGAACTGGCCGATGGCGATGTTCATGGCCATGACGACGCCGAACCACGTCACGTTCCACTGGAACGCCGTCACGATGGGCATGAGCAGCGGCAGCATGATGAGATAGATGGAAATGCCGTCCAGCACCATGCCGGCGATCAGCAGGAACACCATGATCATCGCCAGGATGACCCACTGGTTGTCCGACACCGACAGCAGGGCCTCGGCGGCGGCGTCGAAGGTGCCCAGCGTCGCCCCGGCCCACGCGAAGATGCCCGCCAGGGAGATGATGAGCATGATGATGCCCGACGTCACCGCGCTGTCGACGAACACCTGATACAGGTCCCGCAGCCCGATGGAGCGGTAGATGACCATGCCGACGATGATCCCGTAGGCGACGGCCACCACGGCGGCCTCCGTCGGGGTGAACAGGCCCGACCGCAGGCCGCCCAGGATGATGACCGGCGCCATCAACCCCGGAATGGCGCCCAGGAACGCCTTCCAGATGTTGGGCCGGGTCGGGTCTTCCTGCGCGCCGAAATCGTGGCGGCGCGACAGCCACAGCACGGGCAGGATGATCGCGAGCCCCGCCAGCAGGCCCGGCACGATGCCGCCGGCGAACAGGGCGCGCAGGTCCGCGCCGGGCACCAGGATGGAATAGACGATCAGCGCCACCGACGGCGGGATCAGGATGGCCGTGGAAGCGCCGGCAGCGATGACGGAGGCGGCGAAGGGCTTGGGGTAGCCCGCCTTCATCATGCTGGGGATCATCACCATGGCGACGGCGGCGGCATCGGCGGGGCCGGAGCCCGACATGCCGCCCATCATCAGGCACACCAGCACGGCCACCGTCGCCAGCCCGCCGCGGCGCGGGCCCACGATGGCGCTGGCAAAGGTGACAAGCGCCTTGGCGACGCCCGATCGCTCGAAGATCATGCCCGTCAGGATGAACAGCGGGATGGCGATCAGCGGATACTTGGCGATGCCGTTGTACGTGTTCGTACCGACGGTTGCCAGGGCGTAGACGTCCAGGCCCAGGTAGATGCCGACGATGCCGGCGAACCCCAATGCCACGGCGATAGGCGTGCCGATGAACAGCAGGGCCGCGAAGCTGAGGAGAAGGGCCGCGCCGGCGGTCATGCCCCGCGTCCTCCATCACGGTTCCGGCGGGGGCGCAGGGCGAGCCAGGCGCGCTCCAGCACGCGGAACAGGATGACCGCCGACAGGATCGGCAGCCACATGGTGTAGAGCCAGTTGGGATAGCCAAGCCCCGCCGAGACGGTCTCGTAGGTGAACTCGTCCCAGGCGAACAGCGCGCCATAGTACAGCACCATGGAAAAGACCAGCGTGGTGATGGCCAGCGTCAACAGCTCGGCCGCCAGCCGCAGGGGCTTGGGCATGCGCTCCAGGAAGAAGGTGATCTTGATATGGTCGTGGCGGGCAAAGGCGACCGCCGCCCCCAGCAGCGTCATCACCACCAGCAGGAAGACGGAGAACTCTTCCGTGAAGGCGAAGGAGGCGTTGGTGGCGTAGCGCACCACCACGTTCGCCAGGCTGATGACGCAGATCAGCGCCATCGCCAGGGCGGCCAGCGCTTCCTCCACCTTCAGCGGCACCTTGGGCGGCGGCGGGGGATCGGCATCGGCGGGGCCCTGCGGGCCGTACAGCGCCTTGTCGTCGACGCCGCCGCCACCGGAAGACGAAGGGGGCGTGTCGCTCACGAGGAAACCTGTTTGCGGTAGGTGTCGGTGTCCATGTCGCGCACCTCCACCGACAGGTTCACGCCCGGCTTGCCCTCCACGGCGCCGGCGAGGCGGGCGAGGACGGCTTCGGCGAGCGCGCCCTTGGCCTCGGCCGTGCGGCCCTTCAGCAGGCCGATCTCGGCGTGCATCGTGAAGCCTTCAGCCGCGCCGTCCGCGACGATCACGTCGCCGACGTTGATGACGCGGCTCTTGCAGGCGTCCATGGTGGCCTTGGCGTGCTCCACGCACAGGCGGTGGATGGACAGCGCCAATTGCCCCGGCTCGAAGGCGCCGGCCAGGTTGGCGGAATGCTCGATGCGGATTTGCGGCATGGTGGATGGTTCCTTGGGGAGAGGGGCGGGGCGGCTGACGGAGCGTGCGGGCTGCTGCCTCAGCCGGTGTTCGCCGGAGGTGCTGCAAGAGCGGCCGACTGCGTGCGTGGGTCCCTGCTTTCGCAGGGACGACGGAGATTTTTTGCCATAGTTGAATGACCGTCATTCCTGCGAAAGCAGGAATCCACATCCGCTGCCGGACAACTTCCGGCACGCTGCCGGCCGCCCTGGACCGTCCCTTACCGGTTGGCGATGCTCTCTTCGGCCTTCTTGACCAGTTCCGGCCCGATCTTCTGGGCCCAGTCGTCATAGACGCCGCGGGTGGCATCCACGAAAGCCTGGCGCTGTTCCGGCGTCAGCTCGGTGACTTCAGTGCCCAGGCTGCGGATTTCCTCGATCAGCGACTGGTCGTCCTCGGTCAGGCCGGCGCGCGCGGCCTTGATGCCGATCTTGCCGGCGTCGACAGCGGCCTGGCGGACGATCTCCTGGTCTTCCGGCGAGAAGCTTTCCCACACGCGCTTGTTGATGGCGAAGATCAGGGGGTCGGCCATGTAGTGCCACAGCGTGATGTGGTCCTGCCCGATGGTGTCCATCTTGGCCAGCTTGTAGATGATGAGCGGGTTTTCCTGGCCGTCGACGGCGCCGGTGGTCAGCGCCGGCTTGGCGTCGGCCCAGCTCATCTGCGTCGGGTTGGCGCCCAGTGCGGTGAAGGTGTCGTTGAACAGCGGCGAGCCGACCACGCGCATCTTCAGGCCCGCCATGTCGTCCGGCGAGGTGATGGGCTTCTGGCTGTTGGTGACCTCGCGGAAGCCGTTCTCGGCCCAGGCGAGCGGCACCACGCCCTGCTTCTCGATGGCGGCGAAGATGTCCTCGCCCACCGGCCCCTGGGTCAGGGCGTCCAGCGCGGCGTAGTCGGGCATGAGGAAGGGCAGGGAGAACAGGTTCAGTTCCTTCACCTGCGGCGACCAGTTGATGGTCGAGCCCACCGCCATGTCGATGATGCCCTGGCGCATGGCGGTGAATTCCTTGGTCTGGTCGCCCTGCACCAGCTGCGTGCCGGGGTAGACCTTCATGGAGATGCGCCCGTCGGTGCGCTCGTCCACCAGCTTCACCCACTCCTCGGCGGCGATGCCCCAGGGGAAGGGACTGCCGAGCACGGTCGAGACCTTGTACTCGTCCTTGTAATCGGCGGCGGTGGCGGCGGTGGTCAGGCCCGGCAGGGCCACGGCGGCGGCGACCAGCGCCCCCAGAACTCCCTTGAACATGCTCATATGGCGTTTCCTCATTGCGCGACAGTAACCGATTCGGCTGCACGGAGATTAGCCGTTCGCACCGTTCAAGCGCAATGAAAGGAATGGCTGCCCGATCCGGTACGCAAGATCAGGAGGCGATGGCATCCGCCCGCGCGTCCCGCAGCTGATCGCGCAGGGTCCTTACCGCGTGCAGCACGTGCGGGCGGGCTTCGTCGCTCCGATGGGCCAGATGCACTGACAGGCGGAAACGTGCCTCCACCTCCGGCGGCAGCCGGCGGTATGCGACGCCCCGCCGACGCACGGCCTCCAGCGACAGCGGCACGAAGGCCACCCCCTCACCCGCGGCGACCTTGTTCAGCAGGGCGGCGCGGTGCGGTGGCTTGGGGCGCCGCGAGGGGGCGTAGCCGGCGGCGGCGAAGACGGCCTCCGCTGTATCATAAAGCACCGGATTGTCCATGCGCCGGAACCAGAACAGCGGCAGGTCCCCCAGGTCCGCGAACGTCAGCCGCCCGGCGGCGCTGGGCGGCAGGCGCGTTTCCGCGATGGCGACCATCATGGGTTCGTCGAACAGGGGTGCCATGACCAGGTCCGGCGGACACTCCGGCGGCTCGGCGACCAGGGCCAGGTCAAGGCGGCGGTCCTGAAGCTGCTCGATCAGCGCGCGGGAGGGGCCGTAGGTTTCGCAGACGGTTCCTGCGCCGTCCTCCGTTCCGGTCAGCAGGGTTTCCAGGTCGGGAAAGACGCTGGGGTCGACCACCCGCGTCAGCCCCACCACCAGCCGTCGCACCGCCGGTCCGCCGGCCGCTCTCGCCAAGTCCACCGCGTCTTCGAGCATCGCGAGTGCGGCGCGGGCCGGTGCCACCATGGCCGCGCCGGCCGGCGTCAGCGCGACAGAGCGGGGTGAGCGGTCGAACAGGCGCGCGCCCACCAGGTTTTCCAGGGCCTGGATCTGCCGCGACAGGGGCGGTTGCGACAGGTTCAGCCGCTCTGCAGCCCTCCGGAAGTTTAACTCTTCCGCCACGGTGAGAAAACATTCGAGCTGCCGGGGAGACGGGTGGCCGGGCATGGGAAGACCTCGCGGGTGCGGGGAATGAGCCGGCAACGATACCAGGGCGAAGCACCTCCGGCGATACCGTTTCGGTATTGCTCAAGCGGTCATTCCCCGGCTCTTGGCACTGTCGCAGCATGGCCGCCCATGCGAACAGGAGGATGCCGTGACGACTGACCCGCGCTACACCCTGATCTCGTTTTCCGTGTGCCCGTTCGTCATGCGGGCGCGACTGGTGCTGACGCTGAAGGGCGTGCCCCACACCACCACCATGATCGATGTGGCCGACAAGCCGGACTGGTTTCTGGCGCTGTCGCCGCTCGGCAAGGTTCCGGTTCTGCGTGTCGACGGCGCGCAGGTGCTGTTCGAAAGCCAGGTCATCTGCGAGTACCTGGACGAAACCACGCCCGGCAGCCTGCACTCCGACGACCCGCTGGAGCGCGCCCGCGATCGCGCGTGGATCGAATTCGCGACATCGCTGATCCTGACGGGGTTCGGCCACCTGACCGCGCAGGACGATCGTGCCCAGGCGCAAACCCGCCCCGCCTTCGACCGCATGCTGGCGAACCTGGAAGGCCGCCTGGGGAACGGACCGTTCTTCAACGGCGAACGGTTCATGATGATCGACGCCGCCTATGCGCCCTTCTTCGTGCAGATGGACGCCGTGAAGCGGATCGCCGACGTGGACCTGCTGGCTTCGGCGCCGGGGCTGAGGCACTGGTCGGATGCGCTGCTGGCCCACGACGCCGTGCAAGCGGTGGTGCCCGCGTCGTTCGCCGAAGCGTTGGCCGACGTGCTGCGGAGCAAGGGCTCGGCCTATGTCGCGCCGGCACCGGCGGCCTGACGACGGGAGGACGCCCCGGCCATGTCCCTTTTCATCCGAAGCCTTCTGACGCTGGTGCCCTTCGGCGTGCTGGTGCTGTCGAACATCTACATCGTCATGCCCAACTCGGTGGCGCTGGGCGCGCTCTATGGCCGCCCGCCCGCCGACGTGCAGGTGATGAACACGGCCTTTTCCTTCGCCTATGCCATCGGCTTCCTGTTCTGGGGGCCGCTGTCGGACGGACTGGGGAAGATCCGCACGATCGTCATCGGCGCAGGGCTGACGGCCGCGGTGACGCTTGCCATGCCGCTGGTGCTGGACAGCTTCACGGGGTTCGCCGCCGCGCGCGTGGCGCAAGGGTTCGCCGCCGCCAGCTTCGCGCCGGCCGCCCTTTCGTGGGTGGGGGCGATGATCCCGGCCGAGCGCCGCTTCGTCGCCACGGCGGCCGTCACCACGTCGTTCCTGCTGTCCGGCGTCATCGGCCAGTGGATCGGCGCCGCGCTGGGCATGGAGGGTGCGCTTTGGGCATTGGGTGCGGCCTATGTCGTCCTGGCCGGTATCGTATCCACCTTCCCCGAGGGCGATGGCGGCGGTGTTCGGACGCTGGCGGCCCTCGCCGGGAATCTGAGGCGGATGCCGAGGCTGATCCTGGCGGGCCGCGCCCTGCCGTACTTCCTGGCGACCTTCGCGGCGCTGGGCGTTTTCGTGGCCCTGTACACAAGCCTGAACATTCGCGCGGTCGTCGGCGGCGCGGCCATGGAGACCCTGCGCGCGGTGGCGATCATCGCCATGCTGTTCTCGGTGGTGGTCGGCGCGCGGCTTCGCCTGCCTCCCATGACGAGCCTGGGACCGGTGCTGCTGATCGAGGCGGCCCTTCTCGCGGCTCACCTGGCGCTTCCGGTCCTGCCGTCCTGGGCCGCCGCCGCGCTGCACTTCGGCTTCGTTCTCATGCTGGCGCTGTCCTTCCCGCTGATCGTCTCCTGCATCATGCAGGCGACCGAGCCGGCACTGCGGGGCACCGCCATGGCCGCCTACACCTTCGTGCTGTTCCTGGGCGTCAGTCTGGGCGCCTGGGCGGCGTCAACCTTGCAGTTCCAGGAGGTCACCCTTGCGTATGCCTGCACGCTTGCTGTTTGCGCCGGTCTTGGCGGTCTTGTGGTTGTCCGCCGCCAGCCCAGCGCCCGCTGAGACCCTATCCGCTTCCCGTCACGACGAAGGAGGACCCGACATGACCGTCGCGACCCAGCATCCCATCGAACGGGACCTGGACGCCCTGAAGGACTTCAAGGTAGTTGAAACCCGGTCCGTCACCCACGACGGCACGCCGGCCATCCTGGTCCGCCGTGAGCGCGCCGATGGCGTCAGCGCCGGATTGGGCGGCGAGCACGTTTCGACGCTCGTCGCCGACGACGGCCGCCTGCTCGGCGTCACCCACATGCGCGCCGACCTGGCCGGACTGCCGACCGTCAGCCGCGAGCGTGCGGCCGAGGTGGCGGAAGAATTCCTCCTCCGCCACGCGCCCGACCTGATGGACGCGCGCGAGGTCCTGTGGATCGACGCACACCCGGAGACTGTCCGCGTCGAGGGAGGCGAGACCCAGGTTACGGGAATGAAGGTCAAGCAGCGCGACACGCGCACCGGCCTGTACTTCTGGGTGATCGTCGGCGGCGATGGGAGTGTCGTCACCTTCGAGCGCGACATCTACTGGATCACCTTTCCGGGCAAGCGCCGGACCGAAAAGTGGCTGCACGATTCCTGGCGCGTGGCCGGCGGCTGATCGGGGGTCAGGCTTTTTCCGTCGCCGGGAATACCAGCCGTGCCGCCAGGCCCGGCGCCGCGTCGTCCAGTTCCAGCGCCGCGCCGTGGCTGCGGGCGATCGCCGAGACCAGTGCCAGGCCAAGCCCGTTTCCGGGGGTGGAGCGGCTGGCGTCCAGGCGGACGAAGCGGTCCGTCACGCGCTCCCGGTCCTCCGGCGCGATGCCGGGGCCGGTGTCGCGGACCTCCAGCACCGGGCCGTGATCCTCCGACGGCGGCAGGACGGAAACACGCACCGCACCGCCCGCCGGCGTGTACTTCACGGCGTTGTCCAGCAGGTTGGAGAGCGCCTGGAACAGAAGTTCGCGGCTGCCGTGGACACTCACGCCCGCCATGGGTCCGGCGGTGAGCGACAGGCCCTCCTCTTCCGCCAGGGGCTCGTAGAGGTCGGCGGCGTCCTCCACCAGGGCGCCCAGGTCGACCTCCACCGCGTCCTTCAGCCGCACGCCGGACTCGGCCTCGGCGATGGACAGAAGGGCGTTGAAGGTCGCCAGCAGGCCGTCGGCCTCGGCCAGAACGGCGGCGCAGGTGTCGCGCAGGTCGTCCTCGCTGCCGCCTTGGGTCACGGCCGTTTCAAGCTGCGCGCGCATGCGTGTCAGCGGACTGCGCAGGTCGTGGGCGACGTTGTTGGAGACCGTGCGGATGCCGGTCATCAGCCGCTCGATCTGGTCGAGCATGGCGTTGAGCGTCGCCGCCAGGCGGTCGAACTCGTCGCCCGAGCCGGTGGTGCTCATGCGGTGGGAGACATCGCCGCGCATGATGGTCTCGGCGCCGCGCGAAATGCCGTCGATGCGCGCCAGCACCCGCCGGCTGACCAGCGCCCCGCCGCCCAGGCCCAGGATCAGCGTCCCCGCCAGCGCCCAGCCCATGGCTTCCGCCATCAGGTCCTGGAAGCGGTCCAGCGCGCGGGTGTCGCGGCCGACCAGCAGGTGGAAGCCCGCCGGCAGGCGAAAGGCCTTCGCGCGGCCGTAGGCGGCCTCCGTCCCGTCGCCGGCCAGCGGGAACATGACCCAGCTGCCCTGTTCGGTCGCGTTGGCCGGCCAGGCGGACACGTTGCCGGAAATCGGCCGGAACTTTGGGTCGGTCAGCAGGTAGAGCGACCCCGAGACGTTTGCCGGCCCGGTACGCCGCTCGATGGCTTCCACCAGGCCCCCCAGGCCGCGGGTGTTGTAGTGCTGGGCCAGGGCGTCGATGTCGGACGTAATGGCTTCGTCGATGGTGCGGCTGATGTTCTGCGCCGTCGTCCAGTAGATGGCCGTCAGCAGCAGCAGCACGCTCAGGCCGAACACCGCGGTGTAGGCCAGCGTCAGACGGAAGGCCGACGTCTTCAGGAACCTAGGCATCGGCACGGATCACGTACCCCGCGCCCCGGATGGTGTGCAGAAGGGGCTTGTCGAAGCCCTTGTCGATTTTTTGCCGCAGGCGGCTGATGTGGACGTCGATGACGTTGGTCTGGGGGTCGAAGTGGTAGTCCCACACGCCTTCCAGCAGCATGGTCCGGGTGACCACCTTGCCGGCATGGCGCATAAGGTATTCCAGCAGCTTGAACTCGCGGGGCTGGAGGTCGATGGGCTTGCCGGCGCGGGTGACGCGGCGCTCGATCAGGTCCATTTCCAGGTCGCCCACCGTCAGCTTCGTCTCGACCGACGGTGCGGCACGGCGGCGGGCCAGGACCTCGACGCGGGCTTGCAGTTCCGAGAATGCGAAGGGCTTGGTCAGGTAATCGTCGGCGCCGGCCTTCAGGCCCTTCACCCGGTCATCCACCTGCGCCATGGCCGAGAGGAACAGGATGGGCGTGCCCACGTTGGCCGCCCGCAGCGCCTGGACCAGCGCGATGCCGTCCAGCCCCGGCAGCATGCGGTCCACCACCAGCACGTCGTACGATCCGTCGGTGGCGCGGAACAGGCCGTCGCGGCCGTCGGTCACATGGTCGACCACATGGCCGGCCTCCGTCAGGCCCTTCTCGATGTATCCGCCGGTCTTCTCGTCGTCCTCGACCACCAGGACGCGCATGGTGTGATGTCCCCCGTTTCATGCGCCCTGGCGCGTTGCGCCAGGGCTGCGTTCAGGCGCCACGCAGGCTTACGCGCCTGACCGGCGCGGGGACGCGGTCGCGACCCTATTCGCCTTTTCCGGTCGAACATGCCCGGCAAAGGCTCTGCCCCCTCAACGCGCGAACACCCGCGCCCGGTTGGAAGCCGGGCGCGGGGTCCGCGATGGACTGTATATGGAGAGACCTTAGGCGCTGCGCAGGGCCACCGGCACGAAGATCTCGCCACCGTCGCGGCGCACCAGCAGCAGCACGCTGTCCTTCTCGGCCTTCTTGGCGGCGGAGACGGCGTCGATCACGTCCTGCGGCTTGGCGACCGTCGAGCCGTTGGCCTTGACGATCACGTCGCCCTGGCGCAGGCCGCGCTCGGCGGCGGGGCCGGTGGGGTCCACCTGGGCGATGACGGCGCCCTCGGCGTCGGCATCCAGGCCCAGCTGCTCGGCCAGCTCCGGCGTCACCGGAGCCAGCGCGAGGCCCAACTCGCCCTTGCCCTCGATGGAGCCCTGGCCGTCACCCTCGGCGGAGGCCACCTGCTGGGTCGGCAGCTTGCCCAGTTCCACGGACAGGCTCTTTTCCTCGCCGTCGCGCAGGACCGTCAGGTCCACCGTCTCGCCGGGCTTGTAGGCGGCGATCATGCGCGGCAGGTCGCGCATTTCCTCGACCGGCTCGCCGTCGACGGCGGTGATGACGTCACCGGCCTCGACACCCGCGCCCATGGCCGGCGTGTCGGCGCTGACCTGGGAGACGAGCGCGCCTTCCGTGGTGCCCTCGGCCAGGTTCATCGCTTCGGCGATCTCCGGCGTCACCGGCTGAATGGAGACGCCCAGCCAGCCGCGGCGGACCTCGCCGTTCTCCTTGAGCTGCGCGATCACCGGCTTGGCGACGTTGGCCGGCACGGCAAAGCCGATGCCGACGCTGCCGCCGTTGGGGGAGTAGATGGCGGTATTGACGCCCATCACCGCACCGTCGGTGCTGAACATCGGGCCGCCCGAGTTGCCCTTGTTGATGGCGGCGTCGGTCTGGATGAAGTCGTCCAGCGGGTCGTTGCCGATGGCCCGGCCGCGGGCCGAGACGATGCCGGCGGTGACCGTGCCGCCCAGGCCGAAGGGATTGCCCACGGCCATGACCCAGTCGCCGACCTTCAGGCCGTCGCTGTCGCCGAAGGAGACGAAGGGCAGGTCCTCCTCGCTTTCCACCTTCAGCAGGGCGATGTCGGTCTTGGGGTCGGTGCCGATGATCTCGGCGTCCAGGCTGGTGCCGTCGGTCAGCTTGATGCTGACGCTGTCGGCGCCGTCGATGACGTGGTTGTTGGTCACCACGTAGCCGTCATCGCCGTCGATGATGAAGCCCGAGCCCAGGCCCACGGCCTTGCCGCCGGGCCCGCGCGGACCCTGGGGGGCTTCCGGGTGACCGAAGCGGCGGAAGAATTCCTCGAACGGCGAACCCTGGCCGAAGCGCTCCGACAGGTCGTCGGTGGCCTGGCGGACGGCCTTCTCGGCGGTGATGGTGACCACGGCCGGCGAAACCTTTTCCACCAGCGGCGAGAAGGTTTCCGGCATGGGCGCCGCGGCGGCGGTCTGCCCGACGGCGACCAGCGACGCACCGGCGGCAGCCAGCAGCAGGGCGGCGCGGCGGGTGCCGGCGCGGCGGAAGGTTAGGGGCGCTGTCATTCGGTTCACTCTCCTGCGGACCATCGAAATGCGGTGTCATGGCCGGAGGGCCCGCCGATCGACCGCGCCGGCGGTGCGGACCTTGCGAGGGGCTCCGTCCGCCGGTGGGGATCACGTCCGCCCCACTCGAGGGGAGGGAGGGTTAGGCGGACAAGGCGGGGCGGCAAAGCCCTCGCGGCCATGACTTGATGCAATATGGTCCGACGCCCCTGACAGGCGCCTTGCGGCACGATGAACATTTCGTAAGGTTGGAGAGGACCTGAATGCCGACGTATCGCGGATGATGTGTCGGCAAAATGTCGAGGTTTTCTTGACGAAACGACGCGGCCTGTCAGCCGCGCGCCACCAGTGCCTGAATCTCATCGGCCGTCGGTGCGGCGTCGGAGGCTCCGCGGCGGGTGGTCGCCAAAGCTCCGCAGGCGGCGGCGACGCGCACCGCTTCCTCCAGCGATGCCCCGGCGGCCAAGGCATGGCCGAGCCCGCCGTTGAAGCAGTCGCCGGCCGCCACGGTGTCGATGGCCTCCACGGCGAAGGCGGGCATGAAGCCCTCGGCCTCGTCCTCGCGCCAGACGACGCCGGCGGCCCCCATCTTGACCACGGCCCGCGACAGGCCGCGCTCCACCATGGCGCGGGCGGCGGCGAGCGCGCTGTCGCGGTCGGCGGGGCGGATGCCGACCAGCGCCTCGGTCTCCGTCTCGTTGGGGGTCATCAGGTCGACGCTCCGCCATACGGTCTCGGGCAGGCCGCGACGCGGCGCGGGGGCCGGGTCCAGGATCACCAGCCCGCCGGCCTGGCGCACCATGGCGGCGGCCTCCATGGCCGGAGCCAGCGGAGTTTCCAGTTGCAGCAGCAGGACGCGCGTCTTGCGCAGCAGCGGCGCGATGCGCTCGACGTCCGTGTGGTCGAGTGCCATGTTGGCGCCGCCGATGACGGTAATGCTGTTCTCCGCCCTGGCATCGACCCCGATCACCGCGATGCCCGTGGGGCTGTCGGGTGAGGCCTGAAGATGCGTGGTGGCGACGCCGAAGTGGGCGAGGCGCTCTCGCGCAAGCGTGCCGAAGGTGTCGACGCCCGTGCGCCCGGCCAGTTCCACCGCGCCGCCCAGCCGCGCGACGGCGACGGCCTGGTTGGCGCCCTTGCCGCCCAGCCCGATCGCATAGCCGGAGCCGTGGACAGTCTCGCCGGGGCGGGGCAGGCGGTCGGCGTAGGCGACCACATCGACGTTGACGGAGCCGAAAACGGTGATGGTCATGGCAAAACCTGTCGCGAAAGGGAAGGCTCAGCCTGCGCGGCGGACGGAGGCGCGCTCCACCAGCCGGGGCATGAGTTTGAGCACGCGGGGCAGCGCCGCCGCGCTTTCCAGATGGTTGATGATGGCGTCGGCGGCGCGGGTGCCCAGGTCGCGCGTGCCCTGGCGGATCGTGGTCAGCGGCGGGCTCATGTAGGCGGCCAGTTCGATGTCGTCATAGCCCATCACCGACACCTCGCCCGGCACGGAAAGCCCGGCCTCGCCGGCGGCGCACAACGCGCCCATGGCCGACATGTCGTTGAAGCAGAACACCGCCTGTGGGCGCCGCGCCGCCGGCCGGTCTAGCAGCGCCGTCATGGCCGCCTGGCCGCTGGCGACGGTCAGGTCGCCGGGGATGATCAGATCCGGGTCCAGGTCCAGGCCGGCGGTGTCCAGGGCGGCGCGGACCCCGGCCAGGCGCTCGGCCGAGCGGGGGTGGCGCTCCGGCCCCGTGATGCAGGCGATGCGGGAAAAACCATGGCCCGCCAGGTACTTGCCCGCCAGCACGCCGCCGGCATAGCTGTCGTCGGCGACCACCGAGACCCCGGGCGTTTCCTCGGCGTCCAGCGCCAGGGTCGGCACGTCGGCGGCCTCGGCGAACTCGGCCGGGGCGGCGGGATCCATGTTCCCGGTCATGACCACCAGCGCGTCGATGCGCTTCATGCGGAGTGCCGCCAGATAGGCGTGCTGCTTGTCGGGATCATCCTCGGAGTTGCACAGCATCAGGCTGTAGCCGCGCGCGAAACAGGCCGACTCCACGCCCTGGATCACTTCGGCGAAAAAGGGGTTGGTGGAATTGGTGACCATCATGCCGATGGTGTGCGTGCGGTTGGCCTTCAGCGCCCGGGCGACGCCGCTGGGGGCATAGCCGAGCCGGTCCACCGCCCCGCGCACGCGCTCCGCCGTTTCGGGCGCCACGAAGCGGGTGCCGTTGATGACGTGGCTGACCGTGGTGACGGACACCTCGGCGGCGCGGGCGACGTCCTTGATGGTGGCCATGGGCGGCAGTCCTCAGGCGGGCGGCGAAGGGACGGGTGGAGAACGCCTTTGCGTCCTCCACCCATACGCAGGCGTAGGAAACGCTTTTACTTCGTCACGGCCTGCAGGGGAACCGGCGTGTACTCCGGCACCTCTTCGCCCTGGGCGACCTTGGCGGCGGTTTCCACGCCCATCTCGCCGATCTTGCCGGCCTGCTGGGCGATGGTCGCCAGCATGGAGCCGTCCTCGACCGCCGCCACGCCGTCGGCGGTGCCGTCGAAGCCGACCACGATGATGTCCCGGCCCGACGCCTGGACGGCCTTGATGGCGCCCAGGGCCATTTCGTCGTTGTGGGCGAACACGGCGTCGATCTCGGGCTGGGCCTGGAGGATGTTCTCCATGACGTTCAGGCCCTTGGTGCGGTCGAAGTTGGCCGGCTGGCTGGCGACCACCTCGATGCCCTCCACCGGCTCCACGGCCTCGTGGAAGCCCTGGCCGCGGTCGCGCGCGGCCGAGGTGCCGGGCACGCCCTGCAGTTCCACCACCTTGCCCTGGCCGTCCAGCGCCTCGACGATCAGTTCGCCGGCCATCTTGCCGCCGGCCACGTTGTCGGAGGCGATGTGGCTGACGACATCCCCGCCATTGGCGGCGCGGTCCAGCGTCACCACCGGCACGTCCTTGCGGTTGGCGGCGCGCACCGACGAGCGCACGGCGTCGCTGTCCGTCGGGTTGATGAGCAGGACCTCGATGTCCTGGTTCAGCACGTCCTCGACGTTGGCCAGTTCCTTGGCCGGGTCGTTCTGGCTGTCGAGCACCAGCAGGTCGTATCCCAGTTCCTTGGCCTTGCTTTCGGCCCCTTCCTTCAGGGTGACGAAGAACGGGTTGTTCAGGGTGGAGACCACCAGCGCCATGGTGTCGGCCGCCTGGGCCGCGACGGAGGAGCCGAGAAGCGCCGCCGAAGCCGCGGCCGCCATAAGTACCTTGCGCATGATGTACCTGCCTTTCTGGGTTTCTTGGACTGGTTGGGGGAAGAACAGGGTTTCCGTTACGGCCCCTTCGTGTCGTTTTCGGGGCGCTATCGGTTGGTTTTGCCGCGACTGTCCACCAGCACGGCAAGCAGGATCACGGCGCCCTTGGCGATCATCTGGTAATAGGACGACACATCCATCAGGTTCAGCGCGTTGTTGAGCACGCCGATGATGAGCGCCCCGATCAGGGTGCCGAAAATGTACCCGCGCCCGCCCATGAGGCTGGTGCCGCCCAGCACGACGGCGGCGATGGCGTCCAGCTCATAGGCCGTGCCGGCGGTGGGCTGGGCGCTTTCCAGCCGGGCGGTCAGGATGATGCCCGCCAGCGCCGCCATCAGGCCCGAGACGGCGTAGACGGCGATCTTGACCCGCGTCACCGAGATGCCGGCCAGGCGGGTCACCTGCTCGTTGCCGCCGACGGCGTAGACGTAGCGGCCAAAGCGCATCTGGCTCAGCACGAACCAGCAGACGATGAAGGCGAACGCCGCGATCAGCACCGGGACGGGAATGCCGAAGACGTACTCGCCGCCAATCGCCCAGAACGGGTCGGACATGGTGGTGATGGGGCGGCCGTCGGTATAGACCAGCGTCGCCCCGCGCAGCACCGTCATGCCCACCAGCGTCGCGATGAAGGGCTGCACGCCGCCGATGGCGATCACCACGCCGTTGGCCGCGCCCAGGGCCGCGCCCAGCGCCAGCGTCGCGGGCAGGGCGACCCACAGGCTTGCGTCCGCCGCCACCAGCGAGGCGCAGACCGCGCCCGTGAAGGCCAGCACCGAGCCGACCGAAAGGTCGATGCCGGCTGTCAGGATGACGAAGGTCATCCCCATGGCGATGATGGCGTTGATGGACGTCTGCCGCAGGATGTTCAGCAGGTTGTCCACGGTCAGGAAGTTGGGGCTGAACAGCGACACCACGGCCATCAGCAGGATCAGGCCCACCAGAGACTTGTTGGCGGCCAGGAACCGCAGGACGGCCTTGCCGGCGCCCCCGTTGGCGGCGGTTTCGGCGGTGCGGGAGGTGGCGTTGCTGGGCATGATGTTCGTCCTTCAGGCCACGGCGCGTTCCATGATGCCCTCCTGCGTCGCCTGCCCGCGGTCGAACGACCCGGTCAGGCGGCCGTGGGACAGCACCAGGATGCGGTCCGACAGGCCCAGCAGCTCCGGCATGTCCGACGACATGAGAAGCACGCACAGGCCCTGTTCCTTCAACTTGTTGATGAGCACATAGATTTCCCGCCGCGCCCCGACGTCCACGCCGCGCGTCGGTTCGTCCAGGATCACGATCTTGGGCTGGGTCAGCAGCGATTTTGCCAGCGACACCTTCTGCTGGTTGCCGCCCGACAGCGTGTTGACGGGGCAGTCCATGTCCGGCGCCTTGACGGCGAAGGCCTTCATGTATTCGGCGACGGCGGAGGTTTCGCGTCGACGGTCCACCACCGGCCCGCGCGACAGCCGCCCCAGCGCGCCGAGCGCCATGTTGAAGCGGATGGAATGGGGCTGGATCAGGCCGTCGGCCTTGCGGTCCTCGGTCACATAGGCGATGCCGGCGCGTACGCCGTCGCGCGGGCTTTTCAGCGGCACCGGAACACCGTCCACCTCAACCGTCCCGGTTT
This sequence comes from Caenispirillum salinarum AK4, assembly GCF_000315795.1. Lineage (GTDB taxonomy): Bacteria > Pseudomonadota > Alphaproteobacteria > Rhodospirillales > Rhodospirillaceae > Caenispirillum > Caenispirillum salinarum. The sequence continues at coordinate 138,741 of NZ_ANHY01000017.1, forward strand.
GCAGCCGGTTGGCACCGTAGATGGCGCGGGCAAGCTCGGTGCGTCCGGCGCCCATGAGGCCGGCGAAGCCGACCACCTCGCCGGCGCGGGCGGTGAAGGAGACGTCCTCCACGCCGTCGGCGACGGCGTTCTTCACCTCCAGCCGCACCTTGCCCGGCGGGCACTTGGCGTGGGGATACTGGTCGGTGATCTCGCGCCCGACCATGTGGCGGATCAGGTCCGCCTCCGTCAGGTCGGCGACGGTGCCGGTGTGGACCATCTGGCCGTCGCGCAGCACGGTCACGTCGTCGCACAGCGCAAAGATTTCAGAAAGCCGGTGGCTGATGTAGACGATGGCCTTGCCCTCGGCCTTCAGGGACCGGATGACCTCGAACAGGATGCGCGTCTCGACGTCGGTCAGGGCGTCGGTGGGCTCGTCCATGATGATGACTTCGGCGTCCAGCGACAGGGCGCGGGCGATCTCCACCATCTGCTGGGTTCCGACGCCCATGCGCCCCAGCGGCGCGCCCGGCGACACATGGTCCTGCTTCAATCGCGCCAGAAGCCCGGCCGCGCGGGCCTTCATGGTGGACCAGTCGATGCTCCCGAAGCGCGTGCGCGGCTCGCGGCCCAGGAAGATGTTTTCGGCCACCGACAGACCGGGCAGAAGGTTCAGTTCCTGGTGGATGATGGCGATGCCGGCATCCATGGCCTGGCGCGGCGTATGGAATCGCACCGGCTGGCCCTTGAAGCGGATTTCGCCGCCTTTGTCGGGATCGTGGATGCCGGTGACGATCTTCATCAGCGTGGACTTGCCGGCGCCGTTCTCGCCTACCAGCGCCATGACGCGCCCGGCTTGAACGGCGAAGTCGACGTCGCGCAGCACGGTGACCGACCCGAAGGTCTTGCCGATGCCGTGAAGGGAAAGGAGCGGCGCCGTCATCGCATCGCCTCCATGCCGGAAAACCGTCGCGACCTTAAAAGATCACGCCGGAGTAGAGGATCACATTGGCGAACGGAGTGCACTCGCCGGTGCGCACGATGGCCTTGGTCGACGCGGTCAAGCGCTTGAACTCTTCATGGGGAACGCGCTCCACGGCGATGGCGGCGCCCTGCGCCCGGCCGATCTTTTCCAGAAGGGTCGTCAGGCCGTCGAAAACGGCGGGATTGCGCTCGGGCAGTTCGGCGGCGATGACCGCGCGCTCCACCTGAAGCTCGCGGCCCACGGCGTCGACCACCTGCAGAAAGGAAGGAACGCCGGGGACCACCGCCACATCGATGCGGGCAGGGTCGGGAGGGAAGGGGAGACCCGAATCGCAGACGACCAGCCCGTCGGTATGGCCCATGCGGGAGACGGCATGGGACAACGGGGCGTTGAGAAGGCCGGTCTTCTTCATGGCGGTGGTCCTCCGGCGGTAGGAGCCGACGGTGCGGGGGGAGAACCGTCGGGTGGTGCATGAGAACTGTAGCGCTATCGTCACGGCGACGCAAACGTTTGCGCAAACGTTTGCGCAGGAATTGGCAGCGTGGCCCACCCGCTCATCCCAAGGGATGAAGCGGCCTGCCACTTCGTCCTTCTTTAGGATAGGCGTGCGGGCGGTGGCGGTCTATTCCGCCGCCCGCGCAGGCTGCCCGGCCGGTGGCGACTCGGCGCCTTCCTCCGGCGGCGCCTCCACGGCATCGGGGTCCAGGCGGAAGTCGTCCAGGATGGTGTAGAAGGCCGGCACCAGGAACAGCGCCAGGATGGTCGCCGTCGCAAGCCCGAAGGCGAGCGAGGTCGCCAGCGGGATCAGCACCTGGGCCTGCAGGCTCTTTTCCAGAAGCAGCGGCGTCAGTCCGGCCACCGTGGTCAGCGACGTCAGGACGATGGCGCGGAAGCGGGCGCGGGCGGCGGCCTTGGCGGCCTCGGCGGTGGGCATGCCGCGCGCCCGGCCCTCCTTGATGAACATCACCAGCAGGATGGTGTCGTTGACCACCACGCCCGCCAGCGCCGCCAGCCCGACCATGGAGGGCATGGACATCTCCAGCCCTTGCGCGATGTGCCCCGCCACCGCGCCCACCAGCGCCATGGGAATGGCCGAGATCACCACGACCGGCTCCAGATAGCTGCGGAACTGGAGCGCCAGCAGCATGTAGATGCCGATCAGCCCGATGATGAAGTTGCGCTGAACGCTCGCGCCCGTCTTCGCGCCCTCCTTGGCCTGCCCCTCCAACTGGACCGATACGCCGGGGTGGGCGGCCAGAAGCTCCGGCAGGAAGGTGTCGCTGGTGTGGGTGATGATCTCGTTGGCGTTGGCGACCGTGCTGTCGATGTCGCCCTGGAGGGTGACGGCGCGCTGGCCGTTGATGCGGTGGATACGCGAATAGCCCCGCTCCATGGCAATGTCCGCCACCGCCGTCAGCGGCACCTGCGATCCGTCGGGCAGGGCGACGGCGAAATAATCCAGGTCGGCCAGGCTGTCGCGGTCCTCGGGCGCCAGGCGCACGCGCACTTCCCACGTCTCGCCGGCGTCCTGCACCTCGGCCACTTCGGTCCCCTGGAACGCCCCGCGGAGCTGGGCGGCGATGGCCTGCCCGGTGAGGCCGAGCGCGGTGGCGCCGTCCTTGAGCGTCATGCGCATTTCCGGCTTGCCGGGGCGCAGGTCGTCGGACAGGTCGACGACGCCCCGGTAGCCGTACAGCCAGTCCTGCAAGTCCAGGCTGGCGGATTTCAGGGTGTCCAGGTCGTCACCCAGCAGGCGGATGTCCAGTGCCCGCCCGGCTGGGCCGATCTGGCGCTCGGCGAACTTCAGCGAGATCACGTCCGGCACCTGGCCGACGCGGTTGCGCCACTGGTCGATGACGTCGTCCATTGGGGCGTCGCGCACCTGGCTCGACAGCATGTCCAGCGTGACGGTGGCGACGTGGGGGCCGGTCTCGAAGGCATCGGTGTTGCGGGCGTATTCCACGGTGATCTGTTCGATCAGCGGGCGGCCATCGGGCTGGCGGGGGGCGAAGTCCTCGCCGACCGCGCGTGCCGCCGAGACAACCCGGTCCACCACCTCTTCGGTGCGTTCCAGCGGCGTGCCCTGGGGCAGCAGGATGCGCGACACCACCACGTCGCCCTCCAGCTCCGGGAAGGCGCGGAACTTCACCAGCCCGCCGCCGATGGCTGCGACGGTGGTGATCAGCAGCGCTACCATGATGCCCATGGTCAGGTACCGATAGTCCACCGCCCGGTCCACCAGGGCGCCGAAGCGCTGGTCGCGGAAGCGGTCGAAAGCGGCCTCGAACCAGCGGCGGAAGCGCGAGGGCTCCTTGGTCTTCATGTGGCTGAGGGAGTGCGACAGGTGGTGCGGCAGGATCAGGAACGCCTCGATCAGCGACACCGCCAGCGTCATGATCAGCACAATCGGCATGATGCGCATGACCTGCCCGATGTTGCCCTCCATGAAGGCGAGCGCGCCGAAGATGCAGACGGTGGTCAGGAACGACGACACCACGCCCGGCAGAACCTGCTTCGTGCCCTCGACGGCGGCGGTGAAGGGCTTGGCGCCGCGCTGGAGGTGGGCGGCGACGTTCTCGGCGATGACGATGGCGTCGTCCATCAGCAGGCCGATGGCGATCAACAGGCCGACCATGGAGATCATGTCGATGGACAGGCCGAACAGCGTCATCAGGGCGAACGTGCCGAAGAAGCTGACCGGCAGGCCCATGGAGACCCAGAAGCTGTAGCGGAAGCTGAAGAACAGCCAAAGCGTCAGGAACACCAGCACCAGCCCGATGATGCCGTTGTCCAGCAGCATGGTCAGGCGGTCTTCCACGATGGAGCTGACGTCCTGCGCCACCGTCAGTTCCACGCCGCGGGGGGCGCGCGCCTGTTCGGCCTGCAGGAACGTGTTCAGCGCCGCCATGACGTCCAGGCTGTCCTGGTCCTTGGTCTTGGAGACCGACAACAAGGCAGCCCGCCCGCCGTTGAAGGTGACCTTGTCCGCCTCGTCGGCGAAGCTGTCGGAGATGCGTGCGATCTCGCCCAGCCGCACCTCGCCGCCGGCCTCACCGGCGACCACCACCAGGTCGCGGAACTGGGCGGGGGTCAGGCGCTCGTCGTCGAAGCGCACCAGCACGTCGGCGTCGGCGGTTTCCATGACGCCGCCGGGCAGGTTGAGGCTCTGGCGGCCGATGGTGTCGGCGATGTCGGTGATGGACAGGCCGTGGCGACGCAGCGCCTCGGCGGGAATCTCCACCAGGATTTCCCGCTCGGAGAAGCCGGTGACGGAAACCTGGCTGACTTCCGGCAGGCGGATCATGCGGTCCTTGACCTGCTCGGCATAGGCCTTGAGGTCGGACGCGCTCATGGGGCCGGTGACGGCGACGGCGGCGACGAAGTCCACCCGGCCCAGCTGCTTGACCACCGGCCGTTCCACGTCGGCGGGGAAGCTGTTGATGGCTTCCACCTCGGTCTTCACGTCGTCCAGGAAGCGGTCCAGGTCCTGGCCCTCGATCATCTTGGCGACGGCCGAGGCGGTGTTCTCGCGCGCCTCGCAGCGCACTTCCTCCAGCCCCTCGACGCCCTCCACGGCTTCCTCGATGCGCTGGCAGACGGCGTCCTCCACGTCCTCGGCCGAGGCGCCGGGATAGACGGCGTTGATGCTGACGTCCTGCGGCGCGATGTCGGGGAAGGTTTCGCGCTTGAGCTGGGGCAGGGCGAACAGCCCGACCACGAAGAACGCCGCCATCAGCAGGTTGGCGGCCACCGGATGGGCAGCAAACCAGCGGATCATCGCGCCGCCCCCTCTGACCCGGCGGCGGCGGCCAGGCGCGTCGCGACGCCATCGTCGGGCGAGGGCGCAAGCAGCATCCCCTGGACGGCGGGCACAATGTCGGTGACCACCACGCGGTCGCCGGCCTCAAGGCCGCTCTCGATGACGGCGATGTCGCCCTGTTCCCAGGCGATGGCGACCTTGCGGATGTCCAGGCGGTCGTCGGCGTCGGCCACATGGACCGTGCGCCCGGCGTGCAGGGCGTTGCGCGGGATGACCAGCCGGTCCTCGCGCGCCGGCCCTTTCAGCGCCACCTCGACGAACATGCCGCGCGTCAGCGGCGGACGCGCGCCGGGGCGGGCGCCGGCGTAAGGATCGTCGACGGTGACGATGACGCCGATGGTGCGGGTCTTGGGGTCGACCGTCTCGGCAATACGGGTGACGCGGCCGTCCCAGGTGACCGTGCGCTCGCCCGCGGTCAGGCGCACCTCGGGCGTGAGTTGCAGCAGGCCCGGCAGGCGCGCGCCCGAAAGATTTCGCGCGTCGCCGATGGGCGCCTCGGCCTCGGGGATCAGCGGGAACAGGCGCTCCAGCGGCACCTGGGCGGTGACGTCGGCGCTGTCGATGCCGTCGGCGGTGGCCAGCGTCTGGCCGCGCTGGGCGTACTGCCCGCGCTCCACCTCGACGGCACGGACACGGATGTCAAACGGCGCGCGGACGGTGGTGCGGGCCTGATCCAGGCGCGCCGTCTCGGCCTGTGCCTCCAGGGCATTGCGCTGCGAGGGGATGAGGGCAAGCGTGTTCTTGAGGCCCTGCACCTGCTGACGGCCGGCCAGCAGGGCCCGTTCGGCGGTATCGACGGTGGTCTGGCTGGCCGCCCCGGTGCGCCGCAGGTCCTGCTTGCGGGCAAGGTCGCGGGCGAGAACCTCCAGGTTGCGGTCCTCGATGGCGAGGCTCTCGCGGGTGGTCTCGGCGCGGGCGTCCAGTTCGGCCAGTTGCGCCTCGATCTGGGCCAGCGCCAGGTCGTAGTCGGCGGCCTCGAAGCGGATAAGGTCGGAGCCTTCCGCCAGCACCGCGCCGGTTTCCAGCTCCGGGTGGACCCACTCCACCCGGCCCGAGACCTCGGCCACGGCCTGCCAGACGCGACCGGGCTCGACCTCGCCGTAGCCCAGCGCGCGGGGGATGACGTCCAGGCGCGGCACCGCGATGACGCGGACGGGCGTGGCGGTCTCACCGGTCTCGGCCCGCACGGGCGGCTCGCGGCCCTGGACGGCCATGACGAAGATGCCGGCGGCGACAAGGATGGGCGGCAGGATCAGGGCCTTGCGCCAGTGCCGTTGCAGGAACGCCTTCATGGCTCAGTCCTCCGCCAGCGAGCACACGTCGGGCGCCGGCAGCCCGAGCGAGGCGCAGCCCGAGGCGACGGCGGCGGTGGCCGTCTCCTCCCAGGCCCCGCCCGTCAATATGGCCCGATCCAGGCGCCGTTCCACCACCTCGCGCGCGGCGATCAGCGGCATGACCGAGCCGATCAGCAGATGCCCGCGCATGATGGCGGTCGGATGATCCGGCGGCAGCTCCAGCGCCGCGCCGGCGATGGCCGCCAGCGCCCGGTTGAGCGGCAGGAAGAAGGCTTCGTGCAGAAGGTCGAAGGCCTCCGACGGCATCATCAGTTCGCGCAGGATGAACAGCGCCCGGCCGTCCTCCCGCGCGCTGCCAAGGCCTGCCATCAGGCCCAGCACCACGCGGCCCAGCACGCGGCCGAGCGCCGCCCGGTCGCCTGCGGCTTCGGCCAATGTCTCGGCGACGCGGGCTTCCATGGGCCGCACGAAGGCCGCATTGCGTTCCGCCACCGACCGCGCCACGGCCAGATACAGGCCGCGCTTTCCGCCGAAGTGGTAGGCGATGGCCGCCACGTTGGCCTCTGCCGCCGCCGCGATGCGCCGGGTGGAGACGCCGTCGTAGCCGTCCCGCCCGAACACCCGCAAAGCGACGGAGAGCAGGCGCTGGCGCGTCTCCTCTCCGCGTGCCGAGGGCGCGTGGCCCTCGGGAACAAGGTCTGAGCGGCTATCGCGAGGCGCGGGCTGGTCCATGGCGGGCGATCTCAATCAAATGATTAAATTAGATTGTTGAGATATGCCCGCCATGACGGCGCGTCAAGTGGTCACGGCACTTTCGCCTTCACCGATGCATCGGCGTTGGCCAGGCTGGCGGCGGCGGCATCGCCTGTTTTCCTGCGGCTTTCAGGCGGGACGAAGGACAACACCACGTCGCCCTCGGCGGCCTTCGGACGCTCCTTGTGGGTGGCGAAGACGATGCGGCCGTCGTGCTTGAGCACCAGCAGGATCTCGGCGTCGGCGTTTCGATTCGCCAGGAAATCGTCGAAGGTGAAGGCGCCCGTCAGCCGGGTCTTCTGGAAGGTCCAGCCGGCCAGCATGCGGCGCTCCAGGTCGTCGGTATCGGCGCCCGAGCGCAACAGCGTCTTGCCGCCCAGGGTGAAGGACCGCCGGCGCGGGTGGTCCGACGCCTCGTGACAGCCGGTCTGGTAGACGTTGGTGCGGCCCAGCTCCGGCGCCAGGTCGGTGCAGACCAGGGCGTTGTAGGCGTCGTTGGGCGTCGCCGCGATCAGGTGGCCGAAGGCGTTGAACTCCAGGTGGTGCTCGGTCACCTCCGACAGCACCTCGCCGAAGTAGGTGGGCACATTCTGCTGACGCGCCAGGCGCAGGCGGTGCCAGTCGCCGTCGGCGATGATGGCCGGCACGTCCAGGTCCTTCAGCGCGCGCGACAGGGCCACCGTCCAGCGTGAGGCGCCGACGATCAGGATGCCGGGCCGGCGGGTGGACACCAGCCCCAGCACCTTCGCCAGCCAGCCGATGGAAAAGCCGTGGGCGACGACGGTGGCGAAGACGATGGCGAACGCCAGGGGCACCAGCAGGGCGGCGTCCTCGAAGCCCACCACCTGCAGCTTGGTGGCGAACAGGCCGGCGACGGCCACCGCGACGATGCCGCGCGGGGCGATCCAGGCGACCAGGGCGCGCTCCTTCCACGGCAGGGGCGTGCCCAGCGTGCTCAGCAGCACGGCGGCCGGGCGCACCAGCAGCAGGATGGCCGCGATGAAGGCCAGGTGCCGCCAGTTCAGGGCGCTGAAGGAATCCCATGTCAGCGTCGCCGTCAGCACCACGAAGACGCTGGAGACCAGCGCGGTGGTCACGTACTCCTTGAAGCGGCGCAGCTCGTCCAGGCTGGAAACGCGCGAGTTGCCGATGGTCATGCCCAGTGCCGTCACCGCCAGCAGCCCGGCCTCGTCATAAACCAGGTTCGAGACGGCGAAGCACAGCAGGATGGCGCCCAGGACCAGCGGCGCCTTGAGGAATTCCGGCACCCAGCCGCGCTGGAAGGCCTGGATGCAGCCCAGGCCGATGGCGACGCCCAGCGCCAGCGCCACCGCGACGCCCATGGCAAGCCCGCCGGCGACGACGATCAGCGGCTGGTCCAGCACCCAGTGCACGGCGATCTCGTAGGTCAGCACGGCGAACAGGGCGCCGACGGGATCGTTGACGATGCCCTCCCACCGCAGCACGGCGGCCGGCCGGTGGCTCAGGCGGGCCTGGCGCAGCATGGGGGCGATGACGGTGGGGCCGGTGACCACCAGCAATCCGCCGAACAGGATGGCGACCGCCGGCGACAGGCCGCCGATGAAGTGCGCCGCCACGGCACCGAAGAACCAGCCCACGGGCGCGCCGATGACGATCAGCCGGCGCACCGCCTTGGCCGCCCCTTTCAGCGAGCCCAGATGGAGGCTCATGCCGCCCTCGAACAGGATGACGGCGACGGCGACTCCGATGGCCGGCTGCAACAGCGGGCCGAAATCCTGGGCCGGTTGCAGCACGCCGGTGGCGGGGCCGGCAATCAGGCCCACGACGGCCAGCAGCACGATGGCGGGTATCTGGTAGCGCCAGGCGGCCCACTGGGCACCGACCCCGAGCACCAGGATCAGCGCGATTTTCAGCACGAGGCCTTCGGCCATGGGCGGCTCTCCGGTAAGGCGTGTCAATCAAGAGTGAGGCCGGCGGCGCCCGCTGTCCAGCCATCGCAAGTGCGAAAACACCCCGGCCCTTGCGGGGACCGGGGTGCCTTCGGCTTTGCGAGAGAAGAGGGGGCAATTCTCTCACACCTGTCTACGCAGGTGGTCTTCCTTCAGTTCACGAAATTGCGCCCCCATTGCGACAAGGCGGTCCTCGCCGAAGATGTCGCGGGCGGCCTGGAAGATCTCGGTCTCCTCCTCGTCCATGTGGTGGTCCAACACCTCCTTGATGACCTGGGTGCGGGCCGTCCAGGCGTCGCCGCCCTTGTCGTCGTCGTCCTTGAGGCGGGTGGCGAGGAACTCGGCCACGTCGTGCTCCTCCTCGCCCTCCAGGGCCTTCAGCCGGGCCGAGGTGGTGCGCTTGAGCGGCTTGTAGAGCACCTCGTCCTCCGCCCGGGCGTGGGCGATCAGCAGGCTCTTGAAGTCGGAGAACAGCACGCGGCGCTTTTCCGGGTCGGGCGTTTCCTGGAGTCGCTCGGCGAGAAGGCGTATCTCCTCGTGGTCCGACTTCAGGTCGTCGAGGATGGTGGGCTCGGACATCGGGTTTCTCCAAATTCTTGAAAACACAGGGTTTCCAGTCTGGAGAGCGAACGCGGCCCCGCGCGGGGCCGCTCCCCGAATTCAGGCCGCGTCCTCGCCGCGCGCGACCGTGCGGCCGCGCCAGGTCGGCCGATGGCCGCGCCAGGACCGCACCAGCGCCACCCACTGCAACGCCAGCAGCACCGCGATTCCCACCGGATGCCACGGCACCGCCCGCCAGTCCTGGCGCGCGCGGATCGCCAGCACCGCCCGCTGGGCCAGCGTCGCCAGCCCGCCGGCAAGGCCCATCCAGGCCACCGCCGCCGAGCCTGCGATCAGCCCGGCGGGGATCAGCAGCCACGGCAGGATGTGCCCGCCGGCCAGCAGCACGGTCCACACGGGCAAACCGACCGGCGTCGCCATGCCCTCGGTCGCGTTCTTGGAAAAGCCGTCCCAGGTGGCGGCGAAGCCCTCATACATGCGGCAGCGCGCCAGGTCCGATGCCTCCACCACGCCCGTGGCGAAGCCGGCGCGGCGGAAGGCGCGGGGCAGGGTGACGCCGTCGTGCATGGAGGCCTTCACCGACGGCGCGCCATGCCCGCCCGTGGCGTCGTAGGCCTCGCGCCGGACCGCCATCAACTGGCCGCAGCCGGCGGCGAAGGCCGCGGTGCGGCGGAACATGCGCGCGAAAAACATGGGCAGGTAGCCCAGCAGCAGCACGTGGATTAGCGGGATGATCAGCCGCTCGCCCAGGGTCTCCGTCTCCTCGCGCGGGAAGCCGCTGACCAGGTGCAGCCGCGGGTCGGTGAAGCAGGCGGCGAAGCGGCCCGGCGCACCGGGTTCCAGCCGCACGTCGGCGTCCATAAACAGCAGGATGTCGCCCCGTGCGCGACGTGACAGCGCATGGCAGGCGTGTTGCTTGCCCGACCACCCGCCGGGCAGGGGCGGCGCCGTCTCCAGCCGAACGCGGGGGTCCTCGGCGCTCAGGCGGCGGACGATGTCCGGGGTGCCGTCGGTGGAGTGGTCGTCCAGCACCACCACCTCCAGCGGCGTCTTCCGGTCGGCCAGCACCGAGCGTACGGCGGCTTCGATGTTCGCGGCCTCGTCGCGGGCGGGAATGAGAACCGAGATCAAGGCGCCCGTGCGGGCGCGGGCGGGTGCGCGGCGGAAGAAGGGCAGGTTGAGCACGGTCAGCGCCAGGGGCAGCAGCGCCAGGCACAGCGCGATCAGCGCCAGGGTTTCCAGGGTCATTGCGAATCCTCCGGGGCGCCGTGGCCCGCATGAAAGCGGCGGCCGCCGAGCCACGCCCGGCCGCGCCGCCACAGGTCGTAAACACCGCCGACGCCAACCGTTCCGCCGATCAGCGTGTCAAACCGCGCCGGGTCGCGGGACCGCGCGGCATCGGCCAGCAGGTCCATCTGCGACGCCAGCGCGTCCTCCAGCACCGCCCTCCAGCTTTCGACGGAGCGGCCGGAGGCGGCGCGCGGGTCGATGGGCGGCCCGAAGCGGCACAGGGCCTCGGGCGTCCGCTCGTCCCAGAAGGGGTACTCCACCGCCAGCGGCACCAGCAGGGCGTTGGGCACGCGGGCAGCCAGATGCGCGATGCCGGGACGCAAGGACACGGGCCGGGTGCGGGCGTCGGTGAAATGCCCCTCCGCCGTCACCCACAGCATGGCGTCGCGCCGGGCCAGCACGCCGCGGCTCTCGCGCAGAAAGGTGGCAGCCCCGCGCCGGCTGTCGCGCTCGATGCCGAACAGGCCGATGCGCGCCATGAAGCGATAGCGCTCCAGGGCCTCGGCGTCGATCGGACCGAAGCCGGGGCGGTCGGGAAACAGGTGGGTCGCCAGCACCATGATGAAGGCCGGGTCCCACCAGGACGGATGGTTGAGGTACACGATGACGGAACGCCCCGGCGGCAGCCGGGGGCGCCCGTCGCGGGCGATGCGCACGGCGTGGAAGGCCTTGCGCATCTGTCGCGTCATCACCCCGCCGAAGAAGCGGACCAGGGCCGGCTTGCGGCGCCGGACGACCTCCGGCGGCGGGATGGGGCTCCCGCCGTCGCTCATGGTCAGGCCACACCGGCCTTGGCGGTCGCCGCGGCGCCCTGGCCGGTCATGTCCTGGTCGAGCGTGTCGCCGGCGATCCAGCCGCTCATCATCACCATGGGCATGCCGGGGCCCGGGTGCGCCGCGCCCCCGGCCAGGTATAGGCCCTTCAGGTCGCGCGATCGGTTGCCGGGTTTGAAGGCGCCCATGAACCGCCCGTGGCTCGCCAGGCCGTAGATGGCGCCGTTGAGCACATGATAGCGGTCGTGGATGTCCTGCGGGGTCAGTGCGCGCTCGTGGACGATGCGCTCCTCGATGTCCTCCATGCCGGCGGTTCGCTTGAGCTTGCCGAGGATGGTCCGCCGGTATTCCGGCAGCATCTTCGACCAGTCGTGGTGCGGCCGCAGGTAGGGCGTGTGAACCAGCACGTACAGGGCCTCGCCGCCCGGCGGCGCCACCTCGGGCTCGGTGCGGGCGGGGGCGGCCAGATAGCACGTCGGGTCCGGCGCGGGCTCGCCCTTGTTGTAGATGGTGTCGAACTCTTCCTCGGGATCGCGGGAGAAGACGAAGTCGTGGTGTGCCAGGTGGTCGTAGGCCTTGTTCAGGCCCAGGTACAGCACCACGCCCGAACACGCGGGCTCGTAGGACCGGCGGGAATGGAAGGTGGCCGCCGGGTTGCCGCCGACCAGTTCGTCGTAGGTGCGGATGCTGTCCATGTTGGACACGACGGCCGCGACCGGCACGGTTTCGCCGGCGGTGGTCTCCACCGCCGTCACCTGTCCGTCTTCGGACAGGATGCGCGACACACCCACACCCATGCGCAGGTCGGCCCCCTTGCGCGCCGCCAGTTCGGCCAGTGCCACGGGCACCGCGCGCGTGCCGCCGCGCGGATACCAGATGCCCTCGGACGTCTGCATGTGGCCGATGGCGCACAGCACCGCCGGCGAGGCGTAAGGCGACGAGCCCACGTACTGCACGAAGTGGTCCAGCATCTGCGCCGCGCGCTTCTCGGGCACATGGCCGCGGATGGTGCCGGCGACGGTGGAGCCCATGCGCAGCGCCAGCACGTCGGAGAGGGTGGAAATGTTCATGCTGCCCTTGATGGACAGCGTGTCCTTTATGTCCTCCACGGCCTTCCAGAAGAAGAACCTCTCGGAAATGTCGTGCAGGCGCTCGGATTGCTTGATGAAGGCCTTGTAGCCGTCGCCCGTCCCGGCGCCCGAAAAGGCGTCCAGCGACGCCGCCATGCGGTCGACGTTTTCCTGCAGGTCCAGGACCGTGCCGTCCTCGAAAAAGCAGCGCCACTGCGGGTCCAGGCGGATGAGGTCGAGGTGGTCGTTCACGTCCTCGCCGGCCTCGGCGAAGATGCGCTTGAGCACGCGCGGCACCGTCAGGATGGTGGGGCCCATGTCGAAGCGGAAGCCCTCGGCTTCGTGCACGGCAGCCTTGCCGCCGAGCCACGGGTTGCGCTCGAACAGGATGACCTTGCGCCCGCGGGCGGCCAGGGTCGCCGCCGCCGCCAGGCCGCCCAGGCCGCCGCCGACGACGGCGATGGGCAGGGATTCGCTCATGGTCCGGGTCATGGGTGGGTCCCTCCGCTTACTCGGCCGCCGCCAGGGCGGGTTCGTGGTCCAGGGCGCTCTGGCGCAGCGCCGGGGTCAGGGTCAGGTTGAGGTCTTCGGCGATCAGCTTGGACGTGATGCGCGCGCCCTCGAAGATGACGGGCAGGCCGCTGCCGGGGTGAGTGCCGCCGCCGACCAGATAGACGCCGTCCAGGTCCTCGAACCGGTTGTGCGGGCGGAAGCCCAGCATCTGGGTCAGGTTGTGGGCCAGGTTGAACGTCGCCCCCTTGTGAACGTGCAGGCCGTCGCGCCAGTCGTCGGGCGTGAACACCTTCTCGAAGGTCGCCCGGCGCTCCAGGTCGGGCACGCCCATCTCCGCCAGCCGGTCGAGCACGAGGCGGCGGTAGCCGGCCTTCTCTTTCGACCAGTCGATATGCTCGGACTGGTGGGGGACGGGCACCAGCACATACAGCGCCCGCTTGCCCGGCGGCGCCATGGTCGGGTCGGTGGCGCCGGCGTTCTGGACGTAGACCGAGGGACGGTCGGGCAGCTCGCGGCCGTCCTCGATCTGGCGAATGTTGCGCTTGTAGTCCTCGGCCAGGAAGATGGTGTGGTGGTCCAGGTCGGCCGCCGTGTCGTCGACGCCCAGCCACATCATGAAGGTGGAACAGCTGAACTTCTTGCGGTCGATCTTGGCGTCCGTCCACTTCCGCCGCAGGTGGTCGGGCACCAGATGCGTCATGGCGTGGGCAAAATCGGCGTTCATCACCAGCGCGTCGCACTCGTGGCGGCCCTGGTCGGTGACGACGGCCTTGGCGCGACGCCTGTCGAACTCGATGCCGGTCACGCCTTCGTTCAAGCGGATGTCCACGCCCATGGACCGCGCCAGGTCCGCCATGGCCTCGACCACCGCCGCGCATCCGCCGATGGGATGATAGACGCCGTGGCCATATTCCAGGTACGACAGGATGGTAAACAGGCTGGGGCAGCGGAACGGCGACATGCCCAGATACTTGCTCTGGAACGAGAAGCTCAGGCGCACGCGCTCGTCGTCGAAGTAGCGCGACAGGTCCTTGTCCACGCTGGCGGTGGGGCGCAGGAAGCGCAGGGACTTGAGCACGTCGGGCCGCAGGTAGTCCTTCACCCCCTCGAAGGGGTTTTCCAGCACCGGGCGGAAGGCCGTCAGCTTCCGGCGGTTGTCTTCCAGGAAGGCGGGCAGGTTGGCGGCGTCGTGCGGGTTGAGGCGCGAAACCTGGCGCTGCAGCTCCTCGATGCGGTCGCTGGCGCGGATCTCACCGCCGCCCTCGAAGACCAGCCGGTACATGGGATCGAGCTTGCGCATTTCCACATGGTCGGCCAGCCTTGTGCCGCACGCCTCGAAGATCTCTTCCAGGATGCGCGGGTAAAGGAAGAACGTGGGGCCCATGTCGAAGCGGAAGCCCTCGGCCTCGATGGCGGAACACCGGCCGCCCACACGGTCGCGCCGTTCCAGAACGGTAACGTCGGCGCCGTGACGGGCGAGCAGAAGCGCCGCGGCCAAGCCTCCCGGGCCGGCTCCGACAATGGTGACGCGCTGCGACATGAGCACTCTCCTCCGTTGACTGGCGGCGCCGGCGCTCCGGGGGAACCGGCGTTGCATAACCTGTGCGGCGTTGCTTGCCGTGGTTGTCTGTTGAACCACTACGACGGTCCCAGGCGTAAGGATCACCGATCACTGGAGGACAGGGATGCGCGACGACGACAACAGGGACGCCCGGGCCGACGCTTCCGACGCCGACGCCGCAACCGCCACCGCCCGCCGCGTGGCCGCTGCCCGTGCGGCGCAGGGCCTATGGGGGCGCACGCCGCTGCGCCGCCGCCTCAAGGTCATCCGCCGCCTGCGCCGCATGATCGGCCGCCGCGCGACCGACCTGGCAGGCGCGGTGCGCACCTACGGCGGCCGCCAGCCCGGCGAGACGCTGATGGCAGAGGTCCTGCCACTGGCCGAGGCCTGCCGCTTCCTGGAACGCGAGGCCGGCGACCTTCTCGCCCCGCGCAAGCTGGGCGGGGAGGGGCGGCCGGCCTGGCTGTCGGGCACCTCGGCCGTGGTCACGCCCGAGCCCCTGGGCGTGGTGCTGATTTTGGCGCCGAGCAACTATCCGCTCATGCTGCCGGGCATCCAGATCGTCCAGGCGCTGGTGGCGGGCAACGCGGTGGTGGTCAAGCCCGCGCCACAGTGCGCGGCGCCGCTCTACAAGCTGGCGGCCATGCTCGACCACGCCGGGCTGCCCGAAGGGCTGCTGCACGTGCTGGGAGAGACCGTGGCCGAGGCCGAGGCCGCCATGGACGCGGGCGTCGACAAGGTTCTGCTCACGGGCTCGGCGGAAACGGGCAAGGCCGTCCAGCGCCGCCTGGCCGAGACGCTGACGCCGGCCACCATGGAACTGTCGGGGTCGGACGCGGTGGTGGTGCTGCCGCGTGCCGACCTGGACCTGGTGGCGCGCTCCGTCGCCTATGGCCTGCGGCTCAACGGCGGGGCGACGTGCATCGCGCCGCGCCGGGTGTTCGTCCCGCGCGAGGCGGCGGCGGCGCTGGAGCGCAAGCTGCTGTACGAGATCGCTTCCATTCCCGCCGTGCCGGTGCCGCTGCCGGTGCGCCGCCAACTGCATGACCTGGTCCGGCAGGCGGAATCGGACGGCGCGCGCCTCGCCCACGGGACCTTCGACCCCGCCGAAGGGGCGCTCAAGCCGGTCGTGGTGGCGGACGCCGCGCCCTGGATGGGCCTGTTGCAGGCGGACGTCTTCGCGCCGGTGGTCTCGCTGGTGCCGGTGGCCGACACCCAGGCCGCCGTGGAGCAGGCCAACGAATGCCCCTACGGCCTGGGCGCCACCGTCTTCGGACCCGAGAAGGCGGCGCGCGAGGTGGCCGAGGCCCTGCGGGTGGGGGGCGTGACCATCAACGACATCATCGTGCCCACGGCCGACCCGCGGCTTCCCTTCGGCGGGCGCGGGCGCAGCGGCTTCGGCGTCACGCGCGGCACGGAAGGGCTTCTCGAACTGACGCATCCCAAGGTAATATCCACACGCAAGGGGCGATTCCGTCCCCACCTGCGGCCGCCCTCGGAGGCTGACGCGAAGTTGGCGGCGGGGTGGTTGCGCCTGGTGCATGGCGGCCTAGGTGGTCTGTTCCGGGGCCGGCGTCCGTAACAAGCGGAATGGCGCCCCCAGGCGCCCGGTCTGGTACGGATACGGAGGGATGACGTGAAAGCGCGCACAGTGATGGGGCTGGCGGCCGTTCTGCCGCTGGTCGGGTATGTCGCCGTGGCGGCGGTGAAGGGGCGGGACGCCGTCTGGCCCACGCTGTTCGGCCCGCCCGAGCGCCACGCCGTGGTGTTCGAGGACTGGGACCGCGAGCCGGCGAGCAATGAATACATCCTTTGCCCGGCGGGCCTGTGCCGGGGTGAAACCCATGGGGAGGCGCCGGAGTTCGCCGTGCCCGCCGCCGACCTCAAGGCGGCGTGGGAGCGCATCGTGGCGTCCAAGCCCCATACCGAGCGCCTGGCCTGGGACGAGGCCGCCATGCAGGGCGACTGGGAGGTGCGCACCCCCGTCCTGCGCTTCCCCGATACGGTGACGGCGCGGTTCGTGCCGCTGGCGGAGGACCGCTCCACCCTGGCGGTCTTCAGTCGTTCCCACTACGGCAAGAGCGACCTTGGCACCAACGGCCGCCGGGTGACGCAGTGGCTGGACGACCTGCGCGCGGAGGTGGCGGCATGACCATGATCCGACGCCTTGTCCGTCCGTTCGCCATCGTTTCCGCCCTGGCCGCCGCAGCCGCGCCCCTTGCGGCGCAAACCGTCAATGCCGTGGCGGCCCGTGTCGCCCCGGGCATCACGGTGTCCGTCGCGGGTGTCGCCAGCGACCGCGGCAACGTGCGCATCGCCGTGTGCACGCAGGACGAGTTCCTCAAGCCGGGATGCCGCTTCGTCGCCTCCGCCCCCGCCGCCGTGGGCACGGTGACGCTGATGGTGCCCGACGTTCCGCCGGGGACCTACGCGGTGCAGGCCTACCACGACGAGAACGCCAACGCGAAAATCGACCGTTCGTTCTTCGGCACGCCCAAGGAAGGCGTCGGCTTCAGCAACGGCGCCAAGATCAACTTCGGCCCGCCCGACTTCGGCGAGGCGGCCGTCGAGGTCGGCGAGGATGAAGCCTTCACCGTGGTGCCGCTCAAGTACTTCTGAGGCCTACTCCAGTCCGGGACCCTGCGCCGGGGTTCCGCCCCAGGGCATGACGGGCACGGTGGAGAGGCTGTTCTTGGGACTGCCCTCCACCAGCTTGTCGCTGTAGACCAGATAGACCAGCGTGTTGTGCGGCCGGTCGTGGAAGCGCACCACCTGCAGGCGCTTGAACATGATCGATCGGCGCTCGCTGAAGACCTGCTCGCCGTCCTCCAGTTCTTCCTTGATGGTGATCGGCCCCACCTGCCGGCAGGCGATGGCGGCGTCGGAGGTGTCCTCCGCCAGTCCCAGCGCCCCGCTGATGCCCCCGGTGCGCGCCCGGCTGACGTGGCAGACGACGCCGTCCACCTTGGGGTCCTCGAAGGCGTCGACGCAGATCTTGTGGTCCGGGCCGACCATCTTCCAGACCGTGGAAACGCAGCCCACTTCCGCGGCCTGCGCGGGCGGGCCGGCGGCAAGCATCAGGGCGGTGAGGCCGGGCAGGAAAAGGCCGAGGCGGCGCATGGGCGGATCTCCGGCTGGGGTGGCACGCTGCCACGGGCATAGCATCCCGGTCCCGTCCGGTCCATGGCGACCGGTCGGCCGGGGCCCCCTGTCGCGCGTACGTTGAAACGCGATTCGCGCGTTTTGACGGATGACCGGCGTCACGCAAGTGTCAGTTGTTGATGGCATTTTCATGACGGGCTGGACATTCCGCGCGGGAAGGCGGAGGGTTGGGATTTCCGGCGGGCTTCCCGTCCCGCCGCGACCGGCGCGCCGTCTTCTGGTGCGGCCGCTGACCCGCGTACATCGCTACGCCCAAACGGGGAATCAATCTCAAGTCTTCTCGCCATGACTGTTTAACCTTCAGGTTTAAGCACCCTGAGGGGTTGCTCAGGGTGTTTTCCTCCCCGTTTTCGCGTCCAATCGGACCACTAAAGCGATAACGGAGAGGGACCAATGCTCGACTGCCTGACCTGGGGCACAGCCCATCATTTCGGCAACGCCCTTGCCGGCCAGCACCGGCTGCGCTATCGCGTCTTCGTGCAGCGGGCCGGCTGGAACGTGCCCCACATCAACGAGATGGAGTGGGACCAGTACGATACGCCGGCCGCCCACTACCTGGTGTGGCGCGACGACGACGGCGAAGCGCGCGGCGTGGTCCGCTTCAGCCCCACCAACGTCCCCTACATGATTGCCGACATCTGGCCCGAGATGGTGACCGACGTCCCGCTGCCGCGCGACACGCTGACGTGGGAGGCGACCCGCCTGGCCGTCGATCCGTCCGCCTCGCCGGCCCTGCGCCGCCAGATCCGCCGGGAGATGGTGGTCGGCATCATGGAGTTCGGCCTGATGTACGGCGTGCAGCGCTACATCCACCTGATGCCGCCGACCTTCGTGCGCTCGTTCCTGCTGGGCAACGGCATGAACACCTGGGCCGTCGGCCCCACCCGGCGCATCGACGGCGTGCCTTGCACGGTGTGGCTGACCGAGGTTTCCGCCGAGCGGCTGGAGACGGTGCGCAAGGTCACGGGCGTGCGCCAGCCGGTCCTGCGCCTGGCAGACGACGACGCCATGGCCCCTGCGGTGGCCGCATGACGGCCGCCCCGGTCCACCATCGGCGGCCGTCCCAGGCTTCGGACGACGCCGCCGCCGAACGCCACATCGTCGAAGGGCTCTGCTACCTGGAGCGCGAGGCCGACCGCGCCGCGCTCAAGGACCTGGCGACCACCATCCGCGCTGCTCTCGACATCTACACCCACACCCGAGGCCAGGAGTGCGACGCATGAGCACCGTCATTCCGTTTCCGACGCAGGTTCTCGACCAGGCGCTTGCCGACGACGACCAGCGCCAGGCCCTGCGCGCCATGCTGCGCTACCTGCACCGCGAGATGAGCGACACCAACCTGCCCACAACCGCCGCCGCCATCGCGCTCGCGATGCAGGCCCTGGACCACGAGTGGCCGGAATAGGCCGCGCCTTGCGCGCCGCCGGCCACCGAGCAAACGACTGAAGAGGATACCATCGCCATGAACGCCATCAGCCCCGCCACCGCCAAGACCGTTCCCGCCGCCGCCGCGACCGGTGTGCGCACCCTGTCCGCCGCCTCCACGCCGGTGGAGGACGTGCATGCCGCGCTCAAGCGCGACGGCGCCGTCGTGCTGACCGATCTGGTGCCGGGCGAGGTGATCGACCGGGTGGACGCCGACCTGTCGGCCTATCTGGACCGCACGCCGTTCTGCGAGGGCAACTTCTTCGGCTGGAAGACCCGCCGCCACGCCAGCGTTCTCGCCAAGTCCCGCGCCAGCCATGACCTGTGCGCCAACCCGTTCATCCTGGACGTGGTGAAGGGCATGCTGCTGCCCTGGTGCGACAGCATCCAGCTGTCGGGCACCCAGACCATTCAGATCCATCCCGGCGAGCCGGAACAGCTGCTGCACGCCGACGAGGAGCTGTGGCCCGTCGAGCGTGGCCGCATGGAATACCAGATGAACGTGGTCTGGGCGCTGTCGGACTTCACCGCCGAGAACGGGGCGACGCGCATCCTGCCCGGCAGCCACAAGGACCCCGAGATCGAGCGCCTGCCCGACGACTCCCGCATCGTCCAGGCCGAGATGCCGCGCGGGTCGGCGGCGGTGTGGCTGGGATCGACCGTCCACGGCGGCGGCGCCAACCGCTCGGCCGCGCCGCGCACGGGCCTGTCCATGGCCTACTGCCTGGGCTGGCTGCGGCAGGCGGAAAACCAGTACCTGGCCAACCCGCCGGAAATCGCCAAGACCTACAGCCGCGAGCTGCAGGAACTGATCGGCTACAACGTCCACAACCCGAACCTCGGCTGCTTCGAGGGCCAGGACCCGCGCATCCTGCTGGAGATGGACGGCCGCCCCGACATCCTGACCTTCAAGGATTACATGCCCGAGTGGGCCGCCGAGCTTCTGGAAGAGTTCTGCGCCATCCGTGATGGCAAGAAAGCCGCCTGACGGAACGCCAGGGGGAGAGGCCGGTCAGGCGGGCCCCCGGGGCGGTGCCTGACCGGCGTACGGAGCGGAAGGGCCGAAGCGGTGCCGGAGGAGGGCGCCGCTTTGGCTCTTCCGTCTTTGCAGGGCGCGGGATAAGCGTGCGGCATCCCCCGCATCACCGAGGCTCCGCCATGCCCCGCCGCCTGATCGCCGACCTGACGCTTCTGCTGACCGCCATCCTGTGGGGCTCCACCTTCGTGGTGCAGAAGCTGGCCTTCGTGGACGACAGCGGCGCGGTGGCGACGGGCGACGATGCCCTGGGGCCGCTGGCGTTTACCGGCAGCCGCTTCATCCTGGGCGCGCTGGTCATCCTGCCGCTGGCGCTGCGGGAGCGGGCGCGGGCGCGGGTGACGACCAGGCGCGGCGACCGGCTGGGCTTCGTGCTGTGCGGTGTCCTGCTGTTCCTGGGCTCCTACACCCAGCAGGTGGGGATCATCCACACCAGTGTCACCAACGCCGGCTTCCTGACGGCGCTGTACGTGCCCATGGTGCCGGTGCTGGCGTTGTTCCTGTTCCGCAAGCTGCCGCACTGGGCGGTGTGGCCGGGCGTCGTCGGCTGCACGGCGGGAACGTGGTTCCTCAACGGCGGACGGCTGGACGGCTTTTCCGACGGCGACCTGTGGGTGATCGGCAGCGCGCTGTTCTGGGCGCTGCACGTCATCGCCGTCGGCGCGTTCGTCGGCCGCTCGGACCGACCGCTGGGGCTGGCGTGCACCCAATTCTTCACTGTCGGCATCCTTGGGATGGCCGGCGCCTGGGCGCTGGAGACGCCGAGCGTGGCCGCCCTGACAGGCGCCGCCTTCGAGATCGCCTATGCCGGAATCCTTTCCGTCGGCGTCGCCTACACCCTTCAGGTGGTCGGGCAGCGGGGCGCGCACCCCGCCGATGCGGCGCTGATCCTGAGTTCGGAAATGGTGTTCGCCGCCATCGCCGCCGCCATCGTCCTGGGCGAACGCCTGACGGCTGAGCAGATGGCCGGCGCCGGCCTGATCCTGGCGAGCATCCTCGTGGTCGAAGCGCTGCCCTTCCTGCACACGAAAAGGAGGCGGCGCGCGTCGGCGTCCGCCTCCTGAGTCGGTGTTCGACGCTCTGCGATAGGCTAGCGGCAGGGTGGCGGGCGCCGGAGGTGGACCCCTGCGTTCGCAGGGGCGACGGACTTTTTTTATTTTGTTGATTTACAGCCTAAAAATCATCGTCTTTCCTGCGAAAGCAGGAATCCACACGGGGTGCTAACCGTCCTGCCGCGCTTCCTCCGGCGCACGTCCACCTATTTCCTCGCGGCCTTGAAAGCAGGACTCCGCCTACGGTGCTAACCATCCTGCCGCTCTGTCGTCAGAAAACGTCCACCGCACCCGTCAATCAATGCGGCCAGAGCGTCTGAACCTCCGCCGGCAGCATGTGCTTCACGTCCTCGATCTCGCCGGCGGTGACGCGCTTTTGCAGCAGGCCGAAGACGGCCTTGCAGGCGCGTTCCGGGTCGTCGTCCGTGGCGGACTTCCTCAGGCGTTCGTCCACCGCCGCCAGGAACTTCTCCTTGGTGCGCTCGTCCTTGGCCGGGTTGGTGGCCGGGTGCCACTGGTCGTAGTAGATGCCCTTGACCATGATGGGGAACTGGGCGCCCAGGTTGGTCGCCTCGTCCACCGTCAGGCGGTCGCGCAGGGCGTGGAGCGTGGCGCGCAGGGCATGATAGGCGTGCTTCTTCTCGCCGCCCAACTCGGCGTTGATCTCGTTCAGCCACTCGTTGGAGACCTGGACGGTGCGGTCGAAGATGTCGAGGCCGGTGTCACTCATTGATGTCACCTCCGTCGTCTGATGTCTTTCCGTTCGGTGATCTGTCCGAGTTACGACTATCGCCGGTGAAGCGTTCGAGACCGCCGCTCACTTTTTTCCTTGTGCCTCTTCTTCCGCGATCTTCAGGAAGGCCCAGACCTGGCGCTCGTCCTTGCGCAGGGCATTGGGCGCGATGTCTTCGCGGTCCGCCGCCCGTGCACAGGCCTGCGGCAGGGTGCCCTCTTCCCAATGGGCGATGACGGCAGGATGGACGTAGCACTTGCGGCAGATGGCCTGGGTGTTCTTCAGCCGCTCCGCCACCTGCTTGACGGCGGCCTTCAGCTCGCTCTGGCGGGCCTTCTTCGTGGCGGGCTCGGGCGCGGCGCACAGCGCGTGGTAGGCCAGAACCGTGCCGGCCCAGGTGCGGAAGTCCTTGGCGGTAAACCCGTCGCCGGTGTGGTCGTGAAGGTAGGCGTTCACATCGTCCGAGCCGACAGTGTGATGGTGGCCGTGTTCGTCCACGTACTGGAACAGGCGCTGGCCGGGCAGATCCTGGCATTCCTCCACCACGGCGGCGACGCGCGGGTCCTTGACGTCGATCTCCCACTCCTTGCCGCCCTTGCCGGTGAAGTCGAAGTGCAGGTCCGGCCCGTCGACGTCCACATGATCGTCCTTCAGGGTGGTCAGGCCATAGGATTCGTTGTCCTTGGAATACTCGGGATTGCCGATGCGGATCAGGCTGTTCTCCAGCAGCCGCACCACGGCGGCCACCACCTTTTCCGGCGGCAGGCCCTCGCGTCCCAGGTCTCGCGAGACACGGCGCCGCAAGCCGGGCAGGGTGGCGGCGAAATCCAGCAGGCGGTGATACTTGGCGGCGTCGCGCACCTCGCGCCAGCGGGCGTGATAGCGGTACTGCTTGCGGCCGCGCGCATCCCGTCCCGTGGCCTGAAGGTGGCCGTCGGGGTCCATGCAGATCCACACGTCCTTGTAGGCCGGCGGCACGGCCAGGCGCCGGGCACGGTCGAGCGTGCGGGTGTCGCGGATGCGCTCGCCGCCCGGGTCGTGATAGCTGAACCCCTTGCCGCGCCGCCGCCGGCGGATGCCGGGTTCGGCATCGGAGGACCACCGCAGGCCGTGGCGCTCCAGGTCCTCGGCGGCAAGGTCGTCGTCAATCGTCATGGGCGCGCAACGATCCCCGTCAGGTGGATGAAAAAGGCTTCTTCTGGCCTTTGGAAGCCTGTTTTGGGCTTCCGGAAGGCTGATCTGCGATTTTTGCGTCAACGGGCCTCGACTTCGGCGCGTTGCGGTCGGAAGAGGAGCCACGATGACTATGGCGACAGCGGCTTCTCCTTGCCCTTCATGCCCGCCTGATACGGCTGCTGCTGAAGATGAGGAACCTGTCGCTCAACGGTCGCGTTGCCTCCCCCGAGTGCAATCCCAAGGAGGACCCATGAGCGCCAAGATACTGATCACCGGCGGGGCCGGGTTCATCGGGTCTCACCTGGCCGACGCCCTGCTGGCGCGCGGCCACCACGTGAGGGTATTCGACAACCTGTCCCCCCAGGTGCACGGCAAGGACGCCGGCGTGCCCGACTACCTCTCGCCGGACGTGGAATTCATGCGCGGCGACGTGCGGGACGCCAACGCGCTGCGCCAGGCGCTCGAGGGCGTGGATGCGGTCTATCATCTGGCGGCCATGGTCGGGGTCGGGCAGAGCATGTACCAGATCGACGACTATACCGCCGTCAACGACCTGGGCACGGCGACGCTGCTGCAATTGCTCATCGAGCGGCCGGTGAAGCGCCTGGTGGTCGCCTCGTCCATGAGCATCTACGGCGAAGGCCTGTACGAGGATGAGCATGGCGCCCTCATCTCCAATGCCACCCGATCGGCCGAGCAACTCAAGAAAGGCCAGTGGGAGCCGGTCAGCACCGACGGCCTGCCGCTGACCCCCATCGCAACGCCGGAAAGCAAGCAGCCGGAACTGGCGAGCATTTATGCACTGGGCAAGTACGCGCAGGAGCGCATGTGCCTGATCACCGGGCAGGCCTACGGCATTCCCACCACGGCCATGCGGTTCTTCAACGTCTACGGCACGCGGCAGGCGCTGTCGAACCCCTACACCGGCGTGCTGGCGATCTTCGCCTCGCGCCTCTTGAACGGCAAGGCGCCCCGCATTTTCGAGGACGGCCGCCAGCGCCGCGACTTCGTACATGTGAAGGACGTCGCGCGGGCCTGTGCCGACGCGCTGGACCGGCCGGAGAGCGCGGGGCACGCCATCAACATAGGGTCGGGCAACATCTATACGGTGGAGCAGATCGCCGCGACGCTCGCCCGTACCATGGGCCGGCAGGACATCGCGCCCGAGGTCACCGGCGAATACCGCGTCGGCGACATCCGCCACTGCTTCGCCGACCTGACCAACGCGGAAAAGCTGCTGGGCTTCCGACCCGAGGTCGGCTTCGACGAGGGTCTGGGCGAACTGGTTGAGTGGGTTGCCTCCCAGACCGCCGAGGACCGAGTCGGCGAGGCCGACAAGGAACTGCGCCAGCGGGGGCTGGTGGCATGAACGCCGAGCCCCGCAAGCCCCAGACCCCCGCAAGCGCGCCGGCCGTCGGCGTCGTCGAGTGGCTGCGCCCCGGCGACTACGAGTTGGTGGAGACCCTGCTCGCCGACCTCAAGCGCATGGGCATCACGCACCTGCGCACGGGCGTCAGCTGGGCGGAGTATCACACGCCCGGCGGCCGCGACTGGTACGCCTGGCTGCTGCCCCGGCTGGCGAAGGACGTGGAGGTTCTGCCCTGCGTCACCTACACGCCGCCGTCCATCGGCGAGGTGGAAAAGACCTCCAGCCCGCCAGCGGACCTCAAGGCCTATGCCGACTTCCTGGACGTCCTGGTCACCGACCACGGCGACTGCTTCGAGTGGGTGGAGCTGTGGAACGAGCCCAACAACCTGAACGACTGGGATTGGCGCATCGACCCCAGCTGGCGCAAGTTCGCCAACATGATCATCATGGCGTCCTACTGGATGCACCAGCGCGGCAAGAAGACGGTCCTGGGCGGCATGTGCCCGACCGACCCCAATTGGGTCCAGTTGATGCGCGAGTACGGTGCGCTGGACAACATCGACGCCATCTCGCTCCACGGCTTCCCCGGCACCTGGACCCACGACGGCCAGACCTGGGCGCGTCAGGTGGACGAGGTGCGCGCGGTGCTCGCCGACCTGGACCGGCCCATGGAGTTCTGGATCACCGAAGCCGGCTACTCCACCTGGCGCCATGACGAGCCGACCCAGACGGAAGTGTTCCTCGACCTGCTGAAGGCGCCGGTCGAGCGCGCCTACTGGTACGCCTGGAGCGACCTGCACAAGGACATTCCCAGCCAGGAAGGCTTCCACGTCGACGAACGCCACTACCACTTCGGCCTGCGCACGCCGGAGGGGCGCCCCAAGCTGCTGTTCCGCCTGCTGGAGCGCGGCGGCATCGACGCGGTGGCGCGGGTCGACGAGCACCTGTGCCACAGCCCCGACGCCGCGGCACCCGCCGTCACCGGCAAGGCGGAAAAGCCCGTGCTGATCACCGGCGGCGCCGGCTTCCTGGGCTCGAACATCGCCCACCGGCTGGCCGCCAAAGGCCGGCAGGTGCGCATCTTCGACAACCTGAGCCGTGGCGGCGTCGAGGACAATCTGGCCTGGCTCATCGACAGCCACCCCGGCCGCATTGAGCCCGTGCCCGGCGACATCCGCGATCGCTGGACGGTCCGCGACGTGGTGAAGGAGGCCGACAGCGTCTTCCATCTGGCCGCACAGGTGGCGGTGACCACCAGCGTGAACGACCCGCGCGAGGATTTCGACATCAACCTGGGCGGCGTGATGAACGTGCTGGAGGCCGCCCGCGAAATGGCCGCGCCGCCAAAGCTGGTGTTTGCCTCGACCAACAAGGTCTACGGCTCGCTGTCCGACATTCCGCTGGCGCTTCAGGGCGATCGGCACGCGCCGGTGGACGATGACGCGCGGGCGCACGGCGTGTCGGAGCGTCAGCCGCTGGAACTGTATTCGCCCTACGGCTGCTCCAAGGGGGGCGCGGACCAGTACGTCATCGATCACGCCCGCATCTACGGACTGCCGGCCGCGGTCTTCCGCATGAGCTGCCTCTACGGCCCGCGCCAGTTCGGGACCGAGGATCAGGGCTGGGTGGCGCACTTCATGATCCAGGCGCTGAAGGGCGAGCCGATCACCCTGTTCGGCGACGGCAAGCAGGTGCGCGACGTGCTGTTCGTCGACGACATCGTGGATGCCTACCTGCTGGCGGAGCGCCAGATGGAGAAGGTCAAGGGCCGCGCCTTCAACATGGGCGGCGGGCCGCGCAACGCCGTTTCGCTGATCGAGGCCATCCGCGCCATCGAGCGCCTGACGGGCCGATCCGTCGACGTCTCCTTCGGCGACTGGCGGCCGGGGGACCAGCCCTGGTACGTCAGCGACACCCGCGCCTTCGAGAGCCTGACGGGCTGGCGCCCGCGCGTGTCCGTCGACGATGGCTTCGCCCGCCTGCGCGACTGGCTGGTGACGCACGGCTTCGGCGCCGTGGCCGAGGAACCGACAGAGACGGAGGAAAGGGTCGCCGTATGAAGGTCTGCCTCATCAATCCGCCCTGGTCGTTCGACGGCAGCATCTACTTCGGCTGCCGCGAGCCTCACCTGCCGCTGGAACTGGGCTATTCCAAGGCCCTGCTGGAGCGCGAGGGCCACGAGGCGGAAATCATCGACGCCCACATGGATGACCTGACGCACGAGGATGTCCGCCTGCGGGTGGAAGCGTTCGCGCCCGACATGACGGTGGTGACCACGGCACCCACCTACCTGTTCTGGCGCTGCGCCCCGCCCGAGTTGCGGGTCCCGCGCGAGGTGATCGACACGGTGCGCCCCCACGCCGGGCGCCTGGTGGCCGTCGGCCCGCACGGCTCCACCACCCCGCGCGCCGCCCTGCGCAAGTTGGAGGTGGACGAGATCGTGATGGGCGAGTGCGAGGAGATCGTCGTCAAGCTGGCGAATGGAGAGGACCGCGCCCACATGCCGGGGCTCGCCTTCTGGCACGCGAAGATGGAAAGCGGCATCAAGGTCAACGGCGGCCCGCAGGCGGCCACCTTCACCGACCTGCCGGCGCTGGAGTGGCCAGATGCCTGGGTGGCGCGTCACCGCCACCACCACCACCGCTTCGACCGCGCGCCCAGCGCGCCGGGCGCGGAGGTGGAGGCGAGCCGGGGGTGCCCGTTCTCGTGCTCCTTCTGCGCCAAGGAGAACTTCCGCGACAAGTACCGCAAGCGCGACCTGCCCACCCTGATGGCCGAGATCGACCGGCTGATCGGGCAGGGCGTGGAATACCTGTACTTCGTCGACGAAATCTTCCTGCCCGACAAGCCGCTGCTTGAGGCGCTGGTGGAGCGCGATGTGGAGTTCGGCATCCAGACCCGCCTGGACCTCTGGAAGTTTCCCATGATCGAGCTTCTGGGTCGCGCGGGGTGTGTCTCCATCGAGGCGGGCGTGGAAAGCATCACGCCCGAGGGCCGCGCCATGCTCGACAAGAACTGCAAGCTCGGCACCGACGACCTGACGGAGCGGCTTATCCACGCCAAGACGTTCGTGCCCTTCGTGCAGGCCAACCTGATCGAACTGCCCACCGACGACCCGGCGCAGATCGACGCCTGGCGCGAGGTGGTGCGCGAGCGCGGTGTCTGGGCCAACGATCCGGTGCCGCTGTTCCCCTATCCGGGCAGTCCCGACTACCGCAAGCTGTTCGGCCGGCTGGACGACCACGCCTGGGAACGCGCCATGGACTACTACCTGCGCGAATACGTGGACTTCAGCGACATCCAGGAAGACACACCGCTGCCGCTGGCCGACCTGGAGCGGAGGGCCGCCGAATGAGGATGGCGCTCCGCCACCCCGCGCCCCGCTGCGTCCTCATGACCGCCGACACCATCGGCGGCGTGTGGACCTACGTCCTGGAACTGGCGCGCGGGCTGACGGAGCGGGGGTCGCGGGTGGTGATCGCCACCATGGGCCGGACCCCGACCGAGGCGCAGATGCGCGCCGCCCGCGCCATCGACGGGGTGATCCTGGAATGCTCCGCCTACGCGCTGGAGTGGATGCCGGATGATCCGTGGGACGACGTGGCGGCCGCCGGCGACTGGCTGCTGCGGCTGGAACGCCGCTACCGGCCGGACCTCATCCACCTCAACGGCTATGCCCACGGCCGCCTGCCGTGGTCGGCGCCCGTGGTGGTGGCGGCGCATTCCGATGTGCTGTCGTGGTTCGACGCCGTGAAGGGCGAAGCCCCGCCGCCGCTGTTCGACCGGTATGAGGCGGAGGTTCGCGCGGGCCTGCGGGCGGCCGACCTGGTGGTCGCCCCGACGCAGGCCTACCTGGCCGACGTCACCCGCTGCTTCGGCGCCGTCGGGCCGTCGCGCGCGGTGCTGAACGGCCTGGGCGCCACACCCTCGAAGGCGCTTTCCGCCAAGGCGCCGGTGGTGCTGTCGGCAGGCCGGGTGTGGGACGAGGCGAAGAACATCGCCGTCCTGGAACACGCCGCCGCCGCCGGCCAGTGGCCCCTGCGCATCGCTGGCGACGCCACCGGGCCGGACGACGGGGAGGCCGCGCCGCTCAAGGCCGCGCACATGCTCGGGCGCCTGGAGCCGGATGCCATGACGCGGGAGTTTTCCCGCGCCGCCATCTTCTGCGCGCCGTCCGTCTACGAGCCCTTCGGCCTGGGCGTGCTGGAGGCGGCGCGGGCCGGCTGTGCTCTTGTCGTATCCGACATTCCCACCTTCCGCGAGCTATGGGACGGCGCGGCGCTGTTCGTGCCGCCGCGCGAGCCCGCCGCCTGGGCCGAGGCCTGCGAAACGCTGGCCCATGACACGGCCCTGCGCCTTCGCCTGGCCGCCGCCGCCCGCGGCCGCGCCCGCCGCTACACCGCCGCCGCCATGACCGACGCGACGCTCGCCGCCTATGCCGCCGCCGCCGGGCTGGAGCCCGCGCGTGCGTCCATGGCGGCGGAATGATCTCTGCCGGGAGAC
This sequence comes from Caenispirillum salinarum AK4, assembly GCF_000315795.1. GTDB lineage: Bacteria > Pseudomonadota > Alphaproteobacteria > Rhodospirillales > Rhodospirillaceae > Caenispirillum > Caenispirillum salinarum. The sequence goes on from NZ_ANHY01000017.1 coordinate 167,728, forward strand.
GCCCTTGAAGTTTGTCCTGTTCTACCACTCGCTGTTCTCGGACTGGAACCACGGCAACGCCCACTTCCTGCGCGGCGTGGTGCGGGAGCTAAAGGCGCGCGGCCACGACGTCACGGTGTGGGAGCCCGCCGAGGGCTGGTCGCGGGAGAACCTTGTGGCCGATCACGGAGAGACGGCGCTGGACGATATCGCGGCGGCGCTGCCGGGCCTGTCCTCGCGCCTGTATGACGGCGCCATGCCGGATCTGGACGAGGCCCTGGACGGCGCCGATGCCGTCCTCGTGCACGAGTGGTCCGATCCCGAGCTTGTGGCGGAGGTCGGCCGCCGCCGTGCCGCAGGGGCGGGCTTCCGTCTGCTGTTCCACGACACCCACCACCGCAGCGTCTCGGCGCCCGAAGAGATGGCGGCCTATGACCTGTCGGGCTACGACGGCGTGCTGGCCTTCGGCAATGTCATCCGCGACATCTACCTGCAAAAGCAGTGGGCCGCCCACGCCTGGACCTGGCACGAGGCCGCCGACACCGCCCTGTTCCACCCGCGCGACGACATCGCCGCCAGCCGCGACCTTGTGTGGATCGGCAACTGGGGCGATGACGAACGGACGGAGGAACTCGACCGCTTCCTGCTGGAGCCGGTGAAGGCGCTCGGCCTGTCCGCGACCGTCCACGGCGTGCGCTACCCAGCCGACGCGCTGGACCGGCTGAAGGCCGCAGGCATCGACTATCGCGGCTGGCTGCCCAACCATCGGGTGCCGGAGGTGTTCGCCGCACATCGGGTGACGGTGCACGTGCCGCGCCGCTTCTACACCGACATCCTGCCGGGCATCCCCACCATCCGCCCCTTCGAGGCCATGGCCTGCGGCATCCCGCTGGTCTCGGCCTCCTGGGACGATGCCGAGGGCCTGTTCACGCCCGGCGAGGATTACCTGATCGCCCGAAACGCCGACGACATGGCCGCCAAGCTGCGCATGGTGCTGACGGATACCGACCTCGCCCGGTCCTTGCGCGAGAACGGCCTGGCCGCCATCCGCGCCCGCCACACCTGCGGCCATCGCGCCGACGAACTGCTGGACATCCTGGCGAGCCTGGGATGCCCCGCCGACACCACCCATTCACCCCGCGCCCGCGTGGAGATCGCCTGATGCACATCGCCTTTTTCGGCTCGTCCCTTGTCTCCGCCTACTGGAATGGCGCCGCGACCTATTATCGCGGGATGCTGTCCGCGCTCGCGCGCCGGGGGCACACCATCACCTTCTACGAGCCGGACGCCTTCGACCGCCAGAAGCACCGCGACATGGACCCGCCGGACTGGGCGCGCGTCGTCGTCTGGCCGGCGACGCAGGAAGGCTGCGAAAAGGCGCTGGAAGACGCCAAGGGCGCCGATCTGGTGGTGAAGGCGTCGGGCGTTGGCGTGTTCGACGCCTTCCTTGAGCAGAACGTACTCCGCCTGAAGGCGCCGGGCACCCGCGTCGTGCTGTGGGATGTGGACGCGCCGGCGACGCTGGAAAACATCCACACCAGCCCCGACGACGTGCTGGGCCCCCTGGTGCCCGACTTCGACATGGTGCTGACCTACGGCGGCGGCGACCCGGTGGTGCACGCGTACACCAGGCTGGGTGCGAAGGCTTGCGTGCCCATCTACAACGCGCTCGACCCGACCACGCACTTCCCGGTGGAGCCCGATCCGGCCTTCGCCGCCGACCTGGCGTTCCTGGGCAACCGCCTGCCGGACCGCGAGGCGCGGGTGGAGGAGTTTTTCCTGAAGGCCGCCGAATTGCTGCCCGAGCAGCGATTCCTCATGGGCGGGTCCGGCTGGGACGACAAGCCCATGCCGGCCAACGTGCGGAACCTGGGGCACGTCTACACGCACCAGCACAACGCCTTCAACTGCTCCCCCAAGGCGGTGCTGAACATCACCCGCGACAGCATGGCCAAGACCGGCTTCTCGCCGCCGACGCGCGTCTTCGAGGCCTGCGGCGCCGGCGCCTGCCTGGTGACCGATGCGTGGGAGGGCATCGACCAGTTCCTGGAGCCCGGCCGCGAGGTGCTGGTCGCCCACGACGGCGCCGATGTCGCTCGCCAGCTTGCGTCTTTAAGCGAAAAAGAGTCCGCCGCCATCGGCAAGGCCGGGCTGAAGCGCGTTCTGGCGGAACACACCTACGATCACCGCGCCGCCGAGGTGGAGGCCCTGTTGGAAGGCTCCGACCGCGCGGCGCCCGTTGCGGAGGAGGTTGCCTCCTGATGCCCTTGTCCATCTGCATTCTCGGCCTGTCCATCACGTCCAGCTGGGGCAACGGCCACGCCACCACCTTTCGCGGACTGGTGCGCGAACTGGCGAACCTGGGTCACCGCGTCACCTTCCTGGAGCGCGACGTGCCCTGGTACGCCGACAACCGCGACAAGCCGGAGCCGGAGGGCTGTGCGACACACCTGTACGCCTCGCTGGATGAGTTGAAGGCCAAGCATGTGGCCGACGTGCGCGACGCCGATCTCGTCATCGTCGGCTCCTACGTGCCCGACGGGGTGGAGGTCGGCCGCTGGGTGCAGAAGACGGCGGCGGGCATCGCGGCCTTCTACGACATCGACACGCCGGTGACGCTGGCGAAGCTGGGCCGCGGCGACCACGAATACATCGCGCCCGAGATCATGCCCGGCTACGACCTGTACCTGTCGTTCACCGGCGGCCCGACCCTGCGCAAGATCGAGCGCGAATACGGCGTGCCCATGGCGCGCGCGCTGTACTGCTCCGTCGACCCCGACCTGTACTACCCGGAGCCGGAAACGCCGGTGAAATGGGATCTGGGCTACCTCGGCACCTATTCCGACGACCGGCAGCCGACCCTGGAAAAGCTGCTGATCGAGCCCGCCCGCCGCGCGCCCGAGTGCCGCTTCGTCGTCGCCGGGCCGCAGTATCCCGACAGCATCCAGTGGCCGGAGAACGTGGAGCGCATCGACCACTGTCCGCCGGCCGACCATCGGGCCTTCTACAACGCCCAGCGCTTCACCCTGAACGTGACGCGCGCCGACATGATCCGCGCCGGCTACAGTCCCTCCGTCCGCCTGTTCGAGGCGGCGGCCTGCGGCACACCCATTCTGTCGGACTGGTGGGAGGGGCTCTATACCCTGTTCGAGCCCGGTCGCGAGATCGTCACCGCCGAAACCGCCGACGAGGCCCGCGCGGTGCTGGAGGACATGCCGGCCGAGGAGGCCCGGGCCATGGGCGAGCGCGCCCGCCAGAAGGTGCTGTCAGCCCACACCGCCGGCCATCGCGCGAAGGAACTGGTGACGGCCTACGAGGAGGCGCGGGCGGAGAAGGACGCGCGCGGCGACGTGCGCCTCGTGCCGTCGGAGGCCCAGGCATGACCCACGGCGCCCACCCCACCGGCCCGTCGGCGGAGGATCTGGCGCCCTGGTTTCACAACCTGCACCTCCCCGATGGCAGCCAGACCCGCCCCGACCACCCGCTGGGCGACTTCCCGCGCTACAAGTGGGAGCAGGTGGCCGAGCACATCCCCGCCGACCTGGCCGGCAAGCGCTGCCTGGACATCGGCTGCAATGCCGGGTTTTACAGCTTCGAACTGGCGAAACGCGGGGCGGAGGTGGTCGGCATCGACATCAACGACCACTACCTGCGCCAGGCCCGCTGGGCTGCGGCGCGCATGGAACTGTCGGAGCGGGTGACGTTCCGCAAGCGCCACGTCTACGATTTCGCGCGGGGCGCGACAGACAATTTCGACATCGTCATCTTCATGGGCGTGCTCTATCACCTGCGCTACCCCATGCTGGCGCTGGACACCATCCGCCACCTGGACCCCGAGCTGATGGTGTTCCAGACGCTGATGACGGCGGATCGCGCGGTGGCCGGGGATGCTGCCGGCGACGTTCATTTCGAGGACCGCGAGACCCTGGACCAGCCGGGCTGGCCGCGCATGGCCTTCATCGAGAACAGTTTGAACCGGGACCCCACCAACTGGTGGGTGCCCAACCATGCCGCCATCCTGGGCATGATGCGGGCGACGGGGTTCCGCGTGGTGGCGCGTCCGGGCGATGAAATCTACATCTGCCGCCCCATGGCGATCCGCACCGGCCACTGGCTGGCCGACGAATTCGACGCCGCCACTGGCCGCGCGGACAAATCGGACGAGGTGGGAGAACCCTGAACGCCCTGCCTCCGTTCCTCGGTCAGACACGGCGCACGCGATACTGCGGCGCGCCGGCATCTTTCAGAAGCACGGAGGAAACAATGGCGACGCGAATCAAGGAAGTGATGACCAAGAACGTCCGCCTCGCCGACCCCAAGATGTCGCTGAAGGAATGCGCCAACGCCATGCGCGAGGACAACATCGGCATGATGCCGGTCTCCGACGACGGGCGTCTGGTGGGCACCATCACCGACCGCGACATCACCCTGAACGGCACCGCCAAGGGCCTGGACCCCAACAACACCAGGGTCGCCCAGGCCATGACCGAGGGTGTGGAATACGTGTTCGACGAAGACACGGTGGACGAGGCCGCCCGCGTCATGGCCGACCGCCAAGTCCGCCGCCTGGCCGTGCTGAACGCCCAGAAGGAACTGGTCGGCATGATCGCGACCGCGGATCTGGCGACTCATGTGCGGTCGTCGGGTCCGGTTGACGAAGCCGTCCGCGGCGTTTCCCAGGGATAACGTCAAAGTCCTGAATTACCATATTTTTCGGCCCGGCTAGCGGAATGCTCGCCGGGCTGTTTTCGTGTGATCCGGGGCGGAATAGGGGCCGTAGACAAAAGCGACACGGCCCCTGGACCTCACCGGTCTGGGCGGCTTCCCAACCCGGCACCGGGGCGTCACCCCTCCGTGCGTTTCCGGTGTGGAAGTCGGGTGGGGCCGGGGGTCGTGCCGCCCGTCTCCGATCCGTCGGAGGCGGGCGCCCTTTCCCCGGACGGGATCTCCGCGAAGAAGAAAGAAGTGACGGCGCATGGCGCACCGCAAGCCCCACCTGCCCACCAAAATCTGCGAGGGCTGCGGTCGCCCGTTTTCCTGGCGGCGCAAGTGGGCGCTGGTGTGGTCGGAGGTCACATGGTGCTCCGACCGCTGCCGGCGCCATCGCGGGCGCGCGCCGGGGACGACGGCCGGCGGACGCCACTCCCCTTCGGCGCCTGCCGCCGTCGCTCCGTGCTTGGAAGGCGCATCACCGGTCGTTCCTCCGGGTCACATGCCGCGCAAGGGCTAGGAGAGCGTTACCCGGATGGCACCGACACATCCGCCAGATGCGCCTTGTACAGCGGCAAGAACCGCGATCTATCCTGCTCCGAGATCAATACCCCGATACCACTTTTCGTTTCTTCCGTGCGCCGCGGCTGCTGTGGCGCCGACGTCCAGTGTTTTCGGGTGGAGGAATGTGGGGGCGCACGACGCCATCGCCGGAGGGAGATGCTTCATGAAACCCAGGGGTCATTCGCTCGCCTGTGCCATCCTTGTCGCCGCCCTGGCGATGCCGGGGCCTGCCCTGGCCTACATCGGGCCGGGTGCCGGCCTCAGCGCCATCGGCACAGCGCTTTCGGTCGTCTTCGCCGTTGTCTTCCTGATCGTCGGATTCCTGTGGTACCCGTTGAAACGGCTGCTTCGCCGCTCCAGCGCCGCCAAACGCGGGGCCGGCAAGGCCGCCGCGCGCGACAACTGATCCGGTAGCCGGAGCGCGTCATGGCGGCAATCATCCCGTACCTGATCGCCAGCATGGTGATCGGCGTCTTCGTGGCGGCATTCATGGGGCTGGGCATCGTTGCGACGGCGCGGCGGGTCATCACCGTGGTCCGCGCCACCATGGACGCCATGCGCGCGCCTGAACTGACTGAAGACGAGCGTGAGACGCGCGTTCAGCGCGCGGGCATCCGGCTGCTCGGCCTCTCGACGTCGCTTGCGCTGCGCAGCGTGGCGGCGCTGGGGGCGGCGCTGATGCCGGTGGTCATCGCCGACACCCTGGGGCTGGCCCCCCATCGGATCGTCATGGATCGGATTCTGAGCGTCGAGGTGCTGGTGAGCGGCACGCTCATCGTCTTCATCGGCATTTATTGGAGTCGGCGTCGCGAATGGCTGAAGTCGTAAATTATACTCCCGCCGAGAAGTTCGTTCACACCCTCGCGTTCGCGTTTCCTCGCCTTCAGGTTGCCGTGGCCGATGCTGAGGACGTGCTCTTCGGCAGGTCCCTTGGCAACGCCCGGCCGGAGGCGCCGATCTTTATCACGTCGCTGCCACGCGCGGGCACGACCATCCTGTTGAGGGCGCTCGGCGATGTGCCGGAGACGGCCACGCACGTTTATCGGGACATGCCCTTCATCATGGCGCCACTGATGTGGGCGCGGCTGAGTGCCGGCTTTCGCAAACCCACGATCCTTCGTGAACGCGCGCACGGTGACGGCCTGGACATCGGGTACGACAGTCCCGAGGCCTTCGAGGAAGTGATCTGGCATACCTTCTGGCCCGACCACTATGGCGCGGACGGCATCCGCCTCTGGTCGAAGGACGATGTGTCCGATGAGGCCCGCGTGTTCATGGAGCGCCACTTCCACAAGATCGTCGCCCTGCGTGGGCGGGACCGGCCGGCGACCCGATACCTTTCAAAGAACAACGGCAACATCGCGCGTCTCGGCCTGATCCTTGCGATGTTCCCCGACGCGCATGTCGTCGTGCCCGTGCGGCATCCGGCCGCCCACGCCGGATCGCTGCACCGCCAGCACCTGAACTTTCTGGCGCAGCACGCCGCGGACACGTTCACCGCCCGCTATATGCGGGACATCGGACACTTCGAGTTCGGAGCCCTGCATCGGCCGATCCTCTTCGACGGGTTCGCCGAGCGCGCGGACGGGATGAGCCCGGCCGAGCTCGACTACTGGCTCACCTACTGGATCAGCGCCTTCTCGCACTTGTCGCGCTTCAAGGATCGGGTGCACGTCGTCGGATATGAGGCGCTCTGCAACGGCGGCGAGGCCGCCGCCGCGCGACTGTGCTCTGCCGTGGGGCTGCCGCCCGCACACTCCGGACGCCTTGCCCGCCATTTCCGGGCCGTCGAGCCGGCGGAGTGGCCGGAGGGGCGGCACGCGCCGGCGCTGCGCGACGAAGCCGCCGCCCTGTACGAAACCTTCATTTCCTGACGGAGCGGCGACATCATGGGGTATCGGGACATCGAGGACCCCGCGGAGCAGGGTGCGACCCGCATGGCCCGCGGCCGGATGGAACCCTCAAAAATCGTGTTCCTGGCGGTCTCCGCCGCCACGGTGCTCGGCTTGGCCTTCATGATGGGGCTGTATTCCGGTGTCACCAGGAACGCCGCCTATAGCCTCGTGCGGACCATCAAGAACGACCTGACGCTCGTGATGGAGGAGAGCCCCAACGTCGTAGGCGCCGGGCGGCCCATCCATTTCCTTCAGCCGGCACGGCACAATGGCAGCGGGGTCACGGTTAACGCGGCGGCCGACGACGGGCGGCTGATCCTGCTCGCCGGCATGTTTGACAGCAAAGACAACGAACTGCGGCTCATGCGTCGCGATGGCACCGTGGTCGCGCGCTGGCCGGTGCGCTTCTCAGAACATTTTCCCGATGCTTCGCATCTTCCGTCGGCGCCGGCGACGGACTGGAACATCGACACCCACGGGGCGCTCATGCGGCCGGACGGATCGGTGGTGTTCAACTACGAGTACGGCGGCACAGTCAAGCTGTCCCGCTGCGGTGATGTCGAATGGACGCTGGCCCACCCCACGCACCACTCCATCGAAGCGGCCGAAGGCGGCGGCTTCTGGATTCCCGGCCGGCGTTTTCTGGGGCCCGACGACCCGGACGTCTTTCCGCCCCTGACGACGCGGAGCAACAACGAGGTGATCGAAGACGACCTGATTCTTCGGGTGTCGGAAGACGGCGCGATCGAAGAGCAGGTGTCGGTGACGGAGGTGCTGTTCGACAACGGGCTAAAGCCATTGATGACGGCGACAGGCTACAATTTCAACAACTGGCGCGTACTGAACGGCGAACTTGTGCATCTCAACAAGATAGCGGAACTGCCCAGTCACATGGCTCCGGCCTTTTCCGGTTTTGAGGCCGGCGATCTGGCGCTTTCGCTTCGGCAGCGAAACCTCATTTTTGTGGTCGACCCCGACGACTGGCGGGTCAAGTGGCACCAGGTCGGTCCGTGGGTGCGGCAGCACGATCCCGAGTTCAACGCCGATGGCAGCATCAGCGTGTTCAACAACAATACCTATCGCACGGCGCTGAACGGCGACGACCACAGCGCACTCGACGCGCCGCGCGTCACAACGATCATGAAGGCGTTTCCGTCCGAGGGAGTCACGCGCACCGTGCTGGGCGAGCGTCAGGGGCAGGAGATGCTGTCCGTCATCCGCGGCAAGCTCGACCCAACCCCCAACGGCGGCACTCTGGTCACCGAATTCGAGTCGGGCCGCGCTGTCGAGTTTGACGATAGGGGCAGGGTGGTCTGGGAATACATCAACCGCTACGACGAGGAATGGGTGCTGGAAATAACCGAGGCGCGCAGCTATCCGGCTTCGTTCTTCACCGTCGACGATTGGTCCTGCCCCGGCCGTTAGCGGATACGCGGAGCCGCAAGGGGAGCGCACCGGCATCCGTGCCTCCCCCAACACTCGACATCCGCACGGTGGCGGATTTAATATCCGCTCCCCATGTCGCACGCGGACACGGGCGCCATGACGCGCGCCCTCAACCCAGGATGCCGGATCACCCCATGACCAAGCACTACCCCGAAATCCAATCCAGCCCCAGCTTCCCCAAGCTTGAGGAAGAAATCCTCGAGACCTGGAAGCGGGACAAGATTTTCGAGCGGTCGGTGTCGCAGCGGTCCGGCGAGCAGGAGTTCGTCTTCTACGACGGCCCCCCGTTCGCCAACGGCCTGCCGCACTACGGCCACCTCGTGACGGGGTTCGTGAAGGACATCATTCCGCGCTTCCAGACCATGAAGGGCCACAAGGTCGACCGCCGCTTCGGCTGGGACTGCCACGGCCTGCCGGCCGAGCTGACCACGGAAAAGGAAATCGGCGTCTCCGGCCGCCACGCCATCCTCGACTACGGCATCGGCAAGTTCAATGCGGCCTGCGAGACCTCGGTCATGCAGTTCACGGCGGACTGGGAATACTACGTCACCCGCCAGGGCCGCTGGGTGGACTTCGAGAACGACTACAAGACCCTCGACATCACCTTCATGGAATCGGTGCTGTGGGCCTTCAAGACGCTCCATGAAAAGGGCCTGGTTTACGAGGGCCACAAGGTCGTGCCGTATTCCTGGGCCGTGCAGTCGCCGCTGTCCAACTTCGAGACGCGCCTTGATAACTCCTACCGCGAACGCGAGGACCCGGCGATCACCGTCGCCTTCTCCCTGACTCCGAAGGACGGCGACAAGGCCCCCATGAAGGTGCTGGCCTGGACGACGACGCCCTGGACCCTGCCGTCCAACCTGGCGCTCGCCGTGGGACCGGAGATCGAGTACGCCGTGCTGGAGAAGGACGGCGAACACCTCGTCATCGGTGCCCAGACGCTCGCGCGCTACAAGAAGGAGCTGGGCGCGCTGGAGCAGGTGGGCACCATCACCGGCGCCGACCTCGTCGGCCGCACCTACGAGCCGCTGTTCCCCTACTTCAAGGACACCGAGAACGCGTTCCAGATCCTGGGGGCGGAGTTCGTCGACGTGGCCGAGGGCTCGGGCGTGGTGCACATGGCGCCGGGCTTCGGCGAGGACGACCTGATCGTCTGCGAGCAGTACGGCATTCCGCTGGTCGTGCCGGTGGACAACGAGGGCAAGTTCACCACCGAGGTGCCCGAGTACCAGGGCATGCTGGTGTTCGACGCCAACAAGCCCATCATCCAGGACCTGAAGGCGCAGGGCCGCGTCATCAAGCACGAGCAGTACCGCCACAACTATCCGCACTGCTGGCGCACCGACGAGCCCTTGATCTACAAGGCCATCAACAGCTGGTACGTGAAGGTCTCCGCCTTCAAGGACCGCATGGTGGAGCTGAACCAGGGCATCAACTGGATTCCGGGCCATGTCCGCGACGGCCTGTTCGGCAAGTGGCTGGAGAACGCGCGCGACTGGAACATCAGCCGGGCGCGTTTCTGGGGCACGCCGCTGCCCATCTGGAAGTCCGACGACCCGCGCTATCCGCGCGTCGACGTCTACGGCAGCCTGGATGACCTGGAGCGCGACTTCGGCGTGCGCCCGGACAACCTGCACCGCCCCTACATCGACGAACTGACCCGCCCGAACCCCGACGACCCCACCGGCAAGTCCACCATGCGCCGGGTGGAGGACGTGTTCGACTGCTGGTTCGAAAGCGGCTCCATGCCGTTCGCCCAGGTCCACTACCCGTTCGAGAACAAGGAGTGGTTCGAGGATCACTTCCCCGGCGACTTCATCGTGGAATACGTGGCCCAGACGCGCGGCTGGTTCTACACGCTGGTGGTGCTGGCGACGGCGCTGTTCGACAAGGCGCCGTTCCGCAACTGCATGTGCCATGGCGTCGTGCTGGACGAAAACCACCAGAAGTTGTCCAAGCGCCTGAAGAACTACCCGGACCCGGTGGAGGTCTTCAACACCTACGGCTCGGACGCGCTGCGCTTCTACATGGTGTCCTCGCCCCTTCTGGTGGGCGGTGACCTCGCCATGCCCAAGGATGGCCGCGCCATCGCCCAGACCCAGCGGCAGGTGCTGATCCCGCTGTGGAATGCGTATTACTTCTTCACCCTTTATGCGAATGCCGAGGGCGTGAAGGCCGAGGCCGTGACCTCCAGCGAGAACGTGCTGGACCGCTACATCCTGGGCAAGACCCGCCGCTTCATCGAGGACATCGAAAAGGCGCTGTCGGTCTTCGACATCCCCGGCGCCTGCGCGGTGGTGCCGCCGTTCATCGACACGCTGAACAACTGGTACATCCGCCGCTCCCGCCCGCGCTTCTGGGCGGAGAACGGGCAGGCCGACACGGCGGCGTTCAACACGCTCTACACCGTGCTGACCACCTTCTGCCGGGCCGCGGCACCCCTTCTGCCGTTCCTGACGGAGAAGATCTATCGCGGCCTGACGGGTGCGGAAAGCGTGCATCTGGCCGACTGGCCCGATGCGTTCGCCCTGCCGGCGGAGGCCGACCTGCTGGAGACCATGGACCTGGTGCGCGAGATCGCATCCGGCACCCTGGCCCTGCGCGAAACGGCGGGCAAGCGCGTGCGCCTGCCGCTGCCGGAACTGACGGTCGCGGTCTCGGGCGTGGAGCGCCTGAAGGCGTTCGAGGACGTCATCAAGGACGAGGTGAACGTCAAGACGGTCACCTTCGACGACAATCCGCACACGTACGGTACCCAGTCCCTGCACGTGAACCCCAAGATCGGTGCGCGCATCGGCAAGGCCATGCGCGACGTCATGGCCGCCAGCAAGAAGGGCGAGTGGGCGTTCAAGGACGACGGCACGGTGGAGATCGCCGGGCAGGTCCTTTCGGGCGATGACTTCAGCCTTCGCGTGCTGACGGCGGAAGGCGTGCACAGCCAGACCATCGCGCGCGGCCACGGCGTGGTGATCCTGGACGTGGAAACCACGCCGGACCTGGAGAACGAGGGCCTGGCCCGCGACGTCATCCGCCTGGTGCAGATGACCCGCAAGGAGGCCGACCTGCACATCTCCGACCGCATCGTGCTCACCATCGCCGCCGGTACGGCCCTGCGTCCGGCGCTGGAGCAGTTCGGCGAGACGGTCAAGCGCGAGACCCTGGCGGTCGACCTGCGCCTGTCCGACGACATGGACGGCGCGCATGTGGCCGAGCACCAGATGCAGGGCGAGCCGGTCAGGATCGGCGTCGCCAAGGCGGAGACGGCGGCCGCCTGAGCCGCTGCTCCGGGACAGTCCCTGTGAAGTGCGAAGCCCGGCGGTTGGGCCGACTCCGCAACGGCCGCGCCGCCGTCCATGGCTGCTCAAGAGAATGCCCCGCATGTCCAGGACGTGCGGGGTATTTTTTTTTGAATCGTGAAAAATTCAGAAGTAAATAAACAGCCGATCCGGAAAAATCGGCTGAATGGTTTTGTCAAATTCCCCGAGACGGAGATAGTCTTTCCACGGGAAGACCTGATTCGCAGTCGCGGGCCGGCGCAGGGGAGAAGCGTCGGGTTTCGCAATGGTATGAGGGAAAGGCCGCTCGTCTTTCTTGTTCTTAAGGGGGGATCTGTAATGAACGGGCTTGAGGATATTGTTTCCGCTACGGCTGATCTGATCACGAAAAACAACATTGTGATGTCGGCGATTTTTCTGCCGGCGGGTGTTGTTTGTCTGTTGTATGGCCTGAAGCTGTTCCACTTTATCATCGCGATTCCGGGCCTCGCCATCGGAGCCGTTCTCGGCTACATGGCGGCCGATGTGCCGGGCGCGGTTGTCCTGGGCGTTCTCTTCGGTCTTTTGGCGGTCGTTCTGTTTCGCCTGGGGGTTTGGTTGAAGGGGGCGGCCCTCGGGCTTCTTCTCGCGATCTTCCTGGACAACTATTACGGCTGGGAGGGTGACTGGGTCTGGGTGGCGTATGTTTTCATCCCTCTTCTGTCGGGTGACCTCGCGCTGCGCCTGACCGACCTTTTGGCGATCATCACGACCTCGGCCACGGGAGCAGTGTTCGTGTCGTACGCCTTGGTGAACGGCTGGATGATCCTTAACGGCGGGCTGGGCTACACCTACGGCTTCCAGAAGTGGATCGGCATGATCGCCCAGGGGCTGGACCACCATGGGATTGAGGGAACGTTCCGCTATATTGCTTTCGAACTCATCGCCATCGCCGTTCTGTTCCTCTTTGGCGTCTTCTATCAGCTCAGGTTCAAGCCGAAGCGGGGCGCGGTCGAGCAGACCGACGACAAACCGGTCGTTCTGGAGAAGGTCGAGGCGGCCGATGCCGTGGGTCGGAAGTGACGCGGCGTCGGACGTGTCGCCGGTCAATGATCCGCGTGCCGGTGCAGCCGGTCGGGCTGGCTCTCCGGTGGGTGCCGTCCGGCCCGTGCGGCGACTCGGGGCAGGAACATGATGCCGGGTGGTGACCGCTTCGCCTAAGGTTCTAGTCCGAAGGGCGTGCAGAAAGCGGCAAGTCGCAGCCCTTCGATCCGTGCGAGAGGAGAAGATGCAACGCAGAACAAAGGGTGGGCGTTTAAAATGTGGATCATTCCGACCGTGCTGAAATATTTGGATATTTCGGCGCAATAGGCCTCCCCGGCCTTGCATCCGCGGCGCGCATCTCCCACCCTTGTCAGCAAGTCGCACCACGCCCGGGCGGTTTCTGGTGCATGGTCCATCGCGCCTGCCGCCCCGGCAAAACAGGGAGGACCCCGTGGCCGATACGGACCCGAACAAGAGCTATGTCGCCCTTTTTGGGTGGAGCCTGCGCGCTATCGCCGGCGTCGCCAAATTCAACCGCAAATACGTCGTCGTGGCGCCAAGCTGGGCGGAACAGTACGCCAAGGAAAACGACATCCCCTTCATCGCCTGGGATTTCGAGCGCCTGAACGAACGCTCGTGGGAGATCGCCAAGATCCTCCAGGATGAAGGCGTCGAGGTCGCCGTGCCGCTTTACGAGGAAACGGTGGAGTGGGCCGGTGCCGTGAACGCCGTGCTCCAGAACAAGCCGCGCCTTTTGTCCCAGGCCATGCTGTTCCGCGACAAGGCGCTGATGAAACGCCGCGCCCAGCTGGCCGGCATTCGCGTCGGCATCTTCGAGGAAGCGCATGACCGCGTGGACGTCGTCCGCTTCCTCAAGCGCGTCAACCAGACGCTGCTGAAGCTGGACGGCGACCCCAACGACCCGATCCACTTCAAGGCCTTCGACAAGGCGGGCTGCCTGGGGCACCGGGTCATCCGAACCGTCGACGATGTGGAGAACATCTCCGACGACGAGTTCCCGGCGCTGCTGGAAAGCCATCTGGACGGTTGGGAGTTCGCCTGCGAGGTGTTCATCCACAACCGCAAGATCCGCTTCCTGAACATCTCGGAATACGTCCACCTGGGCTACTCGGTGTTCATCCCGGCCAGCCCCAAGCTGGAGGCCTACCGCGAGCAGATCACGCGCGAGATCGAGAAGCTGATCGAGGCCTTCGACATCGACTACGGCCTGATCCACCCCGAGTACTTCATCGCCAACGACGGCGTGATGTACTTCGGCGAGGTGGCCTACCGCGTGCCCGGCGGCAATGCCTTCGAGCTGATGGAACGCGCCTATGGCTTCAATGCCTATCAGGGGCAGGTCCTGGTCATGGACCCCAAGGCCACCGACGAGGAGATCGAGGCGTTCTTTCCCAAGGAGGTCGTGGACGCCAAGGGCCACGCCGGTTGCTTCCTGGTCTACCCGCGCCGGCGCGTCGTCTCGGAGATGCAGATTCCCGAGGAAACCGAGAACGACCCCTACTTCGAGTACCACGATCTGGCACCGCCCCTGGAACAGAAGGTTTCCAAGCGTGCCGCCTTCGGTAATCATTGGGGCACCTGCTATTTCTTCGGCCCCGACGCCGACAGGATGAAAGAGGTGCTGCTCGAGCAGGAAGAGCGCGACTTCTACACCTAAGCGTCCGGGACACGGAGTTCCGCGGCGCCGGACGGAAGCCAAGCGCGCCACGGAGAGGGAGTGTTGCGTGACTGATCCCAGCACGGGTGCGGCCGAAGATCCGGCCGTCACCCTGGAGCGCCTGACAGGTCGTTTCGACGACTGTCTGGCGCGGCTCGCCGACACGCCGGCCTTCGCCAAGCATACGGCGAAGGGCGGCGTCATCGACTACGGCCGCCGCATCATGGGCCTGCCCGGCGGGCCGGCGGTGCTGTACGACCGTGTGGCGACGATGGAGGAGGCCGGCATCTTCGCCGGCACCGACTGGGACCACCCGGAAATCCTCCAGGCGCCGCTGGCGCCCAACACCCTGCGCACCGCCGACCAGTCCACCGCCACGCTGGAATGCCTGAGCGAGTTGCGACTGCTCGCGGTGGGGCAGGGGGACTACTTTCATCCCGCAATTTCCTCGGAACAGGCACGGCACTTCGTCAGCCAAGTGCTGGCGCTGAACCTGACGTTCCTGTTCTCAGCCCCCAGCGAGGCCGACCGGGTGGCGCTGGGACGGCTGGCGAAGCCCGTGCGCAACCTCTATGCCTTCATCGCCGAGCGCACCGGCTACGACAACATCATCGGCAGCCTGATCGCCGAGATCGAGCGCATCCTGGCCCAGCGCCCCATCATGGTGGACGACGTGAAGGCCATGGTGACGCAGATCGCCATCTGCATGGCCGACGCCAGCATCGACACCGCCGCCGCCGGGCGCGGGGCGGACCGGCTGGTCAGCGCCCTGTTCGGCCCCACCGCCGGCTGTCGCGAGGACCCGGGCATCCAGGTCTATGCCGAGCGGCTGGAGACCATGGACGTCCACATGCTGACGCAGGAGGCCAACGGCTTTGCCCGCGCTATGCACGACACCGGGCTTGTGTCGCCCTACCACCCGGTGTTCCTGCGCTATGTGGCCTACCAGCGTCCCGACCTCGTCTCGGCCGCGCTGGGCCTCAGCAGCACCGGGCGCGACGGCTTCCTGTGCTATCAGCAGCTCATTCTGCGGCTCATCGAGGACGCCGTGCATGTGGAGACGGCGCAGTCCGTTTACGGCCTGGCGCTGATGCTGGAGCGCGGGATTCTTTACGTCCCGGCCATCGGGCCGGCCTTGTGGCGGCAGATCTTCCTGCCGCTCCATCCGGCGGTGGAGCAGTCCATCGCCGCCACTTTCGGCGCGGCAAGGCCGGCGCGGGTGTTCCTGCTGGCAGGGGTTCTGACCGTGCTGGGCCAGCCCATGGGCGTCGGGCAGGGCAACAATCCCACCTGCCAGTCGGCCCGTGCCATCTCCATGTGGGCCTACACCGACCCCGACTACCTGTTGCAGCTGATCGCCTGGGCGGCGCGCGACAACACGCTGACCATGCACTTCGAGGGACAGCCCATCACCTCGTCGGAGCTTCAGCAGGGCCTCATGGCCGGGCCGCTTCTGGACGTGGATGCCGTGTCCATCGCGCTGGTGCCGCACCTGGACCGCGTCTACATCGAGATGGGCCGCCACACCGCCGGCCGCCCCGGCGACCCGCACCGCTGGATCAATGCCGAGTTTCACGGCTGGTGGGTCGGCCGCGGCTGCCGCCTCGCCATCGACGTGCCGACGGGTATGCTGGAGGACTTCGACGGCTTCGTGCGGCAGTTCTATGCCACCTATCACCCCTATCACAACGGCAACCAGCCGGTGATCCACCCGCAGCCGGCGGGCATCGCCGTCACCGACAGCGCGGCGCGGTTCATCGGCTGGCACGCCATCGCCATCTACCGCGTCGGGCTGGACCCGAGCGGCGGGATGCGCGTGTACTTCTACAACCCCAACAACGACGGCGGACAGGACTGGGGCGACGGCGTCGTGGTCTCCACCGACGGTAACGGCGAGCGCTTCGGCGAAAGCTCGCTGCCCATCGCCCAGTTCGCCTCGCGTCTCTACCTGTTCCACTTCGATGAGCGTGAACGCGGCTGGCCGGAGACGGTCACGGCGGAAGAGGTGCAGACGGTCGAGGACTTCGCCCGCCGAAGCTGGGCCGCCGCACGCTGAGCCCCGGCTCGGCGCAGAAAAAAGGGCTCCGCCCCTGGGGAAAGGGGGTGGAGCCCTGGTCGTGAAAGAACCGCTCCGGAAGCGCGCCGCGTCGGGGGTCGATGACGAGGGGCGCCTCAGGCAGGTACGTACCCCACACCGGCGTATCCTTCAGGATATGAACGTATCCGGTCGGGTTCGGCGTTCCCACAAAGGCGAGGGATTAAGCCGTGGGGAGTAGGTCCGTCGCTGTTCGACCGCGTCAGACGCGCGGATCGCGCTCGGATGCGGCTTCCAGAGACGCCATGCGGTCGCGCAGGGCGGCCAGGCGTGCGATGGTGCCCGCGACGGCCTCTTGCGCCAGGGCCAGCACCGCTTCGTCCTGCGCACGGTCAACGACGCGCATGAGCATGTCGTATTCCTCGCTGCCGAGGCGGATTTCGTGACGCAGCATCTGGACCAGCGACACCGCGTCGCCCAGGTCGGCATCGGTGGCCGGGGCCGACTGAGGGTCCCGTTTGGCCGCCATATCCTCCAGCAGCGCCGCCGTTTCCGGGTCGCCGCTCAGGCGCGCGACGGCCGCCGACATGCGGTGGCGGGCGGCGGCCTCGGCGTCGCGGTCGGCCAGCCAGGTCGCCAGGTCTTCCACCGTGTCCACGTCCGGGGCCTGACTGGGCGAGGACCCGCCGTGCTCCGCCCGCCAGGCATGGCGGCGTTCCAGACGCAGAAGGGCGACGTGGTGCAGTTCCTCGTCGGCCATGCGCTCGGCATACTCGCGGACCGTCGGGTCGGAGGACTTGGCGGCGACATTGGCGTAGAAGGCGAACGCGCGCTCCTCGTTCCGCACGGCCAGTTGCAGCGCCTTGTAGCTGGTCAGGCTTTCGGCCCCGCCGGCGTCGGCCAGGGCGGCCTCGGCGATGCCTTCCGCCATGTCCCAGGTGAACGACAGGCGCTGTTCGGGCTCCACCTCGGCGCGCGTCGCCCAGGCCTGGATGCCTTCCTCGTGCTCGCTTTCCATGGCCTTCAGCCGGCGGAACAGGGCCGCCAGGTCGGGCACGTCGATGTCGTCCATGCGCTCGGCCAACTGGTCGTAGCGCCGCGCCGCCTCGCGCTCCATGGCGGTGGCGACGGCGAACAGGTCCTCCGGGCGTTCGATGGCGGGCACGGAATCGAAGGTAACCGGGGGCGTGTCCTGCGCCATGACAAGGGTCTCCGTCAGCATTCGGGTATGTTGGACTCAAGATGGCGCGGAGTTTTGCCGCGCCCCTTGATCCCGGTCAACGGGGAACGATCGCTTATTGTGCCGGCGTCAGCCTGAGAAGGGCCCCGTCGGCCTCGTCGGTCAGCACGTAGACGGCGCCGTCCGGCCCCTGCTTGACCGCGCGGACCCGCTGGCCGACGGGCAGGCGCTCCTCGCCGGCGACGTCCTGGCCGTTCAATTCCAGGCGCGAGACGGCCTCCGAGACCAGTCCGCCCACCAGCAGGTCGCCCTGCCATTCGGGGAACAGGTCGCCGGTGTAGAAGTCCATTCCCGACGCCGCGATGACCGGATTCCAATAGTGGATGGCATCGGCGAACTCGGGATGGGTCGGCGGGTCGGGGATGGGCTGGCCGTTGTAGTGCTGGCCCCAGCTCACCACGGGCCAGCCGTAGTTGCGCCCGGCCTCGGGCACGTTGATCTCGTCGCCGCCCCGCGGGCCGTGTTCGTGCATCCACAGGCGCCCCGTCTCGGGGTGCACCGCCGCCCCCTGGCTGTTGCGGTGGCCGAAGGACCAGATTTCCGGCAGCGCGCCTTCGGTGTTCACGAAGGGATTGTCGTCCGGCACAGAGCCGTCCGGCCACAGCCGCACCACGGTGCCCAGGTGGTTGGTCAGCTCTTGGGCCGGCTGGAACTTGAAGCGCTCGCCCAGGGTGATGAACATGTAGCCGTCGGGCGTGAAGGCGATGCGCGACCCGAAGTGGTTGTTGCCCGTCACCTTGGGGATCTGGCGAAACACCAGGTCGACGTCCGTCAACCGCATGCCGTCAAGCTTCGCCCGCGCCGCGGCAGTGGAGGCGCGGCCCTGCTGGTTGGCCTCGGCATAGGTGAAGTAGATCCAGCCGTCCTGGTCATAGGTGGGACCGACGCGCACGTCCAGCAGGCCGCCCTGGCCGCGGTTGAACACCTCCGGCACGCCGTCCAGCGGTGCCGACATGGTGCGCTCCTGCGGGTAGACGATGCGCATCTGGCCAGGGCGCTCGGTCACGAGGATGCGGCCGTCGGGCAGGAAATCCATGCCCCACGGGTGGTCGAGGCCCGTCACCACGGGCTCCACGGCGACCGGGCCGCGCTGGGCGTCGATCTGCTGGGTCTGCGCCGCGGCGGGCACCTGCGCGACCAGCAACGGCGCAAGCGCGGCGGCGGTGGCGACAAGGGCGGCGGACAGGATCGGCATCCTTGGTGACATGCGCGCTCTCCCTTTCTGGGTGCGAACGATGGTGGTGGTGGCGATTGTCCCTCAACATGAACCCGTCGAGCCGCTGGCGCGTTGCGGCGCGGCCCTGTTTTCACCCATATGGGGTCGGCTCGGCCGGTTTCCGCCCCCGGCCGTTGAACCGGGAAGGGGAGTGGAGTAAAACCCGGTCACCTTGATCGTATCGCAGCGCCGGAGGTTTCCTTGGCCGCATATCAGTACATCTACGTGATGAAGGGGCTCACCAAGATCTATCCCGGTGGGCGCGAGATTCTCAAAGGGCTGACGCTCTCGTTCCTGCCGGGCGCCAAGATCGGCGTCCTGGGCCCCAACGGCGCCGGTAAGTCGACGGTGCTGAAGATCATGGCCGGCATCGACAAGGACTTCGGCGGCGAGGCCTGGTCGGCCGAGGGCGTCAAGGTCGGCTACCTGCCGCAGGAACCGGAGCTGGATGCCTCCAAGTCCGTGCTGGAGAACGTTCTCGACGGCGTGCGCGAGATCAAGGACCTGGTGGTGCGCTTCGAGGAAGTCTCCGCCAAGTTCGCCGACCCCGACATCTCCGACGACGAGATGAACGACCTGATGGTCGAGCAGGGCGAGCTGCAGGAAAAGATCGACGCCGCCGACGCCTGGGAGATCGACCGCCGCGTCGAGATCGCCATGGACGCGCTGCGCTGCCCGCCGGGCGACGCCGACGTCGCCAAGCTGTCGGGCGGCGAGAAGCGCCGCGTGGCGCTCTGCCGCCTGCTGCTGTCGCACCCCGACATGCTCATGCTTGACGAGCCGACCAACCACCTGGACGCCGAGTCCGTGGCGTGGCTGGAGCGCTTCCTGCGCGACTACACGGGAACCGTCGTGCTGGTCACCCACGATCGCTACTTCCTGGACAACGTCACCGGCTGGATTCTGGAGCTGGACCGCGGCAAGGGCATCCCCTACGAGGGCAACTACTCCAGCTGGCTGGAGCAGAAGCAGAAACGGCTCGAGCAGGAGCAGCGCGAGGAAGCGTCGCGCCAGCGCACCATCAATGCCGAACTGGAGTGGATCCGCTCCAGCCCGAAGGCCCGCCAGGCCAAGAGCAAGGCCCGTATCACGGCCTTCGACAGCCTGGTGGCCGAAGCCGGCAACAAGCAACTGGACCAGGCGCAGATCATCATTCCCGCCGGCGAGCGCCTGGGCAACCTGGTGATCGAGGCCGAGGACATCTCCAAGGCCTACGGCGACCGCCTGCTGATCGAGGACCTGTCCTTCAAGCTGCCGCCGGGCGGCATCGTCGGCGTCATCGGCCCCAACGGCGCCGGCAAGACGACGCTGTTCAAGATGATCACCGGCCAGGACGAGCCCGACAGCGGGTCCTTGCGCGTCGGCGAGACGGTGAAGCTGGGCTACATCGACCAGAGCCGCGACAGCCTGGACGACAAGAAGACGGTGTGGGAGGAAATCTCCGACGGGCTGGACGAGCTGGAACTGGGCAAGCGCAAGATCGCCAGCCGCGCCTACGTGGGGCAGTTCAACTTCAAGGGCCCCGACCAGCAGAAGCGCGTCGGCCAGCTTTCGGGCGGTGAGCGCAACCGCGTCCACCTGGCCAAGATGCTGAAGTCCGGCTCGAACGTCATCCTGCTCGACGAACCGACCAACGACCTGGACCTGGAGACCCTGCGGGCGCTGGAAGTGGCGCTGCTGGACTTCCCGGGCTGCGCCGTGGTCATCTCGCACGATCGCTGGTTCCTGGACCGCATCGCCACCCACATCCTCGCCTTCGAGGGCGACAGCCAGGTCACCTGGTTCGAGGGCAACTACGAGGACTACGAAGCCGACCGCAAGCGTCGCCTGGGCGCGGAAGCGGAACAGCCGCACCGCATCAAGTACAAGCCGCTGGTGCGCAGCTGATCGGACCGGCAGCACGCCGAATGAAGAAGGGGCGGCCCGCGACGGGCCGCCCCTTTTCGTTTGCCGGCTTCGCCCTGCAGGGCGCCGCGCCGTCCTGACTCAGGCGGCGGCGACCGGGGCCGGGGCGGTCTGCTCGCCGGCCAGCGGGTCGTTTCCGAAACGGTTCGGGCCGTCGGTGCCCTTGCCGATCATCCAGATCACCAGGACGATCCAGCCGACGATCGGGATCAGGCTGATGAGCGCCCACCAGCCGGAGCGGTCGGTGTCGTGCAGGCGACGCACCATGACGGCGATGCTCGGCAGAAGGATGGCGATGTTGAACACCGCGTTGAGCGGGCTCCACATGTTGTTCTGGAAGATCACCGCGTCGAGGATCGACGTGCAGATGCTCACGACCACCGTGAACAGGGTCCAGTACCAGTATTCCGCGCGGCGGGCGCGGCCCGAAAAATCGACGTATTTCTTGAAACAGATGCTGATGGCATCGACGAAGTTCATATCCCCTCTCCGCGATACGTTACGATGGAGGCGGAGACGGTATCCCATTATGTTTTTACCGCATAGGGTAATTGCACATAACCTTCCAAGAATCACAAAAATGACGCCGGAGCCGCGCGGTGTTCGGCCCCGGCGCCGATGATCGCCGGGCGGCGCGCCTTACATGCCGGGCACCACTTCCACCTTCATCCAGCCGGCCCTGGCCTGGTCGAAGGTGCGGTAGGCCTCCAGAACGTCGGTCATGGGCGCAACCCGGGTCAGCACCCGCAGCGGGTCGATGCTGTTGGACCGCACCAGTTCCACCAGGTGGGGCAGGTACTTGCGGTGGTTGCAGTTGCCCATGTTGATGGTCAGGTTCTTCTGCATTGCCTGACCGATGGGGAAGCTGTGGTCGGTGGGCGGATAGACGCCGATGATGCCCAGCGTCCCAGCCTTGGCGACCGCCTGAACGCTCCATTCCAGGGCCTGGTTGGGCGCGTCTCCGGGCGCGAAGACGTCGGCGCCGGCGCGACCGCCCTCGGCGATGGCGTCCCGCTCCGCCTTCTGGCGGTCCGCCTGCTGCTCCGCCTCCCCGGCGGCGGGGCCGGAGCGGGGCGGGTGGGCATCGACGCCGACGGCGTCGATCACCCGGTCGACGCCGATGCCGCCGGTCAGCTCGCGGATCATCTCGACGGGATGCTCACGGCCGAAGTTGATGACCTCGGCCCCCTGCACCCGTGCCATCTCAAGCCGGTCCTCGTTGTCGTCGACCACGAGAATCCGCTCCGCTCCCATCTGCCGGGCGGAGACGATGGCGAACTGGCCGACGGGACCGGCGCCGAACACCGCCACGGTGTCGCCGTCGACGATTTCCGCCAGGTCGGCGCCGAAGTAGCCGGTCGGATAGATGTCCGACAGCAGGATGGCGCGGTCGTCGTCGATGTCGTCGGGCAGCTTCACAAGGTCGGTGTTGGCGAAGGGGATGCGGGCGTATTCGGCCTGCAGCCCGTCGAACGGCCCGGTCTGGCCGGGGCCGCCGTAGAAGGCCGTTCCCGCCAGATGGCCGTTGGGGTTGGCGGTGTCGCACTGGGCGTGGTAGCCGGCGCGGCAGTAGTTGCACGACCCGCAGGAGATGGTGGACGGGATCACCACCCGATCGCCCTTTTTCAGGTTGCGGACGTTGGGGCCGATCTCCTCGACCACGCCGACCCCCTCGTGCCCCAGCACGGTGCCCGGAACCATGCCGGGCAGGGAGCCGCGCACCATGTGCAGGTCGGTGCCGCAGATGGCGCTGGCGGTCAGGCGGACGATGGCGTCGGTGGGCTGCTTGATGGAGGGATCGGGAACGTCCTCCAGGCGCACGTCGCCGATATCGTGGAACACCACGGCTTTCATGGGGGCCTCCTTCGGGCTTCTGCCGTTTCGGATGCCCGCTGAAACGCCAAGGAGTCCGGGCCGTTGCTGATTGCAAGGCACGGCTGCGTCAGGCCGCCACCGTCTCCACCACCGATCGTCCGCCGCCGGCCTTGGCCACACGCACCTGCACGCCGATGCGGTCGACCATGGCCTGCACGTGGCTGATGACGCCCACCTTCCGGCCCGTCGCCTGCAACGCCTCCAGGGCGGAAATGGCGACGTCCAGGCTGTCGGAGTCCAGAGCGCCGAAGCCCTCGTCGATGAACAGGCTTTCCACCAGCGCCCGCTCGCCGGACATGCTGGCGAGGCCGAGCGCCAGTGCCAGCGACACCAGGAAGCGCTCGCCGCCCGAGAGCGACCCGACGCCGCGCACCTCGTCGCCCATCTCGCGGTCGATGACCTGCAGGTCCAATTCCCCGCCGGGCGCGCGCTGGAGCACGTAGCGCGGCGTCAGGTCCGCCAGGTGCGCGTTCGCCATGCCGAGAAGCCGGTCGAGCGTCAGGCTTTGCGCGAAGCGGCGGAACTTGTCGCCCTTGGCCGAGCCGATGAGGTCCTGCATGGTCGCCCACAGGCCGGTGACCTGGCGCTGCTCGGCCATGCGGTCTTCCAGGTCGCGGCCGCGGTCGCGCTGCCCGGCGTCATGGGCCAGCCGCGCACGCTCCCGCGCCGCCGTCTCCTGGGCGGTGTCGCAGGCCTGCTGGCGCTTGTCGGCCTGGGCGGCCAGATCCTCTTCCGGCGTCTCGGGCGCAGGCGTCTGAAGATGGGCGTCGAGCGCGCGGCGCCGGTCGTCGAGTACGGCGCGGGCGGTGGTGACGGCGGTGTCGACCTCTTTCAGATGCGCTTCCAGCGCGGCGACGGCGTCCTCGCCCTTGGCAAGGGCCGCGCGGGCCTCTTCCAGCGTCGCGCCGGCCTCGGTCAGCGCCGCGTCGCGCCCGGCCAGCGCCCGGTCGCGGGCCTCGGCGGTGTCCGTCAGCCGCTTGCGCAGGGTGTCGCGGGCCGAGACGGCGGCGGAGCACTCGGCGGCGGCCTCGGCGGCGGCCTTCTGGGCTGCGTCCCGGTCCGTTTGCGCCGCCAGCCGAGCGCCGTTGAGGCGGGACCGCACCGAGGCCGTCGGCTCGCCGTCGAACAGCCCGGCCCGCTCCACGCGCAGCCGCTCGTGCTCGCCGGCGGCTTCGTCCAGGCTGGCCTGGGCGGTGTCCAGGGCGTCGCGCCGGTTGGCGGCATCGGCCTCCGCGGCCCGAATGTCGGCGTCCAGATTGCCCAGCGCCTGCCGCGCGTCGTCCAGGGCGCGGCGGCGGTCCGTGAAGGCGTCCGCCAGTGCCCGGCACTGTTCGGCGAGGGCTTGCCAGCCGGCGCGGACCTCGGTGCGCCAGTCGGGCAGGGGGGCGAGGGCATCCGCCAGGGCGATGTCGGCGCTGTCGCGGGCCTTGGCGGCGCGCACGGCCTCGCGCTCCGCGGCCTCGCGGCGGGCCTCGGCGTCGGCCAGGTTCTTTTCCAGGCCGGACAGGGCATCACGCTCCTGGTCGCGGGTGAGGCGCAGGCTGCCCAGGTGCCTGGCCCGGCGGTCGGCCTCGCCGCGCAGGCGAGCGGCTTCCGCCATGTCCTGCTCGGCGGCTTCGCGGGCGCGGGCGGCTTCGGCGGCCTGATCGGCCAGCGCCGCATGATCGGCCTCCGCCGCCGTCTCGGGCAGGGCCAGGCCGTGGGCACGCTCGCGGGCGTCGGACCAGCTTTCCGCCAGTTGCGCCACGTCGCGCTTGAGGCGGCGTTCCTCCTCGGCGCAGTTCGCGAGAACCGCGTCGGCGGCGGCCTTATCGGATTCGGCGGCGCGTTGCGTCTCGTTGAGCGTGCGCATGTCCGCACGCAACGCCTCCACCCGCTCCCGCTGCTCGCGCGCCAGGGTGTCCAGAGCCGTTTCCGAGTGCGCCAGGGGATGGTCTTCGGACCCGCAGACGGGGCAGGGGGCGCCATCGACCAGCAGGCCGCGCAGCTTGGCGGCGGCCTCGTCGGCGGCGGCCTCCGACAGGTCCAGCGCCCGCTGCGCCTCGCTCAGCCGCTGGTCGAGCAGGCCGCGCTTGCCGTCCACCTCGGCCAGGGCGTTGTCTGCCTGGGCGCGGCGCTTGCGGGCGGCTTCGGCGCGGGCCTCGTGGTCGGCCTTGCGCTCGGCCAGGTCGTCGGCCAGGCCAGCCAGCCGTGCCAGTTCCGCCACCGCATCGGCCCGAGCGGCGGCGCGCGCGCGGCGATGCTCCAGCGCGTCGGGGTCCAGGGCCTCCAGCCGCTCGGCAATGGGCTGAAGCGCGGCCTCGCCCTCGGCGATGCCGGCCTCGGTCTCCTCCAGCCGGGCGGCGCGCTTGCGATGGTTGGCGGTCAGGGCGGCGTGCCGGTCCGCCAACTCCCGCGCCTGTGTCTCGGCGGCGGAGAGGGCGCTGTCGGCCTCGGCCCAGTCCTCGATCTCGCCGATCCAGCGGTCCACCTGCTCGGTCAGCGGGCGGTGATGGTCGTGGTCGGACAGCCACGTCTCGGCCTCTTGTGCCGTGGCCTCGGCCTTGGCGCGGGCGGCCTTGCGGGATGACAGGGCGTCCTCGGCCTCCTTGCGCCGGGCGGCGGCGGCATCGCGGGTGGCGGTGCAGCGGGACACATGCTGCTCCGCGCCCTCGATCCGGCTGTCCAGGGCGGCGGCGGCGTCCAGATCGGGGCCGGCATCCTTGAAGGCCTTTTCCGCGGCGTCCAGGGCGTTGCGCGCCTGTTCGCCGCGCGCCTGGGCGGCGTCGCGGGCGGCTTCGGCGTCGCGGCAGCGGATTTCAGCGGCGCCGGCCTCGCCGGATAGGCGTTCGTGTTCCGCCGTCAGGCGGTCGGCCTCGTCGACCAGCGGCCGCAGGCGTTCCAGCCTGCGCAGCGTCGCCAGGTCCTCGCGCTTCGGCGCGGTGTCGGCCTGTGCAGCCTCCGCGTCGGTCAGCGCCTGTTCTGCGGCGGCGACGGCCTCCCGCCGCGTGCGCGCCTCTGTGTACCAGGTCTGCTGCGCCCGCAGGCCGTCGAGCGCCTGCCGCGCCGCCCTGGCCTCGGCCTCGGCGGCGCGGGCGGCCTGCTCGGCGGCTTCGCGGTCCTCGGGCGTGAGCAGGTCCAGCGCCCGGCGCTGGGCGTCCAGCGCATCCAGCGCCTCCCGCTCCCGCTTGTGGCGCTCGAAGGCGGCCACCGACAGGGCGCCGTAGATCTCCGTCCCCGTCATCAGCTCCAGCAGGTCGGCGCGGTCGGCGGGACGGGCCTTCAGGAAGGCGTCGAAATCGCCCTGCGCCAGCAGGACGGAGCGGCGGAACTGCTCGAAGGTCAGGCCGGTGCGGGTGGCGATTTCGCCCAGGACTTCGGTCTTGGTGGAGCCGATCTGCTGACCCGTTTCCAGGTCCGTCAGGCTCATTTCCTGGTTCTGGAGCCGGCCCGAGGCCTTGTTGCGCGCCCGGCGCACCTGCCAGCGGGCGCGGTAGCGGCCGCCGTCGCGCCCGGCGAAGTCGACCTCGGCGAACCCTTCAGCCTCGCCATGGCGCAGGATGGTGCGCGGATCGGTGCCGGTGACGTGCAGGGCCTCGTCAACGCCCGTCTGGCCGATGGCGACCTTGGCGGCGTTCTCCAGGCGGGGGAAGCGGTCGTAGAGCGCCACGCACAGCGCGTCCAGCAGGGTCGACTTGCCCGCCCCCGTGGGCCCGGTGATGGCGAAAAGCCCAGCCCCGGACAGCGGGCCGTCCTCGAAACTGACCTCGAAGTCGCCGGCGAGCGCGGTCAGGTTGCGGCCGCGGATGGCGAGAATCCTCATGCCGGTTCCTCCTCGGCCGCCGCCGGGTGCGCGCGCGCCTCGCCCTGCACGGCTTCCATCAGTTCGTGGAAGGCGTGGCGGTGGGCGGCGTCGGGAGTGCCGTCGTAGGCCCGCGCCCAGGCCTTCTCGAACACCTCTTCCGGGTCGAGGCCCGCCAGGTCCGGCGCCTCGGCGGTGGCGGCGAGCGCCTGGCCGGTGCCGCTGTACTCCACCGCCAGCCGGCAGAGCCGCACCGGCTTGTCGGCCAGGGCCTGCTCCACGTCGTGGCGGAGCGAGGGGCTCGGCGCTTCCAGCCGCACCACGACTTCCAGGTAGGGACGCAGGTCGCGTCCGGGGTCGGGCTCGGACGGCAGGGCCTCCAACTCCTTCAGCACGGTTTCCGGCGGCGCGGCGCCGGTGGAGGGGATGCGGATGTAGTTGATGACGCGCGGCACGGGCAGCGACGTGACGGTACAGGGGGCGGCGGCGTCGGAGACCTCCACCAGCAGGGCCTGGTGCCGGTAGTCCTTTTCCGTCACCGACAAGGGGAAGGGGCTGCCGGCATAGCGCATGGTCTCCCGCCCCGCCACGCGCTGGGGCTTGTGCAGGTGGCCGAGCGCCACATAGGTGCAGTCGTCGGGAAAGATGTCCGCCGGCAGGGCGTGCTGATTGCCGCCGAGCACGCGCCGCTCGCTCATTTCCGACAGGGCCGAGCCGCTCATGTAGCAATGGCCGGTCACGATCAGCGGCAGGCCGCCGGCG
Organism: Caenispirillum salinarum AK4; assembly: GCF_000315795.1. Classification (GTDB taxonomy): domain Bacteria; phylum Pseudomonadota; class Alphaproteobacteria; order Rhodospirillales; family Rhodospirillaceae; genus Caenispirillum; species Caenispirillum salinarum. The sequence continues at coordinate 195,112 of NZ_ANHY01000017.1, forward strand.
GCCTCGCGGGCGTGGGCGATGAAACGGTCGTAGACGCTGCGCACCCCGTCGATCAGCGGATCGCGGCCGTCCTCGGCCTCCTTCAGCGGCGGCAGGTCGGCCATGCGCAGGAAGGGCACCGCACAAACCACCGCGCGCGGTCGTTCTTCGGCATCCGTCAGCGTGACCAGGGCGTCGGCGGGATCGCGCGGCAGGCTGCCGATGACGCGCACGTCGAAGGGCTTGAGAATGGCGTCGGGGGCTTCCAGCCTGGTCGCGCTGTCGTGGTTGCCGCCGATGATGACGATATCCAGGGCGGGGCGCCGCCGCTTGGCCTTGGCAAGAAAATCGTACAGCCGCCTCTGCGCCGAAACGGGCGGGTTCTGGCTGTCGAAGACGTCGCCGGTGACCAGCAGGGCGTCGACGTCCTGGTCGTCCATGGTGTCCAGCAGCCAGTCCAGGAACGCCCGGTGCTCCGCATCGCGCGGCAGGCCGTGCAGGTCCTGGCCCAGGTGCCAGTCGGAGGTGTGGAGAAGCCGGAGCGGCGTGGGATCGGTCGTCATGCGCCGCATCATGCCAGAGGCCATCGCCGCGCGTCATCATCGCGATGCGGCGGTGGCGTCAGGCCTTGGCCTGCGGCTGGTGGTCGGCGACGACGGCCCCCCGCTTGCCCGGCGGACGCTCGGGGCCGACGGTGGAGTCACGGGCGGTGCCGCGCTCAAGCTCCGCATTGATCTCGCCACCGATCAGCACCGCGTAGGCGCCGATGAAGAACCACATGAGCAACACCACCACGGCCCCGAGCGACCCGTAGGTCTCGTTGTAGGAGGCGAAGTTGGCGACGTAGAAGGAGAACAGCATGCTGGCCGCCAGCCACAGAACCGCCGCCACCACGGCGCCCCAGGTCAGCCACTGGAAGCGCGCCGGGCGGCGGTTCGGGGCGATGCGGTAGATCACCGCCAGCGCGCCGAACAGGCCGATGGCCAGGATGCTCCAGCGCGCCAGGTCCACCAGGGTCCCGGTGATCCCCTGGCCGAGTCCCAGAAGGCCCAGCACGACGGGCGTGACCACGACAACCAGCAGCGCGATGGTCATGCCGATCACGAAGCCCGCCGTCAGGCCCAGGGCGACCAGGTTCTGCATGATGATGTTCCGCTGTTCGGTCTCGTCGTAGACGATGTTGAGCCCCCGCATGACCGCCTTCACGCCTTTGGTGGACGAATACAGGGCGATCGACGTGGACAGGATCAGCCCCAGGCTCAGCGATGCATCCTGCGCCGAAAGCTGCTGCACCTGGGCGCTGACGATGTCGTACACCTGATCGGGCACGGTGCCCTCGATCAACTGAAGCTGTTCGCTGACGGCCGCAGGATCGGACAGCAGGCCGTAGACCGAGATCAACGCCGCCAGGAAGGGAAACAGCGCCAGCAGCGCGTAGAAGGCGCATCCGGCCGCGACCACGCCCAGGTTGTCGGTGCCAATGCGCACGTAGACCACCTTGGCCACGTGCCATGCGCGGACAAGGGGGATGCGGCGGGGATGGTCGGCGGCGGTCGAGGCCATGAAGGCGGGTCTCCGATGCGGGGTCTTTCGAGAGGAACGGGACCATCCGCCGCCGGGTTCTGTTGCAATTCCGCACGGCGTGCGTCCCTGCCGCTGCCGCCGACAAGGTTTTTTCTCTTGCGCGGGCGCGCATGCGACGGTACCGAACGGCGGGAATACCCGACCATCCGACAACACCTATCATCCGAGGGGGACACCATGGCCGCCGACATCGACGTGGTCCTGGATGTGCACGACCGGCCGAATCCCGGCTCCTGGGTCGTGCTCAGCCTGCAGCATCTTTTCGCCATGTTCGGGGCGACCATCCTGGTGCCCTTCCTGACGGGGCTGAACCCCGCCGTCGCGCTGGTCTCCAGCGGTCTCGGCACGCTGCTCTACATCCTGTGCACGCGCGCGCGCATCCCGGCCTACCTGGGCAGCTCGTTCGCCTTCATCGCGCCGATCATCTCGGCCTCCACCATCGCCGGGCCGGGCGGTGCGCTGCTGGGCGCGCTGGTGGCCGGCCTGATCTATCTGGTGGTGGCGTTCTTCATCTGGAAGGCCGGCGTGAACTGGCTGATGCGCCTGCTGCCGCCGGTGGTCGTCGGCCCGGTGATCATGGTGATCGGTCTCAGCCTCGCCTCGGTGGCCGTGGACATGGCGATGAATATTCCCGGCGAGGGCACCTACTCGGCACCGCACTTCGGCACCGCCATGGCGACGCTGCTGATCGCCATCCTGTGCGGCATGTTCCTGAAGGGCGTGTTCGCGCTGGTGCCGATCCTGTTCGGCATCATCGGCGGCTACCTGATCGGCTTTGCGGTCGGCATCGTCGATTTCAGCCAGGTGACCGAGGCCGCGTGGTTCGCCATCCCCGATTTCATCATGGCCGACTTCGGCCTGCAGTGGCCGCAGATGGTGGCCTGCATCCTGGTTGTGGCTCCCGTCGCCATCGTGACGCTTGCCGAGCACACCGGCGACCAGATGGTGCTGAGCAAGGTGACGGGCCGCAATTTCCTGAAGGAGCCCGGCCTGCACCGCTCCATTCTCGGCGACGGCGCCGCGACCATCCTGGCCTCTCTGGTGGGCGGTCCGCCGAACACCACCTATGGCGAGAACATCGGCGTCATCGCCATTACCCGCGTCATGAGCGTCTGGGTCATTGGCGGCGCCGCCGTTCTGGCGGTGCTGTTCGGCTTCGTCGGCAAGATCGCCGCGCTGATCCAGACCATTCCGGTGGCGGTGATGGGCGGCGTGTCGATCCTGCTGTTCGGCATCATCGCCAGCTCCGGCATGCGCATGATGATCGACCGCCACGTGGACCTGGGGCGCAAGCGCAACCTGATCATCAGCTCGGTGATCCTGGTCATCGGCATCGGCGGCGCGCTGGTGAACGTGCCCCTGACCTTCGACATGGCCGACGGCAGCACCATCGAGGCGGACGTCGAGATCGCGGGGATGGCGCTGGCCGCCATCGTTGGCCTGATCCTCAACCTGGTCCTGCCCGGCCGCCAGGAAGCGGAGCACGGTGGGTCCATCTTCCTGCGCACGGAGGCCTGATTCTTTAGGCGTACGGATTTCCGAAAAGGCTGATGACTGTCAGCTAGGGGAGGAAGACGCCTGCATCCTGCATCGTCTTCCTCCTGTAAAGGACAGGCCACCGCCAGAAGGGCGCGTGGCCTGTTCATTTTTGGATGGAGCGCTTCGGGACACGGCGCGGGAGCCCCTTGCGATCGGCACGCATTGGTGTACTATCAGGAGGAGACCGAACGGGCACAAGACCCGCCCGGCCTCCTGCTAGGTTATCTTCAGGGTGATGAGAATGGCAGTTCTCATCACCCTTATTTTCACCCGCAGGAAAAGACGTCTGCCCTTAAGCATCTGTCCTCTCCTCCTGTGTGCGGCGCCGCCGACACAGAACGCGCGGCAGGGCCGCCCGAGAATAATGACAGGGCTACGCTTCTCCGCAACATCTTTTACGGGAATTCCCGGTTCGCGCGCGGGCGGTCACGCCCGCTCCACGAACCCCGCCAGCACCTTTTTCAGCCCCGCCTTGTCGAACTGGACGGCCAGTTTGTCCTCGTCCTTGCGCTGGATGACGCCGTAGCCGAACTTCTGGTGGAAGACGCGCACGCCGACCGCCAGGCCTTCCTCGGCCTCGCGCGGCTTGACGTTGAAGGACGTGCCGTCGCCGGGGATGATCTTGGACGAGCGCTGGCGCCCGCCCCAGCCGTCTTCCCACGCACCGCCCCAGGCGCCGCCGCTTTCAGCGAAGCCGGCGCCGTAGAGGCCGGACTCGCTCTGGGCTTCCACGCATTCGGGCGGCAGTTCGTCGATGAAGCGGCTGGGGATGGCGTTGACCCACTGGCCGAACACCCGACGGCTGGCGGCGAAGCTGATGAACACCCGCTGGCGCGCCCGCGTGATGCCGACATAGGCGAGCCGCCGTTCCTCTTCCAGCGCCGCCATGCCGCCTTCCTCCAGGGCGCGCTTGTGGGGGAAGATTTCCTCTTCCCACCCCGGCAGGAAGACCACGTCGAACTCCAGCCCCTTGGCGGCGTGCAGGGTCATGAGGGTGACACCCGGGTCCTCGGCGGCGCGGGCCTCGTTCTCCATGACGAGGCTGATGTGCTCCAGGAATTGGGTCAGGCCGTCGTAGGCCTCCACCGCGCCGTACAGTTCGTCCAGGTTCTCCAGACGGCCCGGCGCTTCCGGCGACTTGTCGCGGCGCCACATCTCGGCGTAGCCGCTGTCCTCCATGAGCGTCCTGACCAGTTCGGGCAGGTCCATGACCGGGGCCAGCGACTTGAACCGCTCGATGGTCTCGCAGAAATCGCGCAACGCCGCCCGCGGCTTGGGCTTGAGTTCGTCGGTCTCGATGACGTCCAGCGCCGCCAGGTAGAGCGGCTTGCCCAGTGCCCGGGCGCTCAGGTGCAGGGTCTGGATGGTCGCCTCGCCCAGGCCGCGCTTGGGCTTGTTGACAACGCGCTCGAACGCCAGGTCGTCGTCTGGCGAGACCAGCAGGCGCAGATAGGCGAGCGCGTCGCGGATCTCCATGCGCTCGTAGAAGCGCGGGCCGCCGATGACGCGGTAGGGCAGGCCGGTGGTGATCAGCCGTTCTTCGAACTCGCGGGTCTGGAAGCCGGCGCGCACCAGAACCGCCATGCCCGACAGCGGCGCGCCCTTGGCCTGGAGGCTTTCGATCTCGTCGACCAGCCAACGCGCTTCCTCGTCGGCCGACCAGACGCCGCGCACGCACAGCTTGGGCCCGACATCCTCCACGCCGGGCGCGCGAAGCTCCTTGCCCAGGCGTTCCTCGTTGTTGCGGATGAGGTGGCTGGCCGCCTTCAGGATCGTGGGAGTGGAGCGGTAGTTGCGCTCCAGCCGCACCACCTTGGCGCCCGGAAAATCCTTCTCGAAGCGCAGGATGTTGCCGACCTCGGCACCGCGCCACGAGTAGATGGACTGGTCGTCATCCCCGACGCAGCAGATGTTGCGGTGCTTGCGCGCGAGCAGCCGCAGCCAGAGGTACTGGGCGACGTTGGTATCCTGGTACTCGTCCACCAGGATGTAGCGGAAGCGGTCCTGATACTCTTCCAGGATGTCGTGGTGGGTCTGGAACAGGGTCAGGCAGTGCAGCAGCAGGTCGCCGAAGTCGCAGGCATTCAGTTCCGCCAGCCGCGCCTGATAGGACTTGTAGAGCGCCAGGATGGAGCCGCCGCCGGCGGCACGGGCGTCTTCCGCCGGGACCTTGTCGGGCGCGAGCCCGCGGTCCTTCCAGCGCTGGATGACCCCCATGATGGCCTGCGGCGGCCATTTCTTGCTGTCGATGCCGGCACCCTCCAGAAGCTGTTTGAGGAGCCGCATCTGGTCGTCGGTGTCCAGGATCAGGAAGCCGGACTTCAGCCCGACCGCCTCGGCATGGCGGCGCAGGATGCGCACGCAGATGGCGTGGAAGGTGCCCAGCCACACGCTTTCCGCCGGACCGCCGATCATCCCCGACAGGCGCTCTCGCATCTCCCGGGCCGCGCGGTTGGTGAAGGTGACTGCCAGGCACTGCCAGGGCTGCGCCATGCGCAGGCCGATGATGTGCGCCAGCCGCGTGGTCAGCACGCGCGTCTTGCCCGTGCCCGCGCCCGACAGCACCAGCAGCGGCCCGTCGATGGTGGTGACGGCCTCGCGCTGCTCGGGGTTCAGGTCGACCAGCCACGGCGGCTCGCCCCCGCCGAAGGTGGCTTGCGCGGACGGAACGGCGGACGGCCCCGGCGGCGCCTGCGGCTCGTCGTCGAGGGAGAATGGATCGGAAGCAGTCATGCGCGGACTATAACCAGAACGGAGGGCAGGCTCACGGGGAAATATGGGATCGGCCCGCCGCCCTGTCAGCCGCGACCGTCAGCAGCCCAGGCCGCCGCCGTTGTAGAACACCAGCAGCCCCCACTCGCCCCAGAGCGCAACGCCAGCCGCCAGCCCCGCCGCCAGAAGGATGGCGGCGAGGAGGGAGGCCGTGTGATGGGAGGGCGCGGCGGGCATGATACTTACGTCAGCCCCGCCGCATCGGCCCGGCTGACGCTTTCGGATGCGCGTTTGGCGGCGTCGGACAGTTCTTCCTGGCCGGCGCGGGCGAACAGGTCGGCGGCGTGGTCGAAGACCTTGCGGGCGTGCTTGGAATTGCGCCCCGCCTCGATCTCGCCGATTTCCATCAGCATCTCGGCTTCGCCCTCAAGATGCCCGGCGGCTTGATACAGCTTCTCGGCCTTGCGGAAGTGCTCGTAGGCCGAGTCCTCGTTGCCCACAGAACGCAGCAGGAGCGCCAGCGCGCCGGTGGCCTCCGCCTGGTCCAGCGCGTCGCCGTTCTCGTGGAACAGGCCGATGGCCTCCTCCAGCAGTTCGTGGGCGGTGTCGGGCTGGCCCATCATGTGGCGCAGGTGGCCCAGCGCCTTCATGGCATGCGCCTCGCCCAGGCTGTCGCCCGCCTTGTTGTAGAGGGCACGGGCGTGCGTGTAGTGCATCAGGGCGTCGTCGTCGCGCTCCCGCGACTGGGCCAGGTGGCCGATCTGCATGTTGGCCAGCGCCTCTCCGCCCAGGTCGCCGGCGGCGGAGAACAGCTCGATGGCGGACTGGAAGTATTCCACCGCCTCGTCCGTCTTGTCCTCCAGCCGGTCCAGCAGGCCGAGCCGCATCAGAACCGATGCCTGGTGCCCCTGCTCGCCGGAGGGGGCGAGCAGCCGGCGGGCCTCCACATAGGCCTCGCGCGCGGCGGACAGGCGGTCGTCGTCCAGTTCGATGTCGCCCAGCAGGACCAGGGCCGAGGCCTCGCCCGGCGGGTCCTTGGCCTCGTGGTAGAACAACCGCGCCCGGCGGGCGGCTTCGGCGGCGCGCTGGCGGTCACCCTCCACCCAGTGCGCTTCGGCCTCGTTCAGGGCTTCTGCGGCTTTCGTTTCGGGCATGGCGTCCTCCTGCGCGTTCGCGTCGTTTTCATTCGGCATGGTTCTGACAGTATAACGGAAAGACCCGCCGTGCGCTGCCATCGCGCACAATGCGGCCATGCACACGCCGAAGAGGAGGATGACCGTGCCCGCACAACCCCACCAGGAGACCGTCAAACCCGACTGGGTGGACTACAACGGCCACATGAACGTCGCCTATTACGTGCTGGCCTTCGACCACGCCACCGACACCTTCCTGGATTCGGTGGGGATGGACGCCGCCTGGCGGGAGCGCACCGGCAATTCAGTCTTCGTGGTGGAGGCGCATGTGACCTACGACCGGGAAGTGCACGAGGGCGACCCGCTGACCGTCCACAGCCGGCCGCTGGAGGTGGGCACGAAGACGCTGCGCCTGTTCCACCGCATGGAGCACGGGACGGAGGGGTTCCTGGCTGCCACCAACGAGGTGATGATCCTGCACGTGGACATGGCCACCCGCCGCACCGCGCCCTGGCCCGACGATGTCCGCTCGGCCCTGGAGTCGGCCGTTGCCGCCTTCGATGCGCCCTGGCCGGAGCAGGCCGGGCGTGCCATCGGCAAGCGCTGAAAGCCGCGGCAGGCGGGGCTTCCCGATTTTTTTACGGTTTGGCGGCGGCGTGGGGGTGACGCGGGCTCCCATCCGGCGTAAGACTAACGACATAGTGTGGGGCGTTTTGGGGAAGCCTGAGGGATGCAGTTCGCGCACAGCATGGAGCGTGCGGTGACCTGTGCGGTCACGGCGTTCGAGCGCATGAAGGCGCTGAAGGTCGCGCCGACGCCGAACAACTATGAAATGTGGTACGCCTACGTGGCCGACAGCCTGCCCGAATTGCGGCAGGAGATCGACCAGATGCTGTCGCGCGGCACCGCCTTCACGCCCGATGTCTGCGAAAGCCTCTACCAGCGCCACATCGGCAGCCGCGACACCCGCGACGGCATCGACGACGCCTCGCGCCGCCTGCAGGACACCATGACCTCGGTGGCGACGGCGGTGGGCACGGCCCAGGCCGGAGCGCAGGCCTATGGTCAGTCGCTGGAAAGCTTCTCGGGCGCCATGCAGCACGGGGGCGACGGCGACCGGCTGGCCGCCATGCTGGCCGAGACCCGCCGCATGACCGAGCTGAACCGCAAGCTGGAGCAGAAGCTGACCGCCAGCCGCAAGGAGGTGGAAGACCTGCGGCGGAACCTGGACACGCTGGAGGAGGAGGCCTCCACCGACGCGCTGACGGGCATCAGCAACCGCAAGATTTTCGACCGGGTGCTGACCGAGGAAAGCGCCAAGGCCCAGGCGAACGGGACGTTCCTCAGCCTGCTCATGGTCGACATCGACCACTTCAAGGCCTTCAACGACACCCATGGCCACCCGCTGGGCGATCAGGTGTTGAAGCTGGTGGCGCGGTCTATGGTCCAGTGCGTGCGCGAGACCGACACGGCGGCGCGCTATGGCGGCGAGGAGTTCTCCGTCATCCTGCCCAACTGCACCATTGCCGAAGCGTCCACCATTGCCGAGAAGATCCGCCGCACCGTGGCCGGCCGGCGTGTGATCAACCGCCGCACCAACCAGGACCTCGGCCGCGTGACGCTGTCCGTCGGCGTGGCGGAAATGGCCCTGGGCGAGCCGTTGACCGGCTTCGTCCAGCGCGCCGACGAGGCCCTGTACGCCGCCAAGCGCACCGGCCGCAACCGGGTGGTGTCCCAGCGCGACCTGGAGCGCGCCGACGCCGGCTGACGCCGCGTCCGGGCCGGCGGACCGTCCGCCAGTCCGGGGATGCATCCGAAAGGCGAAACCGGTAAGGTTGGCGCGACCCCCAGGTTCGCCGGTGCCTTCGTTGAAACTCAAGCCTAGCCAGATCCTGCTCCGCCTTCGCCGTCTCGTGCGCAACGACCAGTTGATCCTGGGCGGGCTGGCCCTTGTGGTGGGGCTGACGGTCGGCTTCGGCGTCGTGCTGTTCCGCGAAGCCATCGACTACGTCCAGGCCCTCTATTACGGATCGTCCGACGAGCACCTGGCATCGGTTGCTCGTGCCCTGCCTTGGTATTGGGTGATGCTGGCGCCCGTGGTCGGCGGGCTTGCGGTGGGCATCTTCTACAAGCTGCTCATGCCCGGGCGCCGGCCGCTCGGCATTCCCGAAGTGATCGAGGCCGCTGCCTTCAAGGGCGGGCGGATGCCCGTGCGGCCCGGCCTGATGGCCGTGGTGGGTTCGGCCCTGTCCCTGGGTGCCGGCGCCTCGGTGGGGCGCGAGGGGCCGGCGGTGACGCTGGGGGCCGCTGTTTCGGCCTGGCTGGCCGAGCGCCTGCATTTCGGCCGGTCGCTGTCGCGGGTGCTGCTGGGCTGCGGCGCGGCGGCGGCGGTGGCGGCCAGCTTCAACGCACCCATTGCAGGCGTGCTGTTCGCCCACGAGGTGATCGTCGGCCACTATGCCATGCGGGCCCTGGCGCCGGTGGTCATCGCCTCGGTCACCGGCACCATGGTGAGCCGGGGGTGGTTCGGCGACTTCCCGGCTTTCATGATTCCGACGATCCATCAGGTCAATGTCTGGGAGTTCCCGGCCTTTGCGGGGCTGGGCATCCTGTGCGGGCTTGTGGCGCTGGTGTTCATGCACGGCATCGTCTGGGGCGAGAAGGCCGCCGAGCGCTCACGCCTGCCGCGCTGGGCCCGTCCCGCCGTCGCCGGCCTGGCGCTGGGCGTGCTCGCCATCTGGTATCCCGAGGTTCTGGGGGTGGGCTACGAGGTCACCGACAACGCCCTGTCGGGCACGCTGCCGCTGTTGTTCCTGACCGCCTGCGCGGCGGCAAAAATCGTCGCGACGTCGGTGTCGCTGGGCTTCGGCTTCGGCGGCGGCGTCTTTTCGCCCAGCCTGGCCGTGGGTGCGCTGGTCGGCGGCGCCTTCGGCATCGTCGCGACCAGCGCCTTCCCCGAGCTGTCGTCGGGCAGCGGCGCCTATGCTGTGGTGGGCATGGGGGCGGTGTCCTCGGCGGTGCTGGGGGCGCCCATTTCCACCGTGCTCATCATCTTCGAGCTGACCAGCGACTACGGCCTGACCATCGCCGTCATGGTGGCGGTGGTGATCGCCAACGTCGTCACCGCGCAACTGGGCGGCATCACCAGCTGGTTCCACTGGTGCCTGGAGCGCCGGGGCCTGCGCATCGGCGGGCACGAGGTACGGCTGCTGAAGACCCTGCGGGTGCGCGACGTCATCAACCCGGACTGCCTGACGGTGCATCCGGGCACGCGGCTGAAGACCGTGCGCGAATACCTCCAGCGCACACCTTATGCCGAGTTGTTCGTGGTGGAGCAGAAGGACGGCCGCTTCATCGGCACCATCACGTTGGCCGACCTGTCGGAAGCGGCCTTTGACCCGGCCTTGGACGACCTGGTGAATGCGTCGGACGTCTGCCGCCGCGATGCTCCCATGCTGGAGGCCGACGACAGCCTGGAACGCGCGCTCAACACCATGCTCGACTGCAAGGAGGAGCACGTGGCGGTGGTGGCGCACGAGGAGACGCGGAAGTTCGTGGGCTGCGTCCACGAAAGCGAGGTCCTGCTGGCCTTCAACCGGGCGCTCATGGAAGCGCGGGCGGAGGAACGGGGGGATCAGAAGGGGCCGGCGACGCCGTTCTAGAGCAAATCCCGAGCGGACGGAATCGTCCGCGACGACGTATTTGCTTCAAAATCAACAGGCTAGAGCGTGCGCAGCGACCGTGAGGGAGCGAAGGACGCTCTAGTCTTCTTCGGAGTATAGCGCCGAAAGCCAGTCCTGCCGCGCGTGCAGCAGGCGCACGACCAGGATGCCGTCATCGATGATGCGGTAGACGATCACGTGGCGACGGTACGGATGGAGGCGGACCGGCGGGTCCACATCCAGCCGTTCCCGCGCGATTCGTGGCGCCTGATCGAGGACGTCGAGCGTGGCATCAAGGCCCTGCTTGTATCGCAAAGCCTGATCCTCGCCGAACGCGCGCCACGTGTGAGACAAAATGTCGTCGAGATCGTTCAGGGCGCTCGGTGACAGCCTAACCGTCATGGCGCGGTCTCTCCGAGCCCATGCGGCGACGCACACCCTCCCAGACGTCGTCCGTCGTCCGGCTGCTGATGCCGCTGTTGATGCCCTCCGTCACCAGCGCCTGAAGCTCGGCCAGCGCCGCCGCCCGCTCCTGGTCACGGCGGATCAGGTCGCGGACGTAGTCGCTGGCGTTGCTGTAGCGGCCGGTGCGGGCCTGGGCCTCGACCCAGTCCTTCATGGGATCGGGCAGGGAAACGTTCATGGTCGCCATGGCGGAACCTCCTTGGTTTCCCAAGATAATGGCAAACTTTGCCAAATCTCTCAAGAGGGAGGCTCCGCCGTCGCGGCGATTAATGCCCGATGGCCTGACGCACCGCCGCCGCCACGTCGCTGGGCTCGACGCCCTTGGCCGGCACCTTGAAGCGGTAGCCCTGTTCGCCGCCAAAGCTGAACAGCCCGCCCCGGCGGTCCACCGTCACCAGAACCTCCATGCCGCCGCCCGTGCCGGGGCGGAAGGCGATTTCCACTTCCTCCACGCCCCAGTCGCGCACGCGGGACGGCTTGAAGTCGAACTCCTGGGTGAAGGGAACGGGCGCGCGCGGGGTGTGCTCCACCTCCACCTCGGCGATGCGGAAGCCGGCCATCTCCATGCCCTGGAACACCGACCGCATGGCGGCGTTGGGCAGGATGCGCACGGCGTCGCTGTCGCGCGGGTCGACGGCCTGGGGCACGTCCAGGCGGGTGCGCAGGGCGGTCTTCGTGGGGCCGACCGAGAGCGGCGCGAAAACCGGCACCTCCATGTCGAAGGGCAGCTCAAGCTCTTGCTTCGGCGCCACCTCGATCTCGGCGGCGGCGCGGGCGGCGGCCACCTCGATCTCGGCATAGACCTTCTGGTCGTTGCGGGCCTCGACGATGCAGCGGGTCATCAGTTCCAGCACGATGGCGTCGATGCGCTGGGGCACGTCGCCGCCCTTGATGGTCACCACACCCGAGAGCCGGCCGCCGGCCTCGATCTCGGGCTGGTCGACCAGCGTGTCGACCTTCATGCCGCCAATGCCGATGCTGGCGAGAACGTTCTTGAGCATGGATCAAATCTCCGCGTCGTAGCTGCGCTTCGCGCGCGGGCTGCCGCCCGCACCCGCTTGGGAGGCACAGCCTCCCAAACCCTCCAGTCTTTTGTCCACGGGAGAGTTGGGCGCCGCCTGACGGAAGAGAAATAAAAAACTGAAGGGTTCGGGAAGCTGTGCTTCCCGATCAGGGGGATCGGGGGACCGAGGTCCCCCGAAAACGTCGCGATGCTAAACGTTGAAGTACTTCGCCTGCGGATGATGACACACCAGCGCGGACGTCGACTGCTCGGGGTGCATCTGGCCTTCCTCGGCCATCTGAATGCCGATGCGCTCCGCCCCCAGCAGGCTCAGCAGCTTTTCCTGGTCGTAGAGGTTCGGGCAGGCCGGGTAGCCGAAGCTGAAGCGGCTGCCGCGGTATTCCTGCTTGAGCAGCTTCTCGATGTCGCGGCCTTCCTCGGACGCGAACCCCAGTTCGGCGCGGATGCGCTTGTGGATGTATTCCGCCAGCGCCTCGGCCATCTCCACCGACAGGCCGTGCAGGTACAGATAATCCTGATAGCGGTTGTCGGCGAACCATTCGCGCGCCACGTCCGACGCCTTCTGGCCCATGGTCACCACCTGGAAGCCGACCACGTCGCGCTCGCCGCTGTCGACGTCGCGGAAGAAGTCGGAGATGCAGATGCCGTTCTCCACGTTCTGGCGCGGGAACTCGAAGCGGGTCAACTCCGTCTCACCGTCCTGGTCGAAGACGATCAGGCTGTTCTCGTGCGCCGCGGCCTTCCAGTAGCCGTAGATGGCCTGCGGCTTGAGAATCTGCTCCTTCTCGCACAGGTCGATCATGCGCGCGAGGATCGGGCGCACTTCCTGGTCGGCCCACTTCTTCCATTCCGTCAGGCTGCGGCCCTGCTTCTTGAAGCCCCACTGGAACTGATAAAGCATGGTTTCCGACAGATACGGCACCAGCGCCTTGATGGGCACGTTCTCCACCACCTGCGGGCCCCAGAACGGCGGCGTGGGCACCGGCGCCTTGGCCGACAGCTCATTGCGGCGGGTCTTGACGGCCTCGAAGTCGACGGGGCGCTGGGTCTGCTTGGCGGCTTCGGCGGCGATCTTGGCCGGGTTGCGCGACGATGGCTTGGAGGCGCGCTTCTCCTGGACCTTCTGCAGGTGTTCGTCGAAGCTCTTGTCGGCGATGCGGGCCATCAGGTTCAGGCCGTCGAAGGCGTCGCGGGCATAGGCCACGCGCTTGGCGCCGTAGGCCTCCACGCAGTCGGTTTCCACGTAGTTCCGCGTCAGCGCCGCACCGCCCAGGATCACCGGGATGTCCAGCCCCTCGCGGGTCATTTCCTCCAGGTTCTCGCGCATGATGACGGTGGACTTCACCAGCAGGCCCGACATGCCCACCGCATCGGCCTTGTGCTCCTTGGCCGCGGCGATGATGGAGGCGACGGGCTGCTTGATGCCCAGGTTGATGACCTTGTAGCCGTTGTTGGTCAGGATGATGTCCACCAGGTTCTTGCCGATGTCGTGGACGTCGCCCTTCACGGTGGCGAGCACCAGGATGCCCTTTTCCTGGCCCTCGATCTTCTCCATGTGCGGCTCCAGCCATGCGACGGCGGCCTTCATGGTCTCGGCGGACTGGAGCACGAAGGGCAGCTGCATCTTGCCGGCGCCGAACAGTTCGCCCACCACCTTCATGCCGTCAAGCAGCAGGGTGTTGATGATTTCCAGCGGCGGATACTTTTCCATCGCCTCGGCCAGGTCTTCGTCCAGGCCCTTGCGGTCGCCGTCGATGATGCGCTCCTTCAGGCGCTCCTCGACCGTTTCCGGGCGGGTCTTCTCGACGGCCGCGACGGTGCGGTCCTTGAACTTGTCGATGAAGGCGTGCAGCGGGTCGTAGCCCTCGGCCCGGCGGTCGAAGATCAGGTCTTCGGCGGCCTTCACCTCGTCCTCGGGGATCTTGTGCAGCGGCATGATCTTGGAGACGTGCACGATGGCGCCCGTCATGCCGCGCTTGACCGCGTGATCCAGGAACACGGAGTTGAGAACGTGCCGCCCGGCCGGCTTCAGGCCGAAGGAGATGTTGGACAGCCCCAGGATGATCTGCGCCTCGGGCAATTCCTTGGCGATCATCTCGATGGCGTCGAGTGTCTCCAGCCCCAGCTTGCGGTCGTCCTCGTTGCCCGTGCAGATGGTGAACGTCAGCGGGTCGAACATCAGGTCCGATGCCGGCAGGCCGTGCTTGTTGACCGCGAAGTCGTACAGGCGCTTGGCGATCGCGAGCTTGCCCTCGGCGGTCTTTGCCATGCCCTCTTCGTCGATGGTCAGCGCCACCACGGCGGCGCCGAACTTCTTGGCGAGCGCCAGGCGCTCCGCGGCGTGCTGCTCGCCGTCCTCGAAGTTGATGGAGTTGATGATGGCCTTGCCGCCGTACAGCTTCAGCGCCGCTTCCAGCACCGGCGTTTCGGTGGAGTCGAACACCAGCGGCGCATTGATGCCGCCGCGCATGCGGGTGACCACGTTGGTCATGTCGCGCACCTCGTCGCGGCCGACGAAGGCGGTGCAGACATCCAGCGTGTGGCTGCCTTCCTTCACCTGGTCGCGGCCGACGCCGACGATGGCGTCCCAGTCCTCGGCCTCCTGAAGCTCGCGGAACTTCTTGGAGCCGTTGGCGTTGCAGCGCTCGCCGATGGACAGGAAGGCGTTCTCCTGGCGCATGTCGACCCGGCCGTACAGCGAGGCCACGCCCGGCACCCAATGCACGCTGCGCTTGACCACGCTGGGCCGGGCGTGGGAGCCGCCCAGGTCCTTCAGCATGGCGTCGACGGCGGCGGTGTGGTCGGGGTTGGAGCCGCAGCACGACCCGATCATGTTCACGCCGTCTTCCAGCACGAACCGCTTGTGCCAGTCGGCCAGCTCGCGCGGGGTCAGCGGATAGAAGGTGGCGCCGTCGCGCAGTTCCGGCAGGCCGGCGTTGGGCTGAAGCGTGATGGCGCGCGGCCAGTTCTCCTTCAGCCAGTTGACGTGCTCGGCCATTTCCTGCGGCCCGGTGGCGCAGTTCAGCCCCAGGCTGTCGACGCCCATGGCCTCCATGATGGTGGCCGCGCCCGCGATGTCGGTGCCGACCAGCATGGTGCCGGTGGTTTCGACGGTCACCTGCACCAGGATCGGCATGGACACGCCGGCGGCCTCGCGGGCGATCTTGGCGCCGTTGATGGCGGCCTTGACCTGCAGCGGGTCCTGCGCCGTTTCGATCAGGATGCCGTCGCAGCCGCCGGCGATCAGGCCCTTGGCCTGGGTGGCGAAGCCGGCTTCCAGGCTGTCGTAGTCGATGTGGCCCAGGCTGGGCAGCTTGGTCCCCGGGCCGATGCCGCCCAGCACGAAGCGCCGGCGCTCGTCCGAGAACTGCTCGCAGGCTTCGCGGGCGATCTCCACCGAGCGCTTGTTCAGCTCGAAGCACTCGTCCTGCAGCCCGAATTCGGCCAGCGTGATGGTGCTGCCGCCGAACGTGTTCGACTGCACCACGTCGGCGCCGGCTTCCAGGTACTTGGTGTGGATCTCGCGCACCACGTCGGGGCGCGAACGGGTGAGGATTTCCGTGCAGTTCTCCTGCCCCTGGAAATCCTCTTCCACCGACAGGGACATGGCCTGGACGAGCGAGCCCATGCCGCCGTCGCACAGGAGGACGCGGTCGTGCAGGTGGTCGAGGAAGTCGGTCATGGCGCTATCGGTCTCTTCGGGCTGAAAGCTGGGGCGAATAAACGGTGCGTTCGGTCAGGCCGAGGCGGGCGCCGGCTCGGCCGGTTCGGCCGCGGCCTGGGCGCGAACGCCGAGCACGTGGCAGATGGCATAGGTCAGGTCGGCGCGGTTCAGCGTGTAGAAGTGGAACTCCCGCGCCCCCTCGCTGACCAGCTTGCGCGCCGTCTCGATGGCGACGGTGGCGGCGATCAGCTTGCGGGTGGTGGGGTCGTCGTCCAGGCCCTCGAACAGCTTGTGCATCCATTCCGGCACGCTGGCACCGCAGGCGGCCGAGAAGCGGCAGACGGTGCCGAAGTTGGTTACCGGCAGGATGCCCGGCACCAGCGGTGCCGTGATCCCGGCCGCAGCCACGCGATCGCGGAAGCGCAGGAAGTCCTCGGGATTGAAGAAATACTGGGTGATGGCGCGGGTGGCCCCGGCATCGAGCTTGCGCTTGAGGTTGTCGATGTCGGCCTCTGCGCTCTGGGCCTCCGGGTGGATTTCCGGGTAGGCGGCGACGGAGATCTCGAAGTCGGCGACCTTCTTGAGACCGGCCACCAAATCGGCGGCGTAGGCATAGCCGCCGGGGTGGGGCACGTACTTCTCGCCCATGCCCTCGGGCGAATCGCCGCGCAGGGCGACGATGTGGCGGATGCCGGCGTCCCAGTAGCGGCGCGCGACCTCGTCCACCTCTTCCCGGGTGGCGCTGACGCAGGTCAAGTGCGCGGCCGGCTCGAGGTTCGTCTTGTTGCGGATGTCGACCAGCGTCTCGTGCGTGCGCTCGCGGGTGGAGCCGCCGGCGCCGTAGGTGCAGGAGACGAACTTGGGATTGAGCGGCTCCAGGCGCTTGATGGCGGCCCACAGGTTCTCCTGCATCTTCTCCGTTTTGGGCGGGAAGAATTCGAAGCTCACCTCAATGGGGCCCACGGGCGCCTCGGCCACGGGCAGGCCGGCGCGCAGGGCGTCAAGCGTGGTGTCGGCGTTGGTCACGGTCGACTCTCCTCTGAAACGGCCGGCACCTTTCGGGGCCCGGCGGTGTCGGTGGCGGCGGGCCGGGAGGCCTGCCACAGGGTGACGGTCAGCGGCGTGCCCGGCAGGTGCGCGACGGCGCCGGCGGTCAGGCCGACGGCGGCGCACCAGTCGAACACGTCCTTGTCGGAAAAGCCCAGGCGGCGGTGGTTGTGGGCCTGGCGCAGCTCCTCCAGGTCGTGGGGCGCGAAGTCCACCACCACCAGGCGGCCGCCGGGACGCAGCACGCGCGCGGCCTCGGCCAGGGCGTCGGCCGGGCGTTCCGCATAGTGCAGGACCTGATGGATGACCACGCTGTCGAACGAGCCGTCGGCCACGGGCAGCTGGTACATGTCGCCCAGCCGCACCATGCAGTTCGCCAAGCCCTCGCGGTCCAGCGAGGTGCGGGCGACCGACAGCATCTCCCGCGAGCGGTCGACGCCCACCGCGCGCTCGACGTGAGGCCCGTAGAGGGTGAGGACCCGGCCGGTACCGGTGCCGATGTCCAGAAGCTCGCCGGCCGAGTCGGGCGGCAGAAGGGTCAGAAGCTGGCGCTCCACCTCGGCATCGTCCACATGCAGGCTGCGGATTCGGTCCCACTCGGCCGCATTGCGGCTGAAGTATTCGGCGGCCTCGGCGTCGCGCTCGGCGCGCAGCGACTCGAGGCGCGTGATGTCCAGGGCCAGCACCGGGTCCTGGTCGTCCAGCAGGCGGCTGATGGCGCGCGCCACGGCGGCGCCGGTGCCGTCGTAGGCCAGCCGGTAGAACACCCAGGCGCCTTCGCGGAACCGCTCCAGCAGGCCGGCGTCGACCATCACCTTGAGGTGGCGGGAGATGCGCGGCTGGCTCTGGCCCAGGATGCGGGTCATGTCGCTGACGGTCAGTTCGCCGCGGCTGCACAGGGCCAGCAGCCGCAGCCGGGTTTCCTCCCCGGCGCCGCGCAAGCCCGACAATACCGTTTCCAGCGGCTGGACCACCGTCGCTCTTCCCCGTTCCGCATGAATGAACGGCGCCGCTGCCGACGCCTCGGATCATGATATAAAGATATCTTTATATGTTGTCCAGTCCGGAGTCGAGCCTCGGGCGGCGGCAAGGCTGCGACATATTCGCCACGGCACGCGGGGGACGCAGGGTAACTTGGTTTCAGGTTCTGGTATTTATCATGGTGATATGATACCAGCAGAACCGTGGGGTCGTTTTCGGCGGCGCCGCATTGGGGGGATCGGCAGGCAGCGCAGGAACGGCGTGGCCGCTCTTTGTTCGCATGCATGGTCTCCGTCAAGGGATTGTCTGAAGAAGAGACTGGACCGTATGCCGACCACCGTCATCAAGCGCCTTGCCGCCTGCGTCCTTGTCAGCGCCACGCTCACGGCCTGTGCCGCCACGCCCAGCGGCAACGACGCCTCGGTGCAGAGCATGCGGGACAACGACCCGCTGGAAACCTACAACCGCGCCATGTTCCAGGTGAACGATGCCATCGACACGGTCCTGATCCGGCCGGTGGCGTGGACCTACAAGAACGTGGTCCCCGGCCATTTCCAGTACCAGATCGACAGCTTCCTGAACAACCTGAGCGCCCCCGTCGTGCTGGCCAACGACATTCTGCAGGGCAACCCGGACCGCGCCTTCAACACCTTCATGCGGTTCATGCTGAACTCCACCTTCGGTCTGGCGGGCATCAACGACTTCGCGGCCGAGGCCGGCTTCCCGCGTCACGAGGAAGACTTCGGCCAGACGCTGGCGGTCTGGGGCGTGCAGGACGGTCCGTACCTGGTGCTGCCCATTCTGGGCCCCAGCAACCCGCGCGACACGGTCGGCATGGTGGTCGACAGCTTCCTCGATCCGTTCAACTACCTGGCGCGCGCCAACTCGGCCGAGGCGTTCCCCTGGGGTCGCCGCGTCGCCTCGGGCATCGATACCCGGGCCGAGTTGATCCCGCAGTACGAAAACCTGAAGGAAGAGTCGGTCGACTTCTACGCCACCATCCGCAGCGCCTACCGCCAGCGCCGTGCGGCGGAGATCGACAACATCACCGAATCGGGTGACCTGCCGGAGTACGATTTCGGCAACGGCGCCATGGATGGCGCAGCATTCGACGGCGACGCCTTCGACGCGCCGGCCGAGGAAATCCAGGAGGGCGGTCAGGCGCAATAGGCGCCCCCGCCGCATCCCGGCCGCGCCCTTGGGCGTAATGCCCGGCACCGGATTGATTTCAGCTAAGGACCGACCATGATCCGCCGCTTCCTCGCGCCGCTTTTCCTGCTTCTGGCTGTCGCCGTGGTGGCCCAGCCGAACGCCGCCCGCGCCGAGATCACGCCCGAGCAGGGCATGGCCTTCATCGAGAACATCGCCAACAAGGGCATCAACGAAGTCATCGCCGCGGATGTGCCGCAGCAGGAAAAGACGCAGCGCTTCCGCGACATGTTCCTGGCCAATTTCGGCACCGAGTCGACCGCCCGCTTCGTGCTGGGGCGCCATTCGCGCGGGGCCGATCCGGAGCAGCTCGACCGTTTCCAGCAGCTGTTCCGCGAATACAACGTGCTGATCTGGGCGCGCCGCTTTGACGAGTACAACGGGCAGGAACTCAAGGTCACCGGCACCCGCCCGGATGACGACAAGGGCCTGTTCGTCGAGAGCCAGGTGGTCAACACCGAGGGCGGCGAGCCCATCAACATCGTCTGGCGCCTGCGTGAGCGCGAGGGCGGACCCAAGGTGGTCGACATCATCGTCGAGGGCGTGTCCATGGCGCTGACCTATCGCTCGGAGTACGACGCCATCATCTCGCGCTCGGGGCTGTCAGGGCTGAACGACCAGTTGGCGCAGAAGGTGCAGGAGCTGAAGGGCGGCTGATCCGACGCCCGCCCGCCTCGCAATTCAGGGCCCGGTGCCGTCGGTGGCGCCGGGCCTTTTTCATGATCGGACGGCGGGTCGCGTCCATTCGGCGGGACCTTCGGCGTAGGTCGTCAGGATGATGAACGGTGGTCCGCGGGGGACGTTCCTGCGACGTGCATTGGCACTTTCGCAGCGCAACGTCCAAGAGAGGAGCGGCCCATGGTCACCACCATTGGCACCGAATCCAGCTTGACCAAACTGGTCGAGAACCTGATCCACCTGGAATACGACGCCATCGCGGCCTACGAGGCGGCGGTGGATCGTCTCGACGACACGGCCATCAAGGAAAGCATGCGCGGCTTCCTCTCCGATCACCAGAACCACGTCCGGGCGCTTGGTGAGGTCTCGCGCGAACTCGGCGAAACCCCGCCCACCGGCGGCGACGCCAAGCAGATGCTGACGAAGGGCAAGGTGGTGTTGGCCGACATGGCGGGCGACAAGGCCATCCTCCAGGCCATGAAGACCAACGAGGACGATACCAACACCGCCTACGAGCGCGCCGCCGGTCATGACGACGCCACGCCGGCGGCCAGGACCATGTTCGATGGCGCCCTGGCCGACGAACGCCGCCACAAGGCCTGGATCGAGGAGACCATCGCGCGGCTTTAGGGGAAGGCGCCGCAGGAGGCATGGGCAGGGCGGCGCATGCGGGCGCCGCCCGTGCCGCGTCCGCCCTACCGGCTGAGCACCAGCGTCGCCCAGGGGTCCAGCTTGTAGCGCTTTTCCAGCACCAGGCCCTGCATGCGGTAGGCCGACAGCACCATGCGCTCCTGGCGCTGCAGCAGGCCTGCCAGGATCACCTTGCCGCCGGGAGCCAGGTTGGCGGAAACGTCCTTGGCCATGCGCATGAGCGGGCGGGCCAGGATGTTGGCGAAGATCAGGTCGTAGGGGCCGCGGCGCTTCACCGCGCCCAGCTTGAAGCCGTCGCCGGCGTAGGAGGCCACCCGCGGGCCGACGGCGTTGCGCCGCGCGTTGAAGTCGGTCACCCGCACCGCCTCGGCGTCGATGTCCACCGCCGTCACCGGGGCGTTGACCGTCAGGGCGGCGGCGATTCCCAGGATGCCGGTGCCGCACCCCATGTCCAGCACTTTGCGGAAGGACCGGCGGCCGGTCAGTTCGTCCAGCGCCAGCAGGCAGCCGCGCGTGCTCTGGTGCTCGCCCGAGCCGAAGGCGGTGGCGGCGTCCACCAGCAGCGGAATGGTGCCGACGGGCGGCGGGTCCTCGTGGTGGCTGCCGTGGACGAAGTAGCGGCCGGCGCGGATGGGCGGAAAGCTTTGGAGGTTCTCCGCCAGCCAGTTGCGCGGCTGCTCCCTGGCGATGGTCACCTCGGGCTCGGGAATGCCGGCCACCTTGGCGGCCACGGCCACGGCGGCGATCACCGCCGGTCGGTCGGGTTCGCCCTCGCCGAACCCGTCCAGGCGCCACAGGTCCTTTTCCGGGCCGTCCTCGATCTCGAAGGCGAGCACGGCGGTGGCGTGTTCCTCCAGCGCCGCCTCGAAGACAGGCACGGCCTCCTTGGGCACGGTCGCCTGAATGCGCCAGATGTCTGCGGAATCCTTGGCCGTCATGGGTCGCCTGAAACTCTCGTGGTGGGGAGGGTGGCGCCTTCCTAGCAGAGGCGGGGCCGAAAGTCATGCGCGCCGCGCACTGCTGCGGCGCACAAACCCGCCACCACTTCCGGTCGGAGGCGCCTATAGTCCCTTACGGAATTGATGCCTTCCCCAAGCACAGCGCCCCGTTCCCGGCGGGGCCGAAGAGAGCAGACATGAGCACGCAGACCGAATACCACGTTCCCGACTTCGACGAGATCCGCGCCTACGAACGCCGTGCGCACGAGATGCGCGCCCAGGAATGCAGCCGCATGGTGCGCAGTGCCCTGGCTTGGCTGCGCGACGCGCTGCACATCGGCGGCCACCACGGCGCCCGTCCGGCGCACTGAACGTCGCGCGCCTTCACCGGCCTCTTCCCGGCAGAGGTCGCCGGGTTCTCCCCTGGTGAGGGTTCGTGCTGAGAACCCGCCGCCCGCCTTGCCCATCCCCTTGGGCTGAGCGAGCGGCGGGTTTTTTTCATGCCTGGGCCTCTCCGGGCAGGGGCTCGGCCGGTTCCCGCACCACCCGGCGTTCGTCGATGGGCCAGTGCAGGGCGGCGGCGGCGAGCCCCAGGGCCACCCCGGCCCACCACACGACGTCATAGCTGCCCGTCGCGTCGTAGAGCGCCCCGCCCAGCCACACGCCCAGGAACGCGCCCAACTGGTGGCCGAGGAAGACGATGCCGAACAGCGTCGCCATGTAGCGCGGGCCGAAAATCTGCGCGACAAGGCCCGACGTCGCCGGCACCGTCGACAGCCACAGCAGGCCCATGGCGGCGGAGAACAGAAGCACGCTCGCGGGCGAGATCGGTACCAGCAGGAACAGGGCGATGATGACCGCGCGGGCGAGGTAGATGCCCGACAGCACCATCTTCTTGCTGAACTTGCCGGACAGGATGCCGGACGTATAGGCGCCGATTACGTTGAACAGCCCCACCAGCCCCAGCGCCCAGGCGCCGAGTGCCGGGCTCAGGCCCTTGTCCACCAGGTAGGCGGGCAGGTGGACCTGGATGAAGGCGACGTGAAAGCCGCAAACGAAGAAGCCCAGGAACAGCAGCACGTATCCCTTGTGGGCGGCGGCCTCTTTCAGAGCCGCGCCCAGCGTCTGTTCCATTTCCGCCACGGCGGCCGCGCCGACACCGCTTTTCGCTCCGCCCGGCTTGCCGCGCAGGGCGGGCGCGAGCAGGGCGATCACCAGCGCGAACAGCGCCAGCAGCCCAAGCGCGGTCTGCCAGCCATATTCCGCGATGAACCCCTGGCCCAGGGGCACCATGAGGAACTGGCCGAGCGATCCGGTGGCGGTGCCCAGGCCCAGCACCCACGAGCGCCGGTCCTCCGGCACGTTGCGCGCCATGGCCGACAGCGCAATGGCGAAGGAGGAGCCAGCGAGCCCGAGCCCCACGATGAACCCGCCCGTGACGGTAATCGCCAGCGGCGTGGAACTGACCGCCATCAGCGCCGTCCCCGCTGCATAGAGAATGCCGCCGGCGATCAGCACGCGGGCGGTGCCGTAGCGGTCCGCGATGGCCCCGGCAAAGGGTTGGCCCAGGCCCCACATGAGGTTTTGCACGGCGATGGCGACGGAGAACACCTCGCGTCCCCAGTCGCGCGCGTCGCTCATGGGCTCCAGGAACAGGCCGAAGCCCGACCGCACGCCGAAGTTCAGCAGCCCCACCAGACAGCCGGCGACGATCACCAGCCACACGGCGGGCGGCAGTCCGGCAACGGTGGGGCGGTCAGGGGCGGCGGAGGACATGGACGGAACTCCCGGCTTTGGTGATCAGCCCATCCTACCGATGCGATGGCCTTCCGCCATGGCCGCTCAAGCGGCGGAGGAGGGGGCCAATGCGGGTCATCCACCATCGGCGGCGGGTGCCGCCTCCACCAGCTTCAGCAGGGTCTCCAGGCGGTCGGCCTCGGCGTGGGGCTTGTCCCAGCGGATGCGGCTGATGCGCGGGAAGCGCATGGCGAGACCCGACTTGTGGCGCGGGCTGGGGTGGACGCTGTCGAACGCCACCTCGAACACCAGCCCCGGCGTCACCGCGCGCACGGGGCCGAAGCGGTCGGTGGTGTTGGCGCGCACCCAGCGGTCGATCTGGCGCAATTCCTCGTCGGTGAAGCCGAAGTACGCCTTGCCGACGGGCACCAGTTCATCATCCCGCCAGACGCCGAAGGTGTAGTCGCTGTAGAAGCTGGAGCGCTTGCCGTGGCCGCGCTGGGCGTAGAGCAGCACGGCGTCCACCGTCAGCGGGTCGCGCTTCCACTTGAACCACGGCCCCTTGGGACGGCCTGGGACGTAGACGCTGTCCCACCGTTTCAGCATCAGCCCCTCCATGCCGCGCGCCCGCGCCTCGTCGCGCAGCTCCGCCATCCGGCTCCAGTCGTTGAGCGGGATGAGGGGCGACAGGTCGAAACGGTCGCGCGGGGTGCCGAACAGCGCCTCCAGCCGTTTGCGGCGGTGGCGGAAGGGGTGCTCGCGCAGGTCTTCCGGCCCGTCCTGCAACAGGTCGTAGGCGCGCACGAAGGCCGGATACTTGCGCAACATGGCGGCCGAAACGGTCTTGCGGTTCAGGCGCTGTTGCAGGTGGTTGAAGGGCGCGGGCTCACCGCTTGCGTCCATCACCAGCAACTCGCCGTCCAAGGCACCGTCGAAGTCGGCGGCCTCCACCACGTCGGGGAAGGCGTGGGTGATGTCGTCGCCGGACCGCGCGAAAATGCGCGTCTCCCCAAAGCGCCGCGCCACCTGCACGCGGATGCCGTCCCACTTCCATTCCACGGCATAGTCGGCGGGGTCGAGGGCCGGCATGTCCGTTTCCTCCAGCGGGTTTGCCAGCATGAAGGGGCGGAAGGCCGGCATGTCGCGGACCTCGGGCTTCGGCCCGCCGGCGGCCCAGGCGAACAGGGGCTCATAGGGCGGCTGGACGCAGGGCCAGGCTTCCTCCACATCGTTCAGCGGCAGGCCCGCCCAGCCCGCGAAGGCGGTGCGGGCCAGCCTCCCCGAGACGCCGACGCGCAGGCCGCTGGTGATGAGCTTCAGAAGCGCCCAGCGCCCCGTCGCGTCCAGCCGGTCGAGCCAGCCGGCCAGAAGCTCGGGGATGCGGGTGCGTGGGGCGGCCATGAGGGTGTCGATCACCTCCCACAGCGGCGGCGGGTCCTCCGGCGTGTCCTCCGGCCCCTGCCACATGAGTGCCAGCGTTTCCGCCAGGTCCCCTACGTAGTCGTAGGAAAGATAGAACAGCACGGGGTCGCACCGCGCCTCCGCCAGTTCGCGGATGGCCTTGGGCTTGGCGGTGCCGAGGTCCAGCTCGCCGGTCAGGGCGGCGAGGCCGTAGCCGCGATCGGGGTCGGGGGCGTGGGCCAGGTAGTCCTCGATCAGCCGCAGCTTGCCGTTGCGGCTGGGCATGGTGACGAGGCCGTCGAGAAGGTCGGCGAAACGCTGCATGGCCGTCAGCCGCCTCCGCCGGTGGCGTCGGCCGGGTCTTCCTCGTAGCCCTCGATGTACAGGGCTTCGGCGTGCAGGCCCTTGGTCTTGGCGAAGTGGACCAGCGCGTCCTCCCGCCCGTGGGTGACCCAGATCTCGCCGGCCTGGACCTCCTGGATGGTGGTCGTCAGTTCGTCCCAGTCGGCGTGGTCGGAGAGGATCAGCGGCAGTTCCACGCCCTTCTGCCGGGCCCGCCCGCGCACCCGCATCCAGCCCGAGGCGACGGCGGTCACGGGATCGGGCAGGCGGCGGCTCCAGCGGTCTTGCAGCGCGGCGGGCGGGGCCATGACGATCTCGCCCTTCATGTCGGCCTTGGCGGCACCCGTGGCGGGGCGGGTCTCGCCCAGGTCGACGCCGTGGGCCTGATAGAGATCGACGAGGTTTTGCAAGGCCCCGTGCAGCCAGATGGGGCGGTCGTAGCCGGCTTTCCGCAACAGCGCGATCACCCGCTGCGCCTTGCCCAGCGCATAGGCTCCGACCAGATGGGCGCGGTCGGGGAACAGGCGCAGGCTGTCGAGCAGCTTGGCAATCTCGTGCCCGTCGTCGGGGTGGCGGAAGACGGGCAGGGCGAAGGTGGCCTCGGTGACGAACACGTCGCAGGGCACGACCTCGAAGCCTGCGCAGGTGGGGTCGGGGCGGCGCTTGTAGTCGCCGGAGACGACGACGCGCGCTCCCCCGTACTCCATGACGATCTGCGCCGCCCCCAGCACATGACCGGCGGGAACGAGGCGGACCGAGACGTCGCCGATGCGCCGTGTCTCGCCGTAGGGCAGGGCGTCGGCGCCGTCCAGCGAGCCGCCGTTGCGCGCGGCCATGATCGCCAGCGTCTCGGGCGTCGCGAGCGTGGCGCCGTGGCCGGGGCGGGCGTGATCGGCGTGTCCGTGAGTGACCACCGCGCGCGGCACGGGGCGCAGCGGGTCGATATGGAAATCGCCGGGCTCGATATAGATTCCCTGGCGGGTGACGGTGATCCAGTCGCGCGGGTGCATGGGGATGGATGTTTGGCGCAGGGGCGTCCGCGTCAAGCGTCGACGGGGCCGATGCGCCTGCTCCAGTCCTCCACGCCGTTGGTCTCCAGGCGCTTGGCGGCGATCTTGCGCCATCCTGCCGCCAGTTCGGGCAGACCGGCGATGGCTTCCAGATCCGCACGGTTCAGCGTGTCGACGTACAGCACATGGAGGATGCGGGCGAGCGACCAGTCGGGATTGGGGCGGTCCTCCAGCACCAGCCGGTCGCCGGGGCCGACAAGGCCCGGCTCCAGCACGCGGTAGTACCAGCCCGACCGGCCGGTGTCCTGGACCCGCTTCGCCATGTCCTTGCGGTCGAAGCGGGTGTTGAGCTTGTGGCACGGCTGGCGGCCCTGGCTGACCTGGACGCGGGCGGTGCCCAGGCGGACGATATCGCCGACGCAAACGTTTGCTTCGGTTAGGCCGGTGGTGGAGATGTTCTCGCCGAACGCCCCCACCTCGGCCAGGAACGACGGCGCCGGGGCGAGGTCGGTGATCCAGGCGGCATAGTGGTCGCGCGGGTAGTGGTGGATGGCCTTGTCCGCGTCGCCGTGCACCGTCGGGTCGCCCACCTGGTCGCCGGCCAGCCCCTCAAGCGTCACCGCCACGGGCTCCGACCGTGGGTAGCGGCTGGCGATGGAGCTGGGGTTGCCCCTGGGCCCGAAGGCGCGCGGGGTGCCGGTCAACACGGCGTCGATGCGGATGTGGGTCATGGTCTGGATGCCTTCTGAAGCCCGTAACGAAGATGAGGCCGGGGCTGAAGAAGGTCCAGGGCCACTTTCCTTTGCCCGCCGAAATGCCCATTTTTGCCGCCATGACCACCGCCGACCGCTTGCCGAAACCTCTTAGCCACTGGTTCGCCGTCCAGGGCTGGACGCCGCACCCCCACCAGCGCGCCATGCTCGACGCCGCGCGGGCGGGGCAGAGCGTGCTGCTGATCGCGCCGACGGGCGGCGGCAAGACCCTGGCGGGCTTCCTGCCGAGCCTCGCGGACCTGGCGGAAAACCCGCGCGACGGCCTGCACACCCTGTATATCTCGCCGCTCAAGGCGCTCGCCCAGGACGTCCACCGCAACCTGACGCGGCCCATCGAAGAAGCCGGCCTGCCCGTCACGCACGAGACGCGCACCGGCGATACCCCCTCGGCCAAGCGCCAGCGGCAGAAGCAGCGCCCGCCGGACATGCTGATGACCACGCCGGAAAGTCTGGCGCTCATGCTGGCCGCGCCCGACGCGGAGCGGGTGTTCGGCGGCCTGGAGTGCATCATCGTCGACGAGTTGCACGCGCTGGCCGGCACCAAGCGGGGGGATCAACTGGCGCTCGGCCTCTCCCGCCTGCGGAGCCTGCGGCCGGGCCTGCGCGCCGTCGGGCTCTCGGCCACCGTCGCGCGGCCGGAGGACCTGGCGAAGCACGTCGCCCCCGACGCCCGCGTCATCCACGGCGAGGGCGGGGTGATGCCCGACGTCGGCATCCTGGACGCCGCCAAGGACCCGCCCTGGGCCGGGCACATGGCCCACCACGCCATGCCCGAGGTCATGGACTGCATCCGCGCCCACCGCACCACGCTGGTCTTCGTCAACACCCGCGCGCAAGGCGAGATCGTCTTCCAGAGCCTGTGGAAGCTCAACGACGAAGCCCTGCCCATCGCGCTCCACCACGGGTCGCTGGCCGTGGAGCAGCGCCGCAAGGTGGAGGCCGCCATGGCGGCCGGCAAGTTGCGGGCGGTGGTGGCGACAAGCTCGCTCGATCTCGGCATCGACTGGGGCGCGGTGGACCTGGTGGTGCAGATCGGCGCGCCCAAGGGGTCGGCGCGGCTGATCCAGCGCATCGGGCGGGCCAACCACCGGCTGGATGCACCGTCCAAGGCCCTGCTGGTCCCCGGCAACCGCTTCGAGTACCTGGAGTGCGAGGCGGCCCTGGATGCCATGCGGGCGGGCGAACTGGACGACCCGCCGCCGCGCGCCGGAGCGCTCGACGTGCTCGCCCAGCATGTCATGGGGACGGCCTGCGCCGGGCCGTTTCATCCCGACGCGCTGTATGACGAGGTCCGCACCGCCGCGCCCTATGCAGGGTTGGAACGCGACACCTTCGACGCCGTGCTCCGCTTCGTGCGCGACGGCGGCTACGCGCTGAAGGTCTACGACCAGTACCGCCGGCTCGCGCCGCTGAAGGACGGCCGGCTGAAGGTCGCCAACCCGCGCTTCGTGCGCGACTGGCGCATGAACGTCGGCACCATCGTGGAGGCGGAAACGCTGAAGGTCCGGCTCGGGCGCGGCCCGTACCTGGGAGAGGTGGAGGAGTACTTCGTCATGGGCCTGGAGCCCGGCGACACCTTCATCTTCGCCGGCCAGTCCCTGCGGTTCGAGGGCGTGCGCGAGATGACCGTCATCGCCAGCAAGGCGCCGGGCAAGGACCCCAAGGTGCCGGCCTACGTGGGTGGACGGCTGCCGATCTCCCAGCGGCTGGCGGATCGGGTGGTGGCGATCCTCACCGATCCGGCGCGCCGTGCCGCCCTGCCGCCGGCGGTGCGGGAGTGGGCCGACATCCAGGCGGCGCGTTCAAGCCTGCCCCGGCCCGGCGCGCTGCTGGTGGAGACCTTCCCGCGCCAGGGACGGGAGTTCCTGGTGGCCTACAGCCTTGCCGGCCGCAACGCGCACCAGACGCTCGGGATGCTGCTCACCCGCCGCATGGAGCGCATGAAGCTCAAACCGCTGGGCTTCGTCGCCAACGACTACGCCATCGCGGTGTGGAGCGTCGAAAGCGCGGCCGAGGACGTCGACCGCCTGTTCGACTACGACATCCTCGGCGACGACCTGGAGGACTGGATGGCGGAAAGTCCCATGCTCAAGCGCGCCTTCCGGCAGGTGGCCGTGATCTCGGGCCTCGTCCAGCGGCGCGTGGCGGGGGCGGAGAAGTCCGGCAGGCAGATGACCTTCAACTCCGACCTCATCTACGACGTGCTGCGGAAATACGACCCCGATCACGTGCTGCTGCGCGCCACGCGGGCGGACGCGGAAGGCGGCCTGATCGACCTGCACAGGCTGACCGACATGCTTTATAAGGCGCAAGGCCACATCGATCACCGGCGGCTGGCGCGGGTGTCTCCGCTGGCGGTGCCGGTTCTCTTGGATATCGGGAAGGAAAACATGGCGGGCGCCATTCTGGACGATCTGTTGGACGACGCGGCGGCGGAGTTGATCGCCGAGGCCACGCACCCGTTTGCGGCGGAGGCTAAGGCCTGATGCTGGTCAACGGAGCCATGGTCCTGCCCGACCCCTCGGGCGCGCTGTTCTGGCCCAAGGAACAGACGCTGGTGGTCGCCGACATGCACCTTGAGAAAGCGGCGACACTCGCCCGCCGGGGTGCGGGCTTCCTGCCGCCCTACGACACGCGCGAAACGCTGCGGCTGCTGGAAGGGCTCATGCGCCGCCACGCGCCCAAGCGCCTGATCGCGCTGGGTGATGCCTTCCACGACGCCAAGGCCGCCCACGGGCTGACGGAGGCCGACGCGGCGCGGCTGCGCAAGCTGACGGCGGCGACGGACTGGATCTGGATCACCGGCAACCACGACCCGGTGGCCCCCCTGCACCTGGGCGGTCGGGCGGAACAGGTGGCGGAGATCGGTCCCCTGGTCTTCCGCCACGATCCGCAGCCGGCGACGGGCCTGCGCGGCGCGGACGGAGAGGTCGCCGGCCACCTCCACCCCAAGGCGGCGGTGACGGTGCGTGGGCAGCGCCTGAGCCGGCCGTGCTTCGTGACCGACACCCGCCGCCTGGTGCTGCCGGCCTTCGGCGCCTTCACGGGCGGGCTGGACGTGTTCGACCCGGAGATCCGCGGCCTGTTCCGCCGCGACTTCACGGTGTTCCTCACGGGGCGCGACAAGGTCCACAGCTTCCCCGCCGGCCGGCTGGAGCGGGCCGAGGAGGCGTCCGTCAGGCGCTGAGGTTAATGCCGCCGCGCGACAGGGCCGCGCCGTGGCGCGCGTGCAGGGCGGTCAGCCGGGCGCCGGTGTCGTCCAGGTGGCGGGCGGCGTCCATGGCGCGCTCGAACCCAGAGGCCTGGTTCAGCGGTCCCCGGTCGAAGGATGCGCCCACCGTCAGCGTCAGGAACGACGCGCCCGTCAGCGCGCGCGAGGCCTGGCCGAACAGGTCGGTGAAGCCGGGCCGCTCGGCGAAGGGTTCGCCGGGCAGGGCGCGGCGGCCGAACTCCTGCTCCATGTCGCGGACGACCGAATTGATCTCGGCCGACAGGTGCTCCACCGTACCGGCCACGGCCCGGGCCAGCGACCCCGACATCATCCACAACGAGGCGGCAGGGCGCAGGGCCTCCATGATCATTTCCGCCGTCTCCAGACGGCGGGCCATGAACTCTTCCTGCATCTGCCGGCGGGTGGTTTCCCATCCGTCCAGCAGCGACGGCGCCCTGGCGCCTTCGGCCTGGGGCGCCTTGGCGGGCGCGGCCTTGCCCTCGGCCGCCGCGGAGCGGGCGGTCGGCTGGGGCTGCCAGAGGGCGGGGTTGAGGGCGGTCGCGATCATGGTCCGGCGTCCGAACATGCAACAAGGGCAGGCGCGATGCCTGCCCTTGTCAGTATGAACCGCCGCGAAAGCGCGTCAATGCGGAAATTGCGCGCAGCGCGCGATCAGGCGCCGGGGCCTTCCACCATCCAGGTCCGGCCGCGCTTGAGCAGCGCGTTGATGGAGACGTCCGGCGTCTTCTTCCGGGCGTCCGCCTTGTGGGATGCAACGGAGTCGTCGTGCACCGGGGCGGCGTCCTCGTACAGCACACCGAAGGCCACGGGAAAGTCCGGCCCGGTCATGGCGGCCAGCAGGCCGGCGAGCACGGGGTCGGTCTTGTCGTGGACCAGCACGTCGGCCTCGCTGATGCCGTTCTCGCCCAGCGTCACCACCTCCAGCTTGAAGGTGCCGGGCTTGACGCGGATGCCCTTGACCGGCGGCTCGTTCCTGCCGCCGCCGAACAGCAGCGGCTTGCCGTGCTCGACGTGGATGTAGGTGCCGGGCACGGCTTCCTTGCCCGTGAATTCGCCGAACACGGCGTCGTTGTAGACGATACAGTTCTGCAGGATCTCCACGAAGGCGCAGCCGCGATGCTCGCGGGCGGCCTTCAGCACGTCGGGCATCTCCTTGATCCACTTGTCGGCCGTGCGGGCAACGAAGCGCGCACCCGCGCCCATGGCCACCTTGATGGGGTCCAGCGGCGCATCCACCGAGCCTTCCGGCGTCGACGACGACCTGGTGCCGATGGCGGAGGTGGGCGAGGCCTGGCCCTTGGTCAGGCCGTAGATCTCGTTGTTGAACAGCAGGATCTGGGTGTCGACGTTGCGGCGGATGATGTGCAGCAGGTGGTTGCCGCCGATAGACAGGCCGTCGCCGTCGCCCGTGACGATCCACACGTCCAGTTCCGGGTTCGCCATCTTCACGCCGGTGGCCACCGCGGGCGCGCGGCCGTGGATGGTGTGGAACCCGTAGGTGTCCATGTAGTACGGGAAGCGCGACGAGCATCCGATGCCCGAGACGAAGACGGTCTTGTCCTTGTCGGCCTTCAGGTCCGCCAGGACCTTCTGCACGCTTTTAAGGATGGCGTAGTCGCCGCAGCCCGGGCACCAGCGAACTTCCTGGTCGGTGGCGAAATCCTTGGGCGTCAGCTTGGCGGGGGTGGTGGGAGCATTCATGGCTCAGCCCTCCAGCCGAGACCGCACGGCGGCCTCGATCTCGGCAATCTTGAACGGCTGGCCCGTCACCTTGGACAGGCCCTCGTACGGCTTGGCGTAGGTGGCGCGCAGAAGCGTCAGCAGCTGCCCGGTGTTCATCTCGGGCACCAGCACCTGGTCGAACCCGTCCAGCAGCGCGCCCAGGTTCTCGGGCAGCGGCCAGATGTGGCGCAGGTGGATGTGGCTGACGTCCAGGCCCTCGGCGCGCAGGTTGGTCACGGCGCGCTTGATGGGACCGTAGGTGGAGCCCCAGCCGACCACGGCCAGCCGGCCGCGTTCCTTGCCCTGGTCCACCGTCTGCGGCGGGATGTCGCGGGCGACACCGGCCACCTTGGCGTGGCGGAAGTCCGTCATGCGCTGGTGGTTGGCCGGGTCGTAGGAGATGTCGCCGGTTTCCGAATCACGCTCGATGCCGCCCACGCGGTGGGCGAGGCCCGGCGTGCCCGGCTTTGCCCAGTCGCGCGCGAGCGTATCAGGGTCGCGCTTGAAGGGCAGGTAGCCCTCCGGGTCCTGGCGGAAGGTCACCGGAATCCGCGGCAGGCTGTCCACGTCGGGGATCAGCCAGGGTTCCGATGCATTGGCGATGTAGCCGTCCGACAGCACCATCACCGGCACCATGTACTTGGTGGCGATGCGCGTCGCCTCGATGGCCATGGTGAAGCAGTCCGCCGGGCTGTTGGGCGCCAGCACCACCAGCGGCGTGTCGCCGTTGCGGCCGTAAAGCGCCTGATAGAGGTCCGACTGCTCGGTCTTGGTCGGCAGGCCGGTCGAGGGGCCGGCGCGCTGGGTGTTGATGATGACCAGCGGCAGTTCGGCGGCCACGGCCAGGCCGATGGCCTCGCCCTTGAGCGCGATGCCGGGGCCCGACGAGCTGGTGACGCCGATGGCGCCGCCGTAGGACGCGCCGATGGCCACGCAGGCGGCCGCGATTTCGTCCTCCGCCTGGTGGGTGGTGACGCCATAGGCCGTCAGCTTGACCAGGTGGTGGAGGATGGGCGAGGCCGGCGTGATGGGATAGCTGGCGAAGACCACTTCCGTCTCGGTCAACTGCGCGGCGGCAGCGAGGCCCAGCGCAAAGCCGTCACCGCCCGTGATGGTGCGGTAGAGACCCGGCGGCAGTTCCGCCTTGGGCACGCGGTAGCCGTGGAAGTCCTGCAGAAGCTCCATGGTCTCGCCGAAGGCATGGCCGGCGTTCAGCGCGTCCACGTTGGCCTTGGCGATGGCGGCGTCCTTGCGGCCGAACTTCTGCTCGATCCACTCGGCCGTCGGCGCGCGGTCGCGGCCGAACACCCAGTAGATGAGGCCGAGCGCCCAGAAATTCTTGCAGCGCAGGGCATCCACCTTGCCCAGGCCGCTGTCGGCCACGGCCTCCAGCGTCAGGCGCGAGATGTCGATGGGAACGACGTTCCAGCCTTCCAGGCTGCCGTCCTCCAGCGGATTGACCTCGTAGCCGGCCTTCTTCAGGTCGCGCGGACCGAAGTTGCCGCTGTCGACGATGACCAGCCCGCCGCGGTTGACCTTGTCGATGTTGGTCTTCAGCGCCGCCGGATTGAAGGCCACCAGGCAGTCGGCGGCATCGCCGGACGTGTTGATGCGCCGGCCGCCGAAGTTGATCTGGAAGGCCGACACGCCGTAGGTGGTGCCCACCGGCGCCCGGATTTCCGCCGGAAAGTCGGGGAAGGTCGTCAGGTCGTTGCCGGCCAGGGCGCTGGCGACGGTGAACTGGCCGCCGGTCAACTGGATGCCGTCGCCGGAATCCCCGGCGAACCGCACCACGGCGGACTCCAGCTCGATCCGGTCGCCCTGACCGGACTCGGGGTTCAAGGTTTGCGTTTCGCTCATGCCATCCTCCGGCCGTGGCAGCCACGGCCGTTCCTAGTTGGGAACCGCTGCGGCACGCGATGGCACCCCTCGGCCTTCGCGCCCGCGAAAGGGCTCCATCAATAGACGATCGAAGCCCCGTCGTCAGCAGGAAAAACCGACACTTTCGCTTCGTCTTTCCGGCGCTGTTCCGTTCACATAGGAAGCTTGCGCCGCCGGGTCCAGCGGCGCAAGCCGTTAGCATGCACACAATACGTAAGAGGTGCCCGTCGCCACGTCAGGCCGCGGTGGTCTTCCGCAGGCCCTCGGCGAGTTCGTTGAGCAGGTCCAGCACCTGATGGCTGGCGTCGTTCATCTCGTGGACGTGCTTGAGCGCCGTTTCGCGTTCGTTGTCGGCGGCCGCCTTCAAGGCGGCAATGCCGGCAGCGTGGACGCGGGCGTGCGGCTTTTCGATCCGCTTGAAGGCATCCTGCTCGCGCACGGCCGGGTCCTGCACACCATCGTACCACTTGCCCAGGCGGCAGGCGTGGTGGTCGGGCACGTCCTTGACCGCCCACTTGCCGCGGCCGATGACCGAGTCGATGATCTTCTTCTTGAAGACCACGTGATCGTTCTTGGCCACCTGCACGATGGCGAGCGCGCTGCCCACCTTGGCGAACTCGCCGACGCGCTCGTTCAGCACGGCGGCGGCGCGGTCCATGGCGGCCAGCACCTCGCCGATTTCCTCATCGTTGCGCCGGGCGGTGTCGGCGATGGCGTTGGTCCCGCGGGAGACCTCGGACGCCGCCGCCGTCTGCTGGCTGAGAATGGCGGCGATCTCGCCGATCTTGCCGTTCACGCCGTTGACGCTGCCGGCGATGGACTGCAGGCGGTCGCCCAGGTTGTTGACGGCGCCGCGACCGTCCTCCACCGCCTTGGCGCCGCTTTCCATGGCGTGGACGATGGAGTCCATCTCGGTGCGTAGCGCCTCGATGCGGGCGCGGATGTCCTCGGTCGCCCGGCCGGTCTGGCTGGCGAGCGTCTTGACCTCGCCGGCGACCACCGCGAAGCCCTTGCCGGCGTCACCGGCCCGCGCGGCTTCGATGGTGGCGTTGAGGGCGAGGAGGTTGGTCTGGTCGGCGATGTCCTCGATTTCCTGGACGATGACGCCGATCTGCTCGGATGCCTTGGCGAGGCTGTCGACGGTCTTGGCGGCATCGCTGACGGCGCCGAAGATGCTTTCCATGGTGGAGACGGCGTGGTGAGAGGCCGACAGCCCGTCGTTGGCCGCGCCCTCGGCCTCGCGCGCACCATCGGCGGCGGTGTCGGAGTTGCCCGAGATTTCCCGCACGCTCGCCACCAGTTCCTCCACGGCCGAGGCCATGGCCTGGCTCTGCTGCGCCGCGCCCGAGATTTCCTCCATCATGTGGGCCAGGACGATCATGGCTTCGTTGGATTGGATGGCGGCCTCGACCACGCCCGCAAGATGGCTTTCGGTCTCGCGCCGGACGGCCTGTTCGCGCTCGGCCAGTTCGCGCACGCGGTCGCCCTGGGCGGCTTCGCTTTCGGCCACGTCGCGGGCGTGGGTGCGCAGGCCTTCCAGCGCGCGGGCCATGGCGCCGATCTCGTCGCCGCGCGCCTGGGCCGGAATGTCGACGTCGTACCGGCCGTCGACGATGGCGCCCATGGCACCGGTCATGCGGCCGACCGGGCCGGCGATGGACCGCGCGATCAGGAAGCCCAGCACCGAGGCGACCAGCACCGCCCCCAGCGCCGTCAGTACGGTGCGGCTGCGGGCGTCGGACAGTTGGGCGGTATAGGGGGTGGCGTCCATGACGATTTCGGCCACACCGATGGGGCGGCCGGAAAAATCCGTCACCGCGTGGGCATAAACGCCCACCGCGCCGCCCGCCGTGTCCATGCGGCTCAGCACGGGTTCGCCGTCCAGGGCTTCGGCCAGGGCCGCGGGCTCAAGCAGGCCGCCGCCGTCGATGGTGGAGGCAAAGGTGTCGAAGCCGCCGCCCTCGGCCACCGTGTGCAGGGCGACGTGCAGGTTCGTCGTCTCGGTGAAGCGCTCGAAGAAGGCGGGGCCGAAGCTGGTGCCGAACTCCACCGTGCCCAGGTGGCGGCCGTTATCGGTGACCGGCGCCACGCCGCGCACGCCCAGGCCGGCGACGCCCTTCTCCAGCCCGGTGACGGGGCGGCTGTCGGCGTTGGCCTCGACCACCGTCTTGCGGAAGCCCGACAGGTCGTCGCCGAACTTCTCGGGCTTGTGGACGCGCAGAAGGCTGGTGGCGGGCGGTTCGTGGAACTGGAACTGTCGCACGTCCCAGTCCTCGCGCAGGCGGTCGTAACCGGGCAGGAACAGGTCGGACAGCGCCGCGCGGTCGCCCTCGGCCATGGCCTGCTTGACCGGCGGCAGGCCGGCCACCAGGGCGCCCATGGAAACGGCGCGCAGGGCCTCGGCCTCGATGCCCGCCATCATCTTCTGGTAGCCCTGGTTGAGCTGCCGCTGCAGCGACCGTGAGATCAATTCGTCGGCCGACATGAGGGAGGGAACCGCAACCGCCGCGGCCGTCAGGCCGGACAGCAGCACCATTGCGATGCCGATGCGCGCCAGGATGTTGATCTTCATGACCGCCCTCTTTCCCGCTTTATTCCTGAAAGGTACTTTAGAGGGAGGTTATACGCGATTCGGCCTATTTCCACCTTTTCCGTCGAGACCGGACGGATATGCGCGATTTTCAGGGCTCCGCCCATTCACGCATGAGGTTCGACCAGGTCTTGGACAGCAGGTCGAAGACCGGCGTCTTGCCGTCCTTGTCGAAGATCGTCCGGCGGGCGCGCTCCAGGTCGAACAGCATCTCGCGGTGGGCGGGGTCGCGCACCAGGCTCTGGGTCCAAGTCACGGCGACGCGCCGCTCGCCGGCGGTCACGGGCTCCACCCGGTGCAGCGTCGTGGACGGATAAACGATGGCCGCACCGCGCGGCAGCTTGTAGCGCTGGGTGCCGGCGGTGGTTTCCATGGTCAGTTCGCCGCCCTCGTAGTCCTCGGGCGCGCTGATGAACACGGTGGTGGAGACGTCGGTGCGCACGGCCCGGCCGTCGGGGCCGCGCATCAGGCTGTCGTCGACGTGGTTGCCGTAGGTCATGTCGTTGCTGTACCGCGCCACCAGCGGCGGCAGGATCTGCTTGGGTACCGCCGCGGCGGAGAAGGTGGCGTTGCGGTTCAGCGCGTCGATGACGATCTTCTGCGCCTTCCGCAGCGCGTCGCCGGCCATCTGCTCGTTCTTCTTCACAAGGCGCGCGTTCCACCCGGCGGTCTTGGTGCCGGGCTGGAAGTCGCCCGACTCCAGCAAGCCGTCCAGCGCCGCAAGGTCGTCGGCCGACAGCACGTCGGCAATGCACAGCAACATGGTGTCGCCACTCCTTTACCAGTTGATCCGCAAGCGTAGGCCGATCTGCCGTTTGCGGTAAATCCCTACAGAAAATCGGTCATTTTACTATTGAACCTGAGAATGATTTTCAATACCAGTTTTGAGGAGCGGCATCCTGCGCGACGCCGTTGGCGAACGACGATCAACACCACAAGGAAAGGGAAGCCCGAATGCGAGAGGGAACCATCAAGCTGTGGAGCGGCCTGAGCGTGGCGCTGGTTATGGGCGCCGGCGGCGCGGCGGTCACCTCTGCCGAAGCCGACGCTGCCCCCGTGCATTTGGAAAAACCCGCCCCGCAGGTACTGGGCGCGACGCTGGTCGCCGGCGGTGAAGGCGGCGAAGGCGGCGAAGCCGGCCACGCGGTCTCCTCCGGTGGTGAGGGCGGTGAAGGCGGCGAGGCCGGCCATGCCATGTCCGCCGGCGGCGAAGGCGGAGAAGGCGGAGAAGGCGGCGAAGGCGGCGAGGCCGGCGCCTTCTCCGAGCTGGACCACCACGCCGCGGCGGTCGGCCAGCTTCTGCTTCTGCGCGGCCATGTGGACATCGGCCGGACGCTCTACGCCCAAGGCAAGCCCAAGGACGCTCTGCCGCACTTCATGCATCCGGCCGAGGAAATCCTCGACGGCGTCGAAGGCGAACTGCACGAGCACGGCATCACCGACATGCGCGACCACCTCGACGCCCTGGTCGAGGCCGCCAAGGCCGGCGCCGATGCCGACAAGGTGACCGAACTGGCCGAGACCGTCGACGCCCAGGTCGGCAACGCTATCACGGTGGTCGGCGAGGATCACATGCGCGAGCCGGCTTTCCTGTACGACGTCTCGAAGTCGGTCATGGAAACGGCCGTGGCCGAATATCAGGCCGCCTTCCGCGACGGCCGCATCGCCAACGTGGTGGAGTACCAGGACAGCCGCGGCTTCATCCTGGCGCTGGAGGACTTCCTGACCGACAACGGCCTGGGCGAGGACGACAAGCTTCTGCAGGCCGTCCGCGACCTGAAGCCGGCCTGGCCGACGGTGGAGGCACCCGAGACGCCGGCCATGGAGCCCGGCGCGGTGCTCGCCGGCCTGTCGCGCATCGAGCTGATGTCCAACGACTACCGCTAGGCCCGCACGGCGCGGGGAAGGGGCGATGATGCGACTGCGGTATATCCTCGGCGGCGCCATTTGGGCGGCCGCCCTGGCCGTCGCCGTCTCCGGCGGGCCGGCCCGTGCTGCCGCGCCCGAACTGCTGGAAGCCTTCCAGCGGCCGGACAGCGTGCCCTTCCCCGCGACCAATCCCTACAGCCCGGAGAAGGCGGCGCTGGGGGAGCGGCTGTTCTTCGACGCGCGCCTGTCGGGCGCCAACGACCGCTCCTGCGCCAGTTGCCATCGCCCCGACGCCGGTTTCGAAGACGGCCTGCCCACCGGCAAGGCCATCGACGGCTCCGCCCTCGGCCGCCGGGTGCCGACCATCGTCAACGGCGCCTGGCAGGCCCGGTTCTTCTGGGACGGCCGGGCGGCGAGCCTGGAGGCCCAGGCCCTGGGCCCCATCCAGAACCCCCGCGAGATGGACCAGGACCTGACCGATCTGGTGGCGGAACTGCGGGCCGACGACGACCTGGTGGCCGCCTTCGCCGAGGCCTTTCCCGACTCCGAGCCGGCGCTGACGGCGGAAACCATCGCCACAGCCCTGGCGACCTACGAGCGCACGGTGATCTCGGGCCTTGCGCCCTTCGACCGCTGGGCGGCCGGCGATGCGGATGCCGTCGGTGCCGCCGCCAAGCGCGGCTTCGACCTGTTCACCGGCAAGGCGGGCTGCGTGTCCTGCCATTCGGGCTGGGACTTCACCGACGGCGCCTTTCACGACATCGGCCTGGCCGGCGACGACCGCGGCCGCGGGGAAATCCTCGACATGCCCGAGGTCGATCACGCGTTCAAGACGCCCACCCTGCGCGATCTGCCCAAGCGCGGCCCCTTCATGCACGACGGGTCGCTGCCGACGCTCGCCGCCGTGGTCGATCATTATGTGGACGGCACCCCCAAGCCGGCGGAACGCCCGACGCTGTCGCCCGACCTGCCGGATATCACGCTGACGCCGGCGGAGCGCGCGGACCTTGTGGCCTTCCTGGAAAGCCTGGACGCCGACGCGCCGCCGCCGCCCTTCCGGGCAGAAACGCTGGAGCCCGCGACGGCGACCCTGTCGGTGCCCGAGGTCAGCCAGCGCGACAAAACCTTCGCGCCGGGTGCGGTGAAGGTGGCCGTGGGGCAGCCGCTGCGCATCCTCAACGACGACACCCGCGACCACAACGTGCGGGTCGACGACCCGCGCCACACCGCCAACTCGGGCTTCCAGGAGCCGGGGGAGACGGTGGAGCTGGCTTTTCCAGAGCCCGGCACCTACCACGCCTTCTGCGGCATCCATCCGCGCATGGAACTGGTGGTCGAGGTGGTGGACGAGCCTTGAGCCGGCGCGCCGGGGGTGGTTTATTGGACCGCGCTTACGTCTTTCGATTGACCGGACCGCCGCCCATGCTTCGCCGTGCCCTTCTGCCGCTGCTCGCCGTTCTTGCCTTCGTGCCCGCGGCCCAGGCCGACGGCCTGCCGCAGCACCTGGCCGGTATCGCGCCGGGCATGAGCCTGTCCGAGGCCCGCCGGGCGGCCATCGACGCGGGCCTGCCCTTCACCGGCTGCGACACCCTCATCGCCGGACGCTCCGACGGGCGGCCGCTGCTGACGCTGTGTTCCCACAAGGGAAAGGGCAAGGGCACCGAGATCGCGGTCGGCGCCACCGACCTGCAGGTCTGGGCCGACGGGGCGGAGCGTGTGTTCGCGGTGGTCAAGGCCGAGCCCCTGTCGTGCGTGCCCGAGGAACAGGTGGCCGTCGTCCGCCAGATCACCACCGGCCCCGGCACCGCCATGGCCTGGGTGCCGCCGTGGTCGTGGCGGGCAGAGGCCGACGGCCGCGCCGTGCTGATCGACATGAAGAACGCCGCCGCCCCCTGCGGCGTCACCACCGAACTGCGCGACCCGCAGGCCCACGCCGCCGTCGCCGAGGCGCTGCGGGCGGACCTCGGCGACTGAGGCGTCAGGGCGAGGCGGCGGCGCCGCCGCTCAGTCCCCGATCTGGTTCTCGCGGGCAATGACGACCCCGGCCTTCTCCATCTCGGTCATGGCGGCGGCCAGGCTGCCGTCCTGGTCGATGGCGCGGGTGGCGTCCTCGATCAGCACCGCCTCGAACCCGCAGCGCCGGGCGTCCAGGCAGGTCCAGGCGACGCAGAAATCCGTCGCCAGGCCGGCGGCGAAAACCCGCGTGATGCCCTTCTCCTTCAGCCAGCCGGCGAGGCCGGTGGTGGTCGCCTGGTCGTTCTCGTAGAAGGCGGAATAGCTGTCGATATCGGGGTTCATGCCCTTGCGCTGGATCATCTGCGCCGGGCGCAGCCGCAGCGACGGGTGGAACGCCGCGCCCTGGTCGCCGGCGATGCAGTGGTCCGGCCACAGCACCTGGGTGCCGTAGGACATTCCGATGGTGGAGAAGGGCTCGGCGCCGTGGGTGGAGGCGAAACTGGCGTGGTTCTCCGGGTGCCAGTCCTGGGTCAGCACCACGGTTGCGAACCGGTCCATCAGCTTGTTGATGACGGGCACCACGGCGTCGCCCTCGGGCACGGCCAGGGCGCCGCCGGGACAGAAATCGTTCTGCACGTCGACCACCAGCAGGGCGTCGGTGTCGTGCATGATCTGGATGCCGGGCATGATGGGGTCCTCCCTCGGGCGTCTTCGCGCATTGAAGCACGGAAACACCCATGCCCCCAAGGGGTTCAGGCGTCGGGCCCGCGCGACCGGACGGGGATGACCGGCCGGTGGTCCTGCACCTCCAGCGTCGCCTGGGCCTGGCGGTGGGCGTCGGCGTCGAGCGGGAGGGGACGGGCCTCCGCCGCCGCCCCGGCCGGAGCGAACGACACGCCCGGCGGCCAATGCCCGACCCCGGTCATCACGGCCCGCCGCAGATGGGCGGGCAGCAAAGCCTCGAAGGCGCCGCCCGTGGCCTCGGCCTCGGCCATGGCCTCGGGCGTGACGGCGCTGGCCAGATGGCCCAGCGCCTCCAGCCCCTCGGCCAGCGCCACCGGATCGACGCCGCGCACCTGCACGCCCAGCATCGGCGCATCCAGGGCCAGCCGTCCGCCGCCGGCTTCCGCGTGCCAGGCGAAGGCCGCCCCGCCGGGGTCGTCGGCGGGATCGGGCAGCCCCGCCATGTGCCGCAGCCAGCCGACCGCCGCCGCGTCCGCCCAGAACTCCCGCAGCGTGCCGCGGAGCCCGCAGCGCAGGGACAGGCGGCGGGCGTCCTCGGCGGCGATGGGCAGGGCGGTGGCGGCGCCGGTCACTCAGCCCTCGCGGTTGAAGGCGGGCTTGCGGCGGTTGAGGAAGGCGTCGATGCCTTCCTCCCAGTCGGCCGTGGCGGTGCAGGCAGAGAAACTGTCCTCCTCGGCGGTCAGTTGGGCGGACAGGTCGTTGTCCATGGCGTGGTTGAGCAGCGCCTTGGTGCGCGCCAGGGCGGCGGCCGGCATGGCCGCCAGACGCCCGGCCACCTTGGCAGCCTCGGCCTCCAGTTCGGCGCGCGGGTGGACGGCGTTCACCATGCCCCAGTGCTCGGCGGTGGCGGCGTCGAACCGCCCGCCCAGCAGCGCGATCTCGGCGGCGCGCTTCGGTCCCACCAGGCGCGGCAGGAAAAAGCTGCCCGAGCCGTCCGGCGAGGTGCCGATGTTGATGTAGGCCAGCGTGAAATAGGCGTCGTCGGCCGCGATCGTCATGTCGCAGGCGTTGGCAAGCGAAAGCCCGAAGCCGGCGCACGCCCCCTGCACCCGCGCCACCACGGGCTGGGGCATGGTGCGCAGGGTGGAAATGGCCTCGCCCACGCCCTGGATGAGCGGGCGCGCGAGATCCGGCCGCTCCTGGCGTGGGCGGGTGTTGAACTGGGCGAACACGCGGATGTCGCCGCCGGCCATGAAGTGCTCGCCGGCGCCCGCCAGCAGCACCGCCCGGATGTCCTTGCGCCCCGCGATCTCGGCGAAGGTCTCGCGCAGGCCCTGGGTCATGGCCGCGTCCAGCGCGTTCAGGGCGTCGGGGCGGTTGAGCGTGACGGTGGCGACGCCACTTGTGGCATCGACGGACAGCAGAACGGGGTCGGCGGCGGCCATGGACGGGTCTCTCCGGCTTGTTTTCGTTGTGAAAGGTCCGCCTCCGTTATAGGCGGGGCGGGGCCGGCGGAAAAGGGCCGCTTGATCAGGCGAACAGCCCCGGCCGGCCGGGCGGGGCGTCGGGGTCGGGCACCGGGTTCTCGAACCGGGGCGTGACGTTGAAGCTCAAGGCTCCCTTCAGGCCCATGGCGCTGACGGCGTTGGCGAACAGGCCGGTCATGTCGCGCCGCATGTCCTGCGACAGGGCACGGTGGGTGCGAATGATCAGGTCGAAGCGCCGGTCGCCCTTGCGCACCAGCCCGTCGATCTGCATGAGGCCCAGGCGGCTGAGTTCCAGGTTGACCAGAAACCGCTGGCCGCCCCCCTTGCGTGCGCCTTCGCCTTCGCCCTCGGCCGACCCGTCCTCGTCGCCGGCACCCTGGCGGCGGGTGATGAACTGGATCTTCTGTACCTCGGCGCCGGCGTGGAAGGGCAGGGTGGTGACGCGCCATTCGGCGCCCGAGGCATCGCGGCGGGTGACGGCGGCCTCCGACAGGTCGCGGCCGATCTGGCGGGCCGTGGCGCGGCCCTTCTCGCCGGCCGATTCCAGCGCGCGCATGACGCCGCCGCCGGGCCACGCGCGGGTTTCGCCGCCGGCCTTCACCGCGCCCAGAAAGGCGGCGACGCTGGCGGTCATCTGGCCGTCGGCGCGGGGCAGGGCGGCGGTGAACTGGCGCGCGGCGTCCGCTCCGCCGGGGCTGCGCATCTGGCCGAGCACCGACAGCGCGT
The DNA here is from genome assembly GCF_000315795.1 of Caenispirillum salinarum AK4. Taxonomy (GTDB): domain Bacteria; phylum Pseudomonadota; class Alphaproteobacteria; order Rhodospirillales; family Rhodospirillaceae; genus Caenispirillum; species Caenispirillum salinarum. The sequence goes on from NZ_ANHY01000017.1 coordinate 237,788, forward strand.
CGGTCATGCTGGGCCAGACGGTGGCCGAAAAGGCGGTGGGCGCGCCCAAAGCCCCGGCGGCGGCGGCCGTGGCGGGTGGCGCCGCAGGCAGGGGCGCGGCCCGCAGCACCTCCAGGCTCACCTGGGCGCCCGGCGGCGCGGCGATGCGCCCGGCGACCGAAAGCGTCCCGGCGGCTGTGCGCACCAGCGTCTGATCGGCCGAGCCTCCGGGCAGGACCGTTCCCTGAAGCAGGCTGGCCGGATTGGGTTGGGCGGCGGCGGAGGACACCCAGGGTGCCGGCTGCGGCGCGAGCGGCCCCTTCGCCCCGCCATAGGCGGCGACCCCGGCGGCATTGGGCGCGGCGCGAGGGCCGGACGCCTGAGCCTGCGTTTGAGCCTGACCCTGCGTCTGTGCCTGGGCGGGCTGGCCCCGCGCCGGCGCCGGCCCTTCGCCGGGACGCCCCGCCTGTGCCGGCTGAGCCTGGGCGCGCTGCCCCGGTTCTGCCGTCTGCGGCTGAGCCGTCGGCGTCTGGGCCGGGCGGGCGCCGCCGGCGCTGGTTTGCGCGCCGGTCGGGACCTGCGGCGGAGCTGCTCCCAGCCGGCCCGAAGCCTGAGCGCCGGCGCCCGGAGCGGCCGGCGCGGGAGCGGCATTGCCCCCTGCGGCCGGGCCTGACCCGGCCCCCGCTGCGCCGCCGGGCGCCTGAGGACCGGCGGTCACGGCCGCCACCCGGACGAACACGGCGGCACCCGGCTGAAGCGTCACCCCGTTCACCACCACGGGCCGCACGCCCTGCCCCTGTCCCGCCTGCGCCGGTGCAGACACACCGCCCGGCTGCACGCTCGGAGCGCCAGGCGGCCCTTGCGGTGCCGGCTGTTGCGGCTGAGCCTGTGTCGGCTGCGGAGCCGGCTGAGCGGCGCGCGGGGCGGCCTGGCTCGGCTGTTGGGCCGGCGGCTGTTGCTGGGCGGGCTGGCTCTGCGGTGCCGGCTGTTGCGGCTGGGGCTGCGTCGGTTGGGGTGCCGGCTGGGCGGCGCGCGGGGCGGCTTGGCTCGGCTG